>NZ_JAAGPI010000110.1 GCF_017104715.1 Burkholderia sp. Ac-20365
GAACCAGACCGTGTTCGCGATCGCGTGCGCGCTCGGCGGCGTGAGCGGGCTGCTGGTCGGCATGTACTACAACAGCATCGATCCGGCGATGGGCTTCCAGGCCACGCTGAAGGGCGTGGTCGCGCTGCTGATCGGCGGGCTCGGCAACGTGCCGGGCGCGATCGCGGGCAGCCTGCTGCTCGGTCTCGTCGAAAGCTACGGCGTCGCGCTGTTCGGCACCAGCTATCGCGACCTGTTCGCGTTCGGGCTGCTGATCGTGTTCCTCGTGTGGCGGCCGAACGCGCTGTTCAGCGCGAACCGCGCGCTGCCGCCCGAGCCGATGACGGGCACCTTCCTCGCGGCCGCGAAGGCCGTGCGCGTGCCGCGTCCGGTCCTCGTTGCGCTGATCGTGGCGGCGGCCGTGCTGCCGTGGCTCGGCGCGTCGCCATACGTGCTGCAGACGCTGACCAACGCGTGGCTGTACGGGCTGCTCGCGCTGAGCCTCACGCTGGTCGCGGGCACGGTCGGGCAGATCTCGCTCGGCCACGCGGCGTTGCTCGTGATCGGCGCGTATGCGTCGGCGCTGCTGTCGTCGGATCTCGGCTGTCCGCCGGCCGTGACGATCCCGTGCGCTGGCGTCATTACGGCCGTTCTCGGCCCGCTGCTCGTCTATCCAGCATTCCGGCTGCGCGGGCACTATGTGTCGATCGCGACGCTCGGCATCGGCGAAGTGGTGAGCCTCGTGATCCTGAACTGGGACGGCCTCACGCGCGGGCCGCTCGGCATCACCGGCATCGCACCGCTGCCGTGGGCGACGACCGCGCGGGCCGCGTACTGGTTCACGTTCGCCGTGCTCGTCGTGTTCGCGCTCGTGCAGGTGCGGCTGCTGCGCTCGCATCTCGGCCGCACGCTGCGGGCGGTGCGCGAGGACGACGTTGCCGCGCGCGCGCACGGCATCGCGCCGAACCGCTACAAG
>NZ_JAAGPI010000111.1 GCF_017104715.1 Burkholderia sp. Ac-20365
GTCGCTCACGCCCGCGCCGGGGCCCCCGATGCAGTCCATCGCATCGCGGGCCCCGGGCGGGCGGAATCGTTTTCATCCGTCCGTAGAATCACGCCAGGGCAATAAAAAATCGCGAATTCGACTGAATTCGTCGATAATGCGCAAACGTTTTACGAAAGCCCGATTGCGGCTAATTCGCGGATTAAATAAATAAAAATAAAATATCCGAGCGTGGAATTCAAAGGCCGCGCAGGATCGCCGATCGAAGCCTTGTGGCATGAGGTTAACGGCAGATCCCGGCAAACCTTTAGGGTGCTTTCGTCACAATTATTCATTTCATTTTTATCAATGAATGAATGATTTTCGGTCATCGGAGCGTCATACACCATCCCCGATAATTCGGCGCTCACATTCTTTCAATAGACCAAACGGCGATCGAAGCCGGATCGCTGCGGGGAGCTGTACTCATGACCATCCGTCATCGCATTACGCTGCTAGTCGTCCTGACGTTCTTCGCGCTGTCCGCGATCGGCATCTATGCCGTGTACCAGACCCGCAAGAGCGCGTCCGAGGTACGCCAGGTCACCCAGGGAATCGTGCCGAGCGCGCTCGCGTCGGCGGATCTCGTCGCCGATGTGAAGAACATCCAGATCGCGACGATGACGCTCGTCTATGCGCCCGACGCGAACACCGCCGCGCAGGCGCGCGACGAGCTGAAGGCGAAGCAGGGCGCGCTGCGCGCCGCGCTCGACGTGCAGGCGAAGTCGGCGGTCGGCCAGGCGCAGGTCGGGCTCGTCTCGCAGGCGAAGGAGAGCGCCACGAACTATTTCGCGGCGATCGACGACACCGTGAAGATGAAGGCCGACGGCAAGCCCGAGATGGCGCAGGCGTACCTGTTCGCGAACGTCGCGCAGTATCGCGACGAACTCGAAAGCATCGTCGACACGTTGCGCGTCGAGA
>NZ_JAAGPI010000112.1 GCF_017104715.1 Burkholderia sp. Ac-20365
TACGCGAAGAAGCGCCCGGCAACGGGCGCGTGGGGACGTTCGTGCCTGCGAAACGGAACGGCACTCGCGGCGCTGGTGGCGGCGGGCAATTCGGCAGGCTGGGCGCAATCGACGGTCACGATCTACGGTATCGTCGATTCGGCCGTTCAGTACGGCAAATTCAACGACACCGTCAGCCCGACGGCGATGGCGGCCAGCGGCAACCTGCAGGCATCGCGCTTCGGGCTGCTCGGCAAGGAAGATCTCGGCGGCGGCTATCGCGCGAATTTCCGGCTCGAGACGGGCTTCAATCTCTACTCGGGGATGGGCGGCGGCGCGACGGCGTTCAATCGGGGCGCGTCGGTCGGGTTGTCGGGGCCGTTCGGCAGCGTCGACGCCGGCTATCTGTACCTGCCGATCTACTGGGTCTTTCTTGCATCGGACGTAGCGACTTACGGCTTGTCGAACCCCGCGGCCATCATGTCGCTGGAACATACGACGACGCTGGGGAAATCGGGCACCGGCGGCTTTTATCCCAACGCCGTGCGCTATCGCACGCCGAATTTCAACGGTCTTTCCGGTGAAATTGGCTATTCGTTCGGTGCGCAGAATGCAGCCGGTCAGACCGCCGATGGCCGCAATATCGGCATGAATGTGATGTACCAGCGTTTCGGCATGATCCTCGGCTATGGCGTGAACCGCTATCAGTATTACGCCAATACGCCCACGCTCACGCCGTCTTCGCAACTCACGCAGATGTTCGCCGCGACCTATGCCTATAGCGGCAATTTCATCGGCGCTAATTACATCTATTCGAAACGTACCGACGCGGCCAACTGGTTTGCATCGGCGTTACTCGTCAACGCGAAAATTCCGGCCGGGCCGGGCGATATCGAACTGGGCGTCGCGCGCCGCATCGAAAACGCCAATGCGCGGGCGATGG
>NZ_JAAGPI010000113.1 GCF_017104715.1 Burkholderia sp. Ac-20365
GGCGATCGACCTGATCCGCGCTCAGGCCCGTGTAAGTGAACATGCCGCGCTGCTTCACATAACGCGACAGCGCTTCGCCGCTCACGTGCGCCTGCAGGCCGTCGTGAATCGCCACACGCATGCGGGCGATACGCTCGCACATCGCCGCCAGCTCGGTTTCCCACGATTGCTTGAGCGCGGGCGTCGTCAGCACGCGCGTGACGATCCTGGCGCCGTGCGTCGGCGGATTGCTGTAGTTCGAGCGCACCGCGCCCGTCAGCTGGCCCAGCACGCGATCAGCCGCGGCCGCGTCTTCGCAGATCACGTGCAGACCGCCGCAACGCTCGCCGTACAGCGAGAAGTTCTTCGAGAACGAGTTCGCCACCAGCGCCGGCACACCGCGACGGCCGAGTTCGCGCACCGCGAAGGCATCGGCGTCCAGACCGGCGCCAAAACCCTGATACGCCATATCGACGAACGGCAGCAGATCGCGCTTTTGCAGCACGTCGATCAGTTGCACCCATTGCGCGTCGTCCAGATCCACGCCGGTCGGGTTATGGCAGCAGTCGTGCAGCAGCCCGCAGCTCTTTGCCGGCAGCCCCTCGTTGGCCGCCACCATCGCGTCGAACTTCAGACCGCCAGTCGCTTCGTCGTAGTACGGGTAGGTGTTCACCTCGAAACCCGCGCGCTCGAAGATGAAGCGATGGTTTTCCCACGTCGGGTCGCTGACCCACACCTGGCTTTGCGGGAAATAGCGCTTGATGAAATCGGCACCGACCTTGAGCGCGCCCGAACCGCCGAGCGTCTGCACCGTCGCCACACGCCCTGCTGCGCGCGACGGACACTGCGCGCCGAACACCAGCGCCTGCACCGCATCGCGATACTGGGCGAAACCCGCCATCGGCAGATAGGGCTTGGCGCCCG
>NZ_JAAGPI010000114.1 GCF_017104715.1 Burkholderia sp. Ac-20365
TCGTGCTGGTGTTCGCCGCGCCCGCGCCGAAGCGCGGCGGCAAGATCCGGGTCGCGAACGAAGCCGGCTCGACGGCCGATACGCTCGATCCGGCCAAGGGCCCGACGGGCGCGGCCTCTACCCGCTTCTTCATTTTCTACAGCGGCCTCACGCAGCTCGATGCGAGCCTGACGCCGCAGATGAACCTCGCCGAATCGCTGCAGACGACCGATGCGAAGACGTGGATCATCAAGCTGCGCAAGGGCGTCACGTTCCACGACGGCAAGCCGGTGGGCCCGGCCGACGTGGTGTTTTCGCTGATGCGCCACAAGAACCCGGCCACCGCGTCGAAGGTCAAGACGCTTGCCGAACAGTTCACGGATGCGAAGGCTAGCGGCCCCGACGAAGTCACGTTGACGCTCGCCAGCGCGAACGCCGATCTGCCGGTGATCCTCGCGACGCCGCAGCTCGTGATCGTCAAGGACGGCACGACCGATTTCTCGACCGGCATCGGCTGCGGCCCGTACAAGCTGAAGTCGTTCAAGCCGGGCGTGTCGACCGTCGGCGTGCGCAACGACAGCTACTTCAAGCCGGGCAAGCCGTATCTCGACGAGATCGAGCTGATCGGCATCAGCGACAGCGCCGCGCGCCTGAACGCGCTGCTGTCGGGCGACGTGCACCTGATCAACGCGATCGATCCGCGCTCGACGCAGCGGGTCTCGTCGACGCCGGGCTATGCGCTGAAGGAGACCAAGTCGGGCCTCTATACCGACCTGATCATGCGCAGCGACAACCCGATCG
>NZ_JAAGPI010000115.1 GCF_017104715.1 Burkholderia sp. Ac-20365
GCCCAGCCGGACGTGAAGATGAACGGTTTTTCTGCGTTGAAGTGCACTGCCTGTACTTCGAGCAGGATTTTGGCGGTCGTATCCGAGATCGACTGACGATCGTAGCCTGTCATGGGCATTCCTTGGGTGATGAGCGAAGAGCGGGCGCGGGCCCGGTGGCGCAGCAAGGGGAACCTGCCCAGGGGGCCGGGGCGCGATCGGAGGGCCAATCGCATCGCTGCGCGCGTAGCCGGCTCTTTTACCCGATTCAGGCCGGTTTTCGGCGGAATTCGCGCGCGTTCGCCGCGCGGCTCACCACCGGCGAAACAAGTGGGGCCCGATCGCTCGCACGCTGATGCGGAGGATGCGGCGCTGCACCAACATGCGTCATTTAGGGGGTGTACACTAGGCGGCCCTTAGAAATCGTTCAGTACTTTGTACTTTCCTCTTGCCACCCGCCAAGGTTCGATGGCGTGCCGACCCGGCGCGTCGCGTGCCGTCTCGCAGTCGATCACCCCCTCGATTCAAGCAGACGCGGCCGAAGGTGCTGCGTACTGAACCGTCAATATTTCGCATGTCTCTCGCAGGTCAATCATGGACGAACAACTGAAGCAGGCCGCACTCGCTTATCACCTGAACCCGAAACCCGGCAAGATTTCGGTCACCCCGACCAAGCCGCTGTCGAACCAGCTGGATCTGTCGCTCGCGTATTCGCCGGGCGTCGCCGCCGCGTGCGAAGCGATCCACGCCGATCCGCTCGACGCGCAGAAGTACACGTCGCGCGGCAACCTCGTCGGCGTCATCACGAACGGCACCGCCGTGCTCGGCCTCGGCAACATCGGCCCGCTCGCCGCGAAGCCGGTGATGGAAGGCAAGGGCTGCCTCTTCAAGAAATTCGCGGGCATCGAC
>NZ_JAAGPI010000116.1 GCF_017104715.1 Burkholderia sp. Ac-20365
CTCCGACGCCTGGCTGGAAGACCGCGAAGCGCGCGAAAAGAGCTTCTCGGTGGCCGCGTTCGAGGACGATTACCTCGCCGCCCAGCACGTGCTGATGGTGCGCCAGAACGGCGCGCCGCTCGCCTTCGTCACCTTCATGACGACCGACCTGAACACCGACGCGACGGTCGGCGTCATGCGCCATCTGCCGGGCGCTTCGCCCTACGCGATGGAGTATCTGTTCACGCAGCTTGCGCTGCATCTGAAAGCCGCCGGGTATCAGTCGCTCTCGCTCGGCATGGCGCCGCTTTCCGGCATGGGGCCGACGCCGCTCGCGTCGTCGTGGCACCGCCTGGCCGGACTGATCTGGCGCTTCGGCGGCAAGTTCTACAACTTCCGTGGGTTGCGCGGCTTCAAGAACAAGTTCGCGCCGCGCTGGGAACCGCGCTATCTGGCCGCCTCGGGCTCGATCAGCGTGTTCATCACCCTTGCGGATCTATCGCTGCTGGCAGGAGGCTGGCGTTCATGATTCATCGTATTTTCTCGCTGCCGCGCACGACCCGCGCGGCAGCGGGCGCAGTATTGCTCGCGCTCGGCGCCGTTCAGGCCCACGCAACCGAGGCACCGGCGCATAGCGCCGTGACGCATGTCTCCGGCGGCCGTTATGGCGATGTCGCCGTGACGCGCCCCATCGGCGGGATGCGCGGTTTCACCGTGCTGTTCTCCGCAGGCGATCACTGGAACGCCGACGACCAGACCCGCGCCGATGCGCTCGCGCATCACGGCGCGCTCGTCGTGGGCGTCGACAAGACGCGCTATATGACGAACCTCGCGGCGGTCAAGAACGAGACCTGCCACAAGCTCTATAGCGACGCCGAAGCGCTCAGCCATCAACTCGAACGTCAGG
>NZ_JAAGPI010000117.1 GCF_017104715.1 Burkholderia sp. Ac-20365
AGACCGCTTTGTGAATCCCGCGCTGTTTCCGCTTTATTTGCAGCAGGATTTCACGCAGGAAACGCCTAATCACTATATGGTGCGGCTCGCGCCGATTCAGCGCGCGGAGTTTCGTATTTATGCGCGTAAGCCGGATGCGTATGTGCGTCATCATCTGGATATCGAAATCGGCGAGCCCTGTTTGATGGTCGAGCGCCGTACGTGGGTGGGTGAAGCGGTCGCGACGTCGGTGCAGCTTTGGCACGCGGCGCTGGCGTATATCGCTTTCGCACGCGATTCATGCTGGCGCTTGATGGTGCGCAATGGTGCGTGATGGCGTGCGAAGTCTCGTCGAACGATGGATGGCCTGAAGGCTGCGTTCAGACGATCGGAGGAGGCAAAGGAGGCGCGTGCGTAATGCCGGCGCGCAAGGCGGCAACCGGCACGGATGGCGCGTCGTGCGCGCGCGTGAAGTGATCGACGTGCGACGCCAGCGGCAGCGCGCCGCAATGGCTGCCGAAACCCTGACTGCACGAGCCCGAGTGGGGGCAGCAATCGGGGCTATCTTGCTTATCGTGACGAGTGGCGGAGTCGCAATGAACATGCTCCGCCATGTGCATCGCCGGTCCGGCGGTAGCGGATTGCGCGCCGTACATCATCTGTTCGCACGCGTTCGCGCCGCGCATGCCGAGCAGCGCGAAAACACAAACGAGAAGAAGGCGACACAGAATCGTCATGAGAGAAAAACGACGCGCGATGAATGGACGTCATGATAGCGCAGCCACGCCGATGCCAATCGAATCCGCAAAATCCGAATCCGCACAATTCAGTTCGTCAAACTAAGCAAATCGCCGACAAAGAAAAAACCCGGCAACCGCAAAGGTCCACCGGG
>NZ_JAAGPI010000118.1 GCF_017104715.1 Burkholderia sp. Ac-20365
CCCGGGTCGGCGTCGACGGAATCGGTGGAGCAATCAATTCTCGAGGCGGGGAGAATCCTTCAGAAGCGGATCGACGAGGTCTCATCAGCGCTTTCGAGAGGGGATCTGTCTCTCGCACAGTTTCCCCGCGTGGAAGACGAGGCGCGTGCAGAACTCGAGGCGACCGTTGATGTGCTGAACCGTGTGTTGGACCTGACTCCGGGGTGCGAGCGAGCGAGACGAGCAGGCCCGGGAGTGGGCGCAATGCGTGTCGCCACGTCCGTTGGTAATGGCGGTGATCAGCTCGCTTTCGGTTCGACTCGGGAGCGAAACACAATTTTGGCTGCGCTGCGGTTCTATCAGCGCAGCGGGATGGGCGAGCCCGCGAATCGTACGGACGATATCGACGATATCGCGACCGATGGCGGCGACGACGTTTCGTTGGATGCTGACGGGATCGACGCCCTTTGTGAGCGCATCAACCTTGCGTCGAACAGCGAATTGAGCTCGCAACGTAGCGTTCGTGTCCTCGTCTCGCATTCAGACGGGATGGTGGAGTACAGCACTGACGAAGGGGTGGAAGTGCATGTCTTCGATCGCGACATTTACGAAGACGATCCATCCGAGGCTCGACCGGCTCCTGCTCACTTTCGGGACCTTGCTGAAGCGTTAGGCGTTCCGGTTCAGGAAGGGGCCGCGCCGTTCGAGTCGAGTAACCTGATCGGTCAGGAGCCCGCCATTGAGCCGATCGGCGCACCTTCAATTGCACGTGACGCCATCGGCAATCTCGTCGGGAGATTCAGTGTGACGTCGGTAGAAGAAAGGGCAACGATCGACCACGCGCTCACTGCGTATGGCTTCCTGATAGCTCGCAACGAGCGCATCACGA
>NZ_JAAGPI010000119.1 GCF_017104715.1 Burkholderia sp. Ac-20365
GCTCGCCAATGCCCTTGTCGTGTTTGACAAGAAAGGGCAGATCTCGGCCAAGGAGCCGATCAAGCCCGTGACCTTGCCTGATGGTCAGCGCGGGCAAGTAATGGTGCCGCCCGCCGTCGAGGCCGGCACGGTTTCGATCACGATCCGAATCCCGAGCGACAAGCGCTTCACGATCGCGCAATTGCATGAGTACGGCACATTCGACGGCTTCCGCGATGTATCGATGCATCTTGACGTACCTGCCGACGTGAAGCTCGAGCAATTCGAGCTTGACATGCTGGAAGCGAAAGCGAACGGCGACATGCAGCGTTTTTTTGAGCTGGCGATCGCCAACAAGCTGAACGTCGTACCGGTTGGCGGAACCGGGTCGGGAAAGACAACGCTTCTCAAAGCGCTTGCTGATCTGGTTCCGCGCGACGAGCGGATCGGCACGATCGAGGACGTGCACGAATTCTCGCTGCCGTACCACTGGAACCGCGTCCACATGTTCTTCAGCGACAGCCTGCCGGCGCGCGAGCTGGTGCGCTCGAGCCTGCGCGCGAAGTTGCACCGTTGCTATATCTCGGAGCTGCGCGGTGATGAGGCATGGGATTACCTGTCGCTGCTGAATACCGGACACGCCGGCGGGCTGACGACGGTTCACGCGAACGATCCTATCTCGGCGTTTGTGCGTATCGCCACGCTCATCAAGCAAAGCCCGTTCGGTATGAATCTCGATTGTGACTTCGTTTTCAACGAAGTCCGGCGGACTGTCGATGTGCTGCTGTTCATGTATACTGGTACCAACAAGCTGACGCAGTTGTTCTCTGACCCGGTGCTGCAGTGGAAGCTGCAGCGGGTCCAGGTCTGAAGCC
>NZ_JAAGPI010000010.1 GCF_017104715.1 Burkholderia sp. Ac-20365
TTCGCCACTCGCCGCCAGGGTTGCCCCCGCGCTGCCGTTCGACTTGCATGTGTAAGGCATGCCGCCAGCGTTCAATCTGAGCCAGGATCAAACTCTTCAGTTCAAACCTGTTACTGTTTTTCGGTTCACGCAGTTGCCTACGTATTGAACCGGTCGCTCACTCAAAATCACTGACGAAAGATCTGCGCTGAGTTTTTCAACCCAGTCAAACCTTCCTCAATTACTTCTGTGTGAGACTCGATTACTTTCGCTATATCGGTAATCCGAAGATCACCGCGCGCCGCCATCGAGCACCCACACTTATCGGCTGTTGATTTTTAAAGAACATTCGCGGGAAGCGCCTTGCTTTCACCACATTGCTGCGTCAGCAGCAGAGAAACGAGATTATGAAGAACCTTTTTCGTTTCGTCAACCGGTTTTTTTAACTTCCTAACCTGCCGACTGAACGGGAAAGCCTGTCAATACTGGCTTTCCAGCCTCCCTCGTTTCTTTCGCACCGCGTTGGCCGCAGCGCGAAAGACCGGAATTCTAGACACTGGATCGCGGACTTGCAAGGCTTTTTTTGATGTGCGTAAACCGCATGACATATCCAGCGAGTAACCAGCAAGCCCGCAGCTAGAAATCACGCAACAGCATGCCGCGACATCACCCGCGACACGACATCCATATAGTGATCAAGCCCCGGCGTCGCTCGGTTCGACTCTTTCGCGAGATCGTCCCAGCGGCGCAAACGCAGCGCGTCTTCGGCAAACGGCTTCTGCAAGAACGTCTGCGCCTCGTCATCGCTGAAAATGCCGCCCTGCAGTTCAAGACTGCGCACGGAATCCGCCGACAGCTTCCCAAAGTAAGCCGCGTCGATTGCGCAAAGACAGCGCTTTGCATCGACATGCAGCCGAATCGGCTCCAGCGTCGCCTCCGGCAACACCGGCCGCAAGAATGGCAGCGCGAAGTATTGATGCAGATCGTCGATGCCGCGCGCCGTCGGCGTCTCGCCCTGACGGTTCAGCAAATGCCCAAGGTCGTGCAGAAACGCCGCCGCGACCAGTTCCTCGGACGCGCCCTCCGATTCCGCCAGCGCACCGCTTTGCAACGCATGCTCGAGCTGCGTCACCGGCTCACCACTGTAGGCAAGCTGGCCGTGCGCCTCGAACAGTCCGCGAATGTCGTCCAGATTCAATGCCACGCGATCACTCCCACGGAAGAGAAAAGGTTTTGAGATTGGTGAAGCTCTTCATCGCTTCCTGCACGCCTTCCTTATAGCCGAGCCCCGAATCCTTGATGCCGCCAAACGGCGTCAGTTCGACGCGATAGCCCGGCACTTCCCACACATTCACCGTGCCCACGCGCAGTTCGTTGATGAAGCGCGGAATCGCATCCTGCCGGTTCGTGCACAGTCCACACGACAGCCCGAACGGCGTGCCGTTGCTGATACGGATGGCGTCATCGATCGTGTTGAAGGTGATGATCGGCGAGACCGGGCCGAAGGTTTCCTCGCGGATCAGCGTCATCGACGGATCGACCTGATCGACGACCGTCGGCGCATACAGCGCGCCCTTGCGCTGATTGCCCGTCAACAGGCGTGCGCCCTGTGCGACAGCTTCGTTCACACGCGCTTCGAACAGACGCGCTGCATCGGCGTCGATCACCGTGCCCATCTGGTTCGACGTATCGAACGGATCGCCGTAGGTCCATTCGCGTGTTTTTTCGACAACCAGTTCCGTGAAGCGCGCCGCGATGCTCTTCTGCACGATCATCCGCTTGACGGCCGTGCAACGCTGCCCCGAGTTCTTGTAGGAGCCTTGCACCGCCAGTGTGGCCGCACGCTCGATATCGGCGTCTTCGAGCACGATCAGCGGATCGTTGCCACCGAGTTCGAGCACGACGCGGCGGTAGCCCGCGCGCTCGGCGATATGCTTGCCGATCGCCACGCCGCCCGTGAACGTCACCAGTTCGGCAAGCGGATTCGTGATCAGTTCGTCGGCGATTTCGCGCGGGTCGCCTGTGACTACCTGCAGCATCGGCGCAGGCAGGCCGGCTTCATAAAGAATGTCGGCGAGAAAGAACGCCGACAGCGGCACCTTCTCCGATGGCTTCAGGATCACCCGATTATTCGTCGCAATCGAAGGCGCAATCTTGTGCGCGACCTGGTTCATCGGGTGATTGAACGGCGTGATCGCGACGATCACGCCGGCAAGCGGATCGCGCTGCGTAAACACGCGCCGCTTCTTGCCGTGCGGTGTCAGATCGCACGAAAAACTCTGGCCGTCATCACGCAACGCTTCGATCGACGCGAACTTCAGCACGTCGGCAACGCGCCCGATCTCATAGCGAGAATCCTGCTTGGACAAACCCGATTCGAGCGTGATCAGATCCGACGCCTCTTCGAGCCGCTCACGCAGCAGCAAGCCCGCACGTTCGAGAATCTGCGAGCGTTCATAACGCGACAGCGTCGCGTGATACGCACCCGCGTACTCGAAAGCGGCGCGCACATCGTCGACGCTCGCCATCGGCACCGTGCCGACGCGCATGCCCGAATACGGATCGAACACATCGAGCGTGCGCGAACGAGCGGCGCGCTCGCCCTTCAGACGCAGCGCTTCCGCGCGAAACGCCGGATGGTCGTTGGATTGCAGGATTGCGTTCATGACGCCGCCGTATGGTTGAGCGCGATATCGAACACGTCGAAATTGCGCAGACGCTTGCCCGCGACGCTTGCTTCGTCGATGCGTCGATTGAAGATCAGCGGCACCACCTGCTCCGAGATGCCGCCGTGCGAACGCAGCGGTACGGTCAGGCCCGACAGGTCATGTTCTTCGCGGCGCGTGCCGAGCGCCGTATTCTTCTTGCTGACGACGACGATGTCGCCCACGCGGTCGTTCGGCAATTCGAAGCGCTCGCACGCCGCCTTGTTGTCGAGCACGACTTCGATGTCCTTCAAACCGCCAAGACGTTCGATCACCTGACGTGCGTTTGCATCGGCAGGCAGATAGATCGTCGCGAACGAACCGAGCGCGCCGTGATGGACGACATACGGATCGGTAATCGGCAGAATCACGCGGGCTGCGCGCGCGCCGAGCCATTCGTCCATCACGTCCTGCAGATAGATCACGTTCGGCTCGCCCGTCTGCGGATCGTGCTTGGCGTTCATGCCGTGGTCTGCCGTCAGACCGATGACCCAGCCGAGCGCATCAAGTTGTGCGAGATAACCGTCCATCATGGCGTAAAACGCGTTCGCACCCTCCGTGCCCGGCGCCCACTTGTGCTGGATGTAATCGGTGGTCGACAGATACATCAGGTCGAGCTTGCGCGTCTGCGCGAGTCGCACGCCAGCGGCGAACACGAACTCGGAAAGCCCCGCGCTGTACACGTCAGGCACAGGCAAACCGACCAGATCCAGCACTTCGTCGATACCGTTTTCTTCGAGCGTTACCTTGTCGGCCTTTTCCGCCGAGAAGCAGATGCCTGTCATCTTGTTGCCGAGCAGACGGCGCAGCTTGTCCTTTGCAGTGACGACGGCCACGGCCGCGCCTGCATCGGCGGCAGCGGCGAGCAGCGTCGGCGCGCGCAGATAAGCGGGGTCGTTCATCATCACTTCCGCGCCTTTGCCGTCGTTGGCCTGCGGGTCCCAGAAGTAGTTGCCGCAGATGCCATGCACGGACGGCGGCACGCCACACACGATCGACAGATTGTTCGGGTTGGTGAATGACGGAATCACGCAGTCGGCCTTGAACGCCGCGCCTTCGCTCAGCATCTTGCCGATATACGGCGCGACGCCTGCCTTCACGGCTGCTTCCAGATAGTCATACTCGCAGCCATCGACACAGACGACCACCGTCGGCTTGGCAGGCAACTGATAAAGACGGCCATTCACTTCAACACTACGTCCGGATTGGATTGCCATTGCACTCTTCCCTACGCGTCGCCGACGCGTGTTCTTGATTCGTTCAGGCTTCGTTCAGGCGAGCAGCGCGCTCAACCCGTCGTTGCCATCGTTTGTTGCGCGCGGCTCCGCAGCCTCGTGCGCGCGCTGCCTGCCGCCGTCGACGTGCGCACGCATCAGCCGTGCTGCTTCGTCGGCATCACGCGCGGCGAGCGCCGACAGAATCGCGCGATGCTCGGCGAGCGACCGCTCGACGGCATCGCTTCGTACATCCAGCGCGGCGCGTCTGAACAGGCTCAATTCACCCACCAGCCCGCGATACGTCTCATACAGCTTGCCGTTGCCCGCCGTCGCGACGATCGCGTCGTGAAATGCGACGTTGGCGCGCGCGTAAGCGTCGTGATCGCCGGCATCGAGTGCGCTGCGCATCGCATCGACATGTGCGCGCAGCGTCGCCAGTTGAGCGGCGTCGATGCGCGGCGCCAGCATCCGGCACGCCGCTTCTTCGAGCACGGCGCGGACCGCGTAAATCTCGTCGGCTTCCGTCAGCGACACGGTCCGCACGAACACGCCGCGATTCTTCTCGTTGCGCACCAGCCCCGCCTGCTCCAGCGCGCGAAACGCCTCGCGCACCGGACCGCGCGACACCTGCAGCCGCGTGGCCCATTCGGCTTCGTTGAGCTTGTCGCCCGGCGCCAGCTTGCCGTCGACGATGTGCCGTTCGATCTCGTCGCGCACCAGCGCCGTCAGCGAATGCCGCCTGACCACGTCGATCCGGTCGTCCGGTTCAATTTCCATATTTTCGGTCATTTCGACAATATTTGCCACATCAATGTGCGTGGTGCGCCGACCTCGACACACCTCACGAAAAATCAGGAAACGTTGACGATCAGTCCACGCGGCGACGCGGCACGCGGGCGGCGATAAGAAGCAGCGCGGCCAGCGACGCGATCAGCAGGATCAGCGACAGCGCGGACGCCGGAAGGTAATAACCGCGCTCGACCTGCCCGACGACGACGATCGGCACCGTCGCGAAACCAGGCGGATAAACAGTGAGCGTCGCGCCCAGTTCACCGAGAGACAGCGCGAAACCGAGCGCGAGCGATGCGCGGATAGCGGGCACCAGTTGCGGCAGCACGACCCGGCGCAACACCATCGACGGCGGTGCTCCGAGGCTCGCTGCCGCTTCGCGCAACACCGTCAGTTCAGGCCGCAGCGCAGCCGCGGCGCAGCGATAGCAGAACGGCAGTACCAGCGCGAGCTGCACGAAGATCACGATGGCAGCGGAGCTCGACAGATCGACTGGCTTCTTGTGATACGCGATCAGCACGGCCAGACCGAGCACGACGCTCGGCACGCCGTTGGGCACCATCGCGATCGTATCGACGAGCGCGCCGAGTCCACGGCGGTCGCGGCCTTCCAGCGCAAGTGCGAGCCACAGACCGAGAATCGTGCCGAGAATCGCCACGCCGAAACCAATCTGCAGGCTGGTGACGAGCGCATCGAAATCGCTGCCGCCGAGGCGCTCGAACCAGCGCATGCTGAAGCCGTCGGGCAGGATCGTGCCTGACCAGTGCGCAGCGACGCTCGACAGCGCGACCACGATCACAGGCAGCACGAACAGCCAGAAGCACAGCAGCGCGGCGAACGCCATGAACAGCGCCCCGCCGATGCGCGCAACGATGCCATGTTGCACAGGCCGCGCGCGATGATGCACGGCGGGCAGCACGGTTTGATCGACGTCGGACATTACTTCGCTCCTCTCACCTTGCGCTTGTTGACCTGGCGGTACAGCGCATACAACGACAGCGACATCGCCAGCATCACGACGGCACCGGCGGCGGCCGTCGGCAGATCGAGATCGACGGTGGCCGAACTGTAGATCGCCACGGGCAGCGTGATCAGATGCGCGCTGCCGAGTACGAGCAGAATGCCGAACTCGTTTAGCGTCAGCAGGAAACACAGGATCGTGCCCGCCGCGATACCTGGCCACGCGAGCGGCAGGATCACGCGAAACGCAACCATCCAGCTATTCGCGCCGAGACTGCGCGCGGCTTCGATCAGGCGCATGTCGAGCATCGCGAACGACGCGAGCGTCGGACGCACGACGAACGGCGCGTAGAACACCACTTCCGCGAGAATCACGCCGCCGATGCCGAACAGGAAATCGAGCGGCGGCGCTTCGAGATGAAAGAGCCGTTGCAACCCGATACTGACGGAGCCCTGCGAGCCGTACAGAAAGATCAGCGTGAACGCGACGAGAAACGACGGGAACGCGACGAACAGTTCCAGAAAACGCGTGACGAGACGCGCGCCCGGAAACGGCTTGAAAAACAGCAGCGACGCGAGCGCGACACCGAGCAAAGAAGCAAGCCCGGCGCTGGCGAACAGAATCCACAGCGTCGTGCCGATCACGCCGCTCGTCTCGGGGTTCTGGAAGAACGTCGAGTAAGCGTGAAAGCTCAGGCCATGCTCGCCCGTCAGGCTCAACAACACGAGACGCACGAGCGGATAGATCACGAGCGGACCGAGCACGACCACGGCGAGAAACGCCAGATGCCACTGCGACAGTCGCTCGCGACGACGCTTCGCCGCCGCGTGCGCCGCATGCGAGGCGGCGGCCGCGGCGCGGCGCGCATCCTGCGCTGCGTCGAGCGCGTCAGGGCTTGATAAGGACGACATCGTCTGCCTCGTAACGCAAGGAAATCCGCGCGCCCTTTTCGGGCGTCACGCCGGTGCCGCGCTGCATCGATACCTGCACGGGTTCGTTGGGCATCGCGTCGAGGGCGACCTGCACGGCCAGCACCGAGCCATACCATTCGACCGTCGAAATCGTGCCGTGCAACTGGCCTTCGCCAAGCGGCACGATACGCATCGATTCAGGACGCAGACACGCGACGCGGTCACGCTCGCTGTATCGCGCATCGCCGAGGGCGAACGCGACGTTCGGCGGCAGCAGGTTGGCCGCGCCGAGATACCGCGCGACGAACGCGTCGTTCGGCGTGTCGTACAGTTGCTGCGGTGTGCCGAGCTGCGCGATCTGGCCGTCGCGCATCAGCAGCGTGCGATCGGACAACACGAGCGCGTCGTCCTGATCGTGCGTCACGCAGACGATCGTCAGATTCGGCAGGCGTTCATGCAGCGCCTTCAGTTCGGAGCGCACCGACGCGCGCAGATTGGCGTCGAGCGCGGACAGCGGTTCGTCGAGCAGCAGCACATCCGGCTCGATCACGAGCGCACGCGCGAGCGCCACGCGCTGCTGCATGCCGCCCGACAGTTGCGCGGGCATCACGTGACCGGCGTCGCCGAGTTGCACGAGCTTCAGCGCATCGGCGACACGGCGGGCAATTTCTTTCGTCGAGATGCGGCGCGCGCGCAGACCGAACGCGACGTTCTCGAACACGGACAAATGCGGGAACAGCGCATAGCTCTGGAACAGCAGCCCCAGATTGCGCTTGTGCGGCGGCACATGCGTGAGATCGCGTCCGGCGACCGTCAGCGTGCCTGCGAGACCATCGGCTTCGATAAAACCGGCGATAAAGCGCAGCAACGTCGTCTTGCCGCAGCCGCTGCGGCCGAGCACGGTCAACAGTTCGCCGCGCTCGATCGTCAGCGACAGATCGTCGAGCACCGTGCGCGAGCCGAAGCGCACCGTCAGGTGGTCGATCTGCACGCCGCCTGGCGCGCCCGCCTGCGCGATGCCCTCAGCGCGTGACGTGGCGTCGAGTTCGCCGGAACCAGCAAGGGTTGCAGTATTCACCGGGACCATCCTCCTACGTTTTTTATCGGCGCTTTCGGGCGCCGGCATGCTTGTCGCGCGGCGCGATGAGCGTTGGAACGAACATCGCGCCGCGCGCTTCCATCAGACATCCAATGCCGCAATTACTTCGGCTTGACGACCTCGAGCTGCTTGCCCGAATTGCCGATCACTTCGCTCTTCCAGCGTGCCGTCCAGTCAGCCTTCTTCGCCATCACCTGGTTCCAGTCGACCGGGATCAGCTTCACGCCCGAGATCGCCTGCTTGACAGCCGCGCCGTTCTTGCCCGACAGCGCCACGTCCGTGCGACCCGGAATGCCGAAGATGTCCGGCACCTTCGACTGCACTTCCGTCGACATCAGATAGTCGATCAGCTTCTTGCCGCCTGCCTGGTTCGGGCCGCCCTTGATCAGACCGATCGCGTACGGCAGCTGGAACGTGGTCGGCTGGCCGCCTGCTTCGGCTGCGAGGAAGATCGGCTTGAGCGACAGGCCGCCGTTGGCTGCGTCGTCGAGGTCCATCTGCAGGTCGCCGTTGGCCACCGCGATCTCGTTACGCGAGAGCAGCACGTCGAGGTAGCCCGTACCCTTGGTGTGGAACTTGGCGCTCTGCTCGAGCTTCTTCAGATAGTCGAACGCCTTGTCTTCGCCCATCAGCGACGTCGTCAGGATGATCACGGCCATACCGTCGCCCGCCGTAGCCGGGTTCGAGTACGCGACCTTGCCGCTGTAGTCCGGGTGCAGCAGATCCGCGAACGTCTTCGGCTGGTTCTTCACCACTTCCGGGTTGATCGCGAACGAGAAATAGTTGTTCACGAACGTCGCCCACGCGCCATCCGAAGCCTTCGCGATGGCCGGCACGTTCTTGTAATTCACGCTCTCATAGTTCTGCAGCAGGCCCGACTGCCCCGCCTGCTGGATGAACGGCGGCAACGTGACGATGACGTCAGCCTTCGGCGCATCCTTTTCGACCGTGGCGCGGTTCACGACTTCGCCGCTGCCGGCCGTCACGATATTGACCTTGACGCCTTCCTGCTTCTCGAACGCGGGCAGCACGTCCTTGTAGAGATTCTCCAGGCCGTCAGCCGTGTACAGCACGACCGCGCCCGCCGCGTGCGCGGACATCGCGCCGCCGAACGCCGCCGCCGCGACCAGCGCGGGCAGCAGTTTGCGCGCGTAGTGAGCAGCGCGGCCCGTCGGGCGAAGGTGATCCGTCTTCTTCATGTCGTTCTCTCCAAAAGGCAAAAACCTGTGGGTAACCCGTTTAGTGGTGGTGTCGAGCGGCGCTACGGGCGCGCCACACGCCTGACGTCGCGGCCTGAACCGCTGGAATTGCAGATTGCTGACAACTTTTTTTGCGGCGTTTGTACCAAGGCATCCCTCCGACGATTACGCGTTGCTGAATGCCTTGCCTGAACGGGCACGGCAAGGATGGGCTTTTTTTGTGACACCGACGTGAAGATTCTGCCGATTTCCACAAAATGACACAAATAGCCAATAATATGCAAAGCATCTGCTGATGCAAGCAATGCAATGTGCGCCCGCCACGGCGCACCTGACCCATCCGAAGGAGGCTGTGTGATTCTTGGCAACGACCCGATCCTGCTCACGCCGGGACCGCTGACGACCTCGCCGGCGACGCGTCAATCGATGCTGCGCGACTGGGGATCGTGGGACGCCGCGTTCAACCGCGTGACGCACAGCGTCTGTGCCGATCTCGTCGAGATCGTACATGGCGAAAATGACTACGTGTGCGTGCCCCTGCAAGGCAGCGGCACGTTCGCCGTCGAAGCGGCGCTCGGCACGCTGGTGCCGCGCGACGGCCGCGTGCTGGTGCCGAACAACGGCGCGTACTGCGCGCGCATCATCAAGGTGCTGCAGCGCATGGGCATCGCGTACGTGGAATTGGCGCTGCGCGAGGACGAGCCGGTGAGCGCCGCCGCGATCGAAGATGCGTTCAATCGCGACCCGCGCATCACGCACGTCGCGCAGGTGCATCTGGAAACCAGCGCCGGACTGCTCAATCCGCTCGACGCGATTGCGGCCGTCTGCAAGCACCACGGAAAAAGCCTGATCGTCGATGCAATGAGTTCGTTCGGCGCGCTGCCGATCGATCTGCGCAATGGCGGCATCGATGCGCTGGTGTCGGCGAGCGGCAAGTGTCTGGAAGGCGTGCCCGGCATGGGCTTCGTGATCGTGCGGCGCAGCGTGCTCGAAGCGTGCGAAGGACGCTCGCCGTCGCTCGCGCTCGATCTGTACGACCAGTTCGCATACATGCAAAAAACCACACAATGGCGCTTTACGCCACCGACGCACGTGGTCGCGGCGCTGCGCACGGCGCTGGACCAGTTCATCGCGGAAGGCGGTCAACCGGCGCGTGGCGCGCGTTACCGCAGCAACTGCGCGGCGCTTGTCGACGGGATGAAGGCGCTCGGCTTCGAGACGTTTCTGCCGGCCGACGTGCAGGCGCCCGTGATCGTCACGTTCCACGCACCGCGCGATCCGAAGTGGCAATTTGGGGAGTTTTATGCCGCCGTGCGCGAGGCCGGATACGTCCTGTATCCCGGCAAGCTCACGCAGGTGGAAACGTTCCGCGTCGGCTGCATCGGTGCGATCGATACGAACGAGATGCACAACGCCGTCGCCGCGATCGGCAGGACGCTGACCGACCTCGGCATCAGCGTGAAGTGAACGAAACGGAAACAACGCGGCGCGCGACACTCACGCGATCAGGATTTCGGGTCCGCGCGCCGTGATCGCCTTTGCGAGCGCGCGGTCCGGCGCAAGCTCGGTGACGACGTAACGTGCCTTCTCCATCCCTTCGATGCGCACAGGCGTCACGCGGCCGAACTTCGAGTTATCGGCGACGATGATGACCGTGTTGCCCGCGCCGATCATCCGGCTGCGCACTTCGGCGGCCATGCGCGAATAGTCCGAGAGATATGCGTCCGGCGTGATGCCGCCCGCGCCGATCAGCGCGAAGTCCGCGTGATAGTGCGACAGCTGCGTGATCGTGTCGAGGCCGAACGCGGCGTCTTCATTGTCCGACAGTTCACCGCCGAGCAGCGTCACGCGATTGTCGTTGCGCCGGCCAAGCAGCAGCGCGATACGCCAGTCGTTCGTGTAGACGCTCAGCCGGTGGCGGTCCGTCAATGCACGCGCGACGGCATGCGTGGTGCTGCCCGAATCGATGATGACCGACGCGCCGTCGGGTACCAGTTGCGCCGCGCGTTCGCCGATGGCGCGCTTCGCGCTGGCGTTCGCGGCATCGCGTGTATCGAGATCAGGCTCGCGCCGGTCGCTCGACAGCGCGCCGCCATGCGTCGTCACGATCAGGCCGCGCTCGGCGAGTGCGTTGAGATCGCGGCGGATCGTCTCGCGCGATACGTTGAGCTCGCGGACCAGTTCGGCGACCGACAGTGCGCCCGTCTTCGTGACCTGAGCCAGAATGTATTGATGACGTTGTTCTGCGAGCATCGGTTGGTTTGGCCGCCGTGAGCGGCGAGCGTGTATTAGGAATTGGGCAAGCCCGCGCCGTATTGTATTACGCATGGCGAGCGGTTGCGGAAGTCGCGCGTAATGAAGGGCTGCAAGCCGTGGGCGGGCTGTCGGCAGATAGTCGGTGAATCGTAGGTATATGCCGTTTGCGTGCGCCGAACGGCACGCGCTTGCCTGTGCGGGTGTCCCGCGCCGCGCATCTTTGCTAATCTGAGCGGTCTTCCCACGCATCGCCGATGCGCCCGCCGAACACACCGCCCCGATGCCGCCTCTGTTTCGCCGACTACGACTGCTGTTCCACGCGCTGCGCTATGGCGCGCGTCTCATCTGGCTTGCCGCGCCTGAACATCACAAGCTGCACTGGATCGTCACGCTCGCTTCGCGCGTGCACGAGTCGCCCGGCGGCCGTGCCGGCGTGCATCGCGCGCTGCCCAATCTTGGCCCGCTGGCAAGCGCGTTCGCCGAAGCGCTCCAGCGCCGCCCCGAACTCGCAACGGGCACGCTGCACGATGCCATCGATGCCGTCAGCCACCTGGAAACGCCCTTGCCGCCCGAAGAAGTCGAGCATGCGATCGCGGCCGCGCTTGGACGGCCGGTCTCGACGCTCTTTGCTTCCATCGATCTGACGCCCGCAAAAAACGGTTTTGCCGAGCAGACGCACGTGGCCCGGCTGATCGAGCCGCTCGGCGGGCACCGCGACATCGCGCTCAAGCTCGTGCGCGTCGCGCAAGTCCAGGAAATCTCGGATGAAGCCGCGCTGCTGCGCTGGGTCGCGCGCTGGATCGAGAAGCTCTCGAAGAACGCGCGCCGGCTGCGCCTTCGCGAACTCGCCGACACCTTCACGCAAGAGATCCTGCGCCGTTTCGATCTGCGCGCCGAAGCCGCGAATCTGAGCCAGACCGCCCATCATTTCGACGGCGACAAACGCGTCGCGATACCCGACGTGATCTGGGAACTGTGCACGGACCGCACGCTCGCGATGCAGCATATCGAGTCGCTGCCCGCGCTCGATCTCGCCGGTCTGTCCGCGCGCGGCGTGAAGCTCGTGCCACTCGCCGAGCACATCATAGAAGTGGTCACCGAGCAGGCCTTCGAGCACGGTTTCTTCCACGCGACGCTCGACGCGCGGCGCGTGCGCGTGAGCATCGAGCCGGACACGCTCGGGCGCATCGTGCTCGCGGAGTTCGCGGTGATGTCGAGTCTGTCGTCGCAGGAGCGCGAGTTTTTCGTGCATGGCGCCACGGCGCTGTTCGACCAGGACTACGGCCGGCTCGCGCATCTGCATCGCGATGCCGGGCATGTGTCGCAGGAAACGCGGCCTGAAAAGCTCGAAGCCGAACTTCGCACGCGCGCCGAAGCGCATTTCGCGCCGCAGTCGCATGAACGCTCGGCGGGTGCGCTGTTCCATCATCTGCTGTTCGCCGTGCATCCGTTCGGCGGCGCCGTGCCGCCGCGGCTCGCCGCCGCGCAGCGCGCGTTCGGCCAGGCGGAGATGCTGGCCAACGCGCTGCATCCGGGCGTCGATTCATGGAAGATCGCGCGCTCGGTGCTGGCCAGGCTGGCACGCCGCGAACTGGATCATCGCGGCTGGGTCAGGCATCTTGCGCAGGAATTCCCGCATCTCGCGCATCTGGTGCCGCGCATTCCGCAGCTCGCGGTGCGCTATCTTCAGCATCGGCACGAAGTCACGACGGTCCGGCAACAGGCGCAGCTCGTCAGCGACGTGCTGCTCGAATACCGGCGCACGCGCACGCTGCTGTGGGCGTGCACGATCTGCGGCGGACTGCTCGGCGCGATGGCGGTGCTGCTCGCGTACTGAAGGCGACGTTGCGTTGCGCTCCACACGCGATGCAGCTTCGAACAAGACAACTCGCGGCGCTTGCGCCGATACTGCGGGCTTCGTATCCGTCGTTCGAGTCGTCCGATGCTGGTGGTCTTCAATGCCGTTGTGTTCGTCGTGCTGTGGTCGACGGGTTTCGTCGTCGCCCGCGCGATCAAGCCGTTCGCCGATCCCAATCTGTTTCTGCTCGCGCGCTTCGCCGGCACGGCGCTGCTTTTCGCGTTGGCGGCGCTGGTCGCGCGCGTCGAATGGCCGAAGGGGCGCGTGCTCGGCAAGCATCTGATTGCGGGCGCGCTGCTGCAAGGTGTCTATCTGGGCGCCGGCTACTGGGCCGTCGCGCAAGGGATGAGCGCGGGCATCATGGCGCTGCTCGGCGCGTTGCAGCCGCTGCTGACTGCGGCGGTTGCCGCGCCGCTGTTCGGCGAACGTCTGTCGGGACGCGGCTGGACGGGCATGCTGCTCGGCCTTGCAGGGGTCGCGCTGGTGCTCGAGCCGAAGCTCGCCGCTGCGACAGCACCCGTCGCGTCGGACGCTGCGGGTAACGTGCCGGAATGGATCGTCGTGACCGTGTCGATTCTCGCCGTGTGCGCTATCACAGCGGGAACGCTGTTCCAGAAGACATCGCTGTCGAAAGCCGATATTCGCAGCGCGAGCGCCGTGCAGAACGTCGGCGCGGCCATCGTCGTGCTCGTGTTCGCGCTGGCGCTCGGCGAGCAGAAGTGGATTCCGTCTCCCGCGCTGTGGGTGTCGCTTGCCTGGGGCATCGTGATGCTGTCGGGCGTGAGCGTCACGTTGCTCGTGTGGATGGTCAGGCGCGGCGACGCATCGCGCGCGACGGCGCTGCTGTTTCTCGCGCCGCCGCTTGCCGCGCTCGAAGGCTATGTCGGCTTCGGCGAAACGCTGACGGCAATTCAGGTGGCAGGCTTCGTGGTCGCGCTGATCGGCGTGCTGCTCGCGCGTTCGTGACACAGCATCCGGCCGCGGTTGTGTCGCGACGCTAATCAGCCGTGTCGGCGTTGGCCGGCACTTTCGCGCGAACCTTGCCGCTCGGCGCGGGCGACCACGCGGGCCGCGCCTTGCGCTGCGAATCCACCACGACGATGTAGCGGCCCGCCCACGGCGTCGCGACGCGGTCCGAGTGCAGCACCCAAAGCGAACGCCCTTCTGCCACAAGCGCCTCGTACTCGCGATCGAGAATGCCGTAGTGATCGAGGAACACGTTCAGCGAAGCGGGTATCCGCACGCAGCCTTTCGAATGGCGGATACCGAGGATCGGTTCGAGCTTGTCGGGATCCGTCGCATGCATCTGGAAGCGCATCTGCGACATGCCGCCCTTGCCCCAGCCGCGCTCGCCCTGCGCCCAGCCGAGATCGAAGATACGCATGTCGTGCTTGCCGTAGCCGCGGATGCCGTTCTGGTTCATCGTGCCTTCCGCGCGGAAGTCCATGTTGTCGGGCGTGTGTTCGAACACGCCGAGCGGCGTGATGAAGTGATCGAACTGCCCCGGCCTGCCAGTCGCGACGGGCGACGCCCCGATCATCTGCCACGCGTCCAGCGGCGCCGCGCGAAAGTAGATGAAGAGCGCCTGCACGTTTTCGTTGCGATCGACGAGCACCACATACTCGCCCGACAGATTGCCCAGATCGCTCTGCACGAGCGCCTGTTGCAGGCGCTCGCCGTACGCGCGCTGATCGGCGGCGGGCACTTTGAGCCGACGTGTGACGCTGCGCGCAAACACGTCGCGCATCAGCAGCGCGCGGCGAGGATCGACGCCGCCGGCGGCATCGCGTGTGGCGACAGCAGAAGCGTCGACGGCGGGATTGGCAGCGTCTTGCGGCGCATCGGCCGCCTGCGCGTTCTGCGTGGCTATTGAAGCGGCCAGCGTCAACGTCAACGGAATCGCCAAAGATAAGCCGAACGACAACGCCGATCGCCGCGCACGCGATATCGACGCGATCAGGCTGATCGCCGTATCCCCGTTGTCATTGCGCACGTTACCGCTATGCGCATCCGCCCTCTCTCGTGCAGGCGGAATGAATAACCTGTTCTCTTTTTTGCTGGTCATTGTGTTCGAACATCACTGCCTGTCGTCCAACCCGAGCAGCCGCTCGTTGCTTGCTGCCGGGCGTCTCGCGGCGCAGGAAACGTTTTCATCCGCTCCGTACTGCCTGTCATGACTAATCAATTACTGCTTCGCGCCTTTAAATACTGTGACGTCCCATGCATCAGTCGATTTAAAGCGCTATTGGTTCAGATTTAATTATGGGTATGCCACATTAAACCAGACAATGTGTGCGCGCGCACCGGATTCAGCGCTTCATGCAATCATCGAAGATCGCAGGCCGACCTTGCAAGGAGAACGCCGATGGACCAGCAGCAACGCGCCGCCCGCCAGCGGCAGATCGCAGCCGAACTGCACGTCGCGGACGAGTTCGACATTGCACGCGAAATCGAGCGGCGCGTCGCTTTTCTCGCCGATTATCTGCGCGCCAACGCAATGACCACTTACGTGCTCGGCATCAGCGGCGGCGTCGATTCGTCGACAGCGGGCCGGCTCGCGCAACTCGCCGTCGAGCGTCTGCGCGACGCGCACTACGAAGACGCGCGCTTCATCGCGATGCGTCTTCCCTATGGCGTCCAGCACGACGAAGCGGATGCGCAGCAGGCGCTCGCGTTCATCCGCCCCGATGACACGTTGACCGTCGACATCCGCCCCGCCGCCGACGCGATGCTCGCGTCGCTCGGCGCGAGCGGCCTGCCGTTCATCGACGCTTCGCAGCAGGACTTCGTGCACGGCAACATCAAGGCGCGCCAGCGGATGATCGCGCAGTACGCGGCCGCGAGCGCGCGTCGCGGCATCGTGATCGGCACGGATCACGCGGCGGAATCGGTGATGGGATTTTTCACGAAGTTCGGCGACGGCGGCGCCGATGTGTTGCCGCTGGCGGGTCTGACAAAGCGGCGGGTGCGTGCGCTGGCCCGGGCGCTAGGCGCGAGCGACGCGATTGCGCACAAGGTGCCGACCGCCGACCTCGAAATGTTGCGTCCTCAACGTCCTGACGAGGACGCGTATGGCATCCGTTACGATGACATCGACGATTTTCTCGAAGGCAAGCCGGTAAGCGAAACGGTGTTCGACACCGTCATGCGGTTCTACGACAGCACGCACCACAAGCGCGCGCTGCCTTACACGCCATTCGATTGAACGATGGCCCGTCTGACTACTTGCGCGGCGGCGTTTCGTCGCCGCCGAACGGCACCGCACTCACTTGCAGCGACACGCCGCCGAGTTGCTTGCCGTTGAACTGCTGCGCGATGACTTCGGCGACATAGGCTTCATCGGCTTCGACGTCGACCTTTGCGTACGCATTGGACGTGCCCGGCTCGAACACTTCGATGTCTTTTGCATAATGACCAAGCTCGTGGCTGAGAAAATCACGCACTTCCTGCTCGGAGCAGGACTCGGGAATGTTCCACACGATGATCTTCATACGCGCCACGCTCCCATTTGGTGGTGGTCAGCAACAGGCCAGATTGAACGCCGCATGCAGGGTTTCGATCTATGCTGTCTCAGCTTCGTTTCAGCTGTCAGCGTAGCCAGAAACGTGCCTCGCGGCAACGCAGGCGGCGAGACTCAGTCCGCGTTCTCGACATTCGCCGCGCTCACCCACCACGCCATCTTGCCTTGCGGCACATGCACGAGCACGGCGGAGGGATCGGCGACACCGTCATCGGCGATCTCGCACACGTCGAGTCCGTCGGGCAGGCGCCTGACCGTGCCCGCGTCCTGGAACATCGCGAGACGATGCGCGTCGAGCGGACGCAACTGGCGATACACGTCATAGCTGATCGCGCCCGGCGCGTCGCCGCGAATCTGCAGCGCGCCGTCCTTGCCGCACGGCGACGCCGCCAGCGCAGCGTGACTGGCCGCGAGACAGCTGAGCGCTGCAACAGCAGCGATGATGGATTGCTTCATGTGATTCTCCAGAATGTGACGGTTTGCCGCGGGTCGCGGCGACCTGAAAGACGGTTTGAACGTGCTGGCGACGCTGCCGGCCCGGCTCACGGGCCATCGTTACCGATTGACGCAACACCGCGATCGTCATCGCAAGGCGCACTGCCGAAGCCCCCGTAATGCGCGGACCAGTTGCCGGTAATGGCCGACTGCGCTTCGCTCAACGACATGCGCCCTTCGCACACGCAGCGCTTGAGCTTGGCCGTCAGCAATTCCTTGCGACGCTCGCCCTTGTGGCCGCCCCACGGCAGCAGGCCGAGATTGTCGGGCGCATCGGGCGAGCCACCCAACACGATCGGCACGCGGCGGTCCAGCGCATAGCGCGTACCGTGTTCGGCATCGATGCCGTATTCGGCAAGCAGCCGGTCCTTGTGCTCCATCATGTCGTCGAACGGTGGCGAAACTGTGTCCGCGTAGCCGGGCCGACAGATGGTCGCGGCGATGTTCTGCTGCGTGACGCGCTCGTCGAGCATCGACGCGTCTTGCGCAAACGATCCAGCCGCATGCAGATACAGGCCGGCAGACATAGCTACGAGCGCCATGCCGCGCACGCGCACCGTTAGCGCGAGGCGATGTGCATCACGCGCATTTGATTCGATTCGAGTACTGCCAGGCGCCTCACCGGGCGCGTTCGCCTTCCCTTCGTTCATTAATCAGCGCGCCTTTGGATTGCGCGGAAGAGTTAATTCGCAAGGCAATTAAAACACATCCGGCGCGCATGACGTAAATAACAGCGCAATTGAATCGTTGCGTTTTTTCGATGCCAGCCGAATAGGGGCATCGCCAGTACGAATGCAATGCCCCTATTGACGCAGTTTCGACGACGCGTCAAATCGTTGCCATGACCCGCATCAAAACAGACGCGCTCAATGCATCTTCGCAGCCGTAAGCGCCTGCAGCGCGCGTACGCGCCCGAGTGCTTCCGTGTTGCTGACCGCCTTCTCGTACATCGAAGCGAGGTCGGCTTTCAACGCGGTACGCGAGCCGCCGTCGAGGTACACCATATGCCCGGACGGATAGAAGCGCGCGGACAGGTTGTCGCGCACCTGCTGGCTCAGCAACGGCATCTGCTGCAGATCGAGCACGGTCTGATAGAACGGCGTGACGAAGTCGTAGAAGCCATTCGCCGACAGCACCTTCAGATCGACATTGAGCGCCATTACGGCGGCGAGGTCGCCCGCCGTGTACAGAATGACGTTGCCCTTCTTGTCGAGGCCCTTCTGTTCGCCCGTCGGATCGATATGGCTGAAGTCCCAGTACTTGAAGGCCTGATCGTTCAGATCCGTGAACGCCGAGTTCGACGTGAACTTCAACTGCTCGTTCAGATAGACGTTCCACATCGTCGTGTAGACACCCGTCACGGCCGTCATGGTCGGGTCGTTGCCGCCCGAGTTCGGATCGATCTTGCCTGCGATCCCCGTTTCGATCGCCGTCACGCGACCGTCGTACTCGCCGAGCGCGAGTCCCTTCGACTTCAGCAGCGTGGTCAAGAAGAGTGAATTGCCGCGGCTGTCATACCCGGCGATGTCGAGGCTCCACGCAAGCAGCGTGGTCTTGTCGATGCCCGTGTATTCGCTGAGCTTTTCGACCACGGCGCTATCCGTGGTCGGGAATTTGCGCAGCGCGTTGAGGTAGTCGGTGCGCGCGAACTGCGCAACCTCTTCGACGAACTGACCGAGATCCGTGGGCCTTGGCGCGACGCCGAGCTTCTTGTGATACCACGCGTCGGCGGCGGCCGTGGGCAGTGCGCCGACGGGATTGCCTGCCTGCGCGTAATCGAGAATCGACGATTGCAGCGTGATGCCGTTCAGATCGACGCCATCTTCGTGCAGCTTGTACGCAAGCACGCAGCTGCGCGCCGTGCCGTACGACTCGCCGAACAGAAACTTCGGCGAATTCCAGCGGTTGTTCTTCGTCAGAAAGCGCTTGATGAACTGCTTGATCGAGTCCGCGTCCTGATCCACGCCCCAGAAATCGCGGTTCTTGCGCGGCGCGACGGCAGCTGAATAACCGGTGCCAACCGGATTGATGAAGACGAGATCGCTCCTGTCGATCAGGCTGTCCGGGTTGTCTTCCATCTGATACGGCGCGGGCGGCGTGAAGCTCGGCATCGACGTCTTGATGCGGCGAGGCGCGAACGACCCCAGCAGCACGAACACGGACGACGAGCCCGGCCCACCGTTATAGAAGAACGTAACGGGCCGCGTTTCTTCCTTCTGGTTGTCCTGCGTGAACGCAACATAGAACATCTTCGCGCTCGGCAGCGAGCTGGATGGATCGACCGTCACCAGATGGCCTGCCGTTGCCGTGTAGTTGATCTTCTTGCCGCCGATCGTGATGGAATGCTTCGTGATCGCGGCGTTCTCGCTGCTGTCTGTGACCGAATCGTCGGGCCCGTTGCCGTACGCGACGGGATCGAAGAACGGATGGTCACCGGCCTTGTGCGACGCGCTCGCAGCGGATGCTTCCTGCGTGGCGTGTGAATTGTGAGGCGACTGCAAACTGCCGGAAGCTGATTCTGTGTTCGTCATGATCGCTCCATCGAATGCCTGTTTATGTGCTCACTGTTGCGATGCGTCGATCGCCGCGAAAACGCGGCGCCCGGACCGCCAACGCCCGCTCTTCAGACTATAAAGCCGCTGCCACCTTCACACCATTGGGACTGCCCAAGCCTGTGCAGGCGTCCCAGCCGGTGGTCGCGGCATAACTGCCGTTGTTGCCCTGCGTGATGTCGTTGCATGCGCCCGCCGCCTTGTACAGCTTCGGATTGACGAAGCCGACGGGCGTGCCGTTCGCGCCTCTCGCGCCATTAATGCGCGCGATCAGTGCAGCCCACAGCGGCGCAACCGCGCTCGTGCCGCCGATCACCGTGTTGTTGCCGTCGACTATTACGTCGTAGCCGGTGAGCGGCGACGCGTCGGCCGCCACGTCCGGCACGCCGCGCCCTGTCAGCGCGTGCTTGCTGCCCTGCTCGCTGGAGACAGACAGCCCTTCCTGCCATGCCGGCACCGGAAACGTGCCGCTTACGCCGCCGCCCGTTGCCCCGCCATTCGCGCCGTCGTTCCACACCACTTCATGCGAGACCGTTTGCCCGGAGCCTTGCAGGCTGGTGCCGCCGCATGCGAGCACATACGGGCTCGACGCCGGGAAATCGACATGGTTGCTGCCGTCGCCAACGCCGTCGCTGGAGCCGCTGTCGCCCGAAGCGGCGCAGACCGTCACGCCAACCGCCGCAGCCGATTGCAGGACATCGTTGAAAGCGTTCATTGATTGCGCGGTCCACACGCTTTCGGGCGCGCCCCAACTGATCGAAATCACCGAAGGCTTGTTGGTCTTGTCGTGCACGGCGCGGCTGACGGCGTCGATAAAGCCGGCGTCGCTATTGGTGGTGAAGTACACGGCAATCGTCGCGCCCGGCGCGATCGCACCGGCGATCTCGATGTCGAGCGTCACTTCGCCGTCGGGTCCGTTCGGATCGCCCGTCGGATGATTGCCGCCCTGATCGACGCCGACCGCGACGACTTTCGGCGAACCCACGCCGAGGCTGGAGAAATAGTTGTCGAGGTCCGCCGTGCGATAGCCGCCGCCCAGTTCGACGATGCCGATGCACTGTCCGCTGCCGTCGCCCTGCGGAAACTTGTACAGCGACGCGAGCTGCAACGGCGTAAACGACGACGCCTGTTGCACCCTCGCCGGCTGGAACGGTGGACGCATGCGAAAGTGCGGGCGCGCCTGCGGGCGGTCATCGAGACCGAGCACGGCCGTCACGACGCCATGCAGATCGTCGGGCACGCTGATCGTGCCCGTGCGTCCGCGAAACTGGCCCATCGATTGATGCTCGTAGTGCTGCAACTGAACGTCGAACGCCTTCTGGAACTGATCGATTGTGCCGCTCAGCACGACGCTGCGCGCCGACGCATCTTCACGCACAACCGTCAGCCCATGCTGCGCAGCGAAGGCTTTCAGTTTTGCAATGTCATCTGCCGCCGCGCCGAAGCGCTGCTCGAGTTCTTCGCGCGTAATCGGCTTTGCATCGGCCGCGCCCGCTTCGATCTTCTTCATCAACTGCGCGAACTGCTGCTCGTCCTTGCGCCGCAGCAAGACCACTACCTGAATCTTTTCCGCCGGATCGCATTGCGCGACCACCTTCGAGCCGGGCGCGAGCGTGCGCTCGCTGCCGGGCAATGGATGCTTCGTCATGGTTGCGATTCTCCCTGTGTCTACTGGAGGCACCTACTCGATCTCATGCAACAGACGGACGCTTAGGAAACACCTTCGCGCCCTCCCTCGTTACGAGGCAACGACATCCGTCCGACCAATCGATTCGAACACAGTTCCAGCACGTCCGACACCTGGCCGAACGGCCAGCTTCCAGCAAAGGTCAAACCAGCGTTACGCTGCTCCAGCAGTTTTTACGCTGTTGCGTTACGCTATGCGACCGCGTGCCAGAGAGCGCGCGGGACCCCAAGAATTCGAGGACTTCCATGACCATCTCGATGTTTCAGGCATCCATCCCCGTGCTGATCCGCGGCCTCACGAACCTGCAGGCCATTCTCGGCAAGGGACAGGCGTACGCAGCAGCAAAGCAGATCGATCCCTCCGTGCTGACGGGCGCGCGTCTGTTCCCGGACATGCATCCGCTCGCCCGGCAGGTTCACATCGCGACGGATACCGCCAAGGGTTGCGCGGCGCGTCTGGCCGGCGTCGAAGCACCCAAGTTCGACGACGTCGAGTTCACATTCGATGAACTGCACGCGCGCATTCAGAAAACGATCGATTATCTGAAGGAGTTCAACGCCGCTCAGATCGACGGCTCGGAGACGCGTGAGGTGACGCTGAAGATGCGCAGCGGCGCGGTCGAGTTCAGCGGCCTGTCTTACCTGCTCGGCTTCGCGATGCCGAACTTCTACTTCCACATTACGACGGCCTACGACATCCTGCGTCATAACGGCGTCGAACTCGGCAAGCTCGATTTCCTCGGCAAACCGGAATAGCCAGGCGCAACGCAGCGCTCAGCCAAGGCGTCGCGCGAACGTGTTCAGGCAGGTTCGCGCGATGCACGACTCCCGATGTGGGTCCGCGCTCGGTGCGGCGCGGGCCGGAGCAGCATCAGACGCGAGGCTGGAACGCAATGACGCTCATGCCCGCCAGCGTCAGCGCGACGCCCGCGACATCCCACGCGCTCGGACGCACGTGATCGACGCACCATAGCCAGAGAATCGCCACGGCCACGTAGACGCCGCCGTATGCGGCATAGACACGGCCCGCGGCCGTGCCATGAAACGTCAACAGCCATGCGAACAATGCAAGGCTCAACGCGCCCGGCAGCAGCAGCCATGCGGAGCCGCCGTCCTTGAGCCAGCGCCATGGCAGATAGCAGCCGACAATCTCGGCGATCGCGGTCACAACGTAGAGCAACAGGGTTTTCATCGGCAGGTGTCAGGTGATCGGTCGAGGCGCGGCCCCGGTTCAGGCCGTGTAGTCTATCGCCTTTATTGACACAATCACTTGGCTCGCCGCCGGCGCGCCATGCGACATTCACCTTTCACCTTCCATTCACACGATCACGAGCACGCCAGCATGAGTGTCAAATCGCCCTGCATCGACATCTGCAAGTTCGACAGCAAGACCGGCTATTGCGTTGGCTGCCTGCGCACGAAGGAAGAATGCAAAGGCTGGAAGAAGATGAAGGACAAGCACCGCCGCAAGGTCATCGACCAGAAGCCGGAACGTGCGGCGATGATTCGAAAATAAGCACGCGCGGCGCGTTCAGTCGAGCGAAAGGCGCAGCGCAAAGCCGATCAGCGCAGCCGAAAAGGTCCAGCGCTGCAGGGTCTGCGCAAGCGGATGCGCGCGCACCCAGCCGGCAATCCGCGCCGCGCCGATTGCATAGACGGCATCGAAACACGCGCCCAGCGCCACCAGCACGACACCCAGTTCGACCATCTGCCACGCGACGGGCCCCGCTTCCGGTCGCACGAACTGCGGCAACAGTACCGAACAGAACAGCAGCGCCTTCGGGTTCAGCAGGTTCGTGAACAGCCCTTTGACGAAAGCCGTGCGCAGCGCGCCGTCGTCGTCCGTCTGCGTGCCGTTTGCAGGCAGCGCGAACATCGGCGAACGGAAAATCTGCACGGCCACCCAGGCCAGATAGATCGCGCCGCCATAACGCACCACTTCGTAGAGCCACGGTGCATTGCGCAGCAGTGCCGCGACGCCGCACGCGGACAGCGTCACATGGGTTGCACGGGACAAGCCAAGGCCGACGGCCGCCGCGAAACCGTTACGCGCGCCGCGCCCGATGCTCGTCTGCAACACCAGCGCCATGTCCGGACCAGGCAGCGCAAACACCACGACCAGCGCCGTGACATACATGACCAGAAGATGAGCGGAAATCATGGGAAACCTCATATATCGAGGCACTCATGATGCACTCTGATTGAGAGCGAATACTGGCGATTATCGACCGCCCATCCATCATAGTTAGCGGATTGCCCTAAAATAAGCGAACCGGTTATCACTTTCCCCTCATCCATGAACGAACTCGACAAAACCGACCGCACGATCCTCGCCGCGCTGCAGTCGGACGGCCGCATGTCCAACGCGAAACTGGCCGACACCGTCGGCCTGAGCGAAACGCCGTGCGCCCGGCGCCTCAAGCGGCTCGAGAACGATGGCTACATCGAGCGATATCGCGCGATGCTGTCGCGATCCGCGCTCGGATTCGGTGTGATCTCTTTCGTTTACGTGCGCTTCGCCGTGCACGACCGCGCTACCGCAAACCGCTTCGAGCGCGAAGTGCTGGCAATTCCACGCATCCTGTCGTGCCACAACGTATCGGGCAGCGCCGACTACGTGCTGCAGGTGGTTGCACGCGATCTCGACGATTACGGCACCTTTATGCGCGACGAATTGCGCAGTCTGCCGGGCGTGACATCGGTGGAATCGTCGTTGTCGTTGCGCGAAGTGAAAGCGAATGGTGGCTTGCCTTTGATCTGAAGGCGCAACGCCGCGCGCGAAATACGCGGCGAGTCATGGCATAGTGAGCGCCTCGCCGACACGGCACGATGAATCACGGAGCATTGGCATGGACCACGCAGAGGCGCGAGCCGAAGAATCCCGCGCGATGGAGCGCGTTCTGAACGCAACGAAACAGGTGCAGACGGCGTTTGCCGCGCTGCAATCGCAATTCCCGCCGGCGGGCAGCGGCAAACCTTCGCAAATCGCCCTGCAGACCTTCGACGCCGCGCTGCAGGAACTCGAAGACGCTCAATCCGCTTTCGATACGTTGCTCAACGATCTGCTTGACGGCAATCGTTGAGCGGACTACACGCCGGGCGTTGATGACGTCTGGCGTCACGCGCGGCCTGGGCAGGTCCCACTGGCCGGGCGCCATCACGCGGAGAAGGCTGGGAATCGATAAAAACAGACAGTTAGTTGCGATTTAAGGTTACATCCGTCATCACTAAACTGAATCCCGATGGATTCAGTAAATAAATTTCAGAAATACGTCCCCCGCCGCTAAGCTGGTTTCACCTCTTCCACGGTGAAACATGCGATGGCGGAACTCTATCTGGTGCGGCACGGCCAGGCGTCGCTGGGCGCCGACGACTACGACCAGTTGTCGGAAGTCGGCGAGCAGCAAGGCGTCTGGCTCGGCGAATACTTTGCGCAGCGCGATATCACGTTCGATCGCGTGATGACCGGCACGCTGCGCCGCCATGCGCAGACTGCCGATGCGATCCGTCGCGGCCTCGATACGCTGCCCACGGAAACCGGGATCCATCCCGGCCTCGACGAATACGATTTCCACGCACTCTTTCGCGCGCTCGGCGAGCAACACGCGGCGCTGGCCGAACGTGCGACGCGTAGCCCGCGCGATTTTTTCAAGGCCTTGCGCGAAGTGCTGCATCTGTGGACGGAAGGCGCGCTCGATGGCCGCGCGCCGGAGAGCTGGCAAGCATTCCAGCAACGCGTCGCCGATGCGCGCGCCGCGATCCAGCAAGGCGACGGACAGCGCGTGCTGGTCGTCAGTTCGGGCGGCGTAATTGCCGCGCTGACGCAGCAGGTCCTGCAGGCGCCCGCGGCGACGGCGATCGCGCTCAACATGCAGGTTCGCAATAGCAGCGTCAGTCATTACTTCTTCAATCGCGACACGCTGCATCTGTCGAGCTTCAACGGCATTGGCCATCTCGACGATCCTCAGCGGCGCGCCTTTCAGACCTATGGCTAACTCATCGATGACCCAGCACGACACCGCGCTCGATCCCGAACGCCTCGCGCAGTATCTGGAGCAGCATGTCGCGGACTTTCGCGGCCCGCTGCGCGCGACGAAGTTTGCAGGCGGACAGTCCAATCCGACTTATCTGCTCGACGCCCAAAGCGGCCGCTACGTCTTGCGCCGCCAGCCGCCGGGCAACTTGCTGAAATCGGCGCATGCCGTCGATCGCGAATTCCGCGTGCTAAGCGCGCTCGCCGACACGCCCGTGCCCGTCGCGCGTGCGTGGCATCTGTGCGAGGACCGCGATGTCATCGGCAGCATGTTCTACGTGATGAGTTACGAGGAAGGCCGCATCTTCTGGAACCCGGCGCTGCCCGAGATTGACCGCGACGCGCGTCGCGACTACTACACGTCGATCGTGTCGACGCTCGCGGCGCTGCACGACGTCGATCCGCAAGCGGTGGGACTCGCCGACTATGGACGCGCGGGCAATTACTTCGAGCGTCAGATCGGCGTATGGACGAAGCAATACCGCGCCGCCGAAACGCAACGCATCGACGCAATGGAAGTGCTGATCGACTGGTTGCCCGCGCACTGCCCTGCCGATGCCATGGACGCGTCGCTCGTGCACGGCGACTTCCGCATCGACAACCTGATCTTTGCGAGCGACGCACCGCGCGTGCGCGCGATCCTCGACTGGGAATTGTCGACGCTCGGCAATCCACTCGCCGATCTCGCCTATTTCTGCATGTGCTTGCGCTTGCCGGCGCAAGGGCACATTACGGGTTTGCGTGGACAGGACCGCACTGCGCTCGGCGTGCCTGACGAAGAAGAGATCATCGCAAAGTACTGCGCACTGCGCGGCCTGCCTGCCATCGACAACTGGCCGTTCTATCTGGCGTTCAGTTTCTTCCGGCTCGCTTCGATTGCCCAAGGAGTGAAAGCGCGCGCGATGCAGGGCAATGCATCGAGTGCCGACGCGCACGCGGTTGGCGCGATGGTCGAGCCGCTTGCGCAACTCGCGGTCGAAGTGATCGCGTGAGATTCAAACACACTTACTTATTCGACAAGAACATGAAGGAGACGACATTGAGCACGAACCTATTCGATCTGACCGGCCGTATTGCGCTCGTCACGGGCGCTAGCCGCGGCATCGGTGAAGCGATTGCGAAGCTGCTCGCCGGGCAGGGCGCGCACGTGATCGTATCGAGCCGCAAGCTCGACGAATGCGAGCACGTGGCGGCGAATATCCGCGCCACTGGCGGAAGTGCCGAAGCGTTCGCGTGTCACGTGGGACGCATGGAGGATATTGAAGCGACGTTTGTGCATATTCGCGAGAAGCATGGGCGGCTCGACATTCTCGTGAATAACGCGGCGGCGAATCCTTATTTCGGGCACATCCTCGATACGGATCTTGCTGCTTATAACAAGACTGTTGAAGTGAATGTTCGCGGGTATTTCTTTATGTCGGTTGAAGCGGGCAAGTTGATGAAGGAGCGAGGACGCGGTGCGATTGTGAATACGGCGTCTGTCAATGCGCTGCAGCCGGGTGATATGCAAGGGATCTATTCGATTACCAAGGCAGCGGTCGTCAATATGACGAAGGCGTTTGCCAAAGAGTGCGGACCGCTTGGGATTCGTGTGAATGCGCTTTTGCCAGGATTGACGAAGACTAAATTTGCTGGCGCGTTGTTTGAGAACAAGGAGATCTATGAGCACTGGATCGAGAACATCCCGTTGCGCAGGCATGGTGAGCCATCTGAAATGGCTGGGACCGTGCTCTATCTTGTCTCCGATGCGGCTAGTTATACCAATGGGGAATGTATTGTTGTTGATGGCGGTTTGACGATTTAGGTTTTTTCTTGTCTGCGACGCTTGGTTTGGTTTGCTGGTGTTGTTGCTGGCATCCGCGTTTTGTTATCGGTTCTTCATGCGTTGCCCCTGTGCGGGGCGGCACCTACTTTTCTTTGCCGCGGCAAAGAAAAGTAGGCAAAAGAAAGCCGCTAACACCGCCAGCCCTTGTTCTTGCCTGAGGGCCCCCAACGATTCTTATCCTTCAAACGACATCACACTATTTCATTACCCGTTGCCAACGCTTCGAATTGACGCATCACCCGCTTCAATCACCTGTAGCGCCGCCAGCGGTAGCGAATGGTTGATGCCGCCCAGGTGGCAAACTGTGTGTCGGTCGTAGTGCTCCACACCTCAGCGCTTCTACGACACCGATCGTGTTTTTCAGTCCGGAGTGAAGTGCATACGGCGCGACAGCCTACACACCGTTTGCCGCTATAGAACGCGCGCAATTCGACAACGCGTGCGGTGACGCGGGAGTGTGAAGCGGGTGATGAGCCAATTCGAAGCGTTGGCAACGGGCAGCGACTGGCAGAACGCCGTTTGAAGCGGAGGAACCGTTGGGGGCCCTCAGGCGGAGGTCAAGTACGGGCGGTGTTAGCCCGCTTTCTTTGCTTACTTTCTTTGCGGCGGCAAAGAAAGTAAGTGCCGCCCCGCACAGGGGCGACGCGTGAACAAGGCAAAACAAATCGCGGATGCCAGCGAAAACAAAACCAAACCACACCAACGTCAAAGACAAAACCCAAACAAAGGAACACACACATCATGAACTTCGGCTACACAAAAAAAGTAGAAGACTTACGCGTACGCGTAAAAACCTTCATGGACAAGGAAATAGTCCCCCGCCACGCCCAGTGGCTAAGAGAAGTGCATGCGGGCAATTTCCCGCCATCCTTCATGGAAGAACTAAAAGCGAAAGCAAAAGCGGAGGGCCTCTGGAACCTCTTCCTGCCGCATCTGAAAGACGACGAACCCGGCACCCGCCTGACGAACCTCGAATACGCGCCACTGGCAGAAATCATGGGCCGAATCTCCTGGGCCCCGGAAGTCTTCAACTGCAACGCGCCGGACACCGGCAACATGGAACTACTCCACATGTTCGCCACGCCCGCGCAACGCGAAAAATGGCTCAACCCCTTGCTGGAAGGCAAAATCCGCTCAGCCTTCGCGATGACCGAACCCGACGTTCCGTCGTCGGATGCCACCAACATCACCACATCGATACGCCGCGACGGCGACGACTACGTGATCAATGGCCGCAAATGGTTCATCACGAACGCAGCACATCCGGACTGCAAGATCTTCATCGTGATGGGCAAGACGAACCCGGACGCGGAAACGCATCAGCAACAAAGCATGATCCTCGTGCCCGCACAAACGCCCGGCGTGAAAGTGATCCGCAACATCCCGGTGATGAATCACATCTCGCCCGAAGGCCACTGCGAAATCACATTCACCAACGTGCGCGTGCCCGCCACGAATCTGCTCGGCGAAGAAGGCAGCGGCTTCGCGCTCGCTCAGGCGCGTCTCGGCCCGGGTCGCATCCATCACTGCATGCGCTCGATCGGCGCAGCCGAGCTCGCGCTCGAACTGATGATCGAACGCTCGCAGGAACGCAAGACCTTCGGCAAGTATCTGCATCAGCACGGCACAGTCGGTGAATGGATCGCGAAGTCGCGCATCGAGATCGATCAGGCCCGCCTGCTCGTGCTCAAGACGGCGTGGCTCATCGATGAAGTGGGCGCGAAGGCTGCGCGCAAGGAAATTTCGATGATCAAGGCGCTCATCCCGCAACTGCATACGACCGTCTGCGATCGCGCGATGCAGGTGTTCGGCGCAATGGGCCTGAGCCCCGATACGCCGCTCGCCGATCACTGGACCTGGGGCCGCGCGCTGCGTTACGCGGATGGCCCCGACGAAGTGCACCTGCAAGCCATCGCACGCATGGAGATCGCGCAAGGCAAGGAGACACTGGGCGCAGCCGCTGCGTACATGACCGCGCCGCCGCGCGACTAGCCGCGTCGGCATGCGTGGACGCGTCGTGAGTGTCGTCGGCCTCGTTACGCGGTCCGTCTATTATGATGTCGGGCCGTGCAACCATGGCATGGGACTGGAGACTGTGCGATGCGTCCACCAAAGCTCGATCTGAACCTCTTCGTCGTATTCGAAGCGATCTACGACAAACGCAATCTGACGCGCGCGGCCGAAATGCTGTTCATCACGCAGCCCGCCGTCAGTAATGCGCTCGCGCGCATGCGCAAGGCGTTCGACGATCCTCTCTTCGTCAGCACGCCGTCGGGCATGGTGCCGACGCCGCTGTCCGAGAACATCATCGGCCGGGTGCGCGAAGCGCTGCAATTGCTGGAGACGAGCGCCACGGAAGGCGACGTGTTCGTGCCCGCCGCGTCCGAACGCACCTTTCGCCTGAGTATGCCCGACCTGACGGAGGCAATCCTGCTGCCCGCGCTCGGCGAAGTGCTGCAGCAACAGGCGCCTGGGATGCGCATCGAAAGTTATTTCACGCCGCGCAGCGAAGTGGCCGCCGCGCTCGCGACGGGCAAGATCGATTTCGCGATCGACGTGCCGCTCATCGACGATCCTCAACTGCATCAGATGCCGCTCGGCAGCGACCGTTACGCATGCATGCTGCGCCACGATCATCCGTTCGCAAGCGACACGCTGACCATGGACGACTATCTCGCGCTTGGCCACATTCAGGTGTCGAGCCGCCGCCAGGGCAGCGGTCTCGTCGATGCCGAGCTGAGCAAGCTCGGCAGGCGCCGGCAGATGCAGATGCGCGTCCAGCATTACATGGTCGCGCCGCTCATCGCGCTGCGCACCGATCTCGCGCTGACGGCACCCGTGCAACTGCTGCAACGCTACGACGCGCGCATTCTCGAACTGCCGTTCCCGCTCGCGCGGCTCGAATGGCATCTGTACTGGCATCGCAGCGGCGAACAGGATCAGGCGAACCGCTGGGTGCGCGGCGAAGTCATCCGGTTGATGGCGGAGATGTCGGGGCAGGCGGCCGGTTAGAAGGACAACTGCAAGGCAAAAACGGCGGCAGCAACATCTGGTAAGGAACGGCCTGTTTTCACGGCTGTTCGCCGTATTGGAAATGGCCGCTTGCGGCGATCATCGCTCGAATCCAAAGGCCCGCGTGCGCGTTGCGGGATGACCTGAGCGAATCATCGACGCAGAGAAAGACGTGAATACCTTGTTCGCACGAACAGTGCTGTTATCGGTGGCGATGTTGCTGACCGTGCATCTCGGTTATCGGCTGATCGAGTCCGTTTCTTTAATCGCCGACGACGCCCCTTTTAGTGCGCCGCCCGCAGGCGCGTCGTGCGCTGCGACCGAGGACACCGTCCTCGACGCCAGCGACACCACAGGCATCGGCCCCGCGCTGTCCATCCGCCCGCGCCTCGTCGATCTCGGCGCGCCCGTCGCGCCGAGGCTGCGCACGGCCGTGTGGAGCGCCGCTCCGATGTCCACGTCGATGAGCGCGCTCGTGCTGGCCGACACAAGCTCTCCCGATACATGGGACGAGACGCCCTTCTATCTCGCTTACGACCCGCGCTTTGCGCCGCTCATCCTGTCGCTGCCTGCCGCGTTGATCGCGCTGTGCGCGTACTGGTTCTGCCAGACGCGGCGCAACCTGTGCGAGCTCGCGCAGATGGCGCGCGACGCGGAACCCGGCAGCGCCGCGCTGCGCGCACCCGATCGCGGCGCAGGCGATGTGCGCCGCGTGGCGCGCGCGCTGAACGATCTGATGGGCCGTCACAGCCAGGCACTCGACGAACAGTCGACCGCGCTCGCCGCGTTTTCGCGGCAGATCGATGCGCGCGTCGCCCGGCTGCGCGCACGGGCGTTGAACGTCGCGCAATGGCACAAGCGTGTTGGTTTTATCGAAGATATCGATCTGTTCTCGAACGTCGCGCGGCAGTTCGTCGATATCGCAGGTCGCGGCGAGACGCAGGCGGCGCACGTATGCGTCGATGCGTGGCTGCGCGACCGCTTCGTGCACGGCGCGACGCTCGACGACACGAAAATCGTGCTGCGGCTCAATGCCGGCGCGGACTTCACGCTGCCGCGCAACGCGCTGGAGCGCCTCGTCGGCAATCTGGTCGGCAATGCGCTCGCGCACGGCGCGCCGCCCATCGAAATCTGCACGACACGCGGCCTGCGCACGTGGATGCTGAGCGTGCGCGATCATGGCAAGGGCATCAGCGAAAACGACCTTGCCGCGGCGACGAGGCCGTTCATGCGGCTGGCGTCGAACGAATCGAACGAGTCAAACGAAAGGCGCGACGAAGTGCACAACGGGCTCGACGAACACTGGGGACTCGGGCTGACGATCGTCGGCCGGCTCGCACAGCGTTGCGGCGCGAAACTCAAGCTCGGCAATCATCCCGAAGGCGGACTGTGGGCGCGCGTGATCGTGTCGATGCACAAGGCGCGCTTGCACTGAATCCGCGATTATTCCGGTCGAACACGAAAGGACTAAGGCTCTCTTAAGGACATGCCTACTAGTCTGTGGCCTTTGCGCCGCGCGGCTGCCCACAGCAGCCATGCCGCCGCGCCTCCGGTCCACTCTCTTTCGCGCCCGACCCCAATGGATAAAGCCAAAAACGCTGTCGCCAAGGTTCCCGAACTGACCATCGCCTTCTGGCTCATCAAGATCGCCGCCACCACGCTCGGCGAGACGGGCGGCGATGCTGCGTCGATGTCGATGAATCTCGGCTATCTCGTCAGCACGATCATCTTCGCCGTCATTTTCCTCGTCGCCGTGATCGCGCAGATCAAGGCGGACCGCTTCAATCCCGTGCTGTACTGGGTCACGATCATCGCGACGACCACAGTCGGCACCACACTCGCCGACTTCGCCGACCGCTCGCTCGGCATCGGCTACGCGGGCGGCAGCGCGCTGCTGCTGTGCCTGCTGATTGCGTCGCTGATCATCTGGTATTGGGCGATGGGGTCGGTGTCCGTCACGACCGTGTCGTCCGCCAAAGCCGAAATGTTCTACTGGGTGACGATAATGTTCTCCCAGACGCTGGGCACCGCGCTCGGCGACTGGACCGCCGACACCCAGGGCCTCGGTTACGCGGGTGCGGCGCTGATTTTCGGCGGCCTGCTGCTCGCGCTCGTCATCGCGTACTACGCGACGCGGACTCCGCGCACGCTGCTGTTCTGGGCCGCTTTTATCCTGACGCGCCCGCTCGGCGCGGTGGTCGGTGATTTTCTCGACAAGCCGGTCGACCACGGCGGCCTGGCGCTGAGCCGGTACGGCGCATCGATTGCGCTCGTGCTGTTCATTCTGGTTTGCGGGACGGTTTTCCGGCAGCGACCGGCACAGGTCTCGCACTAGCTAGCGGGTCAAGGCGCGGGCGGCCCGCGCTGTTCAGTTCGTGTCGGTGCGTGTGTGCGTGCAATCGTCCGGGCGATGCTTGCTGCCCCGCTCGGCCATCGGCACCTTGCAGTTGTCGACGCGCTGGTCGTCGCTGGCCTTGTCGCCCAGGCGCTCCTTGAGCGTTTTGGGCTCGCTTGCCGCGGCATCGACGGCGCTGGCCGCTTGCGCCGTTATCGCACTGCCCGCCGCCAAGAAAACGATAAAAGCGGCACACGCACTCGCGACGGCAGACATTGACGGCATCACGCGCACTCCTCTAGCTGTTGCCCAATCTTAGTTCACGCGGTAGCCGGGAAGATTGCTTACCAATTCTTCCGCGCGCATTCACCTCGTCCCTACCCCATTTCCCAATCCACAACGCTAACCCTACGAAAAACAAGGGAATCGCTTTCAAATGATATTGATTCGCATTACAATCGCGCCCGCCGTTGGAACAACATTTCGTAACATTTACGGAAGGATCGCTCCGCGCGCGCTCACGCTCGCAGAGCGGACCAGGCGCGGCATCCTCCGGGACCAGAACCAGGACACTCGGAATCATGGCCTTTGCCGCCCGCCGGAGCATCGACTCAGTCAGCAAGCTCCACTGTTTTGCGGCCGTCGCCGCACTCGCCTTTCTCACGCTGCCTGACTGCGCGTCGGCGCAGGACGAGCAAAACGAGCAGGACAAACCCGCCGCCGCTGCATCGAACGCATCGGATAGCAAGACGACCACGCTCGATTCGATCACCGTGTCCGGCGACTGGCTCGGCACCGGCTTGCAGAACAGCGTGAAGACGTTCCCCGGCGCGCGTACCGTGGTCGACAAGGAGCAGATCGAAGCCAGCGGCGCGACCAGCATCGGCGATGTGATGCGCCGCATTCCCGGCGTGCAGTCGACCGACAACTCCGGCACGGCCGGCAGCCAGATCTCGCTGAACATCGGCGTGCGTGGTTTGACGGGGCGCTACACGCCGCGCTCGACGGTGCTGCTCGACGGCATTCCGATGGCCGTTGCGCCGTACGGCCAACCGCAGCTGTCATTCGCGCCGATCAGCCTCGGCAACATCGAAACCATCGACGTCGTGCGCAGCGGCGGCACCGTGCGCTACGGCCCGCAAAACGTGGGCGGCGTGATCAACTTCCGCACGCGCGAGATTCCGGACAAGTCCGGTCTGACAGCCGATGCCTCCGTGCGCGAAAACATCTACACCGCAGGCGGCGGCAGCAACACGCAGTACAACACCTTCCTCGGCACGCAGCTCGACAACGGCCTCGGCGTCGCGCTGCTGTATTCGGGCATGACCGGCCGCGACTGGCGCGACGGCAGCGACGAGCGCGTCAACGATCTCGCGCTCAAATGGCGTTTCGAACTCACGCCGACGTCCGAGCTGTACGGCAAGTTTTCGTACTACGACGTGAAGTCACGCACGCCGGGCGGCCTGACGGTCGCGCAATACAACCAGGACCCGTTCCAGAACACGCGCCCGACCGACTACTGGCAAGGCGAGCGCAAAGCGGTCGAAGTCGGCTATATCAACACGTTCAACGCGAACCAGGAATTCGAAGTCCGCGCGTGGTACAACGAGGCCAACCGCACCAGCGCGCTGATCAACGCAGCCGGCACGCAGCTGCAATACCAGCCGCGCAACTACAACACCACAGGCGTCGAGCCGCGCTTCACACAGCGCTTCACGCTCGGTCCGGTCCAGCAGGACGTGACGGTCGGCTATCGCTACATCCGCGAGCGTGGCGACGACAACAGCTACAACCAGTCGATCGCCACCGGCATCATCGGCCCAACGGCCACCTTCGAAAATTCGACCGATGCGCACGCCGTCTACCTCGACGACCGCATCGCGCTGGGCCGCTGGCGTCTGACGCCTGGCATCCGTTTCGAGCATATCGAATCGACTCGCCGCGACGACACGCTCAAGCAGAACTTCGACACGCTCAACAACAAGGCGCTGCCTGCTGTGAGCCTCGAGTATCTGTGGAACTCGTCGCTGACGCTGTTCACGGATTACAGCGTGTCGTTCGGTCCTGTGCAGAATCTGCAGCTGAACTCGCAGTCGGCGACGAACCCGTTGCAGCCGGAAGTCGCGAAGACTTTCGAAGTCGGTGCGCGCTGGACGAGCAAGCGCATTCACGCGGAAATCACCGCGTTCAACATGCGCTTCGACAACCAGATCCTGCAGGTGCCGGGCGTCGTGCCCGCGACGTTCCAGAACATCGGCGCGACGCATCATCAGGGCATCGAAACCGCGATCGACTACGCGTTCGATGAAGACAGCGTGTTGCGGGGCCTCGATGCGTACGCGAACTTCACGTACACGAAGGCGATCCAGGAATCGGGCGCGACGGCGGGTCTCGATGTGCCGTTCTATTCGCGCATCACCGACACGATGGGTCTGAAGTACGAAACGCACGGCTGGACCTTCAACCTGTCGACGACGCATCAGACTTCGCAGTACTCGGACCTGCAGAACACGGTCAACGAGAACGCTGCAGCGACGACAGGCCGCGTGCCGGGCTTCCGCACGTACAACTTCCAGGCCGACTGGAAGATTCCGAACTGGAAGGGCAGCACGCTGACGGTGGGCCTGAACAACTTCACGGACAAGCGCTACTACACGCGTAACGTCGACGGCAATCCGGGCCGTATGGTCGGCGCGCCGCGCATGGTGTACGTGCAAGGCCACTTCATCTACTGACGATGCAAGCAACCTCGCCCACTAATAGAGCCGCCATGCCGCGCCTTCGACATTACTGGGTCGTCGCGCACCGCTGGTTCGCACTGTCGGTGGGCTGGGTGCTCGCGCTGATGGGCATCACGGGCGCGCTGCTGCTGATCGCTGCGCCGCTCGACGAGCATCTGCATCCTGAGCTGTTTCGCGTCGCCGTGCCTTCGCAGAGCGACACGACCGTTTCGCTCGAACGCGTGCGGCAACATCTCGCGAGCGAGTTCGGGCCGCGCGCCGCGCTGTCGTTTCATCCGCCGCGCACTGCGCAGCAAAGTCTCGAAGTGACCGTGCGCGGCAAATGGCAAGGCGCTGTCTACATCGATCCGTACACAGGCCGCGAACTCGGTCGGCGCGCGCAAACGGAAGGCTTCTTCAATCTGCTCTTCAAGCTGCATAGCTCGCTGCTGCTCGATCAAACGGGCAAGCCGCTGCTCGCGTGTGTCGCGCTGTGCTATCTGCTGATGCTGATATCCGGCCTCGTATTGTGGTGGCCGCGCGCGGGCATCAAGACATGGCGCATCGAATTGCGGCGCGGACGCACGCGGGCGCTGTATGACCTGCATCGTGTGGGCGGCGCATCTCTGGGACTCGTCATTGCGTTGTCCGTTGCGACCGGCGCATATATGGCATGGCGGCCGCTCGGTGGCTGGGTCACTACCTTGAGCGGCGCTCATCCGATGCGTGCACCGTCTTTGCCTGCACACGCTTCTCACGCACAGCGAATGCTGCCCGTCGACACGCTCATCGCCCGTGCACACGAGCAGTTTCCCGACGGCCAGATCAACATCGTGCAGTTGCCCCCGAAAGCCGACACGCCGTTGCGCGTGCGCATGCGTCTTCCCGACGACCCGCACCCGAACGGCCTGACTTCGGTCTGGCTCGATCCTTACTCAGGCAAGGTCCTCGCGGCCCAACGCTGGGATCAGCTCGATCCAGGCGCGCGTGCTGTGTCGGTGATTTATCCATTGCATACGGGCGAACTGGGCGGACTGCCGCTGATGATCGTGCTGGGAATCGGCGGCCTCGCGCTGTTCGGGCTATCGGTGACGGGCATCTGGCAATGGTGGCGGCGGCGCAAGGCACGCCATCACGCACGCCGCGTATCTGGCGCGGCACAGCGGCCATAGCGTCGAAACTGCTTTGATTCTGACCATTGATTGGTTCGCTCGCGCGATCGGCTTCGCTACATTGAACGCTTCGATCACGATCCACCGCGAGGACGATCCATGGTACGCATCCGACGCTTCACACGCCTCACACAGGGCTTCCTGAAAACGACAGGGGCCGCGCTTGCCCTTTGCTACTTCGGCACGTCCACGCAACCGGAAGCGCTCGCCCTGTTGATCCGCGATCGATGAGCCGCGCCCTTGCGCTCAGATGCGATAACGATAGCGCTCGATATTATTTGCGCGGCCACGGGCGCCTCTCTACGATCTCGGCATCTTCAACCGATGACTTCTGAATCATGAAAACAACCAGGACACTCAAGGCCGCACTGTTCTCCGTTCTGCTGACCTGCGGCATCGTGAGCGCGCAAACTGCGCTGGCCGCCGACCAGACGGTGCGCGTCGGCATCATGTCCGGCGAAGACGAGGACGTGTGGCGCGCGGTCGCCGCCAACGCCGCGAAGCACGGCATCAAGGTCAAGATCACGACCTTCTCCGACTACACGCAGCCCAACGAAGCGCTCGCGCAGCACGATCTCGACGCCAATTCGTTCCAGCACAAGCCGTATCTCGACGCGCAGATCGCCGCGCGCCACTATGACATCGTGCCTGTCGGCTTCACCTATGTGCAGCCGATCGGCCTCTACTCGCGCAAGGTGAAGTCGGTCGCCGCGCTGCCGCAGAACGCGACCATCGGCGTGCCGAACGATCCGAGCAACGAAGGCCGCGCGCTGCTGCTGTTGCAGGCCAACGGGCTCATCAAGCTGCGCGCCGATGTCGGCCTGCTGCCGACGGCACGTGACATCGCGGAGAACCCGAAGCACATCCAGATCAAGGAACTCGATGCGGGCATCGTAGGCCGCGCGATCAGCGATGTGGACGCAGCTGTCGTCAATACCGACTGGGCGATCAAGGCAGGCATCCAGATTCCGCAAGAACGTATCGCGCAGGAGAAAGTGCCGGGCAATCCGTATCGCAACTTCATCGCGGTCAATGCGAAGGATGCGAAGGCGCCGTGGGTGAAGACGCTCGTCGACAGCTATCAGCAGGCCAATGTCGCATCGTCGATCCTGACCGTCTATCACGGCGCGACGCTGCCCGCATGGGACGGCGCTCCGCAGCACTAACCTCGCGCACATCCGACATGTCCACGATCAACCGACGTTCGTTCCTTCAACGCTCGCTAAGCGCCGCCGCTGCGGCGGCACTCTCGACAGCCGCGATACCCGCAGCGTTCGCGCAAGGCGCACCGCGCACGCTGCGCATCGGCAACCAGAAGGGTTATCTGAATCTGCTCAAGGGCCGCGGCACGCTCGAAAAGCGGCTCGCGCCGCTCAACGTCTCCGTGACGTGGACGGAGTTCTCCGCAGGCCCCGTGCAACTGGAAGCGTTGAACGTCGGTTCGATCGATCTCGGCGATGTCGGCGAAGCGCCGCCGATCTTTGCGCAGGCGGCGGGCGCGCCGCTCGCGTATGTCGCGGCGACGGTGGCGCGGCCGCAATCCGAAGCCGTGCTGGTGCCGCCGAATTCGTCCATCCGCACGGTTGCGGACCTGAAGGGCAAACGCATTGCGCTCAACAAAGGCAGCAACGTTCACTACTTTCTGGTGAAACTGCTGCGCAAGCATGGCTTGCAGTACAGCGACGTGAACCTCGCGTTCCTCGCGCCCGCCGATGCGCGAGCGGCGTTCGAGCGCGCATCTATCGACGCGTGGGTTATCTGGGATCCGTTCTTCGCGGCCGCGGAGAAAACGCTTGGCGCGCGCGTGATTGCCGATGCGAGTGGCGTAGTGGGCAACCGCGCGTACTATTTTTCGTCGCAGACGTATGCCGCGAAGAATGCCGACGTGATCCGCATCGTGATCGACGAACTCGAAAAAGTCGATCAGTGGGGGCAGCAGAACAAGGATCAACTGGCGAGCGAACTCGCGCAGTTGTGGGGCCTGCCGAAGCCCGTCGTCGATACCGTCGTGGCGCGCCAGCAGTACGGCACCGTGCCGATCACGCGCGCGATTATTGCTGAGCAGCAGCAGATTGCGGATACCTTCCTCGATCTCGGCCTGCTTCCGAAACATGTCGACGTGCTGAAAGCCGCGCCCCCGAACCTCGCCTGATCTCGCCTGATTCCTCACGCCGCGCCGCGCAAGCGGACCCGTTTCCCGCATTGCCGTTACAATCCAGCACTTCGATCGTAACAGGCAAACTGCGAGGCACACTGCGCAATGAAATCCCTTCTTGCATCGACACTCGCGGCGGCATTCGCTGTCGCGAGCGCGGCTGCGATGGCCGCCGACTCCGGCTCGAACGGCAGCCTGAGCTGCGCGATCGGCTATGTGACGGGCGTTGGCGGCGCAGCCGACAGCATGCGCGAATACCTCGCAACACCCGACCGCGACCGTTACCGCTACATTGCCGATCACCCCATCCAATGCCAGGTGAACGACGAAGGCCGCGCGACGGGCTGCGTCGGCGTCGAGAACCTTCGCAAAGAAAAGGTCAGCGTGTATGACGACATCGACAGCACGACGATGTCGGTGGTCGCGCGCATCGAACTCGAACACGGCCAGACGTATCCGATCATCATCGTCGTGCAGAAGAAGGACGTGCGTTGCGACGACTGAGGTCGCCGCCTGCACGCATTCCCGCCTTCCCGCCCTCTGACAACCGCTGCTACTGCGTTGCGCCCGTCAACGCTTGTGTGAACTCGACCGCCATCCGGTCGAGCAGTCCCGACACCGGCGCGTAGCTCGTATGGACCAGATGCAACTGGCCATCGAACGTCCCTGCGCCGATCACCTGCTCGCCGATCACACCGACCGACACCGACGGCCCCCACACCGCGTCGAGTGCGATCGGGCCGAAGCGCTTCGGCAGATTGACGACGCCCAGATTCGTCACCACCGCATCGTTCGCGAAGGCCTGCGCGAACACGGCTTTCGCGTCGGCCGCTCCGTCCACCGTATCGAGCAGCGCGTGCGCCGTCAGCACGCGCTCCGCCAGCACAGCCGGCGATTCGATATCCGCGAATGCCTGGCCGGCGTGACGCGCGCGGCTCCACAGGCTCGCATCGCGCGGACTGTCGTCGGGGTGAACGACGCCGCTCGCGCACATCGCCAGATGATCGCTGCCGTCGAGCAACCGGCGCCGCAAATCGACGGGCGATAGCACGCGCGGCTCCTGCTGCGCGTTCGTGTTCAGAAAGCACATGGCTCGTGTGAACGCCGCGATCAGCGCCGATTGAACCGAGGTCTGTTCGGCTCTGGCACGCTCGCGCAGCGCGCGCGTCATCGCCGGCGACAGACGCAACGCCTCGACATGCGGCGCGGAACCGTCCGGACGGCGCATCTCGAGCGGCGCGCGCATCGGTGCATCGGACGGCACGGGCGGCGACGAAGGGACTGATGGCGCGCCATGCTTCAGTTCGATCAGACGCTCGAGCGCGCGCGTCTCAGCGCGGCGCTCCAGCGCTTCGCCGGCCACCGCGCGCAGCAGATCGCCGAGCAGCGCCGTCAGCGACACGCCATCGCCAACCGAATGATGCGCGACGAGCACGACGATTGCACGTTCGTCGCCATGCAGCAACGTAGCACGCAGCAGCGGTGGCTGCAGTTCGTCGAACGGTTGCGCGAGTTGCGCGGCGACTTCCCGGGTCCAGCTCGACGAACCGTACCGCACCACTTTCAATGGAACCGAACCATGTGGGACGGGCGCAAACGCGAGCGCGCCACTGCCGTCACGCTCGACGCGCGACCACACGAGCGGCGAGTGATGTGCGACCAGATCGAGCGCATTCTGCCACTGCTCGACATGCGTGACGCCGGACACCTCGGCAGCCATGGCGAAATGATTCGGATGGCTCTGATTCAGCAGATAAAAGAACTTTTCCATTGCGCCCAGCGAGCGCGCAGCACGGATCATGACGGGTTCGGCAAGCAGATTCATAACGTCCTTCCATGTTTGATTGGCGGTTGCATACAGAAGAACACCCGACCCATTCCGCTTATTCCGTCATTGCGCAACGACACATCCGGCAGCTCGGCTCATCTACACCTCGAACGCACCCTATTTCGCCTGCATGACGAAGCCGTGTCGCGAAGAGCGAAGTCACGTTCTGGATGAATGACTCGAACGACCGACCTGCATTTCGCAGGAATAGGCAGGCCAGGTGAGTTGTTCTGAAGAGAGTTCCGATCGCAAAGGAACCAAGGAAATCGCCGAGAAGATTTCATTTTTATTTGTTAGCGATCCTGTTGACCCGTATTCCAACGAATGAGGAAGCTGATGATGAAAGCCTGTAAGCCTTTGTTTGCCATTACGTTCGCCGGCGTTCTGGCAGCCGGCCTCGCCGCCTGCGGCGGCAGCAACGATTCACCGCCCGCCCCGCCGCCCGCCAGCCCGTTCGTATCGACGGCGCTGGTATCGGACGGCAGCACGCCCGCCGCGCACACCGACCCCAACCTGCAGAATGGCTGGGGTGTCGCGTTCAATCCCAAGGGCACCTTCTGGGTGTCGGACAACACCACACACAAGTCGACGCTTTACGACGGCAACGGCGTCGTGCAATCGCTCGTTGTGACGATTCCCGATGGCGCCAACGGTCCCGCTGGCCCGACGGGCATCATCTTCAATGCAACGACGGATTTCGTTATCAGCAGCGGCGGCGCGAGCAGCAGCGCGGTGTTCGTGTGGGCCACCGATGCGGGCACGATTGCCGCGTGGTCACCCAAAGTTCTGCCGACGCAGGCCGTCACGGCGTTCGACGACAGTACGGGCCGCGCCAACTACAAGGGGCTGACGGCAGCCAATGTGAACGGCCAGAACCTGCTGTATGCCGCCGATTTCCACAACGGCAAGATCGACGTATTCAATGCCTCGTTCCAGAAGGTGCAGCTCGACGGGCAGTTCAAAGACCCGACGTTGCCGGCCGGGTTTGCGCCGTTCGGCATTCAGGTGATCGGCAACAACATCTTCGTGACGTACGCGAAGCAGAACGCGACGGCGAGCGCACAGGTGGTCGGAGCGGGGTTCGGCGTGCTCGATGAGTTCGATCTCAGCGGTCACTTCGTCAAGCAGTTCGTTGGAGCGGGTGGTGTGCTGAATGCGCCGTGGGGTATTGCGCAGGCGCCTGCGAACTTTGGCCCGTTGAGCAATGATTTGCTGGTTGGGAATTTTGGTGATGGCACGGTCGAGGCTTTCGATGCTGCCAGCGGCAAGGATCTCGGCAAGCTCATGTTGCATAGTGGGCAGGTGTTTGCCCAGCCAGGGCTGTGGGGGATCAGCTTCGGTAATGATGTCGATAATCAGCCGAAGAATACGCTGTTTTATGCGGCGGGGCCGAGTAAGAGTACTGGGGTGTTTGGGCGGATTGACGCAGCGGCTAATTGATATGTCCCGGCATGTGTTTGCCCCTTGGCGGGGCGGCACTTGCTTTGGCTTGTCTTGCGATGCTGGTTTGGTTTGCTTGGCTTTTTGCCGGCATCCGCGTTTTGTATTGCCTGCTTCACGCGTCGCCCCTGTGCGGGGCGGCACTTGCTTTGGCTTGTCTTGCGATGCTGGTTTGGTTTTGCTTGGCTTTTTGCCGGCATCCGCGTTTTGTATTGCCTGCTTCACGCGTCGCCCCTGTGCGGGGCGGCACCTACTTTTCTTTGCCGCGGCAAAGAAAAGTAGGCAAAAGAAAGCCGCTGAACACCGCCATTGCTTGTAGTTGCCCACGGGCCCCCAACGCCCCCGTCCTGTTCGCGGCGTCGCTCTTCTCAACGCCCGCTGCCAACGCTTCGAATTGGCTCATCACCCGCTCCATACTCCCGCGTCACAGCATGCCCGATCGCATCGCCCACGTTCTATGGCGGCAAACTGTGTGTAGGCCGTCTCGCCGTATGCGCTTCACTCCGGACTGAAAAACACGATCGGTGTCGTAGGAACGCTGACGTGTGAAGCACTTCGACCTACACACAGTTTGCCACCTGGACGGCCGTAACCATTCGCTGCCGCGGGCTACGCTACGGGTGATTGAAGTGGGTGAGGCGCCTGTTCAAGGCGCTGGCAACGGGCAGTGAATGGCAGAACGCCGTTTGAAGTGGATGAACTGTTGGGGGCCCTCAGGCGGAGGTCAAGAACGGGCGGTGTTAGCCCGCTTTCTTTGCTTACTTTCTTTGCGGCGGCAAAGAAAGTAAGTGCCGCCCCGCACAGGGGCAACGCATGAACCAGGCAAAACAAACCGCGGATGCCAGCGAAAACAAAAAACCAAACCACACCCAGCGTCGCAGACAACCCGCAAAAAAAAAGCCGCCCAGATCGAGCGGCCACCTACATCAAAAAAAGAACTTAATCGTCGAGCAACGACAAATCCCTAACGGCACCCTTGTCCGCCGACATAACAAGCTTTGCATAAGCCTTCAGCGCAGCTGACACCTTCCGCGGACGCGGTTTGGCAGGCTTCCAGCCCTTGGCATTCTGCTCCTCACGACGCCGCGCGAGTTCCTCATCGGACAGCAGCACATTGATCGTGCGATTCGGAATGTCGATACGAATCTTGTCGCCATCGCGCACGAGACCAATCGCGCCGCCCGCCGCGGCCTCAGGCGAACAATGCCCGATCGACAGTCCCGACGTACCGCCCGAGAAACGGCCATCCGTCAGCAGCGCGCACGCCTTGCCAAGACCCTTCGACTTGATATAGCTCGTCGGGTACAGCATTTCCTGCATGCCGGGACCACCCTTGGGCCCTTCATAGCGCACGATCACGATATCGCCCGCCTTGACCTTATCGTTCAGGATGTTCTCGACAGCTTCGTCCTGCGACTCCGTCACGTGTGCCGAGCCTTCGAACACCAGAATGCTTTCGTCGACGCCCGCCGTCTTCACCACGCAACCGTCCAGCGCGATATTGCCCGTCAGCACCGCAAGACCGCCTTCCTTCGAGAACGCATGCTCGTACGAACGGATGCAGCCCTCCGCGCGATCCGAATCCAGGCTCGGCCAGCGCGTGTTCTGGCTGAACGCAACCTGCGTCGGAATGCCGGCCGGACCTGCCATGTAGAACGTCTTCACGGCTTCGTCGTCGGTGAGCGCGATGTCCCATTGCTTGAGCGCATCCTTCAGCGACGGTGCATGCACCGTCGGCACATCCGTGTGCAGGTTGCCCGCGCGATCCAGCTCGCCGAGGATCGCCATGATGCCGCCCGCGCGATGCACGTCTTCGATGTGGTACTTGTTCGTGTTCGGCGCGACCTTGCACAGCTGCGGCACGATGCGCGACAGACGGTCGATGTCCGTCATCGTGAAGTCGATTTCCGCCTCACGCGCGATAGCCAGCAAGTGCAGGATGGTGTTGGTCGAGCCGCCCATCGCGATGTCGAGCGTCATCGCGTTTTCGAATGCCTTGAAGCCGACGGAACGCGGCAGCACGCGCGCGTCTTCCTGCTCGTAGTACTGGCGCGCCAGTTCGACGATACGGCTGCCCGCGCGCTTGAACAGTTGCTCGCGGTCCGCGTGCGTCGCGACCACCGTGCCGTTGCCCGGCAGCGAGAGGCCCAGCGCTTCCGTCAGGCAGTTCATCGAGTTGGCCGTGAACATGCCCGAGCACGAACCGCAGGTCGGGCATGCCGAGCGTTCCACTTCGGCGACGTCGGCGTCCGAGTACGATTGATCAGCGGCGATCACCATCGCGTCGACGAGGTCGAGCTTCTTGAACTCGATCGTGCCCGTCTTCGGATTCGCGAGGCGCGTCTTGCCCGCTTCCATCGGGCCGCCCGACACGAAGATCACGGGGATGTTCAGGCGCATCGCGGCCATCAGCATGCCCGGGGTGATCTTGTCGCAGTTCGAGATGCACACCATCGCATCGGCGCAGTGCGCGTTGACCATGTATTCGACGGAATCCGCGATGATGTCGCGGCTCGGCAGCGAATAGAGCATGCCGTCGTGGCCCATCGCAATGCCGTCGTCGACGGCGATGGTGTTGAATTCTTTCGCGACGCCGCCCGCCGCTTCGATTTCACGCGCGACGAGTTGGCCGAGGTCTTTCAGGTGCACGTGTCCGGGAACGAACTGTGTGAACGAATTGACCACCGCAATGATCGGCTTCGAGAAATCTTCGTCTTTCATGCCGGTGGCGCGCCACAGCGAGCGCGCACCTGCCATGTTGCGGCCGGCGGTGGAGGTTTTGGAACGGTATGCGGGCATCGTGGTTGTGGGTGAAAAATCGCAGAGAGAAAGCGGGCCGCGGGAATATTGGCCCTTCTTGCGCCCGTGCGAACAACCTCGTGAGTCGCGCCCTGGGCAAACGGCGATTATCCCACAGCGCCTTTGCGCGCGTGGGAATCCCAATACCTGGAAGGCCGCACCCGCTGTTACGGCGCGTAGCGCGTGAAAACGTAGTCCCGGTCCTTCACCCGCGCTGCGTGGCACGCAAAACAGGTCTGGTGCTGCGCGAGATCCGCCGGCTGGCCGTTGATAAAGCGCCCGAAGCCCCAGCCGCCCGTCGATGCATAGCGCTTCGAGTCCTTCACCATCACCTGCACCGTGGTCGCCTGGCCCGGCACCGTCGCCGGTTCGAAATCGGGCGACTGCTTGCGCTTGTACGCGAGCTTGACCAGGATCGTGCCGTCCGGATACGGCTGCGTCGAGCTTTCGATTGCCTTGATCGCAGCGGGATTGCCCAGCACGACACGCAGCTCGTCAAGCGGCGCGGCCTCTTCCGCCGGGGCGATCATCTGCCACTTGCGGTAGCCGTCGGGAATCGTCACGCCGTAGATCGGCGAGGCAGGTTTGGCCGATGTGGCGGATTCCGCAATCGCCTGATCCGCCGATACGGCGCCGAGCAGCAGCGCCGTGCTGAGGACGACATACGCGGTTCTGATGGGTCGCATCGGATGGCTCCTCAGTCGTCGGATCAGAAGCGCGCGACGTCGATGATCGCGTCGGCGAAGGCCTTCGGCGCCTCTTGCGGCAGGTTGTGCCCCACGCCGCCGCCGATGTTCCGGTGCGCGTACTTGCCCGTGAACTTCTTCGCGTACGCAGACGGATCCGGATGTGGCGCGCCGTTCGAGTCGCCTTCCATCGTGATGGTCGGCACCGAAATGGTCGGTGCGGCGGCGAGACGCTTCTCGATGTCGTCGTACTTCGCTTCGCCGCGCGACAGGCCCAGACGCCAGCGGTAGTTGTCGATCACGATCGCAACGTGATCCGGGTTCGCGAACGATTCCGCCGTGCGGTCGAAGGTCGCGTCGTCGAAATTCCACTTCGGCGAAGCCAGTTGCCAGATCAGCTTGTTGAAGTCGTGGCGGTTTGCGTCGTAACCGGCGTAGCCGCGCTCGGTCGCAAAGTAGAACTGATACCACCACGCAAACTCCGCCTTCGGCGGCAGCGGCGCGCGGTTGGCCTGCTGGCTGCCGATCAGATAACCGCTCACCGACACCAGCGCCTTCACACGTTCAGGCCACAGCGCGGAGATGATGTCCACCGTGCGCGCACCCCAGTCGAAGCCGCCAAGAATCGCCTTGTCGATCTTCAGCGCATCCATCAGCGCGATGATGTCGACGGCGATCACCGCCTGCTGGCCGTTGCGCGGCGTATCCGCCGACAGGAAGCGCGTGCTGCCGTAGCCGCGCAGGTACGGCATGATCACGCGGTAGCCCGCAGCCGCAAGCAGCGGCGCGACTTCGGCAAAGCTGTAGATGTCATACGGCCAGCCGTGCAGCAGGATGACCGCCGGGCCATTCTGCGGGCCGGCTTCCGCGTAGCCGATGTTCAGCGTACCGGCATTGATCTGCCTGATCGTATCGAACGAGGCGACGTGGCCGCCCGTTTTCGTCGATGCGGTCTGCGCGTTGGCGAGGCTGCTCAGGCCCAGTTCCAGCAGGCCGATGCCCGCAACGGTCGTCCCGAGCAGACGACGGCGCCGAGTATTGATCTGATCCGACATGTTTTATTTCCTCAGGTACGGTTGCTTGAAAGACATCTGCACGCGCTGTTCGAACGCGCAGCCAGTTGATGAGGTTATTAAACATGCCGGACGTATCTGCGGTGTGTCCGCAATGTCCGCCAATGAGTCGGTATGTATCAGGCGGCCGTGCAGATACATTGCGATACAAACGTGCCGTGCGGATTGAAAACGCACGCGTCCGCATTACTTCTTCGCTTCCTCCGGATCGTAGGTGACGTAAAGCTTCGTGTAGCCCGCAGTGTCGAATTGCCCCGTCCATCCTTTCGGAAGCGTGACGGCTTCCCCCGTATTCACGACCATCACCGAACCATCGGATGAAGTCAGCTTCACGCCGCCCGACAGAAAGTACAGAAACTCGTTATACGGCAGACCTTGCGGTCCTTTTATCTCTTCATGCAATGGGCCCGACTGATAGACGCCCGTTTGATAAGCGTTATCGGTCGACGTGTAGGTCACGACGTCAGTGCTCCGATGACCGTCTTCGTTCTTCTTGACGGCATCCTTGCGATTGAATATCGCACCCGCGGCATCGGCTTTCGATACCTTGACGGGTTTGATTGTCTCCGCATGTACCCCTGCCGATACGATTGCGCCGCCCACTACCACTGCTGCGAAAAGTGCCTTGTACATCGATGTTTTTCCCATGACTGAACCCGCGAATACTTCTAGAACGATTGACCAGAAAAACGGAAATCCGACGGCGACACACCGTATTGCCGCCTGAACAGGCGGCTGAAATGCGCGGCCGTCGCGAACCCGCAATGCCATGCGATTTCCTGAATCGAGCTGTCGTGCGCGCTGCGCGTGCCCAGCAACCGCGCCGCGCGCTCCAGACGCGTATGCCACACATAGCGCATCAGCGACATGCCTCTCTCACGAAACAGGCGCTGCAAATGCTGTGAAGAAAGATGCACGCCCGCAGCAATCCGCGCGACATCCAGCCCCGCTTCGCCGAGATGACTGTCGATATAACGCTTCGCCTGATGAATCAATGCTTCGGGGCAGCGCCGTTTCGACTTCGCGCCCGGATCGATCATCGCGAACTCGATCAGTTCCAGCAGTTGCGCGCCCATCATAGTCTGCGCAATCGGACTTGGCGCAGTGGATTGACGCGCGATGCACTGAATAAGGTCACAGGTCGCGCGCACATCGGGCGATTGCGCATCGCCGATCAGCGGCCCCGCACTCGAACGATGCACGCCCCGCTCGCGCAGACGCTCCTTCGGCACGCGCAGCACGGTCAACTGCGCGCGTTCCGGGAACACTTCCGCAAACGGATAGACGGGGTCGATGATGAACATGCTGCCCGCGTCGAAACGCTGGACGCGGTCGCGCCATCGCACGTGAACGTGCCCGGCTGTCACGAGCTTGACGAAGAACCAGCCGCCTTGCCACGACGGTAATTCCTCGCCAACGGGCGATAGCGTCTGCACGGCGAGACTGGCAAGCGAAACACCGACTTCGCCAAGCTTCCAGCTTTTCACGGTCGAATCGAGCGACTGCCGCGGGTCGAACGCGCAGTTCAAACCGTGACTGTTCAGCATGATGTGCGACCATCGTTCGCCCGCGCCGAGACCGGAATCGAAAGTCAGTTCGTGCGTGTCGAAGTGCATGAAAACGTCCCATCAATCAAACGGACGTGCACGGGCAGGACTTCGACGCGGACAGGCAAATGCCGCCCGCGCCATGAGCCTGTTACCCGGCCGCCGCCGGCATCAAGACTGCCTTGGTTTCGAGGTACGCCTCCAGTCCCTCGCGACCGCCTTCGCGGCCCACTCCTGATAATCTGAATCCGCCGAACGGCACATTGGCCGCCAGTTCGACGCCATTAACGCCGACATGGCCCGCGCGCATGCGGCATGCGACTGCATAAGCCCGCTCGATATCAGGGCCGTACACCGAGCCGCTCAGACCGTACGGCGTGTCGTTGGCGATGCGCACGGCGTCGTCGATGTCGTCGTAGGGAAGAATCGACACGACGGGGCCGAAGATCTCCTGCTGCGCGATCGTCATATCGGATGTGACATTGCCGAATATCGTCGGCTCGACAAAGTAGCCCTTGTCGAAACCGGCATTGCCTGTTCCGCCCAGAACGAGTTGCGCGCCTTCACTGACGCCCTGCGCGATATAGCCGCGCACGCGCTCGCGCTGCACCGCGTTCAGCACCGGGCCGATACGCGTATCCGCCTCGTGCGGATTGCCCACTTTCAGCTTCGAAATAATCTCAGCGTACGCGCTGACCACCTCGTCATGCCGCGCCCTGGGCGCAAGAATGCGCGTCTGCGCGAAGCAGATCTGGCCGGAGAACGGCATCGTGAATGGCGTCAACGCGGCTAGCGCGGCAGGCAGATCGACGTCGTCGAGCAGAATCGCCGCCGACTTGCCGCCGAGTTCGAGCGTCACACGCGCGAGGCGTTCGGCGGCCGCACGCGCGATCCACTGCCCGGTTGCGACGCTGCCCGTAAAGCTGATCTTGTCGATATCGCGCGATTGCACCAGTTGCGCGCCCTCGTCGCGGCCCGCTGTGATGACGTTTAGCACACCGGGCGGAAGGCCCGCCGCAGCCGCGCATTCGGCGATGATCAGCGCATCCAGCGGACTCTCGACCGGCGACTTCACGACCACCGTGCAACCCGCCGCCAACGCAGCAGCGATCTTGTGCGCGACGATCGGAAACGTCGCATTCCACGGCGCAATCAACGCAGCCACGCCAACGGGCTCGCGACGCACGCGCGCATGACCGCGCCGCGTCGGCCGCGCCTCCTCGAATTCATAGGTTTCAGCCAGCGACGCAAAGAACTCGAAGCGCGTAATACCGGTAGGCAGCAGGCCGCTTGCGAACGTAACCGGTGCGCCGACCTGTTCGGTCCACAACTGTGCGAGCAGCGGCAAGCGCTGGCGGATCTCTTCTGTCAAGCGCTTCAGATAAACGCTTCGCTCTGCGCCCGACATCTTCGGCCAGGGACCGTTGTCGAATGCGCGGCGCGCCGCCGCAATCGCACGCTCGACATCCACCGGATCCGCCAGCGACACCGACATGAACGGCTCTTCTGTCGCGGGGTCGACCAGCGTGTGGCGTGCACTGGAATGGCTCACCACCCATTCGCCATCGATAAAGAAGCGACTACGGACATTCGACGAAAGTGCTGTGGAGTACTCGTTCATGGTCTTTCCGATTTGAAAGTCTCTTACAGTGAAAGGGTTTCGAAGCAAATTGAGTGCTTTGCGAAACCTGCTAACGGATTCCGCTCACGTCGGGAACCAGCGACTTTTCAGTGTAGTGATTCGACTCTTTCGGAAATTGTCCAGCGCGGCTCGATTGCTTGTCCAAAACGCGCATTCTGGATGTGTCTGGTTATAGCCTGGTTTTAGCTCGGGAATATGTCGTAATGTATCTGCCGTCGCCACGGATACAAATGGTTGCAAACGGCTTGCACGCATTCGAATGTGCTTCACAGACAAGGAGAATGCGCCATATGGACAAGGCATCCGTCAACCCGAAGCGATAGAGTTACAAGTTCCCCTCAGTCAATCCGCTTCCCGCTAGCAATGTCGTGCATGGATCTCTCGCTCATTCTTCCGGACATGTTGCCGCAGCTCTGGTCTTTCGCGTTACGGCTGACAGAAAACGAATATGAAGCGGAAGAACTGGTGCATCGGGCCTGCGCACGCGGACTTGAAAACGCACACACGCTGTGCGGCGACGCGCCGCCGCTCGACTGGATGTTCGCGATTGTCTATTCGGTCTGGCGCTCGAACCCGATTGACCATGCGCTGCGGCGTGGAGCGCCAAAGAAAAGTCCAATCCGCTCACACTATCCATTCTAGAAGATGCGCGCGGAATAGATTCGCATAGTGAAGCGTTGTTGAGAAGAGCACTGGAAATCCAGTACTGGATGCTTTCGGTGCGCCTTGCGAAATCCTCACTTTCAATCGGAGTACGACCTGTTTCGTGCTTCGTTACGGCCCTGGAAGAACATGTCATCCTTCTCAAGAATGCTACTCGTCTATGACGATACCGCTGAATCTCAGGCTGCTTTGCATCGCTGCTCGCAGTTGTCGCTTGCTTTGTGTGCGCAGGTCGATGTTGTTTCCATCGTTGATTCGGTTACGGCTAGTGCGACCTGTGCTGGTATGTTGTCGGATCTTGCATGCAGCAGCATGGAGGCACACGCGCGGCATGCAATCGATACTGCTGTTGGGCATCTCTCTAATCTCGGCGTTACTGCTTATGGGTTCGTTAAGTATGGACGGCCCGTTGATGTGATTCCTTTGCATGCTGCCGCTTTTCACGCTGATATTGTGGTGATTGGGCATCGCGTTCGGAAAGGACTGGAGCGGTGGTGGGGGGAGCGGCCTGTTCATCTTGATCTCGCTGAGCGGGTTCGGGGGGCGGCGATTGTGACTGTGACAGTTTCGGGTTGATGTTTTTTTTGGCGGGTTTTGTCTGCGACGCTGGGTGTGGTTTGTTTTGTTTTCGCTGGTATTCGCGCTGATTCGGTCTTTTTGGGTTTTTCGCTGGCATCCGCGGTTTGTTTTGCCTGGTTCATGCGTTGCCCCTGTGCGGGGCGGCACTTACTTTCTTTGCCGCCGCAAAGAAAGTAAGCAAAGAAAGCGGGCTAACACCGCCCGCTCTTGACCTCCGCCTGAGGGCCCCCAACAGTTCCTCCGCTTCACACGGCGTTCTGCCTTTCAATGCCCGTTGCCAGCGCCTTGAACAGGCGCCTCACCCACTTCAATCACCCGTAACGCAGCAAACGGCAGCGAATGGTCAATGCCGCCCAGGTGGCAAACTGTGTGTAGGTCGTAGTGCTTCACGCCTTGGCGCACTTACGACACCGATCGTGCTTTTCAGTTCGGAGTGGAACGCATCAGCCGCGAAAGCCTACACACAGTTTGCCGCTATAGAACGTGGGCAATTTGATCGCGCGTGTGGCGACGCGGGAGTGTGAAGCGGGTGAGACGCACAATAAGTGCGTTGGCAGCGGGTATCGAGAAGGGAGATGCCGCGGACAGCACGGGGCTGTTGGGGGCCCGTGGGCAATAACAAAAGCTTGCGGTGTTCAGCGGCTTTCTTTTGCCTACTTTTCTTTGCCGCGGCAAAGAAAAGTAGGTGCCGCCCCGCACAGGGGCAACGCGTGAAGCACGAAGACATATCGCGGATGCCAGCGCCAGCGACAGCGACAGCGCCAGCGACAGCGCCAGCGACAGCGCCAGCGACAGCGCCAGCGACAGCGCCAGCGCCAGCGCCAGCAAAAACCAAACCCAAAAAAACACCACAAACACCCAACCTCATGTCGATTTCAACCACAATCAACCGTCGAAGACATGAAATCCCCCAAAAACCCTGCCCAAAAAAAGGAGCACACCATGCGAGTAATGGTAATCATCAAAGCATCAACCGAATCGGAAGCCGGCAAAATGCCCAGCACAGAACTGCTGACAGCAATGGGCAACTACAACGAAGAACTCGTCAAGGCGGGCATCATGCAGGCAGGCGAAGGCCTGCATCCCAGTTCGAACGGCAAGCGCGTGCGCTTTTCAGGCGCAAGCCGGACAGTCATCGACGGCCCATTCGCCGAGACGAAAGAACTGATCGCCGGTTTCTGGCTCTGGCAGGTGAAATCGATGGAAGAAGCGGTCGAATGGGTGCGCCGCTGCCCCAACCCGATGGAAAGCGATTCGGAAATCGAAATCCGTCAGGTCTTCTCAGCCGAAGACTTCGGCGACGAATTCACGCCCGAACTGCGTGAGCAGGAAGACCGCCTGCGCGCCGAAATCGAACAGCAGGCACACAAGCCGGACTGACAAAAAGGGGCCCGTCGGCGCAATGACGCACCCCGCTCACCGCGTGCGCAATGCGTCGACGATATTCATCCGCGCCGCCCGCAACGCTGGCAAAAACCCGCCCACGAGCCCCATCGTCATCGAGAACGCCAGCGTCTTCACGACAATCGCCGGCGTCAGAATGAACCGGAAAGACAGATCCGCAAACGTCTGAAAGTTCGTCGTCGAAAACGACGCAAACTGCATGAACGCCGCACACGCGAGCCCCGCCAGGCCGCCGACCAGTCCCAGCAACATCGCCTCGATCAGAAACGCGGCCAGCACGTTCGCACGCTGAAAGCCCAACGCGCGCAGCGTGCCGATCTCGGCCACGCGATTGGAAACCGACGCATACATCGTGATCATCGCGCCGATCATCGCCGCGATCGAAAAGATCGTCGACAGCGTGAAGCCCAGAATGTTGAGAAACGTCGACAGCGCCTTCGACTGGTCGCTATAGAACGTCTGCTCGCGTTTCGCTTCTTCCGCCAGTCGCGGATCGACATCGATGTCGGCCCGAAAGCGCTCGAACTGATCGGACTGCGCGAGCCGCACCACCATCGACGAATAACTCGTGCGCCGGAACGACTGCATCAACTGATCGACGTCACCCCAGATTTCCGAATCGAAGCCGCTGCCGCCCGCATCGAACGTGCCGACCACCGTCCAGTCACGCTGCGCGAAATGCAGATGCTCGCCCAGTTGCGTGCCGCTAAAACCCTTCGCAATGCTGCTGCCAACCACGATCTCCGACGAACCCGGCGCAAACATGCGCCCCGACACAAGCTTCACCTGCGGCCGCAAGCTCATGCCCGCAGACGACACGCCGCGTATCACCACGTTCGACGGCTTGCCCGTGCCGAGCTTCAGCAGCGAAATCAGCACGACGGATTCTTTCGACGCCATCCGCATGCCATTGCTGCCCACCGCAACGGCGGGATGCATCTCGATCACATTGGCCTGCCCGCGGTCGATCGCGCTCTGCACCTCCGTTTCCGCGCCCTTGCGGATCACGACGACGTTGTCCTCCTCGCCCGTCGATACGAGTGTCTTCTTGAGCCCCGCATCGAGCATCAGCACCGTCGCGAATACGAACACGACGAGCGCGAGACCGCCCGCCGTCAGCGCCGTGGTCAGACGGCGCGTCCAGAGATTGCGTGCGATGTACGAGAGCGGGATGGCCACGATGTGCTTGTCTTTATCCGTGAACTCAGCCGATCGCCCGCAGGCCTTCGACGATCCGCACCCGCGCCGCCTGGATTGCTGGAATGATCGCGGCTGCCAGTCCGACGACAAGCGCGCACGCGGCCTGCTGCAGCATCGTGTCGCGCGATACGGTGAAAACCGGGAACACGCCGCCCGTCGCCTGCTTGAAGAAGCTCGCGGCGGGCGGCGTCGCGAGCATGCCCAGGCCGGCGCCGAACATGCAGATCGTCAGCGACTCGCCGAACATCAGCAGCGCGAGAAAGCCCGGCCCGAAACCGAGCGCCTTGAGCGTCGCGTATTCCGTGGTGCGCTCGCGCGCGCTCATCGCCATCGCGTTCGCCATCACGGCCATGATGATCACGATCACCACATACGACACGAGTCGGATCGCCGCGATGATCTGATTCGACATCGCGACGAAGCCAAGCTGGAAAGCCTGCTCCGTTTCCGTCAGCGTCTCGGCAAGCGAGTTCTTGAACACACTGTCGACGTTGCGCGAAATCACCGCGGCATCGTCCGGATTGTCGATGCCGAGCACGTACACGCCGACCTGATCCGGCTTGCGCCCCGGCATCTTGCGCACGGACTCGTTCAGATAGTCCCAATGGAAGATCAGTTGACGCGTAATCGTCGATTCGTCGTGACCATCCAGAATGCCGCGCACGACGAATTCCCACGTGCCCGGATAGATCGTCCCCTTGATCGGGATCACGTCGCCGACCTTGAAGCCGTACGTGGTCGCAAGCTGACGGCCGACAAGGCAGCCCTTGCGGTCGCGCTCGTAATCCGAACGCTGTTGCGCGGGCAGAATGAATTCCGGGTACAGATCGAGATAGTTGTCCGACACGGCGAACTGCGCGAAGAAGTTCTTCGGGTCGCGATAGATACCGCCGAACCAGCTGGAACGCGCAACCATCGTCACACCGTCCACGCCGCGAATGCGGTTCTCGTAGCTTAGCGGCAGCGGAAACGTGAGCGAGATCGCATTGCGCGTCACGAGCCGCGCGTTCGACGCCGCCGACGCGCCCGCATACCACGCATCGATCACGGTATGCAGCAGCCCGAACGCGAGCACGGCAATGGTCAGGCCGAGCACGGTCAGCGCCGTGCGCAGCTTGTGACGCATCGCGTTGCGCGTGATCAGCTTCAGCAGGAACATGGCGTGTCGATGCCTGCCATCGGTGCGCGCATCTCAGCGAGCCGTGCCATCAATCAGCTCCCCCTTCTCCAGATGCACCAGCGCCCTTGCCGCGCCCGCCGCGTGCGCGTCGTGTGTGACCATGATGATCGTCTTGCCCAGTTCGCGGTTCAGGCGCTGCATCATCGCGAGCACTTCTTCGGCGGATGCGCGGTCGAGGTCGCCCGTCGGTTCGTCGGCGACGATCAGCGTCGGGTCGGTGATCAACGCGCGCGCGATTGCCACGCGCTGCTGCTGTCCGCCCGACAGTTCCGACGGGTAATGATGCGCGCGGTTGCCCAGATTCACCATGTCGAGCACGAGTTCGACCCGCTCGCGCCGTTCCTTCCGCGTGAGGCGCGTCAGCATTAACGGCAGTTCGATATTCTCGAACGCCGTCAGCACGGGCATCAGGTTGTAAAACTGGAAGATGAAACCGACATGCGCGGCACGCCACTGCGCGAGCGCGGATTCGGACAGCCGCGTGATATCCAGTCCGCCGACGCGCAGTTCGCCGCCATCCGGCCGGTCGATGCCCGCAATCAGATTGAGCAGCGTGCTCTTGCCCGAGCCCGACGGCCCCATCAGCGCGATGAAATCGCCCTCGCCGATCGCGAGCGTGATGTCGGACAGCACGGGCACCGTCTGCACGCCGCGCCGGTAGGATTTGACGAGATGCCGGATATCGACGAGCGGCGGCGTCGCGCGGTTCGGCTCGCTCACTGTTTCTTCGCCACAGTGACTTTGGCGCCGTCCTTGATGTGCTCGTTCGGCGCGCGCACCAGCACGTCGCCAGGATGCACGCCGCTCACGGCCACCAGTTCGCCGAGCGTCGCGCCCGTCTTGACGGGCACTTCATGCGCGACGTCGTCCTTGACCACGAACACGGCCTTGCGGCCATCTCTTTCGACAATGGCCGCCGGCTGCACCGCGATCACAGGCTTGCGATCGTCAGGCGACACCGGCTTCGACAGAAACGCGATCTTCGCGCTCATCTCGGGCAGCACGCGAGCGTCGCGATCCACGAAACGCACCTTGACGAGCACCGTCGCCTTCGAGCGGTCGACGGTCGGCACGATACGCGACACGCTGCCCGCAAACCGCATGTCGGGCAGCGCGTCGAGCTGGATTTCGCACGGGGCGTTCACCGCGATCTTCCCGATGTTCGATTCGGCGACGTCGGCTTCGACTTCGAGCGTGTCCATGTCCGCGATCGTCACGACGGCGCCCTTGCTGTCCGACGCCTGCGAAAACGGCGTGATGTTGTCGCCGACGTTCGCGTGCTTTTCGATCACCACGCCATCGAACGGCGCGCGGATCACGGTCTGATCGACGGCAACCTGCGCGGCCTGCGCGTTCGCCTGCGCCGACACGATCGCGGCGCGGCTGTTGTCGATCGATGCCACCGCCTTGTCGTAGCGCGCGACATCGGCGTCGTACTGCGTGGCGGAAATCGCGCCGTTCGGTGCAAGGATTTTCGAACGGCGCAGATTGACCTCGGCGTTCTGCAACTCTGCCTGCTGCAACGCGAGGTTGGCCTGCGCGACCTTGATCTGCGCCTTGGCCTGCGCGAGCGACGCTTCGACATCGTTGCTTTCGATCCGCGCGATGATCTCGTCTTTCTTCACGCGCGTGCCTTCCAGCACGCCGAGCCATTCGAGCCGCCCTTGCGCTTTCGACGACACCGCCGCCTTGCGCTGCGGCACGACGTAGCCGGTCGCATTGAGCAACGTGTAAGTTTGCGAGGGATAAGCCGACACCACGGTCGTGGTCTCGACGGTTTGCGGGCCCGCCAGCCTCAGCCCGACGACGAGCGCGCCAATGACGAGCAGCGCGACGACCCCGTAGCCGATCCAGTTGCGCCGGCGGCCGCCCGTGGCGACGGCGGGCCGGTCGATTTTCAGCCGCTTCAGATCGTGATCTGCCAATTTCTTATGTCGTCGCCGTGTGGCCGATGCGCACGCCAGCAACTTGTAGTGTGTGGACGGGTCCACAGTATAGCGCCGCGCCCTGCCCGCGTCTGCACGGCCTGGCATCCCGCTTGCAGCAGCAAGGCGTCTGCGCGCAGAACCCCGGGAGTGCTTACGATTCATGCGCTCTGCATCCGGCCGTGACGTGCAGAAGTTGACAGACGTCCGGGGCGATGTTTTAGATTCTCGCCCACGACGTCCGATTTCCGAGGGAGACATCATGGAAGAAAAACAACTGGCTGCGCCGGACAGCACTGCCGTGCGCGTCGCGCTGTGGCGAGCGATGCATGTGCAGGTCGACGCAGCGCCGCATGTGCTCGAAGACGAAGTCGGCCTGCGGCTCGCCGCGCCCGACGAAGACTGGCGCAAGCGGCCCGACATGGATGCGCAGGGAACGCGCGGCTATCGGGCGTCGATTGTCGGACGCGCGCGTTTTATCGACGATCTCGTTGCGCAGCAGGCGGATCAGGGTGTCGATCAGTACGTGATTCTTGGCGCCGGTCTCGATACGTTCGCGCAACGCAAACCGCAGGTCGCGTCGCGGCTCAGGATTTTCGAAGTCGACCGGCCCGGCGCGCAGGCGTGGAAGCGCGAACGGCTTCTCGAAACCGGCTATGGCATTCCAGACTGGCTGCGGCTCGTACCCGTCGATTTCGAAGCCGGTCAATCGTGGTGGGAGCAGATAGTGGAAGCGGGGTTCGATACACAGTCGCCCGCCGTGATCGCATCGACAGGCGTGTCGATGTATCTCACACGCGAAGCGAATCTGGCGACGCTGCGCCAGATCGCCCAGCTTGCGCCGGGCTCGACGCTAGCCATGACTTTTCTGCTGCCGCTCGAACTGATCGATCCTGCCGAACGCGCGCAGCACGCGGCTGTCTACGAACGCGCAAAAGCCGCGGGCACGCCGTTCGTCAGTTTCTTCACGCCAGACGAGATACTCGCGCTCGCGCGCGAAGCGGGCTTCAAGGACGCGAGACATGTGTCGACCGGCGATCTCATCGAGCGCTATTTCGACGGCCGCCCGGACGGCTTGCGTCCGTCGACGGGCGAAGCGTTTCTCGTTGCGACCACCTGAAAACCGCGCGCCGTCTTCCGGGAAAAAAAGACGGCGCGCGAGTCCGACCTAGAACCGGCCCTGATCGCTCCTTCGATAGCTGCTCCAGTTGTTGCCGCCCGTGCAGTTCAATTGCGAGCCTTGCGCCTGACACCACGCCTCGTAACCCGGCGAGTAGAGCCATGCGCCGATCCAGTCGAGATCGACTCGCGTATCGCCTTGCGTCGACGCGAAGTTCGCCGCGTCGTCGGTGCTTCCCGAGCCGGTGTAGCGCGCGACAGCCGGATACGGGAACACGGGACGCGTGCGCGTCGTCTGCCCCGTCGAATCGACGATCGATGCCACGATCGTGCCCGGCTTCGCGCCCGTCTCCGTCCACGACATCAGCGGCGTCAGGACATCGAACGTGTTCGGGCCGTCTCCGCCGCCGCAATGCGCGACGCCCGGGAACAGGTAAAGCCTCGCAAACCCGTCGACGCGATCACTACCCATCACACTTTTCATCGCCGTGTAGTACGCGATCGTCGAACGCGGCGAGATGTGCTGATCTTCGAGTCCGTGCCACAACAGCAGCTTGCCGCCGCGACGCTCGAACGGATGCAGGTCCGGATCCGTTGCCGCGAGGTACTTCGAAGTCGGCACGGTTTTCAGGAACGCGTCGATCGTGAACTTGAGATCGCCAAAGCTCGCTGATGCATTCGATCCATTGAAGTAGTCGAGGTAGCGCAGGAACGGCATTACGAAGTTGATGCTGCCGCTCGGGCCCGCATCCGTGGCGGGCACGAACAGGCTCCAGTTCAGCTCGGAACCCCATTCGCGCGACACGTACGGTTCGAGCCGCGCGCCGCTTGCATCGGTTGCGCCGTCGTGGATCTTGCGCACGACAGCAGCCTCGGCGGCAGACAGACACGTCGCAGTGGACTGGCCCTTCGCGCACACCAGTGTCTCGGGATCGAAACGGCACGCCTGCGGGCGATCAACGATGCCATCCGTCACGCCGTCGATGCCGTCGCAGGCCTTCAGCACGGCGGCATGGATCAGCGGCAGCTTGCCGGCAAGCAAAATGTACTTGCCCGTCTTCGGGTCGATGTTCGCAGCCGCTGCCCAGCCGTGATGGAACGTGTTCTGCACGATCAGATCGTTGGCGGGCGCGCCTGCCGCAATGCCGTCGAAGTCGTCGGGAAAGCGCTGCGCTTCCATCAGCGCCTCGCGGCCACCGTCGGAGCAACCGTCGAAGTACGCATACTTCGCGGGCCGCGCGTAGAACTTGTTGATAATCGCCTTCGCCACCTGCGCCGTCGCGTGCTCCGCGCGATACGCGAAATCGAGCTTCGCCTTCGGGTCGAGCGCCCATGAACCGTCGTTGCCGCCTTCGTGGCCCATGTCGGTTGCCGCCATCGCGATCTGTCCGTTGGTGACGGGTATGCAGGTCGACGCCATCGGCGCATTGATCGACAGATTGCCGCACAGGCCGCCGCAGCCCGTCTGCAGATAGCGCTGGGTCCAGCCTTGCGTCGGCAGTTGCAACTCGAACAGCGACGCGCCCGGCCCGATCGTGCCCTTCACGTCGCACATGGACGCGGCCAGCGTGTTATTACCGACGACCGTTCCCGCCGGTAACACGACAGCCGATGTAATCGTGACCGTGCCGTCCGTCACGCCGCTCAGGTCGAGTCCCGCGACAGCCGCGCAGGTCATTGCGGGCATCACGGCGGGCAGACTGGCGAGGCCCGTCGCGGCGTGTGCGCCGGTTGGCAGCGCGAGCGCCGCCAGCAGCGACACGATCAGGCTGAGTGCCGCCAGCAGGCGGCGCATCAGGTCACGTTTTACAAGTCCTGTCGCGCACGCTGCGCCCGCCATCATCGGCCAGGCACGCGCAAGCGATCCTGCGTTGCAGATCACACGCATCTCTGTCTCCTGTTGTCATCGAAAGGAGGCGCTCGCGCGATGCGCCACTAGCAGAACACGCAACCAGTTGCACGCTCAGGATAGCCAACGTAAGGGTCGGAGACGATTGCCAAATCGGTGCGATCCAATCTGTTTTTCTTATCGGCGGGCGGACAACAGCCGCGCTAAGACTGCGCTAACTCTGCGAGGGCAGAATCTTGCGTGTGCACCGAAACAAGGCCTGAAACCCCGCGCACGACGCGGGTTTTGCAATCCGTCTGCCTGTTTCCGGAAGCGATGATATGGTGCGCGCTTATTGGCGTGGCGCAATTGCATGACGCGCCTGCTTCGAGCGTGTGAATTGTGTGAATTCGCACGCTGCACACCTCTTCATCGATCGGCAATAAAGACATGAACTTCGAAAACTCCCCTTCGAGCAACACGACAGAAGCCGTCGACGCCACGTCTTCGCCGTTGCGCGCATGGCTCGCGGTAGCGTCGGTGACAGTCGGCGCGTTCGCGTTCGTGACGACGGAATTTTTACCGGTCGGACTGCTGCCCGACGTCGCAAAGACCTTCGACGTTTTGCCCGGCACAGCCGGCCTGATGGTGACGATTCCCGGCATCATGGCCGCGATCTCCGCGCCGGGCCTGATGCTCGCCGCCGGACGCGTGAACCGCCGGCTGATCCTGATCCTGCTGACCGTGATGCTGCTCGCGTCGAACCTGCTGTCGGCGTTCGCACCGAACTTCCCGGTGATGCTGGTGGGCCGCGCGCTGCTCGGCGCCGCGCTCGGCGGCTTTTGGACGCTCGCGCTCGCAGCCGCAGGACGGCTCGTGAAATCGCACGAAGCGGCCCGCGCCACGGCGACGATACTCGCGGGCGTGACGTGCGCGACGGTGATCGGCGTGCCGCTCGGCACGTTCATCGCAAGTCTGGCTTCGTGGCGCATGTCGTTCGTCGCGACGGCCGTGCTGGTGACTGTCGCACTGATTTCGCAATTCGCGCTGCTGCCGTCGCTGCCGTCGCACGCCGCGTTGCGTTTCGCCGATCTCGTCACGCTCGTGCGCCGTCCGTTCCCGCGCAAGAGCCTCTTGATGGTCGCGCTGATTTTCGGCGCGCACTTCTCGTCGTACACCTATATCGCGCCGTTCCTCCAAAACGCGCATTTCAGCACCTCGTCGATCACGACTGTGCTGCTCGGCTTCGGCATCATCGGCTTCTTCTCGAACTTCGCGGTATCGGCAGTCGTCGCGCGCCGGCTGAAAGGCTCGCTCGCTACGATGACCGTGCTGCTGATGTTCGCGTTGCTGACCATGCCGCTGCTCAAGGACATGGCGCCCGTCGTGACGGGCATCGTGCTCGCCTGGGGCGTCGCGTTCGGCGCGATTCCGCTGTGCGTGAGCGTGTGGATGCAGGAAGCCGCGCCCGATCTGCCCGAAGCGGGTTCGGCGCTGTTCGTCGGCATCATTCAGGTGGCGATTGCGGTGGGTTCGTCGGTGGGCGGCACGATCGTCGATCACGCCGGCATTCCCGTCGATTTCTGGTTCGGCAGCGTCCTCGCGGTGCTCGGACTCATCACGCTGGCGAGCTTCCGCTCGCGCGACGCCGCTGCACAGGCCGCTGCGCCGGTTGCATCGAACGAAGTCCAGACCGAGTGCGTCTGATGCGTGAAGCGCGGCGTCATCGCGCCGCGCATCTCACGATCACTTGCGCCTGAACGCGGCGCGCCGCTCGGCGCGCTCGCTGGCAAACCGATGGCTGAGCGTCGAGTCCAGGTCCTTGCGCTCGACATGCTCGCCGCAGTGCGGGCACACGTTATCCAGCCCGACTTCGTGACCACACTTGCGATGCACGAAGCGCACGGCGAGTCCCTCGTGCTTCTCCTTGCACCACGTCTCGCCCCACGCGCGCAGCGCGTGAATCACGGGATAAAACGCCCGCCCTTTCTCCGTCAGACGATACTCGTAGCGCAGCGGCTTCTCGTTGTATGGATGACGCTCGATCATGCCATCCGCCTCCAGCGACTTCAGACGCGTGGCGAGCATTTGCGGCGTCGCTTCCGTCTGGATCTGGATTTCCTCGAAACGCGATGCGCCCATGTACAGCTCGCGCAGGACGAGCAGCGACCACCGATCGCCCACGACATCCAGCGACCGGGACACCGGACACACGGTATCGGCCTTCTCCGCAACACGCGCCACGATCTTTCTCCGTAGAAACTCTTAATTTCATAGTAGCACGAGTGCCGCTCCACGTGCATACGCACACGCTTTCTGCACGGGCGTTTCATGGATCTCGGCGCTCATTTTCAGCGCTCGCGAAACAGCCGGAAAAGCCTCGCCACACTTGACACTATGATTTTCATAGTTATATCCTGCCTGGACGTTAGCGATGTGTGAGACGTCATGCATCGTCCGATCCAGGCAGCCGGCGCCGGGTGCGGAACGCCAATCCGACCGCACCCATTTCGATGGAGAACTGAAATGCCCAACACTGTTTATCGCGCGGAGCGCACCGGCCTGCTGCTGGTCGATCCGTACAACGACTTCCTGTCGGAAGGCGGCAAGCTGTTTCCGATGATCAAGGAGATCGCCACCAACGTCCGGCTGCTCGACAACCTGCGCGCGACGGTCGCCGCCGCGCGCAAGGCGGCAATCCAGGTGTTCTACGTACCGCATCGCCGCTGGCGACCGGGCGATTACGAGAACTGGGACCATCCGAATCCGACGCAGCGTCTGGTTGCGCAGCGTCATACGTTCGCCAAAGACACGTGGGGCGGCGAATGGCATCCCGATTTCGTGCCGCAGGAAGGCGACATCGTCGTGCAGGAGCATTGGGCGCAAAGCGGTTTCGCCAATACCGATCTCGACTTCCAGCTGAAGCAGCAAGGCGTCACGCATGTGATCGCCGTTGGGCTGCTCGCCAATACGTGCATTGAGTCGACCAGCCGTTTTGCGATGGAACTGGGTTATCACGTCACGCTGGTACGCGACGCTACCGCAGCTTTCTCGGAGGCGATGATGCATGCCGCGCACGCACTGAACGGCCCGACCTTTGCGCATGAAATCCTGACGACGGCAGAACTGATCGCCGCGCTGCCCGCAGCGCAAGGAGCACCGGCATGAAACTCACCGGCGATCTGCTGATCGGTTCACAAGAGATCGCAGCGACGGCAGGCACGATGAAAGCACTGAACCCTGCGACGAATGCCGAGATCGAACCGGCGTTCGCTTTCGGCGGCAGCGCGGAAGTGACGATCGCAGCGCAACTCGCCGACGAAGCATTCGATAGCTACAACAACACATCGCTCGGCGAACGCGCTGCGTTTCTCGAGCGCATCGCCGCCGGACTCGATGCCGTCGCGCCCGAACTCGCGCAACGCACGTCGCTGGAAACCGGTTTGCCTGCCGCGCAGCTCGAAGCGGAAACCGCAAAGGCCGCCACGCAGTTCCGCCAGTTCGCAACCGTGGTGCGTCAAGGGCGTTTCCGTCAGGCGACGATCGATCCCGCGCAACCCGAGCGTCAGCCGCGTGCACGCATGGATCACCGGATGCAGAAAATCGCGCTCGGTCCGGTCGCGATCTTCGGCGCAAGCAACTTCCCGATTTCCTACTCGGTGGCGGGCGGCGACGTGGCGTCGGCGCTGGCTGCGGGCTGCACCGTGATCGTGAAGGCGCACAACGCGCACCCGGGCGCATCCGAGATCATGGGCCGCGTGATCCAGCAGGCAGTTGCAGAATCGGGCCTGCACGAAGGCGTTTTCTCGCTGCTGCGTGGCGGCGGCAATGCAATCGGCGAAGCGCTCGTCGATCATCCGCTTATCAAGGGCGTGACGTTCACGGGCTCCGAAGTGGGCGGCATGGCGCTTTACCGGCGCGCGCAGCAACGCCCCGATCCGATTCCCGTGTTCACCGAAATGACCAGCGTCAATCCGACCTTCGTGCTGCCGGCGGCGCTCGCGGCACGCGGCGGTTCAATTGGCGACGGCTTCGGCGAACGCATGCTCGTCAACGTGGGGCAGGCGTGCCTGAAGCCCGCCATCCTGCTCGCCGTCGACGGCCCTGGTTTTAGCGAACTGCGTCAGGCGCTGATCGCACGCGTCGAAGCCATGCACGCGCGCACCATGCTCACGCCCGGCATCTGGAAGTCGTATAGCGAGAATCTGGAGCGACGCAAGAACGCGGGTGCGGAACCTATCGCGTCAGGCGGCAAGGCACAAGGCGCGTGGGACGGCCAGGCCGTGCTGCTCGAAGTCGACGGCGCGCGCATGCTGGCGGACGCGTCGCTATCCGAAGAAGTGTTCGGACCGGCTGCGCTGCTCGTGCGTGTGGCGGATGTCGGGCAGTTGATCGCGCTTGCGCGGCAGTTCCACGGCCAGTTGTCGGCGACGATGCAACTCGATTCCGCCGATCACGCGCTCGCCGCGCGCCTCTTGCCCGTGCTCGAACGGCGCACGGGACGCATCGTCGTGAATGCGTTCGCGCATCCGCAGGAAGTGTCGTATGCGTCGATTCACGGCGGGCCGTTCCCCGCGACGTCGGATAGCCGCTTCACGTCGGTCGGCATGACGTCGATCGAGCGCTTCTTGCGACCCGTCTGCTATCAGGGCTTCCCGGACGATCTGCTGCCGGAAGCGTTGAAACACGACAATCCGCGCGGGCTGTGGCGTTTGACGGATGGTGAACTGTCGAAGGCCTGATCGTATTTCGATGCAATGAAGCCTGCGCACGCAGAATACGTGCGCAGGCTCTTTTATGCCTTGCTCAAAGATCCAGAACCAGCAGTTCACTCTTCGCGCGCGATACGCACAACGTGAGGAAGTTCTGCTGCTCGCCGGCATCGAGAATGCAGTCCTGATGTTCGACTTCGCCGCTCAGATAGCGCACCTTGCAGGTCGCGCACAAGCCCGCTTCGCACGATGTCTGCACATCGATGCCCGCGGCCTTCAGCACGTCCGCGATGCTCCTGTCGACGGGAACGGGAATACGCTGCCCCGTGCTGGCGATTTCGACAGTGAATTCGCCCGGCTTCCTGTCCTCAAGCGCGACCGTACGTTCAGGCGCCTTGAAATGCTCGCAGTGCACGGTGTCCTGCGGCCAGTGACTGGACGCGTCCGCGCATGCCTGCATGAATCCTGCCGGACCGCAGTAATAGACATGCGTGCCTTCTTGCGCCTGAGCGCGCAGCAGCGCCGCGACATCGAGCCCGCGTGACGGATCGCCGCCATCGAAGTGAAAATGCAGTCGCTGCGTGTCGACCAGCCCTTGCAGGTCTTCCGTGAACGCGGCGCATTGCGCATCGCGCGCGCAGTAGTGAAGCTCGTATTCGACATCGCCCGCGTCGGCGAGCTGATGCGCCATCGACTTGAGCGGCGTCACGCCGATTCCGCCCGCAATCAGGATGACCTTGCGCGCCCCTTGCGCGAGTTCGAAGTTATTGCGCGGCACGCTGACGCGCACGCGGCCCTGCACCTGCAACTGCTCGTGAACGGCCTTCGATCCGCCGCGCCCCTTCTCGTCGCGCAGTACCGCGATCACATAGCGATGCCGGTCAGCGGGTGAATTGCACAGCGAATACTGCCGTATCACACCGTTCGCGAGATGCACGTCGAGATGCGCGCCCGCGGTGAACGGCGGAAGCTCTGTGCCGGCGGGATCGACCAGCTCGTACGACTGGATATTGCGGCCTTCGTAGCGGACCTGCCGCACGAACAGTTCGAGCGTCGCCGCTGCCCGATTGAATGCTGTCAATTGATGTCTCCTTGCTGCCTGCCGTCGCGCGTTTTGTGCGTGGATATGCGGCGCCACGCTGTTGCTGCGCGGCGCCGCACGTTGCGCTTACTCGCGCGTCGACTGCTCCAGCTCGTCCATCTTCGCGCGCACGAATTCGGCGCGCTCATCGCCCTTCAGGTGATCGCTCTGCGTGAGAATCGCGACGACCGCTTTCGAAATGCGGCGGCGTTGCGCGACTTCGTCTTCGACACTCGCCGCTTCGGGAATCTCGAACACGTTGCCCGAGCAATAGCTGTTCGGCGTCGCACCGACGTCACGCAGCCATTGCGCAAACTCCGCGGGCGACGCCGCGGGGTTCGTGCCGCGCACGGCATCGCGCAGCATCTTGCGGAACAGGTACAGGCCCGCGTCGAACCTGGTCGGATGCTCGAGCGAATGCACGGCGATCGGGCGCTGACTGATGATCGCTTCGTAATCGCCCGGCGCGTATTGCGCGTCCTTGTAGTGTTCGCGCTCGCGGTGATTCGACGGAATGGGCGGCATATCGTCGATCGAGTACTTGCCGAAGCGCTCGGGCCGGCGCATCGCCACCTGCCCTTCGAGAAAGTCGATCGATTCATAGCCGACCAGCGACTTGTCGCCGACGCCGCGCGTATCGATGCCCGGCCCCATCACGCGCCAGCCGATCATCTTGCTGTTCTCGTCGTCGACGGGCACGGTCCAGCGGATCATGTGAAAGCGGCTGAAGAGCTTCTTGTTGAGCCCGTCTTCCGACGTGTACGCGTGCAGGCTCAGATTCGGCAGCACCTGATGCTGGACGCGCACGAACAGATGATCCTTGTCCGCGCGGCGCGCGCCTGCGCAGGCAAGACTGCGGCCCTGCTGCACAGGAATGAACTGCATGTCGGGCGGCACTTCCATCGATGCCGCGCCCACTTCGTCAAAGGTCGTGCCCTGATAGTGACCGCCCACCACGTTCTTGCCCGCGTGCAGCGCGGCCGTGTGGTAGTTGTCGGCGGCGTTGTCCTGCACCTGCAGCCAGTTGCAGTGCTGGAAGTTGCTGTACGGCACGAGTTCATCCGTCGGCAGCACGGTGAAATTGCCTTCCCACTCGGGGAACGGCGGCTCTTCATCGGGCGGACCCATATAGGCGAACACGAGACCGTTGCGCTCGACGGCCTTGTACGCGCCCTGGCGGATCGAGCAGGCGTACTTCTCGGCTTCGCCTTCCTCGCCCTTCGGAAACGGCGCATGCAGACAGGTACCGTCGACATCGAACACCATGCCGTGATAGCAGCACTGGATGCCGCGCTCCTGGATCGCGCCATATTCGAGCGAAGCACCGCGGTGCACGCAATGCGCGTGCAGCAGGCCGACGCGGCCACTACCGTCGCGGAACGCGACCAGTTCTTCGTTGAGGATCTTCAGGAAGCGGGGCGTATCGGTCAGTTCCATCGCCATGCAGACGGGATGCCAGAAACGGCGCATGTACTCGCCCATCGGTGTGCCGGGACCCGTCTCGGTCAACTCGATGTCATGGGTCGGAATCTTGTTCGTGTAGTAGCCGCCGTAGGGAATCAGCTTCTTCACCACCGTGCCGCCCGTGCTGCCGCCCTTCTCCATCTGTTCCGACTTGATCGTCATGACCGCTCCTTTGACTGTGGGGTTTTTGACTGCTTCCGCCTGTTGAATACGGATACCGAACTCTGTATACAAAGATTAAGCATGTGCCGAATCACCGCCAATCAAGGTTTACACCTAAGGTTGACCATGCTGCCGTCACGATGTAGTCTGTATCCAAAGTACAGAGGCTCATCATGACGCTCAAGTTCAAGAAGTTGCAGGTTCGTCCCGACTATGTCGAGGAGGTGTATCGCGTGCTGGCTGATGCGATCAGCGACGGGTCGCTGGCGCCTGGCACGCGGCTGACGCAGGAAGAGATTGCCGAGCAGTTCGCGGTGTCGCGTTCACCGGTGTTGCAGGCGTTGCGTCTTTTGAAGAAGGATGGCCTGGTGCAGGATGCGCCGGGGCGCGGCGTGCTGGTTGCGCCGCTGGATGTCGAATGGACGAGCCAGCTGTATCAGGTGCGGGGCGCGCTCGATGCGCTGGCGGCAAAGCTTGCCGCGGAGCGCGGGGCTGTGATCGACAATGCGTTGATCATGCGTGGGCGGCTTGTCTCGAAGGGCAAGGATGTGAAGGCGATGATCGACGCCGATATTGCATTTCATTCGGCTATTTATAAGGCGTCGGGGAATCCTTTGATTGTCGAGAGTGCGCAATTGCATTGGGTGCATTTGCGGCGCGTCATGGGCGCGGTTTTGCAGTCTTCGCGGTTGCGTGATTCGATCTGGGATGAGCATCAGGCTATCGCCGAAGCGATCGCTGCGCGTGATGTTGTGCGGGCTGCTGAGTTGACGGAGTTTCATGCTCGCAGTGCGAGGGAGAATCTTGTGGCACGGCTTGGGGAGATGCTTAAGGCTGGGTAGTTGTTTTTTGTCCTGCTATCGCCTTTAGTGGTTTGCCTGGGTGTTCGCTGGCATCCGCGATATGCCTTCTTGCTTCAGGCGTTGCCCCTGTGCGGGGCGGCACTTACTTTCTTTGCCGCCGCAAAGAAAGTAAGCAAAGAAAGCGGGCTAACACCGCCAGCTCTTGGCCTCAGCCTGAGGGCCCCCAACGGGTCCTCCGCTTCACACGGCGTTCTGCCATTCACCGTCCGTTGCCAACGCTTCGGCTAGTCGCCTCACCCACTTCAAACACCCGTAGCACAGCGAACAGCAGCGAATGGTCACTGCCGCCAAGGTGGCAAACTGTGTGTAGGTCGCGGTACTTCACACGTCAGCGCTCCTACGACACCGATCGTGCTGTTCAGTCCGGAGTGATGCGTGTGCGGCGCGACAGCCGACACACAGTTTGCCGCGATAGAACGCGCGCAATTTGATCGCGCACGCGCCGACGCGGACGTGTGAAGCGGGTGATGAGCCAATTCGAAGCGTTGGCAGCGGGCATCGAGAAGAGCGGTGCCGCATACAAGACGGGGCTGTTGGGGGCCCGTGGGCAAACGTCAAGAATTAGCGGTGTTCAGCGGCTTTCTTTTGCCTACTTTTCTTTGCCGCGGCAAAGAAAAGTAGGTGCCGCCCCGCACAGGGGCAACGCATGAACAAGGCAAAACATCACGCGGATGCCAGCGAAAGCAAAAGCAAAAAAAGCGAAAGCAAAAAACAAAAAACCAAACCTTAAACAACCGGATCAATCGGCGCCACCACCGCCCCCCGCGCCTCAATCTCCTCCCCCGCGAGCAAACACAAATCCTCCCGATAATGCGCAGCAACAACCTGCACCCCAACGGGCACACCGTTGACCAATCCGGTCGTCACAGCCAGCCCAGGCAAGCCCATAGCAGGCAATGCACGCATCGTGAGTTGCGCTTCCCACACCCGATCAAACCCTTCCGCCCCACGCTGATCGAGATCATCAGGAAACGGCAGTTCGCCCGACACGGGCATCAACACAACCGCATACTGATCAAGAAACAAACGCCATTGCCGCGTAAGCGTCGTCCGCCGCACAAGTGATCGGCTGATCACATCGACCGGCAAATCCCGCACCTTCAACCGCGCCGCCGCAATAACAGCCGCCGCCCCCGGATCGCCGTCACGCGCGACGGAATCGGCCAGCGCATCGAAGCCGTCGCCCAGCCACAAGCGCTCCTGCAACTGCCCCGCTTCGCGAATCGACGGCACGTCTTCAATTTCTTCTACTTGCCAGCCTGCATCGACCAGCCGGCGCGCTGCATCCTGCAACGCATCTTCGACTTCCTTCGCGATCTGCATGCCGCCGGGCCGCAGGCAAAGCGCCGCCCGCAACGGCACCGCGCGCCCCTCCAGCGGCATCGGCACATACCACGGGTCGCGCAGGTCCGTCGCGGCAAGCGCCTGCAAGCCGAGTCGAAGATCCGCGATCGTGCGCGCGATCGGCCCCGCCGCCGACATCAGTTGCGCACCAATCGCACGCTCCGGCGACGACGCATTGAAGGCCGGCACCCGCCCGAAGCTCGGCCTGAGTCCGTGCACACCGCACGCATAGGCGGGATAGCGAACCGAGCCGCCGATATCCGTGCCGAGCGCCAGTTGCCCGATGCCCGCCGTCACAGCCGCAGCCGCGCCGCCCGACGAACCGCCCGGCGTCAGCGACGAATCGCGTGGATTCAGCGTGCGGCCATGCACCTGATTCGACGTGAACCAGCGCAACGCAAAGGTCGGCGAATTGCTGCGGCCAAGCAGCACCGCGCCCGCCTTCGACAGATTGTCGACGGCAGGACTGCTCGCCTCGGCGATCAGGTTCTCCTGCAAACGCGTGCCGTTGGTGGTCGCAAAGCCCGCCTGATCGACGTTGATCTTCGTCGTGACAGGCACGCCCGCAAGCGGCCCCGGATCTTCGCCGCGCGCAATCGCGCGATCGATCTCGTCCGCCTGGCGCAGCACCCACTCCGGCTTGTGCGCGACGATCGCGTTGATGATGGGATTCACGGCATCGAGCCGCTCAAGCGCGGACTGTGCCGCCTCGCGCGCGGACACCTCGCGGCTGCGAACGCGCGTCGCGAGGTCAGCCGCGGACAAACGCCATAGTTCACTCATGTTGCCCTCGATAAGGAATCGGACTGGAAAAGACGTGCATCACGCAGCGGGCAGGTCCGCGTGCGGATCGAGCGTGGCCGCAAGAATCATCTGATGCCGGTTGGACGGCACGTGAAAATCGTGCGCGCGCGGACGGAACACCTCATCGCCGCGGCTGATCGCGCGGCCTGTCAATGCACACACGGCCGCGCCGCGCGCGAGCCCGCTGCGCCAGATCTGCGCGCTGTAATGCCCCGAGCGCGGGTCGCTCCACGATACGCTGATCGTGCACGACGACAGCCGTTCCTCGACCACGATATGCGCGGGCCGGGCAGGCGCATCGAACGGTTCTTCATCGACGGGCGACGGCAGCGTGATACGCAGCTTCTTCAGCGCCGAATACCGGTTGATCGCGCACGCGTCGCGCTGTTCCGCAGAGGGATCCAGCACGTTCAGCAGCGTACGCAGTACGACATTGTCTTTGGATAGCGCGCTCATCGACTTATCTCCCGTCACTGTCGCGGCCATAACCTTGAAAACATCTCCATTCTGCTGAAGGCGGCGGCTAGCCGCAAAACATGTCCGCGCAGCCGCTCGCCGTCATGCATCGACCGTCGATCAGCCGCCGCCTTGCTGGCGCAGCGTCAGCTTGCTGACCACCGACGTGACACCGTGCGCCTGCTTCGCCGTATCGACGGCAAGGCGATCCTGGTCTTCGCTCGACACCTGCCCTGCCAGCGTCACCTGTCCCGTCTTCGCGTTGCCGAACACGGTGATCGACGTGTCTTCCAGACCCTTCGTCTTCGAGATCGTCTTCTGGATGGGACGGGAGAACGCACGATTGGCCGCGCGGATCGACTTCTTCGTCGCGCCGGCCTGCGTGCCCGTTGTTGCGGTCGCGTCGCTGGCTGCCGCGTCGGCCGCGAACACCTGCGTGCACGAGAATGCCATCACGGCCGCGAGGCCGCTGCCCAGTACGAATTGGCGGAGCTTCATTGTCTTGTCCTTGTCGTTGTTGAAGTGAACTGCGGGTCGTCAGCGCTTCGTGCACCAACGCCTGCCGACAATTAGAAACGCTGAATGTATCGTCTGTTTTTCCTCGACGTATCCAAATGTATCGGGTTTTACAGTTGCATTGCGCGACAGGACGCAAGCGTCATCCGGTCCCAAGCGCGCGGCCGATCCACATCTCCAGTTCCCGCGCGTCGATCGGCTTGTCGAGCATGCACAGCGCCGTGCCGGCCTGCACGCGCTCGCGCATGCGTTGCGTGGCAAATGCGGTAATGAAGATCGTAGGAATGCGCATGTGTTTGCGCTGAAGCGTTTCAAGCAGTTCGATGCCGTCGATATCCGGCATCTGCACGTCGCAGACGAGGCAACGCGTGCGCTCGAGCGTATCGGAAGCAAGCAGTTCAGCGCCGGATGCAAAGACCCGCGCATCCCATCCAAGGGATCGCACCAGACTGCTGGTTGCGGCGCGCACAAGGGGATCGTCGTCGACGATAGAGACTAGCTCGTTGTTATGCAGGGACAAGGACACTCTCGCTGATGTCGAGGCAAGCGAATGAGCGGATCCCAAACTTGCCCGGCATGGTCAGCATAGAGCGCGCCTTTTGCGCACACCATCATATGATCGTATATGGCCCCTTTTGATGTGCACCGGGGAATGCAACGCGCGGCTATCGCGGCGCCTGAACGATCCCGAGCGCTTCCATCTTGCGCATCAGTTCCGCGACCGAGCGCGAATTCATCTTGCGCATTGCCTGTCCGCGATGAATCTTGGCCGTGATCTCCGCAATGCCCATGTTCGCGGCAATCTGCTTGTTCAGCAGGCCTGTCGCGACATGCTGCAGCACTTCGCGCTCGCGCGGCGTGAGCGACTCCCATGCCGAACGCATCGCGTGCAGTGAGCGGTCCGAAGCAAGACGCTTTGCGTCGCGCTCCAGCGCGGCGATGACGGCATCGATCATGTCCTGATCGCGGAACGGCTTGGCGAGAAAATCCATGGCGCCCGCCTTCATTGCCTGCACCGACATTGCAATGTCGCCATAGCCCGTCATGAAGATGATGGGCATATGCACGCGCCCGTCTTCGCTCAGCGTCTGTTGCAGCGCGAGGCCGCTTTGACCGCGCAGCCGCACATCGAGCACGAGGCAGGAAGGAATGGCCGGCTTGTCGGCAGCAAGAAAATCTTCCGTCGATGCGAACGCGCGCACATCGATGCCGATCGAGCGCAGCAGCCCCGACAGCGCACCGCGCACGAGTTCGTCGTCATCGACGATATATACGAGGCGTGCATCGGATTGAGAGGAAGCTGACTGGGAAGGCGTTGATCTCGACATCGTTGCTTTGTGCTGTTTCTTATAACGCGGATGACCGCTGATTGAGGCGGCCGACCATGGTAACAAATGCGACCATGCCGGTCCACGGCATCAGCGCGCAAAGCTATAGGCAATCGTAACGTCGCATGCGGCCGGTCACGGCACGCAGCGCGGCAGCGTGAACGTTGCACGCGTGCCGCCCGTTTCGCGCGGCGAGAGCGTCAGCGTGCCGCCATGCGCTTCCACGATCGAATTGCAGATGGCGAGCCCCATGCCCATGCCGTTCTCCTTGGTGGTGAAAAGCGGTTCGAGCAGACGCCCGGCGATCTGCGGGTCGATGCCGCCGCCCCGGTCTTCCACCGACACACACACAGGCGCGCCTTCCTCCGATGTGCAGACCAGCCTCAGCTTGCGCTCGCCCTGCGCGAGCGACGCCATGGCTTCCGCGCCGTTCGTCAGCAGATTGATCGCGACCTGCTGCAACTGGATGCGGTCGCCGCGCACCTGCACCGGGAGATCGAGCCCGCGCAACTCCAGCGATATCTTCAGCGCGTCGAGTTGTCCGGCGACCAGCGCGGCCGCTTCGCGCAACGCTTCGTTCAGATCCAGCGTCACGAACTGCGGCTCCGCGCGGCGCGCCTTCGCGCGCAACCCGTGGATGATCGCCCTTGCGCGCGTCGCGCTCAGACTGATATGCGTGAGCATCTCGCGCGTCTCGCCGATCTCGGGCGGCGAACGGTTCAACCAGCGCAACGCGGCGCTAGCGGATGCATCGACGGCGGCAAGCGGTTGCCCGACTTCATGCACGATCGACGCAACGAGTTCGCCCATCGCCTTCAGGCGGCTCGCGCGCTCCAGGTCGCCGAGCGCGTTGCGCAACTGGTCTTCGGCCTTCGCGCGCTGCCGGTTCTGCTCGAACAGTTCTTCATAGAGACGCGCGTTTTCAAGCGCAAACGCCGCTTGTGAAGCGACGACTTCGAGCAACGCCGCTTTCGCCGACGTGAAGACATTCGCCGCGAGATTGTTCTCCAGATACAGCACGCCGACGAGCATCGCATAACGCATCAGCGGCACGCACAACACCGAGCGCGGCCGCTCACGCCGCACGTAGTCGTCCTGCGCATAGGCGGGCGAGTCGCAGACATCGTCAAGCACGAGCTTTTCCTGCGTGCGCGCGACCGCATGCACGATCGAGACGGGCAACGTGTCCGACGAGAACCCAGCCGCCTCATGCGATACCACGATGGCGCCGCCCATCACCTGCGCGCGCGCCGGCACGCGCCACACGCCGCGTTGCAACAGCACGAGCGCGCCCTGCTCGGCGCCCGCGCTTTCGAGCGCGGTGCGCAACAGCGTTTCGACCAGACGCGCGGGCACGATGTTGCTGGCAAGCGCATTCGAAATGCGCAGCACGGCCTGCACGTCGAGTTCCTGCAGACGGCTCGCTCCTGGCGCGCTGCTGTCGGAGGTGAAGTAATCCGGATAGTCGGCCTGCAACTGACGCACCTTGGCCGTTGCGCCCCAGCGCTGCCACGCGCCGCGCGCGTGATTCAGATACGCTTGCGCCGGCACCTCTTCTGAGCGTGAAGCATGAAAGCGCGCGGCCAGTTCGGCGGCGAATGCCTCGACCTGCGTAAAGCCGTTGCGGCGCGCGTGCGAAACGGCCTTTGCGTACGCTTCGCCCGCTTCGTGCGAAGGCCCGTAGACACGCGCATACTCGGCGCGCACCAGTTCGCGTCGCGCGACGAAGTTCATCGGGCAGGCAAGCGCCCATACGTCGAGCTGATCTCTATGACGCTGCAGCGCCGCTTCCTGTTCGGCGTCGCGCGTGGGCAAGGCGAGCAGCGTCAGTGCACCGTAGTACGGCAATTCCGCGCGCTCGGCAAACGAGCGCGCGAAGTTCGAACACGCGTCAGCGCGCCGGCGTGCTTCGACGGCATCGTGCAGATCGCCTAGCAGCAGCCCGCGTTGCATGCGGTACACCCAGTACGCGAGATCCACCAGCGTGACGGGCGCGCCTTCCTCAGGAACGGGCGGCGGCTCTTCATCGGGATCCGGCACGCCGTCCTGCAACGCCGTCACGAACGCCCACTTGGCGAGAAACGACTTGATGACGAGGCGAAAATTGGCGTCGCGTACCAGCGCCAGGCCGCGCGACACCGTCGCGCGCACGTCGCCGAGGAACTCGCCCGCGAACAACATTCCCGTCACCTGATTGCTCGGGCAGTACATCGCAAACGTGTGATCGCCGCTTTCGACGGCAATATCGAATGCACGCCGGATGTAGTCGCGCCCCGTTCTCGCGGGCAGCGCCCACGGTACGACGAAGGTGCCGAACACCATGTAGACCCGTGCGCGATAACGTGCGAGCCCGCGCTGGTCGACCAGATGCAGCGCGAGTTCGCCGAACGGCAGCGCGGCGGCATGGTCGCCGTAACGCGCGCCGAAAATCTGCTGCATGCAGGTGTAGACGTTCGCGGATGCATCCGAATGCCCATGCTCGATGCCGAGATTGACGGCGCGCAGCAGCATCAGGTCGACGAGATCCTGGTCCGTGTAGAGCGCGGGCGGAATCAGGTCGGCGAAGATGTCGGTGATCGCGCGCCGCAACGGGTCGGCGACGATCGGCAGACTCCGCAAGCCGTCGATGCCATGTTCGTCTAGCCAGCCGCGCAGACGCGCGTATTCGCGATCGACGTCGGCGGCGCCAGGACGCAACGGCACGTCGATACCCGCCTTGCGCAGAAACGCGAGCCCGACTTGCAGCGCGAGATCGTAGCGGCCGAGCGTCGTATATAGCGCCGCGCGCAGCCGCGCCAGATCCGCGCCGAAGATGCCGTCGCCCGCCACCGTCTCCAATGCCGATAACCGTGCCTCGGCGGGTTCGAGCGCACCCGTCATGAATTCCGCTTCGCCGCACAGCATGCGCGCCGCGAGACCGTCTTCCGTGGTGTCCTCGTCGCCGAGGAAATCGAGTGCGGCGCGAAACAGCCCCAGCGCCGAATGATGCGCGGTCGCCGACTTCGCTTGCCGGCCCGCATCGAGATTGAGCCGGGCGAACGCAAGCCGTTCGTGCTCGTCGACAACGGCGGCCCGCGCGAGATTGACCTGCGCGGCGAGCGCAAACACATCGGAATGCGCGGCGCGTTGCGCCAGCAGGCGCCGCGCGATCTGCAGATGCAGCGATGCGCGCCCGGCTTCCGGTATCGACGCATAGGCCGCCTCGCGGATGCGGTCGTGCCAGAACACCCAGTCCGCGCCATCGCGATACACGCTGCCCGCTTCGAACGCGGCCTGCAAGCCCTGCGCCGCGTCGGCTTCGGACAGCCCCGACGCGACCGCCAGCATCGCGCCCGATGCGCGGTCGCCAAGGCATGCGAGTACCCGCAGCGCGCACTGCGCCGGCAAGGGCAACTGCTCGAGCTTGTGCGTCAGCAGTTCGACGACGTTATCCGCGCCGCGATGGCTAACGATACGCTCGAGATGCCAGCCCCACGCGCCCGCTTCGAGGTCGTATTCGAGCGCGCCTTCATCGGCCAGCACGCGCAGCAGATGGCGCACGAAGAACGGATTGCGCCCGGTCTTGCGGCCGATTTCCTCGGCGAGCGGCGCGAGCGCCTGCGTGTCCCGATGCAGCGCCAGCGCGATCAGCTCACGCAACGCGTGCTCGTTCAACGGCCCCAGATCGATACGCAGCGCCTCGCGCCATTGCGCCAGCGGACCGACGCGCAACGGATGGTCCGCGCCGACTTCATTGCCTCTGAACGCGCCGATAAACAGCACCGGCGACTGCGCGTGCTGCTTCAACAGCCGTTCGAGCACATGCAGCGTACCGACGTCGGTCCATTGCAGATCGTCGAGCAACAGCACGAGCGGTCGCGCGGGCGTCGCAAAGCACGCGATCAGCCGCGCCATGCCTTGCAGCACGCGTTCGCGTTCGAGCGAAGGTTGCGGGTCGGGCGCCTCGCCGATGCCCGGCTGCGAGCCGAGGACGGCCGTGAGCGTCGGCAGCAGGCCGGCGAGCGTGCGGCCCGCCGGCCCGGTCGCTTCGCGGATGCGGTGACGCCACTGCGCGAACTGGTCGTCGGCGCAGCCCAGCACGTATTGCAGCAACGGCTCCAGCGCCTGCACGAGAATGGCATACGGGGTCGCGCGCCGCCCCTCTTCACTCTTGCCCGCGGCAAGCAGCGGCGCGTCGGTACGGCGGATACGCGCCACGGCTTCCTGCAGCAAGGTCGACTTGCCGATGCCGGACGCGCCCGCGATCCACGCGACGTGCGCCTTGCCGCTGTCCGCGACGCGCCGGTACAGCGCGGTCAACGCGCCGATCTCGTCATCGCGGCCGAAGACGCCGTCGGCGCGCTGCAGCGATTGCAGCGCCGCGTGGGTATCGAGTGCGAACGACGGGATATGCCCCGCACGCTCGTGCAGATCCTCGCAGCGGCGCAGGTCGGCCAGCAGGCTCGCGGCATTGGTGTAACGCTGCCCCGGCGCTTTCTCGAGCAGCTTCATCAACAGCCCCGAGAGTTGCGGCGGAACATGGGCGGCGAGTTCGAGGGGCGGACGCGGGCGCTGTGTCGCGTGAGCGTGCACGCGCGCGGCGGCATCCAGTGCGGTTTCGAACGGCGCGACGCCCGTCAGCAATTCATAGAGGATGCAGCCGAGCGAATAGAGGTCGGCCCGTTCATCGACGCGCACATTCATGCGTGCGCCGAGTTCGGGCGCCATATAGATAAAGCTCGCTTCGCCCCATTCGAAGTCGGCATCGGGCAAGGCGGCCGTATCGTTGAGCACGCCCGAGGCAAAGCCGAATCCCACAAGATGGGTGCGACCTTCTTCATCGACGAGAAAACTGCCTGGCGTCAGCGCGCGATGGACCACGCCGGCTGCATGCATCGCGTGCACGGATGTGGCGAGGCTCACGGCCAGCCTGAAGAATGCTTTTAGCCCTGCGGGGCGTGGTGTGGCGGTGCACACGGTTTCTCCGCCCGGGTCGGCGAGGATCAGCACGGCGCCGTTGCCATGAGGTTGCATGCTGAGGGGCATGGCGCACCAGGCGTGGTGCAGCGTATGGCGCAATGCATATTCGCGCTGAAGCGCGGCCAACGCGGCGGGCGTGGTATTGGCGCGGCCAGCGACGAGCACAGGCGCAGCGGTTAGAGACGTTGCACGTTGCAGGCCTGGCGCTGCCGCGCTGAGGTCAGTGAAGGTCCGGGTGGAGAGATCGATCATTCAATGAGGTTAGTGACACGGCGAGCGTGTCGAGCGTGTGGCGGGCACGGTACTGTATCGCGAGTCTTTGGGTGTTTTGGTTGTATGTGATGCGTGTCTCATATTTTGTTCGCATTCGTGTGGCGCCTGCGCGGCGCGGCATTTACTCTGGGTTGTCTTGCGACGCTGGTTTGGTTTGGTTTGGTTTGGTTTGGTTTGGTTTGGTTTGGTTTGGTTTGGTTTGGTTTGGTTTGGTTTGGTTTGGTTTGGTTTGGTTTGGTTTGGTTTGGTTTGCCTGTGTTTTTGCTGGCATCCGCGTGATGTTTTGCCTTGTTCACGCGTTGCCCCTGTGCGGGGCGGCACTTACTTTCTTTGCCGCCGCAAAGAAAGTAAGCAAAGAAAGCGGGCTAACACCGCAAGCTCTTGTTACTGCCTGAGGGCCCCCAACGGGTCCTCTCCTTCACACGGCAACTTCTCAGTCACCACCCGTTACCAACGCTTCGAATTGGCTCATCACCCGCTTCACACTCCCGCGTCACCGCACGCGTTGTCGAATTGCGCGCGTTCTATAGCGGCAAACTGTGTGTAGGCTGTCGCGCCGTATGCACTTCACTCCGGACTGAAAAACACGATCGGTGTCGTAGAAGCGCTGAGGTGTGGAGCACTACGACCTACACACAGTTTGCCACCTGGGCGGCGCAAACCATTCGCTGTCGCTGGCTGCGCTGCGGGTGCTTGAAGCGGGTGAGGCGCCTGTTCAAGGCGCTGGCAACGGGCATTGAATGACAGAACGCCGTGTGAAGCGGAGGAACTGTTGGGGGCCCTCAGGCGGTGGTCAAGAGCGGGCGGTGTTAGCCCGCTTTCTTTGCTTACTTTCTTTGCGGCGGCAAAGAAAGTAAGTGCCGCCCCGCACAGGGGCAACGCGTGAAGCACCAGTAACAAATCGCGGATGCCAGCAAAAACACAGGCAAACCAAACCAGCGCGGATGCGAGCGAAAACAAAACCAAACCACAAACCAACAACACCTCACCGCAACGATCTAAACCCAGCCCGCACTTCCTGTGCAAACAACAAAGGCTCCTCCCATGCCGCAAAATGCCCACCCTTATCAACTTCGTTGAAGTAAATCAGATTGTGATAACTACGCTCAGCCCAACTCTGCGGCGCCTGATAGATCTCACCAGGAAACACTGTAATAGCCGTAGGCAACGCAATATCAACAGCATTGAAGTTATTCGAATGATCTTCCCAATAAATCTGCGCCGACGAAGTCGCACTATCCGTCAGCCAGTACAGCGAGATATCGTCAAGAATCTCATCCCGCGTCAGTGACCGCTCAGGCACACCGCCGCTATACGTCCACTGCGATATCTTGTCGTACATCCATGCCGCCTGGCCGACAGGCGAATCGGCAAGCGCATAGCCCACCGTCTGCGGGCGAGTCACCATCATCGCCGAATAACCGCAGTTGTCGCGATAGAACACAGCAAGCTTCTCGTACGCGGCCTTCTCCTTCGCCGACAGGCCAGCAGGCGCAGGCGCGTCCAACGCCAGCAATCGCGCAATATCGGGCGGCACCGTCGCAGGCATGTTCACATGAATGCCGATCAAACCCTTCACGTGCTGCATCGCCATGCGGTGCGATACAACCGATCCGCAATCGCCGCCTTGCGACACGAAACGCGTATAGCCAAGTCGCTCCATCAGCACGCCCCACGCCCGCGCGATGTGATCCGAGCCCCAGCCCGGCTGCGTCGGCTTGCCCGAAAAGCCGAAGCCGGGCAGCGACGGCACGACCACGTGGAAGGCATCGTCGGCGCTCGCGCCATAGGCGGTCGGGTCGGTCAGCGGGCCGATCGCCTTGATCAGCTCGAAGATCGAGCCGGGCCAGCCGTGCGTCATGATCATCGGCATCGCGTTCTTGTGCCGCGAGCGCACATGAATGAACTGGATATCCAGCCCATCGATCTCCGTCACGAACATCGGCAACGCGTTCAGCTTCGCTTCGCCCTTTCGCCAGTCATATTCGCTGCCCCAGTATTGAACGAGCTGCTGCATGCGCGCGAGCGGCACGCCCTGCGATTCGTCGGCGACCGTTTCCTTGCCCGGCCAGCGCGTTCTCGCAAGACGCTGACGTAAATCGGCGAGATCGCTATCGGGAATATGAGCCTTGAACGGGCGAATCGCGTCCGCATTGGTCGCGGCATACAGCACTTCGGGAAAGAGCGCGAATGCGCCGGCCGCGGCGGCGGCCGTCAGCACGTTACGCCGCATCGGCGAGAACGGAGTTGAAGACATGCTTTGTCATCCTGTTTCCAAGGAGTGGGCATCGATGTGCATGCAACCATGCACGAAGATGTGAGATGCAATGCTTGACCCGCTTGCGAGGCAAATGGCCCGAAGCGTCCACTCATTAGAAAGGACGAATGTATCTCGCGTTTGTCCGCGGTGTACCTGTTCGTAACAGGCACGCGTTAAAGCGGCTAGAACAATATGAATAACCTGAAGACGCGCGAGCGAATAGCCGGAAAATAAAAGAAGGTTTGGCGATAGGCGCGCGTGACTATCATACTTTCGTTTGGATTGACCCTGCCCTCGCGCAACGCGATTATGCCGGCGCGCATGCAAACAAAGGAATCCGATGAGTCAGCATCGACACGACAGCGAAGACCCGCCAACAGGTAACGGCCCTGCCCGCCCGCAACCGCAACCGGATTCCGTTGCAGCTTCGAAGAGCGCATCCGCCGACGATCGCTACCCGCGCTTCAGCACCGCCGACATCGAAAAGATGATGCGCTTCGGCATCATTGAACATTGGCGTGCGGGTGACGTGATGTTCCGCATCGGCGACCCCGGCCTCGGCATGCGCGTGCTATTGAGCGGACGTGCAAGGCTGTCGCGGCGCGACGGGCTCGGCCGCTCGCAGACCATCGTCGAACTCGGTGCAGGCCAGTTTCTTGGCGAAGTCGCGCAACTCACGGGCAAGCCCGCGCTGGCCGACGGCCTCGCGCTCGACGACGTTCAGGCATTGATGATTCCGCCCGAGCAGATACGCGAGATGCTCGTCGCCGAAGCGCATCTTGGTGAACGGATCATGCGATCGCTCGTGCTACGCCGTTTCGGTCTCGTGCGCGAAGGCGCCGGCCCGGTGCTGATCGGACGTTCGTGCGATATGAAGCTGCTCGCGCTCGAAGGGCTGTTGCATCGGCTCGGTCATCCGTACTCCGTGGCCGATCCCGCGACCGACTCCGACATCCGTGCGCTGCTCGAAGAATGGGGCGTTCCGTATAACGACGTGCCTGTCGTGATGCTCGCCGACGGCACGCTGCTGCGCGACCCCGATGAACGCGAACTCGCCGCGCGCCTTGGCCTGCTGCCCGAACTCGATTCGGCGCGCACGTATGACGTCGCCGTGGTCGGCGCAGGGCCGGCCGGTCTCGCGGCCGCCGTGTATGCGGCGTCCGAAGGACTCTCGGTGATCGTGTTCGATAGCCACGGCCCCGGCGGACAGGCCGGCGCAAGCGCACGCATCGAGAACTACCTCGGCTTCTCGACGGGCGTCTCGGGCCGCGAACTCGCGGCGAACGCATTCGCACAGGCGGTGAAGTTCGGCGCGGAAGTCGTGATGCCGACGCGCATCGACCGGCTCGATTGCGCACAGGCGCCGCTGCAACTCGAACTGGAAGGCGGCCAGCGCATCTCGTCGCGCACGGTCGTGATCGCGACGGGCGCGGCGTATCGAAGGCCCGACATCGAAGGACTCGACGAAGTGGCTGGGCGCGGCGTGTACTACTGGGCCTCGTCGATTGAAGGCCGGTTGTGCCGTGGCGCGGAAGTCGTGCTGGTCGGCGGCGGCAACTCGGCGGGACAGGCGGCCGTGTTTCTGTCCTCGCACGCAAGCCGTGTCCATATGCTGATTCGCGGCGACAGTCTCGACGCGAGCATGTCGCGCTATCTGATCGACCGCATTGCGTCGCTGGGTAACGTGGTGCTCCATACGCGCACGGTTGTCGCTTCGGTGCGCAGCGACCAGTGGGGACTCGAAGCCGTCACATGTAATACGCCGCAAGGCGAGCGGGTGTTCGATACGCGGCACCTGTTCCTGTTCACCGGCGCGAGCCCGAACACGCAATGGCTGCGCGATTGCAGCGTCGATATCGACGAGCGCGGCTTCGTCAAGACGGGGCTCGCGGCGGGCGTGCGTGCCGACACCGCGTGCTTCGCGCTGCAGACCAACGTGCCCGGCGTGTTTGCGATCGGCGACGTGCGCAATGCATCGGCCAAACGCGTCGCGGCGGCGGTGGGCGACGGTGCGGCCGTCGTCGCGGAGATTCATCAGTTTCTGAGCGCCACGCCGACTGTCGCGTGAGCACATCCCGCATATCGGGCACATATCGGGCCTGACACGGGCCGACCCTATACGATCGTATGCGGTCGCCCATCCCTTTGCATCAACTGGCTAGCTGCAGATTGTATGGATCACATGCGACCCGCAGACTACTCTTTGCACATCGATGTATTCAAGCGATGACCGGTCACTGACCGAACGACTCTGACAAGAAAATCTGGATGAATAAAAGGAGCACGCACATGCAAGACACGGTGAATCAACGCCGCCGGCACCTGATCGGGACGTCTGCGGCAGGCCTTGGCCTGCTCGGCCTGGGCCTCGGCAACTTCGCACATGCACAAGGCACGAAGAGCGCGCATGGCGCAAGGAAAGCGGCGCACCATACCTCGTTCGATGCCATCGAGCAGATCGACGCGGGCACGCTGAACATCGGCTACGTCGACACAGGCCCGAAGGACGGACAGCCCGTGATCCTGCTGCACGGCTGGCCATACGACATCTACGCATTCGTCGATGTCGCGCCGATTCTCGCGGCCGCGGGCTATCGCGTGATCGTGCCTTATCTGCGCGGCTACGGCTCGACGCGCTTTCTCTCCAACGAAACGCCGCGCAACGGCCAGCAGGCCGTCGTCGCCGTCGACATCATCGCGTTGATGGACGCATTGAAGATCGATCAGGCGATCTTCGGCGCGTTCGACTGGGGCGCGCGCACCGCGTGCATCATCGCTGCACTGTGGCCGCAGCGCTGCAAGGCGCTGGTCTCGGTGAGCGGCTATCTGATCGGCAGCCAGGAAGCGAACCGCAAGCCCTTGCCGCCGAAAGCCGAATTCGCATGGTGGTATCAGTTCTACTTCGCCACCGAGCGCGGCGAACTCGGCTACGCCGCCAACCGCAACGACTTCAACAAGCTGATCTGGCAACTCGCCTCGCCGAAATGGCGTTTCGACGATTCGACCTATCAGCGCACCGCAGCCTCTTTCAACAACCCCGATCACGTAGCTGTCGTGATTCACAACTACCGCTGGCGTCTGGGTCTCGTGCAAGGCGAAGCGCAATACGACGAACTCGAACAGCGTCTCGCCGCGCTGCCCACCATCTCCGTGCCGACCATCACGATGGAAGGCGATGCGAACGGCGCGCCGCATCCGGATCCGTCCGCGTACGCGAAGATGTTCACGGGCAAGTACCAGCACCGCAACGTGAGCGGCGGCATCGGCCACAACCTGCCGCAGGAAGCGCCGCAGGCCTTCGCCGAAGCCGTCATGCAAGTCGTCCGCCTTTGATCACGATGCGTTCAACCATGACCCGCGACTCCTCGCGCTCGAGCTGACATCATGGACAAACCCGACCACGTTCTGATCGTCGACGAGGACCGCGGCATGCGCGAGTTCGTCGCCAGCTATCTCGAGAAAAACGGCATGCGGGTAACGCTCGCGTCGAGCGGGCGCGAGATGCATGCCGTACTCGACCGCGATACGCCCGATGTGATCCTGCTCGACGTGATGCTGCCCGGCGAAGACGGCCTCGCGCTGTGCCGCTGGCTGCGCTCGGGCCGGCATCGTGCCGTGCCCATCATGATGCTGACCGAGCATTGCGACGAGATGGACCGCATCATCGGCCTGGAGATGGGCGCGGACGATTACCTGTCCAAGCCGGTCGCCGTGCGCGAACTGCTCGCGCGCATCCGCGCGGTGCTGCGCCGTACGCGCATGCTGCCGCCGGGCATGCTGGTCGCGGAGTCGTCGGAGATGCTGAGTTTCGGCGACTGGCGGCTCGATACGACCGCGCGCCATCTGCTCGATACGGACGACTCCGCGGTGGCGCTGAGCGGCGCGGAATACCGGCTGTTGCGCGTGTTCCTCGATCATCCGAACCGCGTGCTGACGCGCGACCAGTTGCTCAACCTGACGCAACGGCGCAATGCCGAACCGTTCGACCGTTCGATCGATCTGCTCGTCAGCCGTCTGCGGCAACGGCTCGGCGATGTCGCCCGCGTGCCGCGCTACATCAAGACGCTGCGCAACGAAGGCTATGTGTTTTCATCGGCGGTCAAGGCTGTCGACGATGTGCGCGAACGGCAGCATGCATGATGCTGCCCGCATGACTCGCCTCTAGCATCGGCTCACGAAGAGAAGACCGCTCCTTCCCGTTCCCTATGTATCGCCATGTATCCGGCGCGCCCGCCGATACATCGCGATACGCAAACCCCACCCTCCAGACATTCGCCGGATACATGTGCGGGCTTAAATCCGTCACAAGGGCACGCGCGTGATCGAGCCGCGCGTGCAGAACCCACCGCTTTGCATCAGGAGGTCGATTTCATGTTACTCATCGTCATCGCGTTTCTGGGCGGGGTGCTCACCATCCTGAGCCCCTGTATCCTGCCCGTCGTGCCGTTCGTGTTCGCGCGCTCCGACAAGCCGTTCGCGACGGGCCGCCTGCCGCTGCTGGTCGGCCTCGCGCTCACGTTCGCGCTCGTCACGGGCGTCGGCATTGCGGGTTTGAGCGGCGCTGCGCAACTGAATCACTACGGACGCTGGGTGTCGCTCGCGCTGTTCGGCGTGTTCGGTGCGTCGTTGCTGTTTCCCGCGCTGTCCGCGCGCCTGTCGCGTCCGTTCTTCGGGATCGGCAATCGCGTCGCCGCGTTGTCGAATGCACGCGGCACGCGCTTTCAGGTCGGCTCGGCGTTGCTGCTCGGCATTGCCACCGGCCTGTTGTGGGCGCCTTGCGCCGGTCCGATTCTCGGCCTGATCCTCACGGGCGCGGCGCTGCATGGCGCGAACTGGACCACGGCCGCCGCGTTGACGGCGTACGCGTTCGGCGCGGCCAGCTCGCTCGCTGTCGTGTCGGGTCTCGGCAAGCGGGCGCTCGACGGCCTCAAGCGTTCGCTCGGTCTCGGCGAGCGCGTGCGCCGCGCAATGGGCGCACTGGTGCTGCTCACCGTGACCGCCATCGGCTTCGGCTTCGACACGCGTGCGCTCGCGCATGTGCCGTCGGCGTCGACTACAGGTGTCGAGAACCGGCTGGTCGGGCTGCTGTCCGCCAACGCCGCGCAACAGCCGCGTATCCAGCGCGTCAGTGTGAAGGCGCCGTCGGCGCTGCCTGTCGAAGGCCAACTGCCTTCGCTCGATGGCGCGCAAGGCTGGCTCAACTCGCCGCCGCTCACGGCCGACGCGCTGCGCGGCAAGGTCACCGTCGTCAACTTCTGGACGTACTCGTGCATCAACTGCCTGCGCACGCTGCCGTATCTGAAGACGTGGTCGGACCGTTATCGCAACGACGGGCTCATGGTGGTCGGCGTGCATACGCCGGAGTTCGCATTCGAGCACGATCCGTCGAATGTGAAGCGCGCCGTGGGCGACCTCGGCATCCACTACCCCGTCGCGATCGATAACGACTACAAGATCTGGCAGGCGTTCGGCAACCAGTACTGGCCTGCGTTCTATATCGTCGATGCACAGGGCCGCATCCGTTATCACCACTTCGGCGAAGGCGGCTATGGGGAAGCCGAGAAAGTGATCCAGCAGTTGCTCGCCGAGTCGGGCCATGCGATGCAGACGCGCGATCTGCCGCCCATCAGCGGTGCGGGCGCGCAGGCAGCGGCGGATTCGTCGAACGTCGAATCGGGCGAGACGTATGTGGGTTATCAGCAGGCGCGCGGCTTCGCATCGCCGCAAGACATCCGCCCCGACGATGTCGCCACGTACACGGTGCCTGCGCAGTTGCGCCTCAATAGCTGGGCATTCGGCGGCAAGTGGATCGTAGGCGGCGAAGCGGCCGTGGTGGACGAAGCGCATGGACGCATCGCGTACCGCTTTCATGCACGCGACCTGCATCTCGTGCTCGGACCGTCGGCGAATGGCAAGCCCGTACGCTTTCGCGTGACGATCGACGGCGCGGCACCCGGCGACTCACACGGCGCCGACGTCGCACCCGATGGCAGCGGCGTGGTGACGAGCGCCCGTCTGTATCAGCTCGTGCGCCAGCAAGGCGACGTGCGCGACCGGACCTTCACGATCGAATTCCTCGATCCCGGCGTACAGGCTTTCTCGTTCACGTTCGGCTGACACGGAAACACAGCGTTTCAGGCAACGCCACTGCGCTTTCGCGGCGCAGTGGCGTTTGCAATTGCGAAGCCCGATAAGGCGCCCAATGCAATTCGCAAAGCCGGTTTGTACCTCAATGTATCTGGCGTCGATCGAGAAAAACTGGCTTACATTCCGGCACGTTCTGGAAACACGCCAGATACGTGAGCGGGTTCAAATAACGACACGCAAGGTTGATTCATGACAGTGCGACTGAACGGACAACAAAGAATCGACGTCCGCCCGGAATGACATCAACGCAGGTTATTCATCTACTGGAGAAAGCTCATGAAACTCGTTCAATCCCTCATCGTTGCAGCCTTGATCGCCGCTCCCGCTGTGTCGTTCGCGCAGTCGAACCAGCCCGTCACCCGTGCCCAGGTGCGCGCCGAACTGGTCCAGTTGCAACAGGCCGGCTACAACCCGGCGAGCGACAACACGCAATACCCGAAGAACATCGAAGCCGCGCTGTCGCGTATCCAGGCTGAAAAGGGTGCGTCGTATGGCGGCGTCGCAGCAGGTCAATCGAATGCGGGCGCACGTCACGACGCCGCGCAGACGCCTGCCCCGCAGCAGGACGTGATCGGCCTCGGCCCGATCTACGCGCACTCGTAAGCGCGCCGCAGCTGCGTTGCGAACTGGCGCCGACGCGCTTCGCAACGCAGCAGTCCTTCCTGTAGCAGCACTCACACATAACGCGGTACTCAGGGGCAATACAAATGAAAAGAAGCTTCAGGACCATCCTCGCGTTCGCCACGATGCTGTGCGGACTCGTTGCGTTGCAGGGCGCGCATGCAGCCGCGCAAGACGACCTCAAAGGCACGAACATCGTGCTCGTGCACGGCGCGTTCGCCGACGGCTCGAGCTGGAACCGTGTGATCCCGTTACTCGAAGCGCATGGCGCGCATGTCGTCGCCGTGCAGAATCCGCTTAGCTCACTCGCTGATGATGTAGCCGCCACGAAGCGCGTGATCGATCAGCAGACAGGCCCTGTGGTGCTGGTGGGCCATTCGTGGGGCGGCGTCGTCATCAGCCAGGCGGGCAATGACGACAAGGTCAAGTCGCTCGTCTACGTCGCGGCGTTCGCACCCGACGCCAACCAGTCGATTGCCGACATCACGCAAGGCATGAAGGCGCCCGCGTGGGCGAACGAGTTGCAAAAGGATGCAGCGGGCTATCTGACGCTGTCGGACAAGGCCGTGCGCGACGACTTCGCGCTTGACCTCCCCGCAGGCCAGCAGCGCATCGTCGCCGCGACGCAAGGTCCGTGGTTTTCCGGCTGCGCGAACGACAAGGTCACGCAAGCCGCCTGGCACGAAAAGCCGTCGTACTTCGTGATTCCCGGCCGCGACAAGATGATCGACCCGCATCTTCAGCGAAAGATGGCCACTGAGATCAACGCCAAAGTGACGCACGTCGACGCGAGCCACGTCGCGATGCTGAGCCAGCCGCAAGCCGTCGCCAACGCGATTCTCGCAGCGGCACGCAACGCGCACTGACGCAGGAACGCTCCCGATGAAGACGATCGTGATGGACGGTCCTGGGGGACCGGAGAAGCTTCGGCTGGTCGAGCACAGCGATCCTGTTGCCGGGCCGGGTGAAGCCGTCGTCGAAGTGGATGCCGCAGGCGTCAATTTCATGGACATCGGCGTGCGGCGCGGCGGTATCTGGTCGACGGTGGCCAATCCGAAGCCGCTGGGCGTCGAAGGCGCGGGACGCGTGGTCTGTGTCGGCGACGACGTCACGGAATTCCGGCCCGGCCAGCGCGTCGCGTGGGTCTATGCGCCCGGCAGCTACGCGCAGCGTATCGCGCTGCCCGCGGCGTCGCTCGTGCCGATTCCCGACGCGATCGATCACACCACCGCTGCCGCCGTGATGATGCAGGGCCTCACGGCCAGCCACTTCGCGACCGACTTCTATCCCGTGCGCCAGGGCGACATCGCGCTGGTGCACGCGGCGGCGGGCGGGCTCGGCCTGCTGCTCACGCAGATCATCAAGCTGCGCGGCGGCATGGTGATCGGCCGCGTGTCGCACGAAGACAAGATCGACGCCGCGCGGCAAGCAGGCGCCGATCACGTGATCGTCGATACGCAAGGCCGCTTCGCCGACGAAGTGATGCGGCTCACCGACGGCGAAGGCGTGCATGTCGTCTACGACGGTTCGGGACCGGCGACCTTTCAGGGCTCGCTGGCGTCGCTGCGGCGCTCGGGCACGTTCTGCTGGTATGGACCCGTGCTCGGCGCGTCGGGACCGCTCAACATCATGAGCCTGCCGAAGAGCATCAAGATCGGCTACGCAACGTTCGCCGATCACATCCCGACGCCCGCCCTGCTGCGCACGCGCGCAAAGCAGCTGTTCGACTGGATCATCGCCGGCATGCTCGATGTGAAAATCGGCGGCGTCTATCCGCTCGCGGATGCCGCGCGGGCGCACGCCGACATGGAAAGCCGCCGGACCACGGGCAAGCTGTTGCTGATTCCCTAAGCGATGCAACCCGACATCGGCATGGACGACATATGGCTTTCTTCCACCGTCACTGCGGCCGAGAACAGATAGCCTTCGTTGCGCAGCGTCTTGATGTAGCGCCCGTCGCGCACGCCGTCCTGCAGCCGCTGACGCACGCGGCTCACGAGCAGATCGATCGAACGGTCGAGCAGGTCGGCGTGCCGTCCCTGTGTCAGGTTCAGCAACTGGTCGCGCGTCAGCACGCGGTTCGGATGATCGAGGAACACGCGCAGCAGCCGGTACTCGGCACCGCTCAGCGCGACGACCTCGCCGTCGGCATCGAGCAGACGGCGCGCCGCCGTTTCGAGCCTCCAGTCGCCGAAGCGCAGCACCGTGGCCGACTCCGCGACCTGCATGCCGGGCGGCAGCATGTGCGTGCGGCGCAGGACGGCGCGAATGCGCGCCAGCAATTCGCGGATCGCAAACGGCTTGGCCATGTAGTCGTCGGCGCCCATCTCGAGCCCGACGATGCGGTCCGCTTCGTCGTGACGCGCGGACAGCATCACGACGGGAATCGCGTGAAATTCGCCCGCGCGCAACTCGCGGCACAGCGACAGGCCGTCCGTATCGGGCAAGCTCACGTCGAGGACGATGAGGTCGGGCGTGTCGCGCCCCAGCGCCGCGCGCATGTCGCGCCCATGCGCCGCGTGCGACACACGCATGCTGTTGCGTTCCAGATAGACGGCGACGAGTTCGCGGATCTCACGATCGTCATCGACGATCAGGACGTGTTCGAGCTTCTTCATGACAGGTTCAACGGCTACGGCGACAGGCTCTGCTTGCGGCGCGCACCGACGCGGTATCGACGGATTCGTACGCGCATGTATCCGGCCGACAGGTGCCGGATAAGTGTCGGACAAGTGCCGATATCTGCCGATACAAAACGTTGCGTACGCGCCAGGTCGCGACATGCGACGGATACATCCTGCTGTTCAAATGAACACCGTCGACAGGCGTCGCGCGGACCACAGGGTGCAGGCCAATGTGTCGCGCATGGTGGCAGGAACGCATCGTTGACACAACAGCAACTGTGCTCACGCTCCGTTGCCCTGTGGGCAACACTCGGGCAACACTCGGGCTTCGATGGGTCTGACAACGATGCGAACAATCAATCACCAGCGCCTTAGATACTTCCAGGCGGTACTCACGCAAGGCTCGATTCGCGGCGCCGCCGACGAGATGAACACCTCCCCGTCCGTCATCACGCGGCAGATCCGGCTGCTGGAAGACGAACTCGGCGTCGCCCTGTTCGAGCGCGGCGCCAAGGGCGTGCGGCCGACGGAACCCGCCGCGCATCTGCTCGAGTTCTGGGACGGCTGCCAGTCGCAGCAGGAACGACTCGAAGACCAGTTGCACGCGTTTCGCGGGCTGCGTCACGGACGCGTGCAGCTTGCCGTCAGCGAAGGCTTCATCGACACCTTGACCGAAGAAGTGCTCGCGCCGTTTTGCGCGAAGTATCCGGCGCTCACCATCGAGATGAGCATGCTGGCGCGCGACGGTATTGTCGAAGATCTGGCGCAGAGCCGTGCGCACATCGGGCTGGCTTACAATCCGCCGCCGCATTCGCGCGTCGAGTGTCTGGCGAGCTCGGTGCAGCGGGCCGTGCTGCTATTGCGCCGCGAGCATCCGCTCGCGAAGCGCAAGCGCCCCGCCACCGTTCATGATCTGCGCGCGTTCCCGCTTGCATTGATGCCGCAGACGTACGGCATCGGGCATGCGGTGAAGATGCTGGAAATCGCGGAAGGCATGCAGATCCAGCCGGCCATGACGACCAACTCGCTCGCCGTGCTCAAGCGCATGGTCGCGACGGAGAACTTCGTCACGCTGATCGGCGAGTTCGCGGCGCAACGCGAAGTGGCCAGCGGCGAGCTGACGACCGTGCCCGTCGATCACCCGCTTTTCCAGAACACGCATGCGCGCCTGCTCGTGAAGACAAGCCGTCCGCTCACGCCGGGCCCGCTGGAATTACTCAAATGGATTCAAGAACGGCTTTCAATGTTTTCGACAGCGAATGCCGGTGTTGCCAGTGCGGCGACCTGAGCAATTAGCCGCCTGAAGGCCTTTAACCGTGGCCGACTCACGAAGTCAGCCTTGCGCGGACTTTCGTGCACCGCTTCTGCGCATGTCCGCCGACATCGAGCACAAACACGACTGCCTGGTAACGCGTCCGCCATTCATTGCATTGGCGCACGCCGACGCTTTTCTAGCCTCACACTCCACACTAACCGGCCGCATGCGCGGCCACTCGTTGTCTCAGCACCTGCTCCGCAAACGGCGGCAACACAGTCGCACTGCGACCACGTTTGCTTTTCATTCGGCGAATCGGGCGCCTGGTTTATTCAGGCAACGGAAAGCTTTGAAGGGAAGAAGGTATGGTTGTCCGGCTTTCGCCAGGCGTTCAGTGTGTCGAAAACGGATTCAAAAACGGATTCAAACGCGGTACGGAGTCTGTCGAAGCGTATGATGCCGACGGGCTCCGATTCGTCCGGATTTATCCGTATAATCCGGCCCGAAAAAAATATTTGTTCAGGGCTCTATTCTTTCGTCGTCCGGTGCCGATAAGAGCGCTCATACGCCCCCGTTCGACGAGGCTTTCCATGTCATTCGAATTCATGACCTACCGCACCACCAAAGTTAAACGTTTGCTTATTGTTCTGGTCGGCTGTGCCGGCGTACTGGCCAGCCTGTCCATCTGGGGCCGGGTGCCCGCCGCCGCACTCGCCGACGCGGATCGCGAAGTCGCCCAGTTCGGCCCGGCGCTGCCCGGTACGGCCTGCGGGACAGAAGGCGCGGTATCGAGAGACGCCGGCGGCACGTTCCTCATGTGCTGGAAGCAGGTCTGGAGTCGGCCGTAATTTTTGCACGGTGATCGCGTGTCGGGTTTCATTGCGAACGCACGCGATCGTGGCAACGGTTAGCAAGCGCACGTAGCGCGATGACAGGCGTTTCCGCGACGCTTTATACGTTGTACGATTGCCCATCAATAACCATAAAGGGAGGCCTCATGGACACAACCTTGAGGCAGACGTTGGCCGGCGCGTGTCTCGCCACGGGCTGTCTGGTTTCGGCATCGTCCCACGCGTACAACGCCGCCGATGACGCCGACGCCCAGAATCGGGAAGTCAAGGCGGCTTACGATCGCGGCTACCAGGCGGCAAAACAGGAACTCGCCCGCGAGGCAGCGTCGAAGGGCGCAGCCCCCGCCACGCCTCCCCCGACAGCGACCGCCGCACCCGCATCGCCATCCCCGCAAAAGACGGCAGCTGCCACGGCTCGCAAGCCCATCCTCGATATCAAGCACGTCTACAGCGACGCAAGCGAGATCGAAACCGTGCAGGAAGTGCCCGTCACGGCGAAGCCGTTGCCGGAACAGCAAAGCGCACAGGCTCCCGCGCCAGAAGCGGCTCGCGTCGCGCAGCCACAACCGCAGCCCGTTGCCCGTCGTCCCGTAGCCGTGGCAACCGACGACTCGACAGACACCGACGCGCCGCAAAACTACCAGCCGGTGCAACGCCCCAAAGCGCAGGCACGGAACGCGGATTACGGACGGACCGCGCAACGTGTGCCGCAGCAGGACGCCGTGTCCGCCGACGAACTGGCCGATGACGATGCGTACGACGCCCCGGCACCGCGCGCCGCCCAGGTCTACTCGACGGGACCGCAGTACACGAGGCCGCGCGCACAGTACGCGCCGCCACCCGCACCGATGCCGCCACCGTCGCAGGCATATGGCTATGTGCAGCGGCCTACCTATGTGGCGACCCGTCCTTACGGCTACTACGCGCCGTCCGGTGCATGGGTCGACGCCTATCAGCAGCCTGCGCCATATGCTGGCCGGTGGTACTGGTCGCCGGAGTATGGCCGCTGGCTCTACTACTGAACCTGAGATAAACGCTCGAACAGATTGCGCGGCAAGGACGCTTTTGCCCTTGCGCGCATGATGCGCTGCCCAGTCCACGCCCGTCTCGATTCGCGCCAGATAGTCGTCGCCATTTTTCGGCGTGCGGCGCCGGAAAGTTTTCATCCGGCTTGTCGTGCGCCGTCCGGGCAACACGCCCTTTCCTTCCGTTGCCGATCGCCCGCGCCATACGTCGCGATCGCGCTCTGCATGCCGCACCGCTAGAAGTTCACTCAAGTCGGAGCAAGGCTCTCCCTATAGCTGACCGCTGCGCGGCACGATGCCGAGTGCGACCGTACATCGTCAATCCAGCAAAACGATACGATCATCACAAATACCGCTATGATTGTTTCAAATTGCTCGCCATCACCCGGCCAGATCAGGGCTAAATGTTATTGACGCATCATTTACGTGATGCGAAGATCACAACACACAGCGCGACCCGATCGCGAACCATAAGAATTCGTCATACCGACGAAGGAGACATCAGGATGAGTGAGCCGGTTGCGGTCGCGGCCGCTTCATCGCCTCGAGTGCCATTGATCCGTGTTGCAGGCGTCACCAAGAAATTCGGTGGCGTGCAGGCGCTGCGCGGCGTCAATCTGGAGGTTCTGCCTGGCGAAGTCCACGCGCTGCTCGGCGAAAACGGCGCGGGCAAATCCACCCTCATCAAGATACTGAGCGGCGTGCACGCGTACGACGAAGGCTCGATCGAGATCGCCGGCCAGAAGGTCGCGTTCGAATCGCCGGCAAAGTCGCGCGAAGCCGGCGTCGCGGTTGTCTACCAGGACCTGAGCCTCGTCGAATCGCTGTCCGTCGCTTCCAATCTGATGCTGGGACGCGAGCCGCGCACCCGGCTCGGCTTCGTCAGGAAGCGCGAACTGATGGCGCAGGTCAGTGCTTTTCTGCGCGAGCACAATATTCCCCTCGATCCACGCGTCCCCGTCGATTCGCTGCCGTTCGCATATCGCCAGATGACGGAGATCTGCAAGGCGCTGATGGGCGACGTCCGCGTGTTGATTCTCGACGAACCGACCTCCGCATTGACGGGCGGCGAAGAACAGATTCTGTTCGACGCGATCCGCACGGTGACGGCGCGCGGCGTCGGCGTGATCTACGTGACGCACCGGCTAAACGAGGTATTCCGCATTTCGCAGCGCGTGACCGTGTTCCGCGACGGCGCCAACGCCGGCCATTTCGCCACCGCCGAGACCGACATGAAGCAACTGGTCGCGGCCATCGTCGGCCCGCGTCATGCGGCCATGCAGGCGAGACAGGAAAGCGCCACGGGCGCGGCAGCGCAATCCGCGCCAAACTCGAACGAACGAACCGCAGCGGAAAACGCACGCGATGACCACGTACTGACGTTGTCGAATGTGAGCAATGCGCGCCTTCACGGCGTGAACTTCGGCGTGCGCAAGGGTGAAGTGCACGGTCTTGCCGGACTGATCGGCAGTGGCCGAACGGAGATCCTGCAGACCATCTTCGGCCTCTTGCCGATTCACACCGGCGCAATCGAACTCGACGGCCAGCCGCTCGCCGCGCGCCGCCCCGCCGATGCCATTCAGCGCGGCGTCGCGCTCGTGCCGGAAGACCGTCATCTGCAAGGGCTCGTGCTCGATCATTCGATCGAACGCAATCTGACCTTGCCGCGTCTGCCGCAGTTTTCGCGCGGCGGATGGTTGCGCGCGCAAGCAGCGGCGCAACAGGCGCAGGTCGCGATGAAGCAGCTATCCGTGAAAGCGCCCGACGCTTCGACGCATGTGAAGTTTCTCTCCGGCGGCAACCAGCAGAAAGTCGTGTTCGCCAAATGGAACCATCCGCGGCCCAAAGTGCTGCTGCTCGACGAACCGACCGTCGGCGTCGATGTCGGTGCGCGTGAAGAGATCTACGGCGTGGTGCACGACGCGGCGCGCGCGGGCACGGGCGTCGTCGTGGTGTCGTCGGATCTCGACGAACTGTTGCGGCTGTGCGACCGCATTTCGATCGTGGTGGACGGCTCCATCGTGCGCACCGTCGGGCGCGCCGAACTGCGCACCGCAGAAGAACTGCACCATCTCATTCAACTTCCCCGGCCTACCGAAGAGCTTGCAACATGAACGAGTCAGTTTCGCCGATGCCCGCCGGGCAACAGACCGTCCAGCGCCATAGCCGCGCGTGGCGCATTGCGCGGCGTCTGCTGCAGGGCGACCGCCCGTACATGCTGTACATCGCGTTTGCGATTCTGCTGGTGGTGTTCAGCTTCGCGTCGCCGTGGTTCCTGTCGATCGACAACTTCCTCAATATCGGCCGGCAAACGGCACTCGTGTCGATCATCGCGATCGGCATGACGTTCGTGATCATTGCGCGGCAGATCGATCTTTCCGTGGGATCGGCACTCGCGTTGTCGGGCATGTCGGCGGCGCTCGCCATGTCGCACATCAGCGATAGCTGGATCGTCGGCGCGATCGCGGGGATCGGCACGGGTGCCATCGTCGGCGCGATCAACGGTTTCGTCACGACGCGCCTGAACATTCCCTCGTTCCTCGTCACGCTCGGCACGCTGAGCGCGGCGCGCGGCCTGGCGCTGATGGTCACGACCACGCGCCCCGAAATCATCACCAACGACCACTTCATCGCGATCTTCGGCGAAGGCGACATTGCGGGCGTGCCCGTGCCGATTCTTTGGACGCTGCTCGCCGTGATCGGCGGCATTCTGCTCTTGCACTACAGCGTGTTCGGCCGTCAGATCTACGCAGCGGGCGGCAACCCCACTGCCGCGCTCTATTCGGGCATCAATATCCGCCGCGTGACGACACTCGCGTTCGTGCTGACGGGCGTGCTCGCCGGTCTCGCCGCACTCGTGCTGTCCGCGCGTTCGCATGCGGCGCGGCCCGATGTCGTGCAAGGCATGGAACTCGACGTGATCGCTTCCGTCACGCTGGGCGGCTGCAGTCTGTTCGGCGGACGCGGCTTCATTCTCGGCACGCTGCTCGGCAGTCTCATCATCGGCACGCTGAATAACGGCCTCGTGCTGCTCGGCGTGAGCTCGTCGCTGCAACTCGTCATCAAGGGCGTCATTATCGTCGCGGCAGTCGCATTCACCCGCAAGTGAGCATCGCGTGTGAGAGTCATCCGGTTTCTCGCGCATGCGACGTTGCGCAAGAAGCCACGAAGGGCAATTCCAAAAACGGCAGGAGACGCAGTACATCACGACCAACGGAGGAAAACATGAACGATCGTCGTGGATCAGCAGCGAAGCTGGCGAGTGTCGTGGCGGCGACTGCGCTGGCCATGTGCTGTTCGCAGGCATTTGCGCAGGCATGCACGAGCCTGCCTGCGAAATCGATTGGACCGGCGGGCATCGTCGGACAGGGGCCGAATGGCGAGAAGGCATCGTCCGCCGATGCCGTCAAGCTGACGGATGCCGAAGCCGCGAAGGTCAAGGCGGGCAAGTTCAAGGTCGGCATTTCGATGCAAACCATGAACCTCGACTGGTCGCAACTGCAGGTGGCGGGCATCACCGATACGCTGAAGAAGTACGGCGTGGAAGTGATCGGCACGGCGTCGGCCGAGTATCAGGTCGACAAGCAGATCGCCGACATCGAGAACACGATCCAGCGTCACCCCGACGGCATCATTTCGATTCCCGTCGACGGCACGGCAACGGCTGCGACCTACAAGAAGGTCTCGCAGGCGGGCATCAAGCTCGTGTTCATGGACAACGTGCCGACGGGCCTCAAGCATCCTGAACAGTACTCGGCGATGGTGTCGGCCGACAGCGAAGGCAACGGCCAGATTGCGGCGAAAGTACTCGCGTCGTGCGTGCCAAAGGGCGGCACGGTCGGTCTCGTGAACTTCGGTGTCGATTACTTCAGCACGACGGAGCGCACGAAGGCGGTCAACGAGTGGCTGAAGAAGAATCGCCCCGACATCAAGATCAAGCAGGTCGCTTTCACGGACCCGTCGAAAGTCGGTCAGATCGCGGGCGACTTCCTCACTGCCAACCCCGATGTCAAGGGCGTGTTCGCCGTATGGGACCAGCCCGCACTCGACACGCTCACGTCGATGCGCGCGCAGGGCATCAATACGCCTGTGACGACGGTGGACCTCGGGCTTGAATCGGCGATCGAAATCGCCAAGGGCGGACCGTTGAAAGCGACGGGCTCGCAGCGTCCGTACGATCAGGGCGTGGCGGAAGCAATGGCGATGATGAAGGCGCTGATCGGCCAGACGCCGCCTGCGTGGATTGGTGTGCAGTCGCTGCCCGTCGTGCAGTCGAATGTGCTCGAATCGTACAAGACGGTGTTCAAGAAGGATCCGCCGCCGCAACTCGCCGATGCATGCAAGAAGGCCGCGCCTGCCTGCGGTTGATCGCGTGATGCGTTGATGCATGAGCGTGGGAGGAGCGAAGTCTTCGTGGGCTTCGCTCTTTTCTATTGGGCCGGTTCGCACGAGTGGCATGTTGCCTGCGTCTCAGGAAAGCGCAGCCAGAACGTCGTGCGCACACCCGGCCGGCTTTGCGCGCCGCATTGGCCGCCGTGGCTCTCCATGATCGATTTCACGATCGCCAGTCCAAGCCCTGTTCCCGACGCCGGATTGTGCCGCGAAGGATCGACGCGGTAAAACCGCTCGAAGATCCGTTCGAGGTGTTGCCCTTCTATGCCAACACCAAAATCCGTGACAGCCACTTCTGTTGCGTCGCCCACCTTGCGGCACTCGACAAAAATAGTCGTCCCGCGCGGCGCATGCGTCAGCGCATTCGAAACCAGATTGCTCAACGCACGCTGATACAGCAGCAGATCCGCGCAAACCTGCGCGCGCCCAGTCACCTGTATTGTCACACCGGCTTCCGACGCCATGGGCTCGTAGTACCCCGTAACCCGTTCCGCTTCCATCACAGCATCGAGCCGGCGAACCTTGACGAACGCATGCGCCTTCTCCGACCTCGCGAGGAAGAGCATGTCTTCGATCATGACGGAAAGCCGCCGATACTCTTCCACACTCGACTCGATGACATCGCGGTACTCGCCCGCGCTGCGCGGCTGCGATAACGCCACCTGTGCCGCCGCCTGCAGATTCGTCAATGGCGTGCGCATGTCGTGCGCGAGATTCGACGAGAACTGGCCAAGGCGCGTGAACGAATCATTCAGTCGTTGCAACATGCCATTGAAGGCCTGTTCCAGTTCTTTTAATTCTCCCGATGTGCCAAACCCCGACAACGGTTGCGCGAGCCTGCTCGACGACATGTCCTCCGCATAGGAAACGAAACGTCGCAAGGGGCTGAGTCCGAACATCGCAATCGCATAGGCGAACGCGGCCGCGACCCCTACGCCTACGACTTCGATAAGCGCAATTGTCCACGCATGAGCGCGCAGCGATGCGACGTTGTCGGACCGGTCGTACTGAACCACGACGCGGACAACCACACCCTCTGCGCTACCAAGTTGCGTCAGTGCCGTCAGATAGCGGATATTCGAGTCAGCCGCGTTGAATGCAAGCTTCGCGCGATGCATCGACATGTGACGTGGACAGACGAACGGCCTGAATCCGCCAGTGCTGACGAGAAGGTTCCCAGCCGCATCGTAGATGGCCATATCCATGTTCTGATGGCCTTGCATCTGATCGATCCAGATGTGGTCATCGTTCACGATATCGGCTGCCGTGCGCACGGTCGCGAGGTCGGCTTGCAACGCTTCAAGCGTCGTTTCCATATGCCCCGCTGTGGCTGCCGCCATACGGCTGCGCAATGCTTCATAGAGCGCCGCGCCGCTGAGCGCCAGAATGACCGACGTGGAGAGAAAGATGAGCGCGGTCAACCTCGCCCCCAAGGTTCGGGGCAACAATCGATTGTTCATTGATTCCGCCGTTATTCCGTTCGTCTGGCGGCAGCCCGTCACCCAACATGCCCGGTTCAGACCACCGCATGGAACAGACGTTTATCGGCTCGCGTTGACGGGCGTTACCTTCGTTGCGTATGCCGATACAAAAACGGCGTGCACGGTGTCGCCCACCTTGAGTGTGTTGAGGTCCAGATCGGGGCCGACTGCCAACGTGGCCGCCCTGTACGCGCCTCGAAGCCGCACCTCGCGCTTTCTTGCATCGATACTCAACACGGTGGCCTGAACCTCGACCTGACGGGCCGCACTGTATCCCGACGACGTCGACTGAAATACGTTGGAATCGACGCGTTCGCGAATCCCCTTTTCTGCGCCCGCAACCTTGTCAGCCGATACCAGCAGCGCATTCTTGTAGAGTACTTCGACGTCATCGCCCACGCGCAACTGATCGAAGTTCACAACTTGCGGACCGATCGCTACATCGATGTCGTTACCTTGAGGCCCGTGCAACGTAATGATGCGTGAATCGGGATCGATGTACGAGATCTTTGACTTGATCCGAACAGGAGGCGCATTGGCGACCAGCGCCTGCACCCTGCCTGCAAGCGCGGATTGCTGTTGTGTACCCGACGCCGCCTGATCGTTCTGCGCGTTTGCCGTGAGCGCCATGCTCAGGCTTACGACTGTTGCCACTGCCAGACTTACCGCTTTCATCATCCGCATTCTCCTGTTCTAAACGGATTCTTTTGCCGAGGCAGATCAGAGTCTGCGATGTGAATGTCACTCCACGTAGGCTCGATTGCACTTGAATTGCTCTTCTCGTCGCGACCATCGCGACGGACGGACACCACGATTAGCGTCGGAAGAATGGGTACCGCGACGGGGAAAAGGAGAATCGCGCCAATGCGACCCAAGAGTGCGCAAACGTCCACCGTCAACGCGGTGGCGTGCATGCGCAGCGAATGCCAGAGATCTCGATCGATCAAAAGAAGCGGGATTGCCCGAGCCGTGCGATTGAGTACATCGAAATAGGTCATTCTCAGTGCCTTACCGATAACGTCGACCAGATCATTTTTACCACGATCATCTTCTTCAGATAGATGGATAAATCTCTTTATTGATTCAACTTAAATTACGTCCATTCTATTTATTCGTTAAGCGAAACGTGACCAATTCGCGACGGCTATTTCCCGCAAGAAATGTAGATTGAGAATTCCCGGACACCCTTGATCCTGGGTCGTCCATTCACTCAGGCGTTCGCCATAACCCTATTGGCCACGCATCAGAGTCCGACCTCGCCAGCAGGTCGATCATTCAAGGAATTACTCATGCGACATATCCGCATCGCAGCGGCGCTAGCCATTGGCGCAGCAACAGCGACTGCATTCGAATCGGCCTACTCTGCCGAGGCCTCGCTCGGCGCACAGATCAACGTCATGCCGAAATATGAAGGCGCGGCGTCGTATCGTGCCATTCCATTGCCCATATTCGCTTACGACAACGGCCTTCTGTTTGTTTCCGGTCTTTCAGCGGGAATACGCTATCCGATTGGAGCCGGATTTTCGACGGGCCTGATTGCACAGTTCGATTTTGGACGCGATGCCGACGATTCACCCCGCCTTGCAGGCACCCATGACATTTCCAATACCGCCCGCGTCGGCGGCTTCGTGGATTGGCATAAAGGCAAGTGGCGCGCTTCATTCAACGTGCTGCAGGCGACGCACAGCGGCTATGGCCTGAAGATGCGGCTCGCAGGCGGCTACACGGCCCTGTCGACTCCGAAAAATACGGTTCATCTTGCCGTCGGCGCGACATTCGGCAACGAAGACTATATGAACACCTATTTCGGCGTGACCGATCAGGAAGCAGCCGCGAGCCAGTCGAAGCTCCCCGTGTGTTCGCCTTCGGCGGGTATCAAGGGCGTCGATGCCAGCGTCACGTGGACGCACCAGCTCAACCCGCACTGGAGCACCGCCGCGATGCTGGGTGTATCGAGCCTCGTAGGGGACGCAGCGGATAGCCCAGTGGTAGAACACAAGGCAGCCGTATTTGGCTCTGTAGGTCTCGCGTACCGCTTCTGATTCAGACGTTGCATGCCGGGGCGAGCATCCGGCAATGATGGGCGCGTTCCGGTACAGGGACGGCCCAGCTTCAGTCCTGCACACATCACTCACACCTTCAACGCTCTCAGCCCAATCACAGGACAGACAGCGGATTGCGCTGCCTGCCCATGTGTTATACGGTCAGAAACGGTGACGCAGACCGATCGTTGCCGCCACCTGGTTGGTCGTTGACGACGCAGACAGCATATTGATGGAGGCCGTGTTCCCGATGCTGCTACCGTCCGCGTTATAACCAAGCGAGCCGGATGCATGCTGATACACACCGGCCATATACACGTCAGTGCGCTTGCTGAGCGAATAGTCGGTGCCCAGAACAAACGTATGCCACTTCGGCGAATTGTTGCTGCTGTTGCCTGTCACCGTGCCATCGGTGAACGTGTATGAACTGACGATCGCCAACGCCGGCGCAACATTGTATGTACCGTTGATTTCGTAGTTGTCGAGATGCAGGTTCATCCCCGTGAGACCCGGCAGCGCAGCACCGCCGCTCGACAGGCTTGCAAGACCATCCATCTGCGAGTGCGTCCAGACGAGCCCGACCTGTGCGGGACCGAACGCATAGCTTGCGCCGAGCCCATAAGTGCGCTGCGTCTTGGCCGACACATTCTGGTTCGCGGAGGCTGCGCTGTTTGCCGCACCAAGACCGCCCGAGTTGTTCGACTGCGTGTAGCCCGCCGCAACCTTCAGCGGACCTGTGCCATACCTGGCGCCAAGACTCCACGAGCGGCCGTTCGTAAAGCCATTCGCGTCGTTGCTGAAGCCATAAAGGCCGCCGAACTCGATGCCTGCGTAATCCGGACTGGTGTATTTGATGGCATTCTTTGTCGAGTAAGTCTGCGCCAGATTGTCGTTGTCGAACGGGTGACCGGCGAGGTTGTTGCCGAATCCCGCGCCCGCCGCCGAAAGCGGCCCGAGATACTCGGAGGTCGAATCGTATTGACGTCCCAGCGTCACGGCGCCATAGCGGTCGCTCTTCAGCCCGACAAAGGCCTGACGGTTGAACAGATCGTCGCTCCCATGAAAACCGCCGTTGTTCATGTCGAAGCCGCTTTCCATCGTGAAGATGGCCTTCAGGCCGCCGCCGAGATCCTCGGCGCCACGCAAACCGAAATAGTTATCCGACAGGTTGCCGCTGCCTTGCTGCCAGACGCTCTTTCCGCCAACGTTATTCGCATAGGTGATGCCTGCGTCGATCGAGCCATACAGGGTCACGCTGCTTTGCGCGTGCGCGCTCATCGCAAAGACGCCCACCACGCAGGCAGAAATAATTTTTCTTTTCATGCTTCAAGCTCCGAAAGTACATGGAAATCTCACGACCGCCGATACAGCGCGAGCGATCGCGATCTGACGAATCAGATCATTGAGTTTCCATCGATTCGGAGTGTGTCGCTTTAACGCGCCACAACAATATGTTCGCTAATTCAAACTGCGTAGTGACCATATTGCTTAAAGCACTGTTTTCAATGAAGTTGGTGGCCTCCTCCCGATGCTACCTCTGTTGAGCGTCTCTTGCGAAAAGCGTGCTTGCGCGATTCATGCGTGGTTCGATATTGTCACAAGTTCTTTCCCTGAATGATCAGGTATCGTCGCGCGACGCGAAACGTAACCAGAACGTTGAACCGACACCAGGCGAACTCTGCACTCCGCACGTTCCTTTATGCAGATCCATGATCGATTTGACGATGGCGAGTCCAAGTCCGGCACGATAAGACATATCATTCTTCCGAACCGGCTCGCCTCGATAAAAGCGTTCGAAAATCCGCTTCACGTGCGCCTCTGCAATCCCCTTACCATGATCCGACAACGACACCACGACCGCGCCGGGTTCCTCCACGCATTCGATTACGATCGTTGAGCCACGCGGCGAATGGGCAATCGCGTTGGCGAGCAGGTTGCTCAGCGCGCGTTGATACAACAGCAGATCGGCGCGAACAAGACCCCGTCCGCGGATGACGATCGAAAGATCCGCCTCTCTTACCAGCGACTCGTAAAAGCCGACCACGCTGCGCGCCTGCGATGCTGCGTCGAACTCGCTAATCGACAACGACAGGTCAGCACGTTCCGCACGCGCGAGAAAGAGTGTGTCGTCGATCATCCGGGAAAGACGCTCGTATTCGTCTATGCTCGACTCGATCACTTCCCTGTACTCGCGCGCGGCGCGTGACTTCACAAGCGCGACCTGAGCCGCCACCCTCAGATTCGTGAGCGGTGCGCGCAAATCGTGGGCGAGATTCGAAGAGAACTCACTCAGGCGCGTGAACGAGTCGTCGAGACGTACCAGCATGCCGTTGAACGCCAGACCCAACTCCATCAATTCCCCGGAACTCGCGAGCTTCGGCAGAGGCTGGCCGAGCCCGCCGCTCGACATCTGCTCGGCGCGCGCGACAAGACCGCGCAACGGGCTCAGCCCTAACATCGTCATGCCGTAAGCCGCGATTGCCGCGACCACGACACCGCCTGTCTGCGTGAGAAATATGATCTCCGCGTTCGATCTCACCAATGCGCGTTCGTCACTGCTGTCGTACTGCACGGCAACGCGAACACTTTTCCCGCCATGCCCATCGATCGGCACGACCGCTACACGATATTGCAACGCCGCGGACGGGTTGAAGAGATTCACAGGCTCGCGTGCCTTCTGCACGTCGTGAATGGGCGCATAGTCGAGAAAGCCCGGCGTGGCCAGCAAACGCTTTCCCGACGTGTCGAAGATCGCGAACGCTACGTGCTCGCGCCCATGCAGGAACTCGTTCCACGCACGCGCATCGCGGCTGATTTCTGCCGTTGATTTCACCCCGGAGAGATGCGCGTCGACAATCGACAGGGTTTCGCCCATCTCCCTGGCCGCATTGCGTTCGACATGGCTCATCATCGCTTCATACATCACGAATCCGCTGATTGCGAATGCAGCCGATGCAGAAAGCACGATCAGCGCCGTGATCCGCATGCGTAGCGTGCCGGGGAAAAAACGAAGCATGATGAACTGCCGTACGCTTTACCTCGATTGGACGTCGTGACGAGACCGACTGGATGAGAGACGAGAGAATAGCACTGTGCCCGCAGCAGCCCCTCTGTTAAGCACGCCAGCAAAAGGGGCAAATTTGAGTAATCGCAAAGAATGCGAGTGCAGCGTGATAGCGGGTCAATCCGCGGGTCAACTCGCGGCTCAGTGCGTTGCTCAATCCGCCACGTCGCCGCGCATTTCCAGAACATAGCCCATACCACGAACGGTATGGATCAGCTTGGGTTCAAACGCATCGTCGAGTTTCGCGCGCAGGCGACGAATGGCGGAATCCACGACATTGGTGTCACTGCTGAAGTTCATGTCCCATACCTGCGACGCGATGATCGCGCGCGGAAGGATTTCGCCTTCGCGCCTCATCAAGAGCCATAACAGCGCAAACTCTTTCGCCGTCAAAAGAATGACTTTTCCCTGCCTCGTCGCCTTACGACGGGTGAGGTCGAGTTCAAGGTCCGACACGCGAAGCGTATTGAGATCCTGCGACCGCGTGCGACGAAGAATCGACTTCACACGTGCAATCAATTCGACAAAGTCAAAGGGTTTGGAAAGATAGTCGTCAGCGCCGAGTTCAAGACCGCGGATTCGATCTCCTACATCGTCTCTCGCGGTGAGAAAGAGTACCGGCGTCGATTTGCTGCGCCTGAGATTCTGCAACAACGTCCAGCCGTCCTGACCCGGCAACATGACATCGACGACGAGCAGATCGTAGTGTTCTGCCTCCGCCTGATGCTGGCCGGATATCCCGTCTTCCACCCAGTCCGCGACGAACCCTGCTTCCGTCAAACCTTTCCGCAGATACAAGCCCGTCTTGCGCTCGTCTTCGACAATCAGAATACGCATCGTCCGTTACCTCGTTTGAACCATGTACGCCACCGCTGGCGCATCGGCCGGCAAGGCGATCGGCAGGCGCACACGATATCAAAGCAACACGCGATCTGGAAGAGCGTGTCCCGCTAATACTTGCGGCTGAAGTCACGGGTACTCGCCAGATGATGTCGACTCGTTTCGCATACCTTACGCCACGTCAAACATGACGCGTTTGTCATGTTCATCTCACCGACACGCAGCGCCCGAATGCGATGCTTGAAGCGTCGAATATCGACAGTTGCCTGCGCGGTGAATCCACCAGGTCAAGTAAAGGTCAATCGCACTGACTGGTAAAGAACGCGGACGAAATAAATCGACTTCAATGCAATGAGAACATCTCAACGTTTTGACGAATACCTTGAACACCTGTCTCAAGCACTTCGCCACAAACATCATGTTGCAGGTCTACGCGATTATTGCAAAGGACTGATGCAGCCATTGGAGCGGAAAAGCACCAGTGCGATTGCGGAGAATCTGCAACCGGCGCGCGCAACGGCAATGCGCCAGGCACTCCATCATTTCGTGGCGATAGCCCCATGGTCCGACGAAGCGTTGCTGAACCTGATTGCGCGGTGGGTGGTGCCGCAAATGACGGGCTTGCAGCGTCGCGGCTGGTGGATCATCGGTTGCAGTTCATTTCCGAAGCGCGGCAATCAGCCCGTCGGTGTCGCAAGACAAACGCATGGGCCACTGGACAAGCACTTCAAGTGCCAGGTTGCCGTGAGTGTGTCGCTAGCCTGCGAAACGGCCAGCCTGCCTATCAGCTGGCGACTGTATCTGCCGCGAACCTGGACCGACGACCCCATCCGGCGCGTGAGAGCCGGCGTGCCAACAGATGTGCAGTTTGCGACGCGGCCCCAACTCGCGCTTCAACAGATCGAGCGGCTGCTTCCACTGACGACAGCCCGCCATCCCGTGCTCGCCGACGCAAGCTATGGCATGGACCACGCATTCAGGCAAGGATTGGTCGACCTGGGACTGCCCTATGTGCTTGGCATCACGTCGCAAGCATCCGTCTGGCGCGATGAAGCCGCATCGCAGTCTTCAACGGGACACAGGACTGCGGATTCTCTTTCCTCGCGAACGTGGCGTACGGCCGAACACAACGCCGTCGGCGTACGGGCATTAGCACTGGAATTGCCGGCGCACGCGTTGCAGACAATCAGCTGGCGTGAAGGCATGGGCAATCTGCGAAGCAGCCGGTTCGCCGTCGCGCGCGTGCGTCACGCGGGCAGTCAGGCATGCTGGACGCGACGACAGCCTGCGCAATGGCTGTTATTGCAGTGGCCGCAAGGCGAGCCAGAACCGACTCGATACTGGCTTTCCACGCTACCGGAAGATACGCCCCTCCCCGAACTCGTCGCAGCGGCTCATCACCAGTGGCGCACAGATCGCGACCATGAAGAGCTCAGACAGGATTTTGGACTTGACCAGTATTCCGGCCGTGGCTGGAGAGGCTTTCATCATCACGCCACGCTATGCACCGCCTCATACGGTTTTCATCTCGCGGAGCGGCTCGCGAATGAGCGTGCAATAGCCTCCCGGCGCTTTTCGATCTGCCCGGAAGCTGGCGCATGAGTCCATCGCGGATGAACAGTGAAGATCCTTTGACGAATACGCCATCCAACGGACCATCCTATGAAACAGACGCAACACATGCTGCTCGGAAACAATACATGGGCGGTTGAATCGACTCTGACCAACCCCGCGTTGTTCGATGGTCTCAAACGCGGACAGAACCCGAAAGTCTTGTGGATTGGCTGTTCGGACAGCCGTGTGCCCGCGGAGATCATTACCAAACGCTCGCCGGGAGATCTGTTCGTCTACCGCAATATCGCCAATCTCTTTTCGACTACCGACGACAACTCCATGAGCGTCCTCGAGTACGCGATCAAGTTTCTCAAAGTGGAGGACATCATTGTCTGCGGTCACTACGGTTGCGGCGGAGTCAAGGCCGCCTTGCACGCGCCGCCGGGTTTGCCGCACGTCGTGCGGCGCATCTCGCCGATATGCGCACTCGCCAGTGTTCATATCAGGGAATTGAGCCGGTACCGGACCAGCGACGAACAGGCCAACCGGCTCGCCGAACTCAATGTCGTCGCGCAGGTCAAGGCGATTCGCGCAACGTCGATTGTTCGCGACGCGCCTCATCGCCCCTCCGTGCACGGCTGGATCTTCGGTCTACATGACGGGCGCATCAAGGTGCTTGCTGCAGGCGAGCGCCAGCTTCACGCGGTCGCGTGAAAAAGCCGGTTACACAAGATTCGTCAATGCCGCCCACAGTACTTTCCATCACCATCTGATGCGTTCTTTCCCGATCGTCTGGAACAGATACGACCTGGCAGTTAGATAGACGCTCGCAATATCGTGACAAAGGACAATTCATGTCGAAACGTTTCCGCCTGCTGGCTGGCATTGCAACACTCACTCCGGCATTCGCACTCCTCGCGCAAGACATTCCCGGTACACCCAGAACCAATCCTTATCTCGCCGCGGAAAAGTTCGCGATTACCCATTTCGATTCCTCTCAAAGCGACGCTTTCCCGTATGCGGTTCCGCGTGGCACATTCAAGATCGACCTCAGGAAAGAACAGCGAATCGTTGCGGGTCCGGTCAACATCATGACGCTCGCGTCGACCTCTCCGTCCTACATGTGGGGCGTGTCGAGCGAGGGCGTAACGTATATCGATGTATCGAATGGCGGTTTCAAGGAAGTGGCCCGACTGCCGGCACCGGGTCAGAAGGTGATCCCTGCAGCGTTGCATGCCAAAGTTCTCGATCAGAACTTCACCAGTGCAGCGCAGGTGCAGAAAGCCGTTACTGATGTCTATGGCCTGGACTGGACGCGCGTGGTGAACGGCGTGTATTCCGTCGTCGATAAAGATAACGACGTGTACTACAACACCGCGGATGGCATTCTGATCAAGTTCGGCCTCGTCGACAGAAAGAACCCGTCGGCCGGCATCGAGGTCATCAAGAGCGTCGATATGCGCCCGGTCATCGGTCCCGACGCGCACCTCGTGGGCACAGGCATGACCTACGACGGAAAACTCGTTGTCGCATCCAATTTCACTGTGAGCGTGTTCGACCGGTCTCTCGAAGGCAAGCCGCAGACCATTCATCTCGCACCGGATGAGATCGTCACCAATTCATTCGCAATCGACGATCGTAACGGAATCTACATTGCCTCGAACCGGCGCATGCACAGGCTGGTCTGGACGGGTACGAGACTCTCCGATGATCCAGCCGACGGCGCATGGGCGTCGCCATACGATACCGGCGACCAGCCGCCCACCATCAAGCTCGGCGACGGCACAGGCTCCACGCCGACGCTGATGGGTTTTGGCGCGAATCAGGACAAGCTCGTCGTGATGACCGACGGGGCAAATCACATGCATCTGGTCGCCTTCTGGCGCGACGACATCCCCGCGGGCTGGAAAGCACCGGCGGGCGCGAAGTCGGACCGCATAGCGGGGCAAATCGCCGTGACAGCCGGATTGGCGCCACTGCCGGAGTTCGTTCAGAGCGAGCAATCGGTGGTCGTGAATGGCTACGGCGCGTTCGTCGTCAATAACATTTCGAAGTCGGGCGAAAAGGACAAGCTCGTCGATGTACTGGCGCTTGGCCCCGTCAACCAGCCTGGTCGCGGCATCGAACGTTTCGAGTGGGATCCGAAGATGCATCGCTGGCATTCCGTCTGGAAGCGAGGCGACGTGATCTCGATCAGCATGGTGCCGAGCGTCAGTTCGGCGTCGGGCATCGTCTTTGTGAATGGCTATTACAAGGACGTCGGCTGGGAATTGACAGGGCTTGACTGGAACACGGGCAAGACCGTGCAGCGCGTCGTGTTTGGCAAGGACAATCTCGGCAATGGCGCCTACGCAATCATCCAGTACGCGCCGAATGGCGACCTGATCTTCAATAGCGTGGGCGGCCCGACACGCGTGCATCTGAAAGATCCGGCAAAAACCTGACGACGTATCTCGCTAGTTTGATGGGTCGAATCCGTGGAGGTGTCCACGGATCGGCCCATGCCATCGTGCGGCTTTAGAGCACGCGTGGAAAAAGTGCACAGAACGATAAGACAACAACATCATGCTAATGCGTCGCCTGTTTCGACATATGACCCGTAGCCTGCTGGCGACCTGCTGTGTGGCCGGCGTACCCCAAACGTCGTCGGCTACTGAAACGGGTGTTGGCCGACCTATCACGGGACAGCAGATCACACCATACGGCGGTATCGTTCCGTCGACCGACGAATGGATCGTATCGTGGGCGACAATCTATTACGAAGGATCGCTCAGCGCTAACAAGACCGTATCCACGGGTAACCACATAACGGGCGGCTTGAACTACCAGGTTGTCTACACGATCGCCAATCTGGTGAAGACGTGGGGTGTCTCGCTGGCAGGATGGAACTTTGCATCGTCCATTGGCGTACCTGTTCAATACTCGAATGCGTCGTCATTCAATGGTCTGCTGCGCCCCGATCACGGCACACAGTTCGCCGATCTGTTCTTCGTGCCCGTGATTGCGGGGTATCACCTCTCGCCAACTGATCACGCTGCACTGAGTCTGCAAATCTATGCGCCGACCGGCGCCTACAATCCCGGTCGTCTCGCCAACGCTGGCCAGAACACCTGGACCTTTACGCCGAATATTGCCTATACAAAGCTGTTTCCGAAGCACGATATCGAATTGACCGTCAACTACGGTATCGAGTTCTATACGACGAACAACGATACCCACTACCACAATGCCCCAGTGAGCGTACTGGACGTACTGGCACTCAAGCGCTTCGGAAATGGATGGAATGTGGGTCTGGTCGGCGGGTGGATTCAGCAACTCGGCAATGACACGGGACCCACTGCTGATGCACTCGATGGAGCAAAGGGCTATTCCGTCGGGATGGGACCGATGGTGGGCTGGACCGGCAAGCTTGGAAAAACGCCTGTATCTGCGAATCTTCGGTGGGTCAATGAATTTGCCACGCATGCAAGACCAGCTGGAAATGCCGTGCAATTATCGTTGAGTGCGTCCTTCGAATAGCGGTCGAAGCAATGGTTTGCTGAGTGCGGCATCAGAGAGCGAAGCTTGCACGAGCTCCGCTCTTCGTAGCGACCATGCAGCCACGCATCAGCCTACGAGTAGTTGAACCGTCTGCTCAGTGGTCAACAGCGCATGTGCGAGATAGCGATAGTTGATGATCGCCGCCAGATAGCCGTCGCCGTCGGGCAGCCGGGGACCCGCCGTGGCATCGCGCACGACCGCCACCTCGAACCCCTGCTCGATCAGTTCGCGCAAATGCGATTCGATGCAGAGATTTGCCGCCATGCCAGCGAGGATAATCTGCGACACGCCTTTCTTTCGAAGCTGCAAGGCGAGGTCATTCGTTTCCGGTCCATACACCTTATGCGGTGATGCAATGATCGTCTTGCCGTCGAGAATGTACGGCTTGTACGCTTCAAGAAAATCCGCACCCGAGCCTTCGAAGTTCTCCAGCGTGTTCGGCCCTTTGCGATCGAACATGCAAATGTTGTGCATCACCTTTTCAAGCGGGCCACCGAAGTGCCACTCATGGTCGCAAGGGTAGTAATAGTGCGGAGAGACGGCGACGGGAATGTCCGCCCGCTTCGCCGTCGCGAAGAGTCGCTCGACGTTCGCGACCGTATTGTTTTCCGTAATGCTCGCGCCGAACACGGACCATGCTGCGCCTGACGGACTCAAAAAGTCGTTCTGCGGATCGACCACCACGAGCGCCGCTCTCGAACGGTCCAGTTTGAAGCCCGTCGGCGGCAATGCGGGATCGACCGGATCGTCGTATGGATTTGCGTTCTCTTGTCCTGCCGGGTTGCCGTTACTCATAAACCTCTCCATTTGAAAATCACAACGTCGGAACACGGAGACCGCCGCCGCGACAACAACAGCAGCCTTCAATGAATAGTTGACCGGTCGTCTTATTAAAAGCACAAAAAAAATTCAGCGCATCAGCCGCGGCAAAACGAACTTCTCGAAACGCTCATATGCGTCGCCGCTCTGTTCGATCTTGCCGCGCATCACGGCGCCTTCATAGGCTTCGATAAGGACCGCTGCGAGCGCATCCGCGTCGTGCTCGCGCTCCAGTTCGCTACGCTGTTGCGCCTCGCGCAGGCACGCGGCGATACACGCCTGCCAGCGCGCGATTATCGCCAGCAGCCTGGCGCGTGCCTCTTCGCTGCCATTGGACAGTTCAAGCGACAGATTGCCGATCAGGCAACCCAGCGCGAAATCGTTCTTGCTGTGATCGTCGGTCAGCGCCCGGAAAAACTGGGCGATGCGCACAAGCGGCCTGACCCGCGCGTCATACAGGAGCGGCCCGTGACGGTCTTCGATGGACTGCCAGTAATCCTCGAGAATCTCAGCGGCGAACATCTCCTTGCTGTCGAAGTAGTTGTAGAACGAGCCCTTCGGCACGCCCGCCGCCGACGTGATGTCCTGCACGCCGCAGCCGTTGAAACCACGGTCGTGGACCACATCGCGCCCCACCGACAACAGGCGCGAACGGACTTCAGGATTGGGAGGACGCGGCAACTTTGTGATCTCCGATGGCTGGATGCGTAACAAGATAACCGGTCATCTATTTATTGTCAATGCGGTGACAACCGATTCGACGCAGCCAAGGTGTCACGCGGATCAGTCTTCGTCACCATCGCCCAGCACGCGCCGGTTGCGATTGTCGATCACCGCGTGCGTGGTTTTTGTCGCGCCCGGACCGGGCGCAAAGCGCACGTCACGGAAAGTCAGCTTGCGGCCATTCTTTCCCTGCACGGCTAACGGTTGAACCGGTTTTCCGCTTGCATGCTCGACCAGTTCGACAGGCGGCTTGCCATTGGGCGCGAGCCACCGGTCGCCCCATTGCATCAGCGCGACAATCACCGGATATAAGTCCGTGCCTTTCCCGGTTAGCCGGTACCCGTAAGTGTTCGCGCGCTCTGCGAGTGGATAGCGCTCCAGGATATCCAGTTCAATGAGGCGCTCGAGACGCGCAGTAAGAACGTTCCGCGCGATGCCAAGTTCGCTTTGAAATTCGTCGAAACGTGTCGTGCCCTGCGTGCATTCCCGCACGATCAGCAAGGTCCACCACTCGCCGACCTCATCGAGGGCACGAGCGATCGAACAGTTCATTCCGTCAAAGCGTTTTCGGTACATGATTTTTTTATAGCACAGCAGGTTTGGTGATGCATCTTACCGGGCTTATCGCGTAACAACATCGATCCTGCTTTCCTTCCCGAACGGCATCAGCGAGAGGAAAAAAGTGTAACCGTTATAATTAGTTTTATCAGGTTACACTACAATACTCGAACTTCGACGGCACAGGCGTTGCGCTGCGCGTCTTCATGTGCCCTCGTAGACTATTTGCGGTCCGGGCAACGCTTCAAGGAGTCTTCCGTGTTCAAACTGCGCGTGCTTGCTTCACTGGTTTTCGGCGTCACCATGATGATGACGTCGTCGTCCCCCGCGCGAGCGGACTCCGTTGCGAATCCCTCTGGTGCGTCGGATATCCCCGTTTACTATCGAACGGTAAAGGTAGATGGGTTATCCATTTTCTATCGCGAAGCCGGCAAGTCCGATGCGCCGACTATTCTGCTGCTGCATGGCTTTCCGTCGTCGTCGCGCATGTACGATCCGCTGCTGTCGAGGCTGGCGGACAAGTATCATCTGGTCGCGCTCGACTATCCGGGTTTCGGTCATAGTGACGCCCCCGATGCAAAAGACTTCTCTTACACGTTCGATCATCTGACCGAAGTCACCGGGCACTTTATCGAAACGATCGGACTGAAGCATTACGTTCTGTATGTGCAGGACTATGGCGGTCCTATCGGCATGCGGCTCGCCGTTCAGCATCCCGAGCGGATCGACGCGCTGATCATCCAGAACGCCGTCTCGCATGAAGATGGTCTTGGCCCGCTTTGGGCGACGCGCCGTGCGTTCTGGAAAGATCGGAGCGCGCACGAGGCCGCGCTGCGCGAGAACTTCCTGTCGCTCGCATCGACCCGGCAGCGGCATGTCGGATCGAACCCGCATCCAGAGACGATCAACCCCGATTTATGGACCGATGAGTTCGCTTTCCTGAGCCGCCCCGCCCAGGCCGATATTCAATCGGACCTGTTCTATTCCTACCAGACGAATGTCGCGAGTTATCCCGTCTGGCAGGCATGGCTCAAGAAGCATCAACCCGCCACGCTGATCGTGTGGGGTAAATACGATCCATCGTTCCAGGTTGCAGAAGTCGCGGCGTATCAGCGTGATCTGCCGGATGCGGAAGTGCATGTGCTCGACGCGGGTCACTTTGCACTCGACGAAAAACCCAATGAGATCGCGGCGATCATGCGGAGCTTTCTCGCGCGTTTGCCGGGCGCGTCGTCATAACGAAGACGAACACGCCCGCTAGCGTCAACGGCGCACCAGTCGCTCGCAGAGTGCGTCGATAGACACACGTCCTGGCCCCCACGCGGCTATCGCGAGTGCCATCGCCGCCCAGGTCAGATGGATGGGCCAGCCGTCCGGCACCGTCAATTCGATGACGATCGTCATCAGCAGAAGACCCAGTGCCGCGAAGCGGGTACCAAGCCCCAGCACGAGCAGCACCGGGAACATCACCTCGCCGCAACCCGAGACGAATGCAAACAGTTCGGGGTGCGGAAACGGATAAGGTCCACCTGGAAGATGCAATTTGAACTCTTCCGTGAAGAGATCGATTGCGGTGTCGTTCAACTGGAAAAGGCCATGCCATTTGAGCATCCCGGACTTCCAGAACGGCACCGCAAGCGCCAGCCTGAGCACGAATTGCGTCAGCGTGGGATGCGCGAGCGACTGGATCGCCCGGCTTGCCTTTCCGATGAAGTTGACAAGCGGATGCACGACGCCGCCCGCTTCCTGTCGGTCAGATATCATCGTCAATCTCCAGATTGAGTTGCTGTAAAAGCGCCCGCCGGGATCATTCCGGCAAGGTTGGCTTGCAGATCGAAACTGGCGGCCGCATCGAATGCCATTGCTACGGCATCTGCAAGGCACTCGCCGGCTGCGAGGCTCGATAAAAACACCGCGCCGCCAGCGGGCAGACGCGAAACAATGACTTCCTGCCCGGGGCGCGTGATGAGTGCGTCTTCCGCATCGTTCGAATGTATGGGCTCAGCAGTTCCACCATCGCGATTCATCGCGAAGATCGTTACCGCGGGAAAAGCAGAACGCACGATGCGTGTCGCGGGATGCACAACAAAACGCATCGCGCCCAGCGCCGATTCAGCGACACCTGCGAATACTTCGGCCGGCATCGCGGGCATGTCCGCGGCGTGATACGCGTCGAGCCAGGCGCGTTCGATGCGCGCAACATCAGCTAACCACGGGATCGATTGCGCGTATTCGTATTGCTCGATGAACGACGGAAAATCGCGCCCGTATTCGAATAACAATGGCGACACAGGCGGCGTCTTTCTGATGTGAAAGCGCGCCATCGCGCGGAAGAAATCGACACCCGTAATGCGCTGAACCGCCGGATAAATCGACGCAAGCGCATCGATAAGGCTGACCGTCACATTGTTTCGATAAACGTTGTACCGGGCCTGTACACCGTTCCCGTACGCCGTGCCTGCGTCATCCGGCACGCAAGCGCCGGGATTCAGCAGTCCCGCTGCGAACGTCGCTGCATATTCATGCCGGCTGTCCGATGCGGTCGTATCAGTCTGCATACGCCACTCCATCGGCAACGTACATCACTCGCTCGAGCCGTTCTCGCGCAGCAATGACCTGAGACCATAGGCCCGGCCAGGACGGCAGGTTGCTATCCCATTCGATCAGCGTGGGCACCGCGCCCAGTCGATGCAGCGTCTGTTCGTATAAGGCCCAGACTTCGTCGCTCACCGCACGATCGTGGCTATCGATCAGCAAGGGCTCGCCCGCTTCATCGACCTGTCTGCTATGGCCCGCGAGATGGATTTCACCGACCGCCCAAAGCGGAAAATCGTTCAGGTACGAGCCGGGCGTATAGCCGTGATTGACTGCCGATACGAATACGTTGTTCAGATCGAGCAGCAAGCCGCATCCGGTCTGTTTTGCAACCTCACACAGGAAGTCGGTTTCGGCGTATGTCGATGAATGGAAAGTCAGATACGTCGATGGATTTTCAAGCAGGATCGTGCGTCCAATCGCATCCTGCACCTGACTCACATGGTCGCAAACACGCGCGAGTGTCGACTTCGTATAAGGCAGCGGTAGCAGATCGTTGTAGAACGCGTTACCGTGCGTCGACCACGCCAGATGCTCCGACACCAGCACAGGCTCATAGCGTTCGATAACACGTCGAAAGCGCGCCAGATGATCGAGAGCGATCGCCTGCTCTGCGCCAATCGACATGCAAACACCATGCACTGATAGCGGATAGTCGCGCCGGATCGCCTGCAGCGCGCGATGCGGCGGACCACCGTCGCCCATGTAGTTTTCCGCATGAACCTCGAAGAACGCGCCCGTTGCACGATCGGCAAGAATGTCCGCGAGGTGCTCATGCTTGAAACTCGCGCCCACACGCGCCATCTGGTTCGACGCCGGGACGCGAAGGCGTGCCTCGCGATCCGTGACCGTTGCATCGCATGTCATTGCCATGACAGCCTCCCGTCCCAATGCGTCTGCTTACGACTTCATGGGTGACAACGAGCCGTGGCCGCCGCCCGGAACGCTAATGCTGGTACACGTTCCGCCCTGAACGAACTTCCACGAGTTGCCCTGGAAGTCGGTTTGCGATGTCCCCTGGCATGTCGTGCCCGGACCAGCGGCACAGTCGTTTTGCCCCTTCAGGGCGACGCCGTAGCACTTCTCCTTGTGGGCAGCCGTCGCCGCCTGGACTTCGCCCTGCGTCAACGGCGCGGCATTCGCCACAGACGACAGAAGACCTGCCACTGCGCCGGCAAGCAGAGCAACATTCACAACATTCCTGGAAGCCATGGATTCTCTCCGAATGATTGATTAGCGGTACTCAGGCGAGTACATCAGTCAATTCGTCTTCGCAGAGATGGCGGTTACAGGCGGGAGAAAATATTTTGCGGACGGCAACAGCGCGAGTCGTTTACGGCATCTCAACGATCATCGGGGAATGAGGCGATTGCCACGAAGCCGCCGTCGGCCGCATTTGACACTGTGAACATCCCGCCATTTTTTCGGACCAGCCTGTTGACGATCGCGAGTCCCAACCCGCTGTGCGAACTCGCGCCGCGCGCGGCGTCGAGGCGCACGAACGGCTGGATGACATTTTCCAGTTCGGTATCCGGCACACCTGCGCCGTGGTCACGTACGACGAGTCGAAAACTCCCCGCATATAGCGACGTCGATACTTCGACGGGCGGTTCGCCATAGCTCATTGCGTTTTCGATCAGATTCGACATGATCCGGTCGATATCGACGGCTGGCAGCCTGAACGATGGCCCCGCCCTCAAATCGAGCTTCACGAGCGCCTGCGCGTCGCTGCCTGCTGGTTCGTCCGTATAGTTTTGCCGGCAGTGCTGCTCGACGCTAACCTCTTCCGGTCTGTCCGTGCCCTTGCCTGCAAACGCAATAAACTGTTTGATGATGTGCGACATCGATTCGGTGTCGCGTAGAAAGCCGGCGCGATCTTTCTGATCGGCCAGCAGATCGGCTCGTACCTGAATGCGCGTGACAGGCGATCGCAGATCGTGCGCGATACCCGCGAGCATCACTGCCCGCTGGCGATCCGCTTCGGACAATGCGCTGACCATGTCATTGAAATCGCCAATCAGTTCTCTTATTTCCTGCGGGCCACGCACGTGGACCTTCCCGGATGGTCGCCCGCGACGATATTTGCGCGCTGCACGCGTCAGGTCCCGGATGGGCACCTGAATGTGCCACGCAAAGAAAATGGCGATGACGAGCACGGACGCAAACGTCACGATCAGAACCTTCGCGAACCGCTGGACGGACGGAATGCCTTCCGGAATGACGATCAGAAACGGTGACCGGTCGATCTGAACCCAGACCGTGCTGCCATCCGCGAGACCGACGCGACTGCCTGCAGGCAGTTGCGCTTTCAGTCTTGCCTCGATAGGGCCATGCGTTTCCTGACATCTGGCCGGACAGCCCGCCAATGCGGCGGCGTCGTTAGCGGCGACGTAGTTCACGCCCAGCGTCTCTGCCACATCGAATGACAGTGCCGGGTTCAGGTTGCGCACCTTTTCGGTTGCCATCACAACCCGAGACAGATGTTGCGCGTCAAGATCCATACGGTCCCGATCCACCATCACGAGCGCAATGAGATGGACGAGGATCATCAGGCCGACTGACATTAAAGCGAGTCGCCCAAATAGCGTATCGAATGGATTACTCAACTGTCGATTTATCCGGCACGAGTCAACTACATAGGGAATTGGGGTCCAGCGTATGTTTGTTACGCCAGAGAAGAACAACGAAGAGATTTTAAAGTGCGGTCAACAAAGAAAGCTTAGCGATTCTTTCCAGTTCATCTGGCGTGAGCAACTCACCATTGCGCGTGAATTCGGGGCGTTTTTTGCTGCATCGCAAACAACGGGAATCCTGAAGGATTTGCATACATCAGGGATTTCACCAAGTATTCTCGCGATGCCTGCTGTGCGACGCTATGTCGCAGTGCCATTCCTAATGGAGCCAGGCATGCAAACTGAAACACACAAGAAAGCGGTGGTCGGCGTTTTTCTCAACCGGTCAGCTCTGTCCCTGCTGTTGTTGCCAGTTGCGTTGTTTTTGTGGGCGCTCCACGCCTACCCTCCCCAGTATGCGTTCTGGCTTGGTTTTGCCGCTGTCATCTACATCTGGCCTATCGCCGGAGTCCTCTTCGTCATCGCCGCGGGCTTTCACGTCCGCCCTGCCGGTCAACGGCTGGGAGCCGCTGACGAGCATCCGCTGAGCAAGCGGAGATTCAGTTCCTTGCACTGAGAACGTCTGTTGCGGGGACGTTCGTTTCAGGGACGTCTACTCGCGCAGGTGCGCCGACAGCAAATCGCTGCCGGCAGCGCCGTGCTGCGTCGCAAGAGAAAACTGGATCAGCTGAGGCGATCAGCGGACACAATCCGGCCGACTCAAGCCGGCAGTGCGGCGCCCGCCCTCGCCGTGTGTGACTGACGCGCGCGAACCGGCTGGGAATCGTGCCGCTCGCGCATAGAGGTATCGGCAATTGTCAGCGTCCAGCCGACGCCACGCACGTTGCCAATCACGGAACGCCCGACGCGCTTGCGCATCGCGTGGATCAGGACGTCGAGTGCATTGCTCTCCATTTCCTTGTCGCCGCCATAGATGCGCTCTTCGAGTTGCGCGCGCGACAGAATCATTCCAGGCCTTTCGAGCAGCGCATACATCAACGTGAACTCACGCGCCGAAAGATCCAGCGCAACGCCGTGACGCCATAACGTACGGCTGTCGAGATCGAGGCTCATCTGTTCGTCGCCGAGCCGCGCAGCTGCATAACCCGCACGACGGCGCAGTACCGCCCGTATGCGGGCCAGTACTTCACGCACGTCAAAGGGCTTGACGATGCAATCATCTGCACCGGCATCAAGGATGTGCGCGCATATTTCCGGGTCGTTGCTGGACGTCAACGAAACGATAGGCACGCTGTTCCCCGCTTGCCTCGATGCGTCAATCAGATCGAGGCCAACGCAATATGAGAAACCGAGATCCATGACGACGGCCTCGTACCACGTGGCGTCGATAGCGGTACTCGCGGCTACCGGGTCGCGCACCCAATCGACTGCGTATCCCGCGTCTGTGAGACCTTGAAAAAGGCCTTCATCGAAATGTGGATCATCTCCAATCAGCAATACACGCATGATATTTCTTCGCCTGTTGAAAACGTACGTCGAAAATGAAACTGCGTTATGCATCGGCATTCTGTTTCGGATGCCGAATCATTCAACCATAAAGAAAATAAGTACCTTCGGTTATTCGATAAGAAAACCGAAAGCTGTTTCGAAGCAGTCAGAATCCAGGCATCTCAGACGGTGAGTCGAAGAGTGCCAATAACGGAGGATGAAAAGCGTTGCGATTTCATACGAATGCCCAATGCCCGAAAGGTGCGAGTTGCGCCCGAAGCATCTGGAAGATCGCCATCTGAGCGCAGGAAGGCAACCGCGCGCATGACATTGAATGGACCAAACAGGTTGAGTCCGTCCTGCGCGGTAACGACAGGTTCAGCAGAGTAGCAGACCTCTATAGATCCACTTGCGTACCAGTCGCTAGTTGGACGGCATTGTAGGAGCAGGTATTTCGGCTCGTCTTGCTCGAATTGCGCATGTTTTTCGATGATTTGAGCACAATTTCATGCGTCGCAACGAACGCGCTCGACACGCGCATTTCTGTTGCCAATGGCTGGCGCAGATTATAACGAACGTTCAGAAGAGCCTGTCGCATGGCGACAAATTCACGTCGGCTCGTCGATAGGGAGTCATTTTGCCGATCGATCGCAGGGTCAATCCGCGTGCGTTCTGATGCGCTGGTTAGCGCGATCTTTTTTACGCCATTACACGCACACCGAATAAGCGCTGCCTCTTAATTCCTTGCTAACTATGCCGGCTCAACATATCTGCAACGACACCTCTCGTACGTAACGCGAGCGGTTCCCTTCCCTCAGATATGAAGAGATGACATGGACATCAACACGATTCGCCAATCCGCCTTTGCGATGCCTGTTCACAATCCGGCTTACCCTCGTCCGCCGTTCCGGTTCCGCAACCGCGAGTATTTCATCATCTCGTACGAAACCGATATGGACGCGCTGCGCGCGATCGTGCCGGAGCCGCTGAAGCCGGAGAACGCGCTCGTCCACTACGAATTTATCCGCATGCCGGATTCGTCGGGCTTCGGCGACTACACCGAAAGCGGCCAGGTGATCTCCGTGCGCGACATGCAAGGGCGCCTCGCGAATTACACGCACTCGATGTATCTCGACGACGAAGGTCCCATTGCCGGTGGACGCGAAATCTGGGGCTTTCCAAAGAAGCTCGCGCACCCGACGCTCAGCGTCGACGGCAACGACACGCTGCTCGGCACGCTCGATTACGGCACGCAACGCGTGGCAACGGGCACGATGGGCTACAAGCACCACGCGCTCGATCTCGATGCGGAACGCGCGAAGCTCGCCGATACGCCCAACTATCTGCTGAAGGTGATTCCCCACGTCGACGGCAGTGCGCGCATCTGTGAACTCGTGCGCTTCTTTCTGCGCGACGTCACCGTGTATGGCGCATGGAGCGGCCCCGCCGCGCTCGAGCTGCACGCTCACGCGCTCGCGCCGGTCGCCGATCTGCCAGTGAAGCGTGTCGTCGGCGCGCGCCACGTCATTGCGGACCTCACGCTCGATATCGGTGAAGTGGCCTTCGACTATCTCGCGCCGGCTCGAACCGTCGCGTCGAACGTGAATAGCACACGCGAATCCGCCCTTCACGCTGTCTGATCTGCTCACAGGAAATCGCTATGTCATTGCAGAACAAAGTCGCGCTCGTCACGGGCGCCGCCAGTGGAATTGGCGAACAGTGTGCCCGCCGGCTCGCGAGCCTCGGCGCTACCGTCGTCATCGCTGATCTAAACCTCGCGGCTGCGCAAAAGGTGGCCGCAAGCATCACGCAGAGTGGTGGCAAGGCCTTCGCGCTCGCCATGGACGTGACGAGTGAAGACGCCGTCGAAAGCGGCATCGAATGGACTGTGCGGCAGCTTGGCCAGATCGACGTGCTGGTGTCGAACGCCGGCATCCAGATCGTTGCGCCGATCGAGAGCTATGCCTACTCCGACTGGAAGAAGATGCTCGCGATTCATCTGGACGGCGCATTCCTGACCACGCGGGCCGCGATCCGGCACATGTACGACAGCGGCCGCGGCGGCTCGATCATCTATATGGGCTCGGTGCATTCGCATCAGGCCTCGAAACTGAAGTCGGCCTATGTCACAGCCAAGCACGGCTTGCTCGGTCTCGCCCGTGTGGTCGCCAAGGAAGGCGGCCCGCGCGGCGTGCGCGCCAATGTCGTGTGTCCGGGCTTCGTGCGAACGCCGCTCGTGGAAAAGCAGATTCCCGAACAGGCGAAGGAACTCGGCATCTCCGGGCAGGACGTCGTGAAGAACGTGATGCTCAAGGAAACCGTCGACGGTGAATTCACCACGGTCGAAGACGTCGCGAATACGGTGGCCTTTCTCGCGGGATTCGAATCGTCGGCGCTAACGGGTCAATCGATCATCGTCAGCCACGGCTGGGAAATGAAATAAGGGTGCCCCATGCGTAACGACCTGAAAGAAATCAGCGGGCTGTCCGGTGAGTTCACCTTGCCGCGCTACGACGAGATCGCACTCGTTCTGCAAGGCGGTGGCGCGCTGGGCTCGTACCAGGCCGGCGTCGTCGAAAGCCTCGCCGAGGCGCGCGTCGAGCCGAACTGGATCGCGGGCGTGTCGATCGGCGCGCGGAATACGGCGATCATCGCGGGCAATGCACCGGAGAACCGCGTGAAAGCGCTGCACGGCTTCTGGAATGCGATCTGCCGGCCGCGCGACTGGGTCGCGAATGTCGGCGCATGGACGTTGCCGTATGCGGGCATGAATGAACTGGCGCGCAAATGGGCCAGCAACTGGGCCGCGGGACGCGCGCTGGCGGAAGGCCAACCGGGCTTCTTCGTGCCGCGTTTCCCGTTGCCGCTTGCGGGACTCGACAGACTCGATCCCGCCCGCGTCAGCTACTACGACACCACGGCGCTCAAGGCGACCCTGCTGAAATACGCCGACTTCGATCGTATCAACGACGGCCCGATTCGCGTGTCCGTGGGTGCGGTGAATGTGCGAACTGGAAACCTCGTCTATTTCGACAATACGAAGATCCGTCTCGTGCCTGAGCATTTCATGGCGTCGGGCGCATTGCCACCGGGCTTTCCTGCTATCGAAATCGACGGCGAGTACTACTGGGACGGCGGCCTCGTATCGAATACGCCGCTCACGGAAATTCTCGCCGAGGTCGAGCACAAGAGTTCGCTGATTTTTCAGGTCGATCTATGGAGTGCGCGCGGCAAGACACCTGTTGATTTCCTCGACATTTCGGAGCGCACCAAGGACATCCAGTATTCGAGCCGGACACGCGCAATTACTGACCTGCTCGCCGACCGGCAGAAACAGGCACGGCTTCTGAAGGAAGTGCTCAAGCATGTGCCAGAGAGCGTCGCGAAGACCGACCCGATCTTCCGCATCGCCGAAGCGGCTGCGGACGGCAGTTCGATCAACGTCGTGCATCTGATCTACCGTAACAAGCCGTACGAAGCTAACTCGAAGGACTACGAGTTTAGTGTCGATACGATGCGCGAGCATTGGCAGACGGGACTCGAAGATTGTCGCAACTCACTTGCGCATCGCGACTGGTTCGATATTCCGAGCCGGGAGCATGGCTTCGTCACGCACGATGTGCATCGGGTGGAGACGAGCTGTCGGGCAATGTCTCAACCGCCGCACGGGCAATCGCATCTGCGGGCACTGCCGTGCCACCAGTAAGCAGCGTGAGTGGCGCCGCGATAACCTCGATCGGTCAGGCAGAGCATGACGCCCATCCGGTTGCGCTTTCGCGCGCGGCGCTGGCTGTGCTGTTCGTCGGTGCCTTTCTCACGGCGCTCGACTTTTTCAGCGTCAATCATCCCATGTACGGCGCCATGCCGCCCGCCGCGTCGCAGGCGTTCAAGGACTTCGGCCTGTCCGCATTCGTTGCGGCAGTCGGGCTGGATTCGGGCGTGCAGGCGCTGTTGACCCTGAAAGAGAGCGGCGTCACGCTCCTGTTGCTCGGGATCTTCATCACGCTGTTCCCGATGATCCTGTCGATGCTGTTTGCCCGCTACGTTCACAGCTATCGCAACGCCGCTCTGCTGGCAGGCGCGATGGCAGGCTCACGCGGCGCGAGTCCCGCATTCGGGCAAGTGCTGGATAAGTCGGAGAGTCCGGTTGCCACCGTACCGTTTGCGGTCACGTATGCGTTGGGATCGGTATTGCTCGCGCTGTTGGGGCCTGTGCTGATAGAACTGGCCTGAACTCCCATTCAACCTCGCCGCCGATACCCCGATTTCAGCGCAGTCACCACAAGCTCGACTGCCCGCGACGATTTCCGCCTGCTCGGGTAGTAAACGTGATGCCCGCTGAAGGTCGGAAACCAGTCTTCGAGTACCCACGCGAGGCGTCCCGCCTCGACATAAGGCTCGACGAGGTCTTTCGGCACATACGCGAGACCAAAGCCAGCAAGCGCCGCCTCGACCATCTGATACACGTTGTTGAAGGTCAACTGCCCTTCCACCCAGACCTGCAATTCGCGCCGACCCTTGCTCAATTCCCATGGAAGCAGCGCATCGCGCGTCGGCAGCCGCAGGTTGATGCAATTGTGCAGCGTCAGGTCCTGCGGCGTCTTCGCTACGGGCCGGGTTTGCAGATAGTCGGGCGACCCCACGATCGCCATCGTCATGTCCGCCGCGATGCGTACCGCGATCATGTCTTTGGCCACCTGATCGCCGAGCCGCACGCCTATGTCGTAGCGATCGGCGACGATGTCCGACAGCCCGTAGTCATTCACGAGTTCGATCTTCAACTCCGGGTACTGGCGAAGCAACGCCTGCACCCGCGGCCAGACATACGTGTTGGCTGCGTAGTCCGTGGTCGTGATGCGAACGGTTCCGCCGGGCCGATCCGTCATCGCGCGCAGCGATTGCAGCTCCGCCTCGATCTCGCGAAAGCGCGGTTCCAGTGAGGACAGCAGCCGTTCACCCGCTTGCGTCGGCGACACGCTGCGCGTGGTGCGCACCAGCAACGGCAACCCCATTCGCTCTTCGAGCGCCCGCACCGTGCGACTCAGCGCCGATTGCGAAACACCCAGTTGCGCGGCCGCACGCGTGAAATTCCGCTCGCGCGCGACCGTCATGAAGGCGACGAGGTCGTTCAGGTCTTCCATCGATTGATGCTCCACAGCATAAGACCATGCCGATATTGCCATCTAGTCGCATGAATGGCGAGCCATTAAATTAGTGTCCATCGGCAACACTTTTTTAATCAACCTGATCTGCGAGAACACCATGGAACTGAAACGCGCGGGCTCTCAGCCCTCGATCAAAGGCCCCGAAGAATGGTTCACGGGCACCGTCCGCATCGATCCCCTTAACGCGCCGCCGCCGCCCGCACGTGTCTCGTGCGCGAGCGTCACGTTCGAGCCGGGCGCACGCACGGCCTGGCACACTCATCCGCTCGGCCAGACGCTGCTGGTAACGGCCGGATGCGGCTGGACGCAGTGCGATGGCGAGCCGCGTGTGGAGATTCGCGCCGGCGACGTCATCTGGTGTCCGCCCGGCCATAAGCATTGGCACGGCGCGACATCGACGACCGCGATGACGCATATCGCCATTCAGGAAGCGCTCGACGGCAAGAATGTCAACTGGCTGGAGAAGGTGACAGACGAGGAATACTACGGTCGCAACGAGCAGCAATGAAGATGAGCGCGGCTGCCATCGCTCGCACAGTTCGCTGTGTGAGCGATGGCAGCCGAATACGAATTCTGCTCAGGCGTGAGTGGAAGCTACCGTGCCGACATGTGGCCCACACCGTTCGATGGCCACACGCACCGTCTCCTCCGGCGGCCGCTCCCACCAGTCCAGTTCGGAAAAGATCTCCAGCTCGAAAGGCCCTGTATAACCAATCTCATCGAGCCATCCCTTGATGCGCGGAATATCGATAACGCCATCGCCGACCATGCCCCGATCGCGCAGGTTGCGCGTCGGCACGAGCCAGTCGCAGTAGTGAAACGTGATGATGCGCTCAGGTCCGGCACGGCGAAGTTCCTGCTCGAAGACGGGATCCCACCAGCAGTGATACACATCCGGGACGAGACCCGCCCCTTCCCCGAGTTCATCGCACAGATCGTTCGCCACCTTGATCGAGTTGAGTACGCTGCGGTCTCCCGCATACATCGGATGCAAGGGCTCCAGTCCGAGTTTGACGCCGACGTCTCTCGCGTGCGGGAGCAAGGCGAAAAGCGCATCGCGCACGCGGGCACGTTGCCCCTGAATGTCCTTGCTATCGGTCGGCATGCCGCCGACCACCATCATCAGGCAGGCGGCGCCGATCTCGGCGGCGGCATCGAGCAGGCGTCGATTCGTGTCGATCGCCGAGGACATGCTTTCGCCAACGCTCACGTTCAACCATTCGCTCGTGCACAGCGACGGCACCCACATCTCCAGTTCGCGAAGATGCTTGCGAGTGTTCGCTACACCGTACGCTTCAAGAAAATTTCTCCACACCGCAATGCCGTCGATGCCTGCACGCTTGTAGCCGTCCAGCGCCTCGGGCATCGTCCATTTGGGCGTGGTGATCTGATTGATGGCAAATCTCGACAGGTCGTGGCTCATGGTTCGTTGACTCGATAAGGTAGGCCGTCAGGTGGCTCGGATCGGCTTATCCGGATAGCGCGTGCAAGCGTACCGGGCTTCAGCGTATCGTCGCCCGAAGGCAATGCATCGACCATGTACACGCGCCGATACCTGTACAGGTGCGCGGGACTGCACAGTTGATACAGCCGCTGCGCGCCGCACAACGCGGCTCAGCGCCCGATGTTGTCTTCGAGAAAACTGAAAAGACGATCGAAATTGCAATGCGCCACGTTGAACCGCAGCCACCCCGTCTTTGCGCGACCCGCAAAGAAGAGATGCCCGGGCGCGAGCAATATGCGCTCCTTCAGGGCCAGTTCTGCCAGCCGTGCGGAATCGCGCTCCGCACCCGTCGGCTTCGCCCACACGAACATGCCTGAACGCGGCTCGCAGAAAATATCGAAGCCGACCGCCTCCAGCCTGCGACAGGTCTTTTCCTGCGCGGCCGCGAGCTTGTCTCTCAGTTGTTCCGTCTGCTTGCGGTAATGCCCTTCGGCCAGGATCGTGCTGACGAGCCGCTCGGTGACGGTCGGCGTCGACATGCCCGACACGAGTTTCTGATAAAGCAGTCCTTCGATAATGTCGTGATCCGCGACGACAAAGCCGACCCGCAATCCCGCGCCGATCGTTTTCGAAAAGCTGCCCACGTAGATGACATGCCTGAGCTGGTCCATCGACGCCAGCGTGAAATGCGAGCCTTGCACCAGATCGGCGGAAACGTCGTCCTCGACGATCAGGCAATCGTAGCGTTCAGCCACCTTCAACACCTTGTACGCGGCCGCCGAACTGTAGCTGGCGCCCGTCGGATTGTGCAGGCGGCTGTTCGTGAAGTAGAGCCGCGGACGATGCGTTTCGAAGGCTGCTTCCATCGCGGCGACGTCCGGTCCGGTGGGCGTCATGGGTATGCCGATGGTGTCGACATCGCGCATGCGCAGCGCAACCAGCAGATCGCTGTAACAAGGCTCATCGACCATCACGACGTCGCCCGGCTGCGTGAATTGCCGGATCACCAGATCAAGCGCCTGATTCGCGCCTAGCGTGGTCATCACGCCGGCGACATCCGTTTCGATTTCGTATTCGCCCAGTTGCCGCGCGATCTGCTCGCGCAACCGGTCGTAGCCGCTTGCCTGCCCGTAGCCCAGCAGGTGTTCCGGATGCAAGGCCAGTTGCCGCAGTGAGCGCGCTACGCCCTCGCTGTCGAGCCACGTTTCAGGCAGCCATCCTGCGCCCGCGTTGATCGCGCCTTCATTCGCGCCCAGAAAGTTGCGAACCAGCCAGCCGTTCGTGACCTTTTCGTCGAGCTTCTCGGCGGCTCTCTGCGGCGCGCCCGTTCGCCTGTCCGACACATAGAAGCCCGAGCCGCGCCGCGCGACCAGCACACCTTGCGCGACCAGCCGGTCGTACGCCTCCACCACGGTGAAGGTCGACACGTCGTGCGCGCTGGCAAAGGCGCGAATGCTCGGCACGCGCGAGCCCGCTCGCCAGCGCTTCGCTTCCACTTCCTGAACGACGCCGGCCACGATCTGCATGGTGAGCGAAATCTCTGAACTGGCATCGAGCGTAAGAACGGGTTTCATGAGCGTGCGCGAAGAAATGACGTGATGGTGTGCAGGCCGCGACGCCTATACAGCGATCCGACCGTGCGACCAAGTGTACATGTATCTGTGCAGGGTGTTTGTCTAAATTTCAAACCAGTTCGTCGCTGATTCACTCGCGCGACGTGGCAACCCTCATGGATTCCTCGTATGAAGAAAATACGCAATTCCGAAGCGCTCCTTTCGCACGGTGACGTGGCTTCCCGGCGCGTCGTGCTGGAGATCGCCGATCGCACACTCGCACGCCTGGACAGCTACCAGCGCATTCAGAGCATCATGCGTCTCGAAGGCGATACGCTTCATATCGGCACACGCACGTGGGACCTGTCGAAGAAGCGCAACGTCTATCTGATCGGCGCGGGCAAGGCCTGCAATCACATGGCAATGGCCGTCGATCACGTGCTGGGCGACCGGCTGACGCGCGGCATCGCCATCGTCAAGATTCACGAGGAATCGGACCGCTTTAACCGGACTGAAGTGTTCGTTGGCGGTCATCCGTTGCCTAATGAAGAGGGGCATCGTGCGTCGAAAGCGATCATCGAACTCGTCGATCAGGCCGGGCCGGACGATCTCTTCATCGCCGTGATCAGCGGCGGCAGTTCGGCGCTGATGTCGTGTCCGATCGACGGCATCACGCTGCAGGACGAAATCGACACCACGGATGTCCTGCTCAAGTCCGGCGCGGGTATCTACGAGATCAACGCGGTGCGCCGTCATATCTCCGCGCTCAACGGCGGCATGCTCGCCAAACGCATTCAGGCAGTCGGCGCAGAACTGATCGGCTTCGGTATCAGCGATGCCGTCGGCTCGCCCGCGACTGGCGACATCGCCGTTCCGTATGCGGCGTACAAGAGCACGCCGATCGGCCCCGATATGACCACGCTCGACGATGCGCGCGCGACCATCGTCAATCGCAATGTCGCGGATCGTCTGCCGAAGAGCGTCGTCGATTACCTGATGAACGCGGGCCCCGAAGCGGAAACGCCGAAAGCGTTCCCCGACAACACGTATTTCCTGCTCAACACGCTGCCGGATTCCTGCATCTACGCCAAGGAAATCTGCGAGGAAATGGGCCTGCCGGCGATGATCGTCTCGTCCTTCCTCGAAGGCGAGAGCCGCGACGCCGGCACGTTCTTCGCGTCGATGGCGCGCGAAATCCAGAGCTACGGCAATCCCATCAAACCGCCTTGCGTGCTGCTCAGCTCCGGCGAAGTCACGACGCACATCGGCGATAACAGCGTCATCAAGGGGCACGGCGGTCCGGGTCAGGAGATGACAATCAGCTTCGCCATCACGGCGGAGAAGACTCAAGGCGCGTGCCTGCTTTCTATCGACAGCGAAGGCACCGACGGCACCGCGAAGGTCGCCGGCGGCATCACGGATTCGAGCAGTTTCAAGGCGGCTGCGAAAAAAAGCGTGAGCCTTTATCAGGCTTTGCGCGAACACAGCTGCTTTGAGGCGCTTGCGTCGATCGATTCAGCCGTCTTCACGGGCAACACGGGGACCAATCTGTGTGACCTGAACATTCTGTATGTCCCTGCCCTGAAGGAGGGCGCGTGATGGAAGACAAGATCATTTCCGTTCGCGCGCAGCAGATCATCGACTGCAAATGTCGCCCAGCCGTCGAAGTCGAAGTGCAAACCCAAAGCGGCGCGCTCGGGCGCGGCGCGGCGCCGACGGGCACGTCGGTCGGCATGCACGAATCGTTCGTGCTGCGCGACGGCGATCCTTCGAGCTACAAAGGGCTTAGCGTGCACAAGGCCGTCGACCATGCGGTGAATGTGATTGGCCCGGCGCTGATCGGCATGAACGTGTTCGACCAACGCGCGATCGACGAAAAAATGATCGCGCTCGACGGCACGCCGGACAAGCATCGGCTCGGCGGCAATACGATCTACTCCGTTTCCATCGCGGTTTTTCGCGCGGCGGCGGCGGCTCGCTCCATTCCCCTTTACGAGCATATTGCGGGTCGCGAAATCTGGACCGTTCCCGTGCCCTGCTTCAACGTGATCAACGGCGGCCGCTACGATGGCTTCACGCAGGCGTTCAATGAGTTCCTTATCGTGCCCTATGGCACGAACAGCATCGATTACTCGATTGAAATGGCGGTCGCGGTCTTTCACAAGCTCTCGGATGTACTCACCGAATATCTCGGGCATAAGCCTCAGGTCGCGAGTTCCTATGGCTATGCCGCGCCATCCGATGATCCCGAAGTCATCCTCACGCTGATGCAAAAAGCGATCGACGCCTGCGGCTACACGAACCAGATTGCATTTGCACTGGATTGTGCATCGAGTGAAATGTACGACAAGCAAACCGGCCGTTATTTGCTGAAAGGCCGTCACGTTTCGTCGAGTGAGATGGTCGCGTATGCGAAGTCATTGACCGAGAAATTCAACCTCGTTTTTATCGAAGATCTGCTCGATGAAAACGACTGGACCGGCTACAGCCTCGCCGTGAAGGAACTCACGCGCACGATCGTATTGGGTGACGACCTCACGGTGACCAATCTCGAACTGCTGCGCAAGGCGCACGAAACGCGCGCAGTAGACGGCTTCGTGCTCAAGCCCAATCAGGTCGGCACGATCACCGAAGCGATGGACGCCTATCAGTTCGCTCAGGCGCACGGAATGATCGCGGTGCCGTCGGGCCGCTCGGGCGGCGTCGTCGATGACGTGGTGATGGATTTTTCCGTCGGTCTCGAAGTGCCGTTCCAGAAAAACGGCGCACCACGTTCGGGCGAGCGCATCGAAAAACTCAACTTCCTGATGCGCGCCAATGCGCGCAGTCCCGCTTGCCGTCTTTACGACATCTCGCCGTTGCTGCGGTTCTGATGCATCGCATAGCCGCGTTTTGAACCGTCACATCTTTAACTGTTGAAGAAGGACTTTCCATGTATCCGAAGATCGATTTCCTCTACCTCTCCGAGCCCGACATGATCGAGGCCGGCGTGCTCGACGCCGAGCGTTGCGTTGCCGTCTGCGAAGAGACGTTCAGCCTGCTCGGCAAGGGCGACTACCTGATGGGCGGCGCCAATCACAACAACCATGGCATGAACATCGTGTTCCCCAAGGAAACGAAGTTCCCCAATATGCCGGTGGCAGGTCCGGACCGCCGCTTCGCCGCGATGCCCGGCTATCTCGGCGGACGTTTCGATGTGTGCGGCAACAAGTGGTATGGCTCCAATCACGCGAATGCGCAGAAAGACCTGCCACGTTCGATCCTCACGATGATGATCAACGACAAGGACACGGGCGCCCCGCTCGCGCTTATGTCCGCCAACCTGCTGAGCGCGGCGCGTACGGGCGCCGTTCCGGGTGTCGCTGCCAAACATCTGGTCAACAAGGATGCGAAGACAGCATCGGTGATCGGCTGCGGTCCGATCAACAAGGCGTGCTTTACTGCGATCATGAGCCAGCTTGGCGCGATCGAGCAGGTTGTGTGCTTCGACGTGTTCATCGACAAGGCGAATGAGTTCGCGAGTTGGGTCGAAAAGAAATATGGCATTAGCGCGATTGGTGTCGACGAAGCCGAGACGGCCTTTCGCGGCGCCGATGTGATTACCGTTGCCGCCTCGCGACTCAAACCGCTCTACTTCAAGGACGAATGGATCAAGGAAGGCGCGACGATTCTGGTGTCCGGCCCGTTCAACACTGACGAATCCTTCCTGACCAATTGCAAGATCGTCTACGACCACACGCCTTTGCAGGAAGCGTATGTCGAGGATGCGATTGCTTCGGGTAACAAGGAAGGCTATTACAGCGGCGTGATCGGTGGCCCGTTTTATCGGCTGATCGACGCGGGGAAACTGCCGGCGCTGCCCGATTCGACGGGTCTCGGCGATGTGGTCAACGGCGACAAGCCCGGCCGCGAAAATGCGAAAGAGCGTGTGATTTTTATCGCTTGCGGTATGGCGGTGTTCGATATCAGCTGGGGCTTTGAGATGGTTGAAAGCGCCCGGAAGAAAGGCATTGGGCAATCGTTGAATCTTTGGGAGAAGCCGGCCGGGCTTTGATATTCGAAGCGCGCTTGACCTCGGCTTCGCCGGGGTCAAAAAACTGTCGCCCTATGACCGGATCATTCAGTCATAGGGCGACAGTTTTTTTTGTGCAAGGAAGCACCCGACGCATCGGGCGCTCACCATACTAAACGCCTGCCTTGGCAAACTCGGACAGATCGAAACCTTGTGCATACGGCTGTGTGTCATCGACATAATGCTCGCCACGGCCAGTGATATATGCGCGCCCTTCCACACTCGGATATACCGCATCGAGACCACTCTCCAGCCGCGTCTGCGATTCCACGCGACCGATAAAGCGGCTGAGAATCAGGCTTTCATGGCGGAACGCTTCGCCCTCCGACAGCAGACCGCGCGCGAATCGTTGCGCGACCCGTGCCGACGTGCCAGTGCCGCACGGCGACCGGTCGATGATCAGATTGCCCGCGATCACGACTGCGCGTGCATGCGAGTCGCTTGCGACCGCGCGTCCCGTCCACATGCAGTGCTTGACGCCGCGAATCTGCGGATTGTCCGGATGAATGACGTCGAGTGCCAGGTTCACGCGTTTCTGAACCTCGCGGCCCATTTCCAGAAGTTGCTCGGGCGTGAAGTGTTCGCAACCGGGGAAATTCTCCTGCACTTCGACGATCGGATAGAAGTTGCCGCCGTATGCGATATCGACCTTGAGCTTGCCGAGCGGGGACACTTCGATCTCGACGTCCCTGTGAAGCAGGAAACTCGGCACATTCGTGAAGCGAACCGACTCGACCTTGTCGCCGTTCATCACATACTTTGCCGTCACCTGCCCGGCGGGAACGTCGACCACCACCTGCCCCGGCGTCTTCGGTTCGATCAGACCGGATTCGAGCGCGAAGGTCACCGAGCCGATCGTCGCGTGGCCACACATCGGCAAACAGCCCGACGTCTCGATGAACAGGAGACTGAAATCGGCATTGGCGCTCAACGGCGGATAGAAGATTGTGCCCGACATCTGTCCATGTCCGCGCGGCTCGAGCGTCAATGCACGGCGAATCCAGTCGTGCTTTTCGACGAAGTAATGACGACGATGATTCATCGTCTCGCCCTGCAACTCCGGCCCACCGCTCACCACCATGCGCACCGGCATGCCTTCCGTATGGCCTTCAATGCATGAAAAGGTATGCTTTGTCATTGACGTTTCCTGAAAGAACATCCCACTGCAAAAAAAGAACCCGTGCCGAGGCACGGGTGAATACCCCCTTGGATTACCTTCCGTGACCTGTCTCACGCATAACGCGGCACGAGGTCACGCAATTCGGGCGGAAACAGCATGTCGCGAGCAATGGAATCGTCGCGTCGCAAGAACTCGGCCGCCGGATGTAAGCCGAAAAACTCGAGAAACAACGGCGATTGCAGGATCAACATGTCGAAACCCGGCAGCACCGTGTTTCCCTTCGACATGGCCGCCTGCAGGAACGGAGTGGGCTGGTTCTTCATCAGGATGTCGCAGACGATCGCATCACTATCGATCCGCTCCGGTGCCGTTGGCAGCGGATCGTTTGCCTTGAGGCCAAGCGGCGTAGCGTTGATGATCACCTCGAAGCCGCGAGGATCGTTCGTACCCTGCGCCGACGCCGGAATGCCGTAGCGCTCGCCGACCGAGCGTGCCAGGCTTTTCGCTTTCGCTTCGTCGACATCGTAGATCGCAATGCGCGCCGCGTTGCCTTCCGCGAGTGCCGCAGCTATTGCGCTGGCCGCGCCACCCGCACCAATCAACAGTACCGACTTGCCGCGATACTCCATCGAGTAACGGTCCATCGACTTCGCAAAACCCGTGCCGTCGAACACGTCGCCTTCCAGTTTGCCGTCATTGCCGCGTCTGATCGCATTCACGGCATTAGCAGTAATCGATCCATTCGACAGACGGTCCACAATGCCCGCAGCGGCATTCTTGTGCGGAATAGACAGCACCATGCCGCGCGTCGTCTTCGACTTGAAGAGCGACCGGACAGTACTTTCCAGATTGGCCGGCTCGACATGCAGCGGCACCATCACTGCGTCGAGATCGCACAACGGAAATACCTTGTTGAAGATCTCCGGCGTTCTGACCTGCTCGATCGGATCCGCCACCATGAAAAGCACATCCGTCTTTCCAGTAATCATGTTCTGCTTCAATTTCCACTCCTGATCTGCCTGTCGTTCCCTGAATACGCGGTCTCATCGACCCGGCGCTGAAGGTTCAGAATCCTTCGCCCCATGTATCGCTCAACATGAACCCCGCGCTCAGCGGGTCGTCGGGATCGACGCCAATCTGCTCGACGCTGTAGATCCACGCACGGCCCTGAATGCGCGGCAGTACGGCGGGCCGCCCGCCCACTTCGGTTCGTCCCAGCATCTCGACCTTGAACTCACTGCCGATAATCGATTTCGACTTCAATTTCGAACCGGTGTCAGCCTTGCCGCGCGCCGCGAGCGTTGCGAGGTTGGCGGAGCTTCCCGTTCCGCACGGCGAGCGGTCCACGCGTCCAGGCGGCAAGGTCGTGCACGTCTGATATTCCGCGTCCGACACGCGGTTGCGGAACATCACGTAGGCAAGCTGGTTGATCTGCGGATACAGAGGATGTTGCAGCTTCACCTGTTCATTGATGACCGCGCGGAGCTTGACCCCGAGATCGGCGAGTTGACGCGCGTTTTGCGGCGCAATCGTGAGGCCCACCTGTTCGACATCGACGAGCGCGTAGTAGACGCCACCGAAGGCGACGTCGACGGAGAGGGTGCCGAACGCTTCCGTTGTGACTGGAACGTCGAGGTGCTCGACGAACGCGGGAACCATATCCAGCGACACACCGATGCATCGGCCGTCCTTGCAGGTCGCGCGGGCGGTCACGAGCCCTGCAGGCGTATCCAGCACCACCGTCGTCTCCGGCTCCTGCATTTCCACCATGCCCATTTCGAGCAAGGTCGTCACCACGCAAATGGAATTGCTGCCCGACATCGGATGCGCCTTGTCCGACTGAAGCACGATGAAACCTGCATGCGCTTCCGGACGCGTCGGCGGCAGCAGCAGATTCACCGACATCTGCAGACATCCGCGCGGTTCGAACACGACGAGCCTTCGAACGCTGTCGTCGACTTCATTGATGTAGTTCATCTTGTCCAGCATGGTCTTGCCGGGAATGTCGACGACACCTCCCGTAATGACCTTGCCGATTTCGCCTTCGCAATGGACACCGACCAGTTGCAAACTCTTCTTCCAACGCATGATTTAGCTTCCCATTTCTGTTGATTGCCTCACCGCGAGCGTCTTGTAGCGGTGCGCCGCCTGCTTATCCGAACCGTTGCGCGCTGAAAGGCGCGAGATCCTGCTTCGGTGTTCGTCCCGATGCGAGATCGGCAATGAGCCGCCCGGTGGTTGCACCCAGCGTCAGGCCGAGTTGCCCGTGACCGAGCGCGAGCAGCACATTCGGCAGACGTTTCGAGCGGTCGATAATCGGTTTCGTGTCCGGCAGGAACGGCCGATAGCCCACGCCGAACTCGTGCCTCGATGTATTCAACTCGGGCAACACCTTTTTTGCTTTCGCCAGGATGATCTCCGCACGCTTGAAATTCGGTTGGGCGCCGCGTCCCGCAAATTCGATGGTTCCGCCGATCTGAAGCCCGCGCAGCATCGGCGTAAAGCAGAACCCGCCATCCGCGTAGATGACGGAATGCCTGAACTCGACTTCCGGCTCCGGCACGAGCACCTGATAGCCAGCGACGCCTTCCAGCGGCGCGCTCACGCCGAGTTGCGAGAAGAAGCGCCGGGAACCCGCCCCGGCCGCGAGAACAACCTGTTCCCCCTGGACGCTCTCACCGCTCTCGAGCGTTACGCCCGTCGCGCGGCCCCCGTCCTCATTGATACGTGCTACGGCGCTCTGCACGCGACGGCCACCGTTAGTCACGAAGTGATCCGTAAGCGCCTTCAGAAACCGTTCCGTGTCGCTAACAAAACGCCATTGCGGAAGCAGCAGACCATGCGAGAAACGCCCCTTGAGCGCGGGTTCGAGATCGTCGATTTCCGCGCGCCCGATGATCTGCGTGTCGAACCCCAGCGACTTTCTGAGTTCGATATGCGGGCGTTCGTGCTCGATTCCCGCCGCGCTGTCGAACACTTCAAGAATTGGGCGCTGGCCGATCAGCGCATCGTCATCGATCGATTCCAGCAGGTTTGCGTAGTCCGCGAAGACATTGCTCGTGAGCGAGGCCATTGCGGTTGCGATATCGACGATCTTCGCGTGTCGCGCACAGGAAAGGAAGCGCAGGAACCACGGCACGATTCCTGGCAAGGCGCTGGGCCGCAGCGCGAGCGGCCCCGTCTGATCGAGCAGCCACCCGGGCACCTTCAGGAGAATGCCAGGCTTCGACAGGGGAATGACCTCGCCGACGGAAATCTGACCGCAACTCCACTTCGCGGTGCTATCGCCCGGTGGCGCGGGATCGATCAGCGTGACCTGGAAGCCGCTTCGCTGAAGATAGAGCGCACAGCAGGTGCCGACGATGCCGCCGCCGATGACGACCGCCTGCTGCGGCGATGCAGCAGCCGCGTCCGGGGTGAAGTATTGCTCGCGAGGTACCGAATTCATCTTTGTTGTCGTCCGTGATTCAGGTAGAACCCAATTTTCTGCGTACTCAATACGCAAAACGCCGCAGGAATCTCGATTCCACTACGCCGACTAACCGGGTCAACGGGAAAGCGACGACGAAGTAGATGATTCCAACAGTAGTCAAAAATTCGAGCGGCCGTGCAGTGGCATTGGAAGCGCTCTGACCGACGTACATCAGATCGGCCACGCCCACGGACGAAATGAGCGCACTTTCCTTGAACAGGCTGATGATGTTCGAGAGAAGCGGCGGGATGGCACGCAATAGAGCTTGCGGAAAAATCACATGCACGATTTTCACGTTCGGTGTCAGCCCCAGCGCAATGCATGCGTCGTGCTGTTCCGACGAAATCGATTTGAGCGCGCCGCGAAATGTCTCGCTGGTGATTGCCGTCATGTAGAGCGTCAGCGAGATGATCACCGACAGGTACGGCGGAATGGGCAAGCGAAACACGACGGGAAAGCAGAAGAACACCCAGAACAATTGAATCAGCAGCGGCGTACCGCGGAAGAACTCGACGTACAGCGTCGTCAACGTCTTGACCGGCCGCGAGGGCGACATTCTCAGCAGGCTCAGCGCAAAGCCGAGCAGACTGCCCAGCACCGCACAACCGCTCGTGAAGGCGACGGTCAGCGCCAGGCCTTTCAGCAACACCAGCCAGTAAGACGCGACCACAGAGAGATCGATGCTCATTCTTTTCTCCTCAACGCTGCATAGCCGCATCTTGCCGGCGCTCGATCACATGAACGAGACGCGAGATCGGCAACGAAAGCGCGAAGTAGATGAGCGCCACGACGGAGTACGTTTCGAGCGGCCGGTACGCTTCCGTTGCGAGACTCTTGGCGACATACATCAGATCCGCCACCGCGACGATCGCAACCAGCGCGCTCTGCTGCAACGTGCCGATGCCGTTGGTCATGAGCACAGGAAGCGCACTGCGCAGTGCCTGCGGCAACACCACGAACAACGTGCGCTGCCACGGCCTGAGGCCGAGTGCGATACACGCATCGAGATGTTCTTTGGGCACGGCCTGCACACCTGCGCGATATGCTTCGGCATTGAACGCCGTCAGATTCAGCCCGAGCGCGAGAACGCCCATCGCGACGGGATCGATGAAGACATCGACCATCATCGGAATGCAGTAGAAGAACCACACGATCTGCAGCAGCGCAGGCGTGCAGCGAAAGAATTCGATGAAGAGCTGCGCCGGCCAGCGAATGATCTGCCAGCGGCTCATCACCATCAGACAGAGAAAGAAGCCCAGCACGAGCCCCATGATGTTCGCCGCCAATGCCAGCTCGATCGTGACCTTCAGGCCTTTGAGCAGCGTATCGAAGCTTCCGTGCAGAAAGCCGAAATCAAATTGATAGCCCATGTCGCTCTCTCAATCCAGATGAAGCACTTTCTCGAGGAATTCGCGCGTGCGCGGTTCCTTCGGGCATTTGAAGATCTCTGACGGCGCGCCCTGCTCGACCACCTTGCCGCTCGCGCAGAACACCACGCGCGTTGCGATGTCGCGTGCGAAGTGCATGTCGTGTGTGACGATGATCATCGCCATCTTCTGCTCTGCAAGCTGGAGCATCACGTTCTGTACTTCGATCACCATCTCGGGATCGAGCGCGGAAGTGACTTCATCGAAGAGCATGAGCTTTGGCTCCAGCATCAGCGCACGCGCAATCGCGACACGCTGCTTCTGGCCGCCGGAGAGCTGACTCGGATAAGCATTGAGCTTGCTTTCGAGTCCGAGCCGCGCGAGATACAGGCGTGCGCGCTCCGATGCCTCTGCCTTCGACAGCCCGCATACCTTGACGGGCGCCAGGATCAGATTGCCCAATACCGACAGGTGCGGAAACAGCGTGTAGTGCTGAAACACCATGCCGATCTGCTTTTGCAGCTTCGGATCGATCCGCTTCGAGCCACCGATATCGGCACCGCGAATGTACGGCTTGCCCTGAAACGCAATCTCGCCGCCCTGTACGCCTTCGAGTCCCATCAGAACGCGAAGAAGCGAGCTTTTACCGCTACCGCTCGGTCCGATCACGACGAGCCGGTCGTCGGCCCGCATATCGAGGCTCATGCGGTCCATGACGACGAGGTTCTCGCCGTAGGACTTGTACACGTTCCTCAACTGTACGAAGTCGCCCGACACCGCCGACAGGGACGAGACGTTCGCAGGGCTGGTCGGGTGCACCAACGGGGGTGCCTGTGTCTGAGATAGAAACATGAGGACTTTCTCCAGCAGAGCGCAACGCTGGCGCTCGCGACTTCATTCAAATGGCCGACCGTGCCGTTACGTCACGCATGGCCCTGCGAATCCGGTCACGGAGCTGCCGATTCGCAGCTCCGTCGACTGAACGTGAATTACTTCGTCTGGGCGATCGTCTGTTTTACAGACGTGTCGACATACGCGTTCACCGTCCCGCTTTTCTTCTGCTGCTCGATGAACTGATTGAATACGGCAACATCCGCCGCCGGCGTGTCCTTGCGAATGCCGAAGCAGATCCCCTGTTGGGCAAGCAGCGGATTCGGTTTGAATACGTCGGCCCAGTCCGGATGGGCACGCGTGAGCAACAGGTTTGTCATGCTGTCGTCGGCCAGCAGATCGGCGCGTTTGGACATCAGCGCGAGGCGTGTTTCGTCGAAGCCCGGCAGGCGCATGATGGTTGCCTGTTTGAGCACCGCCGAGATCGCCTTGTCCTGAGCCGTACCCGACATCACGGTAACGGTGATGCCAGGCTTGTCGATATCGGCAATGGATTTAACCGGCTTCGGCACTTTCGGGTTGTTCTTGTTGTAGGTGAAATCCACGCTGTAATCGACCACCGGCTCGGTGAACGAAATGGCCTTCCTGCGCTCGGGCGTGTCGTTGAGTGAAAGCGAAACGTCCCATTTGTCCGACTGCAGACCCGCAACGATGTTGTCCCACGTCGTGTCCACGTATTCGACCTTCACCTTGAGCACCTTTTCCGCGAAATCACGGCAGAGATCGGGGAAGACGCCGCTATACGTATTCGTCTTCGGATCCTTCATCGTGTACGGAGGCGAAGTTGCGATACCGCAACGGAGCACACCTGCTTTTTTAACGCTTTGCCACGTCGCGTCATCCTGGGCATGCGCAATAACGGGAGTCGTTGCGAGGGCACCCAATGCAGTCGCACAGACCAATGCGCGACCAAACAAGCGGGACATCTGGAACATGATCGACCTCTGACAGATAAAGAATGAAGGTGAAGCGGACATTCAAAACAACGCGTATTCGCGGGCTATTTGAGTTCGAAAACCCCTTCGAGCTCGACAGCGACGTTTCTTGGCAGTGAGATGCAACCGACTGCGGCGCGGGTATGCCGGCCGCTATCGCCCAGCACGGCGACGACGAGATCGGATGCTCCGTTGATCACTTTGGGATGCTCGGTGAAGTCTTCGGTAGCGTTGACGAAACCGCCCAGACGCACGCATCCCGCCAGCCGGCTCAGGTCTCCCTCCAGTGCACGATCAACCTGTGCGAGCAGATTCACCGCGCAAAGACGTGCGGCCGCCTGGCCATCCTCAATCGATACGTCTCGCCCGAGCTTGCCAACGTATTGATCGACTCCATCGCGCACCGGCACCTGCCCCGACACGTAGAGAAGATTTCCAACTCGCTTCGCCGGCAGGAAGTTTGCTCCGGGCCTGGGTGCGGCTTGAGGCAGATCGATGCCCAGTTCACTCAGGCGCTCTTTCAGGTTTTGGCTCATCTGGTTTCTCCCTTCAGTCCGCGCGACGGCCGGCTTTCGAGCGCGCATGATCGATGCGCTCGCCGTCGAATACGACCTTGTGATGGCGTTCCGCGTATTCGCGCGTGATCTTTCCATTCGCGAGATCCGCTTCGATGCGCTCCAGCGTTCTCGCCGCGGGATCGCCATACCCGCCGCCGCCCGCCTGTTCGTGGCGAATGATCGCGCCGCGATGAAGCGTTCGCGTGAACTTGCTCGGCAGCGGAGCAAGCCCTTCGTCCGAGCGCAGATAGTTGGCCGAATGCGCGCCGGGCGCACCGCCGAACAAGCCATACGGCGCATGCGATGCACGGTCGGAGCGAATCTGCGCGACCACTTCTTCCGCTTCGATCCGGTATTCGCGAACGAGACCCAGGCCGCCGCGATACTCGCCCGCGCCGCCCGAGTCGGCTGCGAAGCCGTACTCTTCCATCACGATCGGATAGCGCGCTTCGAGTGTTTCGATCGGCATGTTCGACATGTTCTGCGACGGGTTCGTCACGCCTTCGATACCGTCCTTGTTGAAGCGGCCGCCCCACGCGCCGTTGATCATGTCGACGAGGATGAACGGCTCGCTGGCTTCCTTGTCGTAACCGCTCAGTGCGATGACGGTGTTGCCGCCCTCGCCTGCCGCCATCACCTTCTTCGGCGCGATCTGCGCGAGCGCGCCGAACACGCAGTCGACCACGCGATACCCTGTGAGCGCGCGGGCTGCAACCGGTGCCGGCATGCGCGGGTTCAGGATCGAGCCTTCTGGTGCGGTGATATCGATGCAACGATAGACGCCCGCATTGTTGGGAACATCGGCATCGAGCGCACAGCGCACGCTCAGATACGTTGCCGACTTCACGAACGACAGCGTCGAATTGATTGCACCGCGTACCTGCGGCGACGAGCCCGCGAAGTCGACCTTCACTTTCGAGCCTTCCACCGTGATCGCGCATTTGATGGGAATCGCGTCGTCGGTGAAGCCGTCGTTGTCGATGTAATCGGTGAATTCATACACGCCGTCCGGCCACGCTTCGATCGCACGACGCGTCAGGCGCTCGCCGTAGTCGAGCAGTTCATCGAAATAGGCTTGCAGGTTCTCTTCGCCGTATCGATTGATCAGGCGAAGCAATTCACGCTCGCCGATGTTGCAGGTCGCGAGTTGCGCGTCGAGATCGCCCAACACGAGGTCGGGCAGACGCACATTCTTCTTGATGATGTTGATGAGCGTTTCGTTCGGCTCGCCGCGGGTGTAGAGCTTCGTTGGCGGAATGCGCAGCCCTTCCTGGAAGATTTCCGTAGAGTCCGCAGCATTCGAACCGGGCACACGTCCGCCGACATCGCAGTGGTGCGCGATAACGACCGAAAATCCCTGCAAGCGCTTCTCGTGGAAGATCGGCTTGAACATGAAGATATCGGGCAGATGCATCCCGCCTTCATACGGGTCGTTGAGAATGATCACATCACCCGGCTCGACGGTAGCCGCGTACTTGTCGATGATGATGTCTACAGCGTCCGGCACCGCGCCGAGATGCAGCGCAACCGTCTTCGCCTGCGCGAGAATCCGGCCCTTCGCGTCACACATCGTGACCGAGTAATCGAGCACGTCGCGGATGATGGGCGAACGCGCAGTGCGCATCACGGCGAATGCCATGTCGTCCACGATCGTATCCAGCGCATTCTTGACGACTGCAAAGGTAATGGGGTCAACGTTTCGTTGGGTCATGATTGCTCCATTCAATTCATTCGATCGACGCGATGACACTGCCCACCTTGTCGGTACTCACGCGCCAGCCCGGCGGAATGACGATGGTGGTGTCGGAACTTTCGAGGATCACGGGGCCCGTGATCGGTTGGTCGAGCTTCGAGCGCGGCAGGATCGGCGTATCGATCCAGCCTGTCTGGCGATCGAAATAAACACGCCGCGTAGCCGCCGATGCTTCGAATTGCGCCGCTTTCGAACTGCGGATATCGTTGAAATCAAGCGTGCTGGTTGCGATGCCGCGTGCGAGGAGACGCACGTTCGCGCATTCGATCGCATCGTTGGATGCGTAACCGTAGATGCCTGCATACGCGTCGCGGAACGCCTTGCGCAAGGTCTCGCGCGTCGATTCGTTCAGCTGCTCCGGCAGCGGGACAGGAATCTCGTAGTCCTGGCCCTTGAAGCGCATGTCGAGATCGAACACGTATTGGATGCGGTCCGCTGAATAGCCTTCTTCAGCGAGCGCGCCGCGAGCGTCTTCACGCATTTGCGCAACCGTTTCGGCCAGCGCATCGATGTCGAGCGAATCCAGCAGATTGAGCGACGGCTTCACGAAGTAGCGTTCGACCGCGCCCGCCAGCATGCCCATCGCCGTGAAGACGCCAGGCGCGGCCGGAAAAACGACTTTCTTCATGTCGAGCGCGCGCGCCAGATCGCACGCGTGCACCGGCCCTGAGCCACCAAAGGCCACGAGCGTGAAGTCACGCGGATCGACGCCGCGTTCAACCGTCACCGCCTTGATCGTGCGCGCCATGTTGACGTTCACCACTTCGCGGATACCGACGGCGGCTTCTTCGACCTGAATGCCGAGCGGTTTGGCAAGCAGCGTATCGACGGCTTCGCGCGCGGCGTTGATCTTGAGTTCCATCGTGCCGCCTGCCAGACGCTGCGGCAGGAAGCCGAGAATCGCGTTCGCGTCGGTCACGGTCGGCTTCTCGCCGCCGATGCCGTAGCACACCGGCCCCGGAAACGCGCCCGCGGACACGGGGCCAACGCTGAGCAAGCCACCCGCGTCGATCCAGGCGATCGAACCCGCACCGCTGCCCACTTCGGCGACGTCGATCGTCGGCACGCGCATCATGTAGCCGCCCGCCTTGATGAAGCGGCTCGGCGTCGAGATGCCGGCGCGGAATTCATACTCGTTGGTGCGCGCCAGTTGTCCGTCGTGAATGAGCGATGCCGACGCTGTCGTGCCGCCCATGTCGAACACGACGAGATCCTTGTCCTTGCGGGCATCGCCGAGACGGCCGGCGCCGACCACACCTGCGGAACGTCCCGAAGAGATGAAGAACACCGGTGTGTCCTGCGCAATCCGCGCGCTGGACAGTCCGCCATTCGAATTGCTCACCAGCAACGGTGCTTTCACGCCGATGCGCTTGAGACCCGACTCCAGACGCTGGAGATACGTGCGAAGCGCGGGCAGCACATAAGCGTTCACGACCGTCGTCGACGTGCGCTCGTACTCGCGGAGTTCCGGCAGCACCGAAATCGAAGCGGTCACGCTGATGTCCGGAAACGCGCGCTGAAACGCTTCGAGCGCGGCAGCTTCGTTCGCCCCGTTCTTGTACGAGTTGATGAAGCAGATCGCGACGGACTCGATGCCTTCCTTCTGGAAGAATTCGCCCGCCTTGATGACTTCATCGACGGGTGTCGGACGCAGCACTTCACCCGACGCCAGCACACGCTCACTGATCTCCAGACGGTAGCGGCGCTCCACCAGCGGCACGGGCTTGTCCCACGACAGATCGAACATCGTCGGAGTACGCACGCGCCCGATTTCGAGCACATCGCGAAAGCCTTTGGTCGTGATCAGACCGCATTTCGCGCCCACTTTCTGCAGCATCGTGTTGGATCCGACCGTCGTGCCGTGCAGCACCTCCTTCACGTCGGCCGTCGCCAGACCGGACTGCTCCAGGATGCGCTCGACACCCGTCAGCACCGCCTCTTCCGGCGCCTTGGGTGTGGACGAGACCTTGGTGAAGTGAACGTTGCCCTTATCGTCGAGCAACACAAGGTCCGTGAAAGTACCGCCGATGTCGACGCCGATTCTCGCGCTTGCCATATCGATTCCCGATGTTCTCGAGTCCTCGTGCTGGTTTCCGGACGAGGCGCTCGTTACCTAGTTGAAAGACCACAGCGAATCCTGCGAAAGCCCGTCACAAACAAACCGGACCTCAACAGGTTATGGATGATTGGCGCCAATTATCTGCATCGCAGAAAGTGCTGCTTCGCGGTAGAAACGCGTCGCCGTTCCATGCGTTGCATTGTCGATCAAATGACGACAAAGTCAAAGGTGGAAAAAAATAATTCGAGAACGTGCGCGCCTCAATCCCTTATCCGATAAGGCTTTAAAGGCCAGATAGGTGGTTTACCTGGTCGGAAAAAGCCCGAGCAAAACAGCCTTGACAGCACTAAATGATCATGAAAATATTGTCGACATAAGATCGACTTCACGCCGACACACCGGCTCGGCGCGGTCGTTTCCATTGAGGTAACGAGGCACTTATGAAAGACGAATCGAACCTGATAGTTGTGACCGGGGGCGCGAGCGGGATCGGCGAAGCAACGGTGCAACGCTTCGCAACGGCCGGCTGGCGTCTGGCGGTCGCGGACGTCAATGCCGAAGGTGGAGAAAAGGTGGTCGCATCGCTGCGCAAAGCTGGCGTCGATGCCCGGTTCTTCCCGGTGGATCTGGCCGACGAAGCCTCCGTCACGCGCTTCGCCGATGCAGTCGTTCGCGAACAGGGCGTGCCGAATGCGCTGGTGAACGCGGGCGGAATCCTGCAAAACGCCGTGCGCCTGCTCGACCTCGAACTGGCGGAATTCGATCGGCTGTTTCAGATCAACGTGCGCGGCACGCTCGTCGCCTCACGCGCGTTTGGGAAGTTCATGTGCGAAGCCGGGCAAGGGTCGATCGTCAATCTTTGTTCGCTGACGACGTTTCGCCCATCGGCGCAGATCGGCTACGCAGTCGGCAAATCGGGACTCAAGTTGCTGACCGAAACCATCGCGGCGGAATGGGGCCCCAAGGGCATCCGCGTCAATGCGGTGGCACCGGGCTACACGCTGACCCAGGCGATGCAGGCCCGGATCGATGCAGGTCAGCGCGACCCCGAAGCGGTCATTAACAAGTCGGCGCTGCGCCGGTTCGTCAAGCCTTCCGAGGTGGCAGACGCCATCTATTTCCTCTGCTCGCCTGAGGCGGCGGCCATCACGGGCGTCACCCTGCCTATCGATTGCGGCTGGCTCGTCAGCACGGCGTATCAGGCGTATGCGTCACAACCCGCTTAACCTTCAAAAAGGAACTGAAATGCCTATCCTCACACTGGAAATGCTGTCCGGCCGGACGGAAGAACAGAAGATCGAACTCGCCGACGTGCTCACCCGCGAAACCGCGCGCATCGCAAAGTGCTCGCTTCAGGATGTGCAGATTGTCTTCAGCGAAGTGCCGCGCTCAAGCTGGGCAGTTGGCGGGAAATTGGCGTCGAAGAAAGAGGCTTCCGGCAGCGGGAGCTAGAGAAGGAAGCCGGTCGGTTGAGTTTCCGGCCGGCCAATGCATCAACTTGCGGAACGACTCTGGCGCCACGCGCCAGAGATCAGCTGAGTGACGAGCTGGTTTCTTTTGCCGTCTTCGTCTGCCGGGAACGGCCTTTCTCCTGTCGCTCATCCGTCGACGCAGCGCTGCGCGACTTGCTCGCGGACGCGAACTTGACCGGAATCTGCGCGGTGAGATTGCGATCCAGATACTCCATGAAGCGCCCCTTGAACTGCGTCGCGTGTTCGTGAGCCCACGACTCTGCGCGATCGGCGTCACCTTCCTCGATAGCCTGCAGCAACTCAGTATGATGAGCGGCCATCCGTTCGGGTGAGATGTTCGGATCGAGCGCCTGGTACTTCAAATGCAGGTGCAGCATTCGCCGCCCTTCGTCGAGCAAACGCCGGTACAGGTCAGCGAAATAGGCATTGCGTCCCGCTTTCGCGATCGTCATGTGGAATTCGTAGTTGCGCTCGATCATCGGCAGGCTGTCACCCGTTTTGATGCTCTCCGCCACGCCCTTCAGATACGCCTTGTGTGCGGCGAGGATCGCACGCACGTCATCTGCCGTTCGATGGACGGCAGCCAGCCGGTGCGTGACCCGCTGAAGCAGATCCAGTGCATCGAGGAACTCAGGAACACGCTGGAAATCGATTGGCGTTACGACGTTTCCGCGATTCGGCAGGATCGTCACCAGACCTTCGGCCGAGAGCCGAACGAGCGCTTCACGAACCGGCGAACGGGACACGGAAAATCGCTCCGCCACGCCCAGTTCGTCGAGATGCGTACCTGGCGCGAGCTTCATGGTCAAGATTTCGTTGCGCAGCGTCTGATAGACGCGCGTCGTGCCCGTTTCCTTTGCTGCGTCGACGGGTTGCTCTGCTGCCTTTGCCATAACAAATCCTGGTTTGCTGCCGAGATGACTCCGGGGCCGGAACATTGTCGACATCTTGCCGACAATTCTACGCCTTTCGTGCACATTCATGTGCGCGTGGCGGGGTATGGTTGACCCGGAGACGTTGCCCGTTTCGCTGAAAAAAGTTTATTGGCTACAATTATTTGCGTCCTGAACGCGGCAATTCTCGCGCGCTTTTCGGGTGAAACCAATCTCTCTTCCCGTTGGCCCACATCATGTCGTCTGTCCTTGCCATTCCGAAGATCATCAAGCAATCAATGGGTGCGCAAGCGGTCGATGTACTTCGACAGGCCATCACTCGCGGCGACATAGCCGCAGGCTCGCGCATCACCGAATTGCAGTTATCCGAACACCTGGATCTGTCGCGCGCCACGGTACGAGCGGCGCTGCATCAACTGGCCAAAGAAGGATTGACGAAGCTCGTGCCTTACACCGGCTGGACGGTTGTCGCGTTGACGTCGAAAGACGCGTGGGAACTGTACACGTTGAGGGCGAGCCTGGAGCGACTCGCGGCCCAACTGGTTGCATCGAAGCTCGATCGTCACAAGCACAAGAAGATCAGCGCCCGTTTCGCAACGCTTGAAAAGTGTTGCGCACGCGCCGATGCGGAGGCAATTGCCGAGGCGGATTTTGCCCTTCACAAAACGATCATCGAACTGTCCGATCACGAGCGGCTTCGAATGCAATACGAGATCGTCGAGCGGCAGATCCGTATCTTCATCCGCTCGAGCGACGAACTGGCGACTGACCCGCAAGATCTGATCGACCAGCATCGCCCTATCGTCGAGGCACTGCTCGCGAGAGACGTCGATGAAGCGGGAAGGCTGTCCGAGGCGCACAACATGACAGAAGGAAGCAAGCTGGCCGCGCATCTGCTTTCTCTTGAGGCGCAACTGCCTGCCACGGAAAAACCGGAATCGACGGGGCGATTGAAGAATCTGAACGCGCGACGCCGCAAGGGAACGTGAGTGTTCCGCCGGAGCCTTCCTGAGACCCATACCGGGTCAAACACACGCGGCGCAAACTGATCGACACCCAACTCAAAACGCGCCTACGTCTCCAGTCATTCAGCCGCAAAAAAGTGCCAGCTTTTTTGCGCGTCAAAAGCTATCACCCCCATTACGAGTAAGGCCATCCGTCAATATCGTAAAAACACGATATATGATTCGACCCATAGCGATGCAGATGCCGACGTTCCGGCCAGAGAGTCTGTCCGCTGTTTCATGAACACGAAGACCCATACGACCATCACCGATATCGACGTCGACGCGATCCACAAGGCCTTGGCCAACCCGGCGCGTCGCGTGATTCTGACCAAGCTGCGCGAGCCGGAGAAGTACTTCCCGACTCAGGAGCTGTCGTACGACCACGGCGTCTGTGCCGGGCAGTTCGACGACTGTTGCGGCCTGTCGCAGTCCACGGTATCCGCGCACCTCGCCGCGCTGCAGCGCGCGGGGCTGATTACGTCGAAACGCGTCGGTCAGTGGGTGTTCTTCAAGCGTAACGAGGCCGTCATCCAGGCGTTCCTCGCGCACATGAACGCGGATCTCTGACGCACGTCTCGCGTCTTCGCTTTCCCCGAATGCAGTATCGACACAACGGGCCATGCGCCCGCAAGGATTGAATCAACATGCCGACACTTTTCGACCCGCTCCAGATTGGCGACATCACGCTGAAGAACCGTATCGTGATGGCGCCGCTCACGCGTCAACGCGCCGGCGACGTGCGCGTGCCCAACGCGCTGATGGCGAAGTACTACGCCGAGCGCGCTACCGCGGGCCTGATCCTTTCCGAAGCCACGTCCGTCACGCCGCAAGGCCTCGGCTACGCCGACACGCCGGGCATCTGGTCGGATGAACAGGTGGAAGGCTGGAAGCTGGTGACGGAAGCCGTCCACAAGGAAGGCGGCAAGATTTTCCTGCAACTGTGGCACGTCGGCCGCGTGTCGGACCCCGTGTTCCTGAACGGCGAACTGCCCGTTGCGCCGAGCGCGATCGCGCCGGAAGGCCACGTGAGCCTCGTGCGTCCGCAACGTCCGTTCGTGACGCCGCGTGCGCTCGATATCTCGGAGATTCCGGGCATCGTGGCTGCGTACCGCAAGGGCGCGGAAAACGCGAAGAAGGCAGGCTTCGACGGCGTCGAAGTGCATGGCGCGAACGGCTATCTGCTCGACCAGTTCCTGCAGGACAGCACCAACAAGCGCACCGACGCGTACGGCGGCTCGATCGAAAACCGCGCGCGTCTGCTGCTCGAAGTGACGGATGCGTGTATTGAAGTGTGGGGCGCGGACCGCGTCGGCATGCACCTCGCGCCACGCGGCGATGCGCACACGATGGGCGATTCCGATGCAGCCGCGACGTTCGGCTATGTCGCGCGTGAACTCGGCAAGCGCAAGATCGCATTCATCGCGGCACGCGAAGCGGTGGGCGACGACCGCCTTGGCCCGCAACTGAAGAAGGAATTCGGCGGCGTATATATCGCCAACGAAAACTTCACGAAGGACAGCGCGCAAAAGCTGCTCGACGCGGGCGAAGCGGATGCCGTCGCATGGGGCAAGCTGTACATCGCGAATCCGGATCTCGTACGCCGCTTCGAACTGGATGCGCCGCTGAACGCGCCCGTTCCGGCAACGTTCTATGCGGAAGGCGAAGCAGGTTACACCGATTATCCGGCGCTGGAAGCAGTCGCCTGAGTCTGCGCAGCAGAGGTAGTCCGGTAGCACCGAAAAACGCGGCGGGAAGTCATTCCCGCCGCGTTTTTTTCATTCATGCTCAGCAGGCTTCACCGTGCGCCGCATGAACACACGCTTCGTTTCATCGACACCGCGCGCGATCCTCAACTCGCGCACGCGCAACAGCGCGGCATCGAGTTCGTCGTCGGCCAGCACGCTGAAGCCGAGCCGCTGGTAATACGGCGCATTCCACGGCACATGCCGGAACGTCGACAGCTCGACATGCGCTGCGCCCGCCGCGCGCGCCCGCTCGTCGACCTGATCGAGCAAGGCCGCGCCGATACGCCGCCCGGCATGCTGCGGCACCACGTCGAGCGCCTCGACATAGATGCGCCCGCGCAGCATCGCGAACATCACGAAGCCGACGCATGCTTCGCCGCATTGCGCGACGATCACTTCCGACGCCCTCACCTTCTTCAGCACGAACGGCGCATCCATCGGACGCGCCGCCGCAATGCCCGTCAGTCCGACCGAGACGAAACGCTGCGCCGCTTCGTATTCGACGATGCGAATCGACGGAACGTCTTCGGGCACGGCTGGGCGATAGTGAACGGCGGGCGCTTGCATGGGTTCATCGGTTGGGTCCGAGCGGACATATTGACACCGCTTGCCCGCGCAACTCAACCCGCCGCGCCGATATAATCCAGCACAGACCGTCCCGCAAAGGAGTCGCCGATGGCACTGTCAGGTCTTCTCGTCTTCGCGCTCGCGCTGATCGTCGCGGCCGGCTCGCCCGGTCCCAGTATCGCGGCGCTCGTCGCGCGCGTGCTCACCAACGGCTTCAGGGACGTGCTGCCGTTTCTCGCCGCGATGTGGATCGGCGAAGCGTTGTGGCTCACCTGCGCGGTTGCGGGCCTCGCCGTCGTGGCGCATACCTTCGCGTTGGTGTTCATCGCGCTGAAATTCGTGGGTGTCGCGTATCTGCTGTTCCTCGCATGGAAGATGTGGTTCGCGCCCGCCGACGTTCGCGAAAGCGCGCTGCCGAGCGGCCAGTCGCCGTGGCGCATGTTCGTCGCAGGGCTGATGGTCACGCTCGGCAACCCGAAGATCATGGTTTTCTATCTGGCGCTGCTGCCTACCATCGTCGATCTGTCGCGCGTCGGCACGCTCGCCTGGCTCGAGCTGACACTGACGATGCTTGCCGTGCTGATGTCCGTCGATTTCATCTGGGCGCTCGCCGCCGTCAAGGCGCGCACGCTGCTGACCAGCCGCCGCGCAGTGAAGATCGCCAACCGCACCAGCGCGACGCTGATGGCAGGCGCTGCGGCCGCCATCGCTGCACGCTGAACCCACACTCCTTTCAACGAGGGCTGCATGCGCACCCGCATGTTCACGGAGATCAGCCACGACGCGCTGCGCGCGCTCGGCCGCGAACTCGCCGCGTGGAAGCCGACGCCGGAACGCGCGCTGTTCGGCCTCGAAGCGGTGATTTCGGTGGTGCTGTCGGTAGCGCTCGCGCACCTGCTGCATCTGCCGTACACGTGGTGGGCCGCGATCAGCGGCTTCGCGGTGATGCAGACGCGCTTCTCGGCGTCCGCGCAGCGTGCGATGCATCGCGTGCTGGGTACGATACTCGGCGGCCTGCTCGGTGCGTTACTCGGGCCAATGATCGGCGATCGGCCGTGGCTGTTCGTGCCCGTGCTGGGCGTGATCGGCGGCGTGTGCGTGTATCGCGCGAACGGTTCGTCGGCGTCGTATGCGTGGGTGCTGGGCGGCATCACGTGGGTGATGGTCACGTTCGAGGCGCACAAGCTGCTCGCATTCGGCCCGACCGCTTCGTTCGCGATGCTGCGAATCGCCGAAGTGTGCGTCGGCGTGTTCGCCTGCCTTCTGGTTTCAGCGGCGTTTCATATTGGCATTCGCTGGTATGAGCGGCGCAAGCCGGCATCGAAGGTCGTCGCGGCAGCGGCCGCTACTGCGAACGCGTTGCCGCCTACATTCGAGACATTGCGCCATGCGCGCATGGTGCTCGGCGTGCAGGCGGGTATCGCCGTCGCGATCCTGGCGGCGCTCACCTACACGTTCGATCTGCCCGGCTTCGCGCAGGCACTCGTCACGACGATCGCGGTGATGATCCTGCCGCCGAGTTCCATCATCGTGCGCTCGCAAAAGCCCGTCGCCGACAAGATGGTGCAACGCGTGGTGGGCTGTCTGATCGCGGGCGCGGTGGGCATTGCGCTGTTGCCGCTGATGCAAGGCCAGATCGTGCCCTGCCTGCTCGCGCTGGCTGCGGGCATCTGGGCTGGCTGTCACGTGCAGACGGGCAAGGAAGGCGCGAGCTATATCGGCCGGCAGTTCACGATCGCGTTCATCATGGTGTTCGTGCAGGACCACGCGTGGTCCGCCGACCCACACCCCGCGATGCTGCGGCTCGCCGGTATTCTCATCGGCATCGCCATTCTCACGTGCGTGATGCTGATCGCGTCCCGGCTATCGTTTTTGCCTGCATCGGAAGAAGCGACGCCGTAAGCCGGGCATGAACGTCGCCGCGCTCACGGCTCGCCGAACAGCGCCTCGCACAGTTCCAGCCCTTCGGCGGTCAGCGTCGCCGAGCCGCGCCCTTCCTCGTCCATCTGCACGGCGATCACACCCGCCGTCTGTAATTGCGTCAGATAGCGCCGCAGCGTGCTCATCGGCAGATCGCTGCGCTTGCTGAGCTTCGCAAGCGACCACGGTTTGTCCCGCGATTCGCGCGACGCTTCCCATAGCAGCATCAGCAACTGCTCCACGGTGGGATCGAGTTCGTTGTCGTCGTCATCGTCGTCGCAATGCTTGTCGTGTGCCGAGTCATTTGGGTTCAATCCGCTTCTCCTGTCGACCAAACGTCTGCTCATTGGCGCATGCTGGCGGCGGCGAGCTTGCCGACCGTCATCAGCGCGCTCTCGATTTCCGGCGACCATGCGTAACTGTAGTTCAACCGTATGCAATGGCTGTACCCGTCGGTGGTCGAGAACATATAACCGGGCCCGACCGTGATGCCGTGTTCCAGCGCGAGCTTGTAGAGGTGCATCGAATCGACGCTCGGCGGCAGTTCGACCCACAGCACGTAGCCGCCCATCGGATGCGACACGCGCGTGCCTTCGGGAAAGAAGCGCGTGACCATCGTCGTCATCAGTTTGGCGCGCTGCGCGAGGCCTTTGCGCAGCTTGCGCAGATGGTGTTCGTAGCCGTCCTGCTTCAGATATTCGGCAATCGCGAGTTGAGGAATCGACGGCGTGGTGAGCGTGTTGAGAAACTTGAGCTTCTCGACCTGTTCGCGATAGCGCCCCGGCATTGCCCAGCCGATCCGGTACGCGGATGTCAGCGTCTTCGAAAACGACGCGCAATGCAGCACCAGCCCTTTCTTGTCGTAGTTTTTGAGCGCGCCGGGATGCACGTCGCCGAAGTACAGTTCGTGATACACGTCGTTCTCGATCACGGGCACGTCGTGCTTCGCCAGCAGCTTGACGAGTTCGCGCTTCTTGTCGTCCGGCATCTGGAAGCCGAGCGGATTCTGGAAGTTCGGCATCACCATGCACGCGGCGATCTTGCGCTTGTCGAGTATCTGCGCGAGCGCGCCGAGGTCGATGCCTTCGCGCGGATGCGTCGCGACTTCGATCGCGCGCATGCCCATGCGCTCGATTGCGTGCAGCATCGCGTAGAACGTGGGCGATTCGACGGCAACCGTGTCGCCCGGTTTCGCGACGGCCTGCAGGCACAGATTGATCGCCTCCGTCGCACCGACCGTCACGACGATCTCGTTCGGATCGATCGCAATGCCGTTCTCCAGATAGCGCCGCGCGATCTGCCGGATCAGGTCGGGGTTGCCTGGCGGCAGTTCGTCGGTGACGCCCCACTGCGTCTTGCGGCGGCCGATCCCATGCGCGTAGCGGTTGATCTTCTGGAACGGATACAGACTGGGATCGGGATACGGCGAGCCGAGCGGCACAGCCTCGTCGCTGCCGATGGAACGCAGCGTGGACAGCACGAGCCGGCTCACATCGACCTGCGCCGATACGGCGATCGGCTTGGACACATCCAGTTCCTGCACGGGCGGCGGCGCCTCGTTCGCGCCCAGCCGCACGAAGTAACCCGACTGCGGGCGGCTCTGGATCACGCCCTTGCTCTCCAGCATCAGATACGCGCGCAGCACCGTTGTGATCGAGATCTGCCGGTGCTGGCTGGTCTGCCGCACGGATGGCACGCGCTCGCCCGGGCGGAACACGCCGCGCCGGATCTGCCCTTCGATTTCCTTCGCCAGTTCTTCGTAAAGCTTCAAGGGATGCCTCTAACCTGGGCACTGCGGACGGGCGAAGCGCCCAATTTTTGAGCACAGTTCACCGGATTTGGGCCTTTCGGCGGATAACAGTCGCAACTGTACTCTTTTTCTATCGCACATTGTGTACACGCCGGGTACGCGTATTCCCCACTACCCTAGCCGCAAGATAACGTCACACCGGACGCAAAAACACATGGATAAGACCAGCACAAAAACGGGCCGCATCGAACCTTACACGGGGCCTGCCGCTGGATGGGGCGCATTGAAGTACGTCGCGATCAATCTCGTCAAGGAGAAGGTCGCCGGGGGCAAGTACAAGACGCTGTTCAAGCAGAACCAGCCGGATGGCTTCGACTGCCCGGGCTGCGCATGGCCGGACCGCCAGCACGCGTCGACTTTCGAGTTCTGCGAAAACGGCGTGAAAGCCGTCGCTGCGGAAGCGACGAGCAAGCGCGTGACGCCTTCGTTCTTCGCGCAGCACACCGTCGACGAGCTGATGAAGCAGGACGATTACACGCTCGAGCAGCACGGCCGCCTGACCGACCCGATGGTGTTCGATCCGCTGACTGACAAGTACAAGTCCATTTCGTGGGACGCCGCGTATCAGTTGATCGCGAAGCATCTGAAGGGACTGGACAGCCCGCACCGCGCCGCGTTTTACACGTCGGGCCGCGCGAGCAACGAAGCTGCGTTCCTGTACCAGCTGTTCGTGCGCATGTACGGCACCAACAATTTCCCCGACTGCTCGAACATGTGCCACGAGGCGACGAGCCGCGGCTTGCCGACTACCGTCGGCATCGGCAAGGGCACGGTGACGCTCGAAGACTTCGAGCACGCTGACACGCTGATGATCTTCGGCCAGAACCCGGCGACGAATCACCCGCGCATGCTCAACGAACTGCGTGATGCAGCGAAACGCGGCGCGACGATCGTGTCGATCAACCCGCTGCGCGAGCGCGGACTCGAACGGTTCGCGAGCCCGCAGCACGTGGCGGATATGCTGACATCGGGCGTGCAGATTGCGTCGACGTTCATCCAGCCGAAGATCGGCGGTGATTTTGCGCTGATCAAGGGCGTCGCCAAGCGCGTGGTGGAACTCGACGACCTCGCTGTCGAGCAGAACGCGGAGCGCGTGCTCGACGTGGCGTTCATCGAAGAGCACACGGCAAACTTTGCCGCATTCGCCGACGACCTGCGCGAGCAGAGCTGGGATGCGCTGGTCGAGGAATCGGGCGTGCCGCGCGAAGACATCGAGAACCTTGCGCGCATCTATGCAAACGGCAAGCGCGTGATTTCGACGTGGGGCATGGGCATCACGCAGCACAAGCATTCCGTGCCGACCGTGCACATGCTGTCGAACCTGATGCTGATGCGCGGCAATATCGGGCGTCTGGGCGCGGGTTTGTGCCCGGTGCGCGGTCACTCGAACGTGCAGGGCAACCGCACGGTCGGCATCGAAGAGAAGCCGACTGACGCGTTCCTCGATCGTCTGGGCAAGGTGTTCGATTTCGAACCGCCGCGCGGTCATGGTTACGACGTGGTCGAAACGATCGAAGCGATGCTCGAAGGACACGTTAAGGTGTTTATCGGGCTGGGCGGCAACTTCTCGATTGCGACGCCGGATACGCCGCGCACGTGGGATGCGCTGCGCGCGTGCGATCTGACGGTGCATATCACGACGAAGCTGAATCGCAGCCATCTCGTGCATGGTCGCGAAGCCCTGATCTTGCCGACGCTCGGCCGCACGGAAATCGATCTGCAGAACGGTGTTGCGCAGGGCGTGACTGTCGAGGATTCGATGAGCATGGTCCACATGTCGTACGGGATGAACAAACCGGCGTCGGAGAATCTGGTATCGGAGACGCGTATGGTCGCGGAGATTGCGCACGCGACGCTTGGCAGCGCGAAGGTGGACTGGCTCGCCTACGCGAATGATTACGCGAAGATCCGCGATGCGATCGAGTGGTCTGTCGACGGCTTTTACGAGTACAACAAGCGGATCGAGCAGCCGGGCGGGTTCCATCTGCGAGTGGCGTCACGCGAGCGCGACTGGAAGACGGGTACGGGCAAGGCGAATTTCGTCGTGCATCAGATCCAGCGCGATACGCCGATTCAGCGGGCTCGCAAGTTGCACGGCGAGCGTGCGATGACGTTGATGACTACGCGGTCGCATGACCAGTACAACACGACGATCTACGCACTCGACGATCGCTATCGCGGTGTTTATAACCAGCGGCGTGTTGTGTTTGCCAATGCGGCCGATATGGCGATGCTTGGTTTTAAGGCGGGCGACTGGGTCGATATGGAAACCATCTGGGATGATGGGATCGAGCGGCGTGCTGAGCGGTTTTTGCTCGTTGAGTATGATATTCCGCGTGGATGTCTTGGGGCTTATTATCCGGAGACTAATCCTTTGGTGCCGTTGTCTAGCACCGCTGATGTGTGTAATACGCCTACTTCGAAGTCGATTCCGGTTTTGTTGCATGCTTCTGCGCCGGTGGCTGTTGCTGCTTGATTTTTTGGTTTGTCTTGCGATGCTGGGTGGTTTGGTTTTGGTTTTCGCTGGCATCCGCGATTTGTCTTGCCTGCTTCATGCGTCGCCCCTGTGCGGGGCGGCACCTACTTTTCTTTGCCGCGGCAAAGAAAAGTAGGCAAAAGAAAGCCGCTGAACACCGCTAATCCTTGTGCCTGCCTGAGGGCCCCCGACGGGTCCTCTCCTTCAAACGGCAACCTCCCTTTCACTGCCCGTTGCCAACGCGCTTATTGAGCGCCTCACCCGCTTCACACTCCCGCGTCACCACACGCGCGATCAAATCTCCCACGTTCTATAGCGGCAAACTGTGTGTCGGCTTTCCCGGTGTACGCGCTTCACTCCGGACTGAAAAACACGGTCGGTGTCGTAAGAGCGCTGAGGTGTGGAGCACTACGACCTACACACAGTTTGCCACCTGGGCGGCCTTGGCCATTCGCTGCCGCTGGCTGCGCTACGGGTGATTGAAGTGGGTGAGGCGCCTGTTCGAAGCGTTGGCAACGGGCAGTGAATGGGCAGAACGCCGTGTGAAGCGGAGGACCCGTTGGGGGCCCTCAGGCGGTGGTCACGAACGGGCGGTGTTAGCCCGCTTTCTTTGCTTACTTTCTTTGCGGCGGCAAAGAAAGTAAGTGCCGCCCCGCACAGGGGCAACGCCTGAAGAACCGATAACAAACCGCGGATGCCAGCGAAAGCGAAAGCAAAAAACAAAACCAAAACCAAAACCAAAACGTCGCAGACAACCTCACCCAGCCCTCACCACTATCTGCGCCAACGCATCGCGTTCAATCCTGACCAACGCCCCCCGCGCCTGCGCAAATTCATCAGCGCCACAAACCTGGCGCCCAAACTGCGCCCGCAATCGCCGGGAAACCTGCACGATCCGCGTCGCAGGATCAAACACATAGTGCGATTCATAATCAAAAAACCGGTCCCGCACCGCAGTATCCTGCGGCAGATCGGTCACGCGAACGTTATCGGGTAGCGTAATCTGCACGGTCTCATCGAAATCTCCGCCGATACACACCCACGGCTGCGTGCGCTCCGGCTCTGCCAGCCAGGCCTGCACCTGCGTCGCAATACCACCCGATAAGCTCGTCAAAGCAGGCAACGCAGTCGTACCGTCAGGCCAGGTGAAATGCTCGAGCGACCCCTGCATCGTGGTCGAAAACGGCCCGATGGTTGGCGTCACCTCGCCTGGCTGCATCCGCGCAATGCCATGAAGCCCCGTCTGCCGCAAACGGTCGGCGGCAATCTGCTGCCAGCGTTGCCGCGTCGCGCGCCGGAACACATTGCGCTCCAGTTCCGCCGACACCCCCACGTCCTCCACGCGATACGTAAATGCCGCCGTCCCCGTCCGGTCGATATCGATCGCGAGCCGCGCAGTGCGCCCGCGCTCCTGCGTCGCAGGCGTACGCGCAAGCACGCCGTCGTCGACCAACAACACCGGCCGGTCCATCGCACTCGGCGGCAGATAACCAAAGCCGATACCACCCGCCGTCGTATCCGCATACATGCGCAACGAAGGAATCCACGTGATCGCATGATTGATCGCGCTCGCGCCATATCCCGGCACGTCGGGCAGCGCGTAGATGGGTCCAAGATTCAACAGCACCGCCTGACTGTCGATACCGACGGCCGCGAGCATCGCCCCATACAGCGCGACATGGTCCTTGCAGTCGCCATAGCGGTTGCGCAGGATATCGCTCGCCTTGTGCGGCATGGCCGCCGTCTCGCCGAGAAACAGCGCGACATAACGTATGTTCAGACGCACCCAGTCATACAGGATCTGCGCCTTCGCGCGCGGGTCGTCGGTATTGGCGGTCAGCGCCTGCGCCAGTTGCGCGATCGCGGGGTCGCGCCACGTCGGGTCCAGCGCCGCCGTCCGGTAGCGCTCGGCAAACGATGCGAAGTCGCGCGTCGTCGATACCATCAGCCGGTCGCCCCACGTCGCGTAACCCACGGCGCCCGATTCGATGGGCGCGTACGGTCCGTGCCGGTACTCGAACGTGTAGCGGGTGCGGCCGTTTTCCGTGACGGGCGGCAGCGCGACATAGCCGCGCGCGTCGGCATAGAGCGGAATGTCGGCGGGCAAGTCGAAAATCAGTTGTTGCATGTCGACGGGACCGCGCGTCGGCTCGACGAAATACGCGAACGTGCCGCCCTGCAGCGGCAACGCCCGCGTCTTGCGAAACGCCAGATGAACACGCGAGCCCGGCTCGACGCCCGGAAAGATCACCGTGCGCAGCACGCCGTCCTGGAAGGTCGGCGCGCCCGCCGAACGCGGCTCCTGCACGTCGCGTATGCCGTCCGGTCCGACGGGATGCGCGACGCCGTTCACATCGATCGTCTCCGCCGCGAGCAGTTGCACCTGCTCGATATCCTTGTTGAACCACACATAGCGCTGCGCCACATCGTCGACTCCGCTCACCGTGTTGGCGCGCAGGATCGTATCGTCGTGTTCCTCGATGGAGCCATCCTTCTGCACGACGAACAGATGCACGTCGCGCTCGATCGTCGATGGCGGCACATCGTCGGGCGCGATGCGCTCCTGGGCGTGGACGCCTGCTCCATAGGCATACACGATCAGCGGCAACACCGCCGCCGCGCGCAGACGATGCGCACGCCGGCTCATACGCGGCGCACCGTGTCGCGCCGTACGGCAAGCCGCCCGCGTGCGCCGCGCTGCATGCGCCATGCGCGCGGACTCATGCCGAACTCGGTGCGAAACGCATGATTGAAATTGGACACGTCGTTAAAGCCGCTATCGAAGGCGATATCGACGATCTTCGTATCTTCGTCGGCAAGACGCAGCGCGGCGTGGCGCAGGCGCGCGCGCAGCACGTACTGATGCGGCGTCACGCCCGTGACGCGCTCGAAGGTGCGCAGGAAGTAGAAATCGGACAGCCCGCATTGCTGCGCTAGACGCGACAGCGTATGCGGCGCATCAGGTGTTTCGTCGATCAGACGCGCGGCCTGGGTGACGCGCGACCACGCCGACGCGCTCGTTGGCGCGGTATGGCGCTTCGCGTCGGCCCGGGTCGCATGCAGCGTGGCGCTTGCGAGTTCGACGGCAAGCTCGTCCCATGCCAGGGACGACGCGGTATCTGCAGAAGCATCCAGGGCGCTCTGTGTCGCCCCGGCACACGCCCGGGCAATCAACCCGGAAAACGCGCGCAACGGCGGCATCCGTCCATGCCGGAACGACGTGTCCGCGCGAGCAAAACCTGCATCGGCGGCAAGCCGCTCGAAGTACGCACGATGATAGTGAAACGACACACAGCGGTCGCCGGGCGCATGCCGATGCCCGCACTCGAAGCATTCGCCCGCATTGCCGAGCAGCAGCGATCCCGGCGTGAGCAGTTCGCGCCCCGCCGCCGACCGGTAGCCGAACGCGCCCGCCGCCACCACCGCGATGCACACGCCCGCGTGCCGCTCTTCGAATGGCCGGTCGTGCGGGCCGAAGGTGCACAGCACGTCCATCACCGACCAGCCGTCGCCCGCGGCCAGCCTGCGCATCTGCGTGTCGCCGGGCACGCCCAGCGTGTTGCGGCGCGCGAGAGCGGCTTCGAGATCGACGGCAATTTTTCCCAAGATGTCACCTCTTCGGATCCGTATGCTCGTTTTATCACAACGGCGGTGGACGTGACGGGTTCGCCGCGCCCTTCCGCCCGACTGGAAAACGAAGCAAACAGGAGCACGTGCAATGAATGCATTGGATCATGGTCCCGCTTCCGGGTTTCTCGCAGCACTTGCCGCGCCTGGACGTGCGGCGGACATCGACGCGGCGCACGATCTCTACGGCTGGCTCGTCGGCAGTTGGGATATGGAAGTGCTGCACTATCGCGTCGACGTGCGAGAGCGGCATCTGACCGGCGAGATTCACTTCGGCTGGGCGCTCGAAGGCCGTGCCGTGCAGGACGTCTGGATCATGCCGCGCCGCGCGGACCGCCACGCAGCGCGCGAACCCGGCTTCGACATGTACGGCACCACGCTGCGCGTGTGGGATCCGGCGATCGAAGCGTGGCGCGTCACCTACATCAACCCTTCGAACGGGCAGCGCGACGAACTGGTCGGCAGACAGATCGGCCGCGATATCGTGCAGATCGGCACGCACGCGAACGGCACGCCGATCCGCTGGAACTTCACCGACATCACCGCCGACGCATTCCGCTGGACAGGCGTCGCGCTCGCGCCTGATGGCATTACGTGGAATCTGGAAGGCGAATTTATCGCCCGACGCAGGCGCGGCTAGTTCTGCCGCAACTCCGCGCCCTCGTCCTTCGACAGCTTGACGAAGAAGAACAGCGAGCACAGCACGGCCGCGCCGACGACGAAAAATGCCGGAGAAAAATCACGGGCGGTGAGATGCGCCGCGCTGCCGCCATGCAGATGCGCGGTCAGCGCCAGCAGCGACGCGCCGAACGCAACGCCCAGGCTCACCGACAGTTGTTGCGCCATGCCCGAGAGCGCCGTCGCGCGGCTCATTTTCGGCTTGGGCATGTCGGAGTAGCCGAGCGTGTTGAGCGTCACCATCGCGAGCGAATTGAACAGGCCGCCCACCAGCAGCACGCAGAAGATCAGCAGATGCGGCGTACTGGGCTTGAACAGCCCATAGCAGGCGTAAAAGCAGCCCGTGACACAGGTGGCGACGATCAGCAGCGTGCGAAAACCGATGCGGCGGATCGCTGTCGTCATCACGCCGCGCACCGCGAGCGAGCCGACCGCCGTCGCGACGCTGAGCGACCCTGAGGTCAGCGGCGAGAGGCCGAAGCCGAGTTGCAGCATCAACGGCAACAGAAACGGCGACGCGCCGATGCCGATGCGCAGCGGCATGCCGCCGAGCACGGCGGTCCGGTACGCCTTGTAGCGCAGCAGCAAGGGATCGATGATGGCATCGACGTGACGGCGGCTATACAGCCAATACAGCAGCATCGACAGCGCGCCCGTGCCGGTGAAGGCAAACGTCACCCATTGCGGCACGAGCCCGCGGCCAGCCGTATCCAGCCCGCCCACGAGGCCGACGAGACCCGTCGACAGCAGCACGAAGCCCGGCAGATCGAAACGCTCGTCGATACGCTCGTGGGTGTCGTCGATGAAGGCGAGCGCGCACAGCACGCCAATCACGCCGAACGGCACGTTCAGCAGGAAGATCCAGCGCCACGACGTGACGGTGACCACCACGCCGCCGAGCAGCGGCCCAGCAAGCCGGCCGACGGCGCCCGGCACCGTGAACCACACCATCGCCGCGACCATCCGCGCGGGCGGCACGCTGCGCAGCAGGATCAATCTGCCGACGGGCACCATCATCGCGCCGCCCATGCCCTGCAGCACGCGGAACACGACGAGCTGCGGCAGCGACATCGCGATGCCACATAGCGCTGAAGCCAGCGAAAACAGGCCGATCGCCGAGCAGAACACGCGGCGCGCGCCGAAGCGGTCGGCAAGCCAGCCGCTCGCCGGGAGGAACACGGCGAGGCTCAGCAGATAGGAAGTGATCGCGAGATTCAGATGCAGCGCCTCGACGCCAAGCGAGCGCGCGATAGAAGGCAGCGCGGTCGCCATGATCGACGTATCGAGGTTTTGCAGGAACAGCGGACAGGCAACGATCAGCGGAATGATGCGGGCGCGGTCGGTCATCCTGCTCTTTTACCGCAAAACGGCGACCGATGGAGAAAACCGCCGCGCGCGCGGGTGTTACGGTTTGTTGCGGTGCGACCGCTTTCGTGCGGCACGACGCGTGTCAGCCTGGGCCGTCGCGCGCCTATTCTTCCAGCGCTCGGCGCAACGACAGCGCAATGCCGCGCGCCGCCAGCGTCACTTCATCGAGCGAGGGGAAAGACGGCGCGATACGCAGATGCCGGTCTTCTTCGTCGCGTCCGTACGGATACGCCGCGCCCGCCGTCGTCAGCACGAGGCCAGCCTGTGCCGCGAGTTCGACCGTGCGCTTCGCATAACCCTTCGGCGCATACAGGCTGATGAAATAGCCGCCTTCCGGCCGGTTCCACGACACTTCGGGAAGATCGGCTAGCAGCGCTTCGAAGGTCGCCACCACCGCATCGAACTTCGGACGCAGCAACGCGCGATGCTTCGCCATCAGACGCTCGAGCCCTTCGCGGTCGCGCAGATAGCGCACGTGCCGCAGCTGGTTGAGCTTGTCCGGACCGATGGTGCGCACCCTCATATGCTTCTGCCACCAGCCGATATTGCCCGTCGACGACGCGAGAAACGCAATCCCGCCGCCCGCCACCGTGACCTTCGACAGCGACGCGAACACCAGCGCGCGGTCCGCATGCCCTGCGCGCTCGCACAGTTCGACAATATTCGGCGTGCTGTGCAGCGTATCCGTCAGATGATGGAAACGGTAGGCATCGTCCCAGAACAGGCGGAAATCGCTTGCGGCGGCAGGCAGCGCGGCGAGCCGCTCGACCGTTTCGCGTGACCAGATCGCGCCGCTCGGGTTGCTGTAGAGCGGCATGCACCAGATGCCCTTGATCGACGCGTCGCGCTTCACATGCGCTTCGATGGCATCCATGTCGGGGCCGTCGTGCGTCATCGGCACGGCAATCATGCGGATGCCGAGCGCCTCGCAGATCGCGAAGTGCCGGTCGTAGCCTGGCACCGGACACAGGAACGCGACCTCGCCCTGCCGGCTCCACGGTGCGTGCCCCGGCACCCCGTGCAGCATCGCGAAAGCGAGTGCGTCGTGCATCAGTTCGAGACTGGAGTTGCCCGCCGCGGCGATCTGCGCAACATCGACGTCCAGCAGTTGCGCGCCGAATTCGCGCGCCTCGGGCAAGCCCAGCAGATGCCCGTAGTTGCGGCAATCGATGCCGTCGCGCGACAGATAACCCGCCGTGCCCGCTTCGTCGAGCAGCGCGCGCGACAGATCGAGTTGCTCGGGCGAAGGCTTGCCGCGCGACATGTCGAGACGCATCGCAAGCTGTCGGAATTCGTCGTAGGTGGAAGGCGTGGTCATGATGGTTGTCCCCGGATGAGCGCGCTCGGTTTACAAGCAAAGCGCCGCATGTGAATCCAGTATGCCGCTGCCCCATGGTTCAGACAAACGCGTTATATTGAACATTTCGATCAAGATTTCTGATACCGGATTCAGGAGAACACAAGCGGATGAAAGGCCTCGATCTCGACGTGCTCGCAATGTTCGTCGCCATTGCCGACACAGGCAGCTTCGTGCGCGGCGCGGCGCTCGTGCATCGCTCGCAATCCGCGCTGAGCATGCAGATCCGCTCGCTCGAAAGCTCGCTCGGCAAGCCGCTGTTCGTGCGCGGCCCGCGCAGCGTGACGCTCACGCAGGAAGGCCAGGTGATGCTCAGCTACGCGCGCCGCATGCTCGCGCTGCGCGACGAAGCGTGGGCGTCGATCGTGCATCCGGAAGTCAAAGGCCGCGTCGCGATCGGCGTGCCGGACGATTACGCGTCGTCGCTGCTGCCGTCGGTGCTGCGCAACTTCTCGGCGATGTATCCGAAGGTCGAGATTCAGGTGGTCAGCCTGCCGAGCAACGCGCTCGCGCCGCTCCTGAAAGACAACAAGATCGACCTTGCGTGCGTGACGAGCGTGAAGGAGTTGACGGGCGAATTCATCCGCTTCGAACCGATGGTCTGGGCAGGCTCGTCCACGCCGGGACGTGAAGTGTGGAAGGAGCGTCCGTTGCCTGTCGCGATGTTCGGCGTGGGCAGCGTCGCGCGCGCGAATGCGGTTCAAGCGCTGGAACGCGCGAAGATCACCTATCGAACGTCGTATGAGAGTCCGAGCCTGATGGGCCTTTTCAGCATGGTCGATGCGGGGCTTGCCGTCGCTCCGCTCGCGCGCTGCGCGGTGCCCGAGCGCTTCGTCACGCTAGGCCGTCAGCATGGGCTGCCAAAGCTGCCTGAACTGGAGATCATCCTTGCGCGCAGCGCGCGCTCGAACCGGCCGCCGTGCGATTACCTTGCCGGGCAGATCCTCAGCGAGCTGCGCGACTGAACTCTCTGGCGTGCGGCTTGTGTCACATCAATGCGATCAGCCGTTGCCGTGCCGCGCGGTACGCATCGCTGCGTATACCTGAAGTGCGTGCTGCCTCGAACAGATCGTCGCGTGCCCGTGCGTTAGCGTTATCGAAGGGAAACCACGCGTCGATGTCGGTCTGCATGCGCGCTCGCGCGGTTGCGTTGGATGATTGCAAATACGCATCGGCGAGCAGACGCTCTTCCCACACCATCAGATGCGCGAGCCGCGCATAGCGGCTGTCGCATGCTGCAAGCGACAGCGTAAACCCCGTCTTTGCGATCCATTCAGGCAGATGCTCGCCCGGCATCGGACGCGCAATGCCATAGCCCTGCGCAAAATCGACGCCGAAGATCCGCAACGCGTCGAGCAAGCCCGTATCTTCGACGCCCTCGACCACCACCGCCTTGCCAAGCGCCTGCCCCAGTCGCGTCAGATGATGGATGAACGGCAGCACGTCGGCGGCGTCATCGTTCTGCAGATCCGCGATGCTGCGATCGATCTTCACGTAGTCGAACGGCAGCTCGCGCAGCCGGCTCAGACTGCTATGCCCTGTACCCAGATCGTCTTGCGCGAGTGCGACGCCGAGCCGTTTGTAGCGCGCAATCTGCCCGTCAGTCTCGACACCGGCGGGCAACGCACCCGACTCCAGGATTTCGAGCACGAGTTCGCCCGCCTTGCAGCCGAATTCCGCGAACGCATCGCGCGTCGCCTCGAAGTAACGCGAGTCGCCGAGTGCAGCAGGCGGCAGATTGACGGACACGATCATGTCGATGCCCACGCGTCGCCACGCATTGCGTTGCGCGAGCACCTGCGCGAGTCCACGCACATAGAGTTCGAAATGGTCGTCGCTGTTCAATGCGTGCAGAAACTGGCGCGGCGCGAACAACACGTCGCCGTCGCGTAATCGCGCGAGCGCCTCGACCTTCGTCACCCGGCAGGCGCGCAGATCGAGCAACGGCTGATAGTGCATGCACAACGCGCCGCCGCGCAGCATATCGGCCCATCGCTGCCGCGTTTTGCCGGATCCGGAGGAAGTCGACCTGCACATGAAAATTTGATCCGATGAGGGGACGCGTTACACGCGCACAAACAGCGCAACCGTTACCACCGCTCGAAAACGCTGACCGATATCAATGCCTTTGAGGAACACTGTGCCGACAATCCTTGCATCGGCTAGCGCCTGGCCGATACGTTGGCGCGCAACACTCGAACGCGCGCCGCGTCTTTTAGGGCTCCGCAGTTCCCCGGCTGCGGAGCCGCTTTTTTTAGGGACTCGCAGTGCGTGCCGTTCTCTCCGTGGCGCTCAAAACGTTTCCCAATCGCCGTCGGCCGTCACCGCGTCTTTCGAGACGATCTGCCTGGGTGCCGACTCGACGCGACGCGCCCCTGGCGTACCCTGCTTCGCAGCGGCAACGCTCGCGCTCAACGCGCCCGGCCGCGTGTGCGACGGCGCAACGGCAGGCATATCGGCGAGACTGAAGACAGCAATGGCGCCCGTCATCTGGACGGCCTGCTCTTCAAGCGCCTGTGCAGCCGCGGCCGACTCTTCGACGAGCGCTGCGTTCTGCTGCGTGACGGCATCGATCTGGCTGATCGCCTGGCTCATCTGCCCGATGCCCTGGCTCTGCTCTTCCGACGCCGCCGAAATCTCGCCGACAATATCGGACACCTGCTTGATCGCGCGCATCACCTGGCTCATCGTCGAGCCGACTTCTTCGGCCTGGCGCGAGCCATCCTTGACGAGCGCCGTCGACGATTCGATCAGATCCTTGATCTCTTTCGCTGCCGCCGACGAACGCTGCGCCAGCGAGCGCACCTCGCCTGCAACGACAGCAAAGCCGCGCCCCTGCTCGCCCGCGCGCGCCGCCTCGACGGCCGCGTTCAACGCGAGAATGTTGGTCTGGAACGCGATGCCTTCGATCAGCGTCGTGATGTCGGCGATCTTCGCCGAGCTTTCGCTGATATTGCCGATCGTGCGCACCATCGCCTGCACCGCATCGTTGCTGGCATCGGCCATCGAGCGCGCATTCGCCGACAGCGCATTGGCCTGGCGCGCGTTGTCGGCGTTCTGCTTCACCGTTTCGGCGAGTTCCGTCATCGTTGCCGCCGTTTCTTCGACGGACGCAGCCTGCTCCTCCGTGCGAGACGACAGCTCCATGTTGCCAGCGGCGATTTCTCGCGACGCCACCGTCACCGAATCGCTCGACGTCTTGATGCGGCGCACGGTATCCGAGAGCTGGGCGCTCATGCGTTTCATCGCGTCGAGCAGCGCACCGAACTCGCCTTTCACGTCGATCACGATCGGCCGGTCCAGACGTCCGTCGGCGATGTCATTGGCAATGCCGAGCGAGCGGTTCAACGGCCCCGAGATTGCCTTCGACAGATAGATCGTCGCGCCCACGCACACGAGCGCGCTCGCCGCGAGCATGCCCAGCGCGATCCAGAACATCTGCGTCGCCGCATGTTCGCTGTCGCCCGTGAAGTCCTTCGCCTGATCGAGGTTCAGTTCCATGTCCTGCTGGATCATGGAGTTGAGCGCCTCGGCCGACTTCAGGACAGTACTGCGCTGTAACTCGACAGCGCCCGCGATATCGCCCTTTTCGATCATGTCGATTTCCTGATCGATCAGCGTTCTGAAGGTGCCCGCCTCCGTGTGGATGCGGTCGGCGAGCGCCTGCTCTTCCGGGCTGCTGATACCCGCCGAATAGTATTGCGTCCAGCCCGAACTCATCGACGTCTGCAGATCGCGCACGCGCCGCAGATTGTCCTTGTCCTGCGTCACGAGCGTCTGCCACAGCAGACGGCGGATTTCGATCTCGTCGATGCGAAACATCGCAAGCTTCGTGACGGGAATCAGATTGCCCGTATACGCGGTTTGCAAGTTTTCGCTCATTGCTCTGACGGCACGCATGCCGAACAGCGCGTTGCCGACCATGACCAGGGTACAGACGGCAAATGCCGCGATGATCCTGAAGCGGATCGTTTGAAGAAACTGACTCATTCCATTCTGCCGGATGATGGCGCTCGGCCGGCGCACGCACCGCACCTCGCGATTGAAGGAGAAGACGGCTCGCGTGCACATTGCGTGGCCATCGCGGAACGCGTGTTTGTTAGTTCGCGTTCGCAGCTTGATCTAGCCGGAGCAGATGACGTGCGTCATCGATGGCTATTGTTGGCTGGATCGTAAAGTTGGCCTGTCAAGCGGAGCAATGATGGATGTCAATTAGGAGATAAGCAGAAGTATCTGAAGCGATTTCTCGCTTTCTTCAACATATAAGGATGCCTACTTTTATTTTTCTCATTCCATGCCTTATACCGGGCTATACCAGATGGAAACGACGTCATCCATCCCCTACACGATGTGTCGGCGACCTACGAGCAATTCAACCGAACACCCATTTTATTTTGAGACAGCAAACGCAATACTTTCACCTGTGGGTTACATGTCAGCGCTGCGAACGGATCACATGAGTTGTCTTTGCGATGCCTTTCGTCCGGAACGGACCGGCTGTTCGTAGCGTCGTCGCCTCGCTTGCTGGATCACTATGAACGCTGATGAAGTACTCCCGGAAATTCGCGAAGTCAATCTCGCGTATCTGATGCTGGCGCAACACCTCGCGCGCACCAATCCTGTCGAAGCGCGCGTGCGCCTTGGCATGTCGGCGGAGTTGACGGACATCGTCGCGGGTTTGTCGTCCGCGCAGATCGTGCGGCTCGCCGATTCGGACATGTTGCTGTGCGGCTTCGGGCTGTCCGCGCAAACCGTGCTGGGCGCGCTCAACGACACGCTCGGCCGCCACGACATGCAGGCCATGCATGCGGCGATGCTGCTCGCGCAACTGCCGCCGGGGAACCTGTGATGACAGCGCCCGCCTCACTGAAAAGCGTCGTTGCGCGCGCCGATGCCGGCCATCGGCGCCTGCTCGACGACGTCAGCGAGACGCTGCTCGCCATCGAACTGTTCGAGCTCGGCGCACGCCTGCAGGTGACGCAAGCCGAAACGACCTTGTCGCGCGACCGTCTGATCCGGCTGTACAAGGAACTGCATGGCGAGTCGCCGCCGAAAGGCATGCTGCCGTTTTCCGAAGAATGGTATGTGACGTGGCTGCCGAACATCCATGCGTCGCTATTTTACGCGATGTATCGCTCGATCTCCACCCAGCAGGACATCACACGGATCGCGGCGATCATCGCGGCATACCGGCTCTATCTCGAGCACATTCCGCGCGGCACCGAGCCCGTATTGAGCTTTACCCGCGCGTGGACGCTCGTGAAGTTCATCGAACGCGACATGCTGCATCTGAAGAGCTGCAGTTGCTGTAACGGCCACCTCATCGTGCTCGCCTACGAACTGGAACCTGGCTACGTGTGCGGCCTGTGCAAGCCGCCATCGCGGGCTGGCAAAACCGGCCGTCTGGCAAAAACCGAATGATGTCCCGTCGGCCCAACAGCATGGCCTACGGCCCGCGGACCGCATGCAGATTGTCACTGGAGACCCAAAAGTTGAACCGCAACGAAACGCTCGATGAAATCCGGGAAGTCAATCTGTTATTTCTGATGCTTGCACAGCGACTCGCACGCCTCGACAGTCAGAAGGCGATGCGTCTGCTGCGCGTCAGCGCGGATTGCATCGACGCGATTGCAGCGCTCCCGCCCGGTCAGATCATGAAGCTCGCCGCGACGAACATGCTGTTCTGCCGCTTCGCGCTCGACGATTGCGCGTTGCTTGCCTCGCTCGGCCAGCGCGTTCGATGCAGCGCGGGGCCGCAAGCGATCGAAACGCCGCCGCCCGCGCTGGCCGCGTGACTTGCTGCGTGACCGGCGTCCGGCTCGCGGCTTCTCGTGCAATTGCATGGCATCGACCCGATACATGCTCGCCGATGCACAACACTGCATACGAAGGCTCTTCCAGATTTGAGAACGTCGTTTTCAGCGGCACGCATTGATCGCGATCAGCCAGTACCTATCATTGTTGACAAGCTTGTTGACCGTTATCCGGCGCGACATGCGAGCGCGGATCATGCCGCGTCGGCGCATTTGGGCACCTTCCGCGCTTTTCGATGCCGGCCAGCAAGCATCGCAGGACAAGCCGTTCACGACGCACATCGGCGCGAGCATGCGACACGACACCGGGAATCGCGGCGCAGCCTGCCATCACCCGACGATTTGAACCAGAACATGAACACTGCTGCTTCGCCATCCGGCCTATGCCTGCGCACGGCCTTGACGACGCTCGCCGCTTTCACCGCAGGCGTGCTCGCGGCCTCTCTCACCGCCGGCCTCACGCTGCGCTGGACATCGGTCGTCGCGGGCGCTTCCGTACTGATGTGCCTCGCCGCCTGCATCCTCTGGTCGCGCCAGCAGGAACGACGCGGGCGGCTGGCCCGCGCAGTCTCGGCATGCATCGACGGAGCCGATTCCGCGCCCAACCCGTCTTTCGACGCCGCGCGACTGACGGCCATCATCCGTTCGTCGCGCGAGGCGATCATCACGATCGACGCCGCGCAGCGCATCGTGCTGATGAATCCGATGGCGGAAGAACTGTTCGGCTGCGATGCAGCGAGCGAGATCGGCGGGCCGCTGTCGCGCTTCATCCCGGAGCGGTTTCGCCTCGCGCATGCGACGCACGTCGAGCATTTCGGTGCGGCGGGTGCGTCCGACCGCCGCATGGGGCGCCGCCGCGTGCTGTATGCGTTGCGCGCCGACGGCCGCGAGTTCCCGATCGAAGCGTCCATTTCTCAGAGCCAGTACGGCGACGAGAAGCTCTACACCGTGATGCTGCGCGATATCACCGAGCGCGTCGCCGCTGAAGACGCGCTCACGCAGTCGCGTGAAGATCTGCGCGAGCTGTCGGCGAACCTTCAGCACGTGCGCGAACAGGAAAAAGCGCATATCGCGCGCGAACTGCATGACGATCTCGGGCAATCGCTGACGGCACTGAAGATGGACCTGTCGGTGATTGCGCATGCGCTCGACAGCGCTCCCCTCGACAGCGCCTACGTGCACGAACGCCTCCATGCGATGGCGCGCGTGATCGATGCGACCGTCGCGTCGGTGCGGCGCATCGCCGCCAACCAGCGCCCCGCGATGCTCGACGATCTCGGCCTCGTCGCGGCCATCGACTGGCTTGCTGATGACTTCTCGCAACGCTACGGCATCCGCGTCGTGCGCCGGCTCAACGCCGGCCAGGCGGCGTTCTCGCACAGCGCGGCGACGGCCATCTTTCGCATCGTCCAGGAAGCGCTGACGAATGTCGCAAAGCACGCGCAGGCATCGCTCGTCACGCTCGCACTGCATGTGTCCGACGGGCGCTGCACGCTCGACATCGTCGACGACGGCCGCGGCCTGCCCGCCGCCGCGCCGGCACGCGATCCGCGCACCGACAGGAACTTCGGCCTGCTTGGGATCCGCGAGCGGGTCAGGATGCTCGGCGGCACGCTGCAGACGGGCGAGCCCGGCAAAGGATTCAACCTCTCCATCACGTTTGCCCTGAACGCATTGCAACCCGAAGAGACGCAGCCATGATCCGTATTCTCATCGCCGACGACCACGCGCTGATACGCGAAGGACTGCGCCATATCCTGAAAGGCTCGCCCGACTTCGAAGTGGCGGGTGAAGCAGCCGATACGGCCAGCACCATCGCCCTCGTGCGTTCGACACACGCGCACATCCTGATCCTCGACCTGTCGATGCCGGGCCGCAACGGCGTCGAAATGATTCCGCAGCTCAAGGCCGTCAACCCTGCGCTGCACATTCTCGTGCTGACGATGCACGGCGAGCACCAGTACGCAGTGCGCGCGTTCAAGGCGGGCGCATCCGGCTATCTGACCAAGGAGAGCGCGAGCGGCGAACTGGTGAGCGCGCTGACGAAGATCGCGAGCGGCGGTGTCTACATGAGTCTGTCGATGGCCGAGCGTTTCGCGCGCAACCTGCACGAGCCGCTCGAGACACTGCCGCATCAACGGCTGAGCGATCGCGAGTTCGACGTGTTCCGCCGCATCACGGCCGGCCAGACGATCGGCGAAATCGCCACGCAACTGTGCGTGAGCACGAAGACGATCAGCACCTACAAGGCGCGCATTCTCGACAAGATGCAGATGCCGCACGGCGCGGCGCTGGTGCGTTACGCGATGCGCCACAAGCTGTTCGACGACAGCGAGGAGCCGTGAACACATCGCTCGCTGTAGGGCATGACCGACACGCGCTCCGATTGACTGACCGCAAATTCATTCGCCGCCGATTCAATTTTGAGACAGCCACAAACATACTTTCACCACTGACGCCGCATGCGCTTTCCGCCCTTTTCCGGCGGCGCATGCGGACGACACAACTTCATCGCGCGCGCATCACGGCCCGCACGCGCGTTCCCTGAGAAGGAGGCCATCATGTTACTTGCCGATGCACCGACGAGCCCGCCCTCGCCTTTCATGCAGGCGTCCGACTTCGCGCTCAGGTTTCCGTCGGGCGTCACACAACGCCCTGCGCCGCGCTGCTCGCAATGCGCGATCAGTTCGCTGTGCACTCCCGGCGACCTCAGCACGGACGAGCTTGCACAGGTCGATTCGCTCGTTCACGAAGTGCGGACGGTGCAGCGCGGCGCGAGCCTGTATCGCGCGAACGATCCGTTCAACAACGTCTACATCTTGCGCAGCGGCTCGTTCAAGACGGTCGTCATGCATCGCGAAGGACGCGAGCAGGTAACGGGCTTTCAGATTGCGGGGGAAATGCTGGGACTCGACGGCATTGTCAGCGGACAGCATCTGTGCGGCGCGATTGCGCTCGAGCGCAGCACCGTGTGCGCGATTCCGTTCGAATCGCTCGAAGACGTGTGCCGCGAAATCAAAACGATGCAGCGGCATCTGCACAAGGTCATGAGCCGCGAGATCGTGCGCGAGTCGAACATGATCATGCTGCTCGGCACGATGCGCGCCGAGCAGCGCGTCGCGGCCTTCCTGCTGAATCTCGCCGAACGCTACGGCACGCGTGGCTACTCCGCCACCGAGTTCAACATGCGCATGACGCGCAGCGAGATCGGCAGCTATCTGGGTATCACGCTCGAAACGGCGAGCCGCATGTTCTCGAAGCTGCAGCAGGACAAGCTCGTGCACGCGCGCGGCAAGCAGATCCGGATTCTCGATAGCGGCGCACTTGCCCGGCTGTGATGCGCGATGCGATACCGGCCACTACGGGGCGTGTTCATTCCTCCTCGCCCAACTGGACCAGCAGCGCATGCAGCCGCTCGGTGTGACGCAGCAGCATACTGCGGTGCTTGTCGATCTGCTCGAGACGGCCGGCGAGATCGGCGTGAATCGGGTCGTCGAGTTCGGCGGCCGACAGCACGTCTTCGACTTTGGCACGCACCGAAGCGAACTCGACGGTCGGGTGCGTCAGCGAGCGCTCGAAGCGCCGCACTTCCTGCACGGCGAGATCGCGCACCTTGCGGAAATACGCCTGGCGCCGGTGCAGTTCGGCTTCGTGGATCTCGTCTTCGGGACGGCGCGGCGCCTGCTGTCCAAAAATCGGCTCGGGAGGACGCAGCACCGATTTCTTTCGCACCGGGTGCGCGGTGCCGCGAAAGCGTGCGAGCGGCGTTTCGTTATCGATCGCTTCGCGTGCGTTGTCGGGCACTTCGGGCGCCTCGTGCGGCGCATCCATCCAGCCGCCGGGCAGCCCGGTCACCGCTTCGACGCCGCGCACGAATTCCTCGCTGAAGTCGCGCTGGCCGGCGAGCATCAGCTTCAGATACGACGCGGAGAAGGTCATCATCCGCGCAAGACGCGTCGCCGCGCCGACCTCGCGTGTCAGCAATGCCAGATTGGCACGCCAGATGGGAAGCAGGGATTCGTCGGAATATTCCATCGCTGGGTCTTCCTTCATCAGTCTTGCTGCTAGCAGCGGTTTGCCGGGCTGCATCAGTTGCAAGGCGCATGCCCGTGCGCCGCGTCCGACAAAGATAGACGCATCGCCGTGCGGCGCGCAACCGGATTTGTACGGGCGCTGCGGCGCAAAGACAACAGTGGCGCAGGTTCCATGAACTGATGAATTGACCCCGGCAAACGCGCGGTGTTCCGCATTGCGCGCGCGGGCTGCGGGATTTCGCCGTGTGGGTTTCGCCACGCGGCTGATCGTAGAAGATGCAAGAGGCGTCCCGACGGACGCCTGCGAGATCGAAACGCGCGAGGCCTTCGCCCCTGTTGCCCCCCCCCCGCGCGCCGGCGTGACTCAGGCCGCAGCGACGCGCGCGAGCGCGGTCTTCACGAGCTTTTCGAGCAGCGGCTCGATCTTCGCCGCAAGCGCTTCGTCATACGCATACGGCATCTGTTCCTGCATGTAGGTGATCTGCGACAGCTCGAGCTGCACCGCATGCACGTTCTGCTGCGGCTGGCCGTAATGACGCGTGATGTAGCCGCCCTTGAAGCGGCCATTCGCGACAGCCGTGTAACCGCCGTGTTCATCGACGATCTTTGCCAGCGCTTCGGCGAGTCCCGGCACGGCACTCTCACCGTTCGACGTGCCGAAGTTGAAATCGGGCAGACGGCCGTCGAAGAAGCGTGGCACATGCGAGCGGATCGAATGCGCTTCCCATAGCAAGACCTTGCCATGCTGCGCCTTCAACGCCGCGAGTTCACCCTGCAGTGCCTCGTGATATGGCTTCCAGTAAGCATCGCGGCGACGCGCGACTTCGGCGTCGTCGGGCAGATGGCCGTCGCGATAGAGCGGCTCCTTGTCGAAGGTATCGACGGGCAACAGGCCTGTCGTGTCCTGGCCCGGATAGAGATTCGCGCCATCGGGCGGACGGTTCAGGTCGATCACGTAGCGCGCATAGCTCGGCGTCAGGATCGATGCGCCAAGGCGCTTCGCGAACGCGTACAGGCGGTCCAGATGCCAGTCGCAATCGTCGGTTTGCGCAGCGACGGGCGTCATCTGCGCGGCCACGTCGGCGGGCAGGCGCGTGCCCAGATGCGGAATCGAGATCAGGAACGGCAGGCTTCCCCGATGCAGCGAGAAGACGGGCAAAGTGTCGGTGGTCATATCGTCAGTGCGTCTCAAGGTTGATCCGGTTCACTTCAGCAGCTCGGCGAGCGCCGCACGATAATCCGCATACGCGCGTTCTTCATCGCGATGCCGGCCGTTTTCGACGACTTTCGCGCCGCCCGCGTAGACATCGCGAATCGGCGTTTCGCCATGCTCGCAGAATACGACACCGGAGAGCCATGCATCGTTCGCGTGTTCGGCGATGCTCGAATGATTCGCGTCGAGCACGACGAAATCGGCGCGTGCGCCCGTGCGCAATGCGCCGACAGAACGGCCCGTCGCCAGCGCGCCGCCTTCCAGCGACGCCGAGAACAGACGATCCGCCACGCGCGGCATATCTGCCGAGGCAAGCACGTTGCGCTGCCGTCGCGTCAAACGTTGACCGTATTCGAGCAGCCGCAGTTCCGCGCGCCAGTCGACGCCGATATGGCTGTCGCTGCCGACGCCGATGCGGCCCTTCTGCTCCAGATAATCATGCGCCGGGAAAATGCCGTCGCCGAGATTGGCTTCCGTCGTCAGACACAGGCCCGCGATCGCCCCGCTCTTCGCGAGCGCTGCCGTTTCAGCGGCATCGACATGCGTCGCATGCACGAGACACCAGCGTTGATTGACATCGAAACGATCGAGCAGCCATTGCACGGGCCGCGCGCCTTCCGTTTCGATGCACGCGTCCACTTCCGCCGTCTGCTCGGCGATATGGATATGCACGGGCGCGCCCGGCGACATCGAATCGAGTCCGTCGAGCAGCGCACGCAATGAATCGTTCGAGACTGCGCGCAGCGAATGCGGCGCCACGCCATAACGCAAGCCGCCATGCTCCGGACGCGCAGTGCGCAGCGTATCGAGCAGGCCAAGCAGGCTGTCGGGCGTGTTGATGAAGCGGCGCTGGTCGTCGCGCGGCGGCTGCGCGCCGAAGCCCGCGTACTGATACAGCACAGGCAGCATCGTGATGCCGATGCCGCTCGCGCCCGCCGCATCGACCACGCGTTGCGCGAGTTCCGCATCGTTCGCGTAGCGCTGGCCGTCCTGCATGTGATGCACGTAATGGAACTCGCAGACGGATGTGTAGCCCGCCTTCAGCATTTCGATGTACAGCCACTGCGCGATCGACGCGAGCCCTTCCGGCGTGATGCGCGCAGCGAAGCGGTACATCAGGTCGCGCCAGCTCCAGAAGTTATCGGTGGCCGCCGTGCCAAATGAAGCGCGGTATTCGGTGAGGCCCGCCATCGCGCGTTGAAACGCATGCGAGTGCAGATTAGGCATGCCCGGCAACACAGGGCCGCTGGCCTTCGCGACACCCGCGGGTGCTTGCATATCGGGCGTCACGGAGACGAGCGCGCCCTGCGCGTCCCATTGCAGCAGTACATTGCGCCGCCAGCCTTCGGGCAGATACGCGTGATCGGCGAAAAGCGATTGAGTGGCTTGTGTCATGTTCGATTCCGTTCGCGTTGCGTTCATTAAGCGCGACGCGTGTAGACGGTTTCACCGCCGCGCACGACGCGCTCGCACAACGGCCGTCCGATCCAGTAAGCGAGTTCCGCGAGCGACTGCACCGACCATACGGCAAAATCCGCCGCGCGACCGGCAGCAAGCGTGCCATGCGTGTCCGCCTTGCCAAGCGCCTGCGCCGCGTGGCGCGTCACGCCTTGCAGCACTTCGGGCACGGTCATGCGGAACAGCGTGCTCGCCATGTTCATCATCAGCGGCAACGACGTGGAAGGCGAGGTGCCCGGATTGCTGTCCGTCGAAATCGCAATCGGCACTTCGTAGCGCCGCAGCAGTTCGATTGGCGGCAATTGCGTTTCGCGGATGAAATAGAACGCGCCAGGCAGCAACACGGCAACCGTGCCCGCTTCCTTCATCGCGGCAATGCCTGCCTCGTCGAGAAACTCAAGATGATCCGCCGACAACGCGCGATGCCGCGCGGCCAACGCCGTGCCGCCGCCATTCGACAGCTGCTCGGCGTGCATCTTGACGGGCAAGTTGCGGCGCGCAGCCGCGTTGAACACGCGCTCGCTCTGCTCGAGCGAAAAACCGATGCGCTCGCAGAACACATCGACGGCATCGACGAGGCCTTCGTCGGCGAGCGCGGGCAGCATGCGCTCGCATACTTCGTCGATGTAATCGTCGGCGCGGCCCGCGAATTCGGGCGGCAACGCGTGCGCGCCAAGGAACGTCGTGTAGACGGTCACCGGATAGCGTTCGCCGAGTTGCCGCGCGACGCGCAGCATCTTGCGTTCGCTTTCCAGATCGAGGCCGTAGCCGGATTTGATTTCGATCGCGGTGACGCCTTCGGCGAGCATCGCTTCGAGCCGCGCGGCCGATTGCGCAAACAGCGACGCTTCATCGGCGGCACGCGTGGCGCGTACCGTCGACACAATGCCGCCGCCCTGCTTCGCGATCTCCTCGTAGCTCACGCCGGCGAGCCGTTGCGCGAATTCATCCGCACGCTGGCCGCCGTACACGAGATGCGTATGGCAATCGACGAGACCCGGCGTCACCCACGCGCCGCCGAGGTCTTCGCGCGGCCACGCGGCGTATTGAGCAGGCAAATCGCGCGCCGCGCCGAGCCACGCGATGCGGCCGTTCTCGACGGCGATCGCAGCATCATCGATCGTTTGGTTGGGATCGCCCTGCGGGCAGAGCTTCAGATGGTTCCAGACGGTTTGCTTCATGGCAGGGCTGTCTGTGATGTGGGCAAGCGCTCAGGCTTGGGGTGTGTCTGAATAGCGGATGCTGATGGCGAGCAACGCGCCCTTTCCTTTGACTTCGCATGGCAGCGCGCGTGCGTTGTCGATGCGCAGCGTGTCATTCGTCGTGAGCGTCGTGGTGTCAGGCGTGGTGTCAGCCATGTTGCCGGTCGTGACCTGCACTTCGCCTTGCGCGCAAAACAGCAATACGACGTCGGCATCGAGTTGCGTGCGCGTGTCGTCGCGCAGAATCGCGACGTCGCCGGTTGCTGCGCCACGCCGCACCATCAGGTTGAAATCTCGCGTCGCGCCATCGACAAGACTCGCTTCGATCGCCGTTTCGCCAGCGAAGCGCGCGATGTCGAGCGACTCGCGCAGCGCGTGCACGACAGGCTGCGCGCCGCTCACTTCGTCGAGCACCATACCCGCGCCCGACAGCAGCACGAGCGTCCGGTCGATTCCCGCGAATCGCGAGAACGGACCGGGCTGCGCAACATCGGCGACGCTCACGCGCCACACGAAGGTGTCGAGCGCCGCGCCCTCAGGGAACGCGGCGACTTCGCGCGTGACGCCGCCGCCGTTCTTCCACGGCGACGCCACGAGATCCGCAGCGCGGATGACCGTCATGGTCATCACGCCTAGCGGCCCAGCATCGGCAGCTTGAGACCGGCTTCGCGCGCCGTTTCCTGCGCGAGTTCGTAGCCGGCATCCGCGTGACGCATCACGCCCGTGGCGGGATCGTTGAACAGCACGCGGCCGAGGCGTTCATGCGCGGCGTCCGAGCCATCGGCGACGATCACGACACCCGAGTGCTGCGAGAAGCCCATGCCGACGCCGCCGCCGTGATGCAGCGACACCCACGACGCGCCGCCTGCCGTGTTCAGCAGTGCGTTGAGCAGCGGCCAGTCGCTGACGGCGTCCGAACCGTCCTTCATCGATTCCGTTTCGCGGTTCGGGCTCGCAACCGAACCCGTGTCGAGGTGATCGCGGCCGATCACGATCGGCGCCTTCAGTTCGCCGTTCTTGACCATCTCGTTGAACGCCTGGCCCAGACGATAGCGATCCTTCACGCCAACCCAGCAAATACGCGCCGGCAAGCCCTGGAACGCGATACGCTCACGCGCCATGTCGAGCCAGTTGTGCAGATGCGGATCGTCGGGGATCAGTTCCTTGACCTTCTGGTCCGTCTTGTAGATATCTTCCGGATCGCCCGACAGCGCGACCCAGCGGAACGGGCCCTTGCCTTCGCAGAACAGCGGCCGGATGTACGCGGGCACGAAGCCAGGGAAATCGAACGCGTTCTCTACGCCCATTTCCAGCGCCATCTGGCGGATGTTGTTGCCGTAGTCGAGCGTCGCGGCGCCGCGTTCCTGCAGCGTGAGCATCGCCTGAACCTGTTTGGCCATCGATTGTTTGGCCGGCGTCACGATGCTTTGCGGGTCCGTCTTCATGCGCTCGCGCCAGTCTTCGATCTTCCAGCCTTGCGGCAGATAGCCGTGAATCGGATCGTGCGCGCTCGTCTGGTCGGTCACGCAGTCCGGCGTGATGTTGCGCTTGACGAGTTCGGCGAACACATCGGCGGCATTGCCGAGCAGGCCGATCGAAACCGGATTGCCCGTCTTCTTCGCTTCTTCGATCATCGCCAGCGCTTCGTCGAGCGTCGTCGCCTTCTTGTCGACGTAACGCGTCTTCAGACGGAAGTCGATACGCGTCTCGTCGCATTCGACGGCGATCATCGAGAAACCAGCCATCGTCGCGGCCAGCGGCTGCGCGCCGCCCATGCCGCCGAGGCCGCCCGTCAGGATCCAGCGGCCGTTCGGGTCGCCGTTGAAATGCTGGTTCGCCACCGAGAAGAACGTCTCATACGTGCCCTGCACGATGCCCTGGCTGCCGATATAGATCCAGCTGCCCGCCGTCATCTGGCCGTACATCATCAGGCCCTTGCGGTCGAGTTCGTGGAAGTGATCCCAGTTCGCCCAGTGCGGCACGAGGTTCGAGTTCGCGAGCAGCACGCGCGGCGCGTCGGCATGCGTGCGGAACACGCCGACAGGCTTGCCCGATTGAATCAGCAGCGTTTCGTTTTCTTCGAGATCCTTCAGCGACGACAGAATCTGGTCGAAGCAATCCCAGTTACGCGCCGCGCGGCCGATACCGCCATACACGACGAGCGCATGCGGATGCTCGGCGACTTCCGGGTCCAGATTGTTCTGGATCATCCGGTACGCGGCTTCCGCGATCCAGGTCTTGCAGGTTTTCTCGCTGCCACGCGGTGCGCGGATCGTGCGGGTCGGGTCCAGACGCGGGTCGATGTGTTTCGGGTTGTTCATGTTGCCCTCGAAAAGCGCAGATAACTCGGTAACGGAGTCGAAGATTGAACGGAAAGCCAGGGTTTAAAAGTGGCCGGTGAACCGGTAGCGGTTGCCGGGATGCCAAAGATTGGCCACCGAAGCGACCACACCCTGCGACCACGTGCGCCTGTGCAGCACGAGACAAGGTTCGGCGTCGTCCATCGTCAGATGCCGGCGGGTGTCGGCATCGGGCGCGGATGCTTCGATGCGGTACTCGACGCGCTGTAGCGGCGCGACGCGCACGAGATACTGGTTAGGCGTGGTGTTCGTGAAGTCCTGCAACGCGTACTCAGGCGCGACAGCGGGATTCACCCAGCGCTCTTCGAGCTGAACGGGTTCGTCGTTCTCGAAGTGCAGCACGCGCGAATGAAAGATCGGGCTGCCCGCGCTCACCTGCATTTCGGCGGCGAGTTCTTCATCGGCGATGGCCGCGCCCACATTCAGCACGTTCGCGTGATAGCGATGGCCGCGCGCGACGATTTCGTCGGAGATGCTGCGGATCGCCACCAGCGTCGATTCGTACTTCGGCCGCGCGACGAACGTGCCCGAGCCCTGAACGCGCGTGAGCACCTGTTCGGAAGTCAGTTCGCGCAACGCGCGGTTGACCGTCATGCGCGCGACGTTGAATTCGCGTGCAAGCTCGTTTTCCGATGGAACCTGATGACCTTCGCTCCATTCGCCCGCGTGAATGCGGGCGAGGATGAAGTCCTTGATTCCCTGGTAGGCCGGTGCGTTCATGCCGGGCGTCTCGTTGTGCGGTGAATGTGCGGTGGATTAACGTTGCTCGGAGATGAACGAGAACGGGCTGTGAGACGCGATCGTGCCGTCCTGCACGAGCTTCGTGCACGCGGCGATGTCCGGCGCAAAGTAGTGATCGAGTTCATAGTGCGCGACGTGTGCACGCACCGTGTCCATCACCTTCTGCAGCGCCGGGCTGGTCTTGTGCGGCGCGCGCAGATCGACGCCTTGCGCAGCGGCGAGCAGTTCGATCGACAGGATATTGGCCGTGTTGTCGGCGATGTCGGCGAGCTTGCGCGCAGCGAACGTGGCCATCGACACATGGTCTTCCTGGTTCGCCGACGTCGGCAGCGAATCGACGGAAGCCGGGTGAGCCAGCGTCTTGTTCTCCGATGCGAGTGCGGCAGCCGTCACGTGCGCAATCATGAAGCCCGAGTTCACACCGCCATCCTTGACGAGGAACGGCGGCAGACCCGACAGCGTTGCGTCGATCAGCAGCGCAATGCGGCGCTCGGCCAATGCGCCGATTTCCGATGCAGCAAGCGCGAGATTGTCGGCGGCGAATGCGACAGGCTCCGCGTGAAAGTTGCCGCCCGACAGCACTTCGCCCGTGTCCGGGAAAATCAGCGGGTTATCCGACACGGCGTTCGCTTCGACGAGCAGCACTTGCGCGGCAGCGCGCATCTGGTCGAGACAGGCGCCCATCACCTGCGGCTGGCAGCGCAGGCTGTACGGGTCCTGCACCTTGTCGCAATCGGCGTGCGACACGTTAATTGCCGAGCCGTCGAGCAGCGTGCGATACGACGCAGCGGCATCGATCTGGCCTTGATGGCCGCGCAGCGCGTGAATGCGGTGATCGAACGGCTTGACGGAACCCATCGCCGCGTCCACCGACAGCGCGCCCGCCACGAGGCCGACGCGATACAGATCTTCGATCGCGAACATGTTGTACAGCGCGAGTGCCGTCGATGCCTGCGTGCCGTTGAGCAGCGCGAGACCTTCCTTCGCTTGCAGCGTGAGCGGCTTGAGGCCGACGAGACGCAGACCTTCCGTTGCCGGGACGCGCTCGCCCTTCGCGAACACTTCGCCGACGCCGAGCAGCACGGCCGACATATGCGCGAGCGGCGCGAGGTCGCCCGATGCGCCGACCGAACCCTTCACGGGGATCACCGGCAGCACGTCAGCGTTGAACAGCTTGATGAGCGCTTCCATCACTTCGCGGCGGATGCCCGAGTGGCCACGGCCGAGGCTCGACAGCTTGAGCGCCATCAGGAGACGCACGACGGGCTGCGACATCGGCTCGCCCACGCCGACGGCGTGCGAGAGCACCAGATTGCGTTGCAGCAGCTCGAGCTGGTCATGCGGAATGTGCGTGCTGGCGAGACGGCCGAAACCCGTGTTGATGCCGTACGCCGGCTCGCCCTTCGCGGCGATGTCCGCGACGGCTTGAGAACAGGCGTCGATGGCGGCGAAGCTCGCGGGATCGAGTTCCAGGGTGACCTGTTCGCGCGCGATCTGGCGCAGTTGCGGGAGAGTCAGGGAGCCGGGCGTAAGGATCATGATGTGAGTTCCTGTCTATACAAATTTTGAGAAAGTGTAGCGGCGCCAGCTTGTATATACAACTCAAATTTCGAGAATCTGGGTAAGGGCTTTCCATTAGTCGCAGGCCTTTGGCTGGCATGGTTCTGGCAGTTTGGGCCGACCGGCCGTCGTGACTGCATCAGGCGGTCAGATCGGAGAAGCCGCACAACTTGTATATACACGTCCAAATTCCGGATTGGCAAGCGGACAAAAACCGGCCGAGCCCTTGCCGTGGCCGCCCTCGCGCCCCCAGCCGCGCCGATTCTTGATTCCAGATCAAGATTGATTTGAAACTGACGCTCTTTTTGCAAGACTCGCTCGCCTCCATACTGAAGTCATCCCAGCTTTCTCTCGAAGGAGAACCTCTTGAATATCTTCATTACTGGTGCGAGCGGCTTTATCGGCGGATCGATTGCGGCGGGTCTCGTGCGCGCGGGGCACCGCGTGACGGGGCTGATCCGCAATCCGGACCATGCGGCCGAGCTGAAGCGCCTGGGCATCGAGCCCGTCGTCGGCACGCTCGACGACCGCGATCTGCTGATCGCGCAGGCCAAAGCCGCCGATGCCGTCATCAATGCGGCGAGCAGCGACCATCGCAGCGCGGTGGAAGCGTTGATCGAAGGACTCGAAGGCTCGAACAAGCCGTTTCTGCATACGAGCGGTTCGAGCATCGTCGGCGACGCGTCGGGCGGCGAGCGCGGCGACGCACGGATCTACACGGAAGACGCACTGCCCGAGCCGACGCCCGACAAGGCGCCGCGCGTCGCGATCGACAATCTCGTGCTCGACGCGGCAAAGCGCGGCGTCCGTTCGTCGGTGCTGTGCAACACGCTGATTTACGGGCATGGCGCGGTGAAAGGCAGCGCGAGCGTGCAGCTGCCGCGCCTTGTGCGCCAGGCGCAAAAGAGCGGCATCGTGCGGCACGTGGGCAGCGGCGGCAACATCTGGTCGAACGTGTTCATCGACGACGTGGTCGAGCTGTATCGCCTTGCGCTCGACAAGAGCCCTGCCGGCACCTTCTATTTCGTCGAAAGTGGCGAAGCGTCGTTCAGGGAAATGACCGATGCGATCGCGGAAGCGCTGCATCTCGGCCCGGCGCAGGACTGGCCGCTCGATGAGGCGATCAAGGAATGGGGTTACGAAATGGCCTCGTACGGCCTCGGCTCGAACAGCCGTGTGCGCGGCACTCGCGCGCGCAAGCTGCTTGGCTGGGAGCCGAAGCATACGTCGGTGATCGAATGGATCGAGAACGACATGATGAAGGACGCGTGAAACGCGTTCAGCAAGCACATATAAAAGTACGCGCTTGAGCGCAGGCGTGAAGCGTTGGCCAGCGCACACGTTGTAAGCCAGACTGTTGCTTATCCGTAAGCTCGCGCCGCTAGAATCGGCGATGTTCGGTGAGGTTGTCGATGACCTCGATCTATCGGCACGAGCCCGGATCATTCAATGCTGCTTGCACTTAACTTCGACTGGCTAACCAATCTGCTCGCGATTCTTTTTGTGGTCGCGTGTTTGTATGACTCGCGGTATGACGAGTACGGCACTTTGACGCTCGCGTCGGGTGCGATGGGTCTTGTTGTGATGGGGATTCAGGTGTTTTTGCGGCCTGCGTTTGAGATGTCGCTTTGAGGTTTTGGTTTTGGTTTTGGTTTTGGTGTTTGTCTGTCTTTGCGACGCATTGATCGGTTTACTTGTGGTGTCGCTGGCATCCGCGTTAGCACCTTCGCGGCGCATGCGTTGCCCCTGTGCGGGGCGGCACTTACTTTCTTTGCCGCCGCAAAGAAAGTAAGCAAAGAAAGCGGGCTAACACCGCCAATTCTTGACCACCGCCTGAGGGCCCCCAACAGTTCCTCCACTTCAAACGGCGTTCTGCCATTCGATGCCCGTTGCCCGCGCTTCGAACCGGCGCCTCACCCATCCCAATCACCCGTAGCACAGCCAGCGACAGCGAATGGCTAATGCCGCCCAGGTGGCAAACTGTGTGTCGATCGTAGTGCTTCACACCCTGGCGCTCCTACGACACCGATCGTGTTTTTCAGTCCGGAGTGAAAGGCATAAGCCGCGAAAACCTACACACAGTTTGCCGCTATGGAACGTGGGAGATGCGATCGCGCCAGTGGCAACGCGAGAGTGTGAAGCGGGTGATGAGCCAATTCGAAGCGTTGGCAGCGGGTATCGAGAAGAGCGACGCCGCATGAAGGAGAGGACCCGTTGGGGGCCCTCAGGCAGGAACAAGAACTAGCGGTGTTCAGCGGCTTTCTTTTGCCTACTTTTCTTTGCCGCGGCAAAGAAAAGTAGGTGCCGCCCCGCACAGGGGCAACGCATGAAGAACCGATAACAAAACGCGGATGCCAGCACGGACCGAAGCAAATCAAGCCAACACCCCGTGCATCGCAAGACGAAAAAAATCAGATCGCCCAACCACCAAGATAAAACACAGCGAGAACAACCGCGATAGCGACAGTCCCAACATTCAGCTTGCGCCATTCGCCACTAACCACACGACCAATCACCAGCGTGCAGAACCCCAGCATGATCCCGGTGACGATATTAGCGGTCAGCACAATAAACACAGCGCAGACGAGCCCGGACATCGAGTCGACCATATCGTCCATATGCAGCTTGCTAACGCTGGAGAGCATCAACAGTCCCACATACATCAACGCAGGCGCAGTCGCATAAGAAGGCACAAGCGCTGCCAGCGGCGAGAAGAACATCACAACAAGGAACAGCAACCCAACCACAGCAGCAGCCAGCCCGGTCTTCGCACCGGCAGCAACGCCAACCGTCGATTCGATATAAGCAGCAGCCGGCGCACCGCCCATAAAACCCGAGAAAATCGAGCTAAGCGAATCGGCCGTCAACGCGCGACCACCATTGATGATGCGGCCATTCTCGTCGAGCTGACCGGCCTGCCCAGCAACAGCGCGAATCGTACCCGTCGCATCGAACACCGCCGTCATCACGAGCGCCAAAACGCTAGGCAACACGGCAAGCGACAACGCACCCTTGATATCCATCGCGCCAATCAGCGAAGCGTGACCCGGCGCACTCAGCGACGGCAACGCAAACACGCCATGAAACGCGACAGCAGGATCGAGCAGCAACGCCAGCGCCGAAATCGCGACGATCACGATCAGGATCGAACCCGGCACGCGGCGGCGCACGAGACCGAAGATCGCAGCCAGCCCAGCCACCGACATCAGCACGGGAAGCGACGTGATATGCCCGAGCGAAACAGGCAAGCCCGGTCCCGGATTCTTCACGACGAGGCCTACATCGTTGGCAGCGATCAGCAGCAGGAAGAGACCAATACCGATCCCCGTGCCGTGCGCCACACCCGCAGGCAGATTGCGCAGAATCCATGACCGCACGCCCGTCACCGAAATCGCGGTGAACACGAGGCCCATCAGGAATACCGCGCCAAGCGCAACATTCGGCTGCAAGCCCTTGCCAAGCACGAGACCGAACGCGGTGAACGCCGTCAGTGAAATCGCGCAGCCTATCGCAATCGGCAGACGTGCCCAGATGCCCATCAGCAGCGAGCCGAAGGCCGTCGTCAGACACACCGCGACGAATACCGCACTGGTGTCGAAGCCCGCCTTGCCGAACATGCCCGGCACGACGAACACGGAATAGACCATCGCCAGAAAGGTCGTGATGCCCGCAATGATTTCCTGCCGCCCGGTGCTGCCGCGCGCAGTGATGTCGAAGAATCGGTCGATGAACGCCGCCGGCCGGTCGCGAGTCTCGTCGAACGTCTCGCTCCCGGCTTCCGCGATGCTCTGGGCCTGGGGTTCCATCATGATGAGTGCCTCCTTTATCAGCATGCTGAAACGGCTGCCTCACCGGGCTCGCCGTCATCAGGTTCGTCTCGTTGATTTGAGTAGTGGATGTATTGCGCTTTCCGCATGGCGCACAGGTGCGCATCGTCCTCGTTACGGCGGGTAATCCGTCGTCGGACGATCGACTGACATCGCGCGCTGTGTTCACCAGCCCACGACACACCTCACGCCGTTCTTTTTATGCTGAAGCGAAGGTTAGGCGAATCCCAATATATCTCCCATCGCAATAAAAACATGCCGTGCATGTCGCAATGCTTATATCGTTTGACACACGGCAATGCGGGCCACCGACCCGGGTGTTAACACCTACGCGCGCAGCACGCATAACAGACGCGTAAAGCCCTGCTGAAAGGGCTTTGAAGCCTGCGGCCCGCTCCGTTCAACGCAGACAAAACGGGGGCCATTCGACGTCACGGGTTAAAATCCCGGCAAACCATGCCTTTAACGCATTGCCGGCGAGGCTCTCGATGCCTGCATGAATCGCTGGATCGTCGTTTGCGACAGCACCTGCATCGGCCCGCCGCCCTGGCCACGGAGTCCCTCTTGATGAATGGCGGTTTCCTACGTCCAGTCTTCCGTCTTTTACTGTTGGCCGTTTTTGCGGCCCTTGCTGCCATGATGTCGGGCTGCAGCCTGTTCGGACCGACCGAGCAGCCGCCTGCGCCCATCACGGAAGCCACGGTGACGCCGCTGGTCGTCCCCGCCCTCGAGCCCTCCACCGAGCCGGAGCCTGCCGAGGCGCCTGAACCCAAGGAACCGAAGAAGCCGAAAGCGCCCGTCGTCAAGCCGCACAAGCCGGAGCCGCCGCCGCCCGTCGCCGCGCCCGCGCCGCCGCCTCCGCCGCCTGCTCCTGCGCCGATCATCGTGACGCGCACGCTCGATCGCAGCACGATGCACGGCCTGCTCGACAGCGAAGTGCAGAAGCTCGACGGCAAGGTGATCGGCCGCGCCGTCGACATGACGGCTGACGCGAGCGGCACGCCGCGTCAGATGATCGTCAACCTGCAGGGCTTTCTCGGTATCGGCGATCGCAAGGTCGGTTTTCCGTGGACGGCATTCCGCTTCACGCCGAGCGCGAAAACCGCGCCCATCACGATGACCACGCCGCCGAACCAGCTGGCCGCGGCCAACCGGCCCAAGCCATCGGCTTCGCTCGCGACGCCGCTGGCGGGCGTGACGGCTGCGCCCGCGGTGCCGCCCGGCCAGCTTGAGCTGCTCGACGCCGATGTCGAGCGTCCGAACGGCGGCAAGGTCGGCCGCGTGATCGACGTGCTGATCGATGCGAACGCGCAGCCGCAGGCCGTCGTGCTCGACGTGAGCGGCATCATCAGTCCGGATCGCCGTTCGATCGCGGCGAACTGGTCGGCGCTGCGCTTCGTCACGAAGGACAAGACACTGCGCCCGCTGATGGATCTCAACGACGCGCAGATCAAGGCGTCGCCGAGTTACGAAACGGACAAGCCGATCCGCGCGGTCTCCCCTGCACCGCCCCCTGCCCCAGCGTCCGCGTCTGCTGCGACGACTGGCCCTTCATCGTCCGCTGTGGCGGCATCAACCGCACGCACTACACGATGACGAGCCGTCTTATGGTCAACGCACGCAGTCTCCGCGCCCTCGACTGGCTCAACTTCTTCGTCGCCAACGTGCAGACGGGATTCGGGCCGTTCATTGCTTCCTACCTCGCGTCGCACAAGTGGACGCAGGGCGAGATCGGTCTCGCGCTCTCCGTCGGCACGATCAGCGCGATGGTGAGCCAGGTGCCGGGCGGCGCCGCTGTCGATGCGTTACGCAACAAGAAAGGCGCTGCCGCCTGGGCGATCATCGCGATCATTCTGAGTGCCGTGCTGCTCGCGGCGAGCCCGACGGTGCTGCCCGTGATGGCCGCCGAAGTCTTCCACGGCTTCGCGAGCTGCATGCTGGTGCCGGCGATGGCGGCGATCTCGTTCGCGCTGGTCGGCCGCGCAGATCTCGGCGACCGGCTGGGGCGCAATGCACGCTGGGCGTCGATTGGCAGCGCCGTTGCGGCGGGGCTGATGGGTCTCTTTGGCGAGTATTTTTCGGCACGCGCGGTGTTCTGGCTGACGGCGGTGCTCGCGGCGCCTGCGCTGATCGCGTTGTCGATGATCACGATGCCCGAGCATCCGCCAATGCCTGCGCATTCGCCTGCGAAGAAACGCGACGACGAGGAGAAGGAATCGATCTTCGAGTTGCTGCGCGACAAGCGCATGTTGATTTTCGCGGCGTGTGTGGTGCTGTTCCACTTGTCCAATGCGGCGATGCTCAACCTTGCTGCGGGTGAAGTGACGGCGGGCATGGGCGACAACGTGCAGCTCGTGATTGCCGCGTGCATCATCGTGCCGCAGGCGATTGTGGCGATGTTGTCGCCGTGGGTTGGGCGGACTGCCCAGCGATGGGGACGGCGGCCTGTGCTGTTGATCGGGTTTTCTGCTTTGCCCGTGCGGGCTTTGCTCTTTGCTGGCGTTAGCAGCCCTTATCTGCTCGTGCCGGTGCAGATGCTCGATGGGATCAGCGCTGCTGTGTTCGGTGTGATGCTGCCGTTGATTGCCGCCGATGTTGCTGGCGGTAAGGGGCGCTATAACCTCACTATCGGCCTGTTTGGGCTCGCGGCCGGGATCGGGGCTACGCTCTCTACTGCTGTCGCTGGCTTTATTGCGGATCGGTTTGGGAATGCTGTGAGCTTTTTTGGGCTTGCAGCGGCGGGGGCTCTCGCAGTGTTGCTTGTTTGGGCTGCTATGCCTGAGACTCGCGATGCTGAAGGTGGTAAGCAGGAGGAGCCTGCACCCGCTTCGTCGTCTTCTACTTCTGAAGCGGGGTGAGTGAGGTTGGTTTTGTCTGGGACGCTTGGTCGGTGTTTTTGGCTTCATCGCTGGCATCCGCGATTTGCCTTGCCTGCTTCACGCGTCGCCCCTGTGCGGGGCGGCACTTACTTTCTTTGCCGCCGCAAAGAAAGTAAGCAAAGAAAGCGGGCTAACACCGCCCGTACTTGACCACCGCCTGAGGGCCCCCAACGGGTCCTCCACTTCAAACGGCAATCTGCCATTCATTGCCCGTTGCCAGCGCCTTGAACAGGCGCCTCACCCACTTCAATCACCCGAAACACAGCCAGCGGCTGCGAATGGTTAATGCCGCCCAGGTGGCAAACTGTGTGTCGGTCGTAGTGCTTCACCCGGCAGCGCTCCTACGACACCGATCGTGTTTTTCAGTCCGGAGTGAAAGGCATAAGCCGCGAAAACCTACACACAGTTTGCCGCTATGGAACGTGGGAGATGCGATCGCGCCAGTGGCAACGCGAGAGTGTGAAGCGGGTGATGAGCCAATTCGAAGCATTGGCAACGGGCATCGAGAACAGCGATGCCGCGAACAGGACGGGGCCGCTGGGGGCCCGTGGGCAACAACAAAGAACTGGCGGTGTTCAGCGGCTTTCTTTTGCCTACTTTTCTTTGCCGCGGCAAAGAAAAGTAGGTGCCGCCCCGCACAGGGGCGACGCTTGAAGCAGGCAAAACAAATCGCGGATGCCAGCAAAAGCGACAACAAGACCAAACCAAACCAGCGTCGCAGACAAACAAAAACCCACTAATCGATTGGCCTCCCAGCAGTCTCACGAACAAACGGCAGAGCCAACAAAGAAACCACCCCACACCCAATCAGATACCACGCCGGCGCGAGCGTATTCCCTGACAACTGAATCAGCCACGTAGCAAAAAACTGCGCGAATCCACCAAAAATCGACACCCCGAGACAATAAACAATCGACATCCCGGTAGCGCGTATTTCACGCGGAAACATCTCCGGCAACATGACGATATTAGGCACCGCAGTGAACGCAACAAGCACACCCAGCACAGCAACAACAGCAAGCAGAACAGGCACAGTAGGCACGGCATTGATAACCATAAAAGCCGGATACACAGCCGCAATCAACAACACCCGCGAAACCCACAGCACGCGCTTGCGCCCATACCGATCAGACAGAGAACCCGCAAACGGCGAACAGATAACCGTCACAAACGCAGCCGTCCACGACGCCCACAACGCGAGCGACATCGGCAGATGCAAAATCTTGATCGCGTAAGTGGACAGATAAAACAACACGATATAGTTCGCAGCAGTTCCGCCAATCGTCGTCACGACCCCCGCCGTAATCGCACCCATATGCGTGCCAAATATCTCACGCACCGGCTTCGCAACGGTTGAAGCCTCAAGCACCGGCACGTCCGACGAAGCTGCCGGCATCGGCAAGGTTTCATCCAGATGCCGCCGGATGTACACACCAATCGGACCCATCGCCATACCGATCACGAACGGCACGCGCCAGCCCCAACTCTCCAGCGCATGCGTCGACAGCATCGCCGCGAGCGCGACGCCGAGCAGCGAGCCGACCACCGTGTTCAAGCCCTGACTCACGAACTGCCAGCTGCCGTAAAAGCCACGCGTGCGGTCGCTGCCGTACTCCATCAGCAACGACGTCGATGCGCCGATCTCGCCGCCCAGCGCAAAGCCCTGAATCAGCCGAGCAAGAATCACGAGCACAGGCGCGGCGAGCCCGATCGCCGCATACGTCGGCGCAAACGCGATGATCGCCGAGCCGAGCGTCATCAGCCACAACGTGAGGCTCATCGCCGCCTTGCGGCCCGCGCGGTCCGCATACGCGCCGAGCACCACGCCGCCCACGGGCCGCATGATGAAACCGACGCCGAAGGTGCCGACGGCCAGCATCAACTGCGCAAGCTGACCTTCAACGGGAAAGTACAGCTTGCCGATGATCGTCGCGAAGAAGCTGTAAATCGTGAAGTCGAAGAACTCGAGGCCGTTGCCGAGCGTGATCGCGGCGATCGCTTTTGCGTGGCTCACGCGCTGCGGTTGCGTATCGTTCGTCGCGGCGTTGTCGTTCGGCGTGGAAGCCGGTGCGGCTGTCGTCGTCATGTCCGTCTCCCGAACGGGTCAGGCCAGAAACGCCTGCGCGAGTCGCACCCAGTAGGCGGCGCCCGTCGCGAGGCAATCGTCGTTGAAGTCGTAGCCAGGGTTGTGCACCATGCAGCCGCCCTCGCCGTCCCCGTTACCGATGATCAGATACGAGCCCGCGCATTGCTCCAGCATGAACGCAAAGTCTTCGCTGCCCGTCAGCGGCTGCATTTTCCCGATCAGGCCTTCGTCGCCAACCCAGTCGCGCGCAACCTGCGTCGCGAACGCCGTCATCTCCACATCGTTGACGAGCACGGGATAGCGGCGCTGATAATCGACCTCGGCACGCGCGCCATACACCGACGCCTGCCCATGCACGACTTCCAGAATGCGCGTCTCCAGATAGTTGCGCACCTCAGGGTTCAAGGCGCGCACGGAAAGGCGCATCTCGGCCGTTTCGGGAATCACGTTGGGTGCGTCGCCCGCGTGAATCGCGCCGACGGTGATGATCGCCATGTCGAGCGGCGCGACGTTGCGCGACACGATGGTCTGCAACGCCAGCACCATCTGCGCGCATACGACGACGGGATCGACAGCCTTGTGCGGCACGGCGCCGTGGCCGCCGCGTCCCGTCACCTTGATGATGACGGTATCCGACGACGCCATGAACGAGCCGGGCAGAAAGCCGAACTTGCCCGTCGGGAAACCCGGCATGTTGTGCATCGCGAACACGGCGTCGCACGGGAAGCGCTCGAAAAGGCCGTCTTCGATCATTTTCTTCGCGCCCGCGAGCCCCTCTTCCGCGGGCTGGAAAATCAGGTTCAGCGTCCCGTCGAACGAACGTTCCTGTGCGAGATGCTTCGCAGCCGCCAGCAGCATCGCTGTGTGGCCGTCGTGGCCGCATGCGTGCATCTTGCCGGGCAGCTTGCTCGCGTACGGCAGGCCCGTCTTCTCGTGAATCGGCAGCGCGTCCATGTCGGCGCGCAGGCCCAGCTTGCGTGAGCCGCTGCCTACTTTCAGTTGCCCGACAACACCCGTTTGACCCAGCCCGCGCGTCACCGTGTAGCCCCACTCGGCGAGCTTTTCGGCGACCAGATCGCCGGTGACGTGCTCTTCGTACGCAAGCTCGGGGTGCGCATGGATGCGGTGCCGCAACGCAATCATTTCTGCTTCGAGATCGGCGATGCCGGCGGGGATGACCATGGTGTTCACGCTGCTGTCTCCATCGAATGTCCGTGAACCCAGCATAGCCAACCGTTTTTTTGACGGGCAGACGGGAAACGGTTACGGTGGCAACCAGTAGTTGCCACCCACGATGCCACCCTTCATCCGTCTGACATGAAACTGCATCAACTCAGCACGCTCGCCGCCATCGCCGAGACGGGCAGCATTCGCGCCGCCGCGCGGCAACTGGGCCTGTCGCCCGCCGCCGTCACCAAGTCCGTGCGCGAACTGGAGGCGGATCTGCGCGCGCCGCTCGTGATTCGCGGCACCTCGGGCGTGGCGTTCACCGAATACGGTCGGGCGCTCGTCGTCCATGCGCGGCTCGTGCTCGGTCAACTCGCGCGCGCCGAGGCGGAACTCGAAGCGATGCGCGGCGCGGCGGCGGGAAAACTCTCGGTGGGCGTGACGCCGTGGCTCGCGCTGACGTTCCTGCCGGAAACGGTCAACCGCTTCAAGCAGCGCATGCCCGATGTGCAACTGGAATTCTTCGAAGGCTTATTGGCTGTCGTGCAGCCGCGCTTGCGCGACGGCAGTCTCGACTTTTCGATTGGGCGGCCCCCGCCTGCGTCGCCGCAATCGGAGTTTCACAACGTGCCGCTCTTTTCGACGCACTCGGCCGTCGTCGCGCGGCGCGATCATCCGCTTGCGGGATGCCGCTCGCTGCACGAACTGCAGGATGCCGAATGGGTGTTGAACTGGGACCCGGCGAGCCGTGAGTCGATGGCGGACAACCTGTTCCGCAAGCGTGGCATGAGAGTGCCGCACACGATCCATCTCGCGCATTCGTTCGCAATCGTGCTGGGCCTGCTTCAGCAGACCGATTTGCTCAGCATCTTTCCGTGGCCGCTCGTCGAGGTGAACATCGCGAAGGCGAATCTGCGCGCGCTGCCGCTGGGTGAAGTGGTCGACGAGACGATCGTCAGCATTACGTCGCGGCGCGGGGTGCCCGTGAGTCCGGCGGGCGCGTGCTTTATCGAATGCCTGCGTGAAGTGATCGATGAAGGCGCGCGGTCGCAGGATGCGGACCGCCGCCGTCTGTTTCATTCGATCGAACTGCTTTTTTAGGGCTTTATTTACCGCTTATTTTCCGCTTATTTCCCGTACCCGACGACGCCCTTGATCTCCAGGAAGTCCTCGAGACCGAACTCGCCGTACTCGCGCCCGTTACCCGACTGACGATAACCACCGAACGGCGCTTCGGGCGAATACTCCGCGTAGTTCAGATAGATCGTGCCCGTGCGCAGCCGTTTGGCGACGGCGCGCGCGCGTTCGAGCGAGGCCGACTGCACATAGCCTGCGAGACCGTAGATGCTGTCGTTGGCCATCGCGACGGCTTCGTCTTCCGTGTCGTAGCCGAGAATCGACAGCACGGGTCCGAAGATTTCTTCGCGCGCGACGGTCATGTCGTGCTTCACGTGACCGAACACCGTCGGGCGCACGTAGTAGCCTTCGCCCAGACCTTCGGGCTTGCCCGGTCCACCTGCTGCGAGCACGGCGCCTTCGCGCACGCCGGCTTCGATCATCGACTGGATCTTGTCGTACTGCTGCTGGCTGATGACAGGACCGAGATTCGTCGACGGCGCATCGGCCGGACCGACGACGAGCGCATCGGCGACTTCCTTCGCATAGCTCAATGCTTCGTCCATGCGTGCGCGCGGCACGAACATCCGTGTAGGCGCGTCGCATGACTGGCCGCTGTTGTCGAAGCATGCGCGTGCGCCGCGCGTGACGGCATCGCGCAGATCGGCGTCTTCGAGAATCAGGTTGGCGGACTTGCCGCCCAGTTCCTGATGCACGCGCTTGACGGTATCCGCCGATGCTTTTGCGACCTGCACGCCTGCGCGCGTCGAGCCCGTGAACGACATCATGTCGATGTCCTTGTGACGCGACATGGCCTCGCCGACCACCTGCCCTTCGCCGTTGACGAGGTTGAACACGCCGGCGGGCACGCCTGCTTCATGCAGGATTTCCGCGTACAGCATCGCGCTCATCGGCGCGAGTTCGGACGGCTTGAGCACCATCGTGCAACCTGCTGCGAGCGCGGGCGCGACCTTGGTGGTGATCTGCAGTGCGGGCCAGTTCCATGGCGTGATGAGACCGCACACGCCGACGGCTTCCTTGCGGATCAGCATGCTGCCTTTCATGTGTTCGAACTCGAACGCCTGCAGCGTGCGGATCATGGTTTCCAGATGCGCGGTGCCGGTCCATGCCTGTGCGTCGTTCGCGAACTGCTTCGGGGCGCCCATTTCGCGGCTGATCGCGTCGACCATATCGTCGTAGCGCTTGTTGTAGACCTCGAGAATCGATTGCAGCAGATCGATGCGCTGCTGCACCGTTGTTTCCGAGTACGAGACGAATGCTGCTTTGGCTGCGGCGACGGCGCGGTCTACATCGGCTGCGCTGCCGAGCGAGATTTGCGCGAAGGGCTTTGCGGTGGACGGATCGATGACATCGAGTGTTGTCGGCTCGATCGGGTCGATCCATTTGCCGTCGATGTAGAACTGTGTGGCGTTTTGCATGAAGGGTTCCTCTAACTGGTTTTGATCGAATGCATGTAATGCGTTACATCGACCGTCCTCAAACTACATGTCTTCAAATCGAAATTCATTGGCGGGCGGGTTTGGCTCAGACTCCCGTTTCCCATTCAACCGCTTTGACATTCTTCACTGCGATTTCATTCTGGAGACTACGTATGAGCAACATTACTTTTACCCGTATCGATGCCAAGGGTCCTGGTGCTTCGGGCTTGCAGCCGGCTTTGCATGATCCTGCTGACGTGATTCTCGATGGCGCTAAAGCGCCGCATGCTTTGACTGCTTTTGCTGATGCTGACAATGTGTTGACTGCTGGTGTGTGGCAATGCGATGCAGGTACGTTGAAGCTTTCCGATCTGCCGATTCATGAAGTGTGTGTGCTGATCGAAGGTGAAGTTGTGATTACCAGCGATGATGGGCGTAGCGATAGCTATAAGGCTGGTGATGCGTTCATTTTGCACAAGGGGTTTTCGGGTACCTGGCATATGCCTGTTGCTACCAAGAAGTACAGCATCGTGTATTGTGGGTAAGGGTTTTTCGCGGTTTGCTTGTGTTGTTGCTGGCATCCGCGATGTGAGGTTTGCTTGTGTTGCCACTGGCATCCGCGATGTGATGTACCCCTTCACGCGTCGCCCCTGTGCGGGGCGGCACCTACTTTTCTTTGCCGCGGCAAAGAAAAGTAGGCAAAAGAAAGCCGCTGAACACCGCTAATTCTTGTCTCTGCCTGAGGGCCCCCAACAGTTCCTCCGCTTCACACGGCGCTCTGCCATTCACTGCCCGTTGCCAGCGCCTTGAATCGGCGCCTCACCCGCTTCACACTCCCGCGTCGCCACATGCGCGATCAAACTTCCCACGTTCTATAGCGGCAAACTGTGTGTAGGCTGTCGCGGCGTACGCGCATCACTCCGGACTGAACAGCACGATCGGTGTCGTAAGGGCGCTGACGTGTGGAGCACTACGACCTACACACAGTTTGCCACCTGGGCGGCATAAACCATTCGCTGCCGCGCGTTGTACAGCGGGTGATTGAAGCAGGTGAGGCGCGAATACAAGGCGTTGGCAACGAGTGGCGACTGAGAAGTTACCGTGTGAAGGATAAGAACCGTTGGGGTCCCTCAGGCAAAAACAAGAGCTGGCGGTGTTAGCCCGCTTTCTTTGCTTACTTTCTTTGCGGCGGCAAAGAAAGTAAGTGCCGCCCCGCACAGGGGCAACCCAGGCAAACCAATAACATCACGCGGATGCCAGCAAAAGCCCAAGCAAACCAACACCAACCCAACCCCAACTACATAGGAAACCCAAGCGCCTTAATAGAATTAATCCACCACCGGCGCCAGCCACCTCGATCATCCGCACCATCGAAGGCATTAAAAGTAATCTTGGCAGCAATCCAACGAACGGGTTCCGGAGGAATATAAGAAGGCCCTTTCCGCGAGATATCGAGCGAAGTAATCAGCGTATCGCGATTCCAGAGCATCTCAAGCCCCATGCGCGCGCCGAAGCGGCTTCCGGCAACACCAAACCCCGTATACCCGGCAACAAAAACCGTCTTCCCACCGTGATACTTGCGAGCAAAAACCGCCCCACGTGAGCAGTAATCAATCGGCCCACCCCACGCATGCGTGAACTTCACATCATCAAGCTGCGGGAAAGTACGATAAAACGCTTCAGCGAGCTTATAGTAAGTCCGCTCATCACGATCCTGCGCGGGATTGTTATCCCCGCCGAAGTGATAACTGACACGTCCGCCAAAAATAATCCGGTTGTCCTTCGTGAGACGGAAGTAATTGAGCTGCGTACGCGTGTCATACACGCCCTGCCGGTTCTTCCAGCCAATACGCGCCATCTGCTCTTCCGTCAGCGGACTCGTCGCGATGATGTGATCGCGCACCTGCATCACGCGCCGGTTGATGTCCGTCACGCCGACGTTCGCCGTACCCGTGCCAAGCAGCACGCGCGGCGTGTCGATCCGCCCAGCCTGCGTGTACACGACCATCTTCTTGCCCGCGTCTTCGAGACGCGTCAAAGGCGAATGCTCATACAGCCGCACGCCGAGTTTCAAGGCAGCCGCCTTCAAACCCCACGCAAGCTTTGCCGGATGAATCGTGCCGCTGCGATTACGCGACCACATCGCGCCCGCGAACAATGGCGAATCCAGTTGCTCACGCGCTTTCTCGCTGTCCAGCAACACGACATCGTGTCCATGCGACACATGCAGTTCGAAATCCGTTTGCAGATGGTCGAGATGCTTTTCCTCGACGGCCACCGTCATCTCGCCATTCCATTCGACATCGGCTTCGATGCCATAGCGCACCAGCGATTCCTTGAAGCCGTCGAGGTTCTCCTGACCAAGACGCTCGAGCACGTCGAGATCTTTCGGGAACACACGCGTCGCGTTCGGCAAACCGTGCATCACCGACGTCGAGATAATGCCGCCCGGTCGTCCCGATGCACCATACGCAACCTTGCCCGCTTCGATCAGCACGACGTCCAGACGCGGATCGTTTTCCTTCGCCTGAATCGCGGCCCACAAGCCCGTAAAGCCGCCGCCGACGATCACCAGATCGGCCTTGGTCGGTCCGATCAGCTCACGTTCGACGGCAGGCGCCGCCGGGTTGTCCAGCCAGAACGGAAACAGCTTCACACCTTCGAATGCGCGTTTGATCGACTCGCTCATCTCTTCACCTGCTCTATTCCTGTCTTTGATCCTGATGCCGCCAGGGCATGCTCCGTTTTATTACGCGGCGTCCTGCGTGTCGAATACTTCTTCGCGGGGCGCCGTCATGCGGTTGCCTCGCATGCCTTCCGCGGTGCGCGGCTCGACCATCTTGATGTGCGCATGCGTCGCCTTGTGGCTGCCGCGCAGCCAGCGTCGGCCTTGCGGGCCATACACGCCATCCGGTTCCGGGAAGCATTGCAGCAGCGTCACGTACAGCGTGCAAGCCATCGTCAGTGCAACCGGCAAGCTGATATCGAGGCCGCCTGCCAGCTCGCCAAGCGGGCCGACGAACTGATCCGGCAGATTGACGAAGCACAGGCCCGTCAGCGCGCTCGGCACCCACGCGCCCATCGCGCGCCAGTTCCAGCCGTGCGTGAACCAGTAGTGGCCGCCACGTCCGCCGCGGTTGAACACCTGCAGGTCATCCGACAGATAGAACCCGCGACGCGTCACATAGCCGATGATCATGATCACCATCCACGGGCAGCTGCATGTGTTGATCAGCACCGAGAACGTCGACACGCTTTCCACGAGGTTGAACACGAAGCGCCCGAGAAAGATGAAGCCAATCGCAGCGCAACCGATCAGGAACGTCGCACGCACACGGTTGAGCAGCTTCGGGAACATGCTCGACATGTCGAGGCCCGTGCCGTACAGCGCCGTCGTACCCGTCGACATCCCGCCGATGATCGCGATCAGACACACAGGCAGGAAGAACCAGTTCGGCGAAATCGCCAGGAGGCCGCCCACGTAATTGTTCGATGCGATGAAATCAGGCGCCTTCTGCGCGATGATCGTCGCCGTCGCGAGGCCGAAGAAGAACGGCACGAAGGTGGCGATCTGCGCGACGAGCACAGCAAGCATCGTGCGATGCTTCGGCGTGTTCTGCGGAATATACCGCGCCCAGTCGCCCATCGTCGACGCGAACGAAACGGGATTGCTCAATGCAACCAGCACGGCGCTCACGAACGCGGGCCAGAAACCGACCGTGCCCATCGCGAACTTGCCCGCGTAGTGGCTATCGAACGGACCGGCAAAGGCAAAGATGCCCGCGATGAACAACAGGCTCGCCGTCCACACAGCAATCTTGTTCACCCACAGCATGAAGCGGAAACCGTAGATACACACCGTCAGCACGAGCACCGCGAAGATGCCGTACGCCACGCTCAGCGTGAAGCCATTCACAGGCAAGCCGAGCAGATGGTTCGCGCCGCCGACGAGCGCATCGCCCGAACTCCACACGGCCAGCGAGAAGAACGCGACGGACGTCAGCAGCGCGAGAAACGAACCGACGATCCGTCCATGAATACCAAAGTGCGCGCCCGACGAAACCGGGTCGTTGGTGCCATTGCGCATGCCGAACAGGCTCATCGGCGCAAGAATGCACGAGCCGACCAGCACGCCGACCACGATCGACGCGACGCCCGCCCAGAACGACAGCCCAAGCAGCACGGGAAAGCTGCCGAGTACCGACGTGGAAAACGTGTTGCAGCCGCCGAACAGCAGCCGGAAAAGATCGATGGGCCGCGCATAGCGGGACGCGTCGGGGATGCGTTCGAAACCAAAGGTCTCGACGGTTGTAATGCTGTTGTTGTTGCTATCGGTGGGGCTGCTCATGTCTCCGACTCCTCTGACGGCCAGGGAAATCACGCGGCTCGCTACTGGCTGGCGGCGTCCGCTTTTTAACAAATGTCTGGACGCCACTGTAAAGAGAAACAATTCGGCCACAAATATCGTCGGCGCAACCTTTACTTCGATATCGATCGATGTAAGCCAAAATCCTTATGCAGCAAGCGTTTCAGACCGCCCCACGCGGCCTGAGAAAGTCTCCGGAGTGCCACACACGGCACAAAACGTCGAAAAAAATCGGCAGATTTCACACGTGACGGCGTTTCCTTGCAGCCGCAACGGCAGGCATCGGAATCGGCACGCTGCCTTTTGTCCCCTCTTCGATCAAAAAGTCGCGGAACAGACTCGCCACCTGCGGCAGACGCTTGTCCGACACATGCATCACGTACCAGTCGCGCTCGATCGGGTTGTCGGGCAGCGGTAGCAGCGCGAGCAGTCCCGCCTGAAATTCCAGCGTGCATGCGTGCAGCGACAGAAACGAAATGCCAAGCCCCGCTTCCACCAGTTGCTTGATCGCCTCGTTGCTCGACAGCTCGGAACCGATATGGATCTTGTGCCCGGCCTGCTTGAACAGGTTTTCGACCGTCGAGCGCGTGCCCGAACCACGCTCGCGCACGAACAGGTTCGCCGATTCCAGATCGCCGAGCGTGAGCCGCTTCTTTTTCATCAGCGCGTGAGCGGGCGACGCGACGAATGCCATCGGATGCTTCGCGAACGCCGTCGCGACAGTGCGCAATTCGCGCGGCGGGCTGCCCATCACGGCGAGATCGATTTCATGCGTCGCGAGCATGCGGATGATGTCGGCGCGGTTGCCCACCTTGAATTGCACCTTCACTTGCGGACGCGCCTCCGTGAAGCGCACCAGAAACGGTGGAATCAGATACTCGGCCGTCGTGATCGCACCGATGCGCAGCGTGCCGCCCTGCTCGCCATGCAGCGCGGCGAGATCGTCGGCGGCGCCGTTCCATAAGTCGAGAATCTCGAGTGCATAGCGCGCCAGGATTTCGCCCGCTGCTGTCAGTTGCACGCCACGCCCGACGCGTTGCAGAAGCGGCGCGCCCGCCGACTCTTCGAGCAGACGGATCTGTAATGAAACCGCAGGCTGCGTGAGGCGCAATTCCTCCGCCGCGCCCGACACGCTGCCGAGCTTCGCCACCGTATGCAGGGCCTTCAACTGACGAAACGTCGCCGCTTTTAACATAAGTGAAAACCTATATGTTTCGTACAAACATTAAATTGTGCTTCTGTTTTCCTCAATTTTATACTCGACCTCACTGATGACGTTCACGCATCAATCGCATTGAAAAACGTTCAGGAGAGTACGCATATGACCTCGATCGATCGACACACCGCAAGCAGCACACGCACCGCGCCGCACCGCATCGTCGTCGTTGGCGGCGGCGTGGGAGGACTGGGACTCGCAACGCGTCTTGGCGAATCGCTCGGCAAGAGCGGGCACGCGCAGGTCGTGCTCGTCGACCGATCGACGACGCACTTCTGGAAGCCGCTGCTGCACGAAGCGGCGTCAGGCCAGATCGATCCCGCCACGCATCAGCTGCAATATGCGGTGCAGGCGCGCCGGCATGGCTTCGAGTTCGAACAGGGCTCGCTGCATTCGCTCGATCGCACACAGCGTCGCATCACGATCAGCGCCACACGTGATGAAAACGGCCGTGAAGTATTGCCCGCGCGTGACATCGAGTTCGATACGCTCGTGCTCGCGCTCGGCAGCGTGACCAATTACTTCGGCGTGAAGGGCGCGGCGGATCACGCGCTGCCGCTCGAATCGGTCACGCATGCGGAATCGTTCCGTCGCAAGCTGCTCGATGCATGTACACGTGCGAATCACGTGCGGCGAGTGAGCGGCGCGCAACACGTGCAGCCGGTGTCGATCAATATCATTGGCGCGGGCGCGACGGGCGTCGAACTCGCGGCGGCGCTGCGCGACAGCATCCGTTTGCTGCATCGCTATAGTCTGTTCGCGCTGGATCCGGAACGCGATTTTCGTATCCGGCTGATCGAAGGCACGGAGCGCGTGTTGCCTGCACTATCGCAACGTATTTCAGCGCGTGCGCAGCGGATACTCAGCGGTTTGGGCGTCGATGTGCTGACCACCACGCGCGTCACCGAAGTGCGCGAAGATGCCGTGCTCACGCACGACGGCCAGCATCTGCCGAGCGATATTGCGATCTGGACGGCGGGCATCGCCGGGCCGCCTGTGCTGCGCGTGCTCGATGGCATCGACGTGAACCGTAACGCGCAGGTGCTGGTGAACCGCACGCTGCAAACCACGCGGGACGCGAACATCTTCGCGCTCGGCGATTGCGCGGCCTGCCCTTCGCATGCGGATGGTTTTCTGGCGCCGCGTGCACAGGTCGCGCATCAACAGGCGATGTTCCTCGCGCGCGCGCTGAAGTGCCGTGTCGGCGGCGAAGCGCTGCCGGAGTTCACGTATCGCGATGCGGGCACGCTGGTCGGGTTCGGCGATGTGGGCACCATCGGCAGCCTGAGCGGATTGCGCGAAAGGCCCATGTACGTGGATGGATGGCTCGCCACCGTCGTGTACCGGCTGATCTATCGGAAGCACGTGATGACGGTCACCGGCTTCGCACGCATGGCGCTCGATACCGCGAGCCATTGGTTACGCCGCCGCGCGCATCCTGTGATCCGGCTGCATTGACCAGCGCGGCATAGCAACACACAAGCGGTCAGTCGAGAAACTCGGCGGACCGCTTGCGCAATGCGGCGCCAAAATCATCGAGCCAACCAATCGACAGCCGCCAGCTTTGCCAGTACAGATCGACATCGAGATGCTTGCCCGGCGCCATATCGATCAGTTCGCCGCTTGCCAGTTGCGCGGCAATCATCCGCTCCGGGCACATGCCCCATCCCAGACCCGTCGCGCACGCGCGCAGAAAACCGGACACGTGCGGAATCCAGTTCGTCGGCGCGTCGACTTCGCCGCGTGTGATCTTGTGCACGAAGCGCTTTTGCAACTGGTCCTTCGGATTGAAGTCGACGCACGGCGCGAGGCTCAACGTCTCGCGGCTGACGCCTTCGCTGAAATAGCGCTCGTAAAACACGGGCGTGCAGACTGCCAGATAGCGCATGCGCCCCAGACGCGTCGAGCGACAACCCTGCACAGGCTCCGATTGTGTCGTCACCGCGCCCTGCACACTGCCGTCGCGAATCCGCTGCGCGGTATGGTCCTGATCGTCGATCACCAGATCGAGCAACATGCCGCGCTCCGAGCAGAAGTCCGCGACGGCGTCGATAAACCACGTTCCCACACTGTCGTCGTTCACGGCGACGCGCAGGGTCGGCCATGGTTCGAGCAACGCACCGGGCAATTCCGGCATGCGCCCATTCAGTTCCGCTTCCAGCAGTTGCACACGCTCCGTGTGCCGGCATAGCAGCGCGCCTGAGCGGGTTGCCGTGCATGGCTGCCCGCGCTTCACGAGCACGCTGCCGACGCGCTCCTCCAGCAGTTTTACCCGCTGCGACACGGCGGAAGGCGTGACATTGAGCGCGGCAGCCGCGCGATCGAACGAGCCGTGGCGCACGACGGCCGCGAGCGCATCCAGCAGAGCATAGTCGAGCATTAGCGTTCCTTAACCGGCGTTACCGAAATTAGTTTCTCTTATTCTAGCCAGCACGGCACACTCTCGTCATCCGATTCCTCTCCTTCGTCAAATTCTTATGAACTGGCTGGCTTTTTCGCATGGCGCCGCGTTGTGCGCCTCGTTGATCGTCACTATCGGCGCGCAGAACGCGTTCGTGCTCCGTCAGGGCATCATGCGCTCGCATATCGGCAAGATCGTGCTGCTGTGCACGCTGTCGGACTTCCTGCTGATCGGCGCGGGTGTCGGTGGCGCGTCGGTGCTCGCCGAGCGCTATCCGACCTTCATCCACGCGCTGCTGTACGTCGGCCTTGCGTATCTCGCGTGGTTCGGCATCAGCGCGCTGGTGCGTGCGCTGCGGCCCGGCCATGCCGCACTCGACACCGATGCCAAAGGCGACACCGCCCCGCCCGCGCAACGCGCGCTGCCCATCGTGCTGATGACGCTCGCGTTCACGTGGCTCAATCCGCACGTTTATCTGGACACGTTCCTGCTGATCGGCACGGCGGGCGCGCGGGAAGCGCAAGGATCGCGTGTCGAGTTCGCGGTCGGCGCGATGGCGGTCAGCGCGCTCTGGTTCGTCGCGTTGGGCTATGGCGCAAGAGCACTGGCGCCGCTGTTCAAGCGCGCTACGGCGTGGCGTGTGCTGGATGGCGCGATCGGCAGCATGGTGTTGCTGCTGGCTGTCACGCAGTTGCGCTGAGTGAAAAACACACTGCGAGACGCAGTAGAAGACGCGCCGCGTCAGCGGCGCAAAGACACCTTCGTAAGCGGTTCGGCGTCTTTCAGGATCGAATGGCTCATGCCGATGGTCTGCAAGCCGCCGTCCGCCACATACGGCACGATGCCGAGCGCACCAATTTTCTCGACGATGTCATGGCGGCACGCATCGTCGTCCGGCGGGCAATAATCGATTGAGATGACGGGCAAGCCGTAGCGCTCGTGAATCTCGCGCGCCTGACCGAGCAGCCATTCGCGGTCGTTGGCAGGCACTTCGTCGTAGCGCTGGTTCGCCTGATCCCAGCGGCCGAACAGCGATTCGAACGCAACGGCCGCAACCTGCCCGTGCACCTGCGGCAGCAGTTCGAAACCCCGGTTCAGAATCAGACGCGCTTGCGGATAGCGCGCCTTCAGTTCGCGCAACACCGCAGCGATGCCCGCCTGCTGACGCGCGCGCTCGGCATCTGTCTTCGCGACCAGCTGGTACGAATCCAACGTGTCCAGGAAAAAGCCGCGATATCCGCGCTCCCACAGCGGCTTGACGATCTCGTCGACGAAAAATGCGGGCCAGCCTGACGCCGTCTGGTCGACCACCATCGACGACCACGCCGCGTTGCTGCCCGTCACCCACGTCTTCGGCATCTTCGCGTAGTACGCGCGCTCTTTCGTCACTTCACCGACGCTCACATACGCATACCAGTTCGGACAATGGGCCGTATGCGCGCGCGGATCGAAGCCGCTGTCGGGCTCGATCACGACGGTATCGAACCGCTCGAAGCGCTCGGCCTGCACATTCGCGCCGTAGAAGAACGCAACAGCCCCGATTCCCGTCGATGAAGCCCGCTTGCAAGCGGCCAGCGCCGGCCGCACCCACGCCACCGACAGCAACAGGATGATCACCGCCGCACACGCGACGATGATCCACGAAAAGCCGAAGCGGGCGATAGAACTGGCAGTCATAAAACCCGATCAGTTGCGCAGCATGTAAGTCTCGTACTCGAGCTTGCTGAACTTGCGGTCGAGCAATTGCACGGCGGCGACGACGAGTATCAGCAGCGTCAGGGCAAAGCCATAGCCGTAGAAATCCGGCTGCATGTACAGCGTAATGCCTGTCAGGATACCGTTCAACAGCACGAATGCAATACACAGGCGCAGCACCGTGCGGCGCGCGTCCAGATAGAAGAACACATTCAGCAGGCCGAGCAGCAGCACCTGCAGGCTCGCCGCGATCACGTCGACGATCATCAGCGGCATGTACAGCGTCGAAATGCCAAGCGCATCGAGCACGAGCCGGCCGAACGCGAGAATCAGCAGCAGCACCACGGCCTGAATCTTCACGATCTCATACAGGCCAGCACGCACGCTGCCGACCATCATGTCGCGCATGTCGTTGATGTGCCGCAGCGTGGCGCCACTGCGCACGGCATCGTAGAAGCGGTCGTAGTATTCGACGAAGTCAGCTTCGATCCGCACGAGGAAGGTCGCCATGCCCGGCATCACGCACACGTACGCGATGAACACCGGGATATCGTAGATCACCGATGCATTCAGCGGCCCGATCACTTTCGCGCCCGTGCCCGGCGCGTACCAGAACATGAACTTGTCGAGCCACACGCCGAGGTTGAACAGGAAGCCGACCAGCGCGAGACTCGGATACGCAAAGCGTTTCTGGACCACCTCGAACGAGATGAAACGCGGGCTGCGATAGTTGCGATAGATGAGACCCGACAGGCCCGCGAGCAGCACGATATGCCCCGCAACGAAACCGCCGAGCAAACCCGAAAGACCATGCGTGTTGAGCATCAACGCGAATGCGACAGTGCATCCGTAGCCGATCGCGAACACAAATAGAATCTGCCGGTACTGCTTGACGCTCGACAGAAAGATCACCGCGATCCAGATATTGCTGACCACGACGAAGCCCGCCACCATCAGCAGCCGGTACATCAGCGGCTCGCCGCGAAAGCCGAGCGCGACGGCGATCACGCCGAGCATGCCCGAGGCCGCTGTCGAAATCAGCACGACGCCGTTGTAGTTCGACAGCACGAGATCGTCGCGCTTCTCGAAGATGCGATCCGAGATGAAACGCGTGAACGACAGTTGCAGCGGCCCGGTGAGTATCAGACTAGCCGCGATCAGATAGGTGACCGACACTTGGAACTGCACGATTGCGTACTTCGGTATGACGAACGCGAGGCTCATCACGCCGATGATCAGAATGCCGAAAATCGACAGGATCAGCGGACCCGAACTGATCAAACCCGCATACGCGTACGCACGCGCGACGCCGAACAGCGTCTGGCTCTTCAGGATCTTGCGAAGCTCGAAACCAATGCCAGCCATCAGCGCACCTCTTCCGTCGTTGCCGCCCTGCCCGCGTGCATCGGACAACCGCCGCCCTGTTTGCCTTCAGCGGCCTTGACGCGCGACGGCGCCGCAATCAGGCGCTCGTACAGCACGCGATACTGATCGATCATCATCGCCTTCGTATAGAAACGCCGCACGCGTTGCAAACCGGCCCGCTGCGCCGCGAGCCAGCGCGGTTCGTCGCCGAGCAGATCGAGCACGGCCTGCGCGAACGCCGACGGGTTGGCGATCGGCACCACGCTGCCCGCCGCGCCCAGTGCGCGGTCTTCGTCGCCATAGCCTTCGATCAGCTGCCGGCACGAGCCGACGTCCGTCGTAATCGACGGAATGCCTGCTGCGAAGCCTTCCAGCACGACGAGCGGCAAGGCTTCACTGATCGACGTCAGCGCGATCACATCGACCTTCGGCAGAATCTCGTCGATACGCTGGAAGCCGAGGAACTTCACGTTCTTCGCAAGACCAAGGCTTTCCGCGAGCGCACGGCATTCCTGCGCGTAGGCGGGGTCTTCTTCCTCGGGCCCGACGATCCAGCCTTCGATATCCGGCATTGCGCGCGATGCGATGAAGAGCGCGCGAATAAACGTCTTGATATCCTTGATCGGCACCACGCGGCCGATCAGCGCGACCACGTTGCGCGGACGCACCGCGCGCTTCTCGACGAGCGGCGCGAGACCATCCACGTCCACGCCGTTCGGAATGTTGCGCGTGCGCGCGGCTTGCGCGCCGTCCGCGATCTGCCGCTGACGGTTCGCTTCATACAGCGCGACGATGTCATCGGCGGCGTCATACGCGAGCTTGCCGAGCGCCTCGAAGAAACGCACCCACAGTTCGCGGAAATAGCTGATCTTCGAAATGTCGCGCTCGAACGCACCGCGGTTGTCGCGAATCCACTGGCTTTGCAGCAGGTCGATCTTGCGTTCTTTCGTGTAGATGCCGTGTTCGGACACGAGCAACGGCCGCCCCGTCCGGTAATGCAGCAGCGCACCCAGAAAGCCTGCATAACCCGTCGACACCGTGTGATACACCTTCGCGGGCGGCAACTGCTCGGCCACGCGCGCAAGCTGCCACAGCGGCTTGTGCATGATGCGCACGGTCCAGAAGTAGTCGGTAAACGACGGGTCCGTACAATAGCGGTGATACTGATCGACGATGAAATCCCACGCGGCGCGGCTGCTGAGGAACTGCTCCTCGCTAAGCGGCGCCTTGTCGCCGATCAGTTGCACCATGTCGGCCATCATCGCGCCGGCATCCACGTTGCCGTTGTTGCGCCACGCGTCGTGCAGCGCCGCCGATTGCGCGAACGCCTGCGCATCGCCGGGAATCTCGCGCGCGGCGTTTTCGTCGGCGGCGCCCGCTTCGTACAGGTAGTGCGTTTCGAAATGCACGACGTTATCGGGCAGCGCATACGCGGCGCCCTTGTAATCCTCTTCGCGGCTGCCGATAAACGCAATCGCAAAACGGATCTCCGGATACGAGCGGAGCATTTCGTTGACCCAGCTCGACACGCCGCCGCGCACATACGGGAACGTGCCTTCGAGCAGCAGGCAGACATCGGCGTCCGCAGCGCGGCGCATCAGTGACGGTTTCATGTTGACCAGTAACGCGCAACAGGTTTGAGCATCGGCAGCGTCGCGGCATTGCCGAGCGACGCGAGCAGTTCGGACACGCGCGCATAATCGCCGCGCAGATATTCGACTTCGGCAAGCCACGGCACGAGGCGCTCGCGCGGGAAGCCGAGCGATTGCGCGCGATCCATGTATTGCGCGGCTTCATTGGCGGCACCGTTGGTCAGCGCAAGACGGCCGCGGATCATCCACAGCGCGGCATCGCTGCCGTCGATGTCGAGCGCGGCGGCCGCATAGCGGTCGGCCTGTTCGAGCGTGTGTTTATAGACCACGCCCTGCACGAGGTTCTGATAGATCAGCTCGAAATACAGCTCGGCCAGTTGCCGGTTGATCGCGTGACGATCGCCTTCTGACTGCGCGTCCTCCAGCGTCTTCGCTGCATGAAAGATGCGCTGCATCACGTCGTTTTCGGCCTGATCGAGTGTGCCGTAAGCAATCAGCCGCACGTCTTCGACGGGATCGGCGAGCAGGTCGCGCAGCAGCGTGCCCGTGGTGCGGGTCGGCATGCTCTGGATCGCAACGAGTGCCGACAGGCGATCCGCCGCCGCGACCTTCGTGTTAACCAGCCGCGCCTGCAAACGCGCGCCGCCGCCATGCGAGACACGCGACATCAGATACGTGACGAACTCGGGCGCAGGCACGTCGCCCATTTCATCTTCGGCATGCGATGCCGGAAAGCACGCGGCCCAGATGCAGCTCACCAGCACGACGAGGCCGCCGAACAGCGGCACGAACGTGCACGCCAGTGCCAGCCACAGCAGGCTCAGCATGCGCGGCTCGCGATAACGCAGCGGCAGCAGCAGGCGGAACAGCAGCGCCTGCAGCACGCCGCACAGGATATCGAACGCGACGACGGGCAACAGCGGATCGTAGTCCACGGGCGTGTTCGCGAAGTACACGATGCCCACGCCCTGCGCGCACGCCACCACGACGATGCCGAGCGCCGCGAGCACGGACAGCACGAAAGCGAGCGCGCCGCCTGAGGCGCTCTTTGCGGTGGACTTATCCATCGATGCCACTACGCATGAGAAGGCGTTTGATCGCCGGGCCCGGTTCGTCGCTGCCCAGATGTAGCGTGTGCACGCCGATACGCGCGCCTTCGAGGTCGAGATTGAACTGCGAGCGCAGACTCGATTCGATCCGCGCGAGATAGCCGTCGACGCCCGTTGCATCCGTCGCGGGCATCAGGTTCAGCAGCACCGACTGCCCGGCTGACTTGACCGGCCACATCAGGTCGAGCGACCGGCGGCGACGCATCACATGTTCGAAGAACGAGTCGCCCGCATCGTCGTGCGGAAACACCAGCGCGACCAGCGAAGACGTGATGCCTGCCGAGCGCTCCAGCCGCGTCAGACGGCTCACGTCGAGCGCGAATTCGTACGGGCAATCGGGCACGGCGTGCAGGATGTCGCGCACCTGCTGCGAGTGCTCGACGCCATCCGCGTAATAGCCGAGCAGCACCAGCAGCAACTGCAGATTGTCGAAGTTCAGCGACAGGAACGGCATGCGGCGGATCGCCAGCATCGCGAGCATGCGGCCGTCGGCGGAAATCAGCGGCGCACACACGAGCAGATGCGTGTTCGTGACGGGCCGCTCTTCGCTCTTCAGATGCGCAACGGCACGCGTTTCGAGCGCGCGCTGCACGAGTTCGTCGCGCGGATCGAAGTCGAACGTATCGCCGATATGCGCAAGCGCGTCCCGACCGACCTTGCCGTCCCGCACGGGATACAGCGCGGCCACTTCGATCTGGCACGCCTGCGCCACGAACTCCAGCAGCTCGCGCGCGCCGGGCATGTCGTCGGAATGATGCGGCTTCGTGTCGAGACCGTGCGCGACGGAAATGCGGCGCAGTTCCGTGATCGAGTCGCGCAAGGTGGTCGGTTTCGTCAGCAGATCCTTTTCGAGCCGCTCGTGCGACAGGCGCATCAGATAGTGGCTGTTGGTGATCGCGACGAGCCGGTCGTTCAGGTAATCGTTGATGGCATTCGCGCGCTGCGCGCGGCTGCCCCACGTATCGCCGAAGTGGCCCGCAATCACGGTCTGCAGCACGCCGCCCGTGAAGTACACCACCGGCCATGCAACCGTGCTGCCCGGCGTGAGCATCCGGGTCATCACTTCGTAGGCGCCGATCAGCATCGCGCAGCCGAGCAGGCCCAGCAGCGTGCCGTAGCGCAGCGCGACGATCAGCGGCGCGAACCACAGCCACGGGAATCCCGCGTGCAGCATGAACGGATCGTTGCGATCGAGCGCGTACGAGGCCGCGAAGACCACGCCGATGAACACGACCGTCTCCGCGATGGAAAACGGCCGCGACACCGCGGGCGCGACGAGGCGCCGCCACGCGCTCAGGTTGCCGAACGGGTTCGATTGGCGCGGCTTGGCCGCGGCACTGGCGGCGCTTTGCGCGGTGACGGTATTCACAGCCGACTCCTCATCACGTGTCGAGTTGCTCTCGTATTACGGATTGCCGCGCGCCTGCCGCACATCTCACGGCAGACACGCGACGCCATCAGCCGCGCGTGCGCAGCGGCGACAGCAGGCTGCCGATCAGCGACGATGCGACGCTCGACAGGCTCGAGCGCGTCCAGCCGCTCTTCGAACCCGTTGCGCTCCACACCACCTGGCCCGACGCCACGTCGATCAGTTCGAACGTCACGCCCGCAACCGGCTCGCCGTCCACGCCGACCTTGTAGCGCCACTCTTCCACTGCGCCCGTCAGCACGTACTTCACGCGCTGCTCACGCGCCCATGCGAGCTTCTTCTCGCCGATGTCGCGCTGCGCGGTGTCGAACATCGCATTCGCCGATGCATCGACGGGCGCGAGGCGCACGTCGGCAAAACCGTTCTGGCGCAATGCATTCGCGGCGATCGCGGCGGCGCTGCTGCCCGCTGCCGGCGTCTCCGTAAAGTTCGCCATCGTCACGACGGCGACGGAATCCTTCGATTCGAGCGACGGCGAACCCGCCTGGCGAATCGAACCGCATGCGCCCAGCACCAGCGCCGAAGCGGCTGCTGCCGCCACCCACTTGATCAAACGTGACCAGCCGTTGATGTTGCTCATCGAACCACTCCTCAGAAATGTCGTTATCGCCCGGATGTATCGAGTCAGTAAAAACGCAATCAGTAGAACCATTTGTAACGCGCGCCCACCAGCGTGACGGGCGTGCCGATCTTCGACACGCGCTGATGCTGCAGGAACACCGCGAGGTGATCGCCGCCCAGCACCGTGCCCGCAATGCCGAGGCTCACGTCCGGCCCCCAGCCCTGAATCGAGTCGTGCACGATGCCGACGTCGAAGAACGGACGCCATGCATGCGTGTACTGCTGCTCCAGATCGTTGCCGAAGCCGAAGAAGAACCCGTACTGCGTGTACGTGTCCGGCATGAAGTCCTGCGCGGTTGCGGGCTGAAGCGCCGTCGGCAGCAGATTCGTCATCAGTGCGTCCGGCTGGCCGCTTGCGCCGTAGCCACCGTGCGTAATCAGCGCACGCAATGTGTAATCCGGGTAAGTCGTGCGGATGCGATAGGTCACTTCCGCCGTCGACAGCACGCCGCTGCCGATGTAGTTGCGTGCCTGGCTATAAAAGCGGTCCGCTTCGACACTGCCCGTCAGCGTGATGCGTTCGGACACCCGGTACGTCAGGTCGCCGATCACGTTGTCCTTCATGCCGCCGATCAGCAGCGCCTGGTTTTCGTCCGCGACCTGATTGCGGCCCGCGCGCACGCCGAGCGTGAGCGCCGAGTTGCGCCCTACTTCGGCGGCGAGATCGAGCGTATAGAACGCGTTCGCACCGTCGCGACGGCCGCCCGTGATCATGAACGACGTATCGCGCGTCCGGCGCTCGCCGTAGATGTTCAGCCAGCGGTCGACGGACGGCACGTTGACCAGCTGCGTGATATCCGTCGAATGCTGGAAGTGCTGCACGTAGGTCGCGCCGACGAGATACCGCTCGGCGACCTTGCGGCTCGCGTCGAGCGTGGTCTCGACGTAATCGAGCGGATGTTCGATATGGTTGACGACATCGAGATCGACCGATTGCGGCCAGTCGAGCGTCGTTTCCGTCACGCGCGTGTGCAGATCCGTATCTTCCGGCGCGCCATCGAGCGCGTTGAACGCGAGCTGCTGCGCGCGGTCGGGCCGGTCGACGGCGATCGTCGCATCGATACGGTCGTTGACGGGCAGGCGCGAGCGCTCCACCGCGAGCAGACGCTCCATCTCGGGGATGTCGTTTTCGGCGAGCGCGATGGTCAGCTGCGCATCGGCGGGACGCGACAGGCGCTCCGCGTACTGCTGCGCGAGCCAGCGCTTCGCGAGCGGATTGCTTTCCTTCGACAGCGCCCACGCAACGGCCACTTCCTTCGCCACTGCGCCGCGCACGCGCGCGTTCTCCGGCAAGCCGGCGCCATCGAGCGGCGCGCCGCCCGGCAGTCCCTTCGCCGTGCCGATCATCGTACGGCGCGCGATGGCGTTGTCCGCCGTTGCGGGCCGCGCCGACATCAGGCTGTCGAGCAGCGCAGCGGACTCGTCGCCCGTTGCGTATTCAGCCGACAGCGTCACGCGACGGCCGCGCAAGTCTTCGAGCGTCTCGGCGTCCTGCGCGGTGCGGCCGCGCATCGCCGCGCGCTGCGCGCCGTGCAGCTTGACGAGCTTCGCTTCGTCCTGCTGCATCTGCAGCCATACCTTCTTGCGGATCGACCATGCGAGGCCGTCGTGGCCCGCCTGCTCCTGCGCGTCGGCATACGTGAGCAGCCACAGCGGATCGCGCGACATCATGGCCGACTGGCGGCGCAGATATTCGAGCGCGGCGACAGGCCGGTTCAGGCGCATTTCAGCGGCGGCATACGGCTCCCACAACGCCGAGCTTTGATCGGCGCTGCCGCGCCAGCGCTTGAGCGCTTCGCGCAGATCGCCGTCGCTGCCATAGTCGACGAGCGTCCACAGATACGCTGCGCGCAGATCGGAACTCGCGCCCGGCAGATCGACGGCGCGCTTCAGATCGGCGAGCGCCTTCTGCGGTTCGTTGATGAGGCGATAGTATTCGGCGCGCACGCCGAGCAGCGCGGGCGATGCTTCCGCTGCCTTCAGTTCTTCGGGCGTCAGGCTCGCGAGCAGGAACGTGATGCGATCCATCGCCTGCGCGTCGGTGTAGTAGAAGATCGCGTCCTGCAACGCGCGCACCGTGTGATCGCGGCGATAGCGCAATTCGGCGACACGGCCCGCATCGATCGGATACGGGTCGTAGAAGTACGTCATGTCGCCGAGATCTTCCGGCGTCGCCACGCCGCTTGCGATCAGATGGCGATACGCCTCGTTCGCGTCGTCGTCCTGTTGCAGCAGGCGCGCGAGTTCCGCGTAGTTGCGCCAGAAGTCTTCGTCGGTGTCTTTCGCGCCCGCGCGCGCCGTTTTCAGCGCAGCCAGCGAGCCGCGATAGTCGCCCTGCCGGTACAGCACGCTGGCCGTACGCAGCGCCGCGTTCGCATCGTTCGGATGACGCGCCTGCACCGCGCGATACGTCGCGAGCGCCTGATCGTCGTGACCGGCGCGCTCGGCGAGCTGGCCGATACGTTGATCGAGCGCGTCGGCGTTCGTCGCGCGCGGCATCGAACGCAGGAATGCGAGACCATCGTCGGGACGGCCGAGACGCTCGTACGTCGCCGTCACGTTGTCGATCAGCTTCAGGTCGTTCGGCGCGGCGCGCGATTCATGCACGAGCGCCGTCAGATACGCTTCGTCGTCGTCGAGCATCGGCGCGATGCGCAGCACGTTCTGCCAGCCGACCTGATCGTTCGACAGTTGTGCGTAGTCGAGCCACGACTTCAATGCCAGCGACGGATCGCGATTCCATTCGGCGACCTGCGCAAGACGCTTGACCCATTCGACCGAACGCGGATCGCGCTGCACCTGCTGCGCGGCGACTTTCTGCGCGCTGGCCAGATCGCCCGATTCGACAAAGGCCTGAAACACGACATTCGCGACGTTCGGGTCCGAGCGGATCGCTGAAGCACTTGGCGCGGCGAGATCGCTGGCCGCTTGCGGTGCTTGCGGTGCCGCTGCTGCCACGCGAATCACGCGCACGCTGCCCTCTTGCTGCGCCGCTGCCGCGCGCATCGCTGCACGCAAACTGACGAGTGCATCGCGACGGCGATATGCAACGGGACCGTCCATATAGGCATAGCCCGCTTGCGCCACTGCGCGCACATGCTCGCCGAGCGGCGACGTCGGTTCCGCCAGCGCGTACTTCGCGAGCAGCTTCGCGTAATGGTCGACCGCATCCGGACGGTTCGCCGCACGCGCGAGATTCAGCATCACGATAAGCGTCGCGGGGTCGTCGGCGAGCTTGCCGAGATGCGCGTCGGCGGCCGTGAGCGCGTCGTCGAGCAGATTGCCCGATTGCAGCGTGCGCACGCCCGCAACGAAGCAGCGGCGCTGTTCATCGCGTGTCTGTGCAACGGCTTCCTGACGGAACCATGCGTCGGCAGCGGCGTGATAATCGCCGACCTGCAACGCGTAACGCGTGATCTGCGTGTCCCACTTCGCGCGCTGGTCGGGATCGTTAGCCGACAGCCGCGCATACAGATGCGCGGCCAGATCCGGCATGCCGACAGCCGCCGAACGCTGCGCGAGCCATTCGAGATCCTTCGGCGCCCACGGCAGCTTCGACGCCTGTGTCAGGCGCGCGCGCAAGACTTCGAGCGCGGGCGCACGGCGCGGATCTTCTTCGGGAATCGCGAAGGTGCGCTGCTCCGTCACCGCGAGATGCAGCATCATCGCGCTCTTGAGCATGTCGTCCGTGCCGAGCGCTTCCATGCGCGTGGCAATGCGTTCGGCGTCGTCGGTGCGTCCCAGATACAGATACTGCGCGCCTAGCAGCGAGAGGAACTCCTCGTTGTCGGGCCGCACCTTCGACCACGCTTCCAGATACGCGACGCTCAGCTCGCTCGGCTTGCCGACCGAGGCGACGCGCTCGCGCAAGCCGCCGCGCGGCGACACGCCGTACATGGTCGTGACCACCACGCCCGCGAGCGTGTAGACAAGCCACGTCGGAACGATACGGGGACGTTTGTCGTTCGTTTTATCGTTCACAGCGGATCTCGACGGGCTGATAGTGGACTTCGAGGGCATTGAGCGCGGGCGTATCGAAGCGGACGTATGCGCCGTCGCGTTGCAGCGGCACTGCTCGGCCCGCGACACTCGCGGTGCAGCTCTGCGCGTTCGCGAGCTTCACGAACGGCTGGTAATAGCTGCCGAACTCGAACGACAGGTTCTTGCCATCGCGCCTGAAGTCGCGCACGAAACCATTCGCTTCGGCGATGTACGGCAGCGCACTCGCCTGCGGTTTTGCATTCGCTGAGTCGAACGACACGCGCGCTGCGCCATCGGTGATATGGATATACGTGCCGTCCGGTCCTGCTGCGTAGCCCGTCACGCCATGCGACGACTGAAGATCAGGCGAAGTCGTCAGCGGCCAGTGCAATTCACGCACTTCGCCATTGCCGCGCACAACCCAATCTGCCGACTTCGCGTTCGACGCTTCGCTCTGCACCGTGCGCGCAACCGCGAACGAGCGCCAGTCGAGCACCTTGTGCGCGTAGTCCGTCATGTGTACGGGCAGCACGGACTGCTTCAGCACAGCGGCGAAAATCTGGTCGAGCGCGCGCAACGACGCGACCTTCGTGCCGCTGTACATGTGGTAGTAGATGTCGATCGGCTTGAAGCGCAGCGGCTTGTCCGTCATGTCGAACGTTTCGAGCACGCGCGTGAAGCCGTAGAACGGGCCGAGCCAGTCGTTCGTGTAGACGTTCTCGTCCTGGTTCGGCGCGTACACCTGATACGCGCCCGGCCCTTTCAGCACGCCGATCGGCGCGATATTGGTCCAGCTGTTCGCGCTCTTCGTGATGACGGTGTCGCCGCCGTTCACGTTATCGACACCGGCTTCATACACCTTGCGCACGACGATCGCAGGCGGCTCGCAGTTGCCCGGCCACTGCAGGATCGTCGTCTTCTTGCCGGCAGGCGCGAGACGCGAGTTGATGTAATCGATCGAACCCGTGACTTCGCGGTCGATATTGAACGTGTAGTTCGGGATGTTCAGCGAGAACGCCGTATCGCCGCCACCGCGATCGATACGCTCGCCCGTCTTCGCGTCGACGTTCTCCCATTCGAACGGATGCGAATACGTGTGCGTGCCGATCGCCACATAAGGCAGCGCGAACATCTTGCGCGCGATCTCTTCCAGACGCGGCGAGATCTGCGGATACAGACCCTTCGGCCCCACTTCGCCTTCGATCACCGACAGCGTCATCGGCACCTTGTAGCGCGTGAAAATCTGCTGATACAGCGCTTCGCCCGAATAGTCGGCGCCCGGAAACTCCGCGCGCGATGCGAAACCGTCGCCGTCCACGTGCGACATGAAAAGACGCCGGCCGTTTTCCGTGGTGACGCTCGGCGAGGGCATCGGTTGCAGACGCAACGCTTGCCGCAGGAAGTCGATTGGCTGGATCGCCCAGCGCTCCTGGCCAATGCCATTGAGCGACACGACCGTATACGGGCTCATCGCAAAGCCGCCCCACGGTGTGATGGCAATCTGGTCGAGCGTCGCTTCGCCGCTCTTCACGCGCAGCAGCGACCTGCTCTGGCTGCCAACCTGCACGCCCGTGAGATCACGCGTGCCGAGCTTCGGATCGACTTCGAAGCCGACCATCGGATCGCGCGACACGGTTTCGATCCTGTCCGTAAACGGTCCCGCGACGGCTTGCAGATCGAGCGCGCGGCCTTCGTCTTCCGCCGCGTCGAAGCCGAACTGGCCGAGAAACACCATCGGCACATGCGAAGCGATGCGCTCGTCGACCCACGCGCGCCACGCGCCGCTGTTCGGCGTCTCGTCGCCCTGCAGCCACGCGACGACGCCCGCATAGCGGTCCGGCGTGATGCCTTCGGGCAACGGCTCATGAACGTTCGCGTATTCGACGTCGTAGCCGAGGTAATTGAGCGGCGTCGCGAGATCGCGCACGCCCGGCGTTTCGTCGAGCGGCAAGTCTTCGTCGCTGTCCTGCACGATCAGCACCTTGCGCGGCAGCACTTCGATCGCGCCGATGCCGACTGCGTTCAGCGACGCGTTCGTCACATAGGGCGTGACGCCCGCGGCGAGCACCTGTGCAGCCGTCGTGCGCGCGCAGGCGCGGTCATCGGCGGGACAGGTTTCGATCGACACGACGGGCACGCCCGTCGTTTGCGTGAACTGCTGCGCGGCGGCGCTGCGTTTGTCACGCTCGCCTGCTGCCACACTGCCGTTCTGCGCGTCGCGAACCAGCGCCGGGCCGGCCACGGCATACAGCGCGCCCGCGTGCGGCAACGCCGCCTGCAGTGCGTTGTCGCCGCCGATCACGAGACGCGCATCGGGATGCGCGGCGCGGATCGCCTCGACGGCTGCGATGGCCGCAGGCGTGTCGAGCAGGAAGCCGCGAAAGCCGCGCTGCCACAACGGCTCGATCTGCGCGCTGACGAATGCGTCCGGCGTAGCCTGCGCCGCATCGGCATGCGTGCGCGCGAGCCATACCGTGTGGCGCAGCGGATGCGCGGCGGGATCGAAGCCGCTGGCGGGATCGATCACGACAGCATCGAATGCCTGCAGCTCGCCGACGGGCACGCGCGAACCATAGAAGAATGCGAGATTGACGCGCGATGCTTGCGCGTGCAACTGAGTGGACGGTTGTGCTTGCGGGCTGGGCAGCGCGGACGTCTGCGCATGTGCGGCGACGCCATGCAGCGCGAACGCGGCGGCGGCTGTCAGCGCAACCAGGCGTGCGTGTGCGAGCGCACGCACGAGAGCGCGCGGTTGCGCCATCATGGTCCTGTACGCTGCCGGCTTTTCGCCTTGAAACACCCCGTCGAGCGCGGATCGCGCTTCGAATATCGTTTGAATCCCCAATGGCATGTGATTTTTTCTTCGGTTTATTGCTTTTTACTGACCGGCTTTAAGCGCGGCTTTCCCAGGGTATTTGCCCCTCGGTCAGCAACGGATGTCCAAATGTTAAATATCTGGCCATCTCTTCATACGGATGAAAATCTGCAGACTGGAAAGATCAGAGGATATGAAGCGCTATCTCTGTGAATCGGCGCGCATTTTAACGTGTTCTATCGCAAAGAAAAGGGGTGTCGTAAAAATATCACGGAGCTTGAAAAACCTTTAACTGGCGGCCGTGAAAATATCGAATTAAGCCTGAGAACGGCTCGCAAACGTTAAACAGATAATCGCGAACGGATATTCACTTTTCGTTATTCCTTCAATTTGCCGTCGTCGTATTACCAACTATTTCATGCATGCGCCGGCCATTTAAAAACCGATAATCCCGGTTTGAAAGGCGCGCAAACGATTTCGTGGTTGCAACGTGTTGCAACTCGCAGCGACACGCGGGTTCATGCGATCATCGGTCGCATGAACGATCAACGTTACTGGTGCGATCCGCAGTTACCATTCGTCGAAAGCCGGCTGGCTTCTAAATCGCGTGCGTGCTATGTGCCGCATACGCACGACACGCTTTCGATCGGCGCCGTCGACAGCGGACACAGCAACTACGCATGCGGCGACGACCGCGCGCGCCTGGGCCCGGGCAGCCTCGTCCTGATTCCCGCAACGCGGGTTCACTCGTGCAACCCCGACATGGACGGCGAGTGGAGCTACCAGATGCTTCATCTCAACGTCGAATGGGCGAGCGGCGTGCTGCAGGAATGCGGCATTGCGGATGCGCAGGACGTGCTCGCGCGTTCGTCGATCAACCAGAACCGCGCAGCGTATCTGCGCTACTGCGCGCTCAACCGCCTGCTGTTCTCGAACGCGGATTGCGCGGAGAAGGAAGCGGCACTGATCCTGTTCGTCAGCGAGCGGTCGTGGCTCGGCGAGCCGCGCGAGATGCCGCCGGTGCCGCGTATCGCCGCTGATCGACTTGCGCGCATCACCGAGTTCCTGCGTGTCGCGTATGGCGAGCGCCTGCCCATCGAGCAGCTCGCGCAGATGGCGGACATGAGCCGCTATGCGTTCATTCGCGCGTTCCGCGCCGCCACCGGCATGTCGCCGCATGCCTGGCAACTCGATCTGCGCATCAATGCCGCACGTCGGCTGTTGCGTCATGGACATGCGCTCACGGCAATCGCCCATGAACTCGGCTTCGCGGATCAGGCGCACTTCCAGCGCGCATTCAAGGAACGCGTCGCGATGACGCCGGGCGCTTACCGGCGCGCCGCCGTGTCCACTGCTTCATAAGCGCCCTTCTCCCGCCCTTTTCCTTTACGACTGCGCACTTTTCTTCAATATCTTCGTTGCGCGCTCGCGCAGACTCCTCGCACACACAAGGAGTCGAGATGGGTCTTTCTCTTCAGCAGTTCGCGATGGTCGCGGGCGCGCATCTGCTTGCGCTGCTTAGCCCCGGACCGGATTTCTTTCTGATCGCACGCAGCGCGCTGTTGCGCGGCTGGCGCAAGACGGGCGCCGTATGCTTCGGCATCGCGTGTGCCAATGGCGTGTTCATCGCGCTTGCGGTCGGCGGCTTTGCGGCACTGCATCGACATGGCGTCGCGTTCGCGCTCGTGCAGGCAGCCGGTTGCGCGTATCTGGCCTATCTCGGCGCGATGATGCTTCGGCATGCCAGCGCGGCGTCTGTCGTGCCGCATGGGCGAGATGGCGCGACTGCGCCCGGCAAGACAGGCGCGTGGCACGCGCGCTTCGCGATGGGCTTTGCTTCCGCGATTCTCAATCCGAAGAACGCACTCTTTTACGCGAGCCTGTTTGCCCTGCTCGCGGCACGCGACGCGCCGTTCGGCGCGCAGATCGTCTATGGCGTGTGGATGTTCGCTGCCGTGTTCGGCTGGGATCTGCTCGTCGCGATGGGCATCGGGCATCCGTCTGTGGTCGCGCGCTTCACCACGCATCGTGCGTCGATCGAACGTGTCACGGGCGTTGTGCTGCTTGCCATCGCGGCAAGCGTATTGACCATGCTTGCGCGCGACTGGCTATGACTTCATGTCATCGATCGCAGTCGATCAATGCTGCAAGCTCATCGATCCTGTCAGGCGCGAACACACGGATGCCGTGCCGTTCGAGCAACGCAGCTGTCACGCCGGATGCGGCGTGCCGGATGCCCGCGAACATGCCGTCGTAGATATAACTGCTTCCGCACGATGGACTGCCGTCCGCCAGCAATGCATAGCGGCAGTCGTAGGCCTGCGCCTGTTCGAGCGCATGACGCGCGCCGTCGACGAACAACGCGGTAACGTCGACGCCCGCGTTATCGCAGATACTCGCGGTGCCGTCGAGCACGTCGCCGCCATGCCGGCGCAACTGGATTTCGGCGGGACGACGCGGCGTGCTGAAGCCCGCCGCCACTTCGGGGCACACGACGACGAGCCGCCCTTCATCGCGCCACGTCTGCAGCAGCGAGTCCGCGAGCGTCTTCGCCGAGCCGTCGTAACGGACGGGCAAACCGGCAAGGCACGCGCTTACGAGTATCCTGTCCATATTGCGAGTATCGGGTTCCAGCAGCATCTCGCGGAGCGTCCGTTCCCGTTGGGCACGGGTGTTGCTCCAGCCGAACACGGCGTCGCCCATATCAGTCGACGCGGTTCCCGCGAGTGGGTCGGTCATTGCATCGATCTGTCCAGCAACCCTTTGGTGGAGGCTTCCATGCTTCGATACGCTGCCATCTTTTTCATTATCGCCATTATCGCGGCGGTCTTCGGATTCGGCGGCATTGCCGCTGGCGCTGCGGAAATAGCGAAAGTGCTGTTCTTTATCTTTATCGTGATCTTTCTGGTCACGCTGCTCATGGGCGTGATCAGGCGTTGACGTTCAATGCGATTCTCGCTGCGAGCGGGCGTGCAATTTGTAGCGCGTCCGCTTGCAATACTTGCCGGCCCCACGCCATCAGTTTCCTGAGCGCAACTCCAGCGCGCTCAACGCTTCGTCGAGTCTTCTTGCACGGTTCACCTGAGCCGGAATGCGGGCGGCCGCCGTGACGTCGTCGACACGCTTGCGCCAGTACGACAGCGGAATCGGCTCCGTGCCGGAAATGCGCGCCAAGACGTGTTCGAGATGCTCGAGGGTCGACTCGAGCTGATGATGGTTCATGCCTTTCCCCGGTCGCGCCGTCCGCGCGGATCGACTGTGCGGTCGTCGCGGCGGCGTCGAATTGATATGTCCTTCAGGAGGCTGTCGCGCTGCGTGGATCGGCAGGCGCTTGCAGCCCTCGGACGCACAATATGACATCGGGAAAAAATCCTCGGCAAGCCCGCTTTCGCGCGCTGTTGCATATACGAGGAATCCTCATAACTTTCACGCGCGCGTAAAACTGTCATCCTCTGGCGCGAGCCGTGGAATATCGGGGCTGAGGTCGTAGTTCAGGAAACCCAGAATCAGGCGCACCATCTCGTCTTCGAATGCGTCGGTGCCGAAGTATTTCGGCCGCTCCAGTGCCGTGGCGAGCAGCACACCGGAGATTGCACGAAACAGCACGAAGCGCGCTTCGTCGCGTGCGATGCGTTTGCCCAGATCCGGGTTCTCGCGGTTCAGCGTGCCCGCGATCAGCTCGAAGTAGCGCCGCATGCCCTGCCCGATCGGCGTATCGGGCGCGGCGTCCGCCCATTCGGCGCGCAGGATGCTGTAGAAACGCGGGCGATCGCCAATGAACGCCGCCGTCACACGCATCATGCGCCGGGCGTTGAGGCCCGTGCCGAATGGCGCGGGTTGGGAAAGCGCATCCCTCATCATTGCCGTCAGGCGCTCCAGTTCGCGCCGCGCAAGCGCTTCGATCAGCCCCTCCTTGTTCGGAAAGTACTGATAGATCGCACCGATGCTGAAGCCTGCCGTATCGGCGACGCGCTGTGTCGTCAGCCCGGCCTTGCCATGGGATTCGAGCGTGCGGGCGGCGGCTTCGAGAATGCTGTCGAGCGCGAATTCGGCGCGCGCCTGCTTGGGCTGCCGACGCGACGTATGAGTCGTGGGCAAGGAAACTCCGCGATTGATGGTTATAGGTCGTTGAACATGCAACGTGATGCACGCAGTTTGCATGAACCGCGGCGAAGATGGAACGCGCTCCCATGTGCGCAATGCATCATCCGCCAGCGAGGTTATCACGCGGCTGCGCGCGGATCACCGGCGCAGGGTTCTAGAAGCACGCTCGACAAAGCCGAGATCGAGCTCTTCGCAGAGGAAGGTCTGCAAGGCGTCGACGGCGGATTCCTGTGCACCTGCGGCGTGGCGCACGAACAGGCCGAGATCGGCGGCGGGCGGCTCCGGCAGGCCATCCGCGGGGCCGAGCACGCGCATCGTGTCGTAGCGGATATTGCCGTCGAGCAGCACCGATACACCCAGCCCTGCTTCGACGGCCGACTGCACGGCAGGCAGGCTCGTGCTCGTGCAGACCACGCGCCACGCGATACCCGCGCGCCGCAGTATCGACATCACCTGCTGCTGCCACAGACACGCGCCGCCGAACGCGACGAGCGGCAGCGGCACGCCGGGATCGGGCAGATAGCCGCGCGCGCCGACCCAGAAGAGCGGTTGCGTCCACGTGACGAGCGGTGTCGCATCGACCATCGCGGGATCGCCGACGAGCACGTCGAGCGCACCGTCGGCCAGCCGCTGCGACAGCGCGGCGCTCGCATCGACGACGATCTCCAGCGCGACCTGCGGGTGCGCTGCCGAAAAACGCCGCAACGCACGCGGCAGTCTGCCGACGGCCACGTCTTCGAGCATGCCCAGCCGCACAGTGCCCGCCACATCGCCGACTTCGAGCGCGCGGCGCGCATCCTCGCCCGCGCCGAGAATCGCGTGGGCGTATGGCAGCAGCCGATGCCCGGCGTCCGTCAGCCGCACACCGCGCGGCGAGCGCTCCAGCAGCCGCTGGCCGATGTCGTCTTCCAGCCGCCGCAACTGCATGCTGACGGCTGCCTGCGTGCGCGCAAGCCGCGCCGCTGCCGCGCTGACGCCGCCCGTTTCGGCGACGGTTACGAAGGCCCGCAGAAGACTGCTATCGAAGTCGCGCATTATCAGCGTCCGTGATAGTGACATAAGAAATATCAGCTTATCTTAATGCTCAATTCGTCGATATGATGGATCTGTCTGCTGCACACGATTGCCCAATTACATGAAAGATTCCACGCTCGCCGATTCCCTCGCTTTCGACGCCACGTCCCCTCCCGCCGTCCCGCAACGCCATATTGGTCTCGCCGCGCTGCTCGGGCTGCTGTCGATGTCGTGCGTGCAGTTCGGTGCGGCGCTCTCCGCGCCGACCATGGCCGCGTTCGGCGCGTTCAGCACGACGTGGCTGCGACTGGCGTGGGCGGCGGTGATATTGGCGCTTGTGGTGCGCCCGAAGCTGCGCAGCTATTCGCGCGCGCACTGGCTCGCGGCGGGCGTGCTGGGCGTCGCGATGGCGGGCATGACGCTGTGCTTTTTCTCGGCGATCGAGCGCATTCCGCTTGGGCTTGCCGTTGCGATCGACTTTCTCGGCCCATTGACTGTCGCGACGCTGGGCGTGCGGCGTCTGCGCGCGCTGCTGTGGCCGCTGCTGGCCATCGCAGGCGTGCTGCTGCTTGCGCATGACCGCGCGGGCTGGATCGGCGAGCCTGTGGGCATGCTGCTCGCGATGGGCGCCGCGTGCGGCTGGGGCAGCTATATCGTGCTGATGAAAAAGACGGGTGCGTTGTTTCCCGGGCTGGAAGGTCTGTCTGTATCGCTGATTGCTGCGGCGCTCGTCGCGACGCCGTTCGGTCTTGTCGAACATGGCTTGCATATTGCGCCGATGCAACTGGCGGCCACTGCCGGTCTTGCAGTGCTCGTGCCATTGCTGCCGTATGCGCTCGAGATGATCGCGCTGCGTCATATGCCTGCTTCGTCGTTTGGGATTCTGATGAGTGTCGAGCCCGCTATTGGCGCGCTGGCAGGTTTTGTCGTGCTGCATCAGCCGATGACGGCGTTGCAACTGGCGGGCACGTTGTTTGTCGTGAGTGCGAGTGTCGGGGTGATCGTGACGTCGAAGTGAGTTTCGCTGGCAGGCGCGAATGATGCGTTCTCTGGTCCGTCTACAATCGACGGCTCACATGCCGATTTGCGAGGACCGCATCATGACCGACGACGAACGCGCTATCCGACAACTGATCGATACATGGCTTGCCGCGAGCAAGGCCGGCGACACAGCCACCGTTCTGAGCCTGATGACCGACGATGCGGTTTTTATGGTGCCCGGGCAGAAGCCGTTCGGTAAGGCTGCTTTTATGGCTGCGTCTGAAGCGCAGAAGCATATCGATATCGATGGTAAGAGTGAGATTCTTGAGCTTCAGGTGTTGGGGGATTGGGCTTTTTTGCGCTCGCAGCTGGAGATCACGATATCGCCAAAGGATGGCTCTGCGCCGCCCGTGCGTCATGCCGGTTGTACGCTGACTATTCTGCGGAAGGAGACGGATGGGCGGTGGTTGTTGGCGAGGGATGCTAATTTGCTGTTGCCTTCGGTTTGATGGTTTTTGGTTTTTGTTTTGGTTTTTGTTTTGGTTTTTGTTTTGATTTTTGGTCTTGTTGTTGGCTTTTGTCGTTGCGGGCATCCGCGATTCGCCTTCGTGCTTCAAGCGTCGCCCCTGTGCGGGGCGGCACTTACTTTCTTTGCCGCCGCAAAGAAAGTAAGCAAAGAAAGCGGGCTAACACCGCCCGTGCTTGACCACCGCCTGAGGGCCCCCATCGGGTCTTCCGCTTCACACGGCAACTTCTCAGTCACCGCCCGTTGCCAACGCTCCGAACCTGCGCCTCACCCACTTCAAGTACCCGTAGCACAGCCAGCGGCAGCGAATGGTTGCGGCCGCCCAGGTGGCAAACTGTGTGTAGGTTGTAGTACTCCATACCTTAGTGCTCCTACGACACCGATCGCGCTTTCGAGCCGTGACCCTGGTTTTCAGTCTGGAGTGGAGCGCATTCGGCGCGAAAGCCTACACACAGTTTGCCGCTATAGAACGTGTGAGATTTGATCGCGCGTGTGGCGACGCGGGTGTGTGAAGTGGTTGATGAGCCAATTCGAAGCGTTGGCAGCGGGCATTGAGAAGGGAGATGCCGCGAACGGGACGGGGCCGTTGGGGGCCCGTGGGCAAACGTCAAGAATTGGCGGTGTTCAGCGGCTTTCTTTTGCCTACTTTTCTTTGCCGCGGCAAAGAAAAGTAGGTGCCGCCCCGCACAGGGGCAACCCAGGCAAACCAATAACAAATCGCGGATGCCAGCAAAAACACGAGCACACCAAACCAGGCGCCGCAAAACAACCAAACCAAACAAAACCAAACCAAAACCTACTTCTCCCAAGGCGTCGCCTTACCAGCCTCAACCCGTTTGTACTGTCCACGCGCCTGCGCAACAACATCCCGCGAAATCGAGCCATCATCAGCAAGCGCCTTCAGCGCCGCAATCACAATCGACGCCCGATCCACTTCAAAAAAAGCCCTCAGCGCCGCACGCGTATCACTCCGACCGAACCCATCCGTACCAAGCGTCACATAACGACGCGGCACATACGCGCGAATCAGCTCAGGCACAGCACGCACATAATCGGTTGCGGCGATCACCGGCCCGCGCGATGCAGCAAGCACAGAAGTCACATACGGCGTCGCCCCTGCATCATCATCGAACAACCGTTCAGCACGCTCCGCTGAAACCCCATCTCGATGCAACTCGGTGAAACTCGTCACACTCCACACGGCAGCATCGATATTCCAGTCATCCTTCAACATGCGCGCCGCCGCCTGCACTTCGCCGAGAATCGCACCCGAGCCAAGCAACTGCACTTGCGCTACTTCGTGCGCAGCGCGATCGAGCGGATACATACCCTTCAACACACCTTCGCGCACGCTATCGAACGACGCCGCAGGCAAAGAGGGCTGCGCATAGTTCTCGTTCGTCACCGTCAGGTAATAGAACACATCGCGCTGACGTTCGATCATCTCGCGCATGCCTTCATCGACGATCATCGCCACTTCATACGCGAACGCGGGATCGTACGCGCGGCAGTTCGGCACCGTCGATGCCGCGAGATGACTCGTGCCATCCTGATGCTGCAGACCTTCGCCGCCAAGCGTCGTCTTGCCCGCTGTCGCGCCGATGAGAAAGCCTCGCGCGCGCTGATCAGCCGCGGCCCAGATCAGGTCGCCGATGCGCTGGAAGCCGAACATCGAGTAGTAGATGTAGAACGGCAGCATCGGCAGATCGTGCACGCTGTACGACGTCGCCGCCGCAATCCACGACGACACCGCGCCCGCCTCCGATATGCCCTCCTCCAGAATCTGGCCGCCCGTGTCTTCGCGGTAATAGAGCATCGAACCGAGATCTTCCGGCTCGTACAACTGACCGAGCGGCGAATAGATGCCGACCTGCCGGAACAGGTTCGCCATGCCGAAGGTGCGCGCCTCGTCAGCGACGACGGGCACGACGCGTGACCCAAGCGATGCATCCTTCAACAGGCTGCCGAGCATCCGCACGATCGCCATCGTGGTCGACATCTCCTTGCCGTTCGCGTCCAGCGCGAATTGTCCCCAGGCTGGCATCGCAGGCACGGTCGGTGTCTGCGATGCCGCTTTCCGCCTTCTGGGCAGATAGCCGCCAAGAGCAGCCCGGCGTGCATGCAGGTACTGCATTTCCGGGCTGTTTTCTGCGGGTTTATAGAACTTGAGCTGCTCGACGTCTTCATCGGATAACGGCAGGCGGAAGCGGTCGCGGAACGCCTTCAGCTGTTCGACGTCGAGCTTCTTCTGCTGATGCGTCGTCATGCGGCCCTGGCCGATCGAGCCCATGCCGAAGCCTTTCATCGTCTTCGCGAGAATCACGGTAGGCTGGCCGCGGTGTTTCAGCGCACGCTCGTATGCTGCATGCAGCTTGCGCACGTCATGGCCGCCGCGGCGCAAGCGGTCGATGTCGTCGTTGCTCAGATGCGCGGCGAGCGCGGCCAGTTCAGGGTTCTGTCCGAAGAAGCGCTCGCGGTTGTACGCGCCGTCATTCGCCGAGAAGGTCTGGAACTGGCCGTCGACCGTGTGCGCGAATGCGCGCAGCAACGCGCCCGTACGATCGCGTGCAAAGAGCGCGTCCCAGTCCGAACCCCACAGCACCTTGATCACGTTCCAGCCCGCGCCCGTGAACTGCGCTTCGAGTTCGTCGATGATGCGGCCATTGCTGCGCACGGGTCCATCGAGCCGCTGCAGATTGCAGTTGATCACGAACACCAGATTGTCGAGCCCCTCGCGCGCCGCCAGCGACAACGCGCCGATCGATTCCGGCTCGTCCATCTCGCCATCGCCGAAAAAGCCCCAAACCTTGCGGCCTTCCGTCTCCAGCAGATTGCGGTTCTGCAGGTAGCGCATGAAGCGCGCCTGGTAGATCGCGTTGATCGGCCCGATGCCCATCGAGCCCGTCGGAAACTGCCAGAAGTCCGGCATCAGCCACGGATGCGGATACGAACACAAACCCGGTCCCGCGATCTCGCGTCGATAGTGTTCGAGATGCGTCTCGTCGAGAAAGCCTTCGAGGTAAGCACGCGCATACACGCCCGGCGACGAATGCGGCTGGAAGTAGACCAGATCGCCGCCGTGCGAATCACCGGCCGCGTGAAAGAAATGATTGAAGCCCACTTCGAACAGATCGGCCGCCGATGCATAGCTCGCGATATGCCCGCCCAGTTCGCCATACGCGCGATTGGCCCGCACCACCATCGCCAGCGCGTTCCAGCGCAACGCGGCGGCGAGCTTCTCTTCGGTGTCGAGATCGCCCGGATACGGTGACTGCTGATCGACGGAAATCGTGTTCGCGTAGGGCGTCACGTTGGCGCGCGCCGTCGCCACGCCATTGCCGAGCGCATGCGCGGCCAGCCGGTCGAACAGATATTGCGCGCGCTCGATACCAACATGCTGGACGACGCCGTCGAGCGCAGACAGCCATTCGGCCGTCTCCTGCGGATCGGTGTCGATACGAGCTTGTGTGAGGGCAAGAACGGGGCGGGCACCGCTCGATAAGTCCGTCATGGCGCAACTCCGGCTGAAAAGCGTAATTAGGCGTAGGTGAAAATCGCTCGAAAACGTGTAATCAGCTTACCCACGCACCCGCAAAATGTGCGTCTCTTTTGCGTCGTTGGCCGCTTTCAGATAGTGTATTTATTCCTGCGGATTGACCAAATACGGAATATTTACACTATGACTTCCGACGCAAAACCCGCCGCGCGCCAGCTGGACCGGATCGACATCGCGATCCTGCAGCAGCTTCAGCAGAACGCGCGCATCACCAACGCGGAGCTGGCGCGCGCCGTCAATCTGTCGCCCACGCCGTGTTTCAACCGCGTGCGCGCGCTCGAAAAGCTCGGCCTGTTCCGGCAGCAGGTCACGCTGCTCGACGCCGAGGCGATCGGGCTGCGCATCAATGTGTTCATTCAGGTGAGTCTCGAGAAGCAGGTCGAAGACGCGCTGCGCCGCTTCGAGCAGGAAGTGGGCGAACGCCCCGAGGTGATGGAGTGCTATCTGATGACGGGCGACGCCGACTATCTGCTGCGCGTGGTCGTGCCCGATATGCAGAGCCTCGAACGCTTCATCGTTCAGTGGCTCACGAAGATTCCCGGCGTGTCGAATATCCGCTCGAGCTTTGCGCTCAAGCAGGTGCGCTACAAGACAGCGTTGCCGCTGCCTGTGGCAGGGCTCACGCTGTCGTCGCAGGACGATGCGCCGCGTGAATGGGCATAACGGAGCTTGATCACGTCGACGGCGTCACGCGTTCGCGCAGTTCGCGGCGGATGATCTTGCCCGTTGCCGTCATCGGCAAGGCGTCGACGAAATGGATCGTGCGCGGATATTCGTGCGCGGCGAGATGCGTCTTCACATGCTGCTGGAGCGTCTGTACGAGCGCGTCGCTCGGCTGATAGCCGGGATTCAGCACGACGAACGCAGTGACGATCTCCGTGCGCTGCACATCGGGCGCACCGACCACGGCCGCCATGCGCACGGCGGGATGACGCAGCAGGCAGTCTTCGATCGGCGCAGGACCGATCCGGTAGCCGGCGCTCGTGATCACGTCGTCGTCGCGGCCGACGAAGCGGATAAAGCCGTTCTCGTCCATCAGGCCCATATCGCCTGTGAGCAGCCAGTCGCCGCGAAACTTGTCGCGCGTCGCGCGTTCATTGCGCCAGTAGCCGAGGAACATCACCGGGTCGGGCGCCTGAATCGCGATGTTGCCGGGCTCGCCGCGCGGCAACGTGTGCCCCGCATCATCGAGGATCGCTACGCGATGGCCAGGCACCACCTTGCCGATCGACCCGAAGCATGGCTCGAACAGCGTCGCACATGACGCGACGACCACGTTGCATTCCGTCTGCCCGTAGAACTCGTTGATCGTCACGCCGAGCGCGCGCCGCCCCCAGCCGATCAGTTCCGCACCGAGCGATTCGCCGCCGCTGGCCACCGCGCGCAGCGACAGTGTCCAGCGTTCGGGATGCTCGATGGTGCGCATCATCTTCAACGCAGTCGGCGGCAGGAACGCATGGGTGACGGCGTGACGCTGCATCAGATCGAACGCGGCCTCTCCATCGAACTTCTCGAAACGGCGCGCAAGCACAGCGACGCCGTGATGCAAGGACGGCAGCAGCACATCGAACAATCCACCGATCCACGCCCAGTCAGCGGGCGTCCACATCAGGCGGGCACCGTCCGGAAAGAACGCCTGCGGCATCTCCACACCCGGCAGATGACCGGGCAACACGCGATGTGCGAGCAGCGCGCCCTTAGGCTTGCCCGTCGTGCCGGACGTGTAGATGATGACAGCGGGATCGTCGGCTGCGGTCGGCTCCGCGTCGAAATGGGCCGGCGAGGCATTGAGCGCCGACCAGAACGACTCGACCTGAAGCGCGGCGTCGGCGTGGTCGGTATCGATGCAGAAGATCGAGCGCAATTCAGGCAGACTCGCACGCACCGACGCGATCTTCTGCGCGCCAGCCAGATCCGTGACGAGCGCGACGGCACCGCTATCGGACAACCGATATTCCAGTGCATCGGGACCGAACAGCGCGAAGAGCGGCACCGCGATCGCTCCGCATTTGTACACGGCAAGATGCGCGAGCGCCGTCTCCACCGATTGCGCGATAAAGATGCCAACCCGGTCGCCCTTCTTCACGCCGCTTGCGCGCAATGCATTGGCGAAACGGTCCGACAGCGATTTGAGTTCGTCGAAGGTATAACGCGTGGCCTGCCCTTCGCGCGTCTCGCAGATCAACGCAAGGCGGCCGCTGCCATCGGCCCATTTGTCGCATACATCGATGCCGATGTTGTACTGCTGCGGAATGCGCCATTCGAACGCGGCAACGAGGCCTTCGTATGTGTCGGCGGCAGGAAGCATGCGTGTCTCCCAATTATTGTGTTCGCCCATGCTACTCCGCCGGCGATGCAGCGAACCACCGCGCGCTTCACTTCTCGCGCGGCTTTTCATTCGACGCGGCCTGTTCGTCATGCTGGTGGGGCACGGACGGTTTGATCATTCGCACGCCCGCCAGAATCACCAGCGCGACGACTGTGCTGAGAATCGCCGTCGCTTCGCGCCCGAGCCCTGCTGCGACGCCGACGCCCGCTGCCAGCCATAGACTTGCTGCCGTCGTCAGGCCGCGCACTTCGCGTTCCGCGCTGAGTTTGATGATCGCGCCAGCGCCGAGAAAGCCGATGCCCGACACGAGGCCTTGCAGCACGCGGCTCATGTTGTCCTGCGAGAAGCCGGCCTGCAACGGCACGAGTACGAACAGTGCCGAACCCGTCGCGACCAGCATGTGGGTACGCAGTCCGGCATCGCGCCCCGCCATCTCGCGCTCGAAGCCCAGCGCGCCGCCCAGCAGCAACGCAAGACCGAGGCGCAGCACGACCTGCGTGATCGCCTTGACGTCGTTCAGATCCGAGAATTCCCGGGCCACCGTCAACCAGACTTCATGCCACAACCCGCCCATGCCGTCCTCCGCTGAGACAACGCGTGCGCCACACGCTCATCGGAAAGCATAATGTAATGACATCGCGAGCCGCCTGACAGGCGTCGCGATTACGTGGCCAGATGCCCGAGACGGTTAGAGTTTTTTTCAGTTGCCTGTTGCGGCCCGCGCCCGCGACAATGCGCCAACCGAGGGAGGACTATGAAGAAGTGCATTCTGTTTGCCGGCATAGGCATGCTTGCCGCGTGCACAGCGGTATCTGGCGTGGACAGAAAGCAGAACGGCTACCTCTCCGTCACGAGTCATGGACGCATCAGCCTGATTTCGTGGAATTCCGTCCGCAACGCGGGGATCAAGCATGCCAGGGCATATTGCCGCGAACAGAACAAGGAACTGCACACCGTCGAGATCCACACCAGCGGCGTGCGTGGAGCGGGCACACAGACTGTCGAGGTCATCTTCGAATGCATATGACAGCGGGCCCGGCTTCGCGATGACACGCGCTCAGTGCGTGCCCGGCGCATCCGCGACGGTGTCGCCGAAATGGCTCGCGACGAACGCGCGCATCGCGGCGATCAGCGCTGTGGCGCCCACCTGTTCGATGGTGCTCGCGCCCGCCGGAACGGAGCCCGTCCACGAGACATTCGCGCCCGCCGCGGCAGGCACCAGATGGATGTGCGCCCGTTCGATGATCGGGCCGCATTGCGCCCAGTCCGTGGACGGCGCAAACGCGGCTTCGAGCGCGCCGGCGGGATCGCCGTCGCAGGCGGGCTCCTCGATCCAGCAGAAGCCGTCGTCGACGCGCGGCTTCGGCAGATTGTCCGCTCGTGCAACCCAGTAATCGAGTAACGCGCCTTCCAGATCCGAAACTCTCATCTCTGCTCCTCGTGGGGATCGTATGTGCCGAACGCAGCATCGATTGTGCATCAAGTTCGTGTTGCGCTTTATGACGCCGTAAGCTCTATTCGCGGCGACTGATATCGTCAATTCCATTGCGAGGCACCATGACGCTCGACTCTCGACAGGCCAGTCCGCGCGCCAGACGCGTACACGCGCTGGCAGCCATGTTGCTCGGCATCGCCGCGATGCACGCCGATGCGGCCACCCGCCCCGCGCACGTCACGCGCGTGGCCGACCGGCCGATCATCATCGACGCGCAAGGCGACTCGACGATGTGGGGTTTCCAGACGTCCGACGGTTTCAACAAGTCGTGGCAAACCCCGAACAACCCGCCTGCCCTGTTGCAAGCCGCGCTGCAGGCCCGCTTCGGCCCGCAGGTGATCGTGCAGAACAACGGTGTGCCGGGCGCGACACTCGTCGATCGCGAGAAAGGCGTCAACGGATATAGCGAACCGTACGCGCGCTGGGTGGCGAACTCGCCCGCGCACATCGTGATCGTCAACTTCGCGCTCAACGATGCCGACAATCACCTGAAAGAACCGCCTGCCGTGTTTCGCGCGCACCTGATGCGCTTTATCGAACAGTCGCGAAGCGCGGGACGCATCGTGGTGCTCGAAGAACCGAACCCGGTCGATTATGCCGTGAACCGGTCGATCGTTCCGCGCTACGTCGCCGTGGTCGATGAAATGGCGAAGCATTACCGGCTCGCGCTGATCCGGCAGTACGGTTATATCGGCGCGATGCACGACTGGCGCGCGCTGCTGATCGACGGCGTGCATCCGACCGATGCGCTCTACCGGCTCAAGGCCGAGCGGCAGCGTGAAGTGGTCGAGCCGATCGTGGCGAAGCTGATGGAGTGATGCCTGGGTCCGCGTGTGACAGACGTCTGAGTGTAACAGCCGTCTTACTCGCCGACGGAAAATGTCTGCTGCGACGCGACCAGTTTCGGCGGCGGCTCGCATTTGCAGATGCACAGGTCGTCGCTCAGCGCAGCATGACGGCCATCGGGCGCCGTCATCACCTCGCGCGGACCATCGCACTTGATCTTGCCGGTGCTGTTGCACGCGGGACAGGCTACGTCGTCGCCTTCATGCGCGACGTCGCGGCCCTCGAGTTGAATGGTCGACGCCACTGCTTGCACGGTGCCGTTTGCCGTTGTCTTGTCGCCCGTCAGGATCAGGTAGCGTTTCATGTTGCGCATTCGCTTTTGAATGGATTTGCCGATTCTACAAAAAAGCCAATCGATTAACCATCGAATGGATTTAAAGCGTTTTACACGTCGCCATTTAAGTCGATATATGCGATTGGCATTCTGAAAATCGGAAAAAGAAAAAGCCGCCGGGTTCATGACAAATCCGGCGGCTCGAAGAACGTAGCATTGGATTACCTGAAATACGCCAACACCCCCAACGCAGCCATCACCGTCAGCGCTCCGCCAATACGTGTCGCGATCTGCGCAAACGGCATCAATTCCATCCGGTTCGCCGCAGTGAGAATCGCCACATCGCCCGTTCCACCCAGACCGCTATGCGTCGCATTGACGATCGCGGCCTCGATCGGATACATGCCGACCAGCCGGCCCACGAAGAAACCCGTCACGGTCAGCGCCAATACCGTCGACACAGCCGTCACGATATTGACCCAATGAAATGCCGTGACGATTTCGCCCCAAGGCGTCATCGCGACGCTGATCGCGAACATCAACGGATACGTGACGGCTGTCGAGAAGAAGCCGTACATGAAGCGCGCGCCGCCCCGCACGCGCGGCGACACGACCTGGAACAGTTGCGCCGCGACGACCAGCACGAGCATCACGACGGGCGCCGGCCAGCCGAACAGTTGATTGCTCAGGACGCCCAGCAGATAGAACGCAATGGCCGTCGAACCCGCCGCCGCGACCGATGCGACATCGAACTCAAACGACGCCGGCCGTTGCGCGACGTCTTCATCGCTCGTGCCTGCTTTGGTCAGACGGCCGTTGCCCGTCCACTCTGGCCGGCGCGAGCCGACATAGCTCAGCAGCCCCGCGCAGCAGATCGCCGCGATATTGCCGAGCATCACGGCCGACAGAATCTGCGCGAATAGCGGCCCCTGATCGACACCGAGAATCTGCGCATAGCCCGCGGACAACGGCAACGCGCCCTCGCCCACGCCGCCCGCCATGATCGGCACGACGACGAGGAACAACGCATGGCGCACATCGAGCCCGAGTGCCGTTCCCACGGCCGTGCCGACCAGCGCCGCCGCAACCGAACCCGCTGCAACGGGAATGAAGATACGCACGAAGCCTTTAATCAGCATCTGCCGATCCATGCTCAGCACGCTGCCGACGATAATCGCCGCGATGAACAGGTACAGAAAGTTCGAAGTCTTCGTGAAGCTCGTCACCGCCTTCACGACAGGCTCGGGCATCAGCTTGTAATACACCAGCATCGACGGAATGAAGGCCGCGAAAATCGACGTGGCGCCGATGTGGCGTATCCACGGAATGCGCTTCGCCAGCTCCGCGCACGTGAAACCGCCGACAGCGACGAGCGCGATGCCCGTCGGCAGATCGGCGGCGAGCTTGCCTTTCGCGGCCATCGCGCCGAGCACGGCCAGCATCAGCACATAAACGGGCAACGGCAGCGAGCCGATGCGCATATCGAACACGCGCCACCACCAGTCGATGGCAGCGTGCGGCGCTTGCGCCCTGTCGCCCGACGACGTGTGCAGCGGCGTTTGCGTCGATGATTCCATTGAACTGTCTCCCTTCGTTGTTTCGACGGCCACGCGTTCACACGAGCAGCAGCAAGGCTGCGCCATACACGAGCACGCCGACCACGAACGTCATCACGGTGAAACCCAGCACGCGCTGCACGCCGATGCCCGCCATCGCGACGACGGGCGCGGCCCAGAACGGCTGCATCATGTTCGACACCTGCTCGCCCATCGCGACGGCCATCGTCGTAGCGGGAACGGATGCATGCAGCGCGACGGCGGCGGGCACGACGAACGGCCCCTGCACGGCCCAGTGTCCGCCGCCGCTCGGAATGAAGAACGTCACGATCAGCGAGCAGACATAGCTCCAGAACGGCAGCGTGTGTGCGTTGGAAATGGCGATGAAGAAATGCGAAATGACGTTCGGCAAACCGGTGGCATCCATCATGCCCATGATCCCGCCATACAACGGGTATTGCAGCATCATCGAGCCCGTCTGCCGCGCGGCGTTTTTCACGGCGTCGGCATACGCGAGCGGATAGCCATGCAGGATCACACCCGCGATGAACATCACGAAGATCACCGCATTCACCCCTGAAAACGCGATGTGTTCGGCTTGCGCGAGCACCACCAGCGCAACACCCGTCGCGCCGATGAACGCCGAGCCCAGCCACGAATACTCGATCCAGCGCGCGAAGCTCAGCTTGCCTGTGGGTTTTTCGCGTGGAGCCGGATCGGGATGTTTCTCCGTGTCGAGCAGCACGGCGTCTTCGTCGCGCGGCTTGAGCCAAGCGAGCACGAATGGCATCGCCAGCAGCATCGCGATGGTCGGCACCAGATTAAAGCTCGTGAACACCGTCGTGCTGAACGGCAGCACTTCACCCGTGAGCTTCTGCACGACGTTCATGGCGCTGCCCGGCGTCGACTGCGCGAGCGCGATCGAACTGGAAATGCCGCTCGCCCACACGACCCATCCCGAGAAGCCCGCCGCGACGATCCATGCGAAGTCCACCCGCATGCGCTTGGCCACCTCGCGCGCCAGCAACGCACTGACGACGAGCCCGAGACCCCAGTTGCAGAACGACGCGACAGCGACCAGCACGAAGGTCAGCGTCGCGGCCTGAACAGGCGTGCGCGCCACCGACACGAGCGACCTGAACACGCGCTGCACGATGGGCGCATGAGCGAACGCGTGACCCGTGACGAGCACCAGCGTGATTTGGAATGCGAACGTGAGAATGTCGAAGAAACCCTTGTACCAGCCGCCTACCAGCCTGCCGGGCGTCGCATGCGGCGCGAACATCGCCGACAGCAACGCGACCACCGCTGTAATCAGGATCGCGAGCACGAACGGATCGGGAATGGTGCGCTCGAATAGCGCGATCGTCGCCTCGGTGAAGCGGGTCTTGCGCACGGTCGAGGGCGCAACGGTGGATTTCATCACGTGTCTCCGGTTTGGAATGCGCCCATTCGTCGGTTGGGCTTTGTGTAATCGGTGGGCGGTCTCTTCAGCTCGCGAATCCGTATGAGCTCGCCGCGTTGTCGACGAGAATGCGGTTGCGCGTCGCCGTATCGCTCGTCCATTCGCCGAGCAGATCGAGCAGCATGGGATCGTCGGGCTTGTGCGTCTCCGTCACGTGCGGCCAGTCGCTGCCCCACACCAGTCGATGCGGCACGGCTGATACCCATGCGCGTGCTGTCGGCGCAACGTCGGCATAACGGCAATCGCGTCCGTCGCGCGAATCGAGATACGGACCGGACAGCTTGATCCATGCACGGCCTGCATCGGCGAGATGGCGCACGACGGGAAACGCCGCGTGCGCTGCGCCATCGGGTAGCGGAAGACGCGCGCAGTGATCGAACACGATCGTCGACGGCAAACGCCCGAGCAGCGCCTGATGCTCGACGATCTGCGCGGCGGTCCAATGAAGCTGCACATGCCAGCCGAGTTCCGCCACGCGGTTGGCCAGCGGTTCCACCATGTCGAAACCGACCACCGCGTTCGACGGCGTGTAAAGCGTGAAGCGGATGCCGCGAATGCCGCCTGCGTGCAGCGCTTCGAGTTCGGCGTCCGTCACGTCGGGACGCACGACAGCGACACCGCGCGCATTCGCGATACCCAGCTGACGGATTGCATCGAGCGTGACGGCGTTGTCGGTGCCATACACGCGCGGCGTGACGATCACCACCCGTTGCGTGCCGATGCGCGCCTGCACCTTGCGATACGCGTCGACATCCGCTGCATCGACGAAACCGGGTGCATCCGCATTCGCGAGAAACGCGCGGTCATAGATGTGGATGTGCGAATCGCAAGCGCCAGGCGGCGTGTGTCCTTTAGCGTCCATGTGTGTCTCCCTTTTTCGGCGAGCCCGCTATAGCACAGCCCGCTTTTCGCGAAGACGTTCGATCTCGGCATCGGAACAGCCTGCATCGCGCAGCACCGCATCCGAATGCTCGCCGAACGCAGGCGCCGCGAACGGTTCGGGCAACGGCGTCGAACCGAAGCGCACGGGATGCCTGAAGCCGCGATAGCGGCCCACGCCCGGATACTCGAACTCCGTCACCATGTCTTCCGCGAGCACCTGCGGATGATCGAACATGTCTTCGATGCCGCGCGCCGCGGCGCACGGCACCGCATCGCCGAAGTGCGCTTCCCATTCGAGCGCGGTGCGCGCCTGCAGCGCGTCGCGCAGCTTCGGCACGATCTCGTCGTGATGCATCGCGCGCTTGCGCACCGTGTCGTAACGTTCATTGTCGGCAAGGTCCATCAGGCTCGTCTTCTCGCACAGCGCCTGCCAGAAGTGCGGCGTATTGGCGGACAGATACAGATACCCTTCGCGCGTCGGATGAATGCCCGTGATGCCGCCCGAGCGCATGTCACGTCCGATGTCTTTCGGCTCGTCGTCGGCCCAGATCATGCGGGCCGATTGCATCGCCAGCGCGCTGCGCAGCAACGACACGCCGACGTATTGCCCCGCCCCGCTGCGCTCACGCTCGAACAAGGCCGACGACACGCCCGCAGCGACCAGCGCGGCTGCGTAGTAATCGACCACCGAGCCATAGACGATTTCGGGCGGCCCATCATGACGGCCTTGCAGCGCGCAGATGCCTGTCATCGTTTGCAGCACCTGGTCGTAGCCGGCCTTGTCGCGATACGGGCCCGTTTCGCCATAGCCCGTCACCGCGCAATAGATGAGCCGCGGGTTCACGTCGCGCAACTGCTCGTAGCCGATGCCGAGCCGCTCCGGCACGCCCGGACGGAAGTTGTGGACGAGGACATCGGCCGACTTCACGAGGCGCAGCATTACGTCGAGCGCTTCGGCCTGCTTCAGGTCCAGCGCAAGACCGCGCTTGCCGCGATTCACGCCGAGAAACGCGCGGCTTTCGGCTTCGAGCGTCGACGGATATTTGCGCAGGTTGTCACCCGCGGGTGGTTCGATCTTGATGACTTCCGCGCCCTGGTCGGCGAGCAGCGTGCAGCCGTACGGCCCCGCGATGTAGGCGCTCAGATCCAGCACGCGCAGGCCGGCGAGCGGACCTTTGCGCTGAGCGTCGGGTGATGCCGGTGATCGTTCCATCCGTGTTTCTCCAACTCGATTCAATAGGCGTGCAGCGACCGTGCGCTGCTGCTTCAAAGGGTGGTGCTGCCGATCACCGCGCGTTGCTCGGTCGTCAGCAGTTCGAGACGCGCCGCGTGTTGCACGAGCGACCTTGCGCGCTCGAAGAACGGCGGATCGATCATCTTCCCGTCGACGACGTACGCGCCCAGTCCTCTGCTCTGCGCATCGCGCGCCGCTTCGACGATGCGCACGGCGTGCGCAATGTCCGCATCCGATGGACGGAACACGTCGTTGGCAAGCGCGATCTGGCTCGGGTGAATGCAGCTCTTGCCGAGAAAACCCATCGCGTTCGCGAGTTGCGCTTCGGCGCGAAAACCCGCTTCGTCCTTGATGTTGGCGAACGCCGAGTCGTACGCGAAGACGTTCGCCTCGCCTGCTGCGATGCGCAGCGCGAACATTGCCTGTTGAATCGCCGACTGCTCACGGCGCGCGATACCCAACGGTTCGAACAGATCGCCCAGCCCAAGCTGCAATCCGGCGACACGCGGATGCGCGGCGGCGAGTTCCGCCGCGCGCCGCAACGCTTTCGGCGACTCGATGTTGAGCAGCAGGCGCACCGGCACGCTGACGCCGTTCGCCTGCTCGGCCTTGTCGAGCGCAGCGGCGGCGGCACGGACGTCGTCCGGGGTTTCGGGTTTCGGGAGATTCAGGTAGTCGAGGCAGGGCTGGACCACGGCGTCGAGATCGTCGGCAAAGTACGGCGTGTCGAGCGCATTGACGCGCACGATCAGCACCTTTCGATGCTCGCGCACCGCGTTGTCGCGCAACAGCTCACGCAGTGCGAGACGCGCCTGCGGCTTGCGCTCCGGCGTGACGGCATCTTCGAGATCGAACGAGAGGGCGTCGGCGGCACTGGCGAGTGCCTTCGCGAACAGCTCCGGGCGCGAGGCCGGCACGAACAGCTTGCTTCTCATGTCTCCGTTCCACTTTCGGTTGCTCTTGAATGACAACCAGTCTACGGAGAGAGTTGTTTTAGATAAACTATCTGCATCTATCTTCAAACAGTAGACAATCTATCGTTATGGATATTACGTTTCTCGGCAATCTGCTGCTGGTGGTCGATACGGGATCGATGGCCGAAGCGGCGCGGCGCGTCGGCGTGACGCCGGCGGCGATTGCGCAGCAGGTACAGGCGCTCGAGCGGGAACTGGGCGTGCCGCTGCTCGTGCGCGCGGGACGCACGGTGATTCCGACGGAAGCGGGTCATCGCGTGATCGCGCGCGCGAGGAGTCTGGTGCGCGAATTTGCCGATCTGAAGGCGTTCGCGCTTGAGGAAGAAGCGGCCGGTGAATTGCGCATCGGCACGATTACTACAGCGTTGCTGTCCTTGCTGCCGGACGTGCTGGCCGCGTTCGCTCGCGGCTTTCCGCAGGCCAACGTGCTGATACGCGCGGGGACGTCGATGGAACTGTACGAGACCTTGCAACGCGGCGATCTCGATGTCGCCGTGTGTCTGCATCCGGCGTTCGCGTTACCCAAGGCGTATGACTGGCATCTGCTGCGCGAGGAACCGATCGTCGTGCTCGCGCCTGCGCGGTTGAAGGATGAAGACCCGCATGAGTTGCTGCGGCGCGAGCCGTTTATCCGCTACGACCGCTCGCTCGGCGGCGGCAAGCAGGCGGATCAATATCTGCGCTCGGCACGCATCGCGCCGCATGAGCTGTTCGAACTGAACTCGCTGATGGCGATTGCGATGATGGTCGATCGGGGGTTGGGTGTGTCGCTGGTGCCGGATATCGTGTCGCCACTGACGACATCGTTGAACGTGGCGAGGCTCGCGCTGCCGACGCCGACGGAGCCGCGGCGCTTTGGCGTGCTGTGGCAGAAGACGTCACCGCGGGGGCGGTTGATCAGAGGGTTTCTGCAGTGCGCGGATGGTGTGCTTGCAGATGGTGGCAACGGTGTCAGGAAGACGACGCGGCGGCGTACGACGTGAAGTGTTATGCGATGTTCGAGCGATAGTTGGCCGTTGACCGTTTTTGACATCACACATGTGTGCGCGCTGTCTGCTCAGGATGGCTTTGAGAATCGCGCTCGTGCGAAGAGCGTCGAAGACCGCTGCCCGTCGAAGACCGCTGCCAAATGACCGGCCCGAAAAACAAATAACCCCGCAAATCGAGGATTTGGCGGGGTTATTTCTGGCAATCTCGTGGCGGAGAGACGGGGATTCGAACCCCGGATAGGTTATTAACCTATACACGCTTTCCAGGCGTGCGACTTAAACCACTCATCCATCTCTCCGGCGGGGACGCGAATTATAGCAGACTCTTGCGCCCTTGCCACATCATCCGGAAGGCCAGCCGTCAGGGATGGCGGATATAGTCCACCAGCGCTGTCGTATAGGCATCCGGCTTCCGGTCGACGAGGCTCACCAGCACCGTCACCAGAAAGCCCGCCGGCACGCCGAACACGCCCGAACTGATCGGTTCGATGCCGAACCACCTCGGCCCGACAAAGCCCGTCAGTTGCGTGAAGAACGGATACGTCGACACGATGTACCAGATGCACACCACCAGCCCCGCCACCATGCCCGCCACGGCGCCGAGACGCGTCGTGCGCTTCCAGAATACGCCGAGCACGAGCACGGGAAATAGACTCGACGCCGCCAGCGAAAACGCCGCGCCCACCAGAAACAGGATGTTCCCCGTATTCAGCGACGCCACGTACGACGCGAACAGCGCCACACCCAGCAGCAGGATCTTCGAGATCGTCACCCGCTTCTGGCTCGACGCCTCGGGATCGACCATGTGGTAGTAGACGTCGTGCGACAGCGCATTGGCGATCGTCAGCAGCAAACCGTCGGCTGTCGAGAGCGCCGCCGCCAGCGCGCCCGCCGCGATCAACCCCGACATCACGTAAGGCAGCCCCGCTATCTCCGGCGCGGCGAGCACGACCATATCCGGCTGCATCTGGATCTCGCTCCAGCGCACGATGCCGTCGCCGTTCACATCGGCGATGCTGAGCAGGTACGGCTCGACCCGCCGCCACTGCATCACCCATTGAGGCAGATCGGAAAAACGATGCCCGACCAGATTCGACAGAATCTCGTATTTGATCAGCACCGCGAGCACGGGCACCGTCAGATAGAACAGCGCGACAAAGAACAGCGTCCAGCCGACCGAGCGCCGCGCCGACGCCACCGACGTCGTCGTGTTGTAGCGCGTGAGAATGTGCGGCAGGCTCGCCGTCCCCAGTGAAAGACACAGCAGCAACGATAGAAAGTTACGCAGATGCAGCCGCCGATCGTCGTCGTTTGCAGCGGGAAACGGTTCGTGCATCGGCACGGGCGACGCCGCGCGCTGCAATATCTCGTCGCGTTGCTGTGCCCACACGATCTGCGCCGTCGCGGGATCGCGCGGAAAACGCTCGATGCGCCTCTCCAGACCGGCGATCTCCCGCAGCGGTCCGTTGTGCCGCCTCAGATCGTCGAGCTGCGCGGTAAGGCGGCTCTTCTCGTCGAGATACGACTGCGGCAGACTGTCGATCTGCGTCTGGATCAACGCGGCGCGCATCCGGTAGTCGTCGCGCACGGCCTGCTCCGTCGGCGCGTCGCGCACCTGCCGCTCGAGCGACTCGACCCGCTCCATCAGGCGTCCGTAGTGGAGTTGCGGCACCCAGCCGAGCCCGTCCTTGTGCGCAATCATCGACACGGGAATCAGGAACGCCGCGATCAGGATGATGTACTGCGCGACCTGCGTCCACGTGACCGCGCGCATGCCGCCGAGAAACGAACACACGAGAATGCCCGCGAGCCCGCAGAAGATCCCGATTGCAAAGTCCACGCCGATAAAGCGCGTCGCGATCAGCCCAACGCCCTGAATCTGCGCGACGAGATACACGAACGAACAGAGGATCGCCGATAGCGCCGCGAGCCCGCGCACCGCATTGCTCGAAAAGCGCGTGCCGAGAAAATCGGGAATCGTGTAGCGCGCGAGCTTGCGCACATAGGGCGCGAGCAGAAACGCGACGAGGCAGTAGCCGCCCGTCCAGCCCATCATGTACGCAAGGCCGTCGTAGCCCGTCGCGTACAGGGTGCCCGCGAGACCGATGAACGACGCCGCCGACAGCCAGTCCGCCGCCGTCGCCATGCCGTTGAACGCGGACGGCACGCGCCGCCCGGCCACGTAGTATTCGACGAGATCGGAGGTGCGCGACAGCAGACCGATCACCGCATACACGGCGATCGGCACGAACAGGAACACATAGCCGATCCACGTGCCGGGGCCGTTTGCCGCCTCGATGCGCCAGAGCAGATAGATGAACGCGAAGAAACCGAGCGTGTACAGCGAATACAGACGGATCAGCCGGTTCGCGAGCTTCATCGGTCGGCCGCGCGCTCGGCGAAGTTGTCGGTTGCAGTGGCTTCGAGTGCGCGCTGGAGCGTCGCGTCGGCGCGCTGCATCAGCACGATATACACGCCGATCAACACGAGGTACACGAGAATCGCACCTTGCGCACCCATGTAGAACGGCAGGCTGAAGCCCGCGAAACGCACCTGCAAGATGCTGCGCGCGAAGAGCGGCACGATGAACGACACGAAGAAACCGATCAGCATCAACACGACGATCAAGCCGATATTGAAGCGCCAGTAGCGCGCGTGCGCGCGCGCCATCGCCGCCGTGACGGGAGGCGGCTCGGGTAAAGGGTTGATCGGGTTCTGCGGTCTGTGGTGTCGCGCGGCCATGGGCCTATTTATCAAAAACGTGTTGCATCGGCAATCGGGGTTGTCCGCGCAACGATCTCTGTGAGCGCGAGGCAAATGAAAAACGGCGCATCCGGATGGAATGCGCCGTCTGATTCTTCACGGCGTCAAGCCGTCGTCACGCGCGGACGATCAGCGCGATTCGCCGAGTTGATCGAGAATCGCCGGGTTTTCAAGCGTGGATACGTCCTGCGTGATCTCCTCGCCCTTCGCGAGCGAACGCAGCAGCCGACGCATGATCTTGCCCGAGCGCGTCTTCGGCAGGTTGTCGCCGAAACGGATGTCCTTCGGCTTCGCGATCGGGCCGATTTCCTTGCCGACCCAGTTGCGCAGTTCCGCTGCAATCTTCGCGGCTTCTTCGCCTTCGGGACGCGAGCGCTTCAGAACCACGAACGCGCACACGGCTTCACCCGTCGTCTCATCGGGACGGCCGACCACGGCAGCTTCCGCCACCATCGGATTCGCGACCAGCGCCGACTCGATTTCCATCGTGCCGAGCCGGTGACCCGACACGTTCAGCACGTCGTCGATACGCCCCATGATCGTGAAATAGCCGGTGTCCTTGTCGCGCACCGTGCCGTCACCCGCCAGATACAGCGTGCCGCCGAGTTCTTCGGGGAAATAGCTCTTCTTGAAGCGTTCCGGGTCGCCCCAGATCGTGCGGATCATCGACGGCCACGGACGCTTGACGACCAGAATACCGCCCTGTCCGTTCGGCACGTCCTGGCCGGTTTCATCGACGACCGCCGCCATGATGCCCGGCAACGGCAGCGTGCATGAACCCGGCACGAGCGGCGTCGCGCCCGGCAGCGGCGTGATCATGTGGCCGCCCGTTTCCGTCTGCCACCATGTATCGACGATCGGGCAGCGCGAGCCACCCACGTTCTCGTAGTACCACACCCATGCTTCGGGATTGATCGGCTCGCCGACCGTGCCGATGATGCGCAAAGTAGACAGGTCGTAGCTCTTCGGATGCACCTTCGCGTCGGCTTCGGCTGCCTTGATCAGCGAACGGATCGCCGTCGGCGCCGTGTAGAACACGGTGACCTTGTGCTTGGCGATCATGTCCCAGAAGCGGCCCGCGTTCGGATACGTCGGCACGCCTTCGAACACGACCTGCGTGCCGCCGAGCGCGAGCGGGCCATACGTGATGTAGCTGTGGCCCGTGACCCAGCCGATGTCGGCCGTGCACCAGAAGACATCGGTGGGCTTCCAGTCGAAGGTCCACTTCATGGTCTGCGCGGCCCACAGCAGATAGCCGCCCGTGCTGTGCTGCACGCCCTTCGGCTTGCCCGTCGAACCCGATGTGTAGAGGATGAAGAGCGGATGCTCGGCGCTGACCCACTCCGGCGCGCATTCATCCGATTCGTTCGCCGTGATCTCATGCATCCACAGGTCGCGCGTGTCGTCCCAGCCGACCTTGCCGCCCGTGCGCTGATACACGATCACGCTCTTCACGGCTTCGCAGCCGCCCATCGCGAGCGCTTCGTCGGCGATGTTCTTCAGCGGCAGTGCCTTGCCGCCGCGCATCTGTTCATCCGAAGTGATCAGCGCGACCGCGCCGACATCGACGAGACGTTCATTCAGCGACTTCGACGAGAACCCGCCGAACACGACCGAATGCGTTGCGCCGATACGCGCGCAAGCCTGCATCGCGACGATGCCTTCGACCGACATCGGCATGTAGATGACGACGCGATCGCCCTTCTTGATGCCGCGCTTTTTCAGCGCGTTCGCGAAGCGCGACACGCGTTGCAGCATGTCCTTGTACGTGACGTTGGTGACGGTGCCGTCGTCGGCTTCGAAGATGATCGCGACGCGATCGCCGTTGCCCGCTTCGACGTGCCGGTCGATGCTGTTATACGACGCGTTCAGTTCGCCGTCTTCGTACCACTTGTAGAAAGGCGCGTTCGATTCGTCGAGCACCTTCGTGAAGGGCTTCTTCCAGCTGAGCGTCTCGCGCGCCAGCCTGCCCCAGAAGCCTTCGTAATCGCGTTCGGCTTCGGCGACGAGCGCCTTGTACGCATCCATGCCGGACACCGTGGCCTGCGCCGTGACTTCGGCGGAAGGCGGAAACACGCGGCGTTCTTGAAGAACCGATTCAATCGCAGACATCGACTACCCCTTGGTGAAGATGAAACGTCAATCCTTGCCGGTGCGCGCGCGTTGCGTGCAGGCCGTGGCCAGCGCAGCGCGTCGCTCCATATCGTCATACCGGTCATCGTGGCACCGCGCATGTCGTTGATGCGCGGCGTGTCTCCCACCCTCGTGCGTATCGAACACAGACAGCGATACGCACACAGCGATTCGGCGAATGACAACTGCGGCGTCGCAACATCTGGCGCGCCGCATGTCTTCATCAGCTTCGATCACTTCCCACGATAAGCGTTGCAACTTACCGCGTACTTACGTGGGAGCCGACCATCCGGTAGGCGAAACACCAGGCGCAGCGCGCTTTGCAAGCGACCTGCAAGGCTCGCGTTGCGGTGACTTCGCTGCCTTTGCGCCGATGTTAGCGCCCTTTTACAATGCTAACTGATCTAGCCGTGTGGATTCCAGTTGAACCGCTACTCCCTGTTCCTCATTGCCGCGATGCTGCTCGTCGGCAGCAACGTCGGTATCGGCAAGTCGATTGTCGCGTTCGTCCCCGTCCCGCTCTTCGCCCTCCTGCGCTTCGTGATCGCGATGGCCGTGCTGTGGCCGCTGCTACGCGTGAGCAAGCTGCGGCGCGTGAAACGTGGCGAATGGCTCAACCTTTTCCTGCAGGCGCTGTTCGGTACATTCGGGTTTACGCTGCTGATGCTCAACGGCGTGCATCGGACCAGCGCCGTCGCGGCAGGCGTCATCACGAGCACGATTCCCGCCGTGGTCGCGCTGTTCTCGTGGATCTTCCTGAAGGAAAAGCCGGATGGCCGCGCGCTTGCGTCGATTGCGCTTGCGATCGCCGGCGTGGTCGTCATCAATCTCGCGCATGCGGGCGCAGCGCCTGGTGCCGCGAACGAGAGTTCGTTCGCGGGCAATCTGATGGTGCTCGGCGCCGTGTGCTGCGAATCACTCTATGTGATCCTGTCGCGCCGCCTCACGCAGACGCTCGCGCCTATCGACATCTGCGCATACACGCACCTGTTCGGCCTGCTGCTGATGCTGCCGCTCGGCGTCTCGTCATTGTTCGCGTTCAGCTATGCGAGCGTGCCTGTCAGCATCTGGGCGCTGGTGCTGTGGTACGGGCTGTCGGCAAGCATTTTCTCGTTCTGGCTGTGGATGAAGGGTATCCGCCATGTGCCGGGCAGCCTTGCCGGCGTGTTCAGCGCGGTGCTGCCCGTCGCCGCTGCCGCATATGGAATCGTGTTCCTCGACGAACGGCCGACGCTCGCGCACGGCGTCGCGCTCGCCTGCGTGGTCGCGGGCATCGCGCTCGCAAGCCTGAAGGCGCGGCGCGTGCCGCCCGTCGCTTCGTAGCGCGTTGGCGCGCGCCGCCGGAACCGCGCCTGCGTGCTTCGACATGGCTGTCACGGTTCCCGCTGTACAATACGGCGCCCAGCGCGCCTTGCCGGCCGGTTTCACCACCGCGCCGCTGACCGTCGGTGTTTCGCTTTTCGCGTGATCCGCCGTCGTCGATGCGAGCGCGTCCGTGCACGCCGTATGCGACAACACGATCCGTCACCACGAAGCGCCAACATCAAGCCGAACGCCCATGACCGCTCCGCGCCCCATTTCCCCCGGCCGCCCGCGCCGCATGCGCCTGCTGCCCTCCGTGATCTTCATGAGCCGCTGGCTGCAGGTGCCGCTGTATCTGGGCCTGATCATCGCTCAAGCCGTCTACGTCGTGCTGTTCGTCAAGGAGGTGTGGCACCTCGTGACCTCGGCGATGACGCTCAACGAAACCAACACCATGCTGATCGTGCTCGGCCTGATCGACGTGGTGATGATCTCGAACCTGCTGATCATGGTGATCGTCGGCGGGTATGAAACGTTCGTCTCGCGCCTTGGCCTGGAAGGTCATCCCGACGAGCCCGAATGGCTCGACCATGTGAACGCGGGTGTGCTGAAGGTCAAGCTGTCGATGGCGCTGATCGGCATCTCGTCGATTCATCTGCTGAAGACCTTCATCGATCCGGACCAGCACACGCAGCAAGGTGTGATGTGGCAGGTCATCATCCACGTCACGTTCCTCGTGTCGGCGCTGGTGATGGCATTCGTCGACCGGCTGACCACGCATACGCATCCGGAACATTTTCACGAGCCCGTGGCGCGCGGCAGCGCTGCGCACGGCGACAACACAACGGTTTCCCCCTCCCATGAACGCGTCTGACCGGCCGCATCGTCAAGCGGCCGCGATAACGAACGCGACACTGCCCCACTGAGCCTAGCCATGACCGTCATCAAACAGGAAGACCTGATCCAGAGTATTGCGGACTCGCTGCAGTACATCAGCTACTACCATCCGCTCGACTACATCGAAGCGCTTGGCCGCGCGTACGAACTCGAAGAGAGCCCGGCTGCAAAGGACGCGATTGCGCAGATCCTGACGAACAGCCGCATGTGCGCCGAAGGCAAGCGCCCGATCTGCCAGGACACGGGTATCGTCACGGTGTTCGTGAAGGTCGGCATGGACGTGCGCTGGGACGGCGCCACCATGAGCGTCACCGACATGATCAACGAAGGTGTGCGCCGCGGTTACCTGAACCCGGACAACGTGCTGCGCGCGTCGATCGTGAGCCCGCCCGAAGGCGGCCGCAAGAACACGAAGGACAACACGCCGGCGGTGATCCACTACGAGATCGTGCCGGGCGACAAGGTCGATGTGCAGGTCGCGGCCAAGGGCGGCGGCTCGGAGAACAAGTCGAAGTTCGCGATGCTGAACCCGTCGGATTCGATCGTCGACTGGATCCTGAAGACCGTGCCGACGATGGGCGCAGGCTGGTGCCCGCCCGGCATGCTCGGGATTGGTATCGGCGGCACGGCTGAAAAGGCGATGGTCATGGCGAAGGAATCGCTGATGGACCCGATCGACATTCAGGACGTGATCGCGCGCGGCCCGCAGGACTGGATCGAAGAACTGCGTGTGGAACTGCATGAGAAGGTCAACGCGCTCGGTATCGGCGCACAAGGCCTGGGCGGTCTGGCCACGGTGCTCGACGTGAAGATCATGGCGGCACCGACGCACGCTGCCTCGAAGCCGATCGCGATCATCCCGAACTGCGCGGCGACGCGTCACGCGCACTTCACGCTGGATGGCACGGGCGTCGCGAAGCTCACGCCGCCGCCGCTCGACGCATGGCCGAAGGTGCAGTGGGAACCGGACACCGAAAAGAGCCAGCGCGTCGACCTGAACACGCTGACGCCGGAACAGGTCGCCTCGTGGACGCCGGGCCAGACGCTCCTGCTGTCGGGCAAGATGTTGACGGGCCGCGACGCCGCGCACAAGCGCATCGCCGACATGCTCGCCAAGGGCGAAAAGCTGCCCGTCGATTTCACGAACCGCGTGATCTATTACGTCGGTCCGGTCGATCCGGTGCGTGACGAAGCGGTCGGCCCGGCAGGCCCGACCACGGCTACGCGCATGGACAAGTTCACGGAAACGATGCTCGCGCAAACCGGTTTGATCTCGATGATCGGCAAGGCCGAGCGCGGCCCCGTCGCCATCGAGGCGATCAAGAAGCACAAGGCTGCGTATCTGATGGCCGTGGGCGGCGCTGCGTATCTGGTGTCGAAGGCGATTCGCAGCGCGAAGGTGCTCGCGTTCGAAGATCTCGGCATGGAAGCCATCTATGAATTCGACGTGCAGGACATGCCCGTGACGGTCGCCGTCGATTCGAACGGCACGTCGGTTCACCAGACGGGACCGAAGGAATGGCAGGCCAAGATCGGTAAGATTCCCGTCGCGACTGCTTAAAGATTTTCTTTGTTTTACCGAAGCCGGGACGTTATAGTCCCGGCTTTTTTATTGTTCACGCAAAATACAAATTTAATTGCGTGAATGATTCTCAACAACCATATTCGTCCTTGGCTTTTCGTTTTCAGACGTTTATTGTTGTTGGAAAACCCGGCTCTTGAAGAGGAAAGATCATGCAAGGCGATAAAAAAGTCATCGAATATCTGAACGCCCAGTTGAAGAACGAATTGACCGCGATCAACCAGTATTTCCTGCACGCACGGATGTACAAGCACTGGGGTCTGGAAAAGCTCGGCAAGCATGAGTACGACGAATCGATCGGCGAAATGAAACATGCCGACATGCTGATCGAGCGCATTTTCATGCTCGATGGCCTGCCTAATCTGCAGGATCTGCACAAGCTGCTGATCGGCGAAGAGACGAAAGAGATTCTCGAATGCGATCTGAAGCTCGAATACATCTCGCAGGGTACGTGTAAAGAAGCGATCGCTTATTGCGAATCGGTGCGCGATTTCATCTCGCGTGAAATCTTCACGACGATTCTCGACGACACCGAAGAACATATCGACTGGCTCGAAACGCAGATCGACCTGATCGACAAGGTCGGCATCCAGAACTACCAGCAAACCGCGATGGGTTCGCAGGAATAAGACAACACCCGGGCAGGAACGGTCCCCACTCCTGATACACTTCTGCGGTCCGATCCGCGCAACGTTTCTCCAGGCGCTGCGCGGATTTTCTTATATATGGCTTCCGCCGAAACCATGACCGCTTCGTCCCCCGCCGCTGCTCACTCCGCTTCGATTCCGCCGCTGACCACGCTCGATCCGCGCGCGCCCGTCGGTATTTTCGATTCGGGACTGGGCGGGTTGTCGGTGCTGCGTGCCGTGCGCTCCGTGCTGCCGGACGAAGCCATCGTGTACGTCGCGGATTCGCTGTACGCGCCCTATGGCGAACGCGACGACGATTTCATCGCCGACCGTACGCTTGCGATCGGCGAATGGCTTGTCGCGCAGGGTGTCAAGGCGCTGGTGGTCGCGTGCAATACGGCGACTGCGCAGTCGATCGCGCTGGTGCGCGAAAAGCTCCCTATTCAACTGATCGGCGTCGAGCCGGGCGTGAAGCCGGCGGCGCAGCAGTCGAAATCGCGCGTGGCGGGCGTGCTCGCGACCCGTGTGACGCTGCGCAGCGCCCGTTTCCAGGGCCTGCTCGAACGCTACGCCAGCGATTGCCGCTTTCTGTGCCAACCGGGACTTGGTCTCGTGGAAGCCGTGGAACGCTGCGACATCGACTCGCCCGAACTGCGCAAGCTGCTCGAAAGCTATCTCCAGCCGATGCTCGACGCCGATGCCGACACGCTCGTGCTCGGCTGCACGCACTACCCGTTTCTGGATGCGGCGATCCGCGACATCGCCGGTGACCGGCTGAGCTTGATCGACACGAGCATCGCGATCGCGCGGCAACTGGAACGCGTGCTCGACCAGCAAGACCTGCGCGCCCCCGCGCGCGACGCCGCGCCGCAGCCGCGCTTCTGCTCGACCAGCGACGGCGCGCATCTGAAGCAACTCGCCGCGACGCTGCTCGGTATCGACGCACCCGTCGAGCGCGTGCACATTCCTTCCCGCCGAACGATCACGCCCGATTCCCACGCTGCCTGACGCAGGTCAACGAACGGCCCCGGAAGGCCGTTCCACGCGCGCATCCGGCATCAAAATACGTCGCAACCCCTTACCGGCCGCCCCGCCGCGAGGCCCAGCCGACGGGACAACATCCCGCGCGCGATAGACGAAACCCTTCTAACAGGCTGGTTTTGTTACAAAAATTTGCCTTGGAGGCTTGCCAAACCGACCAAACAAAATGATAATAATTCGCATTAACGTTAGCTATCGCGAGCTGTCATGATTGTCTGCGTGTGCAAGTCTGTATCCGACCGGAAGATCCGTGCATCGATTGCCGAAGGCAACGTCACGTTCGACGAACTCCAGTTCGAACTCGGCGTCGCGATGTGCTGCGGCAAATGCGAAGAATCCGTGCGGGATGTCATGGCGCAAAGCGGCGTCTGTGCAAGCCGCTGCGGCGTCGAGCATCACACGCAAGCTGTGCCGCTGACTTTCTACGAACGCAAGGCAGCCTGAAGCCGGGTTCTCCGCCTTCAACCGCGTTTTGAGCGTAGTGCTTCAACGGGCGCGCCGGTAGCGGGCGCCATAGCTTTTCATTCCGCCGTCAGCAAGCCAGTTGGACACCAGCCAGCGACGCCATTCTTCGAGGAGTTCGAGATGGAATTGCTGATCGGTTTTCTGACCACTGTCTGTATTTCGTTGCTGATATTCCGAACATGACGCTGTTTTGCATGACGTGCTGCATCGCCGGCGCGCCGCCACGCTAACCATGCAGGCCACGCCTACTCTTCCAACCGGTCTCGCGCCGGAAGCTTCCGCCCGAATCAACCCGCGTATCGCCACGGTGACGGGTATCGTCATCGGACTTCACGTCATCGCGCTCGCTATCGCGTTCACGGTGCGTACGGTCACGCCTTTGCCGGTCGAAACCCCGCGCACGATTACGGCCGAACTGCTGCCGCCGCCGGCCCCTGCCGCGGCGCCCGTCGCGATCGAATCGGCCCCGCCGCCGCCGAAGCCCGTACCCGTGCAAAAGGTCAAGCCGAAGGTGCAGCCGCGCCCGACGCCGAAGCCCACGCCGACTCCGATGCCCGTCGCGCAAGCGCCGTCGCAGCACGAGATCAGCGCGCCCGCCGATCCAGCTCCGCCCGCACCGCCGGCCCCGGCAGCGCCTGCCGCACCCGCTGCGCCCGCCGCAAAGCCGGTGATGTCGATCACCGCGCCGAAAGACGCGTCGCACCTGAGCTGCAGCATCGTCGAGCCGACCTATCCGGCCATGTCGCGCCGCCGCGGTGAAACAGGACGCGCGGTCGTCCAGTTCATTCTGTCGGCATCGGGCCGGATCGAAAACGTCGAACTGAAGAAGAGCAGCGGCTCCGATCGTCTCGATCAGGCCGCCCTCGACGCGATTCGCTCCAGCTCGTGCAAGCCCTATCTGGTGGATGGCGAGCCGGTCCGCGTGCCCGCCGTCCAGCCATTCGATTTCAGCCTGAACAACTAAGTGATCAGCTGACCAGGATTTCAAAGAAAAAAGGAATTGCCATGCAGAACTACGGTATCGCCCACGTCTGGGCACAAGGGGATTTCGTCACACGCGGTATCGCGGTGGCATTGCTGATCATGTCGGTGCTGTCGTGGAGCGTGATCGTCGTCAAGAGCTGGAACGTGATGCGCCTGAACCGCCTGACGAAGAACGCCGAAAAGGCCTTCTGGCATTCGGACGATGTCGCCGACGGCATGAAGAAGCTCGGCAGCGGCACGTCGTCGCCGGCTGAAAACCCGTTCCTCGCGCTCGCGCTGGCGGGCCAGGAAGCCGCCGATCACCATCATCAGACGCAACCGCATCTGCACGATCGCATGGACGTGTCGGACTGGATCACGCGCTGCCTGAAGGACACGATGGACGAAAGCGTCGCGCGCATGCAGAGCGGTCTTGCCGTGCTCGCGTCGATCGGCAGCACGGCGCCGTTCGTCGGCCTGTTCGGCACGGTGTGGGGTATCTATCACGCGCTGCTGAGCATCGGCGCAGCGGGCCAGTCGTCGATCGATCAGGTCGCAGGTCCCGTCGGTGAAGCGCTGATCATGACCGCCTTTGGTCTGTTCGTCGCGATTCCCGCTGTGCTCGGCTACAACGCACTGACGCGCGCCAACAAGGGCATCGTCAGCAAGCTGAGCCGCTTTGCGCACGGTCTGCATGCGTTCTTCGTGACGGGCGCGCGCCTGTCGTCGTCGAAGCGCGGAGACGGTCTTCGGCTCGCGACCCGCGCCAACTAATTAACGAGGCATAGCGATGGCAATGAGCCCTTTCGCCGGCGACGATGACGACGGCCTCATGAATGAAATCAACATGACGCCGCTCGTCGACGTCATGCTGGTTCTCCTGATCGTGTTCATGGTGACGATCCCCGTGATCCGCCATGCAGTGAAGATCGATCTGCCGCACGCGAGCAGCCAGAAGGAAGACACCAAGCCCGCGCAGGTGACGGTATCGATCGATGCCGACGGCAATCTGTCGTGGGACGATCAGAAGATCTCCGACGACATGCTGCAGGCAAAGATCGCCGCAGCCGCGCAGCAGGAACCGCAGCCTGAACTGCACTTGAGCGCGGACCGCAAGGTCGCGTACGAGAAGGTGGCGCAGGTGATGTCGGAAGCGCAGGCAGGCGGCCTGACGAAGATCGGTTTCGTCACGGAGCCGAAGGCGAAGTAAGCACGCCGCCCTCTTCCGCTTGAATAAAAGCCCTGTTTTTCAGGGCTAAAAAGTAAAAGGCCTTCATCGTCGGATGAAGGCCTTTTTTCGTGCGCACTCGGCGCCTTCGGGCGGCGGGATCATTTTCCGTCACTTCTGCTCTGGATCTGATCACCACATGCGAAAGCCGTGGTCGACACGGACAACGCTGTCAGCCCTATCAGGCCTACTATCAAAGCGGCCGTGATTTTTCGCATAGGACACTCCTTAGCGAAGGGATTTCAATATAAGCCTGTGAGCTTTTTCATACAAGCCTGCGGCCATTGAAAGTATCCATCGCTGGCGGCGCTTAAATGTCAAAAACGATATTCGCTCCGGGCACGCGCTGTTACGTCGCCTCTATCATGCGACGGCCGCTTTCAGGCGCATCTGTTTTGCCTCGCGCTCCGGGCATTCCTGTTGAATGAACTTGCCCGTGTCGGGGTCGAGCATCTCGACGAGATAATCGACGAAGGTCCGCACTGCAGGCACCATGCCTTGCCGCGACAGAAAGACCGCGTACAACTGCGGCGACGGCAGCGTCCAGCCCGGCATCACGGGCGACAGACGCCCGCTGCGCAGCGCGGCGCCGTACATCATTTCGGGCAGCGCAGTGATGCCGACGCCCGCGAGCGCCGCTTCGAGAATCATCATCAGATCGGCCGTCACGAGGCGCGGCTCGTGTTCGTGCGCGTGACGCGTGCCGTCCGGCGCGATCAGGTTGTAGACGTGGCGGCCGTCGCCCGTGGGCACGTCGAGCGTCTCGAAGCGCTTCAGGTCAGCGGGTTCCAGCGGCGGCGCATTCTGGCTCAGCAAACTCGGCGCGCCAACCAGCATCTGCTGCGTGCGCCACAACGGCCGCACGACGATGTTCGCGTTTTCGGGCGGCTCCGAGCGCACGCGCAGCGCGACATCGATCGAATCTTCGAACAGATCGACCACGCGATTCGTCACGCGCACCACGACGCGCACTTCGGGGTACCGATGCATGAACTCCGGCATGATCTGCGACATCATGGTCTGCGAGATCGTCACGGGCACGCTCACGCGCACCGTGCCGCGCGGCGACGCCCGCAGTTGCTGCACGACGTTGACGGCCGCCTGCGCCTCCGACAGCATCGCCTGGCAATGCTGGTAGAACAGCTGCCCTGCTTCCGTCAGCGCGAGCTTGCGCGTCGAGCGCTGCAACAGGCGCACGCCCAGCGACGCCTCCAGCTCCGTCAACCGGCGCGACAGACGCGACTTCGAAATGCCGAGCACGCGTTCGGCGGCGGAAAACCCGCCATGTTCGACGACCTGCGAGAAATACATCAGGTCGTTGAGGTTATGCGAATCGATCTTCATGTCATCGTTTCACTAGCAGAACAATCCATTGCGATAGACGGCCTGTTACGGCCAAAAACGGTCCATATAATAGCCCTATGTTTCAGAAATAACGCTATTCCCCAATTTTCGAGGTGATTTTGATGAGCGCGACCCGCACGATCGAACGCACGTATCCTTCCGTACGCACGGTTGAGGGCGGCGGTTTCGTCGTCCACCGCCCGTTCCCGACCCGCATGCTGATGGATTTCGACCCGTTTCTGCTGCTCGATGAAATGGGTCCCGTCGACTATGCGCCCGGCGAGGCGAAAGGCGCGCCGGATCACCCGCATCGCGGCTTCGAAACGGTCACGTACGTGCTCGAAGGCCAGTTCGGCCACAAGGATTCGGCGGGCCACTCGGGCACGCTGCGCGCAGGCGACGTGCAATGGATGACCGCTGGCGCGGGCGTCGTGCATAGCGAAATGCCCGATCCGTCGTTTATCGCGACGGGTGGCCGCGTGCATGGCCTGCAACTGTGGGTGAATCTGCCGAAGCGTGACAAGATGATCGCGCCGCACTATCAGGAAATGCCGTCGGCGGGGATTCCCGTCGCGACATCGGCTGACGGCAAGGTGCGCGTAAAGGTGATCGCTGGCGAAGCGCTCGGCATGAAGGCCGCGATCGAAACGCGCACGCCGATTCTCTATCAGCATTTCACGCTGCAGCCGGGCGCGACCATCGTGCACCCTGTTCCGCGCGACTATCGCGTGTTCGCTTATGGGTTGGCGGGCAAGGGCTTCTATAGCGACGAGCGGCTCGAAATCGGCGCGCAGCAGATGATCGTGTTCGACAACGACGGCGACACGGTGACGATCTCCGCCGGCGACGAACCGCTCGATGTGCTGCTGTTCGGCGGCGTGCCGCTGAACGAACCCGTCGTGCGCTACGGTCCGTTCGTGATGAACACGGAAGACGAGATCCGTCAGGCCGTGATCGACTATCAGGCGGGCCGCATGGGGCAGATCACGCACTAGCCGTCCATCAGGCTTTTCGCTGTCCTGTGGCTCAGCCGCGAACCACAGCAAATTCGTTCACAATAGCAATTCGAGCCGCGCGCCGTGTCCTACGCCGCGCGGCATGATCCGTTTCAGTACACCGTCCCGCACAGGAGCGCGCATGGCAGACACGAAGGTCACCGCACACATCGGCTCGACGAATTTCCAGGTGCTATTCGACGACGGCGCGCACACATGGCTCGCCGACGAACCCGAGTCGCTAGGTGGCGGCGACCGCGCCCCGACGCCGAATTCGCTGCTCTTGTCGAGCCTCGGCGCCTGCACGTCCATTACGCTGAAGATGTACGCCCAGCGCAAAGGCTGGCCGCTCGACGAAGTGCGCGTGACGCTGTCGATGCAGAAAGAAGGCGATGGCACGGCGATCGATCGTCAGATCGTGCTGACGGGCAATCTGTCGGACGAACAGCAGGAACGACTCCTGCAAATCGCCAATGCATGCCCGGTGCACAAGATCCTGAGCAATCCGATCTCGATCCGCACGGGTCTGGCCGTTGCCTGATACTGCGTGAACCTTGAGCATCAAGAGGAAGCTGGTATTTTGAACTTCGAACATCTCATTCAGATCAACGATCCCCTCAATCCGCTCGTCGAAACGATGACGCGCGAACAGTTGTGGGAAGGGCTCGTGCTGCGCGCGGAGCAGCCGCAGCTGTTCGTGATGGGTCTCGACAGCTGCTCGATCCTGTCGCGCACCGACAGCACGATGGAGCGCGAACTGCACTACGGTCAGGCGACCGTGCGCGATCACGTCACGCTCACGCCGCAGCAGAGCGTGCGCTACGACATTCTCGCGACGGCTGATTACGTCGGCGGCTCGCTGACGATGACCATCGAGCAGCCCGACGAACTGCAGCTCTTCCTGCGCTTCGAGTACAAGACGAGCCTGCCGTCGGCCGAAGCCCACGCCGACCCCGACGCGCATCAGACGGAAGAGATCGTGAAATCGGCGTATCGCGAATCGGACATCGATACCGTTCGCCTGATCCGCCAGTACGTCAGCGGGCGCAATACGCCCGACCAGTTGCACTAATTCCAGCGCGCCGCCGAAGCCTTCTGGCGGCGCCAATCCCCTCGCCTATCGAAACTCTAAACCGATTAATATTGCAACCTTGTAAATGGGAATGGTTATCATTTAGAATCAATCTAACGAATCGACGAACACGAACCCAACGGCAAGCATGACGAACATGACGCGCTCTTCCACGCTAAGCCTGCGCCGCCCTGCGGCAGCGGCATTGACGACCAGCCGTCCGGCCAAGTCCGTGACGACGGCGCCCGCGGATCGCCATGCAGGCAATGGCAACAACGCAGCGCCAGCCGCTGAGACGACGGACCGCGTATTGCGCAGCGACGCGCTGTTACAGGGTCGCAGTCACGTGAGCATCGTGCACAACGGCGAGACGTATCAGCTTCGCGCCACGCGTCTGGGCAAGCTGATTCTGACGAAGTAACGGATTGCAGTAGTACAGGGTATTGTGGGGACCACCTCCCAGAGAGGTGTTGGGCACTAGCCAGCCACGACGGCTTGCACGCGAGATCTAGACCCCTTCGTGCAGACACCAAGCCAGCCGTCGAAGCAAGCCAGGCCGCTTTTTTGGTTCTCACTGTGACGTGCGCGTATAAGTCGCACAGCGTTGATGAATGCTGGAAATAAAAGCCGTGCAGATGACACCGTCTGCGCGGCTTTTTTACGTCCAGCGTAGGGCGATCAGTGCAATTCGAGCGCGGCGATGCCAGCACGCGCGATTGCCGTGTCCTGCTCCGACTTCACGCCTGACACGCCAATCGCGCCGACCGTCTCGCCTTCCACGACGATCGGCACGCCGCCCTCGACCATCGCAGCCAGCGGCGTGCTCAGAAACGCTATGCGGCCTTGCTTGATGATGTCTTCGTAGACTTTGGTTTCACGGCGCCCGAGCGCGGCCGTGCGCCCTTTCGCGGTCGCCATATCGACCGTGCCGGGAGCGGCGCCATCCATTCGATGCAGGTGAAGGAGATGACCGCCGTCGTCGAGAATCGCGATCGTTACGGTCCAGTGGTTGGCCACCGCATGCGCTTGCGCTGCGGCGGCCATTTTGACGACGTCTTCGTCGGTCAGTACGGGTTTGGTTCTCACGGGCGCCTCGCTCGGTACGCGGCGCGCCGTCGATCAATCAATGTGCCGGCCAGTACCAGAACATCAGCCACCACGCGCTATCGACGACGGCCAGTGCTGCCATAAACCATAGCACCGACAACGCACGCAGGAAAATCTGCGCCGTATAGCGGCGCGTCACGAGCCACGCGAGCCACGCACTCCACGCATTCGCGATCACGAGAATCCCGATGCGCACGTCCGACGCCCAGTCGAGCGGCACATGTTCAGCCTTCAGCAGCGACAGCGTCGTAGCCGACAGACCGAGGAACACGCCCGTGCCCGCGATCGGAATCAGCGCCTGCGCGAGATGATGCAGACGCGTGCGATCGAAACGTCCGAGCATGCGGGTCGCGCCCGCCAGCAGCGCGAGCAGCGCGGTACCGTAGACAGCGCCCGTCGCGAGGATGTACGCGATGATCATCGTGCCGTCGAGCCACGAGAACACGTCGTTCTGTTCGGGGTAATGCGTGAACAGGAACCACGGCGCGTTGGTGTCGAGCGGCCACATGATGTCGTGATCGACGAGCCACGTCGCGAGCGTCTGCTTGACGTCGATGAACCACGGCGAACCCGTCCAGTGGAACGCGCCGATCGCGATGCCGAGCAGGCCATAGAGAATCAGCGCTGTGTCCCACGCGCTCGCCTGCTTGTCGCCGAGATGCACGACTTCCGTCGACGGCTTGCGCCACGTCAGCGCGATCGCATCGCGGTGGCCGCTGCAACGGCCGCACATATGGCACGCTGCAGCGCCTTCCATCTTGCGCAACGGCACGAGCGGCGCGCAGTTGATCGGGATCACGCGATGCCCGTGTTCGCCTTCCTTGTACGACCGGCGCCACGCGTCTTCGTCGACTTTGTAGTGGAACGGCGCGAGGCGCGCCAAAAGCGAAAAAACCCCGTTGACGGGGCACAGGTATTTACACCAGACGCGCTTCTCTCGACCGTATAACAATCCGATGATCATCGCGGCGAAGGTCGATCCGCCTAACACCAGTAAGACCGCTTTCGGATACTGGTAGACGCTGACCATCTGACCGTAGATCGTCGTCAGACCGAATGCGACGAATGGCCAGCCGCCCCATCGCATCCAGCGTGGAATCGCCCAGCCTCTGCCATATTTGCTCGCGAATTCCGCAAGCGCGCCTTCAGGACATAAGACACCGCACCACACGCGCCCGAGCATCACCATCGACAGCAACACGAACGGCCACCAGATGCCCCAGAACACGAACTGCGCCGCGAGCGTCAGGTTATTCCACAGATGCGCAGTGTCGCCCGGCAGTTCGGTGAACGCGGGCACGAGAATCAGAAACGCGTAGACAGCGACGACGACCCACTGGATGCCGCGGATGGCAGCGCCGTGGCGCTGCATCCAGTTTCCGGCAACAGCCAGCCGGCTGCGGCGATTTGCAACGGCACTCATCATGCCGCGCGCCCTGCTGCCTGTTGCGCCGGAACGCGCTTCGAGCGGCGGATCAGATACCACACGACGGCCCAGTACAGCGCGTACGTGATCAGGTTCATCAGCGCCGGATGCGCGCGATAACCCGTCAGCGTCGCGACCAGCGAGCCGATCGTGCTCGAGTCGTCGATGATCATCGACGTATTCCACACGCGGTCGACGATGGTCGGCAGGATTTCCTTGTCGATCAGCTTGTCGACGCCGGTCTGGAACAGGCCCGCGCCGAGGAACAGCAGCATGATTTCGGTGACGCGGAAGAACAGGCGCCACGAGAAGATCTTGCCGCCCAGTTGCAGCAGATAGAACGTGACGAACGCGAGACCGAGGCCCAGCACGACAGCCAGAATCTGATCCATGCCGACGTGACCCGACTGACCGAAACCCAGGCCGTACAGGAAGATCACCGTCTCGCTGCCTTCACGTGCGATCGCCAGCGCGACCAGCACGGCGACGCCCCACCAGTTCGCGCTCTGCGTGCTCTTTTGCAGCGATTTTTCCATGTCGCGTTTGAGCGTGCGCCCGTGCGACTTCATCCAGATCACCATCTGCACGATCAGCACGCAAGCCACCAGCACCATCGCGGTCTGGAAATAATCCTGCGCATCGCCCGACAGCACTTCGGTGAAACCGACCAGCGCCGCGCCGAGACCGATCGCGGCCAGAATGCCCGCCGCAACGCCCGCCCACAGATACGGCAGACCATGACGCGCCTGTTCGTCGCCGTTTTTCAGCCACGCGTACAGAATGCCGACGACGAGCAGCGCCTCGACGCTTTCCCGCCATACGATGAACACTACCTGACCCATCGAAACCTCCAGCTACTTCAGTGGACGCCGCGCGTCCGTATTACGGCTCGTGCTGCCGCGACGTCACTTGGCGACGATCACGCCCTGCGCCTGCTGATGAAAATCATCAAAAAACTTGTAGGTGCCGGGATCGAGCGGCGCGATCACGACCACCGATTCGGCGCCAGGCGCCAGAACCTTTTCCTTGCGCAGCTCGACGCTCTCGAATTCCGCCGCGCCCTTACCCGTGTTCTTCACTTCGATACGGATACGCTTGCCGGCAGGCACTTCGATACGCGCCGGCGTCAGCTTGCCGTCCGTCATTTCCAGCTTGAACGTGACGGCTTCCTCGGCGGCGTGTGCCACCCCGAAAAACGATGCCGCCATCGCGAGAACGGCAATCTTCTTATTCACTCTCATGCACCTTCCTAAGAATGCGGCGCGCTTGTCACACTCTTCTCACGCGCCGCTCACTGCGTTAGGGATCGCGATGCGACCAATGGCGATCAGTAACCGCCCTTCTTGCCGATGCCCGCGAACGTGAAATCGTACTCGAGCGTGAACGGCGTGAACCACTGGCCCACGCCCGTTTCCTTGTCGACGTGACGGCCGAATGCCATGTGGCCGTCCTGCATCGGCGGTTGCACGATCAGCTTCAGGTGATACTTGCCCGGGCCAGCGAGCTTGACGTTATCGCCATAGTGCGGACCGTCGTCAGCGACCATCGGCATCAGGTCGCCCTTCTGGTCGTAGCTCGAACCCGGCTTCGTCAGTTCGTAGCGCACTTGCAGATACGGCATCCAGTCGCCTTCTGCGAAGCCCGTCGGATTCTTCTTGACGGCATGGATGTCGGCTTCGAGGTGGACGTCGGAATCCGATGCCTTGCGCATCATGCCTTCCGGATCCATCGTGATCGGTTGCAGATACACGGCGCCGATTTCCATCCCGCCACGGATCTGCTGCTTGCCGATCGGATATTCGGCAGCCGACGCCGACATCATGGCCACGGCAGCGAGGGCAGCTACCCCGCCGCTCAAGATTGACGAAACGCGCATTGAAACTCCTTTGGTTTTTTTAGACTGAAGCAACGAAAAGCCAGGTTCGGAAAGGCGCGGTGAAGAGGTCTCGCACACGCATGGTCTTCACGTCTTTCTCGAATCGCCCGCTGCACCAACGCAACGCGCCAACGCAAATGCGAAGGAAGCAACGAACGGTAATGCGAACCATTCTCAATACTTGAACCAGTTTATCACTGTTCAGGGGGAGAAACAAATGTGGAAACCTCGAAAGCCTTGCTGCAACAGGGTCTTACGGGGAGCTTAAGCGGAGTTTTCAGAACGATGCAGCGTGAGGGTTGCCGCAAATTGCCAGATCGGGTGTGCGGCATGCGGCGCTTTGCCGCCGCATGCGCGTTGATCCGCCTAGTCCGTGCCTGTCAGATGATCGCCGACATTCGCGCCGAACACTCGCTGCCGTAGCAACGCAAGCTGGTCGCGCATCTGAGCCGCCTTTTCGAATTCGAGATTTTTCGCGTGCTCCATCATCTGCTTCTCGAGACGCTTGATCTCCTTGGCGATCTGCTTCTCAGACATGTCTTCGAACTTCGCACGAACCTGCTGCTCCTTCAGCTCAGCGCGCGCTTCGTCAACGTTGTAGACGCCGTCGATGATGTCCTTGATCCGCTTCACCACGCCGCGCGGCACGATGCCCATCTTCTCGTTGAACGCCATCTGCTTCGCGCGCCGCCGCTCGGTTTCGTCGATCGCGCGCTTCATCGAATCCGTGATCTTGTCGGCGTAGAGAATCGCCTTGCCGTTCACGTTACGCGCCGCGCGGCCGATCGTCTGGATCAGCGAGCGCTCGGCGCGCAGGAAGCCTTCCTTGTCGGCATCGAGAATCGCGACCAGTGAAACTTCAGGAATATCCAGCCCTTCGCGCAGCAGGTTGATCCCGACCAGCACGTCGAATGTGCCCAGCCGCAGGTCGCGGATGATTTCGACGCGCTCGACGGTGTCGATATCGCTGTGCAGATAGCGCACCTTCACGCCGTGATCGGCGAGAAATTCGGTCAACTGTTCGGCCATGCGCTTGGTCAGCACAGTAACCAGCACGCGGTCGCCCGCCTTCACGCGCTCGTTTATCTCGCCCAGCACATCGTCGACCTGCGAGCGCGCGGGACGCACTTCGATTTCCGGATCGACGAGACCCGTCGGACGCACGACCTGTTCGGCCACCTGCCCCGCCGTCTTCTTCTCGTAATCGGCGGGCGTCGCGGATACGAACACGACCTGGCGCATCTTGCGCTCGAACTCGTTGAACTTGAGCGGCCGGTTGTCGAGCGCGGACGGCAGACGGAAACCGTAATCGACCAGATTTTCCTTACGCGCGCGATCTCCGTTGTACATGCCATTCAACTGGCCGATCAGCACGTGCGATTCGTCGAGGAACATCATCGCGTCGGACGGCAGATAGTCGACGAGCGTCGGCGGCGGCTCGCCCGGCAGCGCGCCCGAGAAGTGCCGCGAGTAGTTCTCGATGCCCTTGCAGAAGCCCAGTTCCTGCAGCATTTCGAGATCGAAGCGCGTGCGCTGCTCGAGCCGCTGCGCTTCGACCAGCTTGCCGTCGCCGTAGAAGAATTCGAGCCGGTCTCGCAATTCAGTCTTGATCGTCTCAACAGCGCGCATCACGGTCTCACGCGGCGTCACATAGTGCGACGACGGATATACGGTGAAACGCGGAATCTTCTGACGGACTTTGCCGGTGAGCGGATCGAACAGCTGGAGCGTGTCGATCTCGTCGTCGAACAGTTCGACGCGCACGGCCATTTCCGCGTGCTCGGCCGGAAAAATATCGATCGTATCGCCGCGCACCCGGAACGAGCCGCGCGCGAAGTCGGCTTCATTGCGGTTGTACTGCATCGCAATCAGACGCGCGATGATGTCGCGCTGCCCGATCTGATCGCCCGTACGCAGCGTCAGAATCATCTGGTGATATTCCGACGGATTACCGATACCGTAGATCGCCGACACGGTCGCCACGATCACGACATCGCGCCGCTCCATCAGGCTCTTGGTGGCCGACAGACGCATCTGCTCGATATGCTCGTTGATCGACGAGTCCTTTTCGATAAACAGGTCGCGCTGCGGAACGTAGGCTTCCGGCTGGTAGTAGTCGTAGTACGAGACGAAGTACTCGACGGCATTGCGCGGGAAAAACTCGCGAAACTCGGCGTACAACTGCGCGGCGAGCGTCTTGTTCGGCGCGAAAACGATGGCCGGCCGGCCCAGACGCGCGATCGTGTTCGCCATCGTGTAGGTCTTGCCGGAGCCCGTCACGCCGAGCAGCGTCTGGAACGACAGACCGTCCTCGACACCTTCGACGAGCGTGTCGATCGCCGTCGGCTGGTCGCCGGCGGGCGGATACGGCTGATAAAGCCGGAACGGGGAGCCCTCGAACGTCACGAATTTGGATTCGTCGAGAGCGTCGTTGACTTCACTCAGATGATGTTCGGACATGGAAGCGGCACCTCGGCCGGGAGCAAACGACTATTCTAGCGTTTTGCGAACAGGCGGGCTGACGCCCCGCCGGACGGCCGGAACGCCCGCACCGCGCGTCCGCTGACGCGCCCGGATTGATGCGAACGCGGCATAAAAACATCGCCAGATCGCTGTTTTCATTGCAAATTAATCCGTTCGCAGCGCCAGCCGATGTCAAAAACCCCGGCGAGATTCGTTACAATGGCACGTTGCGCGCCAGCGCGGCCGTCGGTTGAAAGCGTTGCCGGAACCCCAGTCAGGCTATTCCGCCGCACATTCCGAACCCGGCCACAGCGCGGTGCATGCGGTTCCTAGCAGCATCCGAAGTGTTCCCTCTTTTCACTACTGCCGAATCATCATGTCTCTGTTCTCCGCTGTCGAACTCGCTCCCCGCGACCCGATTCTGGGCCTGAACGAAGCTTTCAACGCAGATACGCGCACCACCAAGGTCAATCTGGGCGTTGGCGTGTATACCAACGAAGAAGGCAAGATTCCTCTGCTGCGCGCTGTCCGCGACGCAGAAAAGGCACGCATCGAAGCGGCGCTGCCGCGCGGCTATCTGCCTATCGAAGGTATCGCCGTCTATGACGCAGCCGTGCAAAAGCTGCTGCTCGGCAACGATTCGCCGCTGATCGCCGCGGGCCGCGTCGTCACGGCGCAGGCGCTGGGCGGCACGGGCGCGCTGAAGATCGGCGCGGACTTCCTGAAGCGCGTGAACCCGGCATCGAAGGTCGCGATCAGCGATCCGAGCTGGGAAAACCACCGCGCGCTGTTCGAAAGCGCAGGCTTCGAAGTCGTGTCGTACCCGTACTACGACGCGGCCACGCACGGCGTGAACTTCGAAGGCATGCTGTCGGCGCTCAACAGCTACGCAGCGGGCACGGTTGTCGTGCTGCACGCGTGCTGCCACAACCCGACGGGCGTCGATCTGACGGTCGACCAATGGAAGCAGGTGGTCGAAGTCGTGAAGGCGCGTGAACTCGTGCCGTTCCTCGACATCGCGTATCAGGGCTTTGGTGACGGCATCGACGCCGACGCAGCCGCTGTGCGCCTGTTCGCGCAATCGGAACTCAACGTGTTCGTGTCGTCGTCGTTCTCGAAGTCGTTCTCGCTGTATGGCGAGCGCGTCGGCGCCCTGTCGATCATCACGGGCAGCAAGGAAGAAGCCGCACGCGTGCTGTCGCAACTCAAGCGCGTGATCCGCACGAACTACTCGAACCCGCCGACGCACGGTGGCGCCGTCGTCGCAGCCGTGCTCGGCTCGCCGGAACTGCGCGCAACGTGGGAAGCGGAACTCGGCGAAATGCGTGACCGCATCCGCGCGATGCGCAATGGCCTTGTCGAAGGCCTGAAGGCAGCGGGCATCGACCGCGACTTCAGCTTCGTGAACGCACAGCGCGGCATGTTCTCGTACTCGGGTCTGACGGCTGCACAAGTCGACCGTCTGCGCGAAGAGTTCGGCATTTACGCTGTCAGCACGGGCCGCATCTGCGTGGCCGCGCTGAATACGCGCAACCTGGACGTGGTGGCCAACGCGGTCGCCGCTGTCCTGAAGTAAGCATGGCAAGTGAGACGGCGCGGCGCGTCGTCTCAACTGCGATCAAAAAGGCGCTCCATGTGAGCGCCTTTTTTATGCCGCGAACATCGCGTTCAACGCAAATCGCGGTGGATATCGTGCGTGACGAAGCCCGAATCGTTGTCCGGCATCTCGAGCCAGCCCGGCTGCGCAAGCGAGTTACGGATGTCTTCGAGGCCGCTGTCCCAATGCTGGAGCATCGTCGACAAACCGAACTGATAGTCCTTGTAATGCCCTTCGTATTCCTTGTTGCGGTAGATCAGGTGAATCACGTTATAGCGCTTCGAGCACGACAGTTCCTGCGCGAGCTTGCACCACGGGTCATCGCTATGCTCGGGCGACACACGCTCAAGCACTTCGCGCAGTACATGCCGGAAGCGCTGCGTGCGTTGCATCATGTCCGTGACGAGACGCGTGCGGCTCGAATACTGGATGTCCTTCATCCGCCCTTGCACGTCGGTGATGTTGTCTGGCACCGGACCTAAGGCGCTCCACAAATCGACCTGAAACGCGAGCGTGTCGCGGCGCGGACTGGCCTGCGCGACTTCGTACAGCGGCGTGTTCGACATCAGGCCACCGTCCCAGTAATACTCGCCGTCGATCTCCACCGCACCAAACCCCGGCGGCAACGCACCCGAAGCCATGAAATGCTCGGGCTTGAGCGTCGTATGCATATTGTCGAAGTAGGCGAAATTGCCCGAATGCACATTCACGGCGCCAACCGACACATGCATTTCCTTCGAGTTGATCCGGTCGAAATCGCAGAGCCGCTCGAGCGTCGCCTTGAGCGGCGTCGTGTCGTAGTAGCTCGCTAGTTGCGGCGGAACGGAAACAGCAGGCAACGGCGGCGGGAACCGCGGCGTGAAGAACCCCTTCTGCCCATCCACGAGCGCGCCGACTGCCTGCATCGCGGTGAACGCCTTGCGCACTGTGTCGCTGGAATTGAAGAGCGCCTGCTCGATGGACGGCGGCACGGGCGGACCATAGGCCGGCTGGCAAATGGTCTCCCAGAACTCGCGCAGTTTCTCGACGCGCTGCTCGGGCGCATTACCCGCAATGATCGCCGTGTTCAGCGCGCCAATTGAAATACCCGCGAGCCAGTTGGGCCGGATGCCCGCCTCGTCGAGTCCCTGATACACGCCCGCCTGATACGCACCGAGCGCGCCGCCGCCTTGCAGCATCAGCGCGACCGTCTCGTACTGAGGCAGCGCCGCGTGATGACTGGCGCGAACGCCAGGCGCCGCGCCCGCCTGCTCGCTTTCATCTGCACCGGCTGCGCCGGTGCGTGCCCGCTTCACACTACGTTGTGAGTCGCGTTGCGCCATCATCACCCTCCTCGCTTATTGCACGTTACTGCATATACCAGCCGTGGCTCACGATGAACGATTGACCCGTGAGCGCCGCCGTCGGGAACGACGACAGGAACAGCACCGTTTGCGCGACATCTTCGACCGTGGTGAAAATGCCGTCCACTGTGCCGCCCAGCATCACGCGCTTGACCACTTCTTCCTCGCTGATGCCCAGTTCCTTCGCCTGCTCGGGAATCTGCTTGTCGACGAGCGGTGTACGCACGAAACCCGGACATACGACATGCGAGCGCACGTTATGTTTCGCGCCTTCCTTCGCGAGCACGCGCGACAGACCGAGCAGCGCGTGCTTGGCCGTGACATAGGCAGACTTCAGCGGCGACGCTTCGTGCGAGTGCACCGAGCCCATGTAGATCACGATGCCACCGCGATCGTCCTTGTACATGTGCTTGAGTGCCGCCTTCGTGGTGAGGAATGCGCCATCGACGTGAATGGCCTGCATCTTCTTCCAGTCCGAAAACGAATAGTTTTCGATCGGATTAACGATCTGAATGCCCGCGTTGGAAATCAGGATATCCACTGAGCCGAGCTCGGCCGCGACCTTGTCGATGCCCTGGTTGACGGCGTCTTCGTTCGTCACGTCCATTGCGACGCCAAGCGCCTTGCCGCCTGCCTTGTTGATTTCTTCAGCGACGGCGTTCGCGCCATCCTGGTTCAGGTCCGCGATCGCGACGGCCGCGCCCGCCACCGACAGCGTCAACGCGATCTGCTTGCCGATGCCGCTCGCCGCGCCCGTGACGACAGCGACCTTGCCTTTCAGACTCTCATTCGATGACGACATCCAGAACCTCCATGCAGTTGATTGAGCAATGACAACATGGCGCGCAGGCAGCATCAAGCTGGCTGAATGGCATATGCCGTTCGGTCGATTGCTGCACTGCGGCCGGTTCCGCTATTGTGCATGAAGCAACGCGAACTACACACCCAAAGGCACGTATTGCCGATTCGGATTAATGTGTGGGGTTCCGGCTACGACACTCAAACAAGGAGATCTGGATGAACTACCGACGTCTCGGCCGTTCCGGCCTGCAGGTCAGCGAACTGTCCATTGGCTCGTGGGTCACGTATGGCAATCAGGTGGACCGGCGCCTCGCGCGGGAATCGCTTGCCGCTGCGCGCGACGCGGGCGTGAATTTCTTCGACAACGCCGAGGTCTATGCAGGCGGCAAGTCCGAGCAGATCATGGGCGAAGCGCTGAAGGAACTGAACTGGCCGCGCATCAGCTATATCGTTTCGACCAAGTTCTTCTGGGGGCTCAACGAAGCGCCCAATCAGTATCACACGCTCAACCGCAAATATCTGCTGAACGCGATCGACCATTCGCTCAAACGCCTGCAGCTCGATTATGTCGATCTCGTGTTCTGTCATCGTCCTGACCCACACACGCCCATCGAAGAAACCGTGTGGGCGATGAGCGACATGATCACGCGCGGCAAGGCCCTCTACTGGGGCACGTCCGAATGGAGCGCTGATGAAATCCGCGCAGCGTACGAGATTGCCGAGCGCCATCATCTGCACAAGCCGGTGATGGAACAACCGCAGTACAACCTGTTCCACCGCAAGCGCGTCGAGCAGGAATACGCCCGGCTGTATGAAGACATCGGCCTCGGTCTCACGACGTGGAGCCCGCTCGCTTCCGGCCTGCTGACGGGCAAGTATCGCGCCGGCGTACCCGCCGGCAGCCGCGCCGAACTGCAGGGCTACGACTGGCTGAAAAAGGAACTGACGGACTCCGGCAAGAATAATGTGGTGGGTCAGCTCGGAGAAATCGCGGACGAACTCGGCTGCACCGTCGGGCAACTGGCGCTCGCGTGGATTCTGAAGAACCCGAACGTCAGCACGATCATTACGGGCGCGTCGCGCGTCGAACAGATCGCGGAAAACATGAAAGCAAAGGACGTGGCCGAGCAGATCACGCCCGAGCTCAAGGAGAAGATCGAAGCGATCGTCGGCGATAGCTATCAGTAAGCGTCGCGCATGCCGCGCGAGCGGCCGGCGCAGCAAACGGGCGGCGGCGAGCGGGCTGGTCCGCTCGCGTACAATACGCAGCCCGCAACGTTTGACCGTGCGGCCGCGCGGTTTCGCAGCGCAGCCGCATAAACTGCTTCTTCATTAGCGCCTTCATCGCCATGCTCAGTTACCGCCACGCTTTCCACGCAGGCAATCACGCCGACGTCCTGAAACACGCCGTCGTCGTGCAATTGCTGCGCTATCTCGGACAAAAGGACAAGGCGTACTGGTACATCGACACGCACGCGGGCGCCGGCGTCTATTCGCTGAAAGAAGGTTACGCGACCAAAACGGCGGAGTTCGAAACGGGCATCGCGAGACTGTGGGATCGCAAGGATCTGCCGCCGGTGCTCGCCGAATATGTCGATGAAGTGTCCGCGCTGAATCCCGATGGCGAACTTCGCTACTACCCGGGCTCGCCCTACCTCGCTTGGCGTCTGATGCGCGAGCAGGACCGCATGCGTCTGTTCGAATTGCATAGCACCGAAATCGACGTGCTGCGGCATAACTTCCGTGACGCGGGCCGCCGCGCGATGCTGTTCGCGGGCGATGGCTTCGATGGCATCAAGGCGCTGCTTCCGCCAGCGCCGCGTCGCGCGCTCGTGCTCGTCGATCCGTCCTATGAAGACAAGAAAGACTATGCGCGCACGCTGAATTGCGTCGAAGAGAGTCTGAAACGGTTTGCGACGGGAACATATGCCGTCTGGTATCCGCAGGTTGCGCGGCCGGAATCGCAGCGCTTTCCTGAACAGCTGAAGAAGTTGCAGGACAAGAACTGGCTGCACGTCTCGCTGACCGTCAGCAACCCGCCTAGCGATGGCTTCGGGCTGTTCGGCAGCGGCATGTTCATTCTCAATCCGCCTTATACGCTGGCGAAGATGATGAAGGACACGCTGCCGTGGCTCGTCGACGTGCTCGGAGAAGACAAGGCCGCGCAGTTCAAGGTCGAGCATCGCGGCGACTGACACATCGCCGCGATATGTCCGCAGGTTATTTGACCTGCTCGCCCGCCTTGCGCGCAAAGTCGTTCGTGTAGGTCGCTTTCAGATCGACTTTCGACGCATCAAGCCGCGTATCGAACGAAGATAGCGCGCGTAGCGCTGTCGGCGGGCCATCGGCCGGCATCAGACCATCCGGGGAATAGGCTTCGCGCACGTTGTGAAAAGCGTCGATGTAGAGCGCCTTGTCGTTCAGCAAGTAGGCCGCGGGCACCATCTTCACGATATCTGCATCGCTTGCCGTCTGAAGCCAGCGGTCCGCGCGCACGATCGCATTGGCCAATGCCTGAGTCGTCTTCGGATTCTTCTGGATGAAGCTGTCCGATGCATAGAGCGTCGCGGCGGGCATCGTCCCGCCGAACACATCCTGCGTGCCCTTTACGGTGCGCGTATCGACCAGCACCTTGATATCGCCCGAGCGTTGCAGCTTCGTCATCATCGGATCGACGTTTGACAGCGCGTCGACCTGACCGTTGCTCACCGCGGAAATCACGGTTGCGCCGCTGCCGACCCCGATCACCGAAATATCGCTGCGTTGTACGCCCGCCTTGCGCAACGCGACAGTCAGCACGAGATCGGTCGACGAACCCGGCGCGCTCACGCCCACTTTCGCGCCCTTGAAATCGGCCAGCGACTTCAGCGTGTCGGCCTTGCCCTTGGTCACCGCGACGGCGATCTGCGGCGCGCGGCCCATCAGCACGAACGCGCGGTAGTGCTGGCCTTTCGCCTGCATGAAGATTGTATGTTCGTAGGCACCGGCGCCGACATCTGCGCTGCCGCCGACCACCGCTTCGAGTGCCTTCGATCCGCCCGCGAAATCCTCAAGCGTCACGTCGAGGCCTTCGTCCTTGAAGAAACCGAGTTGCGACGCCGTCAGTACAGGCAGGTAGTAGAGACCCGGCAATCCGCCGACGGCCATCGTAAGCGCCGGCTTTTCGGGCGTGTCCTTCGCGATTGCAGGTTGCGCAGCAAGGGTCAGCAGCGCCGCGCATGCAATAGTCGCGCGGCGGAACCAGAGTTCGCGCATTCGTTATCTCCTGTTCTGTTCGAATTGTTCGTCTCGCCGCGCGGGATGTGTGGAATACACGGCCGCGGGCGATGATCGCGCAACGATTGTCGTCGGATGAACGGGTGCACGCCATGCGCCGAAACCCGTATAGGCGGGCGCGCCGCGTCAGGCCGGCGGCGTCGGACTATTGAGAATGCGGCACGATAATCCGTGGTCGCGATTGCGGCTGCGGTGTCGGATAGGGAGATGGCGCCGCCGAACCGCCCGGCAGCTGGATATACGGCGCGACGATATAAGGCGGGGCACCGCTGGGCGTGAGCTCTTCAGGCGCGGCGATCGGCTGCGCCTCGACGATACGGCTATGCGACAGCGGTGCGGTCTGCAGCACAGTGCCGCCCTGGCCGTCGCTGACGCCGCCTTGCGTGTCGAGCACCAGCGGCGGCCGGCTCGTCGACGAAGCGGCAAATGCCATCGATGCTGCCCCCAGCAGCACGACAGCCGCTGCGGATCGCAGCAGATGAATCGATTGGTCTGAAAACATGGGCGCCCCGGATGATTGTAGGAATGCCGGTTATCGCGAAAACATCCTACCTTACCGCGACACTGGAATTTGAGCTAGCTGCTGACGGGCAGCGTAGCCCGATTCACAGGCTCCAGATGTGACAAAGCCCCGCATGACGGGGCTTGATCTTGCAACCGGGGCTCGCGGCGATTGATTGCCGCGTGAGCCGGAGCGAACGACTTACAGCGAGTAGCCGCTGGTTTCGAGGCTGCGGATACGCTGCTCGAGTTGGACGATGTCCGACGATGCTGCAAGGTAGGCCTCACGGCGGCTACGTTCAGCAGTTTCAAACCAGTTGCTCAGCTTTTCAATAACAAACGCAAACATGATGAACTCCAAGGATCAGTTAAGAATCCCCGGTGAATTGGGCATCAGGGATTTCCCGTAGAAGGGTTAACCCGAATTATAGCGCGATGGTGCAACCTTGCCAGTGAATTGCACGAATGACGTGCATTCCGTTTTGGAATGGTGCAGATTAATTTCCCGAGCAAACCACTGATTTATTGCGGTTTTTTAGACATCGGTCGAAAAATCTGCCAGTCTGGACAACAATTTTGCACCACCAAAGTGCAAGAACGACGATTGCTCACAACGTTGCGTCACTGTTTTTCAATGACTGTGACAATGCGGCGCAGCCGACGCCGAATCCACGGCGGCAAGGCTCTCGATAATCGGGCAATCCGGGCGATCGTCGCCGTGACAATGGTCGGCCAGATGGGCAAGCGTGTCGCGCATCTCGGTCAGTTCGGCGATCCGGCGGTTCAGCTCGGCCACATGCTCCAGCGCGATCGATTTCACTTCCGCGCTTGCGCGCGACCGGTCGTTCCACAGCGCAAGCAGCTTGCGGATGTCCTCGACGAGGAACCCGAGGCGCCGCGCCTGGCGGATAAAGCGCAGCGAATGGACTTCCTGCGCCCCGTAAACGCGGTATCCCGCTGACGTGCGTTCTTTCGCCGCGAGCAAGCCGACACTCTCGTAGTAGCGGATCATTTTCGCCGTGACGCCCGACGCGCGGGCCGCTTCACCAATATTCATCACTCGTTCCCCACTGTGCTTTCACGCGATATGTTGCATGATTCTTGACCTTCCCACAGTGGGAAGGTCAATCATGTAGTTGCCGGTCGACAGGCATAATTCAACCCGTTATACGACTTACAGCTAGAGGACAAGCATGAGCATCGAATTCAAGGTAGAAGGCATGAGCTGCCAGCATTGCGTCGCGGCCGTCACACGCGCCATCCAGGAACAGGACGCCGGCGCGCAGGTCAAGGTCGATCTGTCCGCGGGCAAAGTTGCCGTGCAGTCGGGCGCGTCCGTCGACGCACTGAAGGCTGCGATCGACGAAGCCGGCTACACCGTCGTCGGCGTCGACGGCAACTGAAAACGGAACGCACGCATGTTCAAGGTGGCCGTAATCGGCGCGTCAGGTTTGCTGGGACGCGCAATCGTCGATGAACTGGTGCAGCAGCGCGACTGGCAGCTCGTGCAGACGACCTTCAGCCGCTCTGCCGCACAAAGCGTCAGGCTCGACATCCGCGATCCCGATGCCGTCGCGCAGTTTGTCGATCGCGAACGCCCGGACGCGATCGTTATCGCCGCGGCCGAGCGTCGGCCCGATGTATGCGAGCACGATCCGGCGCTCGCGCGCGCGTTGAACGTGGATGCCGTGCGGGCGATCGCGTCGGCGGCGCGTCGGCATGGCGCGTGGGTGCTGTCGATTTCCACCGATTACGTGTTCGACGGCACGCAGCCGCCCTATCTCTACAACGCCGCGCCGTCGCCGATCAACGCGTACGGCCGCAGCAAGCTGGAAGGCGAACGGGCGCTCGCGGAGTCGACGGATCTTGGCTGCGTGCTGCGCTTGCCGCTGCTGTTCGGGCCTATCGTCGACTGGCAGGAATCGGCCGTCACGAGTCTCGTGCCCGCGATCGCCGCATCGGCCCGTACGAAGCCCGAAGCGAAAGCTGCCGTGATGGACGCGTGGGCGATCCGTTATCCGACGTTTACGCCCGACGTGGCCGTCGTCGTGCGTCAAATGCTCGAACGGCACGCGTGTGGCGACGCGGTCTGCGGCACGGTGCAGTGGTCTGGCGACGAGCCGATGAAAAAGTTCGACATCGCGCAACGCCTCGCTGACGCGTTGCGGATCGACGCGCAACTGACACCGCAGCACACGCCGACGGATGCAACGCCGCGCCCGCACAACTGTCATCTCGACTCGGCGCGGCTCGAAGCGCTCGGCATCGGCCGGCGCACGCCGTTCGATAAGGCGATCCGCGAAGTGCTCGCGCAGTTCCCATGGCGCGGCTAGCACAAGAACCACGGTAAACCGTCAGTGGAAGTCACGGCTCGTCGATTGCAGCCCGCCCAGCAGATGCGACATATCGACGAGCCGTTGCGCCACCAGATGCCGCACTTCCCCTTCGCATTGCCATGTGCCGTACACGGCAAGCAGTGACGCGCCGAGCGCTTCCCGCCTCTGCTTCTCCAGCAAGCTCGGCCAGATGATCACGTTGACGTTGCCCGTCTCGTCCTCGATCGTCACGAACAGCACGCCTTTCGCGGTGCCCGGCCGCTGGCGCACGGTGACGATGCCGCAGCCGCGCGCGAGCCGCCCGTTGCGATAATCGCGCAACGTCGACGCGGGCATCAAACGCTGTTCGAGCAATGCCGGGCGCAACAACTCCAGCGGATGACGGCCGAGCGTCAGTCCCACCGAACGGTAATCGGCGACGATATCCTGCGCCTCCGACGGCGCGCCGAGTTCTGGCGTGTCGTCCTGAACGGAAGCAATCGACAACATGTCCTTGTCGGGCACGGCGGCCACCGAATGCCATAGCGCTTCGCGCCGGTTGCCCGCCAATGAGGACAACGCGTTCGCATCGGCGAGCACGTGCAGATCGCGGCGGTTGAGCTGCGCACGGCGAGCGAGATCGTGAACGCTCGTAAACTGCCGCACCGCGCGTGCATTTTCGATACGTTCAGCCGCACCGTCCTTCATCCCGCGTAACAACGACAGACCGAGGCGCACGGCGGGACGCGTGTTGCCTTCCACCGTCTCGAGCGACGAATCCCAGCCGCTGATCGTTACATCGACAGCCAGCACGATCACGCCATGGCGCCGCGCGTCCTGCACGAGTTGCGACGGCGAATAGAAGCCCATCGGCTGGCTGTTGAGCATCGCGGCGAGAAAGGCCTCGGGCTCGTGGCGTTTCAGCCAGCTGCTCGCATAAACCAGCAGCGCGAAACTCGCCGCATGGCTCTCGGGAAAACCGTATTCGCCAAAGCCCTTGATCTGTTCGAAGATGCCTTCGGCAAAACTCTTCGGATAACCACGCTCCTGCATGCCGTTGACGATGCGGTCGTAGTATTTTTCGAGTCCGCCTTTGCGCTTCCACGCGGCCATCGCGCGACGCAACTGGTCCGCTTCGCCCGGCGTGAAGCCCGCCGCGAGAATCGCGACCTGCATCACCTGCTCCTGGAAGATCGGCACGCCGAGTGTGCGTTCGAGGGCAATCTTCAGTTGCTCGCCCGGATAGTCGACGGGCTCGAAGCCCTGCCGGCGACGCAAATACGGATGCACCGCCCCGCCCTGAATCGGCCCCGGCCGCACGATTGCCACTTCAATCACAAGGTCGTAGAACTTTTCAGGCCGCAGACGCGGCAGCATGCTCATCTGCGCGCGCGACTCGATCTGGAACACGCCGATCGTATCGGCGTTCGAGATCATGTCGTAAGTCGCTTTGTCTTCGGGCGGAATGTCCTGCATCACGAAGCGTTCGCCCGTACGGTCCGACACGAGATCCAGCGTGCGCCGGATCGCCGACAGCATGCCGAGCGCGAGCACATCGACCTTCAATAGACCAAGCGATTCGAGATCGTCCTTGTCCCACTCGATCACCGAGCGATCGGCCATCGCCGCGTTCTCGACCGGTACGAGCCGCGTGAGCTTGCCGCGGCTGATTACGAAGCCGCCCGAATGCTGCGACAGATGACGCGGAAAATTGAGCAGTTGTGCTGCAAGCCGCGCCCACGCCTGGATCATCGGCTTTTCGGGATCGAGGCCGGATTCTTCGAAGCGTTTGAGCAGGTCGTGACTCGTATCGAACCAGTGATGCGACTTCGCGACGGTATCGACGATCTGCGGATCGATACCGAGCGCCTTGCCCGTTTCGCGCAATGCGCCGCGCGGTCGATACGTCGACACAGCCGCGGCGATCGCCGCGCGGTCGCGCCCGTACTTGCGATAGATGTACTGGATGACTTCTTCGCGTCGCTGATGCTCGAAGTCAACATCGATGTCCGGCGGCTCGCCGCGCTCTTTCGAAATGAACCGCTCGAACAGCATGTTGCCGCGCGCGGGATCCACCTCGGTCACACCCAGGCAGTAACACACAGCGGAATTGGCCGCCGACCCGCGCCCCTGACACAGAATGTGCTGACTGCGCGCATAACGCACGATGTCGTAGACAGTCAGAAAGTACGGCTCATAGCCGAGGTCGGCGATCAGCGCGAGCTCGTGCTCGATCTGTTCCTGCACGTTGAACGGAATCCCGGACGGAAAGCGATACTGCGCGCCGATATACGTTTCCTGCCGCAGATACGCAGTCGGCGTGTAGCCGTCCGGCACGAGTTCGTCGGGATATTCATAGCGCAGTTCATCGAGTGAAAACGCGCAGCGCGACAGTACGCTGATCGTTTCGCGCACCGTGTGTTCGGGATACAGATTCGAGATCCGCAGACGTGAGCGCAAATGCTGTTCGGCGTTCGGCGCAAGTTCGTAGCCGCATTCGTGCACCGGTTTGCCGACGCGGATCGCCGTCATCGTGTCCTGCAATGGTTTGCGCGAACGCACATGCATCACGACGTGACCTAACGCGACCACAGGCACATTCTGCTTCTCCGCGACATACTCGAGCGCGCCGCGATGAATGTCGTCCATTGCGCGCTGATGCAATACGAGCCCGGCCCACGCGCGGTCTGGAAACGTCTCGTCGAGCCATTCAATCTGCGCTTCGAGCACCTCTTCATTCGCTGGAAAATCCGGCACGAGGATCGCGAGACAATCGGGCATGCCGCGCAGATGCGCGTACTCGCGATCAGGCCGCGACAGATCGTGCGGCGTGAGTCGATATTCGCCCTTCGGCGCACGCGTGCGCGCAAGCGTAATCAGTTCGGACAGGTTGCCGTAGCCCTCGCGATTCTGCGCAAGCAGGATCAGACCGAACGCGGGCGTGCCATCGGCATTGCGTAACCGGAAGTACGAACCGATCACAAGCGGCAAACCCACTTCCTTTGCCGCAACATGCGCACGCACGACGCCCGCAAGCGAGCATTCATCGGTGATCGCGAGCCCTGAATAACCAAGCTGGAATGCACGCTCGGCGAGTTCCTCCGCATGCGACGCGCCATGCAGAAACGTGAAGTTCGAGAAGCAGAACAGTTCGGCGTAGGCCGGCAACGCGTTGAAGGTCGTATCCATCGCGCGTCATCCGAACAGGCCGTGCAGGAACCAGCGCGGCTCCTCTTCGGCATCGCGGCTGCTGATGCGCTCGCGATACACCCAGTAGCAGGTGCGATCTTCGCCTTGCATGACGAAGTAATCACGCGTGACGAGTGCGCCGTCGAACCAGCCCGCTTCGATCCGTTCACCCGGCGACGCATGCTTGAGTGGTGAACCGTAAAACGGCCGATGCTGGCGCATCAGCAGACGCACAGGCGTCGCCAGCATCCATGTCGGACGCGGCAAGCCTTTGGGCAACTGGATTTTCTTTTCCACGTGGTTGATCGGCACCCAGCGATTCGCAATTTCGGGCCGGTAATCCGCCGTCGGCGCGGGTCGCAGCACGTTCTCTTCGCCGTTGCGCGCGATCAGCAGTTCGATCAGCCGCGCGTGATCCGCCGGCGATCCGCCTGGCTGAGGGAAAAGCTGATCGGTGGCAGGCTCGGCGCCATCGACTTTCGACGCGTCAAGCCGCAATGCGATTGCAGGCGCCTCTAGTGTGAGCCGATGCAAGCGCTCCTTCACGAGACGCAGCAAATGATCTTCGCGCCACGCTGCTTCGCCCAATGCGATATCGATCGATGTCGGTGCAATCGCTTCGCGACCACGCTCATGCTCGAACGACAACGTGATCGCCGTCACGGCCAACTGCTTCGCGCATAACCAGCCACACAACTGCACGATCAACCGATGCGCAGCAAACACCGCGCCGTCCGCATGCTCCAGACGATCGGGCAATTCGAGACGCGCGCTGAACGTGGGCGGCAGTTCGAGCCAGTCGAACAGTTCCGGCGCGGTGCCGAACGCGCGGTCGATCGAATCCAGCAGATGCTCGCCACAACGCCGCTGCAAACCGGCGCGCGGCAAACGGCGCACGTCGGCAATCGATTCACAGCCGAGACCGCTGAACCAGTCCGCAAACGGACGGATTTCCGGCACGGCGAGCATCGGCAACGGTTCGAGCACGCGTTCCAGCGACGCGAGTTGCAGCACGCGCCGGTTGCCATATTTCGCCAGCAGCCATGCGCCCTGTCCGGTTGGCGCGGCGCTGATGCGCGCCGTCAGACCGAGCGCGTCGAGAATCGCCTTTGCCTCGCGACACACCGACAACAGCCCGCCGAATAGTCGCAAACTCCCGCCGACTTCGACGAGCACCGTCGCTTCGTCGAGCAGCGCGACATCGGGCGAAAACTTCATCAGCGCGACGCCGACTTCCCGTTGCGCGGCGTTCTCTCGCCCAATGTCGCGCTCGTAGAGCGCCGTCTCCGGCGACAGCGTCAGCACACCACCGCGCTTCATCCCCAGACGCACGCCCGCCGTGCGGGCTGCGCCGTCGGCGATCGTGACCTTGTCTTTCTCCAGTACCGCGCTGCCGTGTTCAGGCTCAGGCGACCACCTCGGTCGAAAGACTTCGAGCGGCAACTTCGGCAAGTGGACGGCGAGAAAGACGCGCATGACGGGAAAACAGAACGGGGGTGGGTTGAAGAGAAATCGACAGAGGCTCCGCGCGTGTTGGACCTCGTCGTTTCACGATGTCGACCATCAGGCCGTCGGCCGAAGGTCGTAATGCCAGTCGCAATACAGCCGGCGATGAGTCCTGCGCCGATGCGAGCGGCCGGACCATGATGAAGAGCGTTTCCGACGACTGTGCGGCCAGATGCAGGCGACGTAACGACGACGCCTGCGCATGCTGCGCCCACAGGATCAGCGCGCCACAGGTGCCGGCACGCAGGATTTGCTCGGCGGACCAGAAGGCATCGGCGGTTTTGGGAGTTTTGACCTGCAGCAGTCTGTCGAGCGAGAGTCCGATGTAATCGAGGCCCAGACCGTCTGGAATATGCGGCGGCTGTACCAGTGCGATGTGACGATCGCTGAGTGAACTCAATGCAGGCCGTAACAGCCGCATTTCACCGACACCGGGTACCTGCACCAGCAAGTCGACCAGCGCGCCGACGGGCCAGCCGCCGCCCGGTAATTCGGTCGATAGCGCGGGGTATCCGGTGTCGAGCGAGCGCCGTCCGCCGCGTGCGAGCTGCGAAGCGCGCCATAGCGATGGGTGAATCTCTTCGACACGGGTAGCTGCGGATGACATCGGCGTAGGAAAATACCTGTATATTTGTACAGTATCCTACACGCAAATGATGGTGGGAATGGCGCCCTTTTTGGGGAGGGCTGAGGGCGTTTTCTTACGGCGTGAGCGTGGTGCTTGAGACGTGTTAAGACATTTAGTCAGATGTCTGGGGGGTTACGGGAGCGTAAATCGAGAAGAAAATGATCGCTGACAGACGTGAGGCCGTCGATCATTCGACGATGCAGTCGTTGCTGCGATATAGATCTAGCAACTGGGCGGATATCGTTTGCACCAGACGCGGAAAAGGCGGGACATTGAGAATTTGGGGGATGCCGGCCATTGCAGCCAGCCCGACGTTCGAGGCACGGCCGTTAATTTCCGGCCGTAGAAACGCCAAGACCCCGCTTTTGAGGGCGGGGTCTTGTCTGGGTAAGGAGCCTGACGATTACCTACTTTCACACGGGCAATCCGCACTATCATCGGCGTAGAGTCGTTTCACGGTCCTGTTCGGGATGGGAAGGGGTGGGACCGACTCGCTATGGTCATCAGGCATGACGGGTTGCTGCGTCGCGGGTTAGCGCGCCACAGCCAATCTGGAAGAAGTGTGTGTAAAGAGGGTTGTGTTGTTTCTGGCACAACACCGATCTCTCAACCTGTGTGTTCCGTCTGGAGACCCCTGCGCTTTGCGCAGGGGTGGGGCATCCATAAGTGCTAAAGCACTAACGGCTGCCGACACACACCTGTTATAGGATCAAGCCTTACGGGCAATTAGTATCAGTTAGCTTAACGCATTACTGCGCTTCCACACCTGACCTATCAACGTCCTGGTCTTGAACGACCCTTCAAGGGGCTCGAAGCCCC
>NZ_JAAGPI010000120.1 GCF_017104715.1 Burkholderia sp. Ac-20365
AGAACGTCGAGCGCAACATGACCGTGCACAAGCTCGACCCGAAGACCGCCGCCAAGCAGGCGATGGACGAAGTGGCCGGGCCGGTGGTCGCGATCGTGCTGGTGCTGTGCGCGGTGTTCGTGCCGGTCGCGTTTCTGGGCGGCATCACCGGGCAGATGTACAAGCAGTTCGCGATCACCATTGCGATTTCCGTGGTGATCTCGGGCATTGTTGCGCTCACGCTCTCGCCCGCGCTCGCGGCGCTGCTGCTCAAGCCGGGACATCACGAGAAGAAGGGATTTTTCCGCTGGTTCGACAACCAGTTTGCGCGCATGACGGCCGGTTATACGCGGGCCGTGCGGCTCATCATCAAGCGGTTTGTCATTGCGCTGCTGCTGTTCGTCGGCATGATTGTGCTGGCCGTGATCATGATGCGCGACATTCCGACCGCCTTCCTGCCGCCCGAAGACCAGGGCTATCTGCTGGGCGCCGTGATCATGCCCGATGCGGCGTCGCTCGATCGCACGGGGCAGGTGTCGGAGCGCGTCACCGACTACTTCATGAAGCAGCCCGCTGTGGGCAGCATCACGACGGTGGACGGCTTCAGCATTCTCGACAGCCAGAACAAGAACAACTCGTCGACGTTCTTCGTCGGCTTCAAGAGTTTCGAGGAGCGCTACAAGTCAGCGAACATCCGCACGCAGAATGCGCGGGCGGTGCTCGTCGATGCGTATAAGGCGCTGTCGCAGGTCCAGGAAGGGATCGTCGTTCCATTGAATCCGCCATCGATTCCGGGGCTCGGCACGACGGGCGGCACCGAGATGTGGATCCAGAGCAAGGGCGACGCGACGACCGCGCAGT
>NZ_JAAGPI010000121.1 GCF_017104715.1 Burkholderia sp. Ac-20365
AATCACCTCGGGCGATTTGTCGACGATGCCGTCCACGCCCAGCGGGCAGTTCATGCGCGCGATCTGCATCGGGTCGATGCCGCGCGCGGCGAGCCGGTGCTCGAACTGCTGGCGCTTGCTGTGCGAGCCGATCATGCCGAAGAACACGAAGTCGCCGCGTCGCAGGATGCGTTCGGCCAGATCGAGATCGTGCGCATGATCGTGCGTCATCACGATGAAACAGGTGCCGGGCGGCGCGGCCTCGACGGCCTGGTCGGGCGCGTCGCTGGCGTCGATGACGACGATGGGCGCGCCAAGGGCGACGAATTCCGCCGGCTGGGGAAACGCGGCGTCGCGCTGGTCGACCAAGCGCACCCGGCAGGGCAGCGTGCCGAGCACGCGCACCAGCGCCGCACCGACGTGTCCCGCGCCGAACAGCACGACCGGAAAGTCGTTGGGCGCGATCGTTTCGGTGAGCAGCAGCGCGGCGTCTTGCGCGCCAGCGGCGGTATCCCAGAGCAGGCAGTCGGCGGCATCGACGCCCGGTTCCGGCTCCGAGAGCATCACGGCGCCGGCATCGGCATCGGTCAGCATGGCCCCGTTCCGCGAGGAGCGGAATGATACGCTACGAACCGTCGATGCGCCTGCGGCGAGCCGGCGCGAGAGCGTGGCGAGCCAGCCGAGATCGGCCACATCGAGCCGCTCGAACGCCAGCACGACCGCGCCGCCGCAGCACTGGCCCAGACTCGGGCCGAGCGACAGCCGCTCCAGACGCCGCGCATGCGACATGCGCATGCCGTCGCGCAGCACCTGGCGCGCGATTTCGATGGCTTTCCATTCCAGATGACCGCCGCCGATGGT
>NZ_JAAGPI010000122.1 GCF_017104715.1 Burkholderia sp. Ac-20365
GAGCGTGCATCACCACACCGATTCTCCAGAGTTACGTACGCAACTTGGCAGTCTCTTTCACGATGGAACGCCGCCAGTCGGCACGCCAGGAAATGCGTGAGCCATTGTCGGGCTTCTGGCCGGTCAAGACGTGGCCTCAAGATGTTGCTGTCGTCGCGACCGACCTCATGTGGCTCCGGCTCAGCGCGACTCAATGTGCGGCGATCCGGAGTAGCGAATCCAGATCGAGGTCGCCAATGTGACGGCGGTGGCCGATACGCACTTGTCAGACTTCGGCTCGCCGGGCGACGAGTATGTCTGGCGCTCCATTTGCGGGCGAGCGGCTGGTTGTAGCCGAATACCGATTCAACTTTTTTGAATGAAGGGTGCTCGCTACCACGCAGGGCGACAGGTAGAGTTCGACTCCAAGTCGCCGCTGAATGCCCACTTTCTGCGGCACATGAAACATCGGTTTCGCACGCCGTCATCTGCTCGCCGGACACCTCGGTTGCGAGTTCGGCCAATTCCGTTTCTGTAGGTTCGATGAAGGCAAAAAGTCCCATCTCTGATCGATGCTGGCGTGCAAACAGGATTAGAAGTTCAGCGCGTAGTCCATCGCCACGTTGAGTTGCAAGTGCGTGAAACGGGAGAAGAGGCAACATAGTTCCACTCCTTTGACTTGAGAACAGGGGGCACTCATCCTTCGCGAATCGGCTTCGTTAAACGCGCAATCGCATCGGTAGGCTACGACGGCAGACCGTCATGGGCCTCCCGTTTCTTGCTATCTGGTTCCCGGCACTACGCTATGTGGCGCCATCGCTTGAAGTAGCCATTTTCCGTTTGATGAATGGCTC
>NZ_JAAGPI010000123.1 GCF_017104715.1 Burkholderia sp. Ac-20365
ACCCACACGGGTGCCTGCGTGATGAAGTAGATGTACGCGTTCGGATCGTGCTCCCAGCCCTTGCACTTGAGGATCCAGCCAGGCTGACCGCCACCCGATGCATTGCCCGCGCGCGGCACCGCTTCACCAAACGTACCGTTCGGATACTGCGGATATTCCTTCATCACGCCCGTGCGCTCCAGACGCTGCTGGTCGCGCAGCTTCACGCGGCACAGGTTCAGCACGCCGTCCTGCATCGCGGCGAGCACCTTCTGGCCGCGGCCTGTCATCGTGCGCTGATAGAGCGCGGTGACGATGCCCAGCGCCAGATGCAGGCCCGTGCCGCTGTCGCCGATCTGGGCGCCTGTCACGACGGGCGGGCCGTCGTCGAAACCTGTTGTAGAAGCTGCGCCGCCCACGCACTGCGCGACGTTCTCGTAGACCTTGCAGTCCTCATAAGGACCGGGACCGAAACCTTTCACCGAAGCCACGATCATCTTCGGATTCAGTTCCTGGATGCGTTCCCACGTAAAACCCATACGATCGAGCGCGCCGGGCGCGAAGTTCTCGACCAGCACGTCGCACTTCTGGATCAGCGCCTCGAGCACCAGCTTGCCTTCGGGATTTTTCGTATCGATGGTGACCGAGCGCTTGTTGTGATTGAGCATCGTGAAATACAGGCTGTCGGCGTCGGGAATATCGCGCAGCTGTTCGCGCGTGATGTCGCCTGCGCCTGCGCGCTCCACCTTGATCACGTCCGCGCCGAACCACGCCAGCAGCTGCGTGCAGGTCGGCCCCGATTGCACGTGCGTGAAATCGAGAATGCGCACACCGTCGAGTGCTTTGCCCA
>NZ_JAAGPI010000124.1 GCF_017104715.1 Burkholderia sp. Ac-20365
TGATCGGCGGGATGCTCGGGGCGACGGCGATTGCCGTGTTCTTTATTCCGATGTTCTTCTACGTGCTGGAGACGATGTCGGAACGCTCGGAGAAGAAGAAGGCCAAGAAGGCGGGCGATGTGCCGCCGTCGGCGCCGGGTCCGGGTTCAACGCCGGGAGAACCGCCGAAGGTGCCGCCGTCAGCGGGCGGCCCGAAGCCCGGCGGCGGCCCGACCACCAACCCGTCCGCACCGCGCGAGGGCGACTGACATGCGCCGCGCCCTCGTTCTCTGCGTACCGTGCGTGCTGCTGCTGGGCGGCTGCCTGCTCGGGCCGAACTACTCGCGCCCGCCGCTCGACGTGCCCGCGACCTACCGCTTCCCGGACCACTACGCGGCCGACATCGCGAACACCGAATGGTGGAAACAGTTCGACGACCCGGTGCTCAATGAGCTGATCACCACGGCGCTCGCTAACAACAACGACGTGAAGGTCGCCGCCGCACGCGTCGACCAGTTCCTTGGCCAGTTCGTCACCACGCGCGCCGCACTCCTGCCGCAGGTCAACGCGGGTTTCGATGCCGAACGTCAGCGCCTCTCGACCTCTTCATCGCCGCTGCTGGCGAACGTGCAGAACCCGGTGTTCAACACATATCAGGTGGCGCTGTCGGCGTCGTGGGAGATTGACCTGTTCGGCCGCAACCGGCGGCTGACGGAATCGGCGCGCGCGAGCCTGCTGTCGACGGAAGAAGCGAAGCGCGGCACGGTCCTCACGCTGGTGTCGTCGGTGGCCTCGTCGTATATCAATCTGCGCAGTCTCGACCGGCAGCTGGAGATCGCGAAAGCGACTA
>NZ_JAAGPI010000125.1 GCF_017104715.1 Burkholderia sp. Ac-20365
GCAAGCCGGTGGCGTTCTACAGCGACCGCGCGAGCGTGTTCCGCAGCACGTGCGCCGGCAAGACGGGGCGCAGCGTGACGCACTTTGGCCGCGCGATGTACGAACTGAACATCGATACGTTCTGCGCGAACTCGAGTTCCGCGAAGGGTCGTGTGGAGCGTGCGCACCTGACGCTGCAGGACCGGCTCGTCAAGGAGTTGCGCCTGAAGGGCATCAGCACGGTCGCTGACGCCAACGCGTACGCGCCCTGCTTTATCGCGGCCTACAACGCGCGTTTCGCGAAGCCGCCGAGAAGCACGTTCGACGCACACCGGCCGTTGCGTGACGATGAGGATCTGGACCGGCGGATGACCTGGCGCGAGACGCGCCGTGTGACGAAGTCACTGACGGTGCAATACGACCGGGTCATGTACCTGCTGGAAGACACGCCGGCCAACCGCGCGCTGGTTCACCGCTACATTGACGTGTGGGAGTACCCGGACGGGCGCATCGAGATCCGTGCCGATGGTGAGGTGCTGGCGTGCCGGCGCTACGACAAGCTCGCGGAAGTCGATCAGGGTGCGGTGATCGAGCACAAGCGGCTGGCGCATGCATTGCAGGTCGCGCAGGCGCTACAGGCGCAACGCGATGACCGGCGCATCTCGGGCTCGCCGTCGCGCACCAACCGCGGCGTGGCACCGCGCGCGAAGGACCGGTTGCCCGGCACGAAGAAACCGCGCGAGTTCACCCGCGCCGATCTGGATCAGGCCATCGGGCAGCTCGTGCAGCCGCCAGCGGCACCTTCCACACCTGGCCAGCGGTCTGCACGCACTCACTGATCGCA
>NZ_JAAGPI010000126.1 GCF_017104715.1 Burkholderia sp. Ac-20365
GAGCAAAACCGGCGCGGCCTATGTGCCGCTCGACCCGTCGCATCCGCCGCAACGGCTGCAGCGCATCCTCGATCACGCGTGCATCGACCTGATCGTGACCGACGCGGCCAGCGCCGCGCGCCTCGCCGATTGCTTCGCGGACCGCACGCTCGTCGATGCCAGCGATGTCGCCAACGAAGCGCCGACCGACCTCGCCACGCCCATCGCGCCCGAACAGGCCGCCTACGTGATCTACACCTCCGGTTCGACCGGCGAGCCGAAAGGCGTGTGCGTGAGCCACGCGAGCCTCGACCGCCTGCTCGCGAGCCTGGAACAGCATCTGGACTTCTCCTCGCGCGACGTCTGGCTCAGCGGGACGACGATTTCCGTCGATATCGCCGCGCTCGAACTGCATCTGCCGCTCACGCGCGGCGCGCGCGTGGAACTGGCCTCGCGCGACGCCGTGCTCGACGGCGCGCGTCTGCTCGATCTGCTGGCGCAAAGCGGCGCGACCGTGATGCAGGCCACGCCGACGGGCTGGCGCATGGTGCTGGAAAGCGAAGCGCGCGCCGCCGCGCCGCTGGCGATCAACGTGTTGCCGGTCGGCATCCCTGCCCAGCTCGACCAGCAGCAGATGGTCGTACGCAGCGGGACCGGCGCCGCGCGGATACTCGACAACGAACGCTGGGTCGCGCCGCTCGGCGACGAGCTGCGCGCGGCGCTTTCGTCGGCACTCGTCGAGCAGCTGGGCGCGCGCAACGTCACCGGCCTGCCGCGTCCGTCGAACCAGACCGTCATGAGCATCCGCACGCAGGTGCGCCGCTTCGATGCGTGGCCCGGGAG
>NZ_JAAGPI010000127.1 GCF_017104715.1 Burkholderia sp. Ac-20365
GTTGTTATCGTCATGTTCAACGTCGTTCTGGTCGAACCGGAAATCCCGCCGAATACCGGCAACGTGATCCGCCTGTGTGCCAACTCGGGCGCGCGGCTGCATCTGAGCGAGCCGCTCGGCTTTCCGCTCGACGACACCAAGCTGCGCCGCGCCGGCCTCGACTATCACGAGTACGCGCAGATGCAGGTGCAGAGCGACGGGGACGCCTGTGTCGCGAAAGAAACGCCCGATCCATCGCGAATGTTCGCGTTCACGACGCGCGGCGAGGGCTGGTAGCACGATCGCGCTTTCCTGCCCGGCGACTGCTTCGTGTTCGGCGCGGAACCGCGCGGTCTACCCGATGGCGTGCTCGAACGCTTCGCGCCCGAGCAGCGCGTGCGCCTGCCGATGCGGCCGGGCAACCGCAGCATGAATCTGTCCAATCCCGTCGCCGTGGTGGTGTTCGAGGCGTGGCGGCAGGCGGGTTTCGAGGGCGGAGAGTAAGTTTGCGGCGCGCTCAGCTGGACTCGCGCGCCGCGAGTTCGCGCTGGTAGCGCGCGAGCATCGCGTCGTCGAAACAGGCGAAGATCACCTGTTCGAGCGCAGCAAACGCAGGCAATGAATCGATGACGGTTGCGAGCGCAATCGTCACGGCCTGGTCGGGCGGAAAGCGGTACACGCCGCAACTGATCGCCGGAAACGCGATGCTTTTCACGCCCGCATCGCGCGCCACGTCCAGCGAGCGCCGGTAGCACGAAGCGAGCAGCGCTGCTTCGTCGCGTGCGCCGCCGTTCCAGACCGGCCCGACCGTGTGAATCACGTGTTTGGCGGGCAG
>NZ_JAAGPI010000128.1 GCF_017104715.1 Burkholderia sp. Ac-20365
ATGATCGCCCTGCTCCATGCCGAGCGAACGCGGCGCGTGCGCTTCGGCGTGTCCGGGCTCGGCTCGACCGCGAACCACACGCTGGTGGCCGCGGCGCTGTTCGCGCGCTTCGACGCGACGCTGGTGACGGCGAACGCGATCGCCTTCCTCTGCGCGACGGCCTTCTCGTATCTCGCGAATACGCTGTGGAGCTTCTCGTCGACGGTGGGCACGCGCAACGCGGTGCGCTTTCTCGCGGTCACGCTGGCCGGCTTCGTCGAAACGATGCTGCTCGCGCGTGCGGCCGAAGCGCTCGAAGGTTCCCGCGCGATGAGCATCGTCGCGATCGCGCTGCTGGTTCCGCCGACCACGTTCGCGCTGCACCGGCTGTGGACCTAACGGTAAGCAATCCTTCCCCGCCCGCCGCTGCCGGACAGCATCGGCCATTCGATTAACAGGTTCAATGTCGTTATATTTATGTAACGCATCGAGCCGATTGAAGCCGATTTTAAAATTACCGTCCGAAATAATATTAATACCCTGTTTACATTTACAGCTTCCGGAATTAACCGAACGGGATAATCTGCATTCGCCATCTCGCCTGCACGTGCCTTGATCGGCACGAAGCCTTGCAGGACAAGGCGATGGCGGCCGCACGAAGAAATTCGCGCAACAATAAGTCCCATTCATTCAAACGGGAGCTTCTATGTCACGCGTCACTGATGTGCTCGTCTCTTTCGATACCGAAACCATTCTCAAAAAATATCCGAATCCCAGCAAGAACCCGGCCGCACCGACGCTGATCGATTGGCGCTATGTCT
>NZ_JAAGPI010000129.1 GCF_017104715.1 Burkholderia sp. Ac-20365
GTGTTCGCCGGGTTGCCGACGACCAGCACCTTCACGTCGCGGCTTGCGACTTCGTTCAGCGCAGCGCCCTGAACCGTGAAGATTTCGGCGTTTGCCGACAGCAGGTCCTTGCGCTCCATGCCCTTCGAGCGCGGACGTGCGCCGACCAGCAGTGCGACGTCGGCATCCTTGAATGCGACCTTCGGATCATCGGTGATCACGACGCCCGACAGCAGCGGGAACGCGCAATCGTCGAGTTCCATCACGACGCCTTTGACGGCGCCTTGGGCTTGCGGGAGGTCGAGCAGTTGCAGGATGACCGGCTGGTCCTTGCCGAGCAGGTCGCCGTTCGCGATGCGGAACAGCAGGGAGTAAGCGATTTGACCTGCGGCGCCGGTGACGGCAACACGCTTTGCGGGCTTAGCCATTGAAAATCTCCAGGACGGGTAAAGCGTTGGACACTCGCGAAAACGCCATTCTATGCGCGTTGTGCGGAGTGTTGCATTGAAGCAGGGCGGAGGACTCGCGACGGCAGACGCGGTGAACCTGGAGACGGCCGTGGCACGTAGCCGGGGACGCGCTTTTGCACCCGCGAACCCTTGCTCGACCCGGAGTGTAGGAGCCGTCTCGCTCAAAGTCAAACGGTATCATATGTCTTATATAAGACAGATGTTTTGCGGAAATTGAGTGGACTTAAAAGTGCGGTTTGTGATGAAATGCGCGCCATGACATCGAACCAGGCGAATACCGCGAATCAGACCGGCGCAGGCGGCCCAGGGCAGCCGGGCGCGAGCGATCCCGCATCTTCGCCTGCGGC
>NZ_JAAGPI010000011.1 GCF_017104715.1 Burkholderia sp. Ac-20365
TGTTGCGCGACGGCCGGTGCGCGCGCCGGCTGCGGCGGCGTGACGGGTTCGACGCGCACACGCGCTTTCGCATCCAGCTCGCGATGCAGACGACAATACGTCGCGACCGTCAGACCGAGCGCGACGCCAAATACGAGTCCCGAGAAACGCGGCCCGAGCGGATTGCCGCCGATCGACGTGGCGGGCAACGCGGCGAGCAGCAGGATCGAGCGCCCGAACACAGGCAGGAGCGGCGCGCCGGGGCTTTTCGCGCGCCATCGCCGGTAAGCGAGCGCGCAATGCGCCAACGTCACGAGCACAGCAAGCGGCAGTCCGATACCGAACAGGATGCCGCCCGCAAACAGCTGATACATCCAGAAGTTGTGGCCTGCCGCCCATTCGCGGATCGCATAGAAGTCCTTCTCGCTGATCTGGCCGGCCAGATCGGGCAGATACTGCGGCGAGTAGCGATAGTAGTGGCCGTAGCCTTCGCCGAGCAGCAGCGACTGCGTCGACGAGGTGACCTGGTCGAACTGGTCCTTGATTTCGGCCAGACGCGTGATCGTGGTCGGATCCTTGCCCGTCTGCGTGTTGGAGGCGGCCGTGAAACGCTGCATCCAGTGTTCGCTGACGGACGGCAGGCTCAGCACGGCGAGCGCGCCAATCGCGCCGAGCACGACGCTCACGATAAATGCGCGCAATGCCGAGCGCAGCAGATAGCGCAGCGATGGCGCGCTCATCCACGCGGCCATCATGAACAGCAGCACCGTGCCGACCAGCAGGCTGCGCGTGACGCTCAACAGCTCGACGAGCACCGTGCCGGCGAACACCGCGAGCATGAACGGCGAAAAGCGCCGCGCCAGCACGAATTCGTGCAGCAGTACGCCTTGCAGTCCGAGCAGCGTCACCGAGACGATCCGGAAGCGCACGTCGGCAATGCCGCCCATGCCGCCGCCCGTCGCGAGGCCGAAGATGAACGTAAAGACGAGACAGATCAGATTGGCCCAGAAGAGCGCCTTTTCCATCTGCCCGATGCGCTGTTCATGCCACGGATGGACCGCCATCGCGTAACCGAGCAGGAATAACAGGAACGGCAACACGACACGCAGATAATTGCCGAAATCGTTGTCCTGCACGAGTTGCGATATCAGGCTGCCCGGCACGCTCAACACGAGGCAGAACGTGACGAAGCGGCGTAATGGCGACACCTGCTTGAAGCGCGGCGCGATGAAGATCAGCGCGACCGCGGCGGCGAGCACCGGCGCGACGAGCAGAATCTGCGCGGCGTGGCCCGAATCGGCGTCTGGCGCCTTGTAGTCGAGCGCGAGCGGGCACAAGCACATCCAGATCCACAACGTAGCGTACCTGTTGTTACGCATCGACGAATCTCCCTCTCCCGGTGCGATGTAGTCAGCGTGTCACGGCAACGCGCGCCACTGTTCAGTCTGAATATAAATGGATGGCTTACGGTGAAGTCCGGCGCAGGCGAAATACACCTGGGTTCTGGCGGGGGCAAACGATGCAGGCAAAGACCTTTGGTCAGACGGTTTGACATGCCCGTCGATGCTGTCCGACAACGACGGCAACTTGGCGTGCGAGAGCAAGGCCAAGCAAGCAACATGGCTGCAGTATCGTGCGAAAAAGTGCCAGTTTGCGCGGCTTTTCAGGCCGCACATAGCAACGGCGCGCCCGCACGACAAGGCAGTGGATCTCCACGTGGCGGCTCACAAAGAACGATCAGCAAACGACGTCGAAGGGGAACAGGCATGAAGCTATTCGGCAGCGCGCAATCGATGACGCGGGGCAGGTCGGTCGAACTCGACTTCGTGCGCGGCATCGCGATTCTCGCGGTGATGGGGTACCACTTCCATGTGAATCAGACGGGCAGCGCGCTGATCTCGATCATCGAGTATCCGCTGAAGAGCTTTGGTCGCGAGGGCGTGAACCTGTTCTTCACGCTGAGCGGTTTTCTGGTCGGCGGGCTGCTGCTGCGGCAGTATGCGGAGACGGGCCACGTCGACGCGCGCCGCTTCATCGTGAGGCGGATGTTCAAGATCTGGCCCGCGTATTACGTGCTGATCCTCTTCCATACGATCGCGGGCCGCCATCCGCTCGATTCGTTCCTGTGGCAAAACCTGACCCACCTGCAGAACTACTTCGGCTCGTCGATCTCGCAGACGTGGAGTCTCGCTGTAGAAGAGCATTTCTATCTGTTCCTGCCTGCCGTGCTGCTGCTGTTCGCGCGCTGGAAAATGCGCGCGGGTTCGATTATCGGCGTGCTCGGCGGCATTTGCCTGATCGTGCTGATCGCGCGCTGTCTCGAAGTCGCGGGCGGCGATCTGCAGGCGGCGTTCTTCTATACGCAGTACCGGATCGACAGTCTGCTGTATGGCGTGATACTCGCCGCGATCTACTGGATGAAGCCCGAAATCTATCAGGGCATCGCGAAGCGCACGTACTGGCTGCTCGCGATGGTGGCGGTGCTGGTTGCGTGGCTCGTGCTCGCCACCAAGAACGAACCGCTCGACGAAAGCATCGGCTACACGATCCAGGCGATCGGCTATTGCGCGTTCATCGTGCTGATGCTCGAGCATTCGGGCAAGGCGCGCGAGTCCCGTGCGTATCGGGCGATTGCGTGGCTCGGTGTGTATTCGTACGGGATCTACCTGTGGCATTCGCTCGCGCTCGCGCCTGGCGACATCGTGATCCGCAAGACCACGGCGCTCGGCTTGCCGCCCGCCGCGATCTGGTTCATCGCGCTGGCCGCGCAGGCGGCTGTCGCGATCATCGCGGGATATGTGATGACCCGCGCCGTCGAGTATCCGTTCCTGCGCTTGCGCAATGCGCTGTTCCCGGCAAAGCGCAACGCATCGGTGCGCGAAGAAATGCCCGTCGGTGGGCAGTTGTCCTGAGTCCGGCACATTCCATGCTGTAACGTGCTGCACGCGTCGCGTGCACACAGGCGGGCGATGCATCCGGCCCGCAAGGGGAGGTTTTGCGTGAGCTTCACAGGAACGCTGAAATGGCTCGACCGTTTCAGTCATCGCTGTGTGGAGCGGACACGTGCGAGCACGGCGGCTGTGCATGCCGGTTCGCACGCCGCTGCGCACGCCGCTACACACGTTTCGTCAGTCGCTACCGCAACGCGTGCGTCCATCACCCACGCGGCACGCGACGACGCCCGCATCGCCGCGCTCGATGCGGGCCGTGCGCTTGCCATCGTCGGCGTGATTTTCGTGCATCTCAGCCTCTACTTGCCTGCGCTGCCGCCGTGGCTGCGGGTCATCGCGGGCATGGGGCAATATGGCGTGCAGCTGTTCTTCGTGATCAGCGCGGTGACGATCATGTTCACGCTCGAAGACGAAGCGAGGCGCTTCGGCGACCGCCACTCGCTGATCGCGCGGCGTTTCTACATCAAGCGTTTCTTCCGGATCGCGCCGCTGTATTACGTCGCCATTGCTGTCTATTCGATCGGTAATTTTCTGGCGGAACGTTTCGACGCGCAGGTCACGGCGCCGCATAGTGTCGCCGATGTCGTCGCCAATCTCGTCTTCATTCATGCGTGGGTGCCAGGCGCCATCGATACCGTGGTGCCGGGCGGCTGGTCGATCGGCGTGGAGATGTGCTTCTACCTGTTCGCGCCGCTCATCTTCGTCGCGACGCGCACGCGGCGTGGCTTGTGGCGCACCGCGCTCGCGCTGCTGGCGTTGAGTGCCGTCGTGCTGACGGCAGGCGCATGCGCCGACGACGCCTGCACCGTCGAAAACAACTCGTTCCTCTACTACTGGCCGCCGACGCAGTTACCGTGCTTCGTGATCGGTTTCGTACTCGCGCGCTACGGCAGGCGGCTGCTGTTACGCGACGGCATGAAACTGTCGATGTTCGGCATGGCGTGTGCGCTCGCTGCCTGCGTCGTGCTGCTGGCGCTGCTCTACGCGACGGGTTCGGGGCTGGGCCTTGCGCACTGGCTCGCGCCGACGGTGGCCGCATGCGCGGCGGCCGCGTTTCTGTTGCTGTTGTCGCAAATGCCGCGGCGCTATCCGGGCGAGCGCATTGTCGCCGCGTTCGGGCAGAACAGCTACGGGCTCTATGTCTGGAGCTTCGTCGCGATCCTGATGGTGCGCGCCGCGTTGAAGACGCCGCTTGATGCACTCGACTTTCGCGAGCCCGTGCTCGGCTTCGCGATTGCGGCCGTGTTCGCGTGCGGCGCGAGCTATGTGGCCGCACGGATCAGCGCGGTGCGGATCGAGCGTCCTTGCTCGCAATGGGCGCGTGAAGTGCTGTTGCCGCGCGTGGCAAGCGACAAGCGCATGCAGCGGGTAGGAAGCGAAACGTCGGAATGAATAGCGCGCTTGCGACGCGCTACCGATGCATGGAGTCTTCTCTGTTTTGACGACGCGCGCGCTGCTTCACACGCGCGTCTCGACAGCCGCCGTGATCGCCTGGCGCAGCGTCTCCTTGAACTGGCCGAGCGTGTTGCGCGCGAGCAGATGATCGAGGGGCCGCTGATGCTTTTCGCCGCGCTCCCACTGCGCGGCGATCTCACCGAGCGCGCGCGTGATCGATTCCGCCGACAGATCGTCCAGACAGGGCCCGAGCTTGCCATCGCGGCAGAACCAGCCGATCAACCCATCGCTCGTCGCGATCACGGGCTTGTCGAAGCGGTAAGCCTGCACGAGCACGCCGCTCATCCCGTAGTGGCCCTTGTAGCCGAGCCAGACGACATCGCATGCCGAGAACAGGTCGCGCTCCATCTCGTTCGAAATGAAGCGATCGAGGATCACGGGCGCGGGCTTGAGGATCGGAATGAACGCGCGCATAAAGCCGCGAATTTCCTGGTCCTGTTCGCCTGCGAGCAGCAGCGTCGGCGCGTCCTTCATGCCGGCCAGCGCTTCGGCCAGCTCGCAAATGCCTTTGCGTTCGGTGATCGAGCCGTACACCAGCAGATAGCGGCCAGCGGGATCGAGCCCGAGACGCTCGCGCGCGACGAGCGGGTCTTCCGCCTTCGCATCGGGGAACGGATCGGCGACATATGCGACGGCGGCGCCGTGCTTCGGCTTCGCGCGGCCGACCCACTCGGACAATGTCGGATCGATCGACAGCAGCGTGCGTAGTCCTTTGGTATGCACAGCGCGGCGAAACAGCAGCGACTTCAGCGTATTGACGAGCGGGCGTCCCGGCGTGCGCACGCCGACCTTGCGGTGATGGAAGGTCGCGCGCATCGTGATCGCGATCCACGGGGTCCGGCCGAACGGCGAGCCGAGCAAGGGCAGCGCGTGGAAGAAGTAATCGACATACGGTACGACGACCAGACGCACGCGCTCAGCATGCTTGACGGAGTCGTAAGCGAGCTTGAAATAGGCATGAAAGCGCGCGTAGCTGACGCGCCGGATACCGCGGCTGTCGCGCCGGCTTTCAGTATCGACGAATGCGATCTGCAGATCCTCGCGATTGGCCGACATGATCTCGCGCGCGAGGCGATGATCCTCGTTCGAGTTCTCAGTGACGACGAGCACGGGATAGCCTGCCTCGAGACAGGCCTGCGCGATCCATTCGACATAACGCCACCGATGCCCCGTGAAATTCGGCTCGATGATGACGACATAGCCGAGTCTCGCGGCATCGGCGATGGGTGGTTCAACGGGCACGAGATGGGTAGCACGTTCCATGGCGATCTTGAGGAGCAGCCTTGCGATCACCTTAGCATCAGCCCTTCGCCGCGAACCGACAATTTCGCCAATTGTTTGGCGACAACAGACAGCCGGCAGGGCCCGGTTGCCGAATCTGACTGACAGATGGCGTCCGTACGCGAGTGTGGCGAGTTACCTTGAGGGACGGCGTGCGCGAGTCGGCGGCGAGATTGTGCCTGCCCGTCTGGCGCGTGCACCAGCATGCGCAACGGGTCGCGGCAGTCCCGCGTCATCACGTGTTCGCATGGAATCGGAGAAGCGCGCTACCGCGCGTGCTCCGTCGGTCGTCAACAGGGAGAAAAAGATTGCGGACGATGAGGCTACCGGCGTTCTCGTTCAGGGCTGGCCTGGGTTCGAGCGCAGCAACATGGGTGCTGTTGCAGCAGGTGTTGATGCGCGGGCTCGTGGCCGTCAAGTTTCTCGCGATCGGCCGCATTCTCGGGCCGGAAGCGATCGGCAGCGTGAGCGTGGCGCTGCTCGCCGTCGCCATTGCGGAGGCGATGTCGGACACGGGCCTGTCGCAGGCAGTGATCCAGGGCCAGGCCGCGCCGACGCGCGATGAACTCGGCGCCGTCTGGACCACGCTCGCAACGCGTGGCCTGATCATAGGCGTGGCGCTCGTTGCAATCGCGCCGCTGATGAACAGCCAGTTCCATCTGGGCGGCGCGCTGCTGCTGTTGCAACTCGCCGCGCTGCTGCCGCTGTTGCGCGGCGTCGCGTCGCCGGCGTATTACGTCGTGCAGCGCGAGCGGCGCTTTCAGCATGTTGCGCTGATCGAAGTGTCGGCGGCTTTTGTCGACTGCTGTTGCGGGCTTGCGCTCGCGCTGGCCGGTGCGGGTGCTTACTCGGTGCTGCTCGGGATGATCGTCGGCGAGTCGCTGAAGACGACGCTCACGTGGGTCACGATGAGCCCGCGTCCGCCGATCCGTTTGCGCTGGTCGGGCATTGGCCATTACATCGGATTCAGCCGCTGGATCTGGGCAGGCAGCGTCGTCAATCTGATCCTCAACCAGTTCGACAAGGTTGTGGTCGGCAAGCTGCTCGGGCCCGCGCAACTGGGCGCGTATCAGATGTCGTCGCGACTCGCGCAGATGCTGCTCGCCGATGCCGCGATCGCGATGTCGCAATACCTGTTTCCGACTTTCGCCGCGCGTCATCGCGCTGACCCTCATGCGGCCGCAAAGCTCTTCAAGCGCTATATCGGCGTGATTGCGCTCGGGCTCGTGCTGGTCGTGATCGTGCTGCGGCTCGCCGCGCAGCCGCTCTTCGCGCTGATCCTCGGACCGGCCTGGCTGCCCGCCGTGCCGCTCTTCAAGATCTTCGTGATCAACATGGCGATCGGCGCGCTGATCGCGGTGCTGGTGTCGTATCTGCGGGCTGTCGGCGACGCGAAGGCGACGACGCAGGCTTCCGTGATCCAGGTCTTCGTGCTGCTCGCCTGCGTGCCGCCCGCGACGCACTACTGGGGCGTCACGGGCATTGCATGGGCGATGACGGTTGGCCTGAGCTCGGCGGCGGCGTGGATGACGTACCGCACAGCGAGGGTCATGTAATGCGGATACTCCATCTCGTGCTGGAGCCGCGTCTGTCGGGTGCCGAGGTGCTCGCGAAGGATCTCGCCATTCATCAGCAGCGCGACGGCAGCGTGGTCGGCGTGACGGCGCTGATGCCGGAGCGGCCCGACTTCGTACCATTCACGCGCGAGCTGGTGAGCCACGGCGTCGAGTGCGTGTTTCCGGCGAAGCGCGCAAGCCTGCCCGGCAAGCTGATGCATCTGGCGGGAGTGCTGAGGCGTTTTCGGCCCGACGTCGTGTTCGCGCATGCGACGATCCCCGCGTTCTATGCACGCGCGCTGCCGAGCAGGGTGCCCGTGGTCTACGTGATGCATTCGGCCGTCAACGATTTCGAGCGCAAGCTGTTTCGCAACGTCGAGCGCGTGCTGTCGTCGCGGGCGCGCGCGGTGATCGGCGTGTCGCCGGCGAACGTGCGGGACTATAAGGACTGCGTGGGTTCGCATCCGCTGGTGACGCTGATTCCGAATGGCGTCGACATGTCGCGCTTCGCGTTCGACGACCGGCCGCGGGCAGGCGATACGCCGCCGCAGATCGTGCAGATCGGCCGGTATACGTCGGTGAAGAACCAGTTGCAGACGGTGCATGCGTTTCGCGAGGTCGCGACGCAGACGGCCGACGTGCGGCTGCAACTGTATGGTGTGGTCGAAGACCCTGCCTATCTCGCGGCAATCAGGGATCTCGTGAAGAAGCTAGGGCTCGAAGACCGCGTGAGCGTGGATGGACCGCATACGGATGTGAGCGGCGTGTTGCGCGCGTCGAGCGTGTTCGCGATGCCGTCGCGTTCGGAAGGGCATAGCATCGCGTTTCTGGAAGCGTTGGCGTCGGGGATTCCCGTCGTCGCGAGCACGATCGCGCCGTTCCAGTTCGCGAAGACCTTGCCGGCCGTGCAACTCGTCGATACCGACGACACGGCCGCCTATGCAGCCGCGTTACTCGGCGCGCTGGCGCAGCCGAAGATGCCGAGGTCGCTGGCGGGCCTCACGCTGCAGGACACGGCACAGCGTTATCTCGCGGTGGCGCAGCAGGTGATCGGGGCGAGGGCTTAGCAGGCGCGATATCTTGCCTGCCTGGGAAGCGTGCCGCCCGGGCACGCGGTGCTACAGGCTCAGGGCTTCAATGCCGCGCGAACGATCTCCGCGAGCTTTCTGCCGAGTGTCGGCGAATTGAGCTGCTGATACTTCGAATAAGCCGCGGCGCCCGCTGCGCGCATCGCTTCAGGTGGCATCGTCCAGACGCGGCGCAGCGTGTCCGCGAGCGCATCGACGCCGCCTTCGCGCGGATAGAAGAAGCCGGTGCTGCCTTCTTCGACATAGCCCGGTTCCGGGCCCATGTGACGCTGCAATTCGTCGTGCACGAGAGGCGGCAGGCTCAGCCCGAACATGTGTACCACGCTCAATCCCGCCGCGCCCGGATAGCAGCCGATGCGGCACTGACGGCTGATGGCGGCGATGCGGCTTTCGTCGAACACGGGACCGTACCAGACGATATAGTCGCGCTCGCCATACATGCGCTTGAGCTGCGCGCCGTGCTTGCCGCCGCCGACGAGATGCAGCGTGATCTCATGATCTTCGCTGCGAAGCCGGCCCACGGCTTCGATCAGCGCATCGACGTTCGAGTCGTCGCGTAGCCGTCCGAGGAACAGGATGCCTGTTTCCTTGCCCGATTTTTCGGCGGGATCGACGGTGTGTTCGACGGTCAGCGAGTTATCGGCCACGATCAGTTTCCCGGAAGGACAACCGACGCTTTCCAGCGAGCGCTTGGAGGCGTCGGTGTAGCAGATGTACTGCGTCGAGAGCGCGACGGCGACCCGGTAGCACAGCGCCCGGATCATGCCGACGTCTTCTTCATGCCTGTAGAGCCCCTGACCATGGATCAGGACGGGGATGCGCATCGCGCGGCCGGCCATCAGCGCGAGCCACAGCGACAGATAGCGGATGTCGGCGAACATCAGCACGGCAGCGGGGCGCTCGCGCACGATTCTTCCGACGACTTCGCGTTGCATGTTGATGCCCGGCGAAAAGACGTGGTTGATCTGCGTTTCCACGAACTCCTCGCAGGCCGGGCTTTCCCGCGAAAACCCGCTCGATTCGATGCCCGCCGAACTCGCGAAGAGCTTGACGGAAAACAGCCTGTTGAGCGACTCGACGACCTCCATCCGGTAATGGGCGATCAGCGGCTGTACGTAGAACACGGTCCGCTTGTCAGCGGTTGCCGTGCTTTTGCCCAGCGACGCGGTACTCCAATCGGTAAGCAGTTTGTCGGTCACCGGATCAACCCTTCGCAGGTTAGTGATGCGCTGATGATTGAAGGTCGCTTGAATTATGCAGTAGACAATTCGCTTACGCGGATTAATTGGCCGAAATTGACTACGCGAGAGGGTTTATTGTCGGGAAAGTACTATTTTTTCTGAATTCTGTTTCGATTATCGCTGATGCGGTGCAGGAGTTTCTCGCCGTGCATGCGTGTGGTGCAAGCCAGGCAAGGGTTTGGGATTGTTGAAGCGCGCGCATCGATAACTGTTAAAACATATTCTTTCTCAGCGACTTTCAGATTTAATTGCGGATTTTTATTGGCGTGTGACGGGATTTTGCAATTGAATCCGTTCAGTAAATATGGCGCAGTGTTAATGAAATGAAACCGCGATGGGTAAATTTTTCAGGTGCGGACGCGATGGTCAGGAGAACGGATGAGGGCGATGCGTGGGTGGGGCAGCAGGGAAAACGTCTGCGCGATGAAGCAGGAATGAGGCAGAAAGCGGGCCACCAAATGAAAAAGGGCTTAGCCGAAGCTAAGCCCTTTAGAATCTTTTGGTAGGCCGTACGGGATTCGAACCTGTGACCAACGGATTAAAAGTCCGCTGCTCTACCAGCTGAGCTAACGACCCAAAAGAGAAGCGAGATTATAGCGACACTACCGAAAGCTGTCAACGAGTCGAGCTGTTTCCGCCAGCAAAAGAAAAGCCCGGAACCGTGAGATTCCGGGCTTTCCGGCGAGAGGCGCGCGTATCGATTCTGATGTGCTTCGTGACAAAGCGTCGACACTGCGCGTTGACTGCATCCAGCAAACCGACACAACAGACGTCCGACTCATGCCGGACGTCACGACATCACTTGATCTGCGAAAGCTTGCTTTGCGCCGACTGCGCGACATCCGAGCCGCCGTATTGCGCGACGATCTGTTCGAGCGTCTTCTTTGCGGCAGCCTTCTGGCCTTGTTCGAGCTGGTTGTTCGCGATGGCGAGCAGTGCCTCCGGCGCGCGCGGATGCTGCGGATACTTCTGCACGACGCCTTGCCACACGGCCGTCGAGCCCTTGTAGTCGCGCAGCGCGTACAGCGCGTTGCCGAGCCAGTATTGCGCCGTGGGCTGATACGGGCTTTGCGGGTACTTCGCGATGAAACTGCGGAACGAAGTCGCCGCGTTCTTGAAGTCTCCGCTGCGGAACTGCTGCGAAGCCGCGTTGAACGCGTCCGTTTCACCCGGCTGCACGGAGCCCTCGACGCCATCGACTGTCTGCTGCTGCGGCTCGAACTTCTTCAGACGACCGTCGAGATCGGTGTAGTAGTCCTTCTGCTGCTTCTGCAACGTGGCGACCTGGTTGGCGAGATCTTCGTTCTGCCCACGCAGCGTCGCGACCTGCTGGTTCAGCTGGTCGAGGCGGTTGGACTGATCGAGGATCGTGCGTTGAGCCGCTGACAGCTGGCTCGACAGACTATCAGTCTTGGTGCGCAGATCGAGGATCGCCTGGCGAGCCTGATCGTCGTCGAACATGCCTGCATGAGCGGGCAGGGCCATCACGGCCGATCCCGCGACGCAGGCGGCTGCGGCCATGCGCAGCCAGGGAAAACGGTGCGTCATACGGCTTGTCACCTATTACTGTTGATAGACGAGGTCCGCGCGGCGATTCTGCGCCCACGACGCTTCGTCATGACCCGTTGCCTGCGGCTTTTCCTTGCCGAGGCTCACAGCTTCCATTTCCGAATCCGGCACGCCGAGCAGCGACAGCGAACGGCGGACAGCTTCAGCACGCTTCTGGCCGAGTGCCAGGTTGTATTCGCTCGTGCCGCGTTCGTCGGTGTTGCCCTGGATCAGGACGTGACGTTGCGGGTGGCTCTTCAGGTACTGCGCGTGTTGCTGCAGCAGCGGCTGGTAGTCGTCCTTGACCGAGTAGCTGTCGAAATCGAAATAGATGCTGCGCTTGGCCAGCGGGCTGTTCGGATCGTTCAACGGATCGACGTTTACCGTGGCGACATCGTTCGGGTTGGGTTGCGCGCCAGTTGAGCCACCCTTGTTGGCGTTTTCGTCGAGCTTCACGCCCGAATGACATGCAGCCAGTGCACCGACCATACCCACGGCAAGCGCGATACGAAGTTTGGACATCATGCTTTACTCTCCTAGTGTGTTATTGCATAAACGGGCCCCAGGAAGGCTCGCGTACGGTGCCTCCCTGAACGGACAGGACCTGCCGCGTCCGACCATCTGTCGATACTGCGGCCAACACGCCACGGCCGTTCACCTGAGTGGCGTAAAGGATGTACTGACCATTCGCCGCAAAGCTCGGCGATTCGTCATGTGTGGTATCGGTGAGCGCCGTCGCGACGCCCGAACCCAGATCCTGGATATACAGCTTGAAGCCCCCGCCCGTACGCGAGATGTAAGCGAGCTGTTTGCCGTCCGGGCTCACGCGCGGACTCGTATTGTAGTTGCCCGTGAAGGTCACGCGCTGCGCGCCGCCTGCGGACTCGCCGCCGGCCGGCATCTTGTAGATCTGAGGCTGGCCGCCGCGGTCGCTGGTGAAGTAGATCGACTGGCCGTCAGGAGAGTACGACGGCTCGGTGTCGATCCCGCTGCTTTGCGTGAGGCGACGCAGGCCGCTGCCGTCGGCGTTGACGGCGAAAATCTGCGTGTTGCCGGTGCGCGACAGTGCGACGGCGAGTGTGCGGCCATCAGGCGACCATGCCGGCGCGCTGTTGTTGCCTTTCTGGTCCGACACGACGACGCGGCGGCCCGTGGGCAGATCGTGGATGTAGACGATCGGCTTCTTCTTTTCGAACGAGACGTACGCGACCTTCGTGCCGTCCGGCGACCATGCCGGCGAGATGATCGGCTCGGGGCTGGACAGGGCGATATGCGCGTCCTGGCCGTCCGAATCGGAAATCTGCAGCTGATAGCGGTTGCCCGTTTTGATGACGTACGACAGGCGCGTGGCGAACACGCCGCGGCCGCCCATCAGCTTCGCGTAGATGTAGTCGGCGACCTTGTGCGCGCTCATGCGCAGGCCGCTTTCCGGGCTGACCAGTTCGAGGCCGCCGAGGCTTTGCTGATTGACGGTGTCGTACAGCTTGAAGCGGACCTGGTACTGGCCGTTCGGCAGCTTGGTGACGCTGCCCGCGACGAACGCGTTCGCGCCCTTTGCCTTCCACGCGCCGAGATCGACGGAATCGCCTTCCGAAACGGGCGCACTGCCGGCGTCGATGTTGGTGAATTTACCGCTGCGCTGAAGGTCCTGGCGGACGATCGTACTGATCTGCTGGGGAGAATTTGCCTCGTTGGCAAAATTTGCCGTGGCAATCGGGAACTGGGTGGACCCGACGCCCGTCACGAGGACGTTGAGTTGTGCATGGGCGGCACCGCCGGCGGCGATCAGACATGACGCTACGAGCGCTCGCAGGCCTAGCTTGGTCATCAAACTCATTCTGTATAGATTCCCCAAAAACGAATTTCTAACACTTCACGACTACAAACAGACTGCATTGAGCAGAAATCGTTCCCGGTCCGCACGCGTGAGCGTGCGAATCGGAAACGATGTGTCAAGGAGCTGGACGCAGCGTGATCTTAAAACTGCCGGGTGTTTTGCCATCGGTGTCCTGCGGCATCGGATCGGTACGTCTAACGGCGCGAACCGCTGCCGCATCCCATGCCGGATTCCCGCTGCTGTGAGCGACGTCGACACTTAGCACCGTGCCAGACGGCGCGCACCGCACATTAACAACCGTTTCGAGGCCTGCCGGATCGCCAGGCCAAGCGATATTCGGTTGGACGGCGCGCCTGACCTTGTCGCTGTAACCCGGCGATGCGGCCGTGCCACCCGAGCCGGTGCCCGTGCCGCTCTTCGCGAGACCGTTGCCCGTCGAGCCTTCGCCGCCCGCCATGCCTTGCAGCGCGGCGAGACGTTGACGGCGTTCCGCGTCGAGCTTCTTCGAAGCCTCGGCGGCTTGAGCCGCCGCCTTGGCCTTCGCGGCCTTCGCCGCGTCAGCCTTGGCCTGCGCATCGGCTTGCGCCTGCTTCGCTTCCTGTTCCTTCTGCTGCTGCTCTTTCTGCTGCTGTTCCTGCTGCTTCTTCAACTGGTCCTGCTTCTGCTGGGCGAGTTGCTGCTGCTTGAGCTTGTCGGCCTGCTGTTGCTGTTGTTGCTTGAGCTTCGCGGCGGCGGCAGCCGCGGCCTGATCGGCGGCAAGCTGCTGCTGGCGTTTCGCCTCGGCTTCCTGCTGGGCCTGCAGCTTCTGCTGGCGCTGCTGCTCGGCTAGCTCAGCCTGACGCTGCGCTTCCTGCTGCTGCTTGCGCTTCTTCTCCTGCAGCGCGATGTCCGCCTGTTCGTCGCTGACTTGCGGCGCAGGCCTGACAGGCACGGGCGGCGGCACGACAGGGCGGGGCGCCGGCACGTCGGGCACTTCCGTCCACAGTTCGGCTTCCGCGCCAGCAGGCGTGCTGTTTTGCCAGTGGATGCCGTGATACAGGAAGAAGCCGAGCAGCACGTGCATCACCGCGGCGAGCGCAAACGCGCGCCACGTGCCGCGCTCACGCGGCGGTCGAAGCGGATAGGCGTTTTTGGGTTGGCGGGTCATTGCGATTTGACGAGCAATCCAACGCGCTTGACGCCACGAGCCTTCAGGTCGGACATCACGTTCATCACGACTTCATACTTGACCGTCTTGTCGGCGGCGATCACGACGGGTTGATCGGGATGCGAGGCCTGACGGTCGGTGACGAAGCTGCGCAGGTCGGCCTGCGACATCGTCTCCTGTTGCGTCGCGCCCGCGTCGTCCTTGTACTTGACGCTCATGTTGCCGTCCGCCTTGATGTTGACGACGACAGGCGGCGTCTGCTGTTGCGGCGCGGCGCCGCCGACAGTCGGCAGATTCACGATCGACGGCGCGACGAGCGGCGCGGTCACCATGAAGATCACGAGCAGCACGAGCATCACGTCGATGTACGGCACGACGTTGATGTCGGCCATCGCGCGGCGCGAGCGGCTGCCGCGCATACTGGAACGGGCTGAACCGGCCATCGTGGACTCCTTAATGGGCCTGGCGTTGCAGGATGTTCGAGAACTCTTCGATGAAGGTTTCGAAGCGGATCGCGAGGCGGTCGATGTCGTGCGCGTAGCGGTTGTACGCAACCACGGCAGGAATCGCGGCGAACAGGCCGATAGCCGTTGCCGTCAGCGCTTCGGCGATGCCGGGCGCGACGTTCGCGAGCGTTGCCTGCTGGACGTTCGCGAGGCCGCGGAACGCGTTCATGATCCCCCACACCGTGCCGAACAGACCGATATACGGGCTGACCGAGCCGACCGATGCGAGAAACGCAAGATTGGCTTCGAGCACGTCCATTTCACGCTGGAACGCGGCGCGCATGGCGCGGCGCGCGCCGTCGAGAATCGCGCCCGGATCGTTGATCCGCTTTTCCTTGCCTTTCAGGAATTCACGCATGCCCGACTCGAAAATACGTTCGAGCGCACCGATCGTATGACGGTTGTTCGCGGCGCTCTGATACAGCGCCTGCAGGTCGCCGCCCGACCAGAAATCGCGTTCGAAACGTTCAGTCTGCGCCCGCGCGCGGCGGATCGCAAACCACTTGCGGAAGATGAAAGTCCACGACATCAGCGACAGGAGCAACAGCAGCGCCATCACTGCCTGCGCGAGCAGACTCGCGTTGAGAACGAGGGAAACGATCGACAGATCTTGTGTAGTGTTCATAGAGGTTCGTTGTAACGTCCCGGGTGGGGCGTCCGGCAGCAAGTTGGGTCGAAGCGTTCGGCTGGCATTGATTCGGCAAACCGGAAGCTTCGGCAGGCACTTCGCCGAACCATGCTTGGTCTTGTTGTGACCGTTACGAGTTCACTGTCCAGGTAACAACGGCGCTTAAATACCTGCCGTTGACACGCTGGAACCCGGTTCGCGCCGCAACGCGGCGTGCACCGGCGGAGGAATGGCGGCCGGCTTCATCGAAGCCGAATCGACACAGCCGACGCGGATCGTGCCCGTTGCCAGCAGCGTATCGTCGCGCCAGGCTTCCTGAGCGAAATCCACCGACGCGCGGCCAAGCCGCTCGATCCGGCTGACGATGCGCAGCATGTCGTCGAGCCGGGCAGGCGCACGGTAATCGAGCGCGGTACTGCGCACGACGAAGAGCGCGCCCGTTTCTTCGGCCAGCTTGCGTTGATCGACGCCGCACGCGCGCAGCCATTCGGTGCGCGCGCGCTCGAAAAACTTCAGGTAATTCGCGTAAAACACGATGCCGCCGGCGTCGGTGTCTTCGTAATACACGCGAATCGGCCAGATAAAGCCGATTTCCGCGCCAGACTGACTATCAGACATATTCATGGCGCGCATTTTACCGGAATGCAAAAGCGCGCCGCATTTTTAGGCACTTCCTGCCCTTACGTGGCTGACACGAACGGCGCGCGCCGCGTCCGGACCGGGCGATCCGGGCCGACGCGACGCGCCCGCGAGACTTAGCCGCGGTGAATGTTCAACCCGGCGAACGACTGCGCGACGGGCATCAGTTCGATCGTGTTGATGTTGACGTGCGCGGGGCGCGTCGCGATCCAGTAGATCGAATCGGCGATGTCTTCGGCCGTGAGCGGCTGGACGTTCTGGTACACGTTCGCAGCTTTTTCGTCGTCGCCGCGGAAACGCACGTTCGAAAACTCGGTGCCGCCGCACAGGCCCGGCTCGATGTCCGTTACGCGAACGGGCGTGCCATGCAGATCGGCGCGCAGGTTCAGGCTGAACTGGCGCACGAACGCCTTGGTCGCGCCGTACACGTTGCCACCCGCATACGGCCACATGCCCGCCACCGAGCCGAGATTGAACACGTGCCCGCGATTGCGCTCGATCATGCCCGGCAGGAACGCGCGCGTGACCTGCACGAGACCCGTGCAGTTGGTCTCGATCATCGTGGTCCAGTCGTCGAGGTCGGCGCGCTGGGCGGGCTCGAGGCCGAGCGCGAGGCCGGCGTTGTTGACGAGCACGTCGACGCCGGCGAAGTCGGCGGGCAGGGCGGCGGGCACGGCTTCGACGGCGGCGCGGTCGCGCACGTCGAGCTCGAACGGCAGGAGGTTGTCGCCGAGCTCGTCGGCAAGCGCCTGCAGGCGGTCTTTACGGCGCGCGGTCGCGACGACGCGATGGCCGCCCTTGACGAAAGTGCGGGCGATAGCGGCGCCGAAGCCTGCGGACGCCCCGGTGACGAACACGATCATTGCTGTTCCCTGGTCGGTGGAGAAAGGCCACAAGCCTACTTCCAATGGCGCAATGCGGCAAGAATGACCCCGCCGCGTGAAGGCGCGTTCAGACGTGCTCTCGCGCGGCTGCCTGTCAGGCGCGGCGGGGCTTCTGGTGGTCTCGGCGCCAGGCCTGGCGGTGCGGTTGGCGGGTCGGTTGCCTATTCGACCCGGTTCCAATACACTAACGCGCTCATCCCTGCGTGACTGGCGATAGAACCCCATGCTGTCAAGCCTGACGGGTTCAAGGTGGAGCGTCCCACCGTGAAGCGCAGGGTGCCGTTTTGCCGTTCGCCTGGGCAGCCATGTATCGAGCGCGCCGTCGTTTGCGCTGCCGGTGGTTGTCCTGACTCGCGTGTGCGGCACCTCCTTCATACGCCGCGTCAAGGCTCCCACCATCAGCAGTGGGCTGCAGTGCTGCGTACCCAATACGCTCCCGGCACACGACCTGCGCACGATCCGGTCAACCTGAACACACTTAACGGAACCAGCATGTTTGACAGAGCCCAAAGCACCATCGCCAACGTCGATCCGGAAATCTGGAACGCCATCCAGGACGAAAACCGCCGTCAGGAAGAGCACATCGAACTGATCGCGTCGGAAAACTACACGAGCCCGGCCGTAATGGCCGCGCAGGGCTCGCAGCTCACCAACAAGTACGCCGAAGGTTACCCGGGCAAGCGCTATTACGGCGGCTGTGAGTACGTCGACGTCGTCGAGCAGCTTGCAATCGACCGCGTGAAGCAACTGTTCGGCGCCGAAGCCGCGAACGTGCAGCCGAACTCGGGCTCGCAGGCAAACCAGGGCGTGTTCTTCGCCATGCTCAAGCCGGGCGACACGATCATGGGCATGAGCCTCGCGCACGGCGGCCATTTGACGCACGGTTCGCCCGTCAACATGTCGGGCAAGTGGTTCAACGTGGTCAGCTACGGCCTGAACGAAGCCGAAGACATCGATTACGAAGCCGCTGAAAAGCTCGCACAGGAACACAAGCCGAAGATCATCGTCGCGGGCGCTTCGGCGTTCTCGCTGCGCATCGACTTCGAACGTCTGTCGAAGATTGCAAAGTCGGTCGGCGCGTACCTGATGGTCGACATGGCCCACTACGCTGGCCTGATCGCCGCGGGCGTGTACCCGAACCCGGTGCCGTTCGCCGATTTCGTCACGACCACCACGCACAAGAGCCTGCGCGGCCCGCGCGGCGGCGTGATCCTGATGAAGGCTGAGTTCGAGAAGCAGATCAACTCGGCCATTTTCCCTGGTATCCAGGGTGGTCCGCTGATGCACGTGATCGCCGGCAAGGCAGTCGCGTTCAAGGAAGCGCTCGCTCCGGAATTCAAGGGCTACCAGCAGCGCGTCGTCGAAAACGCACGCGTGCTGGCTGAAACGCTCGTCAAGCGCGGTCTGCGCATCGTGTCGGGCCGCACGGAAAGCCACGTGATGCTGGTCGACCTGCGCGCGAAGAAGATCACGGGCAAGGCAGCGGAAGCGGCACTGGGCGCGGCGCACATCACCGTGAACAAGAACGCGATCCCGAACGACCCGGAAAAGCCGTTCGTGACGAGCGGCGTGCGTCTGGGTTCGCCTGCCATGACGACGCGCGGTTTCGGCCCGAAGGAAGCCGAGCAGGTCGGTAACCTGATCGCCGACGTGCTGGACAATCCGGAAGACACGGCGACGATCGAGCGCGTGCGCGCGCAGGTCGCCGAGTTGACCCAGCGTTTCCCGGTCTACCGCTAAGCTGCCATGCGTTGCCCCTTCTGCCGGCACGACGACACGCAGGTCGTCGACTCGCGTGTGTCCGAAGACGGCGCCGCGATCCGGCGCCGCCGCCGCTGCCCGGCCTGTGACAAGCGTTTCACGACGTACGAGCGGGTCGAGCTGGCGTTGCCCTCGGTGGTGAAGAAGGACGGCAGCCGCACGGAATTCGATCGCCGCAAGATTGTGGCGAGCATGCAACTGGCGCTGCGCAAGCGGCCCGTTGCTGCCGACGCGGTGGATGCCGCCGCGTCGCGCATCGAATATCAACTGCTCGGCAGCGGCGAGCGCGAAGTGCGCAGCGAAAAGCTTGGCGAACTCGTGATGAACGAGTTGCGCGCGCTCGACACGATTGCGTACGTGCGCTTCGCATCCGTCTACCGGCGTTTCGAGGATGTCTCGGAGTTCGAGGACGTCATTGAAGAATTTCGCCGGATGAACGCTCCGGCCGCACCCGCGAAGCCTTCCCGCAAGCGCTGATTGTTCGCGCATCCGCATTTTTTCTCCCTGAAGTTTTCCCGCGAATTCACTTGATGCACGAAGATTCTCGTGCAGGGATTCGCGCGTCCGCCACCTGGCCATCCGGCTAATTGTGGGCGTCGATGCACGCCTTTAGAGTCGTCGCATTCTTGGTAGAAATAGGAATGCTGATGAATCGGGATGCTCATGCGCGGCGCACCTGCCGCGCGTTCACGCTGTTCGAAACGCTCGTCGTGATCGCCTTGCTTGCGGTCGTCGCGATGCTGACGGTGCCGTCGTTCGTCGCGTGGCGCATGCGCGATCAGGTCGACGCGCGTGCGCGCGCATTGCTGTCTACGCTCAGTTATGCACGGGGCGAAGCTCTAAGGCGCGGCGCGCGCGTGACGGTGTGCCGTATCGACGCGGCGCGGCGCTGTCTGGCATCTGGCCAGCCGTGCAAGACGGGTATCACAGACTGGTCGTGTGGATGGGCGGTGATGATCGAGCGCGCGGGCGGCTTCTATCCGTTGCGTGTGCAGCCCGACCTTGCGTCCGTCAGCATTGTCGGCGCGCTCACGAATCTCACTTTCACACCGCCGGCAGGCCAGGCCAATGGAAGCTTTCGCAGCTTCGATATTGCTCCACGCATCGACTCGAAAGCGACGCAGGGCAAAGACTGGCGGCGCTGTATCCGCATCGCGGCGGGAGGGCGGGCGCGTATTGTCGATGGCGCGTGCGGAGGTGCGGCATGACGCGGGCCGTTTGTCTTTCTCAGCGCGGTCAGAGCTTGATCGAAGTGCTTGTCGCCGTTGTCATCACGGCTATCACCGTGCTTGGCCTGATCGCCGTGCAGTTGTCGATTGCGCGTGATACCCGGGCGATGTCCTACCGTGAACAGGCTGCTCTAATCGCGGATGCGATTGCCGAAGAGTCGCGTGCTCCCGGTCCTGGCGATGCCGCGATCGGACAATGGAAAGCGCGGGCGACGAGTCTGTTGCCGAAGGGCGACGCGGGCGTCGGCGCGGGCAGCGCCGGTCTGTCGTTTGCGCGTGCGACGTGGGCCTGGCAGGAAGTCGTGCCGCGCAACGCGTCGAATCCGGGCGACACGATCGACATGCCGACGTCTTGCGGCGATATTGATGTGCCTCCACGCGTTCAATGCGTTGCAATCGCGTTCGCTGAATGAAGCTGCCCGTTCTCTTCATGCGCGCGCGTGGCCGGCAATTACCTTCGGGTCACACGCTACTCGAAATCACGATAGCGATGGCGCTCGGGCTGATCGTGACTGCGGGCGCGGTGTCGCTGTATCGATCGCAGCGCACGGTCTTCACTCAGGCTGCCGATGCCGTGCAAATCCACGACGCCGGTATGACCGCGTTGACGTTGATTGGCGAGCAGTTGCAGATGGCCGGTTTCGTTCCTGCCGACATGCCCCGCACGTTCGTCGCGCAACCGGGACTGTTTGGTTGCACGGGCGGAAGACCTATCGGCGGTGACGACAGCTTGACGTGTGAATCGCTCGCCACGCATTCGGACGGCATCGCGATCCGCTTCATCGCGGACAGCGTTTCGACGTGGCCGTCTGCAGGAGGCCTTGCGACGGACTGTCTCGGGCAGGGCGTCACGAAGACGGACGCTTTCGCGCCGGGCGTGGCCATCGTCAATCGCTTCTACGCGAAGACGAGCGGCTCGACGGGTGAGCCTGAACTGTATTGCGAAGGAACAGGCAAGACCAATTCGTCGCAGCCGCTCGTCGAAGGCGTCGAGCGGCTGCGCTTGCGGTATTGGCTCGCGGGTGCATCGTCCGCGATCGATGCAGCGACGCTGGCGAGCGCGCAATGGACCCGTGTCGTTGCCGTCGACGTATGCGTGCTCGTTCGCGGCGCGCCGCAAACCGGGCAGTCGCGTTACGTCGATTGCGATGGCGTGTCCTCGATCGCCGCCGATACGCGCGTGCGACGGGCATTCTGGCGGCGCGTCGCGATACGCAATAACGAAGGGAGTGCAGCGTGATCTTTTTGCAAGGTCGGAAGCACGCGTACGTGCGTCGGCATGCACACAACCGGGGCATTGCATTGCCCGTCGTGCTGTTGATCTCCGCCATGATGCTTGCGACTGCCGCGGCATGGTTCGAGCAATCGGTGGCCGTCGCGCGAAACGCCGCGGGCATGGCTGACCATCTGATCGCGCTGCACGGGGCGGACGCCGCTTTGACGGTGTGCGCGCGCAATGTTCTCAACGGTTCGCTCGCCGGCGTGTCTGGCGCCAGCGTTGAGCCAGCCGGGTGGAAGTCGCAGTCAACGTTCGATTCGAACGCTATCGCGCCCTTCGGGTCATGGACGGCGTCGCTGTCGTTTCGCTCGCCGCAATGTCTGATCGAAACGTGGCAACTGACCAACCGCCCGAACGCGCAGGCCTGGCTCATTACCGCGAGAGGCTACGGGCGCAACGTGGATTCGCAGATGTGGCTGCAAACGCAAGTGGTGCGAGAAAACGGTACGGTCGAAAAACACTGGCGCCGCGTCGCCGCGCGTCCCTTCTGATGGCACAGGCAACCATGCTCGTCGCAATGAAGCAAACCACGCGCGCATTCTCGCTACTCGAACTGATCGTCGCGCTGGCAATCGCGGCGACGCTCGCTGCGTTCGCGATCCCGTCCTATCACGGCCATATTGCGAAGGCTCATCGAACGGATGCCGCGTCTGCGCTGTATCGCGCGGCGCAGTTCGTGGAATCGCCCGCGCACGCCGATGGTGCGCCGTTGCCCGCCGGTCTCGATCAGGCGCCTCAAGGTGGAAGGGCGGTGTATCGGCTGCGCATTCTGCCCGCCGACGATTCGAACGGTGGCTATGCGCTGGAAGCGCAGCCATTGGACAACGGCCCGATGGCCGAAGATGCGTGCGGCACGTTCATCCTCGACGCAACAGGCGCGAGGTCGAACAGGAGCACGTTGGGCGCAGATTCAGGCGATTGCTGGAGCGCACATTAGATGAAGCGCGATTATCAACACGCCCGATCAGGGCGGGCTCATATCAGCATCGTCCGACGCAGCCGCCGCAGCCGCTGCGCCAGGCTTGCGCGATTCGCGCTTTACCTGCTGATAGATGCGAAACGCTTCCCATGCGGCGAGGCCGACGCTGCCCCACTTGAGCGCGGGCTTGGCAGTGGCGAACACGGTGTTGCGGATCGGTTTCGCGAGCACCAGCGAGGCGATCGAACTGATCAGCGGGTATTCCTTCAGCAGCGCGCCGATTCCGCCCGGCATGCCGCCGCGCCGGCGTCCCCAGGGCATCGAGCCGGCGAAGCCCGGCACGATGAACTTGAGCCAGCTGAAATGCGTGACAGCATTGCGCAGTTCGAGGGTGGCCTGGGCGAGTTCCATGCGCTCGACGTCCGCGCGCACGATCAGCAGTTCCTTGCGCAGCGCCCGCAGATGGGGCGCGCTCAGGTCTTTGGCTGTGGGTCGGTTGCTGCGATAGGCGTTATCGGAATGGACCTGGCTCATGGTGATCGATATCAGTGGACAGGAAGTAGCACGGCGCTGCGTCCAGCTTCAGCGTTTGCGGAAAATCTCGCGGTCTTTCTCAAACTCGTTGAGCGTGGCTTCGAAGATCATCGGTGCGTTGCGCAAGCCGCTACGCGCGCGCAGTGCGCAGCCGATGGCGGCGATCGCGTAGACGATCGTGATGCCCGCAAGTGCCTGCCAGCGGTAGGTGTCCCAGAAGGCAATCGCGACGAGGGCCGTCAGCGCGATCAGCGCCATTGTCGCGAGCATCATCGCGGCGAGGCCCATGAAGAGCACCATCAGCAGCCGGTCTTTTTCTTCGGCCAGCTCAATGCCGATCAGTTCGAGCCGCGTTTGCAGGATCGAAAAGAACGAACTGAGAATGCGCCGCAAAGGTCCGCGGTCCCCGCTCTGCGTTTGTGTATCGATCATGGCGTAAACGTGTTGCGCGCGAGGATGCGCGAAGAAGGTCCAGACAGGGCGCGCGCGCCCGTCCGCCTGTCAGCAAAGCATGCCGGCCGCTCGACTCGCGGCCGGCTGCTTCACGCGCGAGACCGGTGTTACTTGCGGTTGATCAGCAAGCCGACCAGCACGCCGACGCCGGCTGCGATGCCGATCGATGCCCACGGATGTTCGTGGACATAGTCGTCAGTGGCGCGAGCAGCTTTCTTGCCTTTCTCGACGACCACGACCTGCACGTCGGCTGCCTTTTCCTTCGCCTGCTTGAGACGCGAGAGCGCCGTCTCGCGCAGTTCAGAAGCGCGTTCGCCGGTGGCGCTCGCGGCCTGCTTCAGCAGATCTTCCGCGTCTGCGAGTACGGTTTTGATATCCGACATCAATCTCTCCTTGTTGACTTCCGACATTGACTGCTCCCTTCGTGCACGTTACGCGTGAATCGTAAACCAAAGAAACGGCTGCTGGCGAGCCAGCAGACTTGCGACCTGACGTGCGCCGTAGGTCGCGCAAGGCGCGCGATTGTCCGAACGCGGTCGCATGAAGCGTTCCCGAACGTCACAGACGTCTCATATTGCCTGTTTCGAACCGTCCCGCTTGTCGTATTACAGAGACGCCACCGTTTGATGGAGTTGATCTGTCCCGCTAAGTTTCGTACATCGGCGAGAAAATTACAAAACCAGATAAGCGTTGCAGCCAATGTTCGTTAGAAGTGCACGTCCTCGTCCCGTATGCTCTAATTTGAACCCCTCGTCCGGCCGGACGAATCCGAATGATTCGAACAACTTCAAGGAGCCGCACTATGAGTCTACGTCTTGGCGATGTCGCACCCGATTTCGAGCAGGAGTCGAGCATTGGCCGTATCAAGTTCCACGAATGGCTGGGTGACAGCTGGGGCGTCCTGTTCTCGCACCCGGCCGACTTCACGCCCGTCTGCACGACGGAGCTCGGCCTGACCGCGAAGCTCGCGAGCGAATTCGACAAGCGCAACGTGAAGACGATCGCATTGTCCGTCGACAGCAAGGAATCGCATAGCGAGTGGATCAAGGACATCAACGAGACGCAGGCTGCGAGCGTCGGCTTTCCGATTCTCGCCGACGGCGACCGCAAGGTGTCGGAGCTGTACGACATGATCCATCCGAACGCGAATGCCACGCTGACGGTCCGTTCGCTGTTCATCATCGATCCGAACAAGAAGGTTCGCCTGATCATCACGTACCCGGCGAGCACGGGCCGCAACTTCGATGAAGTGCTCCGTGTGATCGACTCGCTGCAGCTGACGGACAACTATCAGGTCGCCACGCCCGGCAACTGGAAGCATGGCGACGATGTCGTGATCGTGCCGTCGCTGAAGGACGAGGAAGAGATCAAGCGCAAGTTCCCGAAAGGCTACAAGGCGCTGCGCCCGTATCTGCGCATGACGCCGCAGCCGAACAAGTAAGCTTTTAAGTCTTATCCGGCGCAAACAAAAAGCCCGCGTTCATTGAGAACGCGGGCTTTTTTTATGGCTTGAGCCAGGACGCGTCAGAAGAACGCCTGAATGCCCGTTTGCGCGCGTCCGAGAATCAGCGCGTGAATGTCGTGCGTGCCTTCGTACGTGTTCACGACTTCCAGATTCACCAGATGCCGCGCGACGCCGAACTCGTCCGAAATGCCGTTGCCGCCCAGCATGTCACGCGCCATGCGCGCGATATCGAGCGACTTGCCGCACGAATTGCGCTTCATGATCGAGGTGATTTCGACGGCGGCAGTGCCTTCGTCCTTCATGCGGCCCAGACGCAGCACGCCTTGCAGGCCGAGCGTGATTTCCGTCTGCATGTCGGCGAGTTTCTTCTGGATCAACTGGTTCGCGGCGAGCGGGCGGCCGAACTGCTTGCGATCGAGCGTGTACTGACGCGCGGTGTGCCAGCAGGCTTCCGCCGCGCCGAGCGCGCCCCACGCGATGCCGTAACGCGCCGAGTTCAGACAGGTGAACGGACCACGCAGGCCTTTCACGCCGGGCATCAGATTTTCTTCCGGCACGAACACTTCATCGAGAACGATCTCACCGGTGATCGACGCACGCAGGCCGACCTTGCCGTGAATCGCCGGCGCGCTCAAACCCTTCCAGCCTTTCTCAAGAATGAAGCCGCGAATCTCATCCTTGCCGTCCGTTTCGAGTTGCGCCCAGACGACGAACACGTCCGCGATCGGCGAATTCGTGATCCACATCTTCGAACCGGACAGCGAGTAGCCGCCGTCGACCTTCTTCGCCCGCGTGACCATGCTGCCCGGATCGGAGCCGTGATTCGGCTCGGTCAGACCGAAGCAGCCGATCCATTCGCCCGTGGCGAGCTTCGGCAGGTACTTGTCTTTCTGCGCGTCGGAGCCGAATTCGAAAATCGGGACCATGACGAGCGACGACTGCACCGACATCATCGAGCGATAGCCCGAATCGACGCGCTCCACTTCGCGCGCGATCAGCCCGTAGCTGACGTAGTTGAGACCGGGGCCGCCGTATTGTTCGGGAATGGTCGGGCCGAGCAGGCCCAGTTCGCCCATTTCGCGGAAGATCGTGGCGTCCGTCTTTTCGTGGCGGAACGCTTCGAGCACGCGCGGCGCGAGCTTGTCCTGCGCATAGGCCTGCGCGGCGTCGCGCACCATGCGTTCTTCTTCCGTGAGCTGCTGGTTGAGGAGCAGCGGGTCTTCCCAATTGAATTGCGCGGCGGCTGCCATGACGTATCTCCTGTACCGATCAGAGTGAGCTTTAGACATGTCTCATTCTGATCTGATGCTTGACTTGAGTTCCGCTCTACGAAACAATGTTTTGCAAAACGATGACTGAGTGTAGCACCCGATGGCAAAACCTGCATCCACAACATCCCCAACGTCCGTCTCGGCGGGCACGTCCGAACCCGTCGACGAGCGCAAGTTCGTCGTCGCGCTGGCGCGCGGGCTCGATCTGCTGCGCGCGTTCCGGCCGGGCGAGACTTTGCTCGGCAATCGCGATTTCGTCGAGCGCACCGGCTTGCCGAAGGCGACGGTGAACCGGCTCGCGTACACGCTGACGGTCCTCGGCTATCTGCGTTTCGACGAAACGCTCGGCAAATACGCGCTCGACGCGGGCGTGTTGTCGCTCGGTTTCGCGCTGCTGTCCGGCACCGACACACTCGAACTCGCGCGCCCGCACATGCGCAACTTCGCGCGCGAAGTCGGAGCGGCCGTGTCGCTGGGATGCCGCGACGGTCTGGACATGATCTATCTGGAGACGATTCGCAGCGAAACGGCGCTCACACTTGGCCTCGCGTCGGGTTCGAAACTGTCGATGCTGACCAGTTCGATGGGCCGCGCATACCTCGCCGTGCAGCCCGCCGACGTACGCGCTGCGCTGCTTGCCGAACTTCAACGCACAGCGGGCGACGAAGGCGCGGATCTCGTCGCGCAGGCGCAAAAGGAAATCGATACGTACGCGCAGGAAGGCTGCTGCTACTCGTTTCGCGACTGGCACGACGACGTGAACGCGGTCGCGGTGCCGTTCAGCGATCCGCGCGATGGGCGGCTGCTGGTGCTGAGCTGCAGCGGGCCGGCGTCATCGATGGGGGAGAGCGTGTTTCGGGAAAGGGTTGCGCCGCGTCTGAAAGCGCTCGCGCGTCGTCTGGGCGACAGCCCTTGAAGAATCTCAAGCCGTCCGATTTTCGTGCACGACGAACAGCGGCCCCTGAACGAACCGAACATCGTATTGCTGCAGCGCGTCGAATTGCGCTTCAGTCGCCACACGATTGAAGATCAACGGAATTTTTAGCCGATTCGCATAGCTGACCAACGGCTTCACCATCGAATCGCGCAACGCCGACGCGGCGTCCATTTTCACGAAATCCAGTCTCGCCATGTCCGACACGGACAGGATCTGCCCTGCGTTCGGCAGATTGCCGGCGACCTTGAATCCATAGTGCTGATAGCTCTTGGTCAGATAGCCAAGAAACGTCTTATGCGCGACCGCCGCCGGCGGCAGCTCGATCACGACACGCGACGGATTCAATCCAAACGACATAAGCACAGCTGAGAAATGCCGGCCGTGGTCGTAGCGCACGCTTTTCAGCAGCCGCTCGTGCACGCGCAGAAATAACAGGCCATGCCGCTGCGGACCGAAGAAATTGATCGCGTGCATCGCGCGCGACATCCGGTCGAGCGCGACCAGTTGCTGGTCGTCGGGCACGTGATCGAACGGATCGAAGCTGTCGAGCGGCGTGCCGTCGGACAGTTGGGTGATGGCCTGTACGCCGAGTTCGTCGCCGAAACGGTCCGCACTCTCGGGCGACGACGACAACGACTGCGCGAGCGCATGCACCGAGATATCGAAAATCGGCTCGTAGCTGCTGCCTAGCTCGACGTCGCCATACGTCGCGATCGCCTCGCCGCTGCGCGGGCCGGAGCCCATCCTCAGATGCTCGCCGAGAAACGGGTGAGAGGAAGCGCGTTCGACGAGTTGGGGAGTGGTCAGCGGGATCATGAATGCGTGGGGAGCGTGCCTGGAGTGCGGCGGGGCGCCGCATCACCCGATGGTATCAGTGGCCGCCGCTCTTTCATGCACCAAATACTGATATGGATTTCGCAGTTCGTGTGGCGATCGCTGCCCAACTGAGGGTTAACGTTAATTTCACTAATCATAATCTGTTTTACTATTCGTAAATTCTCGTTGTAGCCACTCAGTCGTCACGCAGGAAGCCAAGATGAGCGAACCCTCCCGTCCCGTCGATGTAATCGAAGTCGAACGCGCGCTGGCCGACGCGCATCGGCCAGCGTTTCAGCTGATGCTGCTCGTGCTGTGCGCGCTGTGTCTCGTGATCGACGGCTTCGATGCGCAGGCGATGGGCTACGTCGCGCCGAGCGTGATCGGCGAATGGCACGTATCGAAAGCGGCGCTCGGGCCGGTGTTCAGCGCGAGCCTGTTCGGCATGCTGCTAGGCGCGCTCGGGCTGTCGGTGCTGGCGGACCGGATCGGGCGGCGTCCGGTGCTGATCGGCGCGACGTTCTTCTTCGCCCTGGCGATGCTGGCGACGCCGTTCGTGTCGACCATTCCCGCGCTGATCGCGCTGCGGTTCATTACGGGGCTCGGCCTCGGCTGCATCATGCCGAACGCGATGGCGCTGGTCGGCGAGTTCTCGACGCCCGAGCACCGCGTCAAGCGGATGATGCTGGTGTCGTGCGGCTTCACGCTGGGCGCTGCCATCGGCGGCTTTATCAGCGCGGCGCTGATTCCCGCTTACGGCTGGCGCGCGGTATTCTGGGTCGGCGGCGCGGTGCCGCTCGTGCTCGGCGTGGCGATGCTCGCCGCGTTGCCTGAATCGCTGCAATTCCTTGTGCTGAAAGGCCGCGACGAACGCGCGCGGCAGTGGCTGGCGAAGTTCGATCCTTCGCTGAACGTCGGTCCGGGTACACGCCTCGTCGTGCGCGAGAAAGCCGATGGCGGCGCGCCCGTTGCCGAACTGTTCCGCGCGGGCCGCGCGCCCGTCACGCTGATCCTGTGGGGCATCAGCTTCATGAACCTGATCGACCTGTACTTCCTGTCGAACTGGCTGCCGACCGTGATGCGCGACGCGGGCTATTCGCCGTCGACGGCGGTGATCGTCGGCACCGTGCTGCAGACGGGCGGCGTGATCGGCACGCTGCTGCTCGGCTGGTTCATCGAACGCTTCGGTTTCGTGCGCGTGCTGTTTGCCTGCTTCGCGCTGGGCGCGGTGAGCGTCGGCACGATCGGCGCGGTATCGCATGCGCTTGCCTGGCTGCTCGTCGTGGTGTTCGCGGGCGGCTTCTGCATCGTCGGCGGACAGCCGGCTGTGAACGCGCTCGCTGGCCACTTCTATCCCACTACATTGCGTTCGACGGGCATCGGCTGGAGCCTCGGCATTGGCCGGATCGGCTCCGTGATCGGGCCGCTCGTCGGCGGACAACTGATTGCGCTGAACTGGAGCAACGCGCAGCTTTTCCACGCTGCCGCCGTACCCGTGCTGTGTTCGGCCGCGCTGGTGCTGACGCTTGCCGTCGCCAACCGCCAACGCGGCGGTCCGGCGAAAGCGCAGACCGTTTGAGATTCATCGGAGACTTTGCATGGAATCATCCACACGACGCGAAATCCAGCCGGGCTATCAGTCCGGTTTCGCTAACGAATTCGCCACGGAAGCGTTGCCCGGCGCGCTGCCGCAAGGCCGCAACTCGCCGCAGCGCGCGCCTTATGGCCTCTACGCGGAGCAATTGTCGGGCACCGCGTTCACGGCGCCGCGCGGCCACAACCGCCGTTCGTGGCTGTACCGCATCCGTCCCGCGGCCGTGCATCAGCCGTTCACCGCGCTGCCGTCGCACAAGCTGGTCGCGAACTTCGCCGATGTGCCGCCGACGCCGCCCAACCAGCTGCGCTGGGATCCGCTGCCGATGCCGTCCGAGCCGACCGATTTCATCGACGGCTGGGTGACGATGGCGGGCAACGGCTCGGCGGAATCGATGAACGGTTGCGCGATCCACGTGTACGCGGCCAACCAGTCGATGCAGCACCGCTTCTTCTACAACGCCGACGGCGAACTGCTGATCGTGCCGCAGGCCGGGCGTCTGGCGATTTTCACGGAACTGGGCAAGCTCGACGTCGAGCCGTTCGAGATCGCGGTGATTCCGCGCGGCGTGCGTTTTTCGGTGTCGCTGCCGGACGGCAAGGCGAGCGGCTATATCTGCGAAAACTTCGGCGCGCAATTGCGCCTGCCGGATCTCGGGCCGATCGGCTCGAACGGTCTCGCGAATCCGCGCGATTTCCTCACGCCGCATGCCGCCTATGAAGATCGCGAAGGCGACTTCGAACTGGTCGCGAAACTGAACGGTCATCTGTGGCGTGCCGACATTGGCCATTCGCCGCTCGACGTGGTCGCGTGGCACGGCAACTACGCGCCGTGCAAGTACGACCTGCGTCACTTCAACACGATCGGCTCGATCAGCTTCGACCATCCGGATCCGTCCATCTTCCTCGTGCTGCAGTCGCAGAGCGACACGCCGGGCGTCGATACGATCGACTTCGTGATTTTCCCGCCGCGCTGGCTCGCCGCCGAAGATACGTTCCGCCCGCCCTGGTTCCATCGCAATGTCGCGAGCGAGTTCATGGGCCTCGTGCACGGCGCGTACGACGCGAAGGCGGAAGGCTTCGTGCCGGGCGGCGCGAGCATCCACAACTGCATGTCGGGCCATGGTCCGGACGCCGGCACGTTCGAGAAGGCATCGAACATCGATACGTCGAAGCCGAACAAGGTCGACAACACGATGGCATTCATGTTCGAAACGCGCACGCTGCTCAAGCCGACGCGTTTCGCGCTCGAAACGGCGCAGCTTCAGGCGCATTACTTCGAATGCTGGCAAGGTCTCAAGAAACACTTCAACCCGGAGCAACGATGAACGCATCGAGCGATCTTCAGGCGACGCTCGACGCGTCGCGCAAAAGTTGGGTCGAATCGGCCAACGATCCGTCCTGCGATTTTCCGATCCAGAATCTGCCGTTCGGCATCTTCAGTGACGGCCTGAACGCGACGCCGCGCGCGGGTGTCGCGATCGGCGATTGCATCGTCGATCTGGCTGCGCTCGAAAGCGCGGGTCTGCTGACGGTGCCGTCGTCGGGCGCGGGCGACAGCGTGTTCGTGCGCGACACGCTGAACGACTTCATCGCGCTTGGCCGCGATAGCTGGCGCAGCGTGCGTATCCAGTTGAGCAAGCTGCTGTCGCGCGATCACGCGACGCTGCGCGACGATGCCGAATTGCGCAACCGCGCGCTGATCCGCCAGGCCGACGCGACGCTGCATCTGCCCGTGCAGATTCCGGGCTACACGGATTTCTATTCATCCAAAGAGCATGCGACGAACGTCGGCTCGATGTTCCGCGATCCGAAGAATGCGCTGCTGCCGAACTGGTCGGAGATTCCGATCGGATACAACGGGCGGGCGTCGTCGGTGGTGGTGAGCGGCACGCCCGTGCGTCGGCCGAACGGCCAGTTGAAGCTGCCCGATCAGGAGCGGCCCGTTTATGGCGCGTGCCGCAAGCTCGATATCGAACTGGAGACGGGCTTTATCGTCGGTCGCGGCAATGCGCTCGGCGATCCGATTGCGTGTGAAGACGCCGAGAATCACATCTTCGGCATGGTGCTGCTGAACGACTGGAGCGCGCGCGACATCCAGCAGTGGGAATACGTGCCGCTCGGGCCGTTCAACGCGAAGACCTTCGGCACGACGATCTCGCCGTGGATCGTCACGCTCGACGCGCTCGAACCGTTCCGCGTCGCGCAGCCCGCGCAGGATCCGCAGCCGCTCGAGTATCTGCGCCACGGCGGCAAGCATGCATTCGACATCGCACTCGAAGTGTTGCTCAGGCCGCAAGGCGCGAAAGAGGCGACGACGATCTCGCGCACGAACTTCCGTCACATGTACTGGACGATGGCGCAGCAACTGGCGCATCACACCGTGTCGGGCTGCAATACGCGCGTCGGCGATCTGATGGGTTCGGGCACGATCAGCGGGCCGACCGAGGACTCGTTCGGCAGCCTGCTGGAACTGACGTGGAACGGCAAGAATCCGCTGCAACTGAAAGAGGGCGGCACGCGTGCGTTCATCGAAGACGGCGACGAACTGACGCTCGCCGGATGGTGCCAGGGCGACGGGTATCGCGTCGGCTTTGGTGCGTGCATCGGCGAGATTTTGCCGGCGCATAAGTGACGCGGTAGCTTGACACGTTGCGCCGCGTTCACGCCGAACGCGACGCGCTAGCGACGACCGATCCGCGCGCGACTTCGAGACCGCGCGGATTTTTTACGTTACGACGCCGCGCTCACCACGCCGCGCCGCTTCTCCCACAATGCTGCCGCGAGAAATCCCAGCGCGCTCGCGAGCACTACGCCGATCATCGCGTCGTTACCGACGCTCTTCATCAGCGCGCCCGCAATCAGCGGTCCGCCAAAGCTCGCGATACTCCACGACGCACCGACCAGCGAACTCGCCGATACCAGCGCCACGCCGCGAAAACGCTCGCCGCACGCGACCAGCGAGAGCGTATAGATCGCGCCCGCCGCCGCGCCCAGCACATACAGCAGCGGCCAGCACAGCCATGCGTGCTGGACGGCCCACGGCAGCAGCGGCAGCAGCACGACGACCAGCACCGCACAACCGATATGCACGCGCTCACGCCCGAGCCTGTCAGCGAGCCAGCCGATCGGGAACTGCATCGTCGTGTCGCCGAGCAGCAGCGCCGACGCGAACAGCACGGCGACTTCGGTGGGAATCCCATGCGACATCGCGAAGAGCGGCATCAGCGACAGCGCGATCGTATCGAACAGCGCGAAAAAACCGGTGCCGATCACGAGGGCGGGCATCTGCGGCAACACGTGGCGCCAACTGCCGTGCGGTTCGTGTTCGTCGTGGGCGTGAGGGGCGGAGCGGATCATCGACAGCACGGGCAGCGCAATCAGAAAGATCGCGCCGCAGATTAGAAACCGCCAATGCTCGAACTGCGCGATCTGACTGACAAGTACAGGGCCCGCCATCTGGAACAGCGTGAAATTGGTCGCGTAGATGGCGACGACGCGGCCGCGCGACGCGTCGTCGGCGAGCTGGTTGACCCATGCTTCGCCGATCGTGAAGAGCAGCATCAGCGCCGCGCCGCACAGCACGCGCAGCACGGCCCAGACGAACGGATTGTCGGTGAGCTGCATCAGCGCAGTGGCGATCGCGACGATCAGCACCGCGCCGATGATCGCGTGCCGCCCGCCGCAGCGCCCGGCGATCCAGCCGGCGATCGGTACGATGAACAGGCCGCCGCCCGCCTGCGCGGCCGTCAGCAGGCCGACCACGTCGGTGCCGTAGCCCGCTTGCGTCAGCGCGAGGGCAGTAAGAGGGAGTGTCGCGCCGCTGCCGAGGCCGACGACGGCCACGCTCAGGATCAGCGCGAGGAAATCACGGGAGAAGACGACTTTCATATCGGGCGAGATGCTACACCGCCCGCATGTCACATGCACCCTGTGATGGCAGGGTGCACGCTTCGAGTATGTTGCGCGGCGCTTTTTTAGCCCGCGACAGGCAGACGCCGGTCGAGCGACACCGACCACCACGTCAGCGCGACGGCGGCCGCCGCCGTCAGCACGCCGACCCACGGCAGCGACGTGAGTGGTGCACCCGCGCCGATCGCCATGCCGCCGAGCCACGCGCCCGTTGCATTGCCGAGGTTGAATGCGCCCTGATTGAGCGTCGACGCCAGATTCGGCGCGCTGCTCGCGCGATCGACGATCAGCATCTGCAGCGGCGGCACGATTGCGAACGCGAGCACGCCCCACAGGAAAATCGTGATCATTGCGGGGATTTCGCTGTGCATCGTCATCGCGAAGATCGACAGAATCGCGACTATAGCCAGCAGGAACGACAGCAGCGACTGCACCGGGCGCCAGTCGGCGAGCTTGCCGCCGATCGTGCTACCTACCGTCAGCCCGAGGCCGAACAGCAGCAGCACCATCGTCACCGCGTGCGGCGTGAAGCCCGTCACGTCTTCGAGAATCGGCGTGATGTAGGTGAAGGTCGAGAACAGGCTTGCCGACGCCAGCACGCTCGTGCCAAGCACCATCAGCACTTGCGGGTTCTTCAGCACGGTGAATTCGTGGACGAGGCTCGCCTTCTGCATTTCGATCTTCGACGGCAGGCAAACGGCAAGCGCGATGGCCGCGATCACGCCGATGCCCGTCACGGCCCAGAAGGTTGCGCGCCAGCCGACGGCCTGGCCGAGCGCCGTGCCGAGCGGCACGCCGAGCACGTTGGCGAGCGTGAGGCCCGTGAACATCAGCGCGATGGCCTGAGCGCGGCGGTTCGGCGCGACCAGCCCGGCCGCGACCACCGAGCCGATGCCGAAGAACGCGCCGTGGCAGAACGCCGTGACGATGCGCGCGGCCATCAGCACCGCGTAGCTCGGCGCGATCGCGCACAGCAGGTTGCCGAGAATGAAGATCCCGATCAGGCTCATAAGCGCTTTCTTGCGCGGCATGTTGGCGACCGCGATCGCGACGATCGGCGCGCCGATGGTCACGCCGAGCGCATAGGCCGACACCAGCATGCCCGCGGCCGGAATCGACACGCTCAGGTCGCGCGCGACATCGGGCAGCAGCCCCATGATGACGAACTCGGTGGTACCGATTCCGAACGCGGCGACGGCTAGTGCAAGCAGGGGCAAAGGCATGATGGGACTTTCAGGGGAGGGCGCGGCGGCGGACGGAAGCGCCGTTCGCGTTGCCTGCGCGCGCTGTCGGGACGAGAGCGCCGGCGTCGGCAAGGGTAATTCAGTAGGGGATTGTACCTAAGACATTACAGCTGTGCGTTCTGCCTCACGCACTGTTGTATTTCGTCGATTGAGAAGCGATTGCGCTGCGAAAACCCCTTATTTCAAGGGACTTTTTTGTTGGGCTTCGTCGTGCTCAGGTGTCGAAAGCTGCGCCGTGACGACCCGCGCCGCTCGCGAACGCGGCGGCTCCCGTCAGCCCCTGCGCGAACACTGCCGCGTAGCCGCCCGCACCTTCGCGGCGCAGTGCTTCGGGCAGATTGTCGAGCGGCGAGTTTTCGTAGACAGAGCGGCGGTCCGCGAGCAGCGCCGCCTGCGGGAACGCGGCCAGTTCGGCGGCCAGTTGTTCGGCGGCGGCGCGGGCGGTGCCGTTCGGCACGACGCGATTGGCGAGACCGATTGCGAGCGCTTCATCGGCGGAAACGGCGCGGCCCGTCAGGATGAGATCGAGCGCGCGCGACTGGCCGATCAGCCGCGGCAGCCGGATCGTCCCGCCATCGATCAGTGGAATCCCCACGCGCCGGCAGAAGACGCCCAGCACGGCGTCTGCTTCGACCACGCGCAGATCGCACATCGCCGCGAGTTCGAGGCCACCCGCCACCGCGTGGCCCGCAATCGCCGCAATGACGGGCTTGGTGAACATCATGCGCGTCGGTCCCATCGGTCCGGGGCCGCTGCCGTCAGCGTGCAATTCGTTGCGCCGTGCGTCGTCTTGTAGAGCAGTGAGGTCCGCGCCCGCGCAGAAGGTGCCGCCTGCGCCCGTCAGCACGGCGACGCGCCACGCGTCGTTCGCTTCGAAGCGGCGGAAGGCGGCAGAAAGCGCTTCCGCCGTCGGACGGTCGACGGCATTGCGGCGCGCAGGGCGGTCGATGACGATCGTCGCCACGGCATCGAGCGGGAGCGCAACTTGCTGATTCTGTGCAGTTGAGGTTTTTTGTGCAGTTTCGATTCGTACAGATTCGCTGAAATGTTCGCTAGCCATCGTTCCCCCCGGTGCGTGCTGCGCTGCACGACCTAGACTGAAAGAAAAGTACTGGAAATATGCGTCGATGGAAGCGGCGACACCCTAAAGAACCGCGCGAAACGACCGCTAAACCAGGAAGTAACAGCCGACGCGACGATGCGTGGCGCACAGGCGGCGATGCAGCGCGAATCGCTTGCTGACAAGTCACGCAGTTTTAACAATCGACTCGTAGCTTAGGCGAATTTTGAACAGCCAGGGCGCGCGCACGCACCGGCGCATGGAGTACGCCCGATGTCCTCATTAATGGAACTACCGACAACGCCTTCCGTGGCAGCGCCGTCGACCGGCAGCGAGCCTGTCTGGATCGTGCCGCTGCACGATCATCCGCCGTACGGCCACGTGCGCCTGAAGCGCGTCTTCACGACGGACGGCACGCGCCATCAGGTCGTGCTGGTCGATGCGCGCAAGCTGATTGCATGTGCCGATCGCGATGACACCGATTACGTGCTGCGGCCTGTGCAGGAGTGGCATCAGGGGAAATTGCGCGGGATTCGCGAGTTTCTCGATCCGTCGAACGCGCGGATTCCGCAGATGCCTTATGTGACGATTTCGACGCGGCGTGCGCCGGGGCTGCTTGGCATGCTGCGGCTGGAGCATGAAGGCGTGGTCGCGTTTCGAAATGGGCAGCATCGGGCAAGGTATCTGGTGGCGGCGGGCGCCGTCTGGTTTCCCGTAGAAGTGCATGAGCGCGAGGCGGCGCTGTTGCGGCAATACTGTGGCGCGGCTGATGATGCGCGCACTGCGTTGCGGCCGATTTCTGCAGGTTAGGGTTTTATTGGCGCGCAGCGCGTGGATGGTTTTTTTGTCTTTGCGCTGGCATCCGCGGTTTGTTACTGGTGCTTCATGCGTTGCCCCTGTGCGGGGCGGCACTTACTTTCTTTGCCGCCGCAAAGAAAGTAAGCAAAGAAAGCGGGCTAACACCGCCCGTTCTTGACCGTTGCCTGAGGGCCCCCAACGGGTCCTCCACTTCACACGGCGTTCTGCCTTTCAATGCCCGTTACCAACGCCTTGAATAAACGCCTCACCCGCTTCAAGCACCCGTAGCGCGGCAAACGGCAGCGAATGGTCACGGCCGCCCAGGTGGCAAACTGTGTGTAGGTCGTAGTGCCTCACACCTCAGCGCTCCTACGACACCGATCGTGCTTTTCAGTCCGGAGTGGAGCGCCTACGCCGCGACAGCCTACACACAGTTTGCCGCTATAGAACGTGGGCGATGCGATCGTGCATGTGGCGACGCGGGAGTGTGAAGCGGGTGAGGCGCTCAATAGGAGCGTTGGCAACGGGCAGTGAAAGGCAGGTTGCCGTGTGAAGTGGAGGACCCGTTGAGGGCCCTCAGGCAGAAACAAGGATTGGCGGTGTTCAGCGGCTTTCTTTTGCCTACTTTTCTTTGCCGCGGCAAAGAAAAGTAGGTGCCGCCCCGCACAGGGGCGATGCGTGAAGAACCGATAACAAACCGCGGATGCCAGCGAAAACCCAAGCAGATCAACCCAGCGCCGCAGGCCATACCACGCAGACGCCAGCGCAAAAAACCAAAACCAACCCCCACAGCCTGCGCAGCAAAAAACCCAACCCTAACCACTAGCCGGCGGCGCCTCAACCACATTCCTCGGCGTGCCATCTCGCCAAGCCTCGACATTAGCCAGCGTCGTCTGCGCGATTTCAGTCATGGCCTCGCGAGTAAAAAACGCCTGATGCGCCGTGACGATCACATTCGGAAACATCAACAACCGCGCCAGCACGTCATCCTGCAACGGCAGATTCGAGTGATCCTCGAAAAAGATTCCGCCTTCTTCCTCATACACGTCGAGCCCGAGATGCCCCAGCTGGCCGCTCTTGAGCGCGCCGACCAGCGCGTTGCTCTCCACCAGCCCGCCGCGCCCCGTGTTGATCAGCATCGCGCCGCGCTTCATCTTCGCGAGCGCATGCCGGTCGATCATGTGATACGTCGACGGCAGCAGCGGGCAATGCAGACTGACGATGTCAGAATCCGCGAGCAGCGTGTCGAGCGGCACGTAGCGCCCGCCGAGCGCGAGCAGTTCCGTGGAAGGCGGGCCGGGATCGTGCGCGAGCACCTGCATGCCGAAGCCCGCCATGATCCGCGCGAAGCACCGGCCGATGATGCCCGTGCCGATCACGCCCACCGTCTTGCCGTGCAGATCGAAGCCAAGCAGCCCGTTCAGCGAGAAATCGCCCTCACGCGTGCGAGCGACGGCACGCGCAAGCTTGCGGTTCAGCGCGAGAATCATCCCGACGGCATGCTCGGCGACCGCGTGCGGCGAATAGGCGGGCACGCGCACGACGCCGATGCCGAGCCGCTGCGCCGCCGCCAGATCGACGTGATTGAAGCCCGCCGAGCGCAGCGCGATCAACCGCGTGCCGCCCGCGTGCAGACGTTCGAGCGTGGCGGCGTCGACGGTGTCGTTGACGAACGGGCACACCACTTCATAGCCTTCGGCCAGCACGGCCGTGTCTGCTTCGAGATGCGACTCCTGGAAGTGCAACTCGTAGCGGAACGCGGCATTCGACTCGGTGAACGTGTCGATGTCGTACTGGCGGCTGCTGAACAGGATCATGCGCATGGTGATTGGCCTCCTCGTTGGCCTTCGCCGGGTGTCATCGCTGCGCGGGCAACGGTGTACGCGTCACGAAGCATGCTGCGCGGCCAGATGCAGGTCATGCGGCATGATCGCATGCGCGTCGGCAGGCAAAGCTGATGCGGGACAACCCGCATGCTCGAGCGTGTAGTCGACGAACGCGCGCGTTTTCGCGGGCAGGTGGCGGCGGCGCGGATAGACGAGCGACACCTTGGCCTGCGACTCGTCGACCGTATAGCCCTGCATGATGCGCCTGAGTGCGCCCGTCGCGAAATCGTCGGCCACGAGCGGCTCGGGCAGCACCGCGACGCCCATCCCCGCAATCGCCGCAAGCCGCACCAGCAGCGGGCTGTTGACCATGTACGACGGCTCCAGCGCGACCGGCTGCGCATCGCCTTCGCTGTCGACGAAATGCCAGACGATCGGGCCGCGCTGCTCGGAAGGCGTGGCGATGCACGAATGCAGCACCAGATGATCGGGATGGCGCGGTTCCTCGCGGGCCGCCAGATACGACGGCGCGGCACAGGCGACGAGACGCTGTGTCGCGAACGACAGTTCGATGCTGTCGGTATCGGCGGAAGCGGTGGACGTGCCCGTCGGCGGCGCGCCGCCTGCGATGAACAGGCCCACGTCGTAGCCGTCTTCGATCAGATGCGGCAAGCGCTCGGCGAGCGTGAGCCTGATGCGCACTTTCGGATAACGCCGGCGGTAGCCGTCGAGCAATTGCGTGAGCGCCTGCGGCGACAGCGCGCCCGTCGCGACCACGCGCAGCGTGCCGCCCGGCTCGCGCTCGGTGCCGGCGACGGAGCCTTCCAGATGATCGAGTTCCTCGAGCAGCCCGCGACAGCCTTCCAGATAGTGCGTGCCCGCCTCCGTCAGCGAAAGATTGCGGGTGGTGCGGTTGATGAGCCGCGCGTGCAGATGCGCTTCGAGCGTGGCGATCGAGCGTGTCACGAGTGCATTCGACACTTTCAGTTGCTGGGCCGCGCGCCTGAAGCTCTGTGTTTCGGCGACCCGGACAAAGACCCGCATTGCGTAGATCTGATTCATGGTGGCGCCCTCGTAAAGCGCGGTGCTGCCGCGCGTCGTTAACCCGGCTGTGGCGTGCGGCAGTTTTTCTGCGTCGGCCTTTGCGGGTGTCATACCGTCGGATTGCAGACAATCCGGCGGCGCAGGAATTTACAGATCCGGCTCAAAAATAATATTGACAGTCGCTGGGGATTACAATATTTATAAAAACGACAACGCTATTTCGCAATTGTAAAAAGCTGGCGTTTTTGTCATTTTCGCGGAAATCGATCATACGATTTTCCGCGCGCTTCAATACGGACATAAAAAAGGCCATCTGGCCGAAGAATGCTGTTCCGGTTGTTCGACAACTTTGCGAGGGAACGATGTCTGTCAACGGAAGCAACACAAGCTGACACAAGGCTTCTCATCACATGCGCCATCGTGAGCTGACATATGCATGTCAGTGCGGCGCATGACATTCCGCTTCGAATAAGGCTGGTTAATTCCGCCTGATATTCGCGCGCATTTCCATTAACCGCGACTTATTGCCGTGTGGATTATTGCGGGCGTGATTTTTTAAAAAGATTCATACAATCATCCGCTTTGCCGGGAAATCCGAACATGGTCGCCGAATTGCTTAAGTCGCAGCCGGAGATTGCGCTGTTCGCGAGCCTTGCGCTCGGATATTTCATTGGTTCTTTCAAGATAGGCCCGATCCAGCTGGGAGGCGTCTGCGGCACGCTGATCGTGTCGCTGCTGCTCGGCCAGACGGGTGCGCGGTTGTCGCCCGATCTCAAGAATGTCGCGTTCGCACTCTTCATCTTCGCGCTCGGCTTCACGGGCGGGCCGCAGTTCTTCGCCAATGTCGGGCGAGGCTGGCGGTACGGACTGCTGTCGGTGGTCGAGATCGTTTCGGTGCTCGCGCTCGTGATGTTCGCCGTTGCGCTGCTGCATCTCGATCCCGGCACGGCAGCAGGCCTGCTGGCGGGCGCGGCGACGGAATCGGCCGTGATCGGCACGGCGTCGGAAGCCGTCGCGAAGCTCGGCTTGCCCGACGCCGACACGTTGCGCCTGCAAGCGAATATCGTCACCGCGTACAGCGTCAGCTACCTGTTCGGACTTATCACGATCGTGCTTTTCACGAGCCAGTTCGCGGCGCTGCTGTTGCGCGTGAACCTGCGCGAAGAGGCGGAGCGCCTGTGGCGGCAACTCGGCGGCGGAGATTCGCTCGACGAAGGCGAGCGGCTCGCCGCGCCTGCGCTGGTGGGGCGCGCGTTTCGCGTCGGCCCGGCGGCGGGCGTGAGCGTCGGTGCGTTCGAGGCGCAATACGGCCACAACCTGACCATCGAGCAGATTGAGCGCGACGGCGCGCAGCTGGCCGTCGCGCCCGACCTCATGCTCGCGGCGGGCGATCTGATCCTCGTGGCCGGGCGGCGCGAAGCGATGGTCGAAGCCGCGCCGGCGCTCGGCGACGAAGTCGCGTCGGGCCATCATTTTTCGACGGCGCTCGCCGACCGGATCGACGTCGTGCTCACGCGCAAGGACGCGCACGGCGCGACGATCCGCCAGCTGCGCGAGCGCGCGGATCCCGTGCAGGGACGCGGCATCTACATCGCAGCCGTGACGCGCCTCGAGAACCGCGTGCCCGCGTTGCCCGGCACCGTACTCAATCGCGGCGACGTGCTGACACTGGTCGGCACAAAGGCAGACGTGCTGCGCGGCGCGCAGCGTCTGGGCTATCTGCTGCCCGCTACCTTGAAGACCGATTTCATCTATCTAGGGCTTGGCGTGCTGGTCGGCATGGCGATCGGGCGGCTGTCGGGCACGTTCGGCGGCGTCACGCTCGCGCTCGGCACGGGCGGTGGATGTCTGCTGTCGGGGTTGCTATTCGGCTGGGCCCGTTCGTTCCATCCGATCGTCGGCTCGCTGCCGCCGGCGGCGGCGCAGATTCTCAAGGATTTCGGGCTCGCGACCTTCATCGCCGCGGTCGGTCTGTCGGCCGGGCCGGACGCGATCAAGCTCGTGCATCAGTACGGCCTCGCGCTGCCGGTCGCCGGAATCCTGATGGTGCTGGTGCCGGGTCTGCTGTCGCTGTGGATCGGCCGGATGTTCCTGAAACTCGATCCGCCGATGCTGCTCGGCGCCATCGCCGGCCAGCAGTGCAGCACGCCCGCGATCAGCGCGCTCGTCGGCGTGACGGGCAATTCGACACCCGTCATCGGCTACACGATCACGTACGCGCTGTCGAACATCCTGCTGCCGCTGATGGGCCCCGTGGTCGTCGGGCTGGCCGCGCAATTTCACGGTCGATGAGCGGGCGCGCTATCGGCGAACAGCAGTGAACGGATACAGCATCGGATGGCCGCGCGAGCCGTAACGGTTTGCGCGGGCAGGGGCTGCGGACGGTAGTGCCACGTCGTCCGCCGCGTTCCGTCGCGGGCCACCCGCGCGTTTTCATTGAGAGGGCACGATGGACTGGATACACAACATCTTCCACAAGTCACCAGAGATAGCGTTGTTCCTGTCGCTGGCCGTCGGGTATTACATCGGCCAGATCAACTTCGGCAAGTTCCAGCTGGGCGGCGTCGGCGGCTCGCTGCTGGCGGCTGTCGTGATCAGCCAGGCGGGTGTTTCTATCGACAACGGCGTGAAAGCGGTGATGTTCGCCGTCTTCATTTACGCGGTCGGCTACGACTCGGGGCCGGGCTTCTTCAACTCGCTCAATCGCAAGACGTTGCGCGAAATCGCGATGGCGCTCTTTCTCGCCGTGTCGGCACTCGTCACGGTGATTATCTGCGCGAAGATTTTCCATCTGAACAAGGGGCTCGCCGCGGGGCTGGCGGGCGGCGCGCTCACGCAGTCGGCCATTATCGGCACGGCCGGCGATGCGATCGCGCGTCTCGGCCTGCCGCCCGAAGAGGTCAAATCGCTTCAGTCAGACGTGGCGATCGCCTACGCGGTCACGTACGTGTTCGGCTCGCTCGGCGCGATCATCGTGTGCGTGAACATCCTGCCCAAGTTCATGGGCCGCGACCTGCGCTCGGCCGCGCTGGATGCCGAAGCGAAGCTAGCGGGCGGCACGCCGTCGCGCGCGCCGGGGCAACTGGCGGCGCTGCCCGAACTGGTGGGGCGCGCGTTCAGGGTCGGACCGGCGGCGGGGCGCAAGGTGTCCGAGATCGAAATGAGCGCGCAGGATTTCGTGTCGGTCGAGAAGATTCGCCGCGCCGGCAAGGAGATCGAGCCGGGGCCCGACGTCGTGCTCGCCGCCGATGACATCGTGCTCGTGGTCGGCCGCCGTGAAGGCATGGTGCCCGTCGCGCCGAAGATCGGCACGGAAGTCTCGGACGTGACGGATGTCAGCGCCGTGATGCAGACGCGCCAGGCCGTGTTCACCGCGAAAGGCCTGAACCACACGACCATCCAGAAAGTGCGCGAGACCGTCGACCGCGATCTGCGCCACGGCGTGTTTCTCGAAAGCATCACGCGCGTTGGTCAGCCGGTGCCGATCCTGCCCGAAACGCAGCTCGAGCACGGCGACGTGCTGACGTACTTCGGCTCCGCCAAGGACACGAAGCGCGCCGTCGCGGCGACGGGCTACGAGCTGCCGTACTCGATCAAGACCGACTTCATCTACATGGGTGTCGGCATGGTCATCGGTCTGTTGATCGGGCTGATCGTGGTCAACGTCGGCGGCGTGCCGCTCACGCTCGGCTCGGGCGGCGGCTGCCTGCTCGCGGGCCTCGTGTTCGGCTGGATGCGCGGCAAGCACCCGATGTACGGCGTGATGCCGCCCGCCGCGTCGCGGCTCTTGCAGGACTTCGGGCTGGCGGCGTTCGTCTCCGTGGTCGGCCTGAATTCGGGCTTGCAGGCGGTGACGACGATCAAGGAACTGGGCGTCACGATCTTCCTGCTCGGCGTGGTCGTCACGTTGCTGCCGCTGATTCTCACGATGCTGTTCGGCCGCTATGTGCTGCGTTACGACAACGCCGCCATTCTGGCGGGCGCGCTGTCCGGTTCGCGCAGCGCGAACCCGGCATTCGGCGGCGTGCTGGACAAGGCCGAGAGCGCCGTGCCGACCGTGCCGTTCGCGATCACCTATGCGATTGCGAACGTACTGCTGACATTGCTGGGACCGCTCGTCGTCGGGCTGGTCTGAACCGCACTCGCGCCGGCAGAACGCGGGTGCGCGCCGGCGCATTTCCCCTTTCACTGGAGAACGCATCATGGCAAAGGACAACAAGGGCAAGGATCAGGCAGCGCTGCAGGCACTGAGTCCTTTCGAGCTGAAGGACGAGCTGATCAAGGCGGCGGGCGGCGGCGCCGTCGAGCGTCCGGCCAATGTGTCGATGCTCAACGCCGGCCGCGGCAACCCGAACTTTCTCGCGACGATCCCTCGCCACGGCTTCTGGCAACTCGGCCTCTTCGCGATGCGCGAATCGGAGCGTTCGTTTGCATATATGCCGGAAGGCGTCGGCGGCTTTCCGAAGCGTGAAGGGCTGGCCGAGCGCTTCGAGCTGTTCCTGCGCGAGAACAAGGGCGTGCCGGGCATCGACTTTCTCGCGGGCGCCGTGTCGTATGTCCGCGATCAGCTAGGTCTGTCGGGCACCGATTTTCTCTATGAAATGTGCGAAGGCATTCTCGCGTCGAACTACCCGGTGCCGGACCGGATGCTGAAGCTGTCGGAAGTCATTGTCGGGCAGTATCTGCGGCGCGAGATGATCGGCAAGTATCCGTTCGTCGGCGAGTTCGACATCTTCGCTGTCGAAGGCGGCACGGCCGCGATGACGTACATCTTCAACACGATGAAGCAGAACCATCTGATCAAGGCGGGCGACACCATCGCGCTCGGCCGGCCGATCTTCACGCCGTACATCGAGATTCCGACGCTCAACGACTACGAGCTGAACGTCGTCAATCTGGATGCGGATGTGGAGAACAACTGGCAGTACTCGAAGGCCGAACTCGACAAGCTGCGCGATCCGAAGGTGAAGGCGTTCTTCCTCGTGAACCCGAGCAATCCGCCTTCCGTGAAGATCAGCGACGAGAGCCTCGAATACATCGCGGAGATCGTCAAGGAGCGGCCCGACCTGATCCTGCTGACTGACGACGTGTACGGCACGTTTGCCGACGACTTCGTGTCGCTCTTCGCGCTCGCCCCGAAGAACACGATTCTCGTGTACTCGTACTCGAAGTACTTCGGCGCGACGGGCTGGCGTCTCGGCACGATCGCGACGCATAAGGACAATATCCTCGACAAGCTGATTTCCGAGTTGCCGAAGGACGTCAAGAAGATCCTGCATCATCGTTACGAGTCGATCACGACGGAGCCGGACAAGCTGAAGTTCATCGACCGGCTCGTTGCCGACAGTCGCACCGTCGCGCTGAATCACACGGCGGGCCTGTCGACGCCGCAACAGGTGCAGATGGTCCTGTTCTCGCTGTTCTCGCTGATGGACACGCCCGATGCGTACAAGAACGCATTGAAGCGCCTGATCCGCAGCCGCAAGCGCGCGCTTTACGAAGAGATCGGCATCGCATTCGACGAGAAGGACGCGAACCAGGTCGACTACTACTCGATCATCGACATGGAGTACTTCGGCGAGCGGGCGTATGGCCGCGAGTTCGTCGACTGGCTGCTCAAGCACACGGAGGCGTCGGAGCTGCTGTTCCGTCTTGCCAGCGATGCACGCGTCGTGCTGCTGCCGGGTATGGGTTTCGGCACGAAGCATCCGTCGGGGCGTGTGTCGCTCGCGAATCTCAACGAGTCCGACTACCGCAAGATCGGCCGCGCGATCCGCAAGCTCACGGACGAATATGTCGAGCGCTACAACAAGGAGACGGGCAAGAACATCCGGCGCAGAGAGGTCAAGTGACAATCTGGCCGGCATAGACCGGGATGCATCTCTTGCGCAAACGCGCATATGGGTGAATGATCGAACGATTGCCCGCCGCCCGCAGGTGTTGCTGCGCGCGGCGGGCCGTTTTTTCTGTTCCTGTTCATCGTTCCACGCGTTCCGATCATGACCACTACAACGTCCTACGTCGTTCCCTGTCCTGAAGTCGAATCGCTCGACGCGATTCTTCCCGAAGAGCCTCTTCTGATGATGGGCGCCGGCCCGGTGCCGATCCCCGCTGCCGTGGCGAAGGCCAATGCGATCGTCATCAACCATCTGGGCAACACGATGGCCAAGGTGGTCGGGCAGGTGAAGACGATGGCGCGCTACGTGTTCCAGACGAACTCGAAGTGGGTGCTGGGCGTGGCGGGGCCGGGCTCGGCCGCGATGGAAATGGCGATTTCCAATCTGGCGTGGCAGGGCACGCGCGTGCTGAGCATCAAGAACGGCTTTTTCAGCGCGCGGATGGCGGAGATGGGGCGGCGCGTCGGCGCGGATGTCTCGCTGCTTGAAGTCGGCGACCGTGCCGTTGCGACGCTCGAGCAGGTCGAGGAAGCGATCCGCCGCACGCGTCCGGAGATCGTGACGATCGTGCAGGGCGAGACGTCCAACACCGTCTGGAACTATCACCTTAAGGACATTGCGGCGCTGGCGAAGAAGGCGGGCGCGTTAGTGGTTGTCGATGCGGTTTGTACGTTGTCGACGATGCCGCTCGATATGGATGCGTGGGGTATCGACGCCGTGATTACGGGTGGGCAGAAGGGCTTGTCGTCGATTCCGGGCGTGTCCTTGATTGCCTTTTCCGACGCGGCGTGGGAGCGGGTGAAGGGGCGGCCGGCTGCGAGTGCGCATTGGTGTCTGGATGCGTCGCTGGCTGAGAATTTCTGGCACAACGCGGGGTATCACTACACGGCGCCTGTTTCCGGCGTGTTGGCTCTGCATGAGGCTTTGAGGCTGGTTTGTGCCGAGACGCTGGAGAAGCGGTTTGCACGGCATTTGAAGTGTTCTCTGGCCTTGCAGGCCGGCATTAGTGCAATGGGGCTGACGTTGTTTGCTCCCGCCGAGTGCCGGTTGAATTCGGTTGTCGGGATTGAAGTGCCTTCCGGGTCTTCTGCTTCCAGGCTCACGCCGGCTGATATTTGCGCGCATATCTCGCGGCATCATCAGGTGGAGATTTCAGGTTCTTTCGGGCTTCCCATTGTCCGCATCGGGCAGATGGGCGAGCAGGCTCGTGCTCATAATCTTTTTCGCACTTTGCATGCGTTTGGGCGCTCTATGGTCGAGCTTGGGGTTTTGGTTGATTTGCCAGCTGGCGTGGCGGCTTTGGAGCGGGCTTTGGCTGGGCGAGATTGACGGTTGTTTTTTTGTCTTGCGACGCTTTGGGGTGGTTTGCTTGTGTTTTCGCTGGCATCCGCGTGATGTTTTGCCTGGTTCAGGCGTTGCCCCTGTGCGGGGCGGCACTTACTTTCTTTGCCGCCGCAAAGAAAGTAAGCAAAGAAAGCGGGCTAACACCGCCAATTCTTGACCACTGCCTGAGGGCCCCCAGCGGGTCCTCTCCTTCACACGGCAACTTCTCAGTCCCCGCCCGTTGCCAGCGCCCTTAACGCGCGCCTCACCCACTTCAAACACCCGTAGCACAGCCAACGGCAGCGAATGGTCGCTGCCGCCCAGGTGGCAAACTGTGTGTAGGTCGTAGTGCTTCGCACATCGGCGCACTTACGACACCGATCGTGGTTTTCAGTCCGGAGTGATGTGTGTACGCCGCGATGGCCTACACACAGTTTGCCGCTATAGAACGTGGGCACTGCAACTACGTGTGTGGCGACGCGGGCGCATGAAGCGGGTGATGCGCTCAATAAGAGCGTTAGCAACGGGCAGCGAAGGGCAGATTGCCGTTTGAAGCGGAGGACCGGTTGGGGGCCCTCAGGCAGTGGTCAAGAACGGGCGGTGTTCAGCGGCTTTCTTTTGCCTACTTTTCTTTGCCGCGGCAAAGAAAAGTAGGTGCCGCCCCGCACAGGGGCGACGCGTGAAGCGGGCAAGACAAAACGCGGATGCCAGCGAAAGCACAAGCAAACCACTCAAAAGCGTCGCAGACAAAAAACTCAAGCCGCCGCAGGAGCATTCGGCGTCCGCGCATTGCGCAGATAAAGCATGGTCGACAGCGCCACAGCTGCGGCAGCAGCAATAGCAGCAAACAGGAACACCGACCCGTATCCAAACTCACCAGCGATATACCCGGCCAGCGGCCCAGTAATCCCCAACGAGAGATCGAGAAAAACGGAGTAAGCCGACAAAGCCGCGCCACGGCTAGCAGGCGGCACAAGCCCCACCGCCTCAACCCCAAGCGCAGGAAACACAAGCGCAAACCCAAATCCGGTCAAAGCGGCGCCAGCCAGAGCAACATGCGGCTCCGGCGCAAGCCACAGCAGCAACAACCCAACGCACTCAAACGAAAACGACGCGATAGCGACACGAAAACCGCCATACGTCTTGATCGTGTTGGCAAACAGCAGCCGCGCGCCAATAAACAACGTGCCAAACACGGTCAACGACAAAGCCGCATTCGGCCAATGATTAGCCGCATAAAACAGCGTGATGAACGTCGCGATCGACCCAAACCCGGCGGAGCCAAGCGCCAGCCCAATCCCATGCGGCAACACGCGCGTAAAAACACTGCGATACGACATCCGCTCGCCATGCACGACAGGCACAGCCGCAATCAACCGCGCGAGGTAATACCCAAGTGCCGCAAGCGCAATCACAACAACGCCAAGCGCAAAAAAACCAACGCTATGCGCAATCGCGACGCCCAGCGGCGCGCCAATCGCCAGCGCACCATACGTCGCGATGCCGTTCCACGAAATCACGCGCGCATTGTTCGTCGTGCCGACGCGCCCAATGCCCCACAGGATCGCGCCCGTGCCGCACAGGCTTTCGCCGAAGCCCAACACCAGCCGGCTCAGCACCAGCAAACCCAGGCTCAAGGTCGGCCAACGGCCAAGCAGTACCGCCAGCAGCAACAGCACACCACTTACGCCGCAGCCGATCAGGCCAATCGTCACCGTCTTCTTCGGCCCAAGCGTGTCCGCCGAACGGCCGGCAAGCGGGCGCGACGCGAGCGTCGCAAAGTACTGGACACTGATCGCCAGGCCCGCGATTACGGCGCTATAGCCAAGGTCGTCGTGGACGTAGCCCGGTAGCACGGCAAGCGGAATGCCGATCGTCAGGTAACAAAGAAAGGTGAAAAAAACGACCGGAATGATCTGCAAAGTGGTCGCAAATTCGCTGCGCGGTGTAGCGGAGTCGACGGACATGGGGAAAACGAGACTTGAATTTGGCGGGGAGCCATGATTTTCCCATGGAACCGATCCCCTTGCAGGGTTTGCTTAATAATTTTCTTGCTCAAAAAACAGGCTGAGCGGGCTATTTGACGGTTTCCCATCAAATAAATGAACGCATCCGGACGTCTCTCGCACCCGTCGCGCCCATTGAAAATGTCCAGATAGAATCATTTTCCATAAAAATATACAAAAACAGACACGTCCACATAAGCCAGGCGCGCCGCAACCATCTCAATTTATCGGTCCAGCTATATGTCCCCCATGCGATCGGGGCTATGGGTTGCGAATATTGATGATGCTAATTTTCGAACCGTCAGCAACACCGTCCGCTTGCCCCACGCGGACGCGAATAACCGAAACGAGCACGAGACATGAGCCAGCCGATCCGCTTCTACCATCGCAACGCGATCCGTGAGATCACCGACGCGCCCGTCACCCGCACTGTTCTTCAGTATCTGCGCGAAGACGCGCGCTGCACCGGCACCAAGGAAGGCTGCGCGGAAGGCGACTGCGGCGCGTGCACCGTCGTGATCGGCGAGCGCAACGACGAGGGCGGCGTCAGCTTCAAGGCGGTCAACGCCTGCATCCAGTTTCTGCCGACACTCGATGGCCGCGCGCTCTTCACCGTCGAAGACCTGCGCCAGCCGGACGGCAGCCTGCATCCCGTGCAGGAAGCGATGGTCGAGTGCCACGGCTCGCAGTGCGGTTTCTGCACGCCGGGCTTCGTGATGTCGATGTGGTCGATGTACGAGAAGCACGGCCACGAGCATGCCTGCGCGAACAAAACGGTGCCGAACCGGACCGATATCGCCAACGCGCTGACGGGCAACCTGTGCCGCTGCACCGGCTATCGCCCGATTATCGAAGCGGCCGAGCGCATGTTCGAACTGCCCGCGCCGAAAGCCCCCGTCGACGTGAAAGCGCTCGCCGACAAGCTCGCGAAGCTCGAACGCGGCGAAACCTTCCACTACGAATCCAATGGCCAGAAGTTCGACGCGCCGCGCACCGTCGCCGCGCTCGCGCAGATCAAGGCCGACGCGCCGAACACGCGCATTCTCGCCGGCAGCACCGACATCGGCCTGTGGGTCACGAAGATGATGCGCGACCTCGGCCATATCGTGTATGTCGGCCAGATCGCGGAAATGCAGAAGATCAACGTGACGCAAGACTGGATCGAGATCGGTGCGGGCGTGACAGTCGAGCGCGCGTATGCCGAACTGGCGAAGCAATACCCCGAGCTCACGGAAATGTGGCAGCGCTTCGCGTCGCTGCCGATCCGCAACGCGGGCACGATCGGCGGCAATGTGGCGAACGGCTCGCCCATCGGCGATTCGATGCCCGGTCTGATCGCGCTCGGCGCGCGCGTCGTGCTGCGCGGCAAGGAAGTCGAACGCGAACTGGCGCTCGAAGACCTGTACCTCGCCTATCAGAAGAAGGACATGGCCGAGCACGAGTTTGTCGTCGGGCTGAAGGTGCCCGCGCGCAACGAGGCGCGCAAGCACTTCCACTTCCGCACGTACAAAATTTCGAAGCGCTTCGACTCGGATATTTCCGCTGTGTGCGCGGCGTTCTCGTTCATCGCCGATGGCGAAGCGATCCGCGAACCGCGCATCGCGTTCGGCGGCATGGCCGCGACGCCGAAGCGCGCGTCGCACGCCGAAGCCGCGATTGCCGATAACGACTGGCACGAAGCGACCGCGCAGATCGCGATGCTCGCGCTCGCCAAAGACTATCAGCCGCTCAGCGACATGCGCGCGACCAGCGACTATCGCCTCGAAGCCGCGAAGAACACGCTGTACCGCTTCTGGCTCGAAACGCGCCCGAACAATCCGCTGCAAAAGAGCGCGCTCGATGTGCGCGCGGTGTTGGCAGCAGGCGCGACGGCTTAAAGCAAAAAAGGAAACGGAGAACCAACAGAATGAACCAGCAAGCCGAACCGTTCCTGAAGGACGCCAAAGAACTCGCCGAATTCACGCAAGTTCACATCTCGCGTCCGCATGAATCCGCGCATCTGCATGTGAGCGGCCGCGCGACCTACACCGACGACATCCCCGAACTCGCGGGCACGCTGCACGCGGCGCTCGGCACGTCGCCGAAAGCGCACGCGAAGATCGTGTCGATGAACTTCGACAAGGTGCGCGCGACGCCCGGCGTCGTCGCCGTCTTCACGGCGGGCGACATTCCCGGCCACAACGACATCGGGCCGATCGTGAAGGGCGACGATCCCGTGCTCGCCGATGGCCTCGTGCAATACGTCGGCCAGGCGATGTTCATCGTCGTTGCGACCTCGCACGATGCGGCGCGCCTTGGCGCACGTCGCGCGGACATCGAATTCGAGGAGCTGCCCGCCGTGCTGACCGCGCAGCAGGCGCGCGCCGCGAAGCAAAGCGTGATTCCGCCGCTGAAGCTCGCGCGCGGCGACGCCGCCGCGAAGCTGCAACACGCGACGCATCGCGAAGCGGGCGAGATGCTGCTCGGCGGTCAGGAGCAGTTCTATCTGGAAGGGCAAATTTCGTATGCGGTGCCGAAGGACGATGACGGCATGCACGTCTACTGCTCGACGCAGCACCCGACGGAAATGCAGCATCTCGTCTCGCACATGCTCGGCGTGCATTCGCACAACGTGCTGGTGGAATGCCGTCGCATGGGCGGCGGCTTCGGCGGCAAGGAATCGCAGTCGAGCATCTTCGCGTGCTGCGCGGCGCTCGCCGCATGGAAGCTTTTGTGCCCGGTCAAGCTGCGTCCGGACCGCGACGACGACATGATGATCACGGGCAAGCGCCACGATTTCCACTACACGTACGACGTCGGCTACGACGACGAAGGTTTGATCGAAGGCGTGTCGGTCGACATGACCTCGCGCTGCGGCTATTCCGCCGATCTATCCGGCCCGGTGATGACGCGTGCGGTCTGCCACTTCGACAACGCGTACTTCCTGTCGGATGTCGCCATCGACGGTTTTTGCGGCAAGACGAATACGCAGTCAAACACGGCGTTTCGTGGCTTCGGCGGTCCGCAGGGCGCGTTTGCGATCGAATACATTATGGACGACATCGCGCGTTCGATCGGCAAGGATTCACTCGACGTGCGCCGCCGCAATCTGTACGGCAAGACCGAGCGCAACCAGACGCCGTATGGGCAGGTTGTCGAAGACAACGTGATTCACGAACTGATCGACGAACTCGAAGCGACGAGCGATTACCGCAAGCGCCGCGCCGAAGTGCTTGAATTCAACCGCAACAACGACGTGCTGAAGAAGGGCCTCGCGCTCACGCCGTGCAAGTTCGGCATCGCGTTCAACGTGACGCACTTCAACCAGGCAGGCGCGCTGGTTCATATCTATACCGATGGCTCGGTGCTCGTGAATCACGGCGGCACGGAAATGGGCCAGGGTTTGAACACCAAGGTCGCGCAGGTCGTCGCGCATGAGCTTGGCGTGAGTTTCAACCGCGTGCGCGTGACGGCGACGGATACGTCGAAGGTCGCGAATACGTCGGCGACGGCGGCATCGACGGGTTCGGATCTGAACGGCAAGGCCGCGCAGGATGCCGCGCGCCAGTTGCGCGAGCGTCTCGCCGCATTTGCCGCCGAGAAGTTCGGTGCAGGCGAAGTGACCGCGTCGCACGTGCGCTTTGCGGGCGATTGCGTGGTGGTCGGCGATGCCGTCGTGCCGTTCGATGAAGTGATCGCGAAGGCGTATCTCGCGCGCGTGCAGTTGTGGTCCGACGGCTTCTACGCGACGCCGAAGCTCTACTGGGATCAGGCGAAGCTGCAAGGCCGGCCGTTCTTCTATTACTCGTATGGCGCGGCCGTATCGGAAGTCGTGATCGACACGCTGACGGGCGAAATGCGCGTGCTGCGCGCCGATGCGCTGCATGACGTGGGCGCGTCGCTGAATCCGGCTATCGACGTCGGTCAGGTGGAAGGCGGCTTCATTCAGGGCATGGGCTGGCTGACGACGGAAGAACTGTGGTGGAACGCGGGCGGCAAGCTGATGACGCACGCGCCGTCCACGTACAAGATTCCGACCGTCAACGACACGCCGCCCGATTTCCGCGTGCGGCTGTTCAAGAACCGCAATGCCGAGGACAGCATCCACCGTTCGAAGGCAACGGGCGAACCGCCGCTGTTGCTGCCGTTCTCTGTGTTCTTCGCGATCCGCGATGCCGTGGCTGCTGTCGGCGATTACAAGGTGAATCCGCCGCTGAACGCGCCCGCGACCAGCGAGGAAATCCTCAAGGCGATTCGCGCGGTACGTGCTTCACGTCCGGCCGGAAACTAAACTTCAGAAGAGGGCGCTCGCCATGATGCACGTTCCGTCTTTCGCTGAATTGCCGATACAGGTTGGCCGGCGCAGCGGCCACGCGACGAAGCTGCCGCCGCCGATGCACATCGTGCTGTTCGGCGCGGGCCACGTCGGCCACGCGCTCGTCGCGCTGCTTGGCCGGCTGCCGTGCGTCGTGCAGTGGGTCGACGAACGCGACGAACTGTTCCCCGACGAAGTACCCGCGAACGTGCAGATCGAAGCGACCGACACACCCGATGCAATCGTCGATGAAGCGCCGGCCGGTGCGTACTTTCTCGTGATGACGCACAACCACGCGCTGGATTTTTCGCTGACGGAGCGCATCATGCGGCGGCGCGACTTCACGTACTTCGGCATGATCGGTTCGAAGACGAAGCGCGTGAAGTTCGAGCGTCGGCTGCTCGATCGTGGTGTGGATCCGCAGCGGCTGTTCGAGATGACCTGTCCGATCGGCGTGCCGGGTATCGTCGACAAGGCGCCGTCTTCAATTGCGATTGCAGTGTGCGCGGAGTTGTTGCAGGTGAGGTCGCAGCAGGTTTCGCTGACTGACTTTATGTTGGCTCAGGACGCGGACTGCGTGAGCGCCTGATTCCCTAACCGGTTCCTCCAGCGGGCGCAGCGGGCACACTCGCGGCGCCCGTTTTTTTCTCTTCCTTCGATTCCTTTCCCGCAGTCCGCGTCCGGCGCGGTTTCTTCGCCACCAGCATCTCCGACACCTGCGCCATCAAACCGCGCAGCCACGCGACATCGCTTGGCCGGTCCGGTTGCGGATGCCACATCTGATAGCACTTGATACGCGGAAACGGAATCGGCACATCGACGACGGCGAGCGGCAACATCTCCGCATAGTGCAGCGCGAAGCGGCGTGTCGTCGTGAAGATCAGATCCGATTGCAGCAACACTTGCGGCACCAGCCCGAAGTACGGCAGCGTCGCGACGATGCGGCGCGCGGCATGGGCGCGCGCGAAGCCCGTATCGATTGCGCCGCCGCGTGCGCCACTGTAATGCGCAGGCGCGAGATGCGGCGCGGCGAGATAGGCGTCGCGGGTGAGCGGCCGGTTCGCCAGCGGATGATCGGCGCGCATCATGCACACGACGGTATCCGAGAACAGGTCGCTGCGCTCGAAGCGCTCGTCCGGCTTCGGCCAGTTGCCGATCACGAGATCGAGTTCGCCCGCTTCGAGTGCGGCAGCGTGATCGAACAGCGGCCCAAGCGATTCGATCTCCAGCCGCGCTTGCGGCGCTGCCTCGCGGAACTGCGCGATCACCGTCGGCATGAAGAAATCGTTCAGATAATCGGGCGCCGCGATGCGGAATGTGCGCCGCGAGCGCAACGGATCGAAGTCGCCGTGCGGCGTCGCGACGAAATCGACGTCGCGCAACACCTTCTGCACCGACGCGAGCAGCGACTCGCCGTATTCCGTCGGCACCATGCCCGACTTGCCGCGCACGAGGATAGGATCGTTCAGCGTTTCGCGCAGCTTGCGCAGCGCGGTGCTGATGGCAGGCTGCGTCTGGTTGAGCCGCAACGCCGTCTGCGTGACGCTGCGCTCGACGAGCAGCGTACGCAGCACGCGCACGAGCCAGATATCGAGTGAGGCGGCGTTGTCGTCCATGAATCGGCGGGGCGGGGAAGTCCCGTTGAAGGCTTTCGTATGCTTGTGTCAGACCGTGCAGCGCGGCGAAGGTGTCACGGCGTTCCGTTGCCCGACGCTCCGCGCACGCGCGCGCGAAGCTATAACCTTAGGCCGTTTTACCCTGCGCGGGCCATAGCGCACGCCCTATGCCGGGCATCACGGACGGCGATTCGCCGGGTTGGAGCGCGCGCGCTTGCCTCGCGCTCAGACCTTCGCCGGCCCCTTCGGCAGCGTCGTGATGCGTTTCACTTCCTTCGATTCGAGCCAGTTCGGTGTACGCGCGCAATAGAGCACCATCGGCAGCGCGTCTTCGCCCCAGAACAACTGCTTGTTCAGCCAGAACGTCGGCACGCCGAATACGCCGATCGCAATCGCGTCGGTGCTGTGGCGCATCAGTTGAGCGCGTGTCGCTTCACGTGCGATCAGCTCCTCGCCGTCCTTCACGTTGAGCCGTTCGCACAGTGCGGCAAAGCCATCGGGTGTCGACGGATCGCGGCCGTCGCGCCAGATGAAGCGGAAAATTTCACGCACGGTTTGCAGGTCGGAACCGAGCGCGATGGACAGCAGCATGGGTTTGGCCGAATCGAACGGATGCGACGGCGGCATGCGGAACGGAATGCCCAGTTGCTCCGCGCGGAAGAGCGCGTACCGATACGTGAAAATGCGTTTCGCGGGCACGTCGTACGCGATCCGCTGGCCCCAGTGGTTATACAGATCCTTCAGCAGCACGGGTGTCAGCACGAAGGGCAGTTCGGGCCATTTGTCGTGCTGCTCGAGCAACAGATACGAGAACGGTGAGACAAAGTCGTAAAACCACAGTGGCTGCGTGGCGTCGATGCCATCGGTCATGATGTCTCCCGGTTGCCGGAAACGGCGGGCCGTCGGCGATGCCGCGCTCCGAGCCGTTCTGATTGTTTCGATCTTACGCGGAGCAGGCCGCCTGCGCATCATTTGACGAAATGCCGCTGCGGCGGATGTCGCCCGTTCGGTGCGGGCGGCGCCGCAGATGTCACGGCGCGCGGGCGGGGCGCCGGCCGCCCCGCGTGGACTGGCCGAGCGGGTCTTTACCGGCTCTGCTGGCTTTACTGCGGCTAGTGCCGCTAGTGCCGCTCGCCGTCGTCGTGCCGCCCGGAAGCCTCGAGGCCGTCGTGCATGGCCGCCCGCGCTTCGGCGCGGCTGACGGTTTCGGGATCGGGGTGCGGCGAGCCCGGTGCGTTGCCCGCCTCGCTTGCGTCACGTGCGGCGGCTGCTTCCGAGTCGCGCGTGAGCCGCGCCCGCACGAAGCCGATATGCTCGCGCAGCACATAGAACTGATCGGCATACGCAAGCGGCATCTTCAGCCCATTTACGGATTCCTCGATCTTGTCGAGCCGCACGATCAGCGCCTCGCGCTCGGCTGCCGATGTATCGTTGAGCGCCTCGCGCTCGATCGCGATCAGCGCGCCGTACCAGCGGTAGATGCGCGACTTCACGCGCCACGCATACAGCGACGGCACCAGCCGCAGCCCCGGAATCAGCACCACGATAATCGGCACCAGCACCACCAGCAGCCGGTCCGCGAGGCTCGCGAGCCAGAACGGCAGCATCCGGTAGAGGAAGCCCTTGCCCGACTTGTAGTAGCGGGCGGCGTCATCGCTGATCGGGAAGTCGTGCGCGAGCGGCGCGGGGAATTCGCCGGCCTTTTGCAGGGCCGTCGCCTTGCCGTGGACTTCGCGCGCTGCTTCGATCAGCAGATCCGACAACGCGGGATGCAGCGAGTCGCGCGCAACCAGCTCGGACGTCGGCGCGATCATGTGCAGCGTAGTCGACGGGAGGTTCTTGCCGAGATCGAACGAGCCCATCGGCATTTCGATCTGCGTCAGATATGGAAAGCGCTTCGCGTAGGCGCTCGCCTGCGTGAAGTCGTAGAACTGCACGCCTGCCGTGCGGTAGAGCTTGCCCATCACGGGCGGCTGCGCGGAGTCGCCCGTCAGGATCGCCGCGTCGATCTTGCCTTCCGTCAGCGCCTTGGCGGCGTCGTCGCCGGACAAGGGCAGCAGCTTCGTCGGGCCGTCGGGCGTGATGCCGTTCGCTTTCAGCAGTTGCAGCGCAAGCTCGCGCGTGCCGCTGCCCTCGACGCCGATTGCAATGCGCTTGCCCTTGAACTCGGATAGCAGCGTGACCATCGGCCCGCGATAGAAGATCGCCACGGGCACGTAAGCGACGCTGCCAAGCGACATCAGCCCATCCGTCGATTTCGACGGCGCAATGCCGTCCTGCACGAAGCCGACGTCGACGTCCGCGTGCTGATCGGTCAGGCGCCGGTAGTTGTCGAGCGAACCTTCCGTCTCCAGCACGTTCAGCGTGATGCGGTTGCGCGCGAGGATTTCCTTGTATTTCTGCGCGGCGACCCAGAAGGTGCTGCCTTTCGGGCCGGCTGCCATCGTCAGCGTGCTGGGCGGCGCAGGCTGGATCAGCCGCACGGCGATATAGATCGCAATCGCGCTGATGATCAGGATCGGGCCGAACGATACGGCGAGGTCGCGCCAGGAGATCGCCACGAAGCGGGCGACGAGGCGCGGCGGCGGCTTGCGGTCAGTGGGGCGTTCCGGGCTGCGTCCGTCGGAAGGCTTCATGGGAATGCGTGGGCTGTCGGATGAATTGGCGCCGATGGTACATGAGATTGCCGGCCGGGCGGCCGCGTAAAGGCGTAACAAAAAGTGTCCTGCAACAGCACGGCTCAGCGTGCGGCGCAGAGGGGCGTGTACCCGCATTCTGGGACGGCGGCCCGGCACGACCGTGCCCTTGTGCATCGAACGGGAACGGGCTGCGGACGGGCCGCAACAGGAACCGTGCGTGACGCGCGATATCCTTTGCAGAACTTGCGCGGCTAGATTACATTGGCAACGCTGCCGCGCACCGAAGTTGCCGCAGCACGACCCGGCCAGACTGAAGAGCACAGGGCGTGTTGCCAACCGCGCGGCGGACGGCCCGGCGTCATGCCCCGCTGCGCGCGCTGCATCGCGCCGGCCGTCACCACTTCCAATGCCTCTCTCGCAGACCGTGACAACGCTCCTGGCTCGCCATTGCCTCGTCGCGCCTTTGTGCGCCGCGCGTCATCGGGCGCAATCGGGCCGCCCGTAGTCGTAACCAAGCCGCGTCGCGAACGCGGTCCAAACCAAAGCAAAAAGGAGAAGGTATGAAATCGGTCGATTTTCTGAAGGCACTGGGTGGTGTTGTTGCAATGGTCGTCGCATGCCACACGTATGCCCAGGCAAGCGACTCCATGGCCTCCGGCACGACGGCAACGGCACCTGCTGCCAACTCGAAGGCTGCCAAGAAGGATAACCGCGCGCTGGGCAAGAAGGTCCGCGCAGCGCTGGCGAAGACGCAAGGCCTCGACGTGTCGGGCATCAACGTCCGCGCACGTGGCGGCGCAGTCACGCTGACGGGCACGGCCCCCGACAACGACCAGATCCAGAAGGCTGGCGACGTCGCGAAGGGCGTGGCTGGCGTGACGTCGGTGTCGAACAAGATCAACGTTCAGCAGCAGTAAGCGGCGCGGGCCGCGTCAGCGCAACGGACTCTCGTCCGGCTCGCGCGGGCGGCGGCCATCCGCCGGCTGGATGAACGGCACGCGGCAGATTGCGGCGTGCTTACCGGTCAGAATGACAAGCGGGCTCCCGTTTTCGACGGGAGCCCGTTTCGTTTTGGGCGGCGTTTCGTTGCGCGCGCATCGGGATCGGTATGGCCGCGTCGGCCGTCATCTGGCGGGAAGCCGGCGTCACTCCACGAATCGGGACGGCCCGAGCGCCGTCTATTTACGTAGACATGAAGTCTGTCCGCGCGGCGACATGCCCGCGCGGCAGACGTTTCGCCACGATGTGCAGCCGTTTCCGAGGCCTGAAGCGGGCTTCACTTGCCTATCGTTCGCCTGGGGTTGTCTCCGGATCGGGACGATTCGCGCGTCCTCTTTCATGCCTGATTTCCCGCAAACGCGCGCCGTGCGGGCACATGCGGTCAGCGTCGACGATCGGCGCGAAACTTGCATTGGAGCAGCCGCCGCAGCCATGTCCGCTGCGGCATCGACAACAAGACAATGGAGACGGTAATGACAGGGAATCTGTTGTTCAGACATGCTGCCACTGCCCTTTGCTTCGCCGCGACTTCGATCCTGCTCGCCGCGTGTGGCCACGGCGACGATCATCACAACCAGACCGCCAACACGCTGCCTTCGTTCGTGGTCTCGAGCAGCGTCACCACCACGACTTACGACGGCAACAGCGACGATCTGCTGACAGGCGGCCTCGGCAAGACGGGCCTCGGCTCGGCGACGGCGCCTTCGTTCGCGAACGCGGCCAGTCCGACGGCAGCGGAGTTACGCCGTCTGGCCATCTGGTCGAACTACCGCGCGCTCGTCGATATGTCGGCGAACGGCGGCTACGGCCGCTTCTGGGGGCCCAACGTCGACCTGAACGGCAACGACACGCTCGGCGAAGGCAAGATCGCCGGCACCGAATATGTCGCGTATGCGGACAGCGGCACCGGCCAGCAGAACGTGACGCTGATGGTCCAGGTGCCGAATTCGTTCGATCCGAACAATCCGTGCATCGTCACGGCGACGTCGTCGGGTTCGCGCGGCGTGTACGGCGCGATCTCGGCGGCGGGCGAGTGGGGCCTCAAGCGCGGCTGCGCGGTCGCGTACACCGACAAGGGCAGCGGCAACGGCGCCGAAGAAATGCAGACGGGCACGGTCACGCTGATGAACGGCACGCTGGGCACGGCAGCGGGCGCGGGCACAGCGAGCCTCTTCACGGCGAATGTATCGTCGACGGATCTGGCAACGTTCAACACCGGCTTTCCGAACCGCTACGCGTTCAAGCACGCGCACTCGCAGCAGAACCCCGAACAGGACTGGGGCAAGGACACGCTCGAAGCGATCCAGTTCGCGTACTGGGCGCTCAACCAGCAGTTCGCGCCGACCATCAACAACAACGCGCAGCAGCATGGCGTGCGCTACAACGCGGGCAGCATCACGACGATCGCGGCTTCCGTCAGCAATGGCGGCGGCGCATCGCTCGCGGCGGCCGAGCAGGACACGCAAGGCTGGATCACGGCCGTCGTCGTCGGCGAGCCGCAGATCAATCTGAACATGTCGTCGGCGGCGAAGGTGCTCGAAGGCGGCGTGCAGATTCCCGCTGCGGGCGCGCCGCTCGCCGACTACATGACCTACGCGAACATGCTGATGCCATGCGCGGCCGCGGCGACGGCGGCGACAGGCGCACCGTATCTGACGGCGCTGCCGCTTGCGACCACGCAGGCCATTCGCACGGCGCGCTGCGCATCGCTGGCGGCGGGCGGCTTCGTAAGCGGTGCGGACGCAACGAGCCAGGCCAACGACGCGCTCGCGAAACTGCATGCCGCCGGCTACGAAACCGACTCCGACCTGCTGCACGCGCCGATGTGGGATTCGCAGGCCGTGCCCGCCGTCGCTGTTACGTATGCGAACGCGTACACGAAGTCGAGCGTGACGGACAACCTGTGCAACTTCAGCTTCGGCACGACCAATGCAACGACGGGCGCAGCGGGCGTCACGCCCGCCGTTTCGCCGATGCTGTCCATCTTCGGCCTCGGCAACGGCGTGCCGCCAACCAACGGCATCAATCTCGTCTACAACGCCGCGCCGGCGGGCGGCGCGGATCACCGGCTCGCCACCGCCGACGCCAGCTTCACGGGCGCCGCCTGCGTGCGCGCATTGTGGACGGCGGGCGACGCACGCATGCAGCAGAACGTCAACGCGATCCGCGTGAACGCGAACCTGCACGGCAAGCCGGCCATCATCGTGCAGGGACGCAGCGACGCCCTCGTGCCCGTGAATCACGCATCGCGCGCGTATCTGGCGATGAACAACATCACGGAAGGCTCGAAGAGCCAGCTGTCGTTCTATGAAGTGATGAACGGCCAGCACTTCGACGCGTTCCTGAGCGTGGCCGGTTTCGATACGAGCTTCATACCGGTGCACTACTACAACATCCAGGCGCTGAATCTGATGTGGAGTCACCTGAAGAGCGGCGCGGCGCTGCCGCCGTCGCAGGTGATCCGCACGGTGCCGCGCGGCGGCACGGCAGGCGCTGCGCCCGCGCTGACCACGGCCAATCTGCCCGCGATTTCGGCGAGTCCCGGTGCGAATGCGATTCAGGTGTCGGCGGGAACGGTGAACGTACCGAAGTGATGCGGTAGACGGCGCGGCTCGCCATGCATTCGGATTCGGGCAAAACCGGCGAGCCGCGTGACACGCGCATGACAATCGAACGTGCGGATGGAGTCAGTTCGGACAGCACAGTGCGCCACCCATCGCCCAAAGGCGACGGACGTTCGTTCATGTGCGCCGTGACACACTATTTACCCGTCGGGTGCGGTACTGTGAAGCTATCGATGCTTCCGGAGCGACGGCCATGGATGCAATCCGCTTCACCTACACCGACCTTCCCATCGGCGAGCGCGCGGCGTTCGAACTGGTGTGCGCGCGGCACGGCTTCGCGCCCGCGCATTTCGACATCACCGCGAGCGACGATCCCGACGACGCGTCGCATCGCGCGCGTCTTCTGACGATACGGCGCGGCGGCTGGGCGCAGTCATATCACGAGGATACGGCGGGGCATTGGGTCAGGCAGTTCGAGACCGACCTGAACTGCCGCTTCTTCAAGTAACTCGCGAAGCGATCCGCGAAGTGATCCGCGAAAGGCGGCGGGCACGCGTGCCCGCGCGCCGTCAGGCGATCACGAGTCTCACGCCGACGAGCGTCAGCGTCGCGGCGAGGACGTTGCGCAGCAGTTTTTCGGGCGCTTTCGACGACAGATAACTGCCGATCACGATGCCCGGCAACGAGCCGACCAGCAGCGAGACCAGCATCGACCAGTCGATCGAGCCGAGCAGCCAGTGACCCGCGCCCGCGAGCAGCGTGAGCGGCACGGCGTGCGCGATATCGGAGCCGACGATTCGGGTAGTCGGCAGCATCGGATAGAGCAGCAGCAACACGGTCACACCGATCGCACCCGCGCCGACCGACGTCAGCGACACCAGCACGCCGAGGATCGCACCCGTGAGCATCGTCAGCGCGAGCGTGCTGCCCTGGCCCGTCGCACGCGTACGACCGGCAGCGAATTTCGTCAGTTGCGGCCGGAACACCAGCGCGATCGCGGTAATCAGCAGCGCAACGCCCAGCACGACGGAAATCAGATGTCCGCCGCGCGTCGAGGTCATCCCATAGCGGTGCAGCAGGATCAGCGTGATGGTGGCGGCGGGCACGCTGCCGGCTGCGAGACGCAGCGTGACCTGCCAGTCGATCGATCCCTTCACCCCATGCACGAGCGTGCCCGTCGCCTTGGTCGCGGCGGCGTACAGCAGGTCCGTGCCGACGGCTGTCGCCGGGTGCACGTTGAAGAGCAGCACGAGGATCGGCGTCATCAGCGAGCCGCCGCCGACGCCTGTCAGCCCGACCAGAAAGCCGACGAACAGACCCGACGCGGAAAACAGGAGATCGATATGGGGAAGTGCCATTGCGCGGACCGCGGACGGTCGTAAAAGGTTGCGGGCAAGCTTGCCGGTAGCGTCGCGCCAGGCCGCCTCTGAGGCGGTTTCAGCAGACGATCCCGTCGGCCGGCGGCGTGGCGAAAGACCGCTATTGTCGCAAAACCGGCGCTGCCGCGTACGAAAGCGCGCGGATGCCCCGACTACCCTGGCATCGGGGCGTCCCGACGGACGGCTTACAATACCGCTTTCGGGTGGCCTTGACACGCTGCACGGCGTGTCAGCGGGCCGCTCCTGCCTCCGCTTTTCCGAGCCTTCCATCCGCAGACCGACAAAAATGAATCCCGGCGTCGCCTACGCATTGCTCGCGTTCACCCTGTGGGGACTGTTCCCCGTCTACTTCAAGTCGCTGCATCAGATTTCGCCCATCGAGATGCTCGCCCACCGCATGGTGTGGTCGATGCTGTTTCTGTTCATCGTGCTGACGGTGCGGCAGCAGTGGCGGTGGCTCGCGCCCGTGCTGCGCGACCGGCGCCTGCTGGGGCGCTTCGCCGCGAGCGCGCTGTTGCTGTCGACGAACTGGGGCATCTATATCTGGGCCGTCAACGCGGGGCATATCGTCGAGGCGAGTCTTGGATACTTCGTCAATCCGCTGATCAACGTGTTGTTCGGCCTTGCGTTTCTCGGCGAGCGGCTGCGGCGCGTGCAGTGGCTGTCCGTGGCGATTGCCGCGTGTGGCGTGCTGTATCTCACATGGGAAAACGGCCATCCGCCGTGGATCAGTCTCGCGCTCGCATTCAGCTTTGCGGGTTATGGGTTGCTGCGCAAGACGGCGCAGCTTGGCGCGCTCGAAGGCTTGACGCTCGAAACGGTGCTGCTCTTTCCGGTTGCCGTGCTGTATCTGTTCTTCGCGTCTTCGTATGGCGAGAGCGGGTTCGGCGCGGCGTCGCTGGGCGTGAAGGTGCTGCTCGCGCTGGCTGGTCCGATCACGGCTGTGCCGTTGCTGCTGTTCGCCGCGGGCGCGCGGCGTATTCCGCTTTCGATGCTCGGGCTGATCCAGTACGTGACGCCGTCGCTGCAACTGCTGATTGGCGTGCTGATCTATCGCGAGCCGTTTGGGCAGGCGCAGCTGATCGGCTATGGCGCGATCTGGATCGCGCTCGCGCTGTATTCGCTCGATGGTTTGTGGCGAGCGCGTTTTGCGCGAGCGTGATTGATATCAGAGCGCGCGTTTGACTTCGACGACGCCGAACACGGCGAGCGCCAGCCCGGCGATGCGGTCGATAATCACGCGCAGCTTGTGTCCGATCGCATGGCGCGCGAGCGACACAGCCGTCACGAGAAAGCACCACCAGGCGATGGACCCGCAGAACACGCCGAGCACGGTCGTCAGCGCTACACTCGACGAAAACGGGCCACGCGGCGCGAGCGTCGTGAAGAGGGCGGCGAACATGATGACCGTCTGCGGGTTGGTGAGGGTCAGCAGCAGGGCGCTGGCGAAGGCTTTTAGTGCGCCGGCGTGGCCGATGTTTGCCAGCTTGCCTTCGTTGTCCTGGCTGTTGCCGTTATCGGCGGGGACTTTTTGCAGCATCGTGCGGATGCCGAGATAGAGAAGGAAGAGACCCGCGATGATGTGGAGCGGCTTGTCGTAGGCGAGCATGAAGTGCGAGACGCTGACGAGGCCTAGCGCGGCCACGAGGCCGTAGATGGCGTCGCCGCCTGCGATGCCCAGGCCGATGGCGAGGCCCGCGCGTGGGCCGTCGGTCAGTGTGCGGCGGATGCAGAGCATGCCCATGGGGCCGACTGGGGCGGCTACGGCGAGGCCTACGCCTGCGGCGGTCAGGAAGAGCGTTGGGGTGAACATGGGATCCTTTTTTGTCTGCGCGACGCTGGGGTGGTTTTTGTCAGCGCTGGCATCCGCGATATGCGTTCGTGCTTCACGCGTTGCCCCTGTGCGGGGCGGCACCTACTTTTCTTTGCCGCGGCAAAGAAAAGTAGGCAAAAGAAAGCCGCTAACACCGCTAATTCTAATCGCTTGCCCACGGGCCCCCAACTGCCCCGTCCTGTTCGCGCCAACATTCTTTTCGACGCCCGCTGCCCGCGCTTCGAAGAAGCGCATCACCCGCTTTACACTCCCGCGTCGCCACGTGCGCGATCGCATCGCCCATGTTCTATAGCGGCAAACTGTGTGTCGGCTGTCGCGGCGTACACGTTTCACTCCGCACTGAAAATCAAGGCCGGTGTCGTAAGAGCGCTGAGGTGTGGAGCACTACGACCTACACACAGTTTGCCACCTGGGCGGCATTAACCATTTGCTGCCGCCGGTTGCGCTACGGGTGCTTGAAGTGGGTGAGGCGTTTCGCCGAAGCGTTGGCAACGGGCAATGAATGGCAGATTGCCGTGTGAAGCGGAGGAACCGTTGGGGGCCCTCAGGCGGTGGTCAAGCACGGGCGGTGTTAGCCCGCTTTCTTTGCTTACTTTCTTTGCGGCGGCAAAGAAAGTAAGTGCCGCCCCGCACAGGGGCAACGCGTGAAGCAGGCAAGACAAAGCGCGGACGCCAGCGAAAACAAAAGCAAACCAAACCAGCGTCACAAGACAACCCAAAGCAAGTGCCGCCCCGCACAGGGGCAACGCGTGAAGCAGGCAAAACAACACGCGGATGCCAGCAAAAACACGTGCAAACCGATCAACCAGCAGCCCCATGCCTGCGACCCTTATGATGATCAGCCGCCAGAAACATATACATAGCCGGCACAACAAACAAAGTAAAAAGAGTCCCGATAGAAAGCCCGGTAAAAATCACGAGCCCCATGGCATTACGCCCAGCGGCGCCAGCCCCAGAAGCAATCACCAGCGGCAGCACGCCAAGCACCATAGCCGCAGTAGTCATGAGAATAGGCCGCAACCGCACAGCAGCAGCCTCTTCAAGCGCTTCCCGCTTCCCACGCCCAGCCCGCTGCAACTCATTAGCAAACTGAACAATCAAAATGCCATGCTTGCTGACAAGTCCCATCAAAGTAACAAGCCCCACCTGGGTATAAATGTTAAGCGTCGACAACCCGACATTAATAAAAATCAAAGCCCCAAACAAAGCCATCGGCACAGAAACAAGAATCACAACAGGATCACGAAAACTCTCGAACTGCGCGGCCAGCGCAAGAAACACGATAATCGTCGCGAACATCAGCGTAATCACGAATCCGCCTGACTCATGCACGAACTGCCGCGACAATCCCGAATAGTCCGCGCTATACCCGGTAGGCGCAGCATCCGTCGTCGCCTTGCGCAGGAAATCGAGTACTTCGCCTTGCGAAATCCCCGGCGCAATCACGCCTGAAATCGTCGCCGAGTTCAACTGCTGGAAGTGATTGATCGACTCGGGCACCACGTTTTGCTTCAGATGCGTCACCGTCGATGCAGGAATCACACTGCCATCGGGCGTGCGCAAGTAATAGTCGAGTACCTGCGACGGGTTCAGCCGGTCCGTTTGCAACACCTGCGGAATCACCTTGTACGAACGCCCCGCAATCGAAAAGTAGTTCACGTAATTGCCGCCCAGCGCCGCGCCCAAAGTCTGTCCGACATCACTCTGCGTAAGCCCGAGCGACGCCACCTTGTCGCGATCCACCACCAGCACGCTTTCCGGCTTGTCGATCTTCAGATCGCTATCGACGAAAAAGAACATGCCGCTTTCACGCGCTTTCTGCAGCACCGTCTGCGACACTTCATTCAGGTTCTCGAACGGCTCCGTCGTGCTGATCACGAATTGCACCGGCAAACCCTGCGCGCCCGGCAATGGCGGGAACTGGAACGCCGCCACGCGCGCACCCGCAATGCCGTTCCACTTCGCCTGCAATTCCTGCTGCAACTGCGTGGCGTTCTTGTGGCGCTTGTCCCATGTCTTGAACAGCACGCCGCCAATGCCCTGATTCAGCGTCGGCGCACCCGTCAACTGGAACATCTGCGAATACTCCGGCAAGCCCTTCGAAATGTCGAACACCTGGTCGGCGTAAGTCTGCATCTGCTGGATCGTCGCGTTCGGCGGGCCCTGTATCTGCGACAGCACGATGCCCTGATCCTCCTGCGGCGCCAGCTCCGATTGCGATGTCATGAACAGATACACGGTGCCGCACAACAACAGCCCGCCCATTACGATGAACACGGGCCACGTATCGAGCATCGAATGCAGCAGCCGTCCATAACCGTGATGCACGCGCTCGAACTGCCGGTCGACGAAACGCGCGAAACGTCCCGACTCCTGATCCATGCGGAAAAAGCGAGAACACATCATCGGCGACAGGCTCAATGCGATCACGCCCGATACGGCCACGGCACCCGCCAGCGTGAATGCGAACTCGGTGAAGAGGGCGCCCGTCAGTCCGCCCTGAAAACCGATCGGCAGATATACGGCAATCAGCACCACCGTCATCGCGAGAATCGGCCCGCCCAGTTCGCGCGCGGCGATCAATGCGGCTTCGAACGGAGGCTTGCCTTCTTCCTTCATATGCCGGTCAACGTTCTCCACCACGATGATCGCGTCATCCACCACGAGGCCGATTGCAAGCACGAGCGCCAGCAGTGTGAGCAGGTTGATCGAATAGCCGAGCAGCTGCATCACGAAGAACGTGCCGACCAGCGACAGCGGCATCGCAATCACCGGCACGATCACCGCACGGAAGCTGCCGAGGAACAGGAAGATCACCACCGTCACGATCAACAGCGCTTCGACGAGCGTCTTCACCACTTCTTCGATTGCCGTGTTGATGAAGTCCGTTGCGTCGTAGACGATGTCGCCCGTCATGCCCGTCGGAAACTGCTTTTGCAGATCGGGAAAGATCGCCTTCACGCGCTTCGCGACATCGAGCACGTTCGCGTCCGGCGCGACCTTGATGCCGATGAACACCGAGCGCTTGCCGCTGAACGCGACGTTGAAGTCGTAACTGTCCGCGCCGAGTACGACATTGCCGACATCTTCTAGCCGCACGATCGCGCCGTTCTTCTGCTTGACGACGAGCTTGCGGAAGTCGTCGACGGAATGCAGGTCGGTGCCCGCGTTCAGATCGACGCTGACCATCTGGCCTTTGCTTGTGCCGAGCGTCGCCAGATAGTTGTTGCTGCCAAGCGTCGTGAACACGTCGGAAGCGGTGACGTTGTGCGCGGCGAGCTTCGCCGAGTCGAGCCACGCGCGCAACGCGAATTGCCGGCCACCGAGAATTTCCGCCGTCTGCACGCCCTGGATCGAATCGAGCTTCGGCTTCACGACGCGCAGCAGATAGTCGGTGACGTTGTTGCTCGGCAGCACGTTGCTGTAGAAGCCCATGTACATCGCATCCGTGGTCTGCCCGGTTTGTACCGTCAGCACCGGCTGCTGCGCCTGCGGCGGCAACTGGTTGCGCACCGATGCGATCTGCGTGTTGATCTCCGTCAGCGCGCGGTTCGAATCGTAGTTCAGGCGCAGTGTGGCCGTGATCGTCGAGACGCCCGTCGCGCTTGTCGACGACATGTAGTCGATGCCCTGTGCCTGTGCAATCGCCGATTCGAGCGGCTGCGTGATGAAGCCCGCCATCGTGTCGGCACTCGCGCCGTAGTAGGCCGTGGTGATCGTGACGACGCCGTTCTCCGTTTGCGGATATTCGCTGACCTTGAGCGTCGACAATGCACGCGCGCCGAGCACGAGAATCAGCAGGCTCACGACGCACGCGAGCACGGGCCGTTCGATAAAGATATCGGTGAATTTCATCGGGCGGCCTCTTATTGTTCCTGAGGCGTCGGATTGGGGCTGTCCGCAGGCTGCACGCGATTGTCGATCACGAGCGGCGTGCCGTTCTTCAGCTTCAGCTGACCGCTCGTCACGACCTGCGTGCCTTCGCCGATGCCCTTGAGTATCGCCACCTGATCGCCGCGCGTCGGCCCTGGCGTCACGAACACCTGCTGCGCGATGGGCATCACCTTGCCTTGCGCATCCTTGTGCTCGCCAGGTTTAACGACGAACACAGTCGCGCCGTACGGGTTATAGGTAATGGCCGTTTGCGGCAGCGTCAGATAGCGCTCTTCGTTGCCCGCGTCGATTTTCACGTTCGCGTACATGCCAGGCAACAGCTTGCGCTCGCGGTTATCCACGGTCGCTTCGATCTGCACGTTGCGCGTCGCGCTGTCCACGCGCGGATTGATCGAGCGGATCTTGCCGTCGAAAGTGCGGCTGCTATACGCGTTCGTATCGACGACCACAGTCTGACCAACCTGCAATTGCCCCAGTTGTTGCTGCGGCAGATAGAAGTCGGCGTAGATCGGATCGATCGCCTGCAACGTGACGATGGCGTCACCTGGATTGATGTATTGGCCGGGATTGACGGTGGTGATGCCCACGCGCCCTGCAAACGGCGCGCGAATCGTTTTCTTCTCCACCAGCGCGGCCTGTTGATCGACCTGGGCGCGCTTGCTTTTCAGGTCGGCGGCATCGGCGTCGAGTTGCGCCTTCGCGATCGCCTGAATCTCGTACTGTGCCTTGTCGCGCTTATAGACCGTTTGCGCGAGTTCCGCCGCCGCCTGCAGCGAAGCGAGTTGCGCGCGGTCGGAATCGTCGTTCAGGCGCACCAGTATCTGGCCTGCTTTTACTTCCTGACCGGAGCTGAATGGGATATCGCGAACGAGACCGGGCACTTCCGTCGTCACATCGACGCCGCGCACCGCGCGCAGGCTGCCGATGGCGGCAAGTTGAGGCTGCCAGCTCTGATAACGTGCGACGGCGGCCGTGACCGTGGCGGCGGGCGCGGCATTGCTCGCCATGAACTGCCGGATCATGTGCGCCTTGAACAGGTTGAAGCCGACCAGCGCGCCGAGCAGCACGCACACGCAGATCAGCATGATGATCATCCGCCTGGCCATGGGTCTTTTCGTCGTCATCTGAATGTCCTTGCACGGCAAACTGGTGAGGCACGACACGTATCCGGCGGCGCTGCGGGCTCATCGCATGCGACGCGCGGCGGTTGCGAAAGCAATCAATGCGGGGCGGGCTGGCCCGGCTGACTCGCCTGGCTCGTGGCGGTGTCGTTCCACCAGCCACCGCCGAGCGCCTGGTATAGCGCCGCCGTATCGGCATAACGCGCGGCTTGCGCCTGCGCGAGATTCACGACGGTCTGCTGGTATTGACGCTGCGCATCGAGCAGCGCCAGAAAGCTGACGCCGCCGACGCGAAACTGCCCACGCGTCAGATCGAGCGATGCACCGGCCGAGCGCCAAGCATCGGTTTGTGCGGCAAGCCCCGTCGCATCGTGTTCGAGCGCACGCAACGTATCGGCGACGTTCTGGAACGCCAGCAATACGGTCTGCCGGTATTGCGCGTTGGCCTGATCGAATGCGGCTTCGGCGGCGCGCTTTTGCGCGCTCAACTGGCCGCCATGAAAGAGCGGTTGAAGAATGCCCGCGCCCAGACTCCAGATCGTGTCCGCCGACTTGAACAGACCCGCTGGCGTCAGCGCCTGCGTGCCGTAGCTCGCCGACAGCGTGATCTGCGGATACATGTTCGCCGTCGCCACGCCGACCTGCGCGCTTGCCTGATGCAAGGTGGCATCGGCGGCGAGAATGTCGGGGCGCTGCCTGACGAGCGACGACGGCAGGCTCACGGGCAAGCTCTGCGGCAGCGTGAACATCGACAGCCTGAATTCGGGGACGCCCGTATCGCTCGGTGGCTTGCCCGCGAGCACGGCGAGCTGATGGCGCGTCTGGTCGAGCGACTGACGCAGCGGCGGCAGCGTCGCGCGGGTTTGTGCGAGCAAGGTTTCCTGCGAGAGCACGGCGACGCGTCCCACGCCGCCGAGTTCGAACTGCTTGCGCAACACGCCGAGCTGCGCCTCTTCGTCGGTGGCGATGCGCTCGGTGGCTTCGATCTGCTCGCGCAACGACGCTTCCTTGACGGCCGCCGTGACGATATTCGCTGACAGCGCGAGATACGCGGCCTGCAACTGATAGCCCTGGTAATCGATCTGCGAGCGCAGTCCTTCGAGTTCGCGCCGCGAGCCGCCGAACACGTCGAGGTTGTACGACACATTCACCGATGCGTTGTACAGGTTCAGTTCTTCCGTGAGTCCCGGCTGGCCGAAGGTCACGCCATTGAATTTCTCGCGTGTTGCATTGAGCTTCGCATCGACGGATGGATAGAGCGCGCTGCCCACTTCCGCGCGGTAGTTCTCGCTTGCCTGCCTCAATGCGGCTTGCGCGGCGGCGATGTTAGGGCTGTTGGCGAGTGCTTCGCGGATCAGCGCATCGAGCGGCTCGCAGTGAAAGAGCGTCCACCACTGCGCAGGAATGTCCTGTCCTGCGGCGAATTGCTGAGGCACGCCCGATGCGCCCGGCGACGACGCCGTCTGTTCGGGCAATGGCGTGGGTGTGTAGGTATCCGTGGCGGGCGGAGCGGGCGTGCGATAGTCGGGGCCCACCATGCAGCCGGACAACGGAAGCAGGGCCGTACTCAGGATGGCGACGGCTGCGATGATCGAAGCGCCGGATGCACGTGAAGGGCAACCGCGAAACGTAAAGCATGAAGGTCTATTCAAACGACTGCGACTGCCATTGACGTCATCGATCATCTATCCACCTTGTATTACCTGCGCGGACTACGAACGAAATACCGAATGCAGAATTCAACAGCCTGATGCCGCGCATAGCCTAGCATGGGTCGTTGCGAACGAGAGCATGCTTGCAGAAGCTTTAGGGGAATAGACGCGCTTTGCAGCGCGTAAACGTTAAATGCGAAACGTGTGTGGTCGTAAAGGAAAACGCCGCATGCATCGTGTGTCGATACATGCGGCGCTATGGCAGTGACAGATAGAGGGACTGTTCGGTGAGCGATCTAATGTCGCTGCACATGTTGATTTGACAATTGAGTGCGGTCTTGCGATCGCGCCCTTACAGCAGCGCAGGCATGTCTAATGCGCAGCGCCACGTTCGCCCGATGTCGCTACCGTGCCGGGCTTGCGCAACATCTTGTCGACTTCGCCCGCATGCATCTCTTCGACGGCGATCATCTGCCGCGCATATTCTTCGAGTGCGACCGAGCGGTCCTTCACGAGTGCGAGCAGATCGCGATACAGGCCTAACGCGACTTCTTCCGCGGTGAGCGATTCGCGCAGGATCGATGCGATGTCGGTGGTGTGCGAATCGAGCAGCGCGCCGATGCCAAGCGATGGGTACTCGCCGAGTGTCGTGATCCATTCGCCTGCAAGATGCGCGTGCTGCAGCGATTCGTCGGCCTGCTGGCGCAGCCACGACACGATCGGGATGCGACCAAAGCCGAACACGAGGAAAGAGTAGTGCGTATACCGGACTATGCCTGCCAGCTCTGATTCGAGTATCTGGTTCAGCACCGCGATGACTTTGTCCTTCTCGATGTCTGGCATGTAGGCCTCCGTGATGCGCATCGATAGTCGCTGCGTGTCGCGACGACAGAGGCTTTCATTGTTGGCTTCGCCTCTGCAAAGATCAAGTGAATCGCGGTGGTAAGGCCGTCAACGCACGACGAGGATGGGAACGGCAATCGTCGCGTAGGGCAAAGGCCTCGCGGGCGCGGGTGGTGGCACGACGGCGACGTAAGGCACGATAGGCGCCGCCGGCACGACAGGCACGACGACGGGCGGTTGCGGCGGCACGTAATAGAGCGTGCGCGCCGGCGCATAGACGGCTGCGGGCACATAGGCCGCATGAACGAATACGGTGCCGGCAAAGGCACTCGACGAGCAGGCGATACCCATGGCGGCGATCGCGGACGTGTAAGCAGAGCGAATGTTCACATGAAACTCCTAAAGCAGATGCCGGCGGAGGGGAAGTCCCGACGTTGCCGCCGACGTGCAAACGATACGCATCGCACTTGCACAATGACAGCGATGACTTGTTTCATTCGATGTCGGAAAAAGCACGCTCATGTTTGAAGCGTTCGCTTCGTAATTCACGGTGCAACTAGCGTGAAAACGCACCGCGTCGACGTGACATGAATCGACATAACTTTGAAATTGCGCTGCACGCGCCGGACTACCAGAATTCGCTTCGCCAACGACGAATCGCAACACGACGTAGCGAAGAAGTTGAATGAACCGATGATGGAGATGGAACATGAAGAAGTTGATCGCTATTCTGGCTTTGTGCATTGCATCGACGGGCGTGATGGCCCAGACGGCACCGCAGCCGATGGGTGGCTCGCCGCGCATGGAGCGCATGATGCAGCAGTTGCAGGAGCGCTTCGCCGCCGCCAACACGACACATGACGGCAAGCTGACGCTCGCTCAGGCGCAGACAGGCATGCCACGCGTCGCACAGCACTTCAATGAAATCGACACGCAAAAGCAGGGCTTTGTGACGCTCGCGCAGATCGAGCAGTTCATGGCGCAGCGCGCGGGATCGCACTGACGGAAAAACGGGTCGGCATGAAGCTACACTGTTGCAACATGAATGAAACGTGAGCGACCAAGGAGTCTTGCATGGACCGACCCGCCCGCATCATCGTGCTCGACGACGAAGCGGAACTCCGCAACATGCTGCAGCGCTTTCTGAGCGGACATGGCTTCGAAGTCCGCGCTGTCGAGAACAGCAAGCGGCTCGAACGCTATCTGCAGCGCGAGCCGTATGACCTGCTCGTGCTCGATCTGATGATCGGCGAAGAAGACGGCCTGCAGATCTGCGCGAAGCTGAGGGCAGAAGGGCACACGCTGCCCATCCTGATGCTTACGGCCAAGGGCGATCCGCTCGATCGCGTGATCGGTCTGGAGACGGGCGCGGACGATTACCTTGCCAAGCCGTTTCTGCCGCGCGAACTCGTCGCGCGGATCAATGCGCTGCTGCGTCGCCAGAAAATCGCCTCGAACGATCCGACCGTCACCACGCAGACGCTGCGTTTCGGCGACTTCCGGCTCGATGTGAGCAAGCAGTGCCTGTATAAGCAGGACGATCTGCTCGAACTGCATTCGGCGCAGATGTTGTTGCTGACGGCGCTGGCGGCATCGCCGAACCGCGCGGTGAGCCGTGACAACCTGATCGCGCGTGCCAGAGGACGCGACCACGATGCGCTCGACCGCAGTATCGACGTGCAGATTCTGCGTCTGCGGCAGGCGATCGAAGCCGATCCGTCGAAGCCGCGTTTCATCAAGACCGTGTGGGGCGTCGGCTATATGCTGGTCGCCGACGTCGACGCATGAGCGCGCGCATCTTGCGGCGCCTGTTGCCGCGCAGCGTGCTGGCGCGCAACATCGCGCTCCTGATCGTGCTCGTTGCGTTCACGCAGGTCTGCTCGCTGAGCGTGCTGATTCATTACGTGCAGAAACCGCGCGTCGAACGGGCCGCGGCCGTGTTCGGCACGTACATCAAGACGCTGGATAACGCGCTGTCGGCGTCGCCCGAAGATGCGCGCGATACGCTGGTCGCGCGGCTCGATGCGCGTAATGAACCGCCTCCCGAAGCGGTGTCCGATCCGCGTGTGCGTTTGCTCGCGTTCTACCGGACCTATCAGCTCGCGACATTTCTGGAGACGCTGCATCGCTATCTGCCGCCCGGCACCGAAGTGCGCTGGCAGGGCGCGCCACATCCGCGCATGTGGATACGCATGCACGTCGCTCACACACCGTATTGGATCGGCTTGCAGGTGCCGGAAGAAGCGCAGGGCGGCGGTATGCTCACGGCGGTGCTGCTGTCGCTGGGGCTCGCGACGCTGGCCGCGTTGACGGGCTTCGCGTTGCAGGCGCATCTGAACCGTCCGTTGCGCGAGCTTGCGCAGGCGGCGCGCCGTGTGAGCGCGGGCGAAACGCCGCCGCCTTTGCCTGTCGATGGTCCGACGGAAATCGCGCAGGTAAGTGGCGCATTCAACCAGATGACACAGGCGCTGCAGCAGGCAGAAGCGACACGTGCGCTGATGCTCGCGGGTATCTCGCACGACATTCGCACGCCGCTGACAAAGCTGCGTCTGGCGATGGCCATGGCGCAGGACACGAACGGCGACGAAGCGTTCGTCATCGCGGCGGAATCGTATCTCGACCAGATCGACACGATCCTGCAGCAATTCATGGATTACGCGGGTAGTGGCGAACGCGAAACGCCGCAATCGGGTGATCTGAACGCGCTGATCAGCCAGCTTGCCGCGGACTTCGCGGGCCTTGGGCACGAGTTCGAATTGCAGCTTGGCGAGTTACCCGAGCACGCATTCCGGCCGATCACGATGATGCGGCTCGTGATGAACCTGATGCAGAACGCGGTCGTGTATGGTCAAACGGGCCTCGCTGTGAGGACATGGGCCGATGCGCAGGCGATCCACGTCGCGGTCGGCGATCGCGGCAAAGGTTTGAGCGTAGAAGAACTCGAACGGCTCAGGGCGCCGTTCCAGCGCGGCAAGAATGCCCATGGCAAAACGGGCGGCACGGGACTGGGGCTCGCGATTGTCGAACGCATCGCGCGGCTGCACGGCGGCTCGCTCGAGTTTCATGCGCGCGAAGGCGGCGGTCTCGAAGTGTGGGCCGTGCTGCCCATCCAGCGCAATTCGAGCGCGGCCGATGCGGGCGAACATGCCGTTGCGCCGTCGTCCGTCTGAGCACGCAAGACAATTCATGGATGAGCGGCTAATCTGTCGGCTGTCCTGATCCGGGTCGCCCGTGCACGGCGGCAATAGCGATGACACGTGTCGACTCTCCCTTCGATATCGAACGTCTGGAAGATGAATGGCTCGAAGCCGATGGCTTTGGTGGCTTCGCATCGGGCACGGTCGGCACGATGCGCACCCGTCGCTATCACGCGCTGCTGCTGACGGCGACGCGCGCGCCGGCGGGGCGCGTGGTGCTCGTCAACGGGATCGAGGCGTGGATCGAATTGAAGGGTGAGCGCTATCCGTTGTCGATGCAGCGTTATGCGCCCGATATCGTGTACCCCGACATTGCCGCGAGCCTGATTGCCTTCGACACGATGCCATGGCCGACATGGCATTTTCGGATCGATGCTCGAACGACTGTGATTGCGGAAGCGTTCGTCGCGAAAGCAACGTGCGAAACGGTGCTGCGCTGGCGTCTTTCGAGCGATAGTGATGCGCGCAACGCTGATGCGATCACACTGCATGTTCGCCCGCTGCTGTCGGGCCGCGATTACCACGCGCTTCATCATGAGAACAGCGCGTTCGATTTCTCCGCATCCGTCGAAGGCGAACGTGTGCAATGGCAGTCGTATCACGATCTGCCCACGATACGCGTGCTCTCGAACGGCGCGTATGAGCACGCGCCCGACTGGTATCGCAACTTCTGCTATGTGCGAGAACGTGAGCGTGGCCTCGACTTCACCGAAGATCTTGCGACGCCCGGCGTTTTCACATTCGATCTTCGTTCCAACGATGCGGTGATGATCCTGAGTGCGTCCCCTGTTAAGCAAGCGACCGCGATTGAAAAGGCGAACGCGCTGGCGAAGACAGAAACGAACCGCCGCGCTTCTTTCCCTTCACGTTTGCATCGCTCTGCCGATGCTTATGTTGTCGCGCGATCGGCGGGTCGCACGATCGTCGCAGGCTTCCCATGGTTCACCGACTGGGGCCGCGATACCTTCATCGCGATGCGCGGCCTGCTGATCGCTACCGGCCGATATGCAGAGGCCGAATCGATTCTGCTCGCGTGGGCGAGCACGATTTCGCAGGGCATGTGTCCGAACCGCTTTCCGGATTACGGCGACGAGCCGGAGTACAACTCGGTCGATGCGTCGCTATGGTTTGCGGTTTCCGTGCACGATTATCTGGCGACAGGGCATGCATCGGACGCGACGCGCGGACGCTTGCAGGAAGCCGTCGATACGATTCTCTCCGGCTATACACAAGGCACGCGCTACAACATCCGCGCCGATGAAGACGGCCTGCTGCGCGCGGGTGTGCCCGGCGTGCAATTGACGTGGATGGACGCGAAGGTTGGCGATTGGGTGGTGACGCCACGAATCGGCAAACCCGTCGAAGTGCAGGCGCTGTGGTTCAACGCGTTGCGCATTGCAGCACGGTGGAATGCGCGCTGGGGTGAAGCCGCGGATCGCGTGGCGGCTGCTTTCGTACAACGCTTCATCGATCCGCAAACGGGCGCGCTGTTCGATAACGTCGATGTCGATCATGTCGCCGGGACGGTCGATCGTTCGATCCGGCCGAATCAGATTTTCGCTGCGGGTGGTCTGCCGTTTGCGCTTGTTGAAGGCGACACGGCGCGCGCTGTCGTCGCGCAGGTCGAAGCGCATCTGCTGACGCCGCTTGGCTTGCGCACGCTGTCGCCGGAAGATCCTGCGTATCGCGGACGCTATCAGGGCGGGCCGCTTGAACGCGATGGTGCGTATCACCAGGGCACGGTGTGGCCGTGGCTGCTCGGCCCGTTTGTCGAAGCATGGCTGCGTGTGCAACTTCCGGATGAGAACGTGCGCAGCGCTGCGCGTGCGCGTTTTCTTGGGCCGCTCGACGCGCATCTGGATCGTGCGGGCCTTGATCATGTTTCGGAAGTCGCGGACGGTGATGCACCGCACACACCGGGCGGTACGCCGTTTCAGGCTTGGTCGTTAGGGGAGAGGTTGAGGATTGGCGTGTTGCTGGGCGAGTGAGGCGCGCTTCGCCCAACCTCCCCAACGCAACCCCCCAAACCGCGCTACGATGTGACTCCCACCGTCACCCGAGAGACGAGGACGCCGCCATGCCTCCGCTGCGCGCTGGAAACCTGCTTGCCACGGCCGAAGGACTACGCCTGCACTCCAGCGAGTGCGCGCGATGGCAACGTTGGGGACCGTATCTGAGCGAGCGGCAGTGGGGCACGGTGCGCGAAGACTACAGCCCGAACGGCACAGCATGGGAGTATTTCCCGCACGACCACGCGCGCAGCCGTGCGTACCGCTGGGGCGAAGACGGCATCGCCGGGTTCGGCGACGAAACCTTGAACTGGTGCGCGTCGATTGCGTTGTGGAATCGCGCCGATCCCATTCTGAAGGAGCGCCTGTTCGGCCTCACGAATCAGGAGGGCAATCACGGGGAGGACGTCAAGGAGCTGTACTTCTATCTCGACGGCACGCCGACGCATTCCTATATGCGGATGCTGTACAAGTACCCGCATGGCGCGTTTCCCTATCAGGATCTCGTCGAAGAGAACGGACGGCGCGGTGCGGATCTGCCGGAATATGAAGTACTCGATACCGGCATATTCGACGACTTGCGCTATTTCGACGTGACTGTGGAATACGCAAAGAACACGCCCGAAGACATCGTGATGCGCGTCACCGTCGAGAATCGCGCGGACCAGTCCGCCAGTCTCGATCTGTTGCCGCAATTCTGGGCGCGCAACAAATGGTCGTGGAAAGAAACGGACGAGCGCCCGAAACTCGTCAAGGAAACCGTGCATGGCGTCACGCGCCTGCTCGGCACGCATCCGGGCCATGAGCCGATCGTCGTTACAGCATGGTCGCCCGATACGACGGTATTCGAGTGGCTCTTCTGCGAGAACGATACGAACGTCCGGCGTCATTTCAACATGGACGCGCAAGGGCCGTTCAAGGACGGCTTCAACGACTACCTCGTGCATGGCGATGCCGACGCGGTCCGCCGCGACGCGGGCACGAAAGCCGCTGCGCATGTGCCGCTGAATCTGCCGCCGCACGGCACGGCCGTCGTGTATCTGCGCTGGCGTCCCGAATTCTGCACGGATGAAACGCCGCTCGACATTGAGCAATTGTTCACGCAGCGCATCGCCGAAACCGATGAATTCTATGCGGCGCTGCAGCACCATATCGACGGCGCGGACGAGCGGCTCGTCCAGCGCCAGGCACTCGCGGGCATGCTGTGGTCGAAGCAGTACTACCAGTACGACGTCGAGCGATGGATGGACGGCGACCCCGGGCAGCCGGCACCGCCCGCGTCGCGCAAGCAGGGGCGCAATCGCGACTGGCGGCATCTGTGCAATGCCGACATCGTGTCGATGCCCGACAAGTGGGAGTACCCGTGGTACGCGTCATGGGACCTCGCGTTTCATGCCGCCGCGTTCGCGCTGATCGATCCCGCGTTTGCGAAACGTCAGCTGCTGCTACTCGTGAAAGACCGCTACATGCATCCGAACGGGCAGATTCCCGCGTACGAATGGGCGTTCAGCGATGCGAACCCGCCCGTGCACGCGTGGGCCGCGTGGCGCGTCTATGAGATCGACCGCGCGCTGACGGGCAAGGGCGACCGCGATTTTCTCGAACTCGTCTTTCACAAGCTGCTGCTCAACTTCGCGTGGTGGGTGAATCGAAAGGATGCGGAGGGCCGCAATATCTTCCAGGGCGGTTTCCTCGGGCTCGACAACGTCGGCATTTTCGACCGCTCGTCGCCGCTGCCTACAGGCGGCCATATCGATCAGGCCGACGGCACCGCATGGATGGCCGCCTACGCGCTGGACCTGATGCGTATCGCGCTCGAACTCGCGTTCGCAAACCACGTGTTCGTCGATATCGGTGTGAAGTTCTTCGAGCACTTCCTGTATATCGCGCAGGCGGTCAGTTGCGAGGACAACTGCGAAACCGGGCTGTGGGACAGCCAGGACGAGTTCTTCTACGACAAGCTGCGCCTGCCCGATGGCACCAACGTGCCCATGCGCGTGCGCTCGATTGTCGGCCTCATTCCGCTGATCGCCGTGCACGTGCTCGAAGAGCGCCTGCATGGTTCATTGCCGGGTCTGCGCGACCGGCTCGTCTGGTTCCTGCGCAACAAGCCCGACCTCGCGCGGCTGGTGTCGCGCTGGAACGATCCGGGGCACGGTAACAGTCTGCTGCTGTCGCTGCTGCGCGGTCATCGGATGAAAGCGCTGCTAAAACGCGCGCTCGACGAAGCCGAGTTCCTCTCCGATCACGGTCTGCGTGCGTTGTCGCGTGTGCATCGCGATCAACCGTATGTCTTTCATCACAACGGGCAAAGCTTCGGCGTGAAGTATCTGCCTGCCGAATCGGATTCGCGCGTGTTCGGCGGCAATTCGAACTGGCGCGGGCCGGTGTGGATGCCCGTCAACTATCTGCTGATCGAGTCGCTATACGAGTTTCACCGCTATTACGGCGACGAGTTCCGCGTCGAGTACCCGACGGGCTCGGGCAACAGGCTATCGCTGTCCGAAATCGCCGATGCGCTCGCGCAGCGCACTACCACGCTATTCCTGAAGGACAAGAACAACGAGCGCCCGGTGATGGCTGCGTATCCGCTGTTGCAGGCTGACCCGCGTTCGCAGGATCTCGTGCTCTTTCACGAATACTTTCACGGCGATAACGGACGCGGCGTGGGCGCGTCGCATCAGACGGGATGGACCGGGCTTGTTGCATTGCTGTTGCAGCCGCGTGAGCGTGCCAGTTCGGGCATCGTGCCTGCAGCAGGCGAGGTGCCGGAATCCGAGCGCGTGACGGACTCCGTGAAGTAGTCCGCGTTGCCCGCGGCGCATGCAACGGTTCGAATGTTCGATTGAACCTGGCGGCGTGAATGCGGGTCTTTCAGATATCGCCACCCGTATGGCTCATTGATGGAAAGACTGCCATGTCCAATGACGCACACGACGCTTCCCCAAACACGCCGTCAGCAAGTTGCAAGATCAATGCGGGGCCGCACGCGGCGGCTGGTCCCGCAGGCAAGCGGCCTGCGCCGCCGTGCACGCTGGTCATCTTCGGCGCGGGCGGCGATCTGACCAAACGGCTGTTGACGCCGTCGCTCTACAACCTGACTGTCGACGGCCTGCTCGACGACGGCATGAATATCATCGGCGTGAATCACGGCGAGCGCGAAACGAAGGCGTGGGTCGACGATCTCGGCCAGTCGCTGCAGCAGTTCGCTGCCGACAAAGCCAGCGAATCGAACTCCGGCAAGGTTGACGAGAAAGCATGGAAGTGGCTGTCCTCGCGCATGGAGTATATGGCGGGCGAGTTCGAAACCGACGATGTGTTCGAAGCGCTGAAACAGCGTATCGACAAGACGGCGCATGGTAATGCGATCTTCTATCTCGCGGTGGGCGCGCGGTTCTTCAGGCCGATCGTCGAGCGTCTGGGCAAGCACGGCTTGCTGAAAGAAGACGCGCAGCGCGAGGGCAACTTCCGGCGTCTCGTGATCGAAAAGCCGTTCGGCACCGATCTCGCATCCGCACGCGATCTCAATGCGCACATTCTGCGTCACGCGGATGAGCAGCAGGTGTATCGCATCGATCACTTTCTCGGCAAGGACACGGTGCAAAGCATTCTGGCCGTGCGCTTTGCGAATGCGATGTTCGAACCGGTGTGGCGGCGCGAGTACATCGACAGCGTGCAGATCACGGCATCGGAAACGCTCGGCGTGGAAGGGCGCGGCAAATTCTACGAGCAGACGGGCGCGTTTCGCGACATGTTGCCGAACCATCTGTTCCAGTTGCTCGCGATGGTCGCGCTGGAGCCACCCAACTCATTCGATGCCGAAGCCGTGCGCGACAAGAAGGCCGAACTCTTCGCCGCGATGGAACCGCTCAAGCGCGACGACGTCGTGCTCGGGCAGTACGAGAAGGGCGATGCGGGCATCGCGTATCGCGACGAACCCGACGTCGCGCGCGACAGCACGACGGAAACCTATGCGGCCGCGCGCGTGTTCATCGACAACTGGCGCTGGGCGGGTGTGCCGTTCTATCTGCGCACGGGCAAGCGCATGACGGCGCGTCGCACCGAAATCGCCGTGCAACTGAAGCGCGTGCCGTTTCTGCTATTCCGCGACACACCTGTCGAATCGTTGACGCCCAATGTGTTCACGTTGCGCATCGATCCCGCGCACGGCACGCGCTTCGACTTCAATGTGAAGGTGCCCGGACCGGCGATGCAGATCGGCGCGGTGCGCTCCGCATTCAACTACAACGACTTCTTCGCCGAACGTGCGAACGTCGGCTATGAAACGCTGCTGTACGACTGCATGCTCGGCGACGAGACGCTGTTCCAGCGTGCCGACAGTATCGAATCGAGCTGGTGTGCGGTGGATGGCGTGCTGCATCCCGAAGGCGGTCCGCTGCCGGTGCATGGCTATCCGGCGGGCAGCAGCGGCCCGGCGCAAGCGGATGCACTGCTCGCGCGCGATGGCCGTGCATGGCGTTCGCTGCAAGGCGGAGACTAGCGGTTTCGTCACAACGATCAACGAAAGGGGGACGACTTGGCTAAAACCAACGCTAAGGCAAAAGCGAAAGCACCTGCGCCGCGCAAGACTGCAAGCGACGGGGAACGGATACTCGCAATCGATGTCGGCGGCACGGGTCTGAAGGCGGCCGTGATCGACGCGGGCGGCGACATGAAAAGCGAGCGTGTGCGCGTGGCGACGCCGCATCCATGCACGCCGGAGCAACTCGTCGATGCGCTTGCGACGCTCGTGCAGCCGCTCGTCGACGCGCATCATCCAACACTGATGTCGATCGGTTTTCCGGGTGTCGTGCGCGACAACTGCGTGCTGACCGCGCCGAATATCGGCGATACAGGCTGGCGCGGCTTTCCGCTCGCGGGTCAGCTTGCGGCACGCATCGGCAATCTGCCGGTGCGCATGATCAACGATGCGGAAATGCAGGGCTTCGCCGCGATCGAAGGACATGGCATCGAATTCGTGCTGACGCTCGGCACAGGCGCGGGCACGGCGCTCTTTCGCGACGGCGAGCTGATGCCGCATCTCGAACTCGCGCATCACCCGGTCAGCAAGAGCCGCACCTACGACGAGTACATCGGTAATGCAGCGCGCGAGAAGGCGGGCACGAAGCGCTGGAACAAACGCGTCGAGAAGGTGATCGGCATTCTGTCTTCGCTCGTCAACTACGACAAGCTGTGGATCGGCGGCGGCAATGCGGCGCGCCTGACGTTCGAACTGCCGTCGAATGCGGCCATTGTGGACAACGCCGCGGGCATCGAAGGCGGCGCGAAGCTGTGGCATCCGAAGTCGTTGCGCGAGTCGCGGCAGTTGCCGGAGGCGAACCAGAAGGCGGGCATATTCGGCTGACGGCGCGACTGACAACGCGGATGACAGCGCGATTGACAGCGGAAAAGTGGGGAATAAACGGGCGTGGCCGTTCGTTTGCTCCGATGCGCTCACGAATGCGTGAGCGCAAACCTTCCACGGAGCCGCCCAATGAAAACTCTCTCTAACGCACGGCTCGCTGCGCTCGCGCTATGTATCGCACTGTCGGGGGCCGTCACGCCAGCCTTTGCGGCCGACGCTTTCGAAGTCACATCGCCCGGCACGCCCGACGGCGGCACGATCGATTCGAGCCATGCCGCCAGCGCGAACAGTTGCGGTGGTGGCAACCAGTCGCCTGCCGTGCAATGGCGCAACGTGCCTTCGGGCACGCGCAGTTTCGCCGTCACGCTGTTCGATCCCGACGGCGCGAAAGGGATCGGCGTGATTCACTGGGTGCTGTACGGGATACCCGCGTCGATGAATTCGATGGCGCATGGCGCATCGGCGCCGACGGGAAGTGTGAGCGGCATCAATCGCACGGGGCAGCCTGGATACTACGGACCTTGCCCGCCCATCGGCGACGTGCCGCATCACTATGTGCTGCAGGTCTACGCGCTCGATCTCGCGCCCGACGCGCTGCCGCCCAATCTCAATCACGATGCGTTTCTCGCGGCCGTCACCAGTCATGTGCTGGCCGCGAGCAGTACCGTGCTGCGCTACGGGCGCTAATGCAGCGCCCGGCGTTTAGCGCGGCGCATCGCCCCAGCGGTACTCGACGGTCGCTTCGTCGAGCTGCTTTTTAATCTCCGGGTCGAGCGTGTAATCGACAGCCGCGAGCGAGTCGTTCAACTGTTCGACGCGGCTCGCGCCGATGATCGCCGACGTGACGGTCGGGTTCGCGAGCACCCATGCAATGGCCGTCTTCGTCATCGGCTCGCCGGTTTTGGCGTTGATCTCACGCAGCGTGTCGATGGTCTTGAACTCGCGCTCGTGCCAGTAACGCTCCGAGTACATCTCGCCCGCCTTGCCGACCGTTTCCGTGAAGCGTCCGTCCGAGGGCTTCGCATCATGCCGGTGCTTGCCCGTCAGCAGCCCGCCTGCGAGCGGGTTGTACGGAATCACGGCGAGACCCTCTTCGTCCGCAAGCGGCAGCAGTTCGCGTTCGATCTGCCGGAACAGCAGGTTGTAGCGCGGCTGCACCGACGCGAAACGCGCCGTGCGCAACACGTCCGAGCGCCCCAGCATGCGCGCGAGCCGGTACGCCAGATAGTTCGATACGCCGATATAGCGCGCCTTGCCCGAGCGCACGATCACATCCAGCGCTTCGAGCGTTTCGTCGAGCGGCGTGTCGCGGTCGTCCATATGCAGCTGATACAGATCGACGTAATCGGTGTTCAGGCGGCGCAGGGAATCGTCGATGGCATCGAGCAGGTGCTTGCGCGATGCGCCCTGATTCCATGGATGCGGCCCGACCTTGGCGACGGCCTTGGTCGCGAGAATGAAGCGGTCACGCTTGCCCTTGAGCCAGCGTCCGATGATTTCTTCCGTGCGTCCCGCAAGATCTTCGCCGCCGCCGAGCGGATAGACGTCGGCGGTATCGATGAAGTTCACGCCGGCATCCGTCGCCTTGTCGAGAATGCTGCGCGATACGTCTTCTTCGGTTTGCAAGCCGAAAGTCATCGTACCGAGACACAAACGCGAGACAGTTAGACCGGTATGGCCGAATTTGCGGTATTGCATGATCGACTCCGCGAGATAGAAACTATGAGTGGTTGAGTGTTGCTGGATGGAAACGCAGAAGACAGAGCATAGCGGCTATTGCGAATCCGCGTGGCTGCGCCGCGCGGAAGCATTCATTGCGCTGACATCCTGTTGCGTGCGGCAGTAGAATTTTTTAGACACGTAAGGTCTAAACGGCTGTGTCGCCGGGGTCGAGGCTCAAGGTTCCTTTCGCGAGGTGTATTCCCGATGAATGTCGAACGAAGCGCCAATCAGGAAACTGGACAGAACAGTTCTCATGCGCGTGCTGCAATAGTGGGCGCGACGGTGGTGGCAATCGGGTTGCTGGTTGCATGCGCGGTGGTTATCAGAAGAAAGAAGGGCAATGCGCATGTGCCCGAGCCGTCGAAGATCGTCGATCTTGAACGCTATGCGGGACGCTGGTACGAGTTCGCGCGTTACGACAATCACTTCGAGCGCGGCCGCGATTTCGTCACGGCCGACTATGCGATGCGCGACGACGGTCTCATCAGCGTCATCAACGCGGGCCGCGAAGGCGGCGCCGATGGGCCTCGGCGCATCGCGCGCGGCAAGGCGCGTGTGGTACCCCGCTCGGACAACGCCAAGCTCAAGGTGTCGTTCTTCGGGCCGTTCTATGTTGGCGACTACTGGGTACTCGACCATGGCGACGATTACGGCTGGTCGATAGTCGGCGAACCGGGCGGCACATATCTGTGGATTCTCACGCGCGACGCGAAGCCGCCTGTCGAACTGCAACGCGCGCTTCTGGAACGCGTTCGCGCATTAGGTTACGACCTGTCGATGCTGCGTCGTACCCAGCACTAAAAGACGTTTGAAATTTTTTCCATCGGTCTTTCCTTTTGCGAAAGCGCGCATTGGCCATTCATCAATTGAAGCCGCGTAGAGTGCGTTTTCGCGGTAAGTCTTGCCTTTTCTCCCTATGCAATTACGCAATTACTGCCGCATTTCCGCACCGGCATGAAATTCGCATTAACCGACGCCATGTAATTCCGCACCGGTCAGCTCGACAGATGCGGCATCTTTAACTGGAGTGACATGCCCACGTAAAGAGTCATGCGAAACAACCGTGGCTTGTCGCTCAACATTGCGTCAATTGCCATGGATACGAACCGTACTCTCACGACTATTCGAAGCGGCGCGCACGAGATCACCGACCATCGTGACGATATCTTCTTCGCCGCAGTATCGACGACACGCATGCCGATGGTCGTCACCGATCCGCATCTGCCCGATAACCCCGTGATCTTCGCGAATCAGGCGTTTCTGCGCATGACGGGTTATGAACTGCCGGAGATCATCGGCAGCAACTGCCGTTTCCTGCAAGGGCCGGAGACCGATCGCGCGACGATTGACGAAGTGCGTGCTGCCGTTGAAGACCGCCGCGAAATCGCCACCGAAATCCTTAACTATCGCAAGGACGGCTCGACGTTCTGGAACGCGCTGTTCATTTCGCCCGTCTTCAACGAGCAGGGCGAACTGGTGTATTTCTTCGGCTCGCAGCTCGACGTGAGCCGCCGCCGCGACGCGGAAGATGCGCTGCATCAGGCGCAGAAGATGGAGGCGCTCGGCCAGTTGACGGGCGGGATTGCACACGACTTCAACAATCTGCTGCAGGTGATGGCGGGCTATGTCGACGTGCTGCAGATGGGCATCGAAGGCAATGCGCACAGCGCGGTGATGGCGCAGAGCCTCGACCGCATCCGCGGCGCCGTTGCCAAAGCCACGACGCTGACGCAACAGTTGCTCGCGTTCGCGCGCAAGCAGAAGCTCGTCGGGCGTACCGTCAATCTGAATACGCTGGCAGACAGCATGGTCGAACTCGCGCGGCGCACGCTTGGCGAGAACATTTCGCTGAGGACGGAATATGCCGAAGGGCTCGGCAATTGCCGCGTCGATTCGACCCAGCTCGAAGTCGCGTTGCTCAACGTGCTGCTCAACGCGCGCGATGCGCTCGCGCACCGGCGCGACGGTATCGTGACGGTGCGCACGGAGGCACTCGAACTCGAGCAGCAGGAGATGGTCGGTTTCGCCGATCTGCGCCCGGGCCGCTATGTAACCATCGCGATCTCGGATAACGGCTGCGGCATTCCGGCTGCGATCCTCGACCGGGTGATGGACCCGTTCTTCACGACCAAGGACGAAGGCAAAGGCACGGGCCTCGGATTGTCGATGGTCTATGGCTTTGCCAAGCAGTCGGGCGGCGCGGTGAACCTCTATTCGGAGGCGGGCGTCGGCACGACGTTGCGCCTCTATTTCCCGGCTGTCGAAGGCAATGCGCAACGTCGCCCGTCCGCGCCGAAGGCGATCGAGAAAGCGGGTAATGAAATGATCCTGATTGTCGACGACCGCGTGGAAGTGGCGGAAGTCGCGCAGGCGATGCTCGAACAGATCGGCTATCGCACACGCGTCGTGCTGAACACGAAAGAGGCGATGGACATCCTGCAGGACGGCACGACGATCGACCTGCTATTCACCGATCTCATCATGCCCGGCAACATGAACGGCGTCATGCTCGCGCGTGAAGCGCGCCGCCTGCATCCGAAGATCAAGGTGCTGCTGACCACGGGTTATGCGGATGCGTCGCTCGAACGGACCGATGCAAACGGCAGCGAATTCGACATCATTCACAAGCCATACAGGCGTGCGGAACTGGCTCGCAAAGTCCGCATCGTGCTGAATGGGCCGACAGGTGTCGGTTAGCTTTCAATCAAGCATCGAGTTATCCGTAAATACAATTGAAAAGCTCCGCATTCTTTCCAATTGCTACATGCTGCGGATAGAATTTATATTCGGTTCCGTTCAACCTGCGGCGAGTCGCGCAGTGCTAAAGCAGTACTGCGCGTTCGCGTTTTATCCGGACCTCGAATGCTGCGACCTTCAATGCCAGAAAACGAAAGCGAACGTATGGAGACATTGCGCTCGCTTCATATCCTCGATACACCGCCCGAAGAGCGGTTCGACCGTCTCACGCGCCTTGCGCGCAGGCTGTTCGGCGTGCCCATCGCGGCCGTCACGCTGGTGGACAGCCAGCGCCAGTGGTTCAAGTCGCATCCGGGCCTCGACGCGTCGGAAACGCCGCGCGACGTCTCGTTCTGCGGTCACGCGATTCTCGACAGCGAACTGTTCCTCGTGAACGACGCGTCGCTCGATGTGCGCTTTGCCGATAACCCGCTCGTCACAGGCGATCCGAACATCCGTTTCTACGCAGGCTATCCGCTGACCGTCGATAACGGCTGCCGCCTCGGCACGCTCTGTCTGATCGACGTGAAGCCGCGCGCGCTCGATGACGAGGAGCGCGTGCTGTTGCGCGATCTGGCGCGCATGGCCGAGCAGGAAATTGCCGCCGTGCAACTCGCGACCACCGATGAACTCACGGGCCTGTCGAACCGCCGCGGTTTCGAAGCGCTCGCGCAGCATGCCATCCGGCTTTGCAAGCGCGAGCAGAAGCCTGCGTCGCTGCTGTTCTTCGATCTGAACGGCTTCAAGCAGATCAACGACGTCTACGGTCACGCGGAAGGCGATCGCGCGTTGATTGCGTTCGCAACGGTTTTGCGCACGGCATTGCGCGACAGCGATGTGATCGGACGGTTAGGCGGCGACGAATTCGTCGTGCTGCTGACCGACTCGAACGAAGAAGGGACGATGCAGACCATCGATCGGCTCAGGCATCAACTGGATCTTCACAACCAGTCGGCGCAGACGCCGTATCAATTGCACAGCAGTGTCGGCACGGCGACTTACGCGCCCGACAGTGCGCAGAGCATCAACGACCTGCTGGCGCAAGCCGACGGCGCGATGTACGCGAACAAGCGCTCGCAGCGTTAGCGTTCGGGCGGCTGCGCAAACGTTTAGCGTAGCCACTCCGGTCTCGATGCAGGGCTTTCAGCGGTTCTCCAGCGCCCAGCGTTCCTCGCGTTCGAGCCGCAGCAGCGCGTGCTCGAACATCGCCCGTGCGCGCCCGGAGATATTGGCCAGATAGACGTGCAGCAGTGCGTCGGCAGGTGTGCGCGACGCGCAACTGACGCTGTACTGCTCGAACGCGCTCAGCTGCATGATGATGTTTGCCAGATGCTTCGGGCATTCGCATGCGATGGTCGTCGACGCGTGCGCGAGCGCCATCAGGGCTTCATCGGAATAGTGCCGTTGCGGCGCGGGTTCGCGCATGTCGGGCTGCGCGGCCGCTTGCCCCGTCTTGCGCTGGATATCGCCCATCAGTTGCGCAATCGACGCCTGATCGAGCGGCTCGCGTATGGTACGTACGCCGACGCGCTCCAGCAGGCTGATCGTGTTCGCGGCTGCGAACGAGTACACGACGACGATGTTTTCTGCATGAGTCGACGCGCTCAACGCGAGCACACGCTCGACGTCGTCGGCATGCAGCGACGGCAGATGAATGATCAGCACGTCGGCGGGCTGGTTCATGCGCTCGGCGAACGCGGCCGTCATGTTCTCGAAGACTTTCGGCTCGGTCGCGAGCTCGGCTTCCATTGCGTGCAGATGCTGGCGAATGGTGTTCGCGAGCGCGCTGCCGACGATCCGCAAGCGCAAGCCCGGCCGTCCTTCCGTCAGCGGTGAAACGGGCGTCTTGTCGACGTGCATGAACGCGAGGCGCTCGAGTTCGCCCGTCTGCAACGTGGCGATCGAGCCAATCGAATAGCCGCGATCGACAAGCCCCTTGATCATCGCGACGCGTCGCACATCGGCCTCGCTATACAGGCGATGCCCGGATTGCGTAGTAGGCGGCGCGACGACGCCGTAACGGCGTTCCCAGATACGCAGCGTGCCGACGGGCAGATTCGCCATGCGGGCGACGGCACCGATGCGGTAGCGCGGTACGACTTCTGGATCATCCACAGTGTTGTTCATGAATCGAAAACCCCTGGAAAAGGCGATTCGAGTCTAACAAGCGCGATGATGTTTTGAAGCGGATTTTTTTATTCACTCCCGGCGCAAAGCCGCGCGAATCCACGTTCTGCCGTTTGCAAGTCTTTGACGTGCAAGCTTTTGCGGGTTCTTGTCCGCATTCTGTTCAATGCGCGTCGCACACAAGCCAAACATGCCCTTGTACCGGTTTTGACCAGGATTGAAGCGGACAGGGCACGCGGTACGCAATCCTGCGATGTTTCAGCGCGGGCGCGTCGAGCCCCGCACGACCAGTTGTGGTGCGGATGTCACGCACACGCGCGGCGCCTTCGGATGTCCGCCATGCGCGCGAGCGGGCCGTTCGATCAGTTCGCGCAGCAGCGAGACGGCCAGCTCGGCGGCTTCGACGGTCGGCACGGCGACCGTGGTGAGCGGCGGGCGCGATTGCTGCGCGAGTTGAATATCGGTGATGCCGATTACAGAGAGATCGTGCGGCACGTCGCGCCCGAGATCGGCGGCGGCGTGGATCGTGCCGAGCGCGGGCAGGTCGTTGGTCGCGAAGATCGCGGTGAGCTTCGCGTCGCGCTCGAGCAGATCGCGCGCGGCTTCGTAGCCGCCCTGAATCGTGTCGGGCGCGTGGCGCACATTTTTCGCGGGCACTTTCAGGCCGGCCTCGCGCATCGCTTCGACGAAGCCTTCATAACGCGACGCATGAATGCCCGACTGCTTGCTGCCCACCACGGCACCGATGCGGGTATGTCCCAGGTCGATCAGATGTTGCGCGGCGAGCCGGCCTGCATGGCGGAAATCGACCGCGACGCATGGCAAGCCGGGCGGATCGTCAGGACGTTCCCACATGCACAGCACGACGGGCGTGCCACGCGCTTCGGCCTTGCGCAGATCGTCGAAGTCGAGATTGGCGTTCATCACGAGCACGCCTTCGGAGAGCGAGCCTGCAAGCTGGTCGAGATAGGTGCGGCCCGCGTGCGGATCTTCGTTCGTGTTGCAGATGATGACGAAGTGGCCACTGGTTCGCGCCGCGCGTTCGGCCGCGAGCGCGAACTCGGGATAGAACGGGTTGGCGATGCTCGACACCATCAGCGCGATGGTCGGCGCGCGGCCTTCCGCGAGCGCGCGCGCTGCGAGATGCGGCCGATAGTTGAGCGCCTCGACGGCTTCGAGCACGCGCTGACGCGTCTGCTCGCCGACACGCCCGCGATTGCGCAGCACGTTCGAAACAGTGGCCGACGTGACGCCGGCGCGCCGCGCGACTTCGCTCAAGGTTGACATGATCTGCAGCGTTTATTCAATATGTGGGAACGACGTTCATCATTTGCATTGGTCACGAGGCCGAGGCACCATGCGCAAAACGACAGAACGAATATCGGAGACAGCCTTACCAGGCCGACAAAAGGCCTACAGAAAGGTCGTGATCGCACAGCGATCATTTTTTCGGCCATTCAGATTAAGCGCTTAATCTCCGCTTCGGACTGATTAAATCACGGAGTCGAAGCGATGGCGAGCATTTCGTTGAAGGGCGTGCAGAAGGCGTATGGAGACAACGCGCCCGTGATCCGCAACGTCGATCTGGAGATCGGCGAAAACGAGTTTTGTGTGTTCCTTGGCCCGTCGGGCTGCGGCAAGTCCACGCTCTTGCGCATGATCGCGGGGCTGGAGGACGTGACCGACGGCGACCTGTCGATTGGCGATCGCATCGTCAATGACGTGCCCGCGGCCGAGCGCGGCGTCGCGATGGTGTTCCAGAGTTACGCGCTGTTTCCGCACATGAGCGTGTACGAGAACATGGCCTTCGGCCTGAAGCTCGCGAAAAAGCCGAAAGCGGAAATCGACAGCAGGGTGAAGGAGGCCGCGCGCATCCTGCAACTCGAAGCGCTGCTCGATCGCAAGCCGCGTGCGCTTTCAGGCGGGCAGCGGCAGCGTGTCGCGATTGGCCGCGCGATCGTGCGTGAGCCGGGCGTGTTCCTGTTCGACGAACCTTTGTCCAATCTCGATGCAACCTTGCGCGGTCAGACGCGTATCGAGATCGCGCGCCTGCACAAGCAGTTCGCGACCGCGAGCGTCGTCTATGTGACGCACGATCAGACGGAAGCGATGACACTCGCCGACAAGATCGTGCTTCTGCATTCGGGCAAGGACACCGAGCGCTACGGCAGCATCGCCCAGATCGGTGCGCCGCTCGAGTTGTATCACCGGCCCAATAGCCGCTTCGTCGCGGGCTTTATCGGCTCGCCGCGCATGAACTTCCTGCCGGGCAAAGTGACGGCTATCGATGCGCAAGGCGTCGACGTCACGCTCGATCACACGAACGAAACCATGCGCGTCGAAGTCGACGGCAGCACGTTGCAAGGCGGACAGCCTGTGACCTTCGGCGTGCGGCCCGAGCATCTCGAACTCGTCACTAGCGATACATCACGTCGTGATGCAACGCTCTCTCGCGCGATTTCGCTGATCGAGCATCTCGGCGAGCACAGCTATGTGCATCTCGAACAACCGGGCGGCGCCGTGCTGATCGCGAAGGTGCCGGGCAATGCCCGCGTCGAACAGGGCGAGCGTGTCGTGTTCAACGCGCCCGCCCGTGCCTGCCATCTTTTCACTGAAGACGGATTCGCCGTGAAGGCGCTCAACTCCGTCGAACACTACGCATAACATAAGGGACACGCGCATGCGCCTTGGAGTCTGTTATTACCCGGAGCACTGGCCGGAATCGATGTGGAAAGACGACGCGCGCCGCATGAAGGCGCTCGGCATCGAGCAGGTGCGAATCGCTGAATTTGCATGGAGCCGGATGGAGCCCTCGCCGGGTGAATACGATTGGGCGTGGCTCGATCGTGCCGTTGATGTGCTGGGCGATGCCGGCCTGCAAGTGGTGATGTGCACGCCGACGGCGACGCCGCCGAAGTGGTTGATCGATCGTCATCCCGACATTCTGCCCGTCGGTGCGGATGGACGTCCGCGCGCATTCGGCTCGCGCCGTCACTACGATTTTTCGTCGCCGTCGTATTTCGAAGCGTCGCGCAAGATCTGTACGGCTGTTGCCGAGCGTTATGGCAAGCATCCCGCTGTCGCGTACTGGCAGACGGATAACGAATTCGGTTGCCACAATACCGTGGTCAGCTATTCGCCCGCTGCCGTCGAGCGTTTTCGCGGGTGGCTGAAGGATCGCTATCAGACCATCGACGCATTGAACCGCGCGTGGGGCACCGTGTTCTGGAGCATGGAGTACCGCAGCTTCGACGAAATCGACGCGCCCATTGCGACGGTGACGGAAGCGCATCCTTCGCACCGGCTCGATTACCGCCGCTTCGCATCCGATGAAGTCGCGCGCTACAACCGCATGCAGGTCGAGATCATCCGTGCGCATTCGCCGGGGCGTCCGGTCGCGCACAACTTCATGCAGCTCTTCACCGAGTTCGACCACTACAAGGTCGCGCGCGATCTCGATGTGGCGACGTGGGACAGCTATCCGCTCGGCGCGCTCGAAGAGCAGTGGTACGCGCCGGAAATCAAGGCGAAGTTCTTGCGCACGGGGCATCCCGACTTCGCGTCGTTCAATCACGACGTGTATCGCGGCATGTCGAAGCTGCCGTTCTGGGTGATGGAGCAGCAACCCGGTCCTGTGAACTGGGCGCACTGGAATCCCGCGCCGCTGCCGGGCATGGTGCGTCTGTGGAGTTGGGAGGCGTTCGCGCATGGCGCGGGTTGCGTGTCGTACTTCCGCTGGCGCCAGGCGCCGTTTGCGCAGGAGCAGATGCATGCAGGCCTGAATACGCCCGACAATCGGCTCGATATCGGCGGCAGCGAAGCGGAGCGGGTCGCGCACGAAATCGCGCAGGTGTCGTCGGCGGCTGTGGATGCAAATGCGAATGTGCGCAGCAAGATCGCGCTGATCTACGACTACGAAGCGAAGTGGCTCTTCGAAATTCATCCGCAGGGCGCGGACTTCCACTATCCGCGTTTCGCGTTCGAGTACTACTCGGCGCTGCGTTCGCTCGGTTTCGACGTCGATGTGATTCCCGCCGATGCGCCGCTCGATGGCTACGCAATGATCGTCGTGCCGCCGCTGCCTGTCGTGCCGGGTGACTTCGCCGTGCGGCTCGCGGCATCGGGCGCGCAGATCGTGCTGGGTCCGCGCACGGGCTCGAAGACGGCTGATCTGCAGATTCCGGCGAACCTGCCGCCGGGCGCGCTCGCGTCGCTGCTGCCGGTTCGCGTGTGGCGCGTCGAATCGATGCGGCCGAACGTGACGGAAGCGGTGCATGTGAATGGCGCAAGCGATGGCTTGCGCGAAGGCCAGGCGCGTCACTGGCGCGATCTGATCGACGCCGCAGATGAACGCAGCTTCGGCGTGCGCGCGCGATTCGCCGACGGTCATCCCGCGTATGTGCAGCATGGTTCCGTGCATTACTTCGCGAGCCTGTTCGACGATCGCCTGACGGAATCGCTGTTCGCACGCATCGCGACGGAAGCCGGCCTCAAGCCGACGCCGCTCGGAGACAGCCTGCGTATCAGCCGTCGCGGCCAGCTGACGTACGTGTTCAACTATGCGAACACGCGTCATGTGATCGAAGGCGTCGACGCATCGCGTTTCGTGATCGGCGCGCCTGAAGTCGAACCGCAAGGCGTTGCGGCTTACCGGACTGAATGATTCGACAACCCGATTTTGACAACCCGATTTAACAACCAGCAGTGATCCCAGCAGGTAAGAACCAGGACACAAGGAGACAGCAACATGGCAGCAAAACGATTCAACGCACGCACGGCGATTGCAGCCGCGGCACTCGCAGTCGCCACCGTCGTTGCGCCGTTCGCGGCGACGACGGCCGAAGCGGGCACGATGACCATCAACATCGCGTTCAAAGGCGCAAGCCAGCGCGCGGTGTGGCAGTCGGTGATCGACGACTTCAAGAAGGCGCATCCGGATATCGACGTAAAGGCTTCGTTCGTCGATGAAGAAGCGTACAAGGTGCAGTTGCCGGGCTGGCTGTCGACCGTCGCGCCCGATGTCGTCAACTGGCACAACGGCGAGCGCATGGCGTACTACGCGCGGCGCGGCCTGTTCGAAGACCTGAGCGGCGACTGGAAGAAGAACGGCTGGGACAACATGTACGCATCGACGAAAGAATCGTCGACGTACAACGGCAAGCAGTATGCGGCACCGACCGTGTACTACTCGTGGGGTCTGTTCTATCGCAAGGATCTGTTCCAGAAGGCGGGCATCACGTCGGAGCCGAAGACGTGGGATCAGCTGATGGACGCGTGCAAGAAGCTGAAGGCGGCAGGCATCACGCCATTTGCAGTGGGCGGCCGCGATGCATGGACGCTGGCAGGCTGGTTCGACTATCTCGATCTGCGCATCAACGGCAACGCGTTCCACCAGAAGCTGATGGCGGGCGAAGTGCCGTACACCGATCCGCGCGTGAAGAAGGTCTACACGACGTGGAAGCAGTTGCTCGACGACAAGGACTTCATCGACAACTCGCTGTCGTACGATCTGGACGCGGCACAGCCGTTCCTGTTCCAGGGCAAGGCCGCGATGATGCTGATGGGCACGTTCATCACGGGCGGCTTCCCGCCGAACGTGAAGCCGAACATGAGCTACTTCCAGTTCCCGATCATCGATTCGAACGTGCCGACGGCCGAAGATGGCCCCGTCGAATCGCTGCATATTCCGGCGAAGGCCAAGAACAAGGCCGACGCGCATACGTTCCTCGCGTTCGTCGAAACGCCGGAGCAAGGCGCGAAGCTCGCAACGGGTCTTGGTTCGTTGTCGGCGAACAGCAAGTCGCCGGAGCCGGAAGATCCCATTTCGAAGATCGGCTTCCAGATTCTGTCGAACACGAAGGGCGGCATCGCGCAGTTCTACGATCGCGACATGACGAAGGAAATGGCCGACGAAGGGATGAAGGGCATGCAGCAGTTCATCGCCGATCCGACCAAGATCGACGCGATCCTTGCGCAGCTCGAGCAGACGCGCAAGCGCATCTACAAGAAGTAAGGATGTAGCAGTGGCGCCGGACTCCTCGTGAGTCTGGCGCAGCACCATCAGGCTTAGGAGAACAGTCGTGTCGCACTCCGTCACACGCCAGGATATCAACGGCACACCGCCGTCGCAGCCGCAGGCGTCGCCCACGCCGCGCGCCGCAAGCAGAAAGCGCGGACCGTCGCCGACCGCGCGGCGGCAGCGCAAGGCCGCGTTGCTCTTTCTCGCGCCCGCGTGCTTCATGGTCGCGGTCTATGTGGTCTGGCCGATCCTGTCGTCGATCTGGCTCAGCTTCTTCAACTGGGACGGGATGACCGACAAGGTCTTCGTCGGTCTCGGCAACTACATCGAACTGTTTCAGGCGCCGACTTTCTATACGGCGTTGAAGAACAACGTCATCTGGTTGCTGCTGTTTCTGCTGGCGCCGCCGATGGGTCTCGCCGTCGCGCTGTATCTGAATCAGGCGGTGTCGGGCATACGTCTGGTGAAGTCGCTGTTTTTCGCGCCGTTCGTGTTGTCGGGCGTGGTGGTTGGTTTGATCTTTTCGTGGTTCTACGACCCGACTTTCGGTTTGCTCGCGGTGATACTCGGCCACGGCGTGCCCGTGCTCGGCGACGCGCACTATGCGACCTTCGGCATCATCTTTGCCGCGCTGTGGCCGCAGACTGCGTACTGCATGATTCTTTATCTGACGGGTCTGACATCGCTTAATAGCGAGCAACTCGAAGCCGCGCGCATGGAAGGCGCGAAGGGCTGGGCGATGCTGTGGCACGTGGTGCTGCCGCAGTTGCGGCCCGTCACGTTCATGGCGATCGTCGTCACGGTGATCGGCGCGTTGCGCAGTTTCGATCTGATTTCGGTGATGACGGGCGGTGGGCCGTTCGAAAGCTCGACGGTGCTTGCGTATTACATGTACGACCAGGCGATCAAGTATTACCGCATTGGCTATTCGGCTTCGATTGCCGTGGTGCTGTTCGCGATCATGCTCGTGTACATCGTCTATCACCTGCGCCGCATGCTGCGCAACGAACAGTAAGGAGCGGACGATCATGTATCCGATGCCTGTTGCCAAATGGAAGCCGATCAACCGGCGGCTCTACAAACTGACCTTGCCGGTTGCGCTGCTGATCTGGCTGATGCCGATGATTGCGGTGCTTGTGACGTCGGTGCGTTCGACGGAAGAACTCGCCGAGGGCAATTACTGGGGCTGGCCTCGACATTTCGCCTTCGTGGATAACTACCGCGAGGCGCTTACCACGTCGCCGATGCTGCATTACTTCTGGAACAGTGTGCTCATCACGGTGCCGTCCGTGATCGGTTCGATTGCGCTCGCGGCGATGGCGGGTTTTGCATTGGCGATCTACAAGTTTCGCGGCAATACCACGCTGTTTGGGACGTTCGTCGCGGGTAACTTTGTGCCGATCCAGATTCTGATGATTCCCGTGCGGGATCTGTCATTGAGTCTTGGGTTGTTCAATACGCTTGGTGCGCTGATTCTTTTTCATGTGTCGTTTCAGACTGGGTTTTGTGCGCTGTTTCTGCGTAACTTTATCAAGCAGTTGCCTTATGAACTGGTAGAGGCGGCGCGGATCGAAGGTGCGGGCGAGTGGACTGTGTTCTTTCGCATCGTGTTGCCGTTGATTCGTCCTGCGCTGGCTGCGCTTGCTATTCTGGTTTTCACGTTTGTGTGGAATGACTATTTTTGGGCTCTTTGTCTGACCCAAGGTGACGAGGCTGCACCGATTACTGTTGGCGTTGCCGCACTCAAAGGGCAATGGACCACGGCGTGGAATCTCGTGTCGGCAGGTTCGATTCTGGCTGCATTGCCGTCTGTTGCGATGTTCTTTGCTATGCAGAAGCACTTCGTCGCTGGGCTGACTTTTGGTGCTACCAAGGGTTGATGTTTTTGGTTTTTTGGTTTTTTGGTTTTTTGGTTTTTGTCGTTGTCTCCTCGTAGAAGGTTGCCCGCGTGAGCGGGCTTTTTTCTTGTGTGAGGTTGTGTTGTGACGCTGGTTTGGTTTGCCTGTGTTTTCGCTGGCATCCGCGTTTCGTTTTGCCTTGTTCAAGCGTTGCCCCTGTGCGGGGCGGCACTTACTTTCTTTGCCGCCGCAAAGAAAGTAAGCAAAGAAAGCGGGCTAACACCGCCCGTGCTTGACCACCGCCTGAGGGCCCCCAACAGTTCCTCCACTTCAAACGGCAACCGGCTATTCCCCGCCCGTTGCCAACGCTTCGAACAAACGCCTCACCCTCTTCAATCACCCGCAACGCAGCCAGCGGCAGCGACTAGCTAATGCCGCCCAGGTGGCAAACTGTGTGTAGGTCGTAGTACTTCACGCCTCAGCGCTCCTACGACACCGATCCTGCTTTCGAGCGGCCTACCTTGCTTTTCAGTCCGGAGTGAAGCGCATAAGCCGCGACAGCCGACACACAGTTTGCCGCTATAGAACGTGGGAGATTTGATCGCGCACGCGGCGACGAAGGCGTGCGAAGCGGGTGAGGCGCTCAATAAGAGCGTTGGCAGCGGGCATCGAGAAGGGAGACGCCGCGAACAGGACGGGGCCGTTGGGGGCCCGTGGGCAACTACAAGAACGGGCGGTGTTCAGCGGCTTTCTTTGCCTACTTTTCTTTGCCGCGGCAAAGAAAAGTAGGTGCCGCCCCGCACAGGGGCGACGCGTGAAGGGGTAAGTCACATCGCGGATGCCAGCGCAAAGCCGAGCAAACCAGCGTCGCAGACAAACTAGATCAATTGCCGCCCCGCCTAGGGGCAACGCTAGCAAACCAGAAGCAACCCGCGGATGCCAGCAAAAAACTATTGCCCTTGCGGCAAAACCCCCCGTACTCCTGCCAGCGGCGACCCATACCCACCCGATTGCGCATTGTTAGGCGCCCCCGTCACGAGTTGCGCCCGCGGATCCGTCGGATTGAGATTCATCTCGCCAGCCTGCTGATTCCCATGCGTCGGATACTCACTGCCACGCGGCGCATTAGGCATCAACCGCGTGCTATTAACAGGCGCATTGACATCGTCATAAGTAGAAAGGCCCTGCGCGTGCGACGCGACAGCGCCAAAAGACAGCACAAAAGCAGCGGTAAACTGAAGACCAGCGGTGATCTTACGCACGATGTACTCCTTGCTCGAACAATGGCGCGTCCATCATGAACAGAAGAACCGCGATGCCGTCCTTCTTATTCCCTTCTAACTATTGGCCATCGCATTCACGAGTTCAAGGCGTGTCATGCGCATGCAAGCAACACGCGTCGATAGCGTCGCGCTTTTGTAGCAGTTCGTCGTCCAGCCCGCGACGCTCAGGCCTTTTCGCCCGCAATATCGCCAACCGCACGCCGCGCTGCGCGCAGGATTTCATTCGCGAGTTCGGGCCGCGACTTCAACACCGCGCGCGATGCCGCAATCGCACCGATCAGCGCTGACGACATCGCGACCGCTTTCTCGCGCAGGTCGCCCTTCACCTTGTGCGCGTGCAGGTGCTTCTCGAACACGGCAGTCATCTTTTCGAAACCTTCGCTGTAACGCGCGCTGATCGTCTCGTCCTGACGTCCAATCTCGCTCGCGGACGCGGCCATCGCGCAGCCATTCGCGATGTCGTCGCGCTTTTCCTCGGACAAATAGCTGTCGAGCAACTCGCTTAAACCCGGCGCCCGGCCTTCGGGCGTGCGGGTCATGCGCTCGTGCCCGATCTGCAGGCCGTACGCGAGCGCTTCCGCCGCAAGTTCTTCCTTCGACGCGAAATGCGCATACAGCGCGCCATGCGTGAGTCCCGCCGCCTTGCCGATTTCGGCAACACCGACGCCATCGATGCCGCGCTCCCGGAAAAGGCGCGCGGCAGTTTCGACGAGGGCCGCGCGGTTTTGCGCCGCCTTTTCCTTGCTGACTTTCATCGCTGATCCACCTTCCGCAACAAATCGATGCGAAAAATCGCTTGACTCGTATTGATTGCGGTCGCTATGATTAATTTAAGATTGCAGTTGCAATTATAAAACAGCTGCAGGCGGATGTCCGCCCCAACCCTCAACTTTTGGAGAATTGACCATGTCCTTTGCAAACAAGACGGCGCTCATCACGGGCGGCAACGGTGGCATCGGGTTCGCAGCGGCGCGCCTGCTGATCGCGCAAGGTGCACGCGTAGCGATCACGGGCCGCGACCAGAAGAAGCTCGACGAAGCCGCGGCCGAACTCGGCCCGAACGCGCTGCCCATCCGCGCGGACCTCGACGATCCCGCAGCCATCGACGACGTGATGAAAGTGATCGCCGACAAGTTCGGCAAGCTCGATATCGTGTTCGCGAATGCGGGCGTGAGCGGCGCGACGCCGGTCGGCAGCACGACGGCGGAGAAGTTCGAAGCGATCATGCGCACCAACGTGACGGCCGTGTTCCTGACCGTGCAGGCCGCTGTGCCGCTGATGGGCGAGGGCGGTTCGATCGTGCTGAATGGATCGGTGATGCGTCAGCTGGGCGCGCCGGGTTCGTCGGCGTATTCGGCGTCGAAGGCGGCAATTTCGGGCATGGCGCGCGTGCTTGCGTCGGAACTCGTCACGCGCGGCATCCGCGTGAATACGGTGATTCCCGGCGGCACGCGTACGTCGATCTGGACCCGCGGCGACCGTGAAGGCGCAACGCTCGATGCAACGGAAACGGCACTCTCGCCGATGATCCCGATGGGCCGCTTCGCGTTGGCCGACGAAGTGGCGCAAGCGGCGGTGTTCCTTGCGTCGGATGCATCGTCGGGCATGACAGCGGCGGAGATCGTCGTGGATGGCGGCAACACGGGTGCGCCGATGGGCGCGCCGGCATTCCGCCGCTAAGCGCTTGACCTGCTTTAAAGGATGAAACGAAAAAGGGCGATGCGCACTGGCATCGCCCTTTTTTCTATCCGACGCGCGAGCGGTGTTAGAACATGCCCGCAACGACAGCTGCGACGATCGATCCGAGCACCAGCACCGCGCCGACCGTACGGCGTTTATTCAACTGTGTCCACAGCAGCACGCCCGTCAGCGACAGCAGAATCACGCCGCCCGCAAACGTGTCGATCAGCAGCACCCAGCCGACACTCAGTCCCACACCCTTGTGCAGATTCGTCAGTGTCGCGAGGAACGTGTTGGCACTGCGCTTGACGCTCACATAGTCGTTGCCGACCCAGTACTCGGCCTGCGTATTCTCATTCGGCGAAGCAAAACTCACCTGCCAGTGTTCCGGTTGAATCGCCTTGTGATCGCCCCATGCGACAGGACGCGACGGTTCCTTCTGCATGCGGCCCGGCTTGCCGTCTACCTTCAATTCCTGCTTGAGCCATTTGGCGAGTTCGCGCGGCGATTCCGGCGCGGGCTGCGGCAACTTCACCTGCAGCGATTCGACCTGTGGTTCGCCCGTCGATACACGCAGCGGTCCGCCGCGATGGTTCAAAAAAAAGCCGCTGGTGCCCATCAACAGACCGAGCGCCGCGCCCCACAGGCCGATCCAGCTATGCACCTTGCGCAGCCAGCGGATGAACGTGATGCGGCGCGAGGCGGCGGGCGGCGCACCGTTGCCGGCGCTTTTGCTTTGCCCGTTCGCGCGTGTGGCGGAATCGATGGCAACGGTTTCGGGTGTATTCACAGGTCGCTCCAGGGGGCAAGACAGCGTGGATTGCAACTGACCGCGACCGTCGGCGAATAGCGCGCGCATGCGTTCGCCTGTCGGCGCTCGCGACGCAAGTCATTGCTTCGGGACGGAATGGCCATCGGCCGGGGGATGCGATGGCGTTGGCTGGCTGGCCGCTTTGCCCTCGAATGGGGCGCAGCAGTGGGCTGGCTTGTCGATCAGATATGGCTGCCTATGATTTCACGGCGTAATGAATGCCGCAATCGCTCGGGGCGATTTACAACATTGGCAATGTTTCGACAGATTACGTAAGGCTTATGCAAGCATTAGGCGGCGCCAATACTCAAATACTCAACGCACGCCGAGCCGGTAGATAGTGGTGTGTCGATAACGCTCGCCCGGCCGCAGCACGACCTGTTCGGCGTCGGCCATGTTGACCTGATCGGGAAACGCACCTGTTTCGAGGCACAACGCCGCGTGCTTGCCATAAGTCTTGCCGTTGCGGCCTTCGACGCCTGCCAGAAAGTTGCCCGTATAGAACTGCATGCCTTTCGCGTCCGTCGATACCGTCAGCTCGCGTCCGCTGGCGGGATCGTAAAGCGTGGCGGCCGTGCGCGTGACAGCCGCGCTCTCGCGCAGCACGTAGCAATGATCGAAGCCGCCTGCGCGCGCGAGTTGCGCATCCGGCCAGTCGAGGCGCGCGCCGATCGGCGCGCCCGCACGAAAGTCGAACACGCTGCCCGCGACGTCTTTCTTCTCGATGGGAATCATCGTTTCGTCGACGGCGAAGAATGCGTCTGCGTCGATCGAGATCACATGGCCGCGAATGTCGGGCGTGTCGGCGAGCGCGTCGCCCGACAGATTGAAGTACGCGTGATTCGTGAGACTGATGGGCGTCGGTGCATCGGCGGTGGCGTCGTAGTCGATCGTGAGCGCGCCGTCGTCGTCGAGCGCGTAGCGAACGGTTGCGGTGACTGCGCCGGGAAAACCGGCGTCGCCTTCGGGCGATTCGTGTGTGAACACCAGTGCGCCGTCCACTTCGCGCGCCTGCCATAGCGCCTTGTGAAAACCACTGGCACCGCCATGAAGCAGGTTGTCGCCGTCATTGCGGTCGAGCTGATAGATCATGCCGTCGAGCGTGAAGCGTGCGTTGGCGATGCGGTTCGCCCAGCGGCCCACAGTTGAGCCAAAGTACCAGCGGCTTGCAAGGTAGTCAGCGGGCGTGTCGTGGCCGAGCAGGATATCGGCGACGCGGCCCGCGCGGTCGGGCGCATGCCACGAGACGAGGGTTGCGCCGAGATCGCTGATGGTCGCGCGCATGCCGTGCGCGTTACGCAGCGTGAACAGACGAATGTCGCCGAGACCGGGCAACGTGCCCCAGCGTTCAACCTGGACGCTGGATGAAAGAGAAGTATCGGTGCTGTGCATGTCGGCGAAATTCATGTCGGTCGCGGATCGTTGCAGATTAAGTCATTTATGCAGACGGCGCATTATGCGAGGCCTGCGCCGCTTGTTCCGATTGCATGCGCTCCTGATATTCGCGCGGCGTGCAATCGAGTTCGCGGCGGAACACGGCATACATGTACTGCAACGACGTGAAGCCGCAGCGGATCGCGACTTCGGCGCTCGACATGTCCTGCTGCGCGAGCAGTTGCTTTGCGACATCGAGCTTGTGCTTGAGGATTTCCTGATGCACGGTGCAGCCCAGTTCACGCCGGAAGTAATCTTCGAGCGAAGAGCGCGACACGCCGACATAATCGGCGACCTGCTCGGTCTTGATGCCCTGGCACGCGTACTGACGAATGTAGTGACGCGCGCGCATCACGTAGGGGCTGGCGAGCGGCTCATGCTTCGTCGATTCGCACACGTTGATGCCGACGGGCGGCACGAGAATGCGGCGGCCTGCAAAGCGTGCACCGCCGAGCATCTGATGCAGCAGGTGCGCTGCCGTACGGCCCATTTCCTCCGTGCCTTGAATCACCGACGAAAGGGGAATACGTGTGAGCGAGCGCGTGAGCGGATCGTTGTCGATCCCGATGATGGCGACCTGCTCGGGCACTGGAATGCCGCTGATCAGACAGGCCTGCAGAACCTGACGCGCGCGCGCATCGGTGACGGCGATGACGCCGACGGGTTTAGGCAGGCTTTGCAGCCATTGCGTGAGTTGCACGCTGGCCTGATGCCAGACGGGCGCGCTGGTGGGCAGCCCGCGATGCACATCGCCTTCCATGCCATCGGCTTTTAGCAGAGCGTTGAAGGCGAGTTCGCGTTCCTGTGCCCAGCGGTTGGTGGGCGATTCGGGCAGGCTGTAGAGGGCGAAGCGTTGCAGGCCGGCGCCGATCAGATGCTTATAGGCTAGCGACACGAGTTGCATGTTGTCGGTCGCTATGTAGGGGAGATTCGACGGATATTTTGATGCGTCTTCGTAGGAGCCGCCTACGGCTACTACCGGGAGATGCGAGTTCGCGAGTGCTTCCGATACATCGGGGTCGTCGAAGTCTGCGATAAAACCATCGCCTTCGAAACGTTCGATGCCGTTCAGACGGGCGCGGAAGTCTTCTTCAAGGAAGAGGTCCCAGGCAACGCGGGTCGAGAGCAGGTAATTGCCGATGCCCGTGATGATTTCACGGTCGTAGACCTTGTTGGCGTTGAAGAGTAGCGCTATTCGATGCGTGTGATGAGGCATTGGCTCTCCTTTGCTTCGCGGTTTTGCTTTTGGTTTTGCTGTTGGGTTTGCTCTCGCTTTTGCTTTCGCTGGCATCCGCGTTTTGTTTTGCCTGCTTCACGCGTTGCCCCTGTGCGGGGCGGCACCTACTTTTCTTTGCCGCGGCAAAGAAAAGTAGGCAAAAGAAAGCCGCTAACACCGCTAACCCTTCTTCCTGCCTGAGGGCCCCCAAAAGTTCCTCCGCTTCAAACGGCAATCTGCTTTTCACTGCCCGTTACCAACGCATTGAATAGACTCATCACCCACTTCACACACCCGCGTCGCCATACACGCAATCATTTTGCCCACGTTCTATAGCGGCAAACTGTGTGTAGGCTTTCGCGACGTACAAGCATCACTCCAGACTAAAAAAGCAAGGTTGGTGTTGTAAGGGCGCCGACGTTTGTGGTGCGACAACCTACACACAGTTTGCCACCTGGGCGGCCGTAATCATTCGCTGCCGCTCGCTGTGCTACGGGTGCTTGAAGCGGGTGAGGCGTTTATTCAATGCGCTGGCAACGGGCGGAGACTGGGAGGTTGCCGTTTGAAGCATAAGAACGGTTGGGGGCCCTCAGGCAGTCGTCAAGAACGGGCGGTGTTAGCCCGCTTTCTTTGCTTACTTTCTTTGCGGCGGCAAAGAAAGTAAGTGCCGCCCCGCACAGGGGCAACGCTAGCAAACCAGAGACAAACCGCGGATGCCAGTAAAAACCCTAGCAAACCAAACCAACCCCAAAACCCACCGCATTAATTCTAGGCCGGCAAACCCTCTCCACGCCAGCAACAACAAATAAATCACCACCCCCTCTGGCGGATTTCGCAATTGCCGCGCAATCACCCAAGCGTCAGCATGACATCACATCAAGCACAGGCCAACGGCAACATGGCCATCAACCTGGAGACACGCATGTCCTACTTCGAACACTTGCCCGCCGTGCGCTACGAAGGCCCGCAGACGGACAACCCGTTCGCCTATCGCCACTACGACAAGAACAGGCTGGTGCTCGGCAAGCGCATGGAAGATCATCTGCGTCTCGCGGTCTGCTACTGGCATACGTTCGTGTGGCCGGGCGCAGACATGTTCGGGCCGGGCACGTTCGAACGTCCTTGGCACCATAAGGGCGACGCCCTGGAAATGGCACACGCCAAGGCAGACCATGCATTCGAACTGTTTTCGAAGCTAGGCACCCCGTTCTACACATTCCACGACACCGACGTGGCGCCCGAAGGCGACAGCATCAAAAGCTATGTGAACAACTTCAAGGCAATGACTGAAGTGCTGCAGCGCAAGCAGGAACAAACGGGCGTCAAGCTGCTGTGGGGCACGGCCAACCTGTTCTCCAATCCGCGCTACGCAGCCGGCGCAGCCACGAATCCCAACCCCGATGTGTTCGCATTTGCTGCAGCGCAAGTCTTCAACGCACTCGAAGCAACACGCCAGCTCGGCGGCGAAAACTATGTCCTGTGGGGTGGCCGCGAAGGCTACGAAACGTTGCTGAATACAGACCTCAAACGTGAGCGCGAACAGCTTGGCCGCTTCATGAGCATGGTCGTCGAGCACAAGCACAAGACCGGCTTCAAGGGCGCACTGCTGATCGAGCCGAAGCCGCAGGAACCCACCAAGCATCAGTACGATTACGACGTCGCAACCGTGCACGGCTTCCTGACGCAATTCGGCTTGCAGAATGATATTCGCGTGAATATCGAAGCCAATCACGCAACGCTTGCAGGGCACTCGTTTCACCATGAAATCGCCAATGCGTTTGCACTCGGCATCTTCGGCAGCGTCGATGCAAATCGCGGCGATGCGCAAAACGGCTGGGATACCGATCAATTCCCAAATAGTGTCGAAGAACTCACGCTCGCGTTCTACGAGATCCTGCGCAATGGCGGCTTTACGACAGGCGGTATGAACTTCGATGCCAAGGTTCGCCGCCAGAGCATCGATCCCGAAGATCTTTTGCATGGCCATATTGGCGCAATCGATGTGATCGCCGTCGCGCTGGAGCGCGCCGCGCATCTCGTCGAGAACGATCGCTTAGGGGAATTCAAGCAGCAGCGCTATGCGGGCTGGGAGAGCGATTTCGGCCGCAAGGTACTCGCGGGCGGCTATTCACTCGAATCGCTGGCAAGCGATGCAGTGCAGCGAAACATTGCGCCACGTCATGTCAGCGGTCGGCAAGAACATCTCGAGAACGTCGTCAATCAGGCGATCTACTCAGCGCCGAAGTGAGTACGCAAGCGCGCACGAAAAATCGTTAGCAGCGCCGGTAGATTTCGTAATTGCTCCGCCGGCGCGCACGGCACACGCTGTCGTGCGAACAAAAATGGGGCAGCTTTCAAAACGACGCTCGCGAACAGGTATTCGCAGCGCACCCTGAGGTTAAGACGGCGGTTCGTTTCTCTCGCATTCGAAACCGCACGCAACCCTAAATGGAGTGAGACATGAAATCTGCAATGCGCCGTTCCGTATTGAGTTCCCTCGTTTGCGCCGCGCTGGCCACCGGCCTCACGATGATCGCCCCGCTCGCGCACGCGAGCAAGGACAAGCCCGAAATCGGTTTCTGTATCGACGATCTGCGCGTCGAGCGCTGGTCACGCGATCGCGACTATTTCGTTGCAGCAGCAACGAAGCTGGGCGCGAAAGTCTCCGTGCAATCCGCCGACGCGAGCGAAGCACGCCAGATCTCGCAGATCGAGAATCTGATCTCGCGCGGCGTCGATGTGATCGTGATCGTGCCGTTCAATTCGAAGACGCTCGGCAACGTGGTTGCTGAAGCGCACAAGGCGGGCATCAAGGTCGTGTCGTATGACCGCCTGATTCTCGATGCCGATGTCGATGCCTACATCTCGTTCGATAACGAAAAGGTCGGCGAACTGCAGGCGCAAGGCGTCTTCAATGCGCAACCCAAGGGCAATTACTTCCTGCTAGGCGGCGCACCGACCGACAACAACGCGAAGATGCTGCGCGAAGGGCAGTTGAAAGTACTCAAGCCCGCCATCGACCGCGGCGACGTGAAGATCGTCGGTCAGCAGTGGGTGCCGGAATGGAGCGCGGCAACGGCGCTGCGCATCACGGAAGATGCGCTGACGGCGAACAACAACAAGATCGATGCGATCGTTGCGTCGAACGACGGCACGGCAGGCGGCGCGATCCAGGCGCTCGCTGCGCAGAAGATGGCGGGCAAGGTGCCCGTGTCCGGCCAGGATGCGGACCTCGCCGCCGTCAAGCGCGTGATCGCCGGCACGCAGACCATGACCGTCTACAAGCCGCTGAAGCTGATCGCAGGCGAAGCGGCCACGCTCGCCGTCAATCTCGCGAAGGGCGACAAGCCCGCGTACAACGCGAAGTACGACAACGGCAAGAAGCAGGTCGACACCGTGCTGCTGCAACCCACATTGCTCACGAAGAGCAATGTCGATGTCGTCATCAAGGACGGCTTCTACACGCAGGCGCAACTGGCTGGCAACTGATCGCGGGCGCGGACGCTTCCGGCTTTGATGCTGGAGGCGTTCGCGCATCTTTCATCCATCCAGGAACTACGCATGGCACAAGCGCTTCTTGAGTTGCGCGACATCGCCAAATCGTTTGCCGGGGTGAAGGCGCTCGACGGCATCGATCTTCTTGTCGCGCCAGGCGAATGCGTCGGACTGTGCGGCGAAAACGGCGCGGGCAAATCGACGCTGATGAAGATCGTCTCGGGCGTCTATCCGCACGGCGACTGGTCGGGCGAGATACTTTGGGACGGCAAGCCGCTCGTCGCGCAGAACATCCGCGATACCGAACGCGCCGGCATCGTCATCATTCACCAGGAACTGATGCTGGTGCCGCAATTGTCGGTGGCCGAGAACATTTTCCTCGGCAACGAAATCACGCTGCCGGGCGGCCGCATGAATTACGCGGCGATGTATCAGCGTGCCGATGAACTGCTACGCGAGCTGAACATTACGGGCATCAATGTCGCGCAGCCTGTGATGAACTACGGCGGCGGGCATCAGCAACTGATCGAGATCGCCAAGGCGCTGAACAAGCAGGCGCGGCTATTGATACTCGATGAACCTTCTTCATCGCTGACCGCGGCGGAAACGAAAATCCTGCTCGATATCGTGCGCGACCTGAAGAAGCGCGGCGTCGCTTGTGTGTACATCTCGCACAAGCTCGATGAAGTGGAAGCCGTGTGCGACACGATTACCGTGATACGCGATGGCAAGCACGTCGGCACCCAGCCGATGAAGCAGCTGAGCACCGACCGCATCATCGCGATGATGGTCGGGCGCGAGATCACCAATCTCTTTCCGCGCGAGCCGCACGAGATCGGCGACGTGATCTTCGAGGCGCGCAACGTCACGTGCTACGACGTGACGAATACGAATCGCAAGCGCGTCGACGATGTGTCGTTCGCGTTGCGCAAGGGTGAAATACTCGGCGTCGCGGGGCTTGTCGGCGCCGGCCGCACGGAGTTGATGCAGGCGATCTTCGGCGCGTATCCGGGCATGAGCGAAGCGCAGGTGTGGATGAACGGCAAGCGCCTGAAAATCCGCGCACCCGCCGATGCAATCGCAGCAGGTATCGCGATGGTGCCCGAGGACCGCAAGCGTCACGGCATCGTGCCGCAACTTGGCGTCGGTCACAACATCACCCTTGCCGTGCTGCAACGCTTCGCGAAGGGCGGGCGCATCGACACGGCATCCGAACTCGACACGATCAATTCGGAAATGAAGCGCCTCTCGGTGCGCGCGGCTTCGCCGATGCTGTCGATCGCGAGTCTGTCGGGCGGAAACCAGCAAAAGGCGGTGCTTACGCGCATGCTGCTCACGGATCCATCCGTACTGATTCTCGACGAGCCGACGCGTGGCGTCGATGTCGGCGCGAAATTCGAAATCTACAAGCTGATGTTCAAGCTCGCGAAGCGCGGCGTGTCGATCATCATGGTGTCGTCGGAATTGCCGGAAGTACTCGGCGTGAGCGACCGTGTGCTCGTGATCGGCGAAGGCGAATTGCGCGGCGACTTCGTCAACGACGGTCTCACGCAGGAACATATTCTGACGGCCGCCATCGCGACGAAAGGCGCGGACACGACTGGCAACGGCCCCACTCAACTGGCGAGCGTCGCATGACTCCTGATCTCACTTCTTCCGATAGTCACGGCAAACATGGCGCAGCGCTTGCATCGGGACAGCGCATCAAACTGCTGTTCGCGCGCTACAAGCTGCTTGCGCTGCTGCTCGCCGTCGCGGTCATCTGGGTGTTCTTTTCGTTTCTCACGGAAGGCGCGTTCGTCACGCCGCGCAATCTGTCGAACCTGCTGCGGCAGATGTCGATCACCGGAATGCTCGCGTGCGGGATGGTGTTCATCATCATTTCGGGCGAGATCGATCTGTCTGTCGGTTCGCTGTTGGGTCTGCTCGGCGGCGTCGCGGCGATTCTCGATGTCACGTATCACTGGCCGCTCGCGGCGACGCTGCCTGTCGTGATGCTGCTAGGCGTGTGTGTCGGGCTCTTTAACGGCTGGTGGTCGACGTATCTGCGTGTGCCGTCGTTCATCGTCGGGTTGGGCGGCATGCTCGCGTATCGCGGCGTGCTGCTCGGCGTAACGGGTGGCTCGACCATCGCGCCCGTGTCCGATAACTTCGTTTTCATCGGACAAGGCTATCTGCCGCGTATTGCAGGCGACACGATGGCCGTCGTGCTATTCGTGCTGCTCGCCGCACTGACCGTGCGGCAGCGGCAAAAGCGCCAGCACTACAAGCTGAGCGTCGTGCCGTTGTGGCAGGACATCGTGAAGATCGTCGCGGCTGGGCTGATCCTGCTGGCGTTCGTCGCGACGCTCAATCGCTACGGCGGCATTCCCGTTCCTGTGCTGTTGCTGCTCGCACTGCTCGGTATCTTCACGTACATCGCGACGCAGACGGTATTCGGCCGGCGCATCTATGCCGTTGGTTCGAATCTCGAAGCGACGCGTCTGTCGGGCGTCAACACGAACCGCGTGAAGCTCGCGATCTTCGCGTTGATGGGGTTGATGTGCGCGTTCGGCGGTCTGATCAATACGGCGCGGCTCGCGGCGGGTTCGCCGTCGGCGGGATCGATGGGCGAACTCGATGCGATTGCCGCGTGCTTTATCGGCGGCACGTCGATGCGCGGCGGCTCGGGCACCGTCTACGGTGCATTGATCGGCGCGCTCGTGATGGCGAGCCTCGACAACGGCATGTCGATGCTCGACGTCGACTCGTACTGGCAGATGATCGTGAAGGGCGGCATTCTCGTGCTCGCGGTGTGGATCGACGTGATCTCGGGGTCCGACCGGCGCTAGCGCAGAGCGCACGGCTGTGGTGCGCTGCACCACCGCACAGCATCTCCGCGCTTCGTTGAGGAGCGCGCAGGCGCCCTGAGAAGGGCGCTTTTCTTTGGTACGACGTACCTGCGTCGAACGTCGCGCGAAAAAATCGAAGAACACGCGCAAGCCCCGTCCAGCAAGCGAAAGCGCGCATCGAAAGCGTTCGTTCAAGTCCCTTTCGATACACATGCAACGGCCCGAAACCGGCCGATGGCATACCTATTGCGTTATCCGCTGCGGAGCCAATGGCGGCTTCAGTGCATTCCAGATTTTCAGGGACGCTCGCAGTGCGAGCGGACCGATGGGGCAACGGCGTCCCGAAGCGCAACGTGCGAGGAGCGTTCGATCCATGTGATCGGGCGGCGCGCGTGCGCTTCGGGACGTTTTTTTTTGCGCAACCGAAACGCGCGCATCGACGCGATCCAGTATGACGAACGAGATCACCACGCAACGCACCGAAGTTTCCGGACAGACGATCGGCGAACTGATCAATCTGTCGGGCCGTCAGCGGATGCTTTCGCAACGCATCGTGCTGCATGTGCTGCTCGCATCGCACGGCGACTCCGCGGCGCTCGCCGTTGCGCGCGAATGTCTCGCGACGTTTGCATCGACGCATCGCGTGCTCGTGAACGGCAACGATCATTTGCCGGGCGTGTTCTCGGATGCGCTGCATCAGCTTTACTACGGCACGCGCAAGGCGGACGAGCGCGTGCAGCGCTTCATTGCGCTGACGGAAGAAACGGCCGCGCGCGTGGAGGCACGCGACGAGGCGGCGCGTGAACACGTCGATGCGCTCGTTGCACAGGCGACGCCGCTGCTCGAACTGCTGCAGGAGATCACGCTTGCTTACCAGAACGAGATGCGCGGTATCGAAGCAGCCGTGCAGCGCCGTCAGGCCGCGATCGCGGAACAACTGTCGAGCATTTCGATGCAGGCGAACATCGTCGCGCTGAACGCGCGCATCTCGGCGGCGCGAGCCGGGACGTACGGTCGCGAGTTCGCCGTCATCACAACGGTGCTCGCCGACATCATCAAGGAAATGGACACGCTGATCTACAGCGTCGTCGATCAGAACACCGACGATGCGACGCCCCGGCGCGGCAAACCGCGCAGCGCGACGCCAAAGCCCGCGCAGCCGCGCGTGACCGAACGTGCTTTCCCCTAGTTCTTCGATTGACCCACGCATCAGCCCTGCATTCGTTCAATGAGAGAGACCCATGAAAAACCTGCTGAATTCGCTTGCGAGCGGTAACTGGCGCGCGCTGCTCGCGTGCTTCCTTTACTTCGATACGGGCTTTACCGTCTGGGTCATGTTCGGGCCGCTGGCTCCGTTCATCAACAAGAGCATCACGATGTCGCCCGCGGAACTGGGCTTTCTCGTCGCGGTGCCCGTGCTCGGCGCGGCAATCCTGCGCGTGACGCTCGGCAATCTCTATCAGGCTTGCGATGGCCGGCGCGTCGCGCTGATGGGCGTCGCGCTGTCGGCGATTCCTTCCGTCGTGCTGCTGTTGATGCCGGGCGCGCCGTCGTACACGTTGCTGCTGATTCTGGGCGTGTTCCTCGGCGTCGGCGGCGCGAGCTTCGCCGTCGCACTGCCGATGGCAGGCAGCAACTATCCGCCGAAGGTGCAGGGTCTGGTGCTTGGGTTGGCGGCTGCGGGCAATATCGGTGCGGTGCTGGACGGTTTCATGTTCCCGGCGCTGGCCGATCATTTCGGCTGGGCGAAGGCCGCAGGCGCTGCATTGCCGCTGCTGGCTCTTGCTGCTGTCGCGCTGTTTTTCTGGGCGAAGGATCTCGGGCAGAAGTCGGGCAGCGGCGTGCGGGCGCTGCGCAGCTTTATCGTGACGCTGGTCGGTCTCGTCGCGCTGGTGGTCGCCGTGCATGCAGGCGTGTTCGGCGCGGGCAAGACGGGCGTGCTGCTGCTGCCCGTGCTCGGCGCGCTGCTCGCGATCGCCGTGTTGCCGAAGCACTATCGCAGCGTGCTGGTCGAGGGCGATACATGGGTCGTCATGCTCGTGTACAGCATCACGTTTGGCGGCTTTGTCGGTATGTCCTCGTATGTGACGACGCTGCTGATTTCGCTGTATCAGATGCCGCGTCTCGAAGCGGGGCTGTTCATGTCGCTGCTGGCGTGTATCGGTGCGCTGGTGCGTCCGATTGGCGGGCTGGTTGCGGATCGCATTTCGGGTGTGCGCGCGCTGGTGATTCTGCTGGCGGCGATTTCGCTGTGCGATTTCCTGTTTGCTGCGTGGATGCCGCCGGTGTCGGCGGGTATCGCGTTGCTGATTGCAATGTATGTGTGCTTTGGTCTTGGCAACGGTGCGACGTTCCAATTGGTGCCGCAGCGCTGGAAGGGCAAAACGGGCTTGATGTCGGGGATCGTCGGCGCGGCGGGTGGGATCGGCGGTTTTTATCTGCCGGTGATCATGGGCATCGCGAAGGAAGGCACAGGCAGCTATCAGATGGGGTTTGCGACGTTCGGCGTGCTGTCGGCGCTGGCGTTCGGGCTGGTTGTCCTGCATCGCGCGCGCTGGCTCGAATGGGCGCTGCCGAAGGAAAGCCACGTGGTGGTCGAGCCGATTCGTGCGGGCGTGAGTGTGGATAGTGGGGCCTGACGCGTCGTCGTCGTCTTTTTCGACGAAGGGTTGAGTGACAGCCGGCGCCTTGTGCGCCGGCTTTTTATTTCGTGTCTGGTTTTCCGCTATCGCGATTGAAGGAGCACGCGCGTTCCTTTTTCCACGCCCGAGCGCGCGCCGCTATACAACGCATGCACTCGTGCCGCCAGAATGCCCGACTTCTCGGACTCTCCGATGAAATCGCGGAACATGTGTGCGACAGGCAACAAACACGGAAGCGCGGTGCGTGCGAAAAATCAGACATTGCACACCCTGCGTGCCCACGACGAAAGAACTGGGCTTACCGCTCACCAGCGGATTTGGATCGCAAGTTCCGCCGACCCGGCCGTTTGCATCAACTTCGATCTTCAGCCTGTGGATGGCATCGCGCACAACAGCTTAGGGCTCTGGCATGTCTGCTGATATGAGATCCATCCAACGGTTTCCGACACCGTGTACGCGTTGCGGCGGTGTTCTGTATCAACACGTCGCATTCTGTCCATATTGCGGCGTCAGCCAACCGCTCGCGGGCACTCAGCCGAGGCGTCCGGAAACCCAGCTAAGGGCCGTCGAAAAACGCCCGTCGCTGCCTGCCGACGACGATCACGACGACGCATCTCCGCCCGAAATTCGCTGGTCCGATTTGCCGGAAATGCAGCCCGATATTCAACGCTCGTTGTGGAGACGGCCGCCGCGCCGCATCGTGATGGGCGGCGCGATCGCGCTTGTGTTGATGATCGCGATCGCATTCGCGTGGCTCGGCTTCCAGCGACTCGGCGCCAGTCACCGGAACGACGACTTTGTCGAACCGATGAAAACGGGCCTGAATGGCGCGGACAGCGGGTTGTCATCCAATGCGATGCCCTCGGGCGCGACCGGTTCGGCTGCGATGACGGGCGGCGGCCCCGCCGCGGGGCAGTATGGCAACAAGGTGTCTGCCGCGCTGGTCGTCGCACGCGCGAGTCTCGAGCAGAAGAATCTGACGGCGGCCAAGGCGGCCGTCGCCGAAGTGCTGGCCGTTGCGCCTCGCAATGCCGACGCGCTGCGGATGCAAACCGATATCGCGGATCGTGAGAACGAGCGCGATGCGGCATTACGCGTGGCGACCATCTGCGCGAAGGATGTGCTCTGGAGTTGCGTGGTGAAGCAGGCGAATCAGGCGCTGGCCGCCGATTCCGGCAGCAAGGACGCGCAGGTTCTGCTCGAGCGCGCAATCGTTTCAAATGGCTGGAGGCCGCTTTCGGACACCACGTCCGCGCGCGCGGCGGCGCCCGCACGGCGCCCGCCGCCGCCACAAACGCAGCAGCGCGTTGCGAAGAACGTGGCGATGTTGCCGACCTTGCCGCCGTTGCCGCCCGGCATACCCGCCGATAGTGCGACTCGCCAGGGCGCAGATGCCGGGGCTCGTCGCGCGCAGACTGCAGTCGATCCGTATTCCGCTGCTCCCGCGTCTGCTGATGGCGGCGATGCGCATGCGCTTGGGGTTCCAGGGGTTCAGCAATAAAGAAGCAGCGTGAGGCGTCACGTTCCGTTACGGCGCCTTCTACAGTGAATCCCACCTCGACACGAATGTGCGCAACGCTCGCTAGATGTCCCAGTCCCATTGCTGTTCGTCATGTTGTTCTGCAGCCAGCCGGCGGCTGGCTTCCTGAGAAATGACCACATGGCTCGATGCCTCGATCGGCATGAGGACGGCTTTCTCGATACGCGGATTGGGAGAGGGCTTTCGCCGGGCTTCTTTCACGTAGTCCGAGAGCGGCTGGAATTGACGTACGGCATGGATGGTGTTGGTCATGATCAACCCAGGAAGCGTCAGATGTTCTGCGCCGTTTCATTCGATCCGGCGATGCTTCGGGCAGTCTAGGTGCGAGCTGCAACAGGGGCTGTACGCCGTCGCACAGAACACAGCGCAACGCGACGCGCCACGGAAAGACACCAGAAACGCTCGCGTAAAAGTGAGCGTTTCGTCGTCTGGATTTAGATTGGAGTGCTGACGTATTGGTGCGTGACAACGCACGACAGGCAGACAATCAACCTGTTCGATCCAGTATTTCGTTCGCAAGCTCGACTTCGCGTGGAAGCGATTCATCGTCTGACGACCTGGCCGTCTGAGCGCGGCGGCTATGCGAATTCCTGTGCTTGCGTACGCTGTTGCTCAACTCGGAGATGATCTCCGACGCAGCATGAATGATCTGGTTGAAATTGAAGCCCGCATTGGTCATTTCGCGGTAGAACGATTTCGCGAGGATCTTCGCAATCTGGTTCGTGTTCTGCGCCGATCCCGCGATGATTTCCCGCACGGTCTTTTCCGAAGACCGGGTCAGCGCGGCCTGGGTAAAGCGCGACTTCATCAACTGCTGGATCTGGTTGGCGTGAAGTGCCTTGACGACCAGCAGGGAGAGGTTTTCCAGCAGCCGCAGATCATCGACGCCAAAGCAGGGCTTCTTCAGCGGCTGATACGCGTAGACGATCCCGATGGTCTTTCCCCGCAGCAGCAGGGGAGCGAACATGCTGTCGCTGAGCTGACAGTCAGCAGCGACTTCGATCGCGTTTGCGCGAGCGGCGACGCTCGCACGTTCGAGCACCATCGCGTATGGACCACGGGTGTCGCTCTCACGCACGTTCACTGCGTCGGAGCCGGAACTGGCGTTGTCGACGAATCCGGCGCGCTGACGCAGACCGAGTTCAGCGGCCTGCCGTTCGCTCAGCAAATGAATTGCGCAATGGCGTGCGTCCAGAGCGCTGGCAACGATGGACGATAGTTCAGACAGCAGTTCGTCCAGACTGCTCGCATAACCGGCATCGCCACGCGGATCGCGGATTTTGACCCTATCCGGGTTGTGCATCGCTCTTCCCCAGCATTCGAATCAGACCAGTTCGGGTCCAGTCAGAAGTCGAACCGCCGTCCGCGCGCATTTGTGCGTGGGGAGGCGGGCAACCTGATGACTGGAATGATGCGCGGAGGTCGGCGCTATCCGGTCGGCGCAAGCGTCGTGCCGCGTGTTCGATATCCCCAACCGCGGCGCGGCAAAAAGCTGGACTTCAGCCTCGCTGGCGAGCGGTTTCCCGGCATCGGATACGCCTTCTTGCGATCGATTACGATGGACCTGACCGATTTAACCAATAAATTGGCAGGCGTTAAGTTCGTGCCACCACATTGCGGCCAGTTTCGGTGAAATGGCCGGCTTCCAGGCCCCGGAATCGCCCTGTCAGACCCGCGTCGGGAAGTGATTTTGTCGATAAAACATGGGGTTACGTGAATTTCGACAAATCCCGCTGCACCCTTCTTGAATTTGTAATTCCCCGTCCATATAATTAGCACTCACCGCACGAGAGTGCTAACAACATCGCTGGTTGGCGGTGCCAGCCGGCATACCTCAGCGTTCTTCAGTCCCAATCAAGAGAGGATCTATCCATGAACCTTCGTCCTTTGCATGATCGCGTGATCGTCAAGCGCCTGGATCAGGAAACCAAGACCGCATCGGGCATCGTGATCCCCGAAGCCGCAGCAGAAAAGCCGGATCAAGGCGAAATCCTGGCAGTCGGCCCGGGCAAGCGTGACGACAAGGGCAACCCGATCGCGCTCGACGTCAAGGTCGGCGACCGCGTCCTGTTCGGCAAGTACGCTGGCCAGACCGTCAAGGTCGACGGCAGCGAACTGCTGGTGATGCGCGAAGAAGACATCATGGCCGTTGTCAACAAGTAAGTACTTGTTTCCGGTTCATTCTCAAGAATTCAAGGAGTTAGAAGATGGCAGCTAAAGACGTCGTGTTCGGCGATTCCGCCCGTGCCAAGATGGTTGAAGGCGTGAACATTCTCGCCAATGCAGTGAAGGTCACGCTGGGTCCGAAGGGCCGCAACGTTGTGCTGGAACGCAGCTTCGGTGGCCCGACGGTCACGAAGGACGGTGTTTCCGTCGCGAAGGAAATCGAGCTGAAAGACAAGCTCCAGAACATGGGCGCACAAATGGTCAAGGAAGTGGCTTCCAAGACCAGCGACAACGCCGGCGACGGCACGACGACGGCAACGGTTCTGGCCCAGTCGATCGTCCGCGAAGGCATGAAGTACGTTGCATCGGGCATGAACCCGATGGACCTGAAGCGCGGCATCGACAAGGCCGTCGCAGCAGCAATCGAAGAGCTGCGCAAGATCAGCAAGCCCTGCACGACCAACAAGGAAATCGCACAGGTTGGCGCGATCTCGGCGAACAGCGACACGTCGATCGGCGATCGCATCGCTGAAGCGATGGACAAGGTCGGCAAGGAAGGCGTCATCACCGTCGAAGACGGCAAGTCGCTGCAAGACGAGCTGGACGTTGTCGAAGGTATGCAATTCGACCGCGGCTACCTGTCGCCGTACTTCATCAACAACCCGGACAAGCAAGTCGCCGTTCTGGACAACCCGTTCGTGCTGCTGCACGACAAGAAGGTGTCGAACATCCGTGATCTGCTGCCGGTTCTCGAGCAAGTCGCGAAGGCTGGCCGTCCGCTGCTGATCATCGCTGAAGACGTCGAAGGCGAAGCACTGGCTACGCTGGTCGTCAACAACATCCGTGGCATCCTGAAGACGGTTGCTGTCAAGGCTCCGGGCTTCGGTGACCGCCGCAAGGCCATGCTCGAAGACATCGCTATCCTGACGGGTGGCCAGGTCATCGCTGAAGAAACCGGCCTGACGCTCGAAAAGGCAACGCTGGCTGAACTCGGTCAAGCGAAGCGTATCGAAGTGGGCAAGGAAAACACGACGATCATCGACGGCGCTGGCGAAGCAGCAAGCATCGAAGCGCGCGTCAAGCAAGTTCGCACGCAGATCGAAGAAGCAACGTCGGACTACGACCGTGAAAAGCTGCAAGAACGCGTTGCCAAGCTGGCAGGCGGCGTTGCAGTGATCAAGGTTGGTGCTGCGACCGAAGTCGAAATGAAGGAAAAGAAGGCACGTGTCGAAGACGCACTGCACGCAACGCGCGCAGCTGTGGAAGAAGGCATCGTGGCTGGCGGCGGTGTTGCACTGATCCGTGCACGCAGCGCAATCGGCAACGTGAAGGGCGACAACGCTGACCAGGACGCAGGTATCAAGATCGTTCTGCGCGCAATGGAAGAGCCGCTGCGCCAGATCGTGACGAACGGCGGCGAAGAAGCCAGCGTGGTCGTGGCAGCTGTTGCAGCTGGCACGGGCAACTACGGCTACAACGCAGCAACGGGCGAGTACGGTGACCTGGTGGAAGCCGGTGTTGTCGACCCGACGAAGGTGACGCGCACGGCGCTGCAAAACGCAGCTTCGGTCGCTGGCCTGCTGCTGACGACGGACGCAGCTGTCTGCGAACTGCCGAAGGAAGATGCACCGATGGCTGGTGGCATGCCCGGCGGCATGGGTGGCATGGGCATGGACATGTAATTTCCAGGTAACTGGAATGCATGTGAGGAGCGCGCTGAGAGGCGTGCTTCTCGTGCCAAAAGAAAAAACCCGCAGAGATGCGGGTTTTTTCTTTTGGTGCTTCGACTTCCGGCTTTGTGTCTGGTGCGTCGACCCCGAAAGGGAATCAGTGCTGCAGCAAAAAATGTTCGCGCAGATGATCGAGCACGCGCGATACGCTGTCCGTTTCCGTCAATGCAGTCGTATCGACAAGCAGTTCTGGATTAGCGGGCGGCTCATACGGGGCGGACACACCCGTGAAAGAGGTGAGGGTACCCGCCTGGGCTCTTGCATAGAGTCCTTTCGGATCACGTCTGGCGCAATCGTTTGCTGAAGCGGACACATAAGTCTCGACAAAGCTGTCGTTGCCGATTATTGCGCGGGCCATCGCCCGGTCTTCGGACATCGGCGAAATCAATGCGGCGATGACGATGAGACCGGCATCGTTCATCAGGTGCGCAACGTGCGCGACCCGGCGGATGTTCTCGTGACGATCTTCTTTCGAAAAGCCGAGATCGCTCGTCAGGCCGTGTCGGATGTTGTCGCCGTCGAGCACGTAGCATGCGTGGCCCATCGACATCAGTTCGCGTTCGAGGTGGAATGCGATGGTCGATTTTCCCGCGCCGGACAGGCCGGTAAGCCACACGGTTACGGGCTTGTGTCCAAGCATGATGGCGCGGTCGCGGCCCGTGATCGTGCCGTTGAAGCGTTGTACGAACGGCTGAACGCGCTCAGTCGACGGACGGTTTTCCGGCTCGTCGCGAGCGACGCGACCAATCGGCGCGCTGCCTTGAGCGCATCGTGCGCGCGGCTCGGCGGCGGCATCAGCAATGGGGCGTAGATTTTCCAATTCGGATTGTCCGTTAGATTCCCGCCGAAGCGGGTGGCCTGTCGTTGACCTTGCCATGGGAAGCGAAGTCAGATGAGCCATTGCGCCGCGAGCAACAAACAAGGCGTCAACGGGACGGCAAAACAGCGATTATTACAATCCGTAATTGTACTATCTAAGAATTCTCAATGCTGTAACAGCTAATTACCGTTGTAATGAGAATCTTGCTATTACGCTATTGACAGATCTGGTTTGATTGGAGGGCTATTGGACTAAAAGGCGCCAGATTCAATGTCGCGCTTCACCCGGCGACGCATCCGTCCCGCCACTCAGCGGCACATCGTCCTCGCTACTCCTCGCCCAGAAGAAACGATCGGGAAGATAAGCGCCCATTCCCGGCCGGAATGCAGCCTGCGTCGCCTGGAACAGATACTCCTGTGCTTCGCGCACCGCCTCGGCGGGTTCCTGACCATTTGCCAGCAGCGCCGCGATGGCCGCGCCGAGCGTATCTGTGATGCCCATGATCCGTTGCTGTCCGCGATCCCACATGTCCTGCCGCAGCTGCCCGTCTTCGCTGAAAAGCGTATTGACGAGCCGGTGCGTGCCCGTTTCCGTCGACAGAATGTACTCGCAGCCTTGCGACAGCAGATGCGAAATGGCGGCATCGAGCGACGGCGCCTCGGCGTCGCCGTCAGGCTGCGCGAGCGCGAGCAGTGCAGCCGTGTCCGCCACCAGCAAGGTGGTTTGCGGCGCGAGCAGATCGGCGATCGCTTCGCGCAGTTCATCGGCGGCGAGCACGTGTTCGTCGTCGAGCGTGAAGTCAGGTGCGAGGATCAGCGGGATGTCATCGTAATCGGCGACCACTTCGGCGATCGCACTGACCACTTCCGCGCGTGTGGCCGCGCCGACCTTAAAGGCGGCGATCGGCATGTCCTCCAGCAGCATCCGCGCCTGGGTCGCGACGGCTTCCGGGTCGAGCCCGGTCACCTCGTCGCAGCTCGCCGAGTCGCGCACCGTGTAGCCGGTCAGCACGGACACGCCGTGACAGCCCATGCTGGCAAGCGTCATCAGGTCGGCTTGCAGGCCGGCACCGCCCGTCGGGTCGGACAGGCCGAAGGTGAGAACGATCGGAGGGGTGTTGCTGGCCATGAAATTTTTGTGGATTCGATGAGCGGAAGATTGTCGGACCAGCACAGGCGCGCGACGCGCCCGCATGGCCCACACAGACGGCTCAATTATGCGGCCTTATACGCGTGCGGGGCACTTTTTCGCATCTGGCGGCGCGTGCGGCCACACATAACGTCGCAAAGTGTCGCGGCGGGCCGCTCGGACCCCGCATCCGCTAGGCATGGGGGCGCCAACACGGTACCATCATGGCTCCCGTTTCCACGGACTTTTCGACGCGACTCAAGAATGGAATATAAGAGCTGGATGTGCCTGATCTGCGGCTGGATCTATGACGAAGAAGCCGGTCTGCCAGAGGAAGGAATCGCGCCGGGCACTCGCTGGGAAGATGTTCCCATCAATTGGACTTGCCCCGAGTGCGGCGCGCGCAAGGAAGACTTCGAGATGGTGGAGATCTGATCGGTCAGCCTTGCACGGGCGGGCGGTCCTGTCGCGCCATGCAAGGTCGGGCGATTCGAAATGAATCGATTGCGCGCACGATGGAACATCCGCGCGCATGCGCTGTCGCAAGGTAACCTGTCACTGGGCTTTGCTTGCGGTCATCTCGGTTCGTCAGGGTAGAGGCCAGTACGTGAGCAGTGCGCTCCCGGCATCGCGCACAAGCGCTGTCGAGAGCGGTTTCCGGCTTCATGCTGTGACCTGAGAAAGCGGCACCGTTTTCGAGCCACTCCGCGAGTGGCCCGGCAATTGCACTACTGCACTACTTTCGCCTTACCGGCAGTTCCGGTGGCGCAGTATCGATGCCGCCTGACAATGCCGGCGTTCCTGCGGCCTGCTCATGACCCTTCGATCCGCATCGCCCGATACGCTCGACGCTCTACCGAATCCCCGCGGCGGCGCCGTCCGCCCCGCGGAGCAGGCCATTGCCGACGCGCTTGCTGCTTTCGAGCAGCGGCGCGACATGACGGCGCAACTGCTGGTCGCCGGCCGCACGTTGCGCGAAGCCGGCTGGCTTGCCGCACAACGTTTCACCGATGCCTTGCTGCTCGTCTCGCCGATGGCCGCCAGCGGTCTCGCCGACGAGGCGCCCGCGCGTGCCGCTTTTGGCGCGGCACTGCGGGCTTTCCGCGCGGCGCTCGAGCGGCGCAATCTGCGCGAGCTCGGCTGCTCGGGCGCGCTTTTTGAGCATTACCGCCTGCTCAGCACGCATATCGCGCAGCACACGCCCGGCTACAGCGTCACTTTCGAAGACATCGCGCTTGCGAGCCGGCCCATTCCGCCCGTTTCACTGCGTTCGCAATCGGCTGCACGGCTCGCGCATCTGCGTGCGCGCTATGAGCAGGCGCTGCTGCCCGTGCTGCGCTCGAAGGGTCACGTCAGCACGAGCGCGGTCGCGGGCGCCGTCAACGCTGCACTCGACGATCTCGATACTTGTCTCGTCGATCTGTCCGGCCCCGATCCTTATGATTTCTGGCGTCTCGCGCTGGCATGCTCGCGCGCATTGCGCGCGAGTGGCCGATCGGTCGAAGACATCGACACGCGGCGTTTCTACGCGCGCTGCAACATGGCGCTCGCCGACGAAGAGCGCGGCATTCCGCTCGCGCCGCGTTCGCTGGTGCGCGCGACGCTGGCGTTGCTGTGGCGCGACTACGCGCTGTTCGGCGCGGCCGCGGAAGACACCGACCACGTCGAACTGCTGCGCGATTATGGTTTGACGGTCGACTGGCACGTCGCGGGCACGCAGGCGTCGGAAGCGTTATGGGAAGCCGGCGCGCATCAGGCGGAGACGCTGGCGGCGCATGTTGCGATGACGCGCGAACTCGGCGCGCTGACGGTCAACGCCAACGCGTACGAAGACTTCTTGCAAACCGCCGACGCCGCGATCTCCGCGCTCACCGATCACGCGCGTGCCGCCGATAATCCGCAGAAAGCGGATCCCAGCGCTGCGCTGCAGGCGGGCGACGCGGCTTACCGTCTGGGTGCGGCGGCTTCGGCGCTCGGACTCGGCCAGGTCGCGCTGCTCGCCGATGCGCTGGGCCTCGCCTGGCGACGCCGCGCACACGCTGGCGTGTCGACGCCTGCGGTTCGCGCGCATGTCGTCGTCGACGCACCCGATGCGCGCTCGCTCGAAGCCGCGTCCGAAGCCCTGCGCGCAATGCTGCATAAGGTCGCGGCGGGCGTTGCGCCGCAGTCCGCGACGAACGTTCTTGCGACGCTCACGCGCGCTATCGAACAGGGCAGTGCATAGCGCGTCCGGACCCGCGCGTCTTCTATGCGAACACGCTGCGCGATAGCGCACGATCGTCGTTCCCGACGAGGCCAACGCGCGTGATAGAGTGCAGTTTCATGGACTGCGATTGACGCGGCTGCGCGCCTGTGCGGACAGCCCAGCCGACAAGGCTGGCAAGGTTGACAATCGGCCTGCCGCACGACTCTGGCGCATGGCGCGGGCACCGCAGTTGCGCACCGTCTTTGCTAAAATTCGACCTATGTCCAAGAGTAACGATCGCATCAATCTGACCAACCAGTTCCTGATCGCCATGCCCAACATGGCGGACCCCACGTTTTCAGGAACGGTGGTCTACCTTTGCGATCACAGCGAGCGTGGGGCGCTCGGCCTCGTCATCAACCGGCCGACCGATATCGACCTCCAGGCGCTCTTCAATCGCATCGATCTCAAGCTCGAGATCGAACCTCTGCTGCATGTCCCCGTGTATTTCGGCGGCCCGGTGCAAACCGAGCGCGGCTTCGTGCTGCATGACGCATTGGAAAACACCACCTATACGTCGTCGATGCAGGTGCCGGGCGGGCTCGAAATGACCACCTCGAAAGACGTGCTCGAAGCCGTCGCGAGCGGCAAGGGGCCGGAGCGTTTTCTGCTGACGCTCGGCCATGCCGGCTGGGGCGCCGGTCAACTGGAAGACGAAATCTCCAAGAACGGCTGGCTCACGGTCCAGGCCGACCCCAAAATCGTGTTCGACGTGCCCGCTGAAGACCGCTTCGAAGCGGCGCTCGCGCTGCTCGGCATTTCGTCCTCGATGCTCTCCGGCGAAGCGGGTCACGCATGAGCGGTGTAGCCGGACGTGAAGCGACGCTGCTTGCGTTCGACTACGGTGAAAAACGGATCGGTGTGGCTGTCGGCAATTCCCTCACGCGCAGTGCGCGTCCGCTCGTCGTTCTGCAAAACCGCAATCGCGAATACCGTTTCGAAGCCGTCGGCAAACTCATCGACGAGTGGAAGCCCGACGCGCTCGTCGTCGGCCTGCCGATGCATCCCGACGGCACGCCGCACGAAAGAACCCAGCTCGCCAAACGCTTCGGCAACCAGTTGAACGGGCGCTTCAATCTGCCTGTTTCGTGGGTCGACGAACGCTATTCGTCCGTCGAAGCAGAGGCGGGCATCCGCAGCGGATCGCGCCAGGCCGGCATGCTCGATGCCGAAGCCGCGTGCATCATTCTTCAGCAATATCTGGACGGACTGACCGACGATCATGAGTTCCATTGACGCCGAGGCGCTGTATCGCGCCGTGCTCGAACAGATTCGCGCCGCCTATGGCGACGCGCTGGGTGGTCCGGACGGCGCGGTGCTCGCCGGCATCTACAGCGGCGGCGCGTGGCTGGCCGAACGCCTCGCCAAAGACCTGAACGTGCCGACCTTCGGTGTCGTCAACGTCGCGCTGCATCGCGACGACTACGCGAAGAAGGGCTTGCATACGCAGGCAAGTCCCACGTCGCTGCCGTTCGAAGTCGACAATCGTCGCATCGTGCTCGTCGACGATGTGCTCTACACGGGCCGTACCGTGCGCGCTGCGTTGAACGAGCTGTACGACTACGGACGTCCCGCGTCCGTCGAACTCGCGGTGCTCGCTGATCGTGGCGGGCGTGAGTTACCGATGGCGGCCCGTTTCGTCGGCGGCACGATCGAGGTGCCGGCGAATTCGACGCTCGTGCTGGCGCGCGACGGCGAGCGCTTCACGTTTCACACCGAGCCGCGCGCGGATTGATCCACACGGCAGCAACAGGCCGCAACCGGGCGCGCGTCGTGGATCCACATCGCGCGCTTCGCAGAACCTGAGCAAACACCCGCAGCACCCGCAGTCCCCAGTCTGATTCAGGAAGACCATGAACACGCCCAACCCGGTTTCCCAAGGTTCCACCGATTCGACCGATAACGCCGCATCCGCAGAGCGTTTTCGCTACGGTTTCCTCAAGGGCAATCCGCAGCTCACGAAGAACGGCGAGCTGAAACATCTGCTGACGATCGAAGGCCTGCCGCGCGCGATCGTCAATCACATTCTCGATACGGCCGAGCAGTTCGTCAGCGTGACCGACCGCGAAGTGAAGAAGGTGCCGCTCTTGCGCGGCAAGTCGGTGTTCAACCTGTTCTTCGAGAACTCGACGCGCACGCGCACCACGTTCGAGATCGCGGCCAAGCGGCTGTCGGCGGATGTGATCAATCTGAACATCAACGCATCGTCGACAAGCAAGGGCGAGTCGCTGCTCGACACGATCAACAACCTGTCGGCGATGCATGCAGATATGTTCGTCGTGCGCCACGCGTCGAGCGGCGCGCCGTATCTGATCGCCGAACATTGCGCGCCTCACGTGCACGTGATCAATGCCGGCGACGGCCGTCACGCGCACCCGACGCAGGGTCTGCTCGACATGTACACGATCCGCCACTACAAGAAGGATTTCACGAATCTGCGCGTGGCGATCGTCGGCGACATTCTGCATTCGCGTGTCGCGCGCTCCGACATTCACGCACTGACCACGCTCGGCGTGCCCGAAGTGCGCGCGATCGGTCCGCGCACGCTGCTGCCGGGCGGCCTCGAGCAGATGGGCGTGCGTGTGTTCCACAACCTCGACGAAGGCTTGAAGGACGTCGACGTGATCATCATGCTGCGTCTGCAGAACGAGCGGATGAGCGGTGCGTTGCTGCCGTCGGCGCAGGAGTATTTCAAGAGCTGGGGGCTCACGCCCGAGCGTCTCGCGCTCGCGAAGCCCGATGCGATCGTGATGCATCCGGGCCCGATGAATCGCGGCGTCGAAATCGACTCGCAGGTGGCGGATGGACCGCAATCGGTGATTCTCAATCAGGTGACGTTCGGCATTGCTGTGCGCATGGCGGTGATGGGTATCGTCGCGGGCAACAACGATTGAGCCGCGCACGGCTCTCGCAATCACCCATCACATCAGTCATCAGGTAAAGGCAGTCAAAAAAGGCAGCGCATGAAGATTCATATTCAAGGCGGCACGCTGATCGATCCCGTAGCGGGCACCGAGCAGCAACAGGACGTGTTCATCGCGGCGGGCAAGATCGTTGCGCTCGGCAACGCGCCCGCCGATTTCAACGCGGCGCGCACCATCGATGCGAAAGGGCTCTGCGTGGCGCCCGGTTTCGTCGATTTGTCGGCGCGGCTGCGCGAACCCGGCTACGAGCACAAGGCGACACTCGAATCGGAAATGGCCGCGGCGCTTGCGGGCGGCGTGACGAGCCTCGTATGTCCGCCCGACACCGATCCCGTGCTCGACGAGCCCGGTCTCGTCGAAATGCTCAAGTTTCGCGCGCGCAATCTGAACCGCGCGCATGTGTATCCGCTCGGCGCGCTGACGGTCGGCCTCAAGGGGCAGACGATCACCGAGATGGTCGAGCTGACGGAATCGGGTTGCGTCGGCTTTTCGCAGGCCGATAACCCTATCGTCGATACGCAGGTCTTGCTGCGCGCGTTGCAATACGCGAACACGTACGGCTATACCGCATGGCTGCGGCCGCAGGATGCGTATCTTTCGAAGGGTGGCGTTGCGGCGAGCGGTCCGCTTGCATCGCGTCTCGGCCTGTCGGGCGTGCCCGTGTCCGCGGAAACGATCGCGCTGCATACGATCTGCGAGATCGTGCGCGTGACGGGCGCGCGCGTGCATCTGTCGCATGTGTCGTCGGCGGCGGGCGTCGAGCTCGTGCGCGCGGCGAAGGTGGAAGGCCTGCCCATCACCTGCGACGTCACGATCAACCACGTGCATCTGATCGATATCGACATCGGTTATTTCGATGCGCAGTTCCGCCTCGACCCGCCGCTGCGCTCGCAGCGCGATCGCGAAGCGATTCGCGCGGGCCTGCTGGACGGCACGATCGACGCGATCTGCTCGGACCACACGCCGGTCGACGACGACGAAAAGCTGCTGCCGTTCGCCGAGGCGACGCCGGGTGCGACGGGGCTGGAACTGTTGCTGTCGCTGACGTTGAAGTGGGCCGACGAAACGGGCGTGCCGCTGGCAAAAGCGCTCAACCGCATTACGGCTGCGCCTGCCTCGGTGCTGAAGTTGCCGGCGGGCCGGATCGAAGCGGGCGCGACGGCCGATCTGTGCGTGTTCGATCGCCACGGTCACTGGCGGGTCGAGCCGCGCGCGTTGAAGAGCCAGGGGCACAACACGCCGTTCCTCGGGTACGAACTGCCGGGCCGCGTGCGCGCGACGGTCGTGTCGGGCCAGGTGGCGTTCGAGCAGCGCTGAGCGTCGTGCGCAACGCATCGGCGAAGAATGAAAAGTTAAGCGGAAGACTCGCAATATGAAGCTCGCGTTTCGCAAGATGCGGCTGGTCGCGCATCTGCTTTACGGCATGTGGGTGGTCTGGACGCGTTTTCCGCGCGCAAGCGCGCAGCAGCGTCTGGCGTTGAACCGCGCGTGGTCGCTGCGGATGCTGCAGTTGTGCGGCATGCGTCTTGTCGTGCATAACGATGACGCGCGGCTCGATGAAGGCGCGCTGGTTGTCGCGAACCATATTTCGTGGATCGATATCTACGTGATCAACGCGTGGCGGCCGACGCCGTTTGTGTCGAAGGCTGAGATACGCAAGTGGCCGGTGGTCGGGTGGTTGGCTGAACAACTCGGCACGGTGTTCATCCAGCGGGAGAAGCGTAGCGACGCGAAGCGGATCATGCATGAACTCGCTAACCGGTTGAACGCCGGCGAGCTGATGTGCGTGTTCCCGGAAGGCACGACGACGGATGGTGTGCAGTTGCTGCCGTTCCACGCGAACATGTTCCAGGCGGCGGTGTCGGCGTCACGGCCGGTGCAGCCCGTGTGCATGATGTATGAGGATGCGCAGGGAAGGCAGTCGACGGCGCCTGCTTATATCGGTGAGATGTCGCTTGGGCAGTCGCTTGATGCGTTGCTGCGCGGCGGGCCGCTGACGGCGCATGTGTATGTCGGTGCGGCGCTTGCGCCGGGTGCTGACAGGCGGTTGCTGGCGGCGGAGGCGGAGGCTTCCATCGCTGCCGCGCTGAATGCGCTGCAAGACCCTGAGGCGCGTCGCTCAGGTCAGATTGCCGACCGGACGCGGGCATCCATCGACGCCGCCGCGAACAGCTCGCAGGATCCATTGACGGGTCCAGACGCAGACATGACGCGCCCCGCGTAGCGCGTCGATCCGCTGTTTAGTTCACAACTGCGCGGCAGCCTTCACATTCCACCTGCGTGACCGTGCGTTCGGCGGGCGACTGCGCCAGCCGGATGGCCGACAACTGCTCGCCCCACACACAGCCTGAATCGAGTCCGATCAGGTTGTCGCGGACCGTCAACCCGAGCGCGGCCCAGTGGCCGAAGACGACGGTGATGTCTTCTGTCTTGCGCCCGGCCACGTCGAACCACGGCATGAAGCCCGTCGGTGCGGAGGCGACGCCGCCGCTCGACGAGAAATCCATCACGCCGTCGGCATTGCAGAAGCGCATGCGCGTGAGTGCCGTGCACGTCAGTCGCAACCGGTCGATGCCTTTGAGGCCCGGCTTCCAGCGATTGGGCTCATTGCCGTAGAGCCCAGCTAGCGTCTCTTTCCAGTTCGGCGCACGCAATGCGCGTTGCAGTTCGTCGGCGAGTTCCAGCGTCAAATCGACATTCCATTGAGGCAGCACGCCCGCGTGCACGAGCAGCATGCCGTTTTCGTAGTGAACGAGCGGCCGGTGGCGAATCCAGTGCAGCAGATCTTCGGCGTCGGGCGCGGCGAGGATTTCATCGATCGTGTCGCCTTTCTTGGACTTCCTGATGCCCGCCGACACCGACAACAGATGCAGATCGTGATTGCCCAGCACAGGCACCGCGCGATCGCCGAGCGCGATGATGTCGCGCAGCGTCGCGAGCGACTCGCCGCCGCGGTTGATCAGATCGCCCGCGAACCAGAGCGGCGCGTCGGCGGGCGGCGCGGCTTTCGCGAGAAGTTGCTGGAACTGGGTGCGGCAGCCTTGCAGATCGCCGAAAGCGAGGGGAGGGGAACTGGTGGAAACGGTCATCGGCGGGAAGTGGTGGTCCGAAGGGCTTGGCGGAGAACGGGTCTTGATCAGCCGCGGTGCGCGCGGAATGGGTTCGAAGCAGTTGCGTTCAGGCTGCAATGCACAACGCGACATGATAGCGCGGCATTCGGGCTCCGTCCGACGTCGCGAGGAAGGGTGTCGGTGCGTGCAGACGCAGCCGCAGTACCGACGCAAGTGCGGAATTATTTTGATTTTTTTCCGAATTTTTGACGATTTTCTGCCCGCCAAACTAGATTCCCACGACCGTTCGGACTGAACGGAGCCGATTTATTCGTCCGATATAATCGGCCGCTGCCAGTTCGGCGTGCACGCTGCGCGCACTCAGACCAAGGAGGAAGTGATTTGCGGCATCCGTCTCAACCAGTCATCCACCGCGTTCTCATCACGGGAGCGAGCGGTTTCACTGGTGCCTACGTGCGCGAAGAACTCGCCGACGCTGGCTATGAGGTCATCGGTACGGCGGCAGGCGAGCCGCAAGCCGGTGAGCGGACGCTCGACATCACTTCGTTGCCAGATTGTCGCCGCCTGATAGGCGAGCTCAAACCCGAATTCATCGTGCATCTGGCGGCGATCAGCTTCGTCGCGCACGACGATCCGTTGGAAATGTACAACGTCAACGTGATCGGTACGACGAATCTGCTGCAGGCGTGCATCGACGTCGGACACGAGCCGCGCAAGATCCTGATTGCGAGCAGCGCGAATATCTATGGCAACGCTGAAGGGGTTGTCGACGAGGATACGCCGGCTGCGCCCGTCAATCACTACGCGGCGAGCAAGCTTGCGATGGAGCATCTGGTGCGGACGTGGTTCGACCGGCTGCCCATCGTCGTTACCCGGCCTTTTAATTACACGGGGCGCGGGCAATCCGAGCGATTCCTGGTTCCGAAAATTGTTTCCCACTTTGTCCGTAGACGGCCCTTTATCGAATTGGGAAATATCGATGTTGCGCGGGATTTTTCGGATGTTCGAATGGTGTCGCAGGCCTATCGAGCACTACTTGAATCGCCCGTCGCCGGGGAGACGCTCAATGTCTGCAGCGGGAACCCTCGCACGCTGACCGATATCATTGATATCGTTCGCGAAGCTTCCGGTCACGATCTGGAAATTCGCGTAAATCCCGCCTTCGTTCGTCAAAATGAAGTCAAAGTTCTGGTTGGTTCGGCTAAAAGGCTGAATCGTGTCGTCCCAGATATGCCGGCCATCGGCATTGAAGACACCATCGACTGGATGCTTTCTCTCGCCTGATTTACAAACTGTCTCAGTTTGTTAGTGCGCTGGTGTTTCTCATCGACACCCTTATAATGATGGGTTACGTACCCACGTGCGCCTTTTGTGACGTCCGGTCAGTGTTGCCGGTGGTTTTGCTTGCACGGCACTAATAGCCGGAAGCAACTGCCGCAGCTTGTCTGGTCGTACGGCCAAGATAATCTCTAGAAGGAATCCCATGATCCTGGTAACGGGCGGTGCCGGCTTTATCGGCGCCAATTTCGTGCTTGAGTGGTTGAATGCCTCGGACGAGTCGGTCCTGAATCTGGACAAACTCACCTACGCCGGCAATCTGGGCACGTTGAAATCGCAACAGGACAATCCTCGTCATGTGTTCGTGCGCGCAGACATCTGCGATCGCGACACGCTGGACAAACTCTTTGCCGAACACAAGCCGCGCGCGGTGTTGCACTTCGCTGCCGAAAGCCATGTCGACCGCTCGATCCACGGGCCGGCGGACTTCGTGCAGACCAACGTCGTCGGAACGTTCACGTTGCTGGAAGCTGCGCGATCCTACTGGAATACGTTGAACGACGCAGATAAAGCGGCATTCCGCTTCCTGCATGTATCGACGGATGAAGTGTTCGGCTCGCTCTCCGCGACCGATCCGCAATTCTCCGAAACGACGCCTTACGCGCCGAACAGCCCGTACTCGGCCACCAAGGCTGGCTCCGACCATCTCGTGCGTGCGTATCACCACACGTACGGCTTGCCCGTGTTGACGACGAACTGCTCGAACAACTACGGTCCCTATCAGTTCCCCGAAAAGCTCATCCCGCTGATGATCGCCAACGCGCTCGGCGGCAAGCCGCTGCCCGTGTATGGCGATGGTCAGAACGTGCGAGACTGGCTGTATGTCGGCGACCACTGCAGTGCGATCCGCGAAGTGTTGGCGCGCGGCGTGCCGGGTGAGACGTATAACGTCGGCGGCTGGAACGAGAAGAAGAACCTCGAAGTCGTGCATACGCTGTGCGACCTGCTCGACCAGAAGCGTCCGAAGGCGCAGGGTTCGTATCGCGACCAGATCACCTATGTGACAGACCGTCCGGGCCACGACCGCCGCTATGCGATCGATGCCCGCAAGCTCGAGCGTGAGCTGGGCTGGAAGCCGGCCGAGACTTTCGAAACGGGTCTCGCGAAGACGGTGCAGTGGTATCTCGACAACCAGGAGTGGGCCGACGAGGTCGCTTCGGGCGAGTACCGCAAGTGGGTCGAAACGAACTACGCGCAACGCGCGTAAGGGCGGAACGATGGCGCGCAAAGGCATTATTCTCGCGGGCGGATCGGGCACGCGGCTCTATCCGATCACGCACGTCGTGTCGAAGCAGTTGCTTCCTGTGTACGACAAACCGATGATCTACTACCCGCTATCGACGTTGATGGTCGCGGGTATCCGCGATGTGCTGATCATCTCGACGCCGCAGGACACGCCGCGCTTTGAGGCGATGCTGGGCGACGGCAGTCAGTGGGGCATGAATATCCAGTACGCGGTGCAGCCGTCGCCGGATGGGCTTGCACAGGCATTCATCATTGGTCGCGATTTCGTCGGCAACGATCCGTCGGCGCTGATTCTCGGCGATAACATTTTTTATGGTCACGATCTGGCGAAGCAGCTGGAGCGTGCGAATACCCGCACGGACGGCGCGACGGTGTTCGCGTATCACGTGCATGATCCTGAGCGTTATGGTGTGGTGGAGTTCGACAGGGAGTTTCGTGCGCTGTCGATCGAAGAGAAGCCGGCGAAACCGCGTTCGAATTACGCGGTGACGGGTTTGTACTTCTACGATAACGACGTTTGCGATATCGCCGCGGATATCAAACCTTCCGCGCGCGGCGAACTCGAGATTACCGATGTGAATTCGCGCTATCTCAAGCAAAAGAAGCTGGACGTCGAAATCATGGGACGCGGATACGCGTGGCTCGACACGGGTACGCACGATTCTTTGATCGAAGCGGCGACTTTCATTGCTACGTTGCAGAAGCGGCAAGGGCTGGTCGTTGCATGTCCGGAAGAGATTGCGTACCGGCGCAACTGGATCAATGGCGAAGAGTTGCTCGCGCTCGCCAAGCCGCTGTCGAAGAACGCGTACGGGCAATATCTGCAAAACATTCTCACGGATCAAGTCGCATGGCCATCAGCGTAACTGCAACCGCGCTTCCGGAAGTGAAGATCATCGAGCCGAAGGTGTTCGGTGATGCGCGAGGATTCTTCTACGAAAGCTTCAACGCGCGTGAATTCGCCGAATTCGTCGAGGCGGATGTCGAGTTCGTTCAGGACAACCATTCGCGGTCGGCCAAGGGTGTGCTGCGCGGACTGCATTACCAGATCGAACATGCACAGGGCAAACTCGTGCGCGTCGTCGAGGGTGAAGTGTTCGACGTCGCGGTCGATATTCGTAAGAGTTCTCCCAATTTCGGCAAGTGGGTGGGCGTAGTCCTGTCGACTGAAAACCATCGTCAGTTGTGGGTACCGCCGGGCTTTGCTCACGGATTTGTTGTGCTATCGGAGTCGGCGCAGTTCCTCTATAAGACGACGGATTACTGGTTTCCCGAACACGAGCGCAGCATCGTCTGGAGCGATCCGGATGTCGGCATCACATGGCCGATCGATTTCGAGCCCCTGCTCGCGGCCAAAGATGCAGCCGGCAAGCGCTTGTGCGAAGCCGAAGTATTTGCCTGAGGCTTCCGAATGAGCAAGCAACCGACCATCCTCGTCACCGGCGTCAACGGACAAGTTGGCTTCGAACTTGCGCGCACACTGCAAGGTCTCGGCCGTGTCGTCGCGCTTGATCGCGCGGCGCTCGATCTGTCCGACCTCGCACAGATCCGCGCCACGGTGCGCGAATTGAAACCTTCGGTGATCGTCAATCCGGCCGCCTATACCGCGGTCGATAAGGCGGAAACCGACATCGATGCCGCGATGCGTCTCAATCGTGACGCGCCGGGCGTTCTTGCAGACGAGGCGGCCCGCAGTGGGGCTGTGCTGGTCCACTATTCGACCGACTACGTGTTCGACGGTACGAAAGGCGAGCCTTATGTCGAGGACGATGCGACCAATCCGCAAAACGTGTACGGAAAGAGCAAACTCGCAGGGGAACTGGCTATTGCCCAATCAGGCTGCGCACACCTTATTCTGCGCACCAGCTGGGTCTATGGCGCGCGGGGAAAGAACTTCCTGCTGACCATGCTCAAGCTCGGTGTCGAAAGGCCAGAGCTGCGGGTCGTCGCCGATCAGATCGGTGCGCCTACATGGTCGAACACGATCGCGACGTCGACATCTCATATTCTCGCGCAGGGCCTTGGTGCGAATGATCTCGACTGGTGGCGCGAGCGTTCCGGCGTCTATCACCTGACTGCCGCAGGCGAGACTTCGTGGCACGGCTTTGCGAAAGCGATCCTTGAGATTGCGATGGGCGAGAAGGCTCCAACGGTCTCACCCATCGGCACCAGCGACTACCCCGTTCCGGCAAAGCGCCCTTCGAACTCGCGGATGTCTTGCGGCAAGCTCACGGAGACATTCGGGCTCGTCCTGCCGGATTGGCAAGACGCGTTGCGACTTTGCATGGCCGGTCGATGTGCATAGCGGTGTCTGCGAACGGGCCCATGCATGTTCATCCATTTCTGGAAAGTGATCTCCCCTCATGAGTTTGGGTGATCAGGCTGTTCCGTCTGGCAACGCGTCGACCGGAATCGTTGTTGTATTTTTTCGGCCCGATGCTGCCTGTGTGCGTCGAGCAAACCGCTATGCCGATGCGGGGCTCTGCGTGGTCGTCGACAACACCGAGCAGTTGCAGAGCGCCGAGCAGCTCGGACTCGACACGCGGATCTTGTATGTTGCGAACGCAGCTAACCTTGGTATTGCGACTGCCATCAATCAAGGCGTCGAACTGCTTCTGAAGGCGGGATGCACAAGTGCGCTGATCTTCGACCAGGATAGCGAGCCGTCGAGACAGCTGCTGGAAGCACTTCCGCCTCTGCTCGACGAGGAAAAGCGCCGGAGAGGGCGGGTCGCGGTGATTGGGCCCGCTTACGAGGACGCCCGTCTCGGTGGCGTTGCGCCCTTCGTGCGCTTCGGCTATTTGAGGCTGCGTCGGGTTGCGCCCGTTGGTACACGGCCGATCGAAATAGATTTCCTGATCACTTCGGGTTCTTGCATCAATCTGGCCGCTTGGCAGGAAATCGGCCCGATGGATGATGGGTTATTCATCGATTTCGTCGATCTGGAATGGTGTGTTAGAGCGCGGGCGAGGGGATATGCGGTGCTTGGTGCGCCCGCCTTGCGTCTTGTACATGAGTTGGGTGGCGAACCGGTTCGTGTTCTCGGTCGGCAATATCCGAGTCACAGCCCGCTGCGTCACTACTACCTCTTTCGCAATGCAGTTGCCTTAATTAAACGCGGCTATGTTCCGTGGACCTGGAAGTCTACGGAGATCGTCAAGTTTCCATTTCGACTGGCTATATATGGATTGTTCCTGCAGCCGCGCTTGAGTCATCTGAAAATGGCGCTAGTAGGGATCTGGCATGGCCTGAGAGGCCGCATGGGCCAGCTGGATCAATCATGACGGGATGCTTCTGTTCTACGACCGTAGCCTCTTCGACCGTAGCCTCTTCTTTAATGCGAAAATTTAAAAGTCCGAATGTATACTCTGGCACTTAATGATTTAAAGCAAAGCATTGCCTCCTGGCGGCTTTGGACTCTACTGGGTTGGCTTGAGGTCCGGCAACGCTACGCGCGTTCGCGCGTGGGACCGTTCTGGCTGACGATCAGTACCGGTGTGATGATCGGTTCGATAGGCGTCGTGTACGGCACGCTCTTCGGCATGAAGATGAGCGACTATTTGCCCTATCTCGCCGTCAGTCTCGTGCTGTGGACGACCTTTTCGGCAACCGTGCTGGAAGGCAGCACCGCTTACATCAGCAGCGGCCCGTACATCCGGCAAGCAGCGACGCCCAAGCTCATTTTCATGTTGCAGGTTGTCTGGCGCAACCTGGTCATCCTCGCGCACAATTTTTTGATCGTGCTGGTTCTGCTTGTCTTTTTCGGCGTGAAGAACTGGGAAACGCTGCCCGTTTTTGTTCCGGCACTGTTGCTGTACATGGCTAACGCGCTGTGGATCGCGATGGTGGCCGGTCTGTTGTCAGCGCGCTTTCGTGACCTGCCGCAAATCGTCGCGGCACTGCTGCAGGTTGCGTTCTATATCACGCCGATCATCTATCGGCCTAGTGCGTTGACCCGCTATTCGTTCATAGTCGAGTTGAACCCTCTGGCGCATTTGATCGAACTGGTTCGCGCGCCGCTAATCGGCGAGTTGCCCAGCGCAACCACGTGGGGTGTCACCGTGGGGCTGGCCGTCGTCGGCTGGGGCTTCGCGCTCGCGCTGACGGGCCGTTACCTGAAACGCATTCCGTACTGGGTTTAATAGGGCACATCATGGCGTACATCGAACTGAAAGGCACGACCCTCGATCTGCCCATTTACGACGTTCAAGGACGATCCCTCAAGAAGCAGGTCATGCGGATGGGACGGCGTAACGCAATTGCTGAGGGCAATGACGGCATCGTCGTCGTGCGTGCGCTTGACAACGTCGACTTGCGTTTCGAAAGTGGCGACCGGATCGGTCTGATCGGCCACAACGGCGCCGGCAAGTCGACGCTGCTCCGAATCATGGCCGGGATCTACGCGCCTACTTACGGAACAGTCGAGAGTGACGGGAAGATTGTGCCGCTGCTCGATATCAGTCTCGGGATGGACGAGAACTCGACGGGCATGCAGAACATCCGTCTGCGCGGTTTGTTGCTTGGCATGACGGATGAAGAGATTCGTGAAAAGCAGCAGTCGATCGCAGAATTCTGCGAATTGGGCGACTATCTCGACCTGCCGCTCAGAACTTACTCGAGTGGCATGCGCGTCCGGTTAGGCTTCGCCATTTCAACTGCGGTTGACGCTGAGATTCTCCTGCTCGACGAGGTGATGGGCGTCGGGGACGCGTCGTTCATGCACAAGGCAGAAGAGCGCCTCGCGAACCTCCATAGCCGTGCGGAAATCGTTGTGCTCGCCATGCACTCGAACGCGGAAATCCGCAAGGTGTGCAACAAGGCGCTGTGGATGGAGCGTGGGCGCGTTCGAGCCTTTGGCGCTACCGAGCAGGTTATTTCGGAGTATGAAGCTCAGATATGAGCTAGCGTCCAATTGTGTAACGCCAGCATCAACGGTGGTCTAGTCGCAGCCTTACACGATATTTGACCGAGTCGCGGCCGGATACGGCGGATAATAGTTTTTTAGAAAAGCGTGCTGAGAACTTCCAATGATTGATCGAGCGTACAGGGTCTATTGCTATTGGCGTACCCACGGAACATCCGCGCTGCAACAGCTTTTCTATCGCAAGCTGGCCCGGAAGCTTCATGCGTCCTCCGACTCGATGTCCGAAGCCGAGACATCGCAAAAGACTGCCTTGCAGCTTTCTCGCGCGAGGTTCGAATCGCTGGCGCCGTTGCTGACGTATTCGATCCCGGCGTCCAACATTCGGCGCATCAGCATCGTGACGGATAGTGTGTCCAGCGGAAGCCTGTTCGGCGGGGTAGGGACGGCGCTGATTTTTTCGGCATTGCTCGCGAATGAGATGGGCGCGCAGCTGCGCATCATCACCCGCACTCAGCGGGCGCAACCCGAGAACATCAATCATCTCCTCGATCTGTACGGGATCAAACTGAAGGAGGAAGTGCAATTCAAGCTTGCGGCTTTCTTCGATCAGAAGTACGAGCTCGACGTAAAGGAAGGTGACGTCTTCGTGACGACCTCGTGGTGGACGACTGCGGCCACGCTGCCGAGCGTACCGCGTGAGTCGATCATTTATCTGCTGCAGGAAGACGAGCGAATGTTCTATCCGTACGGAGACGATCGCGTCAAATGCGAAGAGATCTTGAGTAACAAGGACATCCGGTTCCTCATCAATACGAAGCTGTTGTTCGATCATTTGACTAACGACGGACTAAGCAATATTGCCAGCAATGGAGCTTGGTTCGAGCCAGCATTTCCAGCCGCCATCTATCATCCGCGTGTGAAGACCACCACTGGGAAGAAGCGATTCTTCTTCTATGCACGGCCTCATAACGTTCGCAATCTCTTCTATCTCGGCATAGAGGTCATCGAACGGGCGATCGCGCTGAAAGTGCTGGACACGGAAGAATGGGAAATTTGCCTGGTTGGGAAGGACATCCCTGCCGTGGTGTTCGATGGCGGATATGTAGCAACCAAATTCGAGAATCTCTCGTGGTCCGAGTACGCTGACCTCGCAGGTACGATCGATGTGGGTCTCAGCCTGATGAGCACGCCGCATCCGAGCTACCCCCCTCTGGATCTGGCCGCTAGCGGCGCGGTTGTCGTGACCAATCGCTTCGGCAACAAGACCGACTTGTCCGAGTATTCGTCGAACCTGATTTGCGCCGATCTCGACCGCGACGCACTGGTTGAAGGGCTGCGGTTGGCGGTCGCTTTGTCGTCGAACACCCAGCTGCGGGAGCAGAATTATCGGAGCAACAGGCTTGTCGATGATTGGCAGCAGGCGTTCTCTGGGGTTATCAAGAACCTGTCGAAAGAAATCTAATGTTCAAGGTTGATCTCTCCCCTGTCGCGTATTCCGACCCGTGGATTGTGCCGTTGTCGGAGCGAATGAAGACGCTTGCGCGCGGCAAGCGGCGGGTTGCATACTTCTACGAAGAACCGAACAACAGTACGTTTCGTTACCGTGCCTACAACATGGCGCAGGTACTGAATGACGACAAGAGCGGGGATGTCTCCGCGAGCTTCTTCTTTCTTCGAGACTGGTCGCGGATCGATGAGATCGCCGAAGTTGCCGACGTTCTGGTGATCTGCCGTTCCCGGTATTGTCATCGCATCAATCAGCTCGTGATGAAGTTCCGATTGCGAGGAAAGCGCGTACTTTTCGACATCGACGACTTCGTGTTCGATTCGAGCTATGCGCATCTGATCATGAATACGCTCGACGAGGATGTTGGCGATCCCAGCCGTTGGGACTTCTGGTTTTCCTATATTGGCCGCATGGGCGCCGTGTTGAAAATGTGCGACGGCGCCATTACAACCAACGATTATCTGGCCGACAAGCTTGCAAGGTATTCGAGATTGCCAGTCAGCGTGATCCCGAATTTCATGAACAAAGAGCAACTCGGGTACTCCGATGCGCTCTTTCGACATAAGCAAGAAAAAGAATTTGCGCGCGACGACAAGATTCACCTGGGTTACTTCAGTGGGTCACCGTCGCACAAGTTAGACTACGCGATCATCGTGCCGGCTATCGAATCGCTACTGGCGAATGATCCCAGGATTGAACTGATGATTGTCGGGTATATCGAGGCAGGCCCGGTACTCAGCAAATTCGGCGATCGGGTCAAGCGTCAACCGTTTCACGACTACGTCAACCTACAGCGTCTTATCAGTACCGTCGAATTCAATCTTATGCCGTTGCAGGCGAACGATTTTACTAACTGCAAATCGGAATTGAAGTACTTTGAGGCGGCGGTAGTAGGGACGATGAGCATTGCATCGCCTTCTTACACTTACGCTGCTGCGATCCGGGACGGTGAAAACGGGTATCTTGCCAAAGCGCAAGAGTGGCGCTCAGTGATCGAGACGGCGATCGAAAACAGATCCAGCTGGCTGGCGTTGATTGAAAATGCTCGTGAGGACGCTCGTTCGAAGTACGCGTGGTTTAACCAGCGCGAAACGATCCTCGCCGCGTTGCAACTCGACTGAAATCGCAACAGCGTTCTTTTGCATGCGTCGGCTTGCCTTGCATAAGCATGGCGTTCGATGAATCTGATTGAATACGGCCCAACTTCCAACCTTGAGCGCACATACGGCGCGCGCAGTTATGAACCTTGAGACTGGTCAGGTTACGGGCATCGTGGCGATCATCGTGAGCTATCAGCCGGATTTGGCACGTCTGGTCGATCTTCTGAAGGCGGTTTCATCGCAGACCCATCGCGTGGTCATGGTGGACAACGGCTCGAATGAAGACGTCGCCGGTTCACTGGCTCGTGCCGGGTCGGATGTGGACGTCGTGAGCCTGGGTGAAAATCTCGGCATCGCGGCAGCTCATAACGTGGGCATTCGTTGGGCGCGCGAGCACGGCGCAAAATACGTGTTGTTGATGGACCAGGATAGCGTGCCGGAGACCGGGATGGTAGCCGCATTGAAGTCAGCGCATGAAGATCTGGTCGCAGCGGGTAATAAGGTGGCGGCAGTTGGGCCTCGATCCAGAGACAGACAGACCGGCCATCTTGCCCCGCATGTGCGGTTTGCTGGCTTTCGTTTTGCCCCTGTCGCATGCGAGCCGGGTCAGGCGGTGGTCCCGACAGACGTCCTCATTTCGTCGGGATCGTTAATTTCGATCGAAGTCCTGGATGCTGTTGGCGGAATGGACGAGCAGTTATTTATCGACCAAGTTGATATCGAGTGGGTGCTGCGGGCCCGTGCAAAAGGGTACCAGGCGTGGGGACATTGCGAAGCAGCCATGATCCACTCCTTGGGCGAACAGCGTCGGCGAGTATGGCTTGGACGCTGGCGGGAAATTCCTCTGCACAGGCCGTTTCGTTACTACTACATGTTTCGGAACAGCGTGCTGCTACAACGCCGCGATTACCCTTGCCGAGCTTGGCGGCGTGTGGACACGATACGTTTGCTACAAATCCTGCTGTTCGTAACCATGTTCCACCCCCAGCGATTCCAAGCGTTGTGGAGCATGCTACGGGGGCTTCGGGATGGTGTCTCGATGGGGAGGTGATGTGCTGCGCTGGCGGTGTCGATGCGATCCGCTGGTTCAGGCCTTTGCGTATTTCCGCGCGAACGAGCGTAGCATCGAGAAGATATTTCGATTGGACCCGAGAGGGTCTCTTTTTTTATCAACGACGTGCTCATACAAGCGCAAATCTGCCTGAACGTATTTCAGCAGAGTACGCTTGATATCGGGCGCGGTGATATCGACCCGGCGCGAGGATGGGGAAGAGTTCAAGCGTGAGATAACTGGCTCCGGTCCCAGATCCAGGATGTCGAAAAGTGTTTGCATTTCCGCGGATAGATTCTCGGAAAGCCCGACAAATCCAAGTCGATCAAGGTTACTAATTGCTTTTTTTGCCAAGGCTGCCGGTGCCATGTCGGTAATGCTTCCTCGCGCGAATGCCAGCATTTCTGATTGAAGATCGATCACTCTGATTTCTGCATCGCGCGGAATTGCTTTGAAATATCGGTCGAGTGATCTGGCGCTGGAAAAATCGACGTTTGCAAGCATGCGTATTTCGTTTTTTATTTTCTCGGGAAAGCCGTTGAGTTCGTGTTCGTATTCGGGCTGATTATAGTGATCGATCCACATCAGATGTGATGCGAGTTGCTTCAGCGGGTCGCGAACAAAGGCAAAGATAAACGCATCACAGTGAATATCGCCAAAATGGACATGCCCCGAAACGAATCGCTTGTCCTTGAAAGATTCTTCTGAGATGGCACTGCTGAACGTGTGGCACGATTCCGCGCCAAGGCGCTGAACGAAGGCGTCAATAACGGAAACGCCGGCCGTCTTTGGAATATGCAGAAATGCAATTCTGTTGCTGTTATCGCCCGACATATTTGAGAAATCAATGATGCGTTGAGAAATACAATAATCCTCCGGTATGCCCCGGAAAGAATTCACTATGTCGACGCAGAAACTTTGCTTGCTCGAGGCTATAGAAAATCGCCGAAAAGGACACGATTGCCCTCAAACTGCACGATGGTCTGAAGAGCACTTGAGCCGAGCGTCTCAAATGAACCGATATCATGCTGTACGATAGTTCTCGCCCTTGTAGCTAAACTGCGGGATTTTGATCGAGTGGGGGCGCAGCACGGATATACACTGTTGCCAATTCTAACATGACGTACTTCTGAATCACTCTTCCGTCCCCGTAACTCTGTCTTACAGTATTACGGATTATTCCGGGTCGCCTGATATGGCGTGCGCATGCTCATAAGACGTGCATCGCGTTGTCGATTGGCGCCTATCCGGTGTTTCTCGTATATTGACGAACACGGTGCTGGTGGCGCATGTCCCGTGCCGACAGTACGAAGCACATCGCGTCTTTGTCGAGCAGTGACGCGAACACAGGATGCCGATAATGAAAATCGTTGTAACTGGAGCCACTGGTTTTATCGGCGCGCATCTCGTCCCCGAGTTGCTCTCCCGAGGCCATGAAATTCTCGCGCTGGTGCGAAACGAGTCGAACGCGCGCAGTTTTCACTGGTCCAGCGAAGTTCGTCTCGTCACCGCTGACATCGGGTGTCTGGACTCTGGTGTTTTTGAGCGGCTCGGCGACCAGGATGCAGTCGTTCATCTGGCGTGGCCCGGGCTGCCCAACTACCATGCGCCATTCCACTTCGAAGAGAATCTGCCGACAGCCTATCGATTCTTGACGCAGTGCGTGACGGCGGGCATTTCGCAAGTCCTCGTGACTGGGACGTGCTTTGAATATGGAATGCGAGAGGGATGCCTATCGGAGGGATTGGAGTGCCAGCCGACGAATGCCTATTCGCTCGCGAAAGACACGCTTCGCAAGTTTCTGGAAATCTGGGGACAACAGCGGCCGTTCACGCTGCAATGGGCGCGATTGTTCTACATGTACGGCGAGGGACAGAATCCGCGGAGCTTGCTCGCACAACTCGATCGCGCAATCGATAACGGCGACGCCGTTTTCAACATGTCGGGCGGAGAGCAGTTGCGGGACTACTTGCCGGTGGAGCAAGTTGCGCAGCGACTGGCCTTACTCGTCGAGCACCCTGAACTCACTGGCGTGACGAACATTTGTAGCGGTGCGCCAATCTCCGTTCGTCGACTCGTTGAGCAAAGAATTGCTGAGCGCGACGCGCAAATCACCCTCAACCTGGGGCACTACCCGTATCCCAGCTATGAGCCGATGGCGTTTTGGGGAGATCCCGGCCGACTTCAGTCGCTCGCTGCTGGGCTATGACCAGGCAGCGAGCCATCGGCGCCGCACCGGAAGAATGAGTCACTGCCAAGAGACTTCGTCTCTAATTGAGGCAAACCAATAGAGGCGCAGGTGCCGCAATCTGGGGACACGCAGATTCTGACGAGTCGATAATTCCCATCAGATCGCTGCAGTTATACTAGCGGACCATGCAACCCCAAGCGCGGCACGATACGAGGAAAATGCTTTGTAAGACTGGCGCGGTTGGGGACGTTGATGACGGGTACCTACGGGCGTCACTGCGACTCGGGCCGGGACTGATAAAGCCTGGAGACAGCGCGACCTGACGCTGCCGACGGGCTTCGACATCAGCCCGTTCGACAGGGCAACCCGTCGCAAAATTAAGGCTTTCGGGAAAGAATGCGACATTCGCGGGGCTCAAGGCGCCAATGTGTGTATTCTCAGCCCGCTGGAATGGCGGGCTTTGTCCCGCTAATGTACTGGGCAATCTGCCCGCACGGACTACGTGTGGGCGGCACCCAAGAGTCTATAGATCATGATGCTTGACCAATTGCTTCGCCGCGGTAATAACAATGCTGATCTGCTGCGCCTGATCGCCGCGACGGCAGTCATCTGGGGGCATGCATACGCGCTGGTGCCTGAGCCAGGCGTGAACGAACCGCTTCGCAATCTGCTTGGGTTCGATTATTCGGGTTCGCTGGCGGTCAAGTTTTTCTTCTTTCTCAGCGGTATTCTCGTGACCAACAGCTGGCTCACGAAGCCGAGCGCGATCCGTTTCGCGTCGGCGCGGATTTTCCGCATTTTCCCCCTCCTGGTCGTCAGCGCGCTCATCACGATCCTGATTATGGGGCCGGCGCTCACGTCCATGCCAGTATCCGAGTACTTCCATCATCGCCACGAACTGATACATGTGCTCCTGCATCCCTATATCGAATACCTGCTGCCCGGCGTGTTCGATCATGGTTTGTATCAGCATGTGAATGGTTCGATCTGGACGATCAAATACGAATTGATGCTGTACGCGTTGCTTCTGGGCGCGGGAATGTGCGGGCTTTTCCGTTTCAAGCCGGTGGCCGCCGCGGTTTTGCTGACGGTCATCGTCGTCTGCATGTCCTGGCCTGACTTGATTACCACAATCGGTCTGCCCAACATCAACAAAGGTGGCCAACTGCCCGCGTTTTTTGCATTCGGTTCGCTGCTTGCTCTATATAAGGAGCGTGTGCGGATAGACGGTCGCCTGTGCGTCGGACTGGCGGTCATCGCGTTCGCTGTCAGGCATGGCCCAGCCTTCGAGTTTGTCTTTCTGCCTGCCTTTTTCATTACCGCCCTGTGGATGATGTCACTGGACATCGTGAAACGCCTTCACCTCCCAGGCGACTTCTCCTACGGCGTGTATGTGTTCGGCTGGCCCGTGCAAAATACGTTCGCCAACCTGTTTCCGAAGTCAGGAATACACACCAATCAGATCATGACGTTTGCGTGTGCGTTTTCACTTGCGGTCATATCGTGGTTCCTGATTGAAAAGCCGTGTATTGCGCTAGGGCAGAAGATTCCGGATCTTCTGCGACGAAGAAATATGAGGCCGACGCAGAAGCCAGGCAAAGGGACGGTGATGTGGTAAATCTGCCTGCGTCGCCGATGCCAACGGGCTTGACAAAACAAGTCTCCTTGCCACAGGCGCGCGGCGCAAAGGAGTATGACAATCGCTGGGAGGTAATGTGGACCTATATCTCGCGGTGTATTGCTGCGTCGCTATCTCAAAAATAGTCGTAAATCCAACTACGAAATAAAGAGGGCTCGGGGTGTGGTAGTCCACTATGATCTGGCGTTGTTTTATCTGGCCCGCAAGGCTGAAGGTATTCATGCATTTCGACGATTCGTCGAGTCGTATCGGGCGCGTGCCGCTGGATGTCCGCACCAACTGGTCGTCATCTATAAGGGGTTCGACGGCGGCGCTGACCCAGAACTGGCTGAGGCGCGCGATCTGTTTCGCGAGATCGACGACGCTCATCGTGAAGTCCATGTGACCGACGAGCACTTCGACATCGGCGCGTACATTCAGGCTGCGCATCAGATCGAGTCGAAGTACGTCTGCTTCATCAATACACATACCGCGATCCTGACCGACAACTGGCTTTTGCACCTGCGCAACGCGATCGAGGACGAGTCGATAGGCGTTGCCGGCGCGACGGCCTCTTATGAAAGCCTGTATGACTCGCTTGCGCTGCTAGACCGGGTCATATGGCTCGTGGGATACGAGCGTGTCGGTTACGAGCAAAAGCTGGCCGACTATTACCGTTTCATCATCGACATCCACGCGCCATGGTGGCTTAAAGAGAAAACGCATAAAGCGCATCGATACGGACATTTCTACGAGCGCTATCTTGATGAGAAGTGGAAAGAGTCGTGGCGCAAGGCCGTGTCGCCGGGTGGCTACAACGACTTTCTGATCGGCTTCCCGCGATTCCCCAATCCTCACGTCCGGAGCAACGGTTTCATCCTGAGACGGTCCGACTTCGTGAAATTCATCGTGCAACCGACGAAGAAATCGACATTTGGTTTCGAAAGCGGTCCGAACGGTTTGTCGCAGACCCTGCTAAATGAAGGAAAGCGGCTTGTGATGGTCGATCGTCATGGCCGCTGTCACGATCAGGAAGATTGGCCGCATGCGCGCTGTTTCCGTTCCGGCGATCAGCAAAACCTACTGCTGGCCGACAATCAGACGCGCGCTTACGACCGTCTGTCTCAAAATGAGCGCGTCACCAGTCTGATGATGTCTTGGGGAGATGCGGTCGCCGAATCAAAATCCGCATATTCCCTCGGCTACCGGTTCGAGATGAAGCGCGCAACGCCGCTGCCCGCGCACTTTACGACCAACGCCCCGTACATCATCGATCACCTCGACTTCGGCGTGAAGTCGCAGGGTGTCTGTGACGGCAGCAACGACAACTACCTCAGAAGCGACGATCCTTGGCCGCCCGATCATTCGGCGTTTGTCTGATTCGTCTGGCTGTCGCCGCGTCTGTCGTCGAGAGCGGGGCACCGTCAGTCTGCCGTACGCCTCCGTGCCGCCTTTCTCGGATGGGGGCCGGTCTCCGGCTGCCCAAGCACACTATCGGGGTGGACCTGAATAAACCGGGGCGCCTTGCGCGACGCGGCTTTGCGGTTGAATTGGCGTTGTGGGAATTGCAGGGACCTGGCATATTGATGTGTGAATCCTGCGGCTGGCCGACCTGATCTACTGGGATCGATTGTGCGCGGCGATGCGCGGGAGCTTCGTGTCGCGCAAAGGGCGACCGGCGACATCGCCTAGGCTGATTACCGGATTGCTGTATCTGCGGCGCGCATGTGATCTGTCCGATGAAGAGGTCGTCTGGCAATGGGGGGAGAACCCGTATTGGCAGGTTTTCACCGGCGAAACGTACTTGCAGACCGAACCGCCGATCGAACCAATTAAGCCCGACGCGTTGGTACAAACGGCTAGGCGAAGCAGGCGTTGAAGAGTGGCTGGTCGAGACGATCGAAACAGCCAGTCGTGCCGGGCGTGATCAAGAACTCGAGCGTGAAGCGCGTGATTGTAGACACGACGGTCATGGAGCAGGCGGCGATCCTGAGGGACATCACGGCGGAAATCGCCGTCGTCGACGGTGGCTATAAGGGCGTGGACGTCGAAGGGGTGAAGATTTACCACCCAGAGCTGCGGCGAGGCATTACGCGGGGATTACAGGCGATGATCAGACGGCGCAGCCCGAAAGAGCCAGCGATCGGCGATATAAAGACGGACGGAAAGCTCGACCGGAACTGGCTAAAAGGTACGCTCGGCGACGCGATGCGCTCGGTGCTGTGTGGCGCTGGCCGCAACCTGCGGATGATCCTCAGGAAACTGCGGCTTTTTGCGCCCTCGTTCTTGTCGCGCTATCGTTTCCGTAGATCAGATAACGCCCGTCGCCTAACGCCGACGACGGACAAGACGCTCTATTCAGGGCCGACTCGTTAGCCGGAAAAGCGCATTGTCGGCACAGCGGCCGCAAATTGCGCTCCCCAGTCCTTGACGTACGCATGCTGATCGGTGACTTCGTTGAGGATATTCCAAGGCAGTACGAGGACGATGTTCGGGCGTTGTTCGCGGAGCGCATCGGTCGGGAGAATGGGTATGTGGCTTCCCGGCAGATACTTCCCCTGTTTCGACGGCGCGGCGTCGCAGACATACGGCAGGAGATCCGGCTTCACGCCAGCGTAATTAAGCAGCGTGTTGCCCTTGGCTGCCGCTCCGTACGCCACAACCTTTTTCCCCAGTTTTTTCTGTTCAAGCAGGAACTCGAGCAGGCCGTTCTTCACCTCATCGGCTCTCGCCTGAAAGCTGAGGTAGGTCGAAAGCTCCGCAAGTCCAAAGCGAGCCTCTTCCTCGAGCACCCGCGATACCGACGGATCGTCCTTGCGCACATCGTCGCTGTGGCACCCATACACACGCAGACTGCCGCCATGCGTGCCGAGTTCTTCGACATTCCACACGCGCAGGCCTGCGCGGGCAAAAATCTTAGCAACGGTCTGTAGCGACAGATAGGAGAAGTGCTCGTGGTACACGGTGTCGAACTGCACGTGCTCGATCAGTCGCATCAGATGCGGGAACTCCAGTGTGATCGTGCCATGCGGCTTCAGAGCGGCTTTCAGGCCCGCAGTGAAATCGTTGATGTCGGGGACATGGGCAAAAACGTTATTGCCGGCGATCAGATCAGCCTGTTTTCCTTCTGCGGCCAGTTGTTTCGCCAGTGCTTCACCGAAAAACTCGCGCAGTACCGGAATGCCGAGACGTTCAGCTGCTTCTGCAGTGCTCGCAGTCGGTTCAATGCCAAGGCACGGAATACTGGTTTCGACAAAGTTCTTCAGCAGATAGCCATCATTCGACGCTATCTCGATGACCAGACTGTCCCGGCCAAGGCCAAAGCGCCCAGTCACCATTTCAGCGTAGGCTTTTGCGTGTGCTAGCCAGGTGTGTGAGACCGACGAGAAATACGCATAATCCGAACTGAACAGTTCATTCGCGCGCGCGTAATCCTCAGTCTGAACCAGCCAGCAATGCTGGCAGACAAACAGTTTGAGCGGGAAATAGGTCTCCGGTGCCTTCAGGTCGCCTGCTTTCAGATAGGCATTGGACGGCGGTGCGAAACCGAGGTCGAGAAAGACGTGTTCAAGCGGGTTTTGACAGTGTCGGCAGTTCATACAATTAATCCGCGAAACTCCGGCGTTAGAAGGGGATGTGATTGATCTCGCTGAGAGATTTCGGTGACTGGAAGCGGCCATTTGATGCCTACCGCCGGATCATCGTGTCGTACGCCGTCTTCTGCAGTGGGCTCATACGATGCCGTATGAAGATAGAGCAACTCGCTTTCGGATTCGATGACCTGAAAGCCGTGCGCGCATCCCTCTGGAATAACGAGCATCCGTCCGTTTTCGAACGAAAGCTCTTCTGCATGCCATTGGAGAAACGTTGGCGAGTCGGACCGCAAGTCGACGGCAACATCCCAGACCTTGCCCCGAAGACAACGCACCAGTTTCATTTCTGCGTGTGGGGCGCGCTGGAAATGCATGCCCCGCACTGCACCGGCGCGCGTGGTCCGGGAGTGGTTGATCTGCGTGATGTGCCGCTGGCCGATGACCGATTCGAGTTCGTTGTCACAGAAGACTCGCTGAAATACGCCGCGATGGTCGGCGAAGGGTGTGGCATGTACGACCATCACACCCGCAATGGCGGTTGGCGTGACGTTCATGCCTGGCACCACGACGTGCCAACGACCGCGGCATCTTCGATGTACTGGTCTAGTTGACGCGAGCTGACGATTTCCCCCGAAGCGAGCCATGTCCGATACCATTCGGACGTGTGCCGCAAAGCGTCGTCGATGCCCCATACGGGCTGCCATCCGAGCAACGTGTGCGCCTTCGTGCTGTCGAGCGACAGCAGCCTCGCCTCATGCGGATGACTCTGCGTCGTCATGTGCCACCTGATTTCGGGCCACGACTCTGCAATGCGGCCGAGTACGTCGGAAACCGAACGATTGCCATGGGCGTCAGGGCCAAAGTTCCACGCTTCCGCGAACGCATTCTGTCCTGTCAGTAGGCGTTCTCCAAGCAGCAGATAGCCACTCAGCGATTCCAGCACGTGCTGCCACGGCCGCGTTGCATGTGGTGAGCGTATCTCGAGAGAAGTACCGTTGCCCGTGGCCCGGACAAGGTCAGGTATCAGACGGTCCTCAGACCAATCGCCGCCGCCGATAACGTTGCCGGCGCGCGCAGTCGCCACCAGCGGCGCACCGGGCCTCGACATGAGCGAAGCACGGTAGCTGGCGACTGCGAGCTCAGTCGCAGCCTTGGACGCACTATAGGGGTCGTGGCCACCGAGCCGATCAGTTTCGCGATAACCCCAGACCCACTCGTTGTTCTGGTAGCACTTGTCAGTTGTGACAGCGACGATCGCTTTTACGGTCGACGTCGTGCGACATGCTTCGAGCACGTGGCAAGTTCCCATCACGTTGGTCGCCCAGGTTTCGAGGGGAGCAGCATAAGAGCGGCGCACGAGGGGTTGGGCCGCAAGGTGAAACACGATCTCAGGTTGAGCTTCCGCGACGACGCGTGCAACTGCGTCTGGATCGCGGATGTCGATCCGATGGTCGACTGCGTCGAGCCCGAGCAGATCCCAATGATTTGGGGTAGTCGCGGGCGCAAGCGATGCGCCCGTGACATGCGCGCCAAGGCGCGACAGCCACAGCGCGAGCCAACTCCCTTTGAAGCCGGTGTGACCGGTTAATAGAACCCGGCGATTGCGATAGGAGCCACTGAACAGGTTCACGACCACACCTGCCAGGGAGGAGTCGTTCGCCACAACTCTTCGAGGTGGTTCTTGTCGCGTAGCGTATCCATTGCCTGCCAGAAGCCACGATGCTGATAGGTCATCAGTTGACGTTCAGCCGCGAGCTTGGGCAACGGTGAAGACTCCCAACTCGTACCGTCGCCCTCGATGTAATCGAAAACGTCGGGTTCGAGGACAAAAAAGCCGCCATTGATCCATGCGCCGTCGCCTGCGGGCTTTTCCTGAAAGTTCAGGACCATATCGCCGTCGGTGTGCAACGCGCCGTAGCGACCGGGCGGCTGAATGGCCGTCACCGTTGCCAGCTTGCCATGCTGCCGATGAAACTCCACTAGGCGGCCCACGTCGATGTCAGCAACACCATCGCCATACGTGAAGCAGAATGTTTCGCCGCCGACGTAATCGCGAACTCGCTTCAGGCGCCCGCCTGTGAGCGTCTCCGCTCCGGTATCGATCAACGTGACCCGCCAGGGCTCGGCATACCGTTGATGCACCTCCATGCCGTTTCCCTTGCTCATGTCGAACGTGACGTCGGACGTGTGAAGGAAATAGTTTGCGAAGTATTCCTTGATTACATAACCCTTGTACCCCAAGCAAATCACGAAGTCGTTGATCCCATAGTGCGAGTAGATCTTCATGATGTGCCACAAGATTGGCTTGCCACCGATCTCAATCATGGGCTTGGGTTTCAGATGCGACTCTTCGCTAATGCGGGTGCCAAACCCGCCGGCAAGAATTACGGCTTTCATAGGTGTATGGACTGAGCAGTAACTGATTCGGATTGCGCTGGACCTACTGGGGATGCTCAGAAAGCATAGGAGGTCAGTGTACGCGAACCCAATTTCATTGAAAAGTCGACGCTTTTCGCGCCATCGATCTTACTCACGGTAATGCCTTTGATTTCTGCTGCGGCCCAGCCAGGTCTTCGTTCCCGGGCCGGGCCGCTGCAGTCACGCTGCGGTCAAGGCCGGGAGCATATGGTATGGCAGGTTTGCCCTGGCCGTCTCGACGCGTCGCCGTTACGCATGCATGTCGGCATGACGGACGAATCCAGCGAGGCCCCGTATGGGCACATGGCCGGCCGGACGTGGCGCCAGCAGATGACGCGAGGCCGTCTGGAGGCCATTGAGTCCGTCGCCGACCAGGTCATTTTCATTCTTCACGAAGCCTCTGAGCAGAGGTTCGTAGACCATGAACTGGCCCTCACGGGCGGCAAAGCTTCCAAGCCATGCGCCGAGGCTGCGCATCGCCAGATTCGTGGGCGCCGCCTTTAGTGCATTGACAAGGAACGTGCGACGTGCGAGCAGTAGATCAGGTGACACACCGTCGACGCAATGAGGCTTAAGTCCCAGTGACCCCGCGCATGGATCGTTCATCGCGCGGCCAGCGGTCGTGTCGTAAAGGTGCCCGCCGTCGTGGATGACTAGCGCGCCCCGCAAGATCTTGCCCGCGGTGTCGACCAGCGGACCTGTAACGGCAACGACATTGCCTACCAGTTCGAAGTGCTTCAGCGAATCCCATATCGCCTGGTTCTCGATTGCTACGGTCGAGGGCCCGACGAGCATCGCGAATTCGCTTTCCGAGTGTTCCAGAAGATCGAGCAGAACTGCGATTCCACGCGCGCCTCTGAATGCAGGCGCAACCTGACGGTTAGCAAATGGAAAGTGCTCAGGCGCGCGCGCATCAACGCCCATCGACAACAGATCTACCGACGCCGGCTCCTTCTGCAGGCGTCTCAGATAGAAGTCTTGAATGCCGAGATCGAACGGATAGGGCGCAACCTCATAGAGATCAGGACGTCGGCGCTGTGCGATGCCACGCAGTATTGCCTGGACGGACATCGCGCTGCCGGAGAAAGACGTGCCACTGTTGGAGAGCGAGCGCGGATGTTGTCGCCAGTGATACAGAACTTCTGGAATATGCAACGGCTCATGACCGCCTTCGACAAAGCGGACAAGAATATCCCAATCTTGTGCGTATTCGGCCTCGCCCGACGTAAATACGCCCAGTGCCAGCGCGCGTTTGCGTTGGAAGAGTATCGTGTGCCAGATGTACGACTGGGCGAACAGCAGCACGGGATCGAAATCCGGACGATAGTACGGATGACGAATTTCACCTTCGATCAGCAGGTCCTCATCCGAGTAGAAGATCGCCCTGTCAGGATGTTGCTTTGCAGCGTCGGTGAGTATCGCCAGTGCGTCAGGTGTCAACAGGTCGTCTGCGTCCATGGAGAGTGCGAAGTCACCCGTTGCATGTTCGAGGCAGACACGCAGCCCGCCATGAATCCCGAGGTTCACTTCGTGACGGATTGATCGCATCAGGCCTTCTGCCTCCAGGTCGATTAGCGTTTTGTCGAGTTCCGCCGATATGGGGCCATGCGCTAGCACAATCCACTCGCTTGCCTTGTGCCGTTGCGCGCGCATCGCGTCCGCCGTCGCGCGAAACAGCGTGGTATCGGTGCGCTCGTATACGGTTGTCAATACCGAAATGGTCGGTAGATCGCCCGTGAGATGCGGAGCGAGCGCTTCGTAGCGCTGTTCGACGTGCCGTGGGAAATAGGTTGTGTAAGGCGCGCGGATCAGCGGTGCGTCGGCTTCCGCAGGCTGATACGCGCGCTGTCCGCTTCGATCCAGGTGTCGAGCGTAACCCACAGGATTTCGCATCAGGCCGCTGAACGCCTCGGTGAACCCGGCAAGCTCGTCGTGCGATAACGCGGCTACATCGCCCGGTCCCAGTTTCGCTCCGATGAGCGGGGTGTAAATCACGCGTCGTCCCGCAAGGCAGGCAAGCGCGCCGAGCCATGGGCCCAGCATCGTCAGGCTGATTTCTGCTGGCAACTTGTCCAGGCTTTCGACCAGGAATGCCCGGTTCACGATGCAATGGCGTGCAGAGACAGCCGCGACCGATCGGGGCTTCCAGCTTTGCGCGAAGTATCCGGGGTTGGTCAGCGAGTTGCCACGCTCGGGGCAGCCGACTGAACCGCCATAGCCGAATACATATCCGCCCTCGCATACGACGTCACCATCGTGAATGCGTCCGCCAACGATCGCGGAATCCGGGAACAGATCGAAATGCATCAGCACTTCGTCGGCAAATTCCGGTTCGACGAACTCGCACGAGCGAGCTTGCAGGTGGACATAGCGTGCGGCGGTACTCATTTCGTCAATTGCGGTGCGCAGGCGTTCGCGCGAAACGCGTTGATCGATCATGACGGTGGCGATCTGTTCAACGTCGGCACCGGCCTCGCGTCGCTTGAAGCGGTAATCAGGCGTGCCGCCGAACAGCGGCGAAAGCGCAATCTCATACTTGTCGAGCTTGCCGCGTTCGTTCAGGAAGCGTTCGAGCGCAGCTTTGTGAGACGCATAGATGTAAGGTTTCGCGCGGTAATTGCTCGACGTTGACGACTCGTGCATCCGCCACGAATAAAGCACCTCGGGGATGTGCGTCGGCTGATGTCCAGCACTGAGGAACCGAATGAACGTATCCCAATCATGGCATCCCTCGACCGCCGGATCCGAATAGCAGCCGAGTTCAATGGCGGTCTTTCGGTCGATCGCAGTCAAGTGGGCGATGTAGCACGAGTGGACGAACAGAACGGGGTCCCAGTCTGGCTTCAGATATGCATCGCGATGGTTGTCTCCGTCGGTCTTGTCCTCGTCGGTGTAGGCGACAGGCGGCATGCCAGCCTGTTCGAGGAAACTCGACAGCGTCCGCAAGCTGTCGGGAAACAGCAGGTCGTCACTGTCGACGGGAACGACGTAGCGTCCCCGTGCACGCTCGAGACACCAGCGCATGCCGCCGATGATTCCCAGATTCTGTTCGACACGCCCAAGGCGTACGCGGCGATCACGCGCGATTTCAGTGAGGACCGCGCGCGTGTCGGCGCGCGACGTGCCGTTGTCCAGTATCAGCCATTCGAATTCGGCGGTCGTGTCCTGGCCAAATACCGTGTGAGCGAGGTCCGTGAGGAATGACGGGTCCGTGTCGTAGACGGTGGTAATCAGGCTGAGGAGGCCCGAGGTATCGCCTCCGACATACCGCTTAAGGCGCACGTGCGCCCGGTGTTGGTAGAAGTGGGGGACATCGCCAACGACACTGTCTGCGCGGACGAAGGAAACAGGGCGTGCCAGTTTCGGAAGCATTCCACGGCTCGAAACGCCGTCACGTCGCAACTGTGTGAGAATTGTCTCCACCGCAGGCGCGAGGCTTTCGGTCCAGTTCCGCGGAAGATTTAGTTGGGGCGGTGTGTTCCGGCGACCGCGATCGTCGCTGAGTGCGCGCGCGCGTGCGAGAGCCAGAAGCATGTCGCCGATCTCCGGATCCGCGCCTATCAGGTTGGGCGAGAGCGCAGCAAGGCGCGCTGCCGTTTTGCTTCCAAACGCTGTCGTGACGGCCAGTCCTCCGCATGCAGCCATTTCGAGTGGCGGATAGCTCGGATGAGGCGAAAGCATCGAGGACAAGAGAATGTCCGTTCCGCGCATCTGTTGCGCGTACCCTTCGAAGCCGAGCCATTTGGCCGGTTCGAGCATGTAGCCACGGCCAAGGGGGATTGGATCAAACGATTCTCCCATTCCAACAAATTCCCAACCGCCGTCGCCGAAAAGCCCCTTTTCGACGGCCGCGCGCAAAACAGCAACACCGAGTCCAAAGAGATTCCTCCTTGCAACAGTGGGCCTCGCGTAGAAGAGCAAGCGGCGAGGTGCTTGCGCGTCACGCTCCTCGGGATGGAAGTACGATTGGTCGATCGCGGGCTCGAACACGATGGCCTGCCGGCTGAAATCGGTACTCGCATAGCGGCCAACGGCGCGGCTTGCCAGATGGTCGCGCAGCAGGCTCGTATTGATGATCGGGACGTGATCGAAGCTGTACGATGCATCGGCATCAGCGAAGTTCTCGCTAGCGCCATAGAAGAGCGTCTCGTAGTCTTGCACGAGATAGTAGATGCGCTTGCAACGAAGCATGCTGGTCGCGGATTGTGCGGCATGTGCGGTCCACCACGCAGTCGCCATCAGTACGTCGTTATAGCCGAAGGCCAGAGACTTCGACCTGTTGCTTCCATCAAGGAATTCGACCTCGAGCGCGTCCGGCTCCAGCCCCGTCAATCGTTGCACGTGCAACTTGATCGCATCCAGCTCTTCGTCGGGAGGCAGGTCCGTTGAAATGAAGCTGACCGGGATGCCATGGTTGGCGAGCAGCATGCCCAAAACGTACGCCGTATTCGGGCCGCCGGTGGCGTGGCGCGCCTGAAGGGACGGCAGCAGAATTCTGAAGGTCGGAGTCGAACTCAGGCTGGGATCGACCTGCACGCTCAGAGGTTGATGCGGCAGCAGAAAGCTCAGAGCAGTATCGCTCGCGTCATCGTGGCGAAGACGGAGAATCGTTTCCGCCGCGAGGTCACCCGCTTCCTCGTACCGCCTGATTGCGTCTTCCAGTCGCGGTCGCGATAGGGCCTTCCGATGTGGCAGCCGACCTTCGTCGGCGCCGAAGAGAACGTAATGCACCAGCGGATTGATGTCTGCCGCGGCTACGTCAGGATACTGCGAGAGATACCACTGCGAATCGAATTCGCTATTCGGTGAGCGCCCCTCGGCCGCGCCATATTGCAGATAGTGGAGAAGCGGGTTAAGCCGGGCAGCGGCGACATCCGGATAGTTCTCCAGATACCAGGCACTGTCGAACATAGGATGTGGACTCAGTCCATCGAGCGCACCTGCCGTAACGAAATGTACCAGCGGGTTGATCCCGGCTGCTGCGACCTCGGGATAGCGCTCGAGATACCATTTGGTATCGAAGAGGGGATGAGGGTCTCGTCCTTCCTGGGCGCCCCACCTGATGAAATGCGCCAACGCGTTTTCGCCCGATGCTGCGACGTCGGGGTTGCGCTCGAGATACCACCTGGTGTCGAACAGGGGGTGCGGTTCGCGTCCTTCCTTTGCGCCCCACCTGATGAAATGAGCCAGGGGGTTGCCGCCGGCTGCAGCCACGTCCGGGTAGCGCGCGAGATACCAATCGATGTCGAACAGGGGGTGCGGATCGCGCTTTTCGCCGGCGCCCGATCTGATGAAATGCACCAACGGATTGATCCCGGCCGCTGCAACGTCGGGAGAGTGATTCAGGTACCAGAGGGTATCGAACAATGGGTGCGGGTGGCGTCCCTCGCGAGCGCCGAACCCGACGAAATGCGCCAACGCGCTGCCCCCCGATGCTGCGACGTCGGGGTAGCGCTCCATGTACCAGCTTGCGTCGAACATCGGATTTGGATTGCGGCCTTCGAGCAAGCCATGCTTGAGAAAATGCGCGAGCGGCTTGAGGCCTCTTTCTGCGACATCGGCATTCGACGATCGATACCATTCGGGATCGAACAGCGCAAGAAGGTCAACACGCGGACGGCCGCCCGCGACGGCCAGAAGACAGAGCCTAACGAATAATTTATATCGGGAAAGCAAAGAGCGATTTTTCCTGGGCATAGTTAAAAATTCGAAAGCAGGACGCGTGCAAGTGTCGTAGAAGGTTTGACGCGTCAGATTTTTTCGATAATCACCGGATCACCAGATTGTCCGTCTGCTCCGGGGAAAGGGGCGTTGCGTTGAATGGCGGTACTAGCGATTTTTTTCCAGCCAGCGAAAGGCGTCCATGATATTGGCGTGGTTGCCGATCTCGTGCGTAATAATTTTCGGCGGGTGGTGGATGTTCAGCAACTCTCTTAGGCCGTAGACCACCATGGGTCGCGCCAGCGTTTTGACGCGATCCAGCATTGCGAACGACCAGAACAGTCTTTCGGCGTACCGTCGGTCTTCTGTTTCGAAGTCTTTCATCCTTTGCCTGAAAAGTTGACGGCTCAGCGTCTTATTGTATCCGCTGCTTTGGGCAAGTTCGAATATCTGGATCCGACGATAGCGGCGCAGATCGATCCGCAAGTCAGCGAAGTCGGCCAGATGTCGTTTGACATAAAGCGCAGCGATCAGCCAGTTCCTGTAGTGTCCAGTGCCGGGGTGACGCAGTGCGCGGAGGATATCGTCACTTCCCGCAGCAAGCGCGGTCTCCGAAACCTGTTCGCCAAAAAATTCGCGGAACCCTTCTTCCTCTTTGTTGTTCGCATGAAAAAAGCCGAAGGAGCGCCTGGAAATGCCAATAATGACTTCAGGGGTGGGCGTGACGACTATTTTCTCAGCTGTCAAAAAGGTCAAAAAGCAGGCGAAGAAATCCGGATAGGGAGATTGGAAAAAAGCCTGCGTTGGTCCGTTGAACTGCATGAACTCGCGCCGCCACACGAAATGCTGGGCGTTAAAACTTATCAGATGTCGAAATCGCAAAGCCTGCTGGGCGAGGTGCCTTGCTTTTTGCCGATCGAGCAGGTATGGCGCGTGCTCTTCGTCGAATAGCGTGCTGTTATTGACTGTGCAGAAATACCCATCGGCCTGGTCGGGGAGAACATCCGGGTATGCATAGTGGTAAGCCATGCAGTAAACGACGTCCGGGCGCGCGTGGGCGTTGATGGTATGGCTGATTTTCTGTATGAACCCGGGCGTCAGGGCGTCATCATCGCCAAGCATCACGATGTAGTCGCCAGTCGCGGCTTTGAGTGCGCGGTTCCAGTTGTCCGTTACCGAAATCGGCGTGTCTCCGCGAATATATCGGATTGGCACCGACGTAATGGTTCGCAAATATTCGGAATAGTTCTCGCTGGAAGCGTTGTCCGAGACAATGATTTCCAGGTTTCCTACGTTTTGTGCCAGGACCGAATCGATCGCATGTCTCAACAGATCGAGTCGGTTTCGACTCGGCAACAAAATCGAAAAGGATGGTTGCGACATTCCGTTCCCTTGCGTTAAACGCGTCGTCATGACTGGCCGGCCTGGATCAACTCAGCGTCGACGTAGAAATCCTCGTGGATTCATCGTCAGCATGAACCGCTCGCACGTGCGATCGGCATAGAAACGGTCGTTCTCTGCCAGGAACAGATCGACGGCCTCCCAAGGGCCGGGGCCAAACTCCGGATAGGTTGGATGGCCGTTTATGTTGGTATCCTCCACGATCAGAAAGCCACCGGGTTGAATGAAGCGCTGATAAATTCGCAACTCCTGCAGGACGTGCTCACATCGATGATCTCCGTCCAGAATGACAAGAATGTTGCGCTTGCCGTCTGCGGCGCGCGCGACCTTGTCGATCACCTCCTCAGCGATGCTCGAACCGGTCAAATAGGTGATGCGGGGATGCCGCGGCCGAATCTGATCAAACGTGGGGTCGATGTCAATCGTGACAATCTCCCCGAAACCGGCCAGTTCACAGACCGTCGCGAGGTATAGTGCGCTGCCGCCTTTGTAGGTGCCGACCTCGATAATCAGATCGTGGCGCTCGCGGACGATCAACTCCTGGTAAATCCATAGATCGAGCGGACACTTGAACATTTCATAGCCCATCCATGACAGGACGATGGTATGAAGGCCGCGAAAATTGTCGATCTTCCGGTAGTACAGGTCGGAGAACGATTCGACGAGTCGGCGTTCCTCGTCTGTCAGATCTGGCTCAGCGAAGAAGGCCCGAAAATTACCGTGATGCCTGGTTGTCCAGGGATCGTCGGCGTCGGCATGGGGGCCCACGTTTTGCATGGCGTTGACAAGCTTCTGCATTCGCTCGAACAAGGGGCCTCCCATCTGGAATGTCATGAAGCCGGGGTGGTGAGCATCTCTGAAATCATGACTTAACGTCGATTAGACGGCAACCGACCGACACATCATTATCGGGCACGAAGGGAACACCGGCGCAAGGAGCACGAAGCGTCATTGACGTCAGCGCTTGACGCTGGACGAATAGAACCTGGATCGATGTCAAGTTGCGCGAATGATCGGCGCGATCCAACTTCGTGCTGTGTCCTTGATGTGCCATCTGGCGCTGAAATCGCGTGCGGTGAGTCGTCGCCACGTCACTGCCAGCGCGTTGCTCAATTTTGTTGAAGCGGAAGGATGTTGCCGGACGCGGCCAGCTCAGACGTTTCAGGCATGTCTTCATGCGAGGATATTGCTTTGCGGCGAGCCCCTGATTGACCTGTCCACTGCGGCCGGGCGAGTGCAGCGAGCGTTGGCCGCTTCGAGAGATTCAGGTCGCGTGTTGCGTGTTTCGCATAAAAATCGCGTAACAAACCGCAAATCCGGTTGCCGAAATCGGTTTTTTTTAGCAAACTGCCGCGTAGTTGCGGCCTTCAAATTTAAAGGCGTTCTTACCAAAATACGCCACTCCTTTCAAATATGATTTCATTCGATGAGCCGCGTTCCGAGACCAAGGGCTTGTCGGTTTCTGTCGTCGTTTTCAGGCCCGCAGAAGCCTTGTTGACGAGTACGCTCGCCAGTTTGGGGAGCGCATGCAGTGAATTGCGTAAATCCCGCCCAAATATTCCGGTCGATGTATATATCGTCGATAATGGCGGGCTTCCCGATCTGTCGCAGGCAATTGCCACCTTGGCGGATCTGGGCGTGGCTTGCAAGATCATGAGCGGCCATGGCAACGTCGGCTACGGCCGCGGTCACAATCTCGCCATCGAGCGCGCAGCGAGCCGCTATCATCTCGTCCTTAATCCGGACATCGATCTCGCGGCGGACGCACTGGCGAAAGCGCTGGAATTCTTCGAAACCCACCCCGAGGCCGGTCTCCTGACCCCTCGCATCGGCGACGAAAACGGCCGCATACAGTACCTGTGCCGCCGCTATCCGACGCTGTTCGACCTGTTCGTGCGCGGCTTCCTGCCTGCGAGCGTGCGGCGCCACTTCGCCCGCCGACTCAGACGTTACGAAATGCAGGATCTGATCAACGAGCGCGACATCGTCTGGGACCCGCCCATTGTCAGTGGCTGCTTCATGCTATTCCGCACGAGCGTGCTGAAACAGCTGGCTGGCTTCGACCCGCGCTACTTCCTCTACTTCGAGGACTACGACCTGAGTCTTCGCACGCACGAAGTCGCCCGCATCGCCTATCTGCCCGCCATGCGCGTGGTGCATCATGGCGGCGGCGCGGCGCGCAAGGGCTCCGCGCACATCCGCATGTTCGCCGCGTCCGCGTTCAGGTTCTTCAATCGTTTTGGCTGGAAGTGGCTATGAGTCATGTCGTCGTGAGCGGAGCGAACGGTTTCGTCGGTCGCGCGCTGTGCCGCGCGTTGCTCGACGCGGGCCATCGCGTGACGGGGCTTGTGCGGCGTTCCGGCGGTTGCGTGGACGGCGTGGCGGAGTGGGTCGACGCGAGCGCGGACTACAGCGGCATCGCGCAGAACTGGCTCGTCGGCCTGAACGCCGACTGCGTCGTGCATCTGGCCGCCCGTGTGCACGTGATGAACGACACGGCGGCCGACCCCGACGCCGCGTTTCGCGCGACCAACGTCGACGGCACGCTGCGCCTTGCAGCGGCCGCACGACAACATGGCGTGCCGCGCTTCGTTTTTGTGAGCAGCATCAAGGCGGTTGCGGAGGGCGATGGTGGACAATCGCTCCGCGAGAATGCCCCCCCGCGCCCCGAAGACGCCTACGGTCGCTCGAAGCGCGCGGCGGAAGAGGCGCTGACTCGTCTCGGCAACGACACTGGCCTGGAGATTGTGATCGTCCGGCCCCCGCTCGTGTACGGACCGCAAGTGCGTGCTAACTTCCTGCGCCTGATTGACGCCGTATGGTGGGGCATTCCGCTGCCACTCGGCGGCGCCGACGCGCGGCGTAGCATGGTGTACGTCGGCAATCTCGCCGATGCGCTCGTCCATTGTGCGACCGATCCGCGTGCCGCGCGCCAGTGCTTCCACGTCGCGGACAGTGATGCGCCGACCGTGGCCGAACTGGTGCGCGCGCTCGGACGCCATCTTGGCAAGCCGGCGCGGCTGTTGCATGTGCCGGCCGCCTGGCTGCGCATGGTGGGCCGGCTGACAGGACGCTCGGCGCAGGTCGACCGTCTGATCGGCAGCCTGCAGGTCGATACATCGCACATTCGCAACGTCCTCGGCTGGCAACCCCCGTTCTCAACCGAAGAAGGTCTGGCGGCAACCGTCGACTGGTATCGTTCGACTCATTGAGCCCGCTCATGCAGATGCATTCACTGATGGCTCCATGGACACTTCCGCTCGTCGCCGGCGCGGCTGTCTGCGTGTGCGCGGCGATCCTGTTTGTCTTGCTGAAGACAGGCCTTGCCTGGCGCCTCGCGACCGATATCCCGAACGACCGCTCGCTCCACGTGCGCCCAACGCCGCGCGTCGGCGGCTGGGGCATCGTGCCCGTCGCCGTCGTGGCGATGCTGCTGGTCGCGCCGTCGCTGTGGTTCGCCGCGCTGGCGACGGCGTTCCTCGCCGCCGTCTCGCAGGTCGATGACCGCCGCGGATTGCCCGCGCGCGTGCGCTTTGCAGCGCATCTGATCGCCGTAGCCGCGCTCGTCGCACTGTTTCCTGCAGCCGCACCATGGTGGGTGCTTTGTGCGCTGGCATTTTTGATGATCTGGCTGGTCAACCTCTACAATTTCATGGATGGTGCAGATGGTCTCGCTGGCGGGATGGCGCTGTTCGGCTTCCTTGGCTACGCGGCTGCGGCGCTTCTTTCCGACCATTCGATGCCCGAACTGGCCTTGGCGTCGCTGGCGGTAGCAGGCGCCGCGCTCGGCTTTCTGTTCTTCAATTTCCATCCGGCCCGAATTTTTCTTGGCGACGCGGGCTCGATCTCGCTGGGCTATCTGGCGGGCGCGCTCGGTTACTGGGGATGGCGCGGCGGTGCGTGGCCCGTGTGGTTTCCAGCTCTGGTGTTCGCGCCGTTCATTGGAGATGCGTCGGTGACTCTGGCGCGGCGTCTGATGCGCGGCGAAAAGTTTTGGCAAGCGCACCGCGAGCATTATTATCAGCGGATGGTGCGTTCGGGCGTCGGCCATGCGGGCACCGCATGGGCCTGGTACGCGGTTATGGTTGTCGGCATAGCGCTTGCGTTACTTGTACTTGGCCGCTCCCCGGCCGTTCAGTGGGGCACTGTCGCAGGGTGGGCCGCCGTGCTGGTCGTCATAGGCATCATCGTCGACCTGCGCTGGCGCCGGTTTCAGTCAACACTGACCCAACAATCCGAGGTATGACGCTGATGCTTAGATCCAAAGCAACCTGGCTATCCTTCAGCGCTTTCCTTTTCGACTTGGCCGCTGTCACCGGCGCGTGGCTGATCGCATACGTAATCCGCTTCAACGGCGTCGTGCCCGTTGATTTCCGCGACGGCGGGCTGCACGCGCTGATCTGGGTGCTGCCCGTCTACGGCGTGATGTTCCGCATCTTCGGTCTATACCGCGGCATGTGGGTGTTCGCAAGTCTGCCCGACCTGATGCGAATTTCGAAGGCGGTTGCGACGGGCGCTTTACTGTCGATGATTCTCGCGGTGTTGATCCAGCCTGTGCCGATCGTTCCGCGCTCCGTGTTGCTTGTCTCGCCGTTGCTGTTGTTCCTCGCGATGGGCGGCTCGCGCGCGCTGTATCGCGCGGCCAAGGAGTTTTACCTGTATGGCGGACTAGTCGCCCAAGGCAAGCCAGTTGTCGTGATCGGTGCGGGTACGGCGGGCGCGATGTTGGCGCGCGAGCTGTCGCGCACGAGTGAATGGCGGCTGATCGGTCTGCTCGACGACGACGTGTCCAAGCAGGGCCGCGAAATCTACGGTTACAAGGTTCTCGATTCGATCAACAAGCTGCCGGAGATCGCGGAGGCTACCAAGACCGAATACGCGATCATCGCGATTCCGTCGGCGCCGGTCGAGCAGCAGCGCCGTGCGGCGACGTTGTGCGTACGCGCTGGCGTGCGTGCGATGGTGCTGCCCGCACTGACGGACGTCGCCGAGGAGCAGGCGTCGCTTTCGCGCGTGCGCCACATCGATCTCGAAGATCTGCTTGGCCGAGAGCCAGTGCATATCGACACACCGCACGTCGAAGCATTGCTGCATGACCGCGTCGTCATGGTGACGGGGGCGGGCGGCTCGATTGGCTCGGAACTGTGCCGTCAGATCCTGCGTTTCGAACCCGCGCAGCTGATCGCATTCGATATTTCCGAGTTCGCGATGTACCGCCTTGTCGAAGAGATACAGGAGCGCTATCCAAGCACCTCGATTGTGCCCGTGATCGGCGACGCGAAGGACTCGCTGCTTCTCGACCAGGTAATGGCGCGGCTCACGCCGCACATCGTCTATCACGCTGCCGCCTACAAGCACGTGCCGCTGATGGAGGAACAAAACGCCTGGCAGGCGGTGCGCAACAACGTGCTCGGCACGTACCGCGTGGCGCGCGCGGCGATCCGTCACGACGTTAAGCGCTTCGTTCTGATCTCGACCGATAAGGCCGTCAATCCGACCAACGTGATGGGCGCGAGCAAGCGGCTCGCCGAGATGGCGTGCCAGGCGCTGCAGCAGACAAGCGAGCGCACGCAGTTCGAAACCGTGCGCTTCGGTAACGTGCTTGGCAGCGCGGGCAGCGTGATTCCGAAATTCCAGCAGCAGATCGCGAAAGGTGGTCCCGTTACAGTCACGCACCCGGAAATCACCCGCTTTTTCATGACGATTCCCGAGGCCTCGCAGCTTGTGCTGCAGGCGTCGAGCATGGGCCATGGTGGCGAGATCTTCATTCTCGACATGGGCGAGCCGATGAAGATCGTCGACCTCGCGCGCGACCTGATTCGCCTCTACGGCTTCACCGAAGACCAGATCCGCATCGAGTTCACGGGCCTGCGTCCCGGCGAGAAGCTGTATGAAGAACTGCTTGCCGACGAAGAAACGACCACGCGCACCCCGCATGCGAAGCTGCGTATCGCGTTGGCGCGGGGCGTCCCCGACAATCTGCTCGATGAACTGCTGCCGTGGCTGATGCAGCATCGCGTGCTGATGGACGACGAAGTGCGCCGCGATCTGCGCCGCTGGGTCTCCGAATATCAGCCGACGCTAGCCGCGCCGCCGCTGCGCAGCGTGCCGCCGCCCGCGGGCAAGCGGGCTTCAATGTAATGAAAAAGGCGCCGAGGCGCCTTTTTCATCTTCGTCGTGCTTCGCGTCTGGTTCGCGTCGACATGCCACGAACAATCGGGTGTCGCCACATGTGTGCGATAAAATAGGCGCGCTGTGCGCTTGCGCCTGTCACTTGCGACGCACACCTCATTTATCATCCTCCACGCCGCCGATGCCCCTTTTCGATTCACATCGTCTAGCTGTTCTGATTCCCTGCTACAACGAAGCCGCAACCGTGCGCTCCGTCGTACGTGATTTCCGCGCGGCACTGCCGAACGCCAGCATCTATGTATTCGACAACAACTCGACGGACAACACCAGCGATGTAGCGCGTGCGGCGGGCGCTGTGGTGCGCCAGGTCGGATATCAGGGCAAAGGCAATGTGATCCGGCGGATGTTCGCGGATATCGACGCGGACGTGTATGTGCTTGTAGACGGTGACGACACCTACGATGCCACGGCCGCACCGGAGATGATCGAGCGTCTCGTCACTGACACGCTCGACATGGTTGTGGCAACACGCCATACCGACGAGCAGGAAGCGTACCGCCTCGGGCATCGCTTCGGCAACGTAATGCTCACGCGCTTTGTCGCGTCGATCTTCGGTCGCACTTTCACGGACATGTTGTCGGGCTATCGCGTATTCTCGCGCCGCTACGTGAAGTCGTTCCCTGCGCATTCGAAGGGCTTCGAAACCGAAACAGAGCTTACCGTCCATGCACTCGAACTGCGCATGCCCGTTGCCGAAATCGCCACGCGTTACAAATCGCGACCGGAGGGCTCCGTCAGCAAGCTCAACACGTATCGCGACGGCTTTCGCATTCTCAGCATGATCGTGAAGCTGTTTCGCGCCGAGCGACCCCTCGCTTTCTTTTCTATCGGCACGGTGATGTGCGGACTCGCCTCCATCGTGCTGGCAGTGCCACTGCTGGAAACATACTTCGAAACAGGACTTGTGCCGCGGTTTCCGACGGCTGTGCTGTGCGCCGCGCTAATGACCTTCGCGGCGTTGTTCCTTGTGTGTGGCGTAATACTCGATACCGTCACGCATGGTCGCGCGGAAGTGAAGCGTCTCGCGTATCTCACCTTTCCAGCACCGGGAACTGAACTCGAGCGTGCGGCTGTGGCGGCGAAGGCTGTCGAATGAAGCGCGAATTACTGCGCTTCGCCATCGCCGGCGTGATTGGCTTCATCGTCGACGCAGGCGTGCTGTACGGGATGCTCGCGCTCGGCGTGGGCTATTTCGCCGGCCGCGTGGTGTCGTTTGTCGCGGCCGTCTGGTCGACGTGGCAGTTCAATCGACACTTCACGTTCGTCCAGGGCAGCAACAAATCCGCGTGGGCCGAGTGGTGGCATTATCTGTTTGCGATGCTGGGTGGCGGCGTGGTCAACTACGCAGCCTATAGCGCGACCGTCCTGCTGCTGCCGAAGAGCGCGCTACTGCCGCTCATCGCCGTTGCCGTCGGTTCGCTCGCAGGCATGACGGTCAACTTCCTCAGCGCGAAGCTGTGGGTGTTCAAGGCTCGCTCGTGACCTCCCGCCCCGTAAAGCCGCATCTTCAAACCAGGGCTGTATTGCCCAGCGGGCGCCGACGGATCGTCGATCTCCGCTCGCGTCGGGCGATGATAGCCGCGTGCGTGATCGTGCCGCTTCTGTTCGGCCTCTATTCGTTGCTTCTGGGTGCCGACGCGAACTGGGATCTGTACAACTATCACCTGTACAACCCGTTCGCGTGGCTGCACGGCAAGCTGCAGACCGATCTCGCGCCGGCGGGCATGCAAACGTATTTCAATCCGCTGCTCGACACGGCGGTATATCTGTTGAATTCGTATCTGCCATCGCGCGTCGTCGGCTTTCTGTTGGGCGTGCTGCATGGCTCGACGTTTGTGCTGATTGTCGCGATTGCGCGCCAGCTTTGGCCGTCAGGGTCTGGCGACGCCGGTTACCGCCTCCCCATTCTGATCGCCGCCGCGGGCTGCCTCACTGCGAACTTTCTCTCGGGCCTCGGCAGTTCGATGGGCGACGACACGACTGCGGTCTTCGTGCTCGCCGGTCTGCTGGTGACGCTTGCAAACTGGCAGCGCATCGGCACCCGCTCGCTCGGCGCACTCGCTGCCGCGACGTCAAGTGGTTTGCTAGTCGGTTTCGCGGCGGGTCTGAAGCTCACGAATGCGGTGTTTGCCGTCGCGCTCTGTTTGAGCCTTCTGAGCTATCCGGGCTCACTGCCGGTAAGAATCCGCGTCGCATTCCTGTTCGGTGTCGGTGTATTGATCGGCACGGTTGCGACCACGGGCTACTGGATGCTTCATCTGTGGCACCAGTACGGCAATCCGCTGTATCCGCAGTTCGGCAAGTACTTTCCGAATTCGCTGACGGCAGCCGTCGCGCAAAGCGACGTTCGCTGGTTGCCGCGCAACGTCGTCGAGACGCTGCTTTGGCCGTTCATCATCGCTGCGGACTCGAAACGGGTAGGCGAAGTATCGATTCGTCAGGTGATCTGGCCGATCGTCTACGTTGCGCTCGTGTGGTGGATGCTCGCCCGTACGGTGCGTCGTATTACGGGCCGGCCGCACGCCTCGCTCGAACCGAAGCAACGGCTCGTGGTGCTGTTCGTCGTGCTGGGTTTTATCGTATGGATGAAACTCTTCAGCATTTACCGCTATATCGTGCCGATCGAGATGCTCGCGCCGATGGTGCTCGTGTTGCTGCTCGACCGGCTGCTGCCCGCGCGCATCGCGCGGCGAGCGGCAGCGTGGCTGCTTGTCGCCGCCACGGCGGTCGTCGTGACGGGTGGCGCCCGTACCTGGGGGCACGAAGGCTGGGCCGATCCGCTCTATCACGCACAGGTTCCACCGCTTGCTCAGCCGGAGCGCACGACGGTCGTCATCAGGAGTACCACGTCGGGCTGGGCATGGATCGCGACGCGCTTTCCCGAGACGGTCGCATTCACGCAGATCGACAGCAGTTTCCCGGCGAGTGACGCGTTTCGTGCGCGCATCGTGATGCTCGCGCGCGAACGCGGCGGGCCAACTTTCGCGCTGATCGACGGCGCGCATAACTGGCGCGAGGACAATATCAAAGGTGTGAACGACGTCGCTGCCGCGCTTGCGTTGACGCGCTCGACGCGCGGCTGCGATACGTTGCGCTGGGCAGTGTCGAAGCTACATCTGCATGCCGCCGTCGAAAGTCCACGCGATGAATCGGAACAATGCCGGCTCGGCCTGCGCGCCGACGATCGGTTCGACATCGCCGCGCGCAACCGGGAGCTTGCAGCCGACGCTGCTACTGCTTTTGAGCGCGCCGGTTTTGATTTCGACGCGCAATCGTGCACGCCATATGAAGCCGGAATCGGCAAGGGCATGCTCGCCTGGCAGTGGTGCAAGATCAGTCCACGCTGAGTTCGCTCCAGGCGCGTGCAGCTTGTCGACGCATTCGCCACTCAATCTGGAAGGGCTTTCTCGTCTGAACCCTGTAGCGTGTGAATTTGCTTTAGATCAAGTTCACGCGTTACACAGTTCTGATTTCGTCAGCTATGCCGTCTTTTCCGCACCACCAGCCACTTCGGCGACTTGAACCGCACAATGCTCACGTACAGCCACACGTAGGTGAGCGCGAAAACGACGACGAAGCAAAACAGATGCACCGTATGCCGCCAGAACAACGTCGCGGGAATCACGGCAATCAGACAAAGCAACCACAAATACGGCGAAGTCAGCGAATTCCGCCGCGTCAGTTCACGCGCCGTCCGCGCACCCACAGCCCACCGCATCAGCCGCTTATAAACCAGCATATGCAGATGCACGCCATCAGGAATCCCCGGTGACATCCCGCGAATAAATTTCTTCCGATAAATCGAGAAGCATGTCTCGAAGATCGGATACATGAACAGCAGCACGGGATACCACGCCGACACATCGCGGTTGCGCATCACGAGCATGATCGACAGTTCGCCGAGCATGAAGCCGATGAAATACGCGCCACCGTCACCGAGAAAGATCAGACCGGCCGGGAAGTTCCAGATGAAAAAGCCCATCACCGCGCCCATCATGATGAACGACGCCGACATTACGATCGGGTCATGCACCTGGAACGCCACATAGGCGAGCGACGCGAACATCATGAACGCGACCATCGAAGCGAGGCCGTTGAAGCCGTCGATGATATTGATCGCGTTGGCCAGCGCCGCCACAGCCAGCACCGTCACCGTACACGAGATGGCCGCATAGGACAGCAGAAAGTCGAGCGGCGGCACGCTGATGCGCGTAACGGCAATACCCAGCACGAAATACGCAAGCGCGGCGGCGATCATCGTGCAGATCAGGCGCGCGAGCGGCGACACCTTCTTCGTCAGATCTTCGATCAGACCCGACGCAAACGCAGGCAACCCGCACGCGACAACGCCAAGAATCCCCGCCGAAACCGCCGGATACGCGCCATACAGCTGTATCGCCGACGCGACCAGCCCCACCAGAATCCCCGTTCCGCCGATGCGCGGCACCGGCCGCGCGTGAAATTTCTGCACGCCCGCCAGATCGGTGTCCGCAAACGTTTCATGCAGATGCGCATACCGCACGATCACGAGCGTGATCAGTAATGAAACGATGAAACCGAGCGCGAAACTGAGCATGAAAGTCGGGGCCAAAAAAGCAAACGGTGGATTATACAAATGAAACGCAGCGCGCCCGGACGGGTTGACGGCGCGTCGACGGCAAGTGCCGCCGTTTGAGTCCATAATGCGCTGCAGGTCTGAGCAGGATTTCTTGAAGATGCGTACCCCACTAGCTGCATGCCTGAGCGCCGCGCTGTTCGCGTTGCCGCTCTCAGCGATCGCCGCGCAGCCGATCGCTCCCATTTCCATGACTGGCGTCACCGATACCGGCGATACGGCCGAGCTTCGCTTCGACGCCACGCCTTCGAACGCCGCAACGCTGTTGATCAAGGGCGACCGGACGGGATCGCCGCCAAGGAGCTTCCCGGTCTCGTACACCTTCGAGCCGATCCAGAAGGGCGCGCTCAACAACCCGATCGTGAAGATCACGTTCAACGACAAGCAGACGATGACGATCGCTTGCGATCCGCTGTCGGACAACTGTCACGCCGACAGCTACCCGACCGTCGGCGGCATCAGCTTCTCGATCCTGTGGCGCATCACACGCGCCGACACGCAGACCGCCCAGACCAGGGCGCACACGTCGCCATAGCGCCGGGACGGGACCAGCGAGCGTCCCACATGCTGCGTCATGGATTGTCCCTATTCGGAGTCCGCGACACGCTGCCGTTAGCCATCGATGGGGCTGCCATCCCGGCTGGCCGACTGCACGTCACGGACACTCATGCTAAACAACATCACAATCCGGCAAGGACTGACGCTCGTCATCGGCATTTTTGCGGCATTTCTTCTGATCGTGATCGGCGTCGGCTGGGGCGCGCTGAAATTCACCAACGACGGCCTCGAGAACGTCCAGCAGTCGTCGGCGGCAATGAACGCGCTCACGTCGAGTTCGGAAAAGCTCTTGCAGGTGCGTCTGTCGCTCGGCAGTTACGAGACGCTCTTCAGTGTGGGCAAGGACACGGAGGGGCTGCTCGCGGCCGCGCACAAGATGCTGGAAGCGTCGAACGAGGACTTCCGCGTCTACATGGCCGGCCCGTTCGGCAGCGAAGAAGAGCGCAAGCTCGCGCAGACGGTCGCCGAAGCGCGCACGGCGCTCGTCAACCAGGCGATCGAGCCGGAACACAAGGCGCTCGTCGACAACGACTTCAACACCTTCCGCACGATCCAGGGCGAGACGGCGGATCATTTCTACCGTATCTACGCAAAGGCGATCGACGCGCTCAAGCGCGCGCAGACCGACAATCGCCAGCGCGAGGCCGACCAGTTGGGCCAGCGCTTCACGATCTCGACGGTACTGTTCATCGCGATCGGCGTAGCCGCGCTGGTGGTGGGCGCGATGGCGCGCGTCGGTCTGTCCGCGGCGGTCGTGAAACCGGTGAACCAGACTATTCGCCATTTCCGCAGCATGGCCGAAGGCGATCTGACGACCTCCGTCAAGGTGCGCTCGCGCAACGAGATGGGCCAGCTGTTGCAGGCGCTGTCGCAGATGCGCGACGGGCTGATCGACACCGTGTCGAAGGTACGCGGCAGCACGCATTCGATCACCCTCGGCGCCAACGAGATCGCCGCCGGCAACGCGGATCTGTCGAGCCGCACCGAACAGCAGGCGGCCGCGCTTCAGGAAACGGCGGCGAGCATGGAAGAGCTGTCGGCGACCGTCAAGCAGAACACCGACAACGCGAAGCTCGCCAGCCGTCTCGCGCAAGGCGCACTCGATACCGTTGTACGCGGCAGCGACGTGGTCACGCGCGTGACGGAAACGATGGACGGCATCACCACGTCGTCGCGCAAGGTCGGCGAGATCATCGGCATCATCGAAGGCATTGCGTTCCAGACGAACATTCTCGCGCTCAATGCAGCCGTCGAGGCGGCGCGTGCGGGCGAGCAGGGCCGCGGCTTTGCGGTCGTCGCTTCGGAAGTGCGTGCGCTCGCGCAACGCTCGGGCGCGGCGGCGAAAGAGATTCGCGAGCTGATCGGCGATTCGACGGCGCAGGTCGCGCAAGGCGCGTCGCTCGTGGCCGACGCGCGCAAGACGATGGAAGAGGCGATGAACTCCGTTCAGCGCGTGACGGGCATCATGTCGGAAATCGAAGGCGCCGCGCACGAGCAGAGCGACGGCATCGAGCAGATCAACAAGGCGATCGGCCAGATCGATGAAGTGACGCAGCAGAACGCGGCGCTCGTCGAGCAGGCGGCGGCCGCTGCGAAGACGCTCGAAGCGCAGGCTGTAGTGTTGCGCGAAGCGGTCGCCGTGTTCCGTCTGGAAGCAGCGGCGAGCGTTGCGTAGAACTCAGGTGCCGGTGCGCCCGTACTGATCATCAAACCGCACGATATCGTCCTCGCCGAGATAGCAGCCTGACTGCACCTCGATGAGTTCGAGCGGCGTCTTGCCCGGGTTCTCCAGCCGGTGCAGCGTACCCAGCGGGATAAACGTGGACTGGTTCTCGGTCAACAGGAACGTTTCCTCGCCGCGCGTCACGCGCGCGGTGCCGCGCACCACGATCCAGTGTTCCGCGCGATGATGATGCATCTGCAGCGATAGCCGCCCGCCCGGTTTCACGACGATCCGCTTCACCTGGAAGCGCTCGCCGTGATCGATCGAGTCGTAGCAGCCCCATGGCCGCTCGACCTTCCGATGCACCTTCGCTTCCGTATTCTTCGCCGCGTTCAGGCGGTTCACGATCGCCTTGACGTCCTGCACGCGGTCTTTGGCGGCGACGAGCACGGCGTCGGCGGTCTCGACCACCACGACGCCCGTCACGCCGACACACGCAACCAGCCGTCCTTCCGAGTGCGCATAGGTATCGCTCGCGCCTTCGAGCAGCACGCGGCCGCGCGAGACGTTCCCCGCGACGTCCTTCGTGCTGACGTTCCATACGGCGTCCCACGCGCCGACGTCGGACCAGCCGGCCGTTAGCGGGACGATGATGCCCATCAGCTTCGGATCGTCGCCGATGCGCTCCATCACCGCGTAATCGATCGAGTCGTTGGGGCAGGCTGCGAATGCGGCGCGGTCGACCTGCAAGGCACCATCGCTCGTGACGCTTGCATGCTCGTACGACGCCCGGCACGCAGCCGCGATGTCCGGCCGGCAGGCCGTGATCGCCGCCAGCCACACCGATGCGCGCATCACGAAGATGCCGCTGTTCCACCAGTACTCGCCCGACGCGACATACTGTTCAGCCGTTTCCTGCGCCGGCTTTTCGACGAAGCGTTCGATGCTGCGCGCGCCGCGTCCATCGGCGGGCAGTCCAGTCTTGATGTAGCCGTAGCCCGTTTCCGCACGCTCGGGCGGCACGCCGAGCGTGACGATCGCGTCGCGCAGCGCGTGCTGGATCGCCTGCTGCAGCGTCGAGACGAATGCGGTGTCGTCGGCGATCAGATGATCGGCGGGCATCACGACGAGAATCGGATCTTCGCCGCTGCGGGCGTCCGCGAGCGCCGCCAGCGCGGCAATCGTCAGCGCGGGCGCGGTGTTGCGCGGTGCCGGCTCCAGCACGACGCGCGAATCGCATGCGCAACGCTCGAGCCGTTCTTTCGTCGGCAGCCGCAGTTCTTCGCTGCACACGACGAGCGTCGGCTGTGTTCTGACGACATGCGGCGCGGGATGTTCGTGGGTCGGCGCGCGCAAGCCCTGGGTTCTGCGCAGCGTTGCTTCGAGCAGCGATTCCTCGCTCGTCAGGCCGATCAGCTGTTTCGGACATTGCTCGCGCGACAGCGGCCACAGGCGCGTCCCGGAGCCGCCTGCCAGCACGACGGGCTGGATGACGCAGGCTAGCTGGGTCTCGTGATCGAGGACATCTTGCGCGGCTGCTTCTGCAATGACGTTCATTGTGCCTCCCGGGACGCTGTATCGGAGGGAATGACGCAGCGCCAATGTATGAGCGCTCATTGAAGCAGCGGACGGAATGCGTTTCTGTGCGTCGGGGCACAAAAAAGCAGTCAGAAGCTCGACAAGGTCGGGCTCGATCCGAAGCTCAGGGTATGGAGAGGGGGGCGGCCCGCCGTCAGGGCTCGGGCCGTAAGGTGGGCTCGCCGGCAGGCAATGAAGTCGCGTTCTGAATCGATCGCGCACGCCGGGCAAGCGAACACAGGCTGATGCGCCCCGTGCGCGTGCAGAGTCGGTGCGCTCGACGCGAGGCCCGAAGCACGTCGGAACGCACGAGGCGCCTCAGCTTGTGTGCCGCTAATGGGGAGGGGTGTGTCTCAGTTCAGTTCGAACACGGTGCCGACACTGGCGCTCCCGCCCGAATTGGTTGTACCGAAGAGATTACCGCTACTGTCCAGAATCAAGCTGGCAACGGGATTCTGCCCATCGGCGCCGGTGCCGGTGAAGGAATGCAGCAGCGTGATAGCGGACGCATAGATACCGTCGCCGTTGCGCTTGAGTTCGAACACGGCCCCCATGTTGACAGTACCACCCGCGCTCGTGGTGCCGAACAGATTGCCCGCACCGTCCAGGATGAGGCCCGCATCTGGATATGCGCCATCGGCGCTGACGCCCGCGAAGGAGTGCAGCGTGCTGGCCGACGCATACGTTCCATCGGCGTTGCGCGCGATCTCGAAGACCGTGCCGAAGCTGGCGGTGCCGCCCGCGCTGGTGGTGCCAAACAGGTTGCCCGCGCTGTCGGCGATCAGAGCCGAATTTGGCGTCGCGCCATCGGAGCCGGTGCCTGCAAATGAGTGCAGCGTAATGGCCGACGCATACGTCCCATTACTGTTGCGCTTGAGCTCGAACACCGTGCCATTGTTGGCAGTACCGCCCGCGCTGGTCGTACCGAACAGGTTGCCTCCCGTGTCCGCTATCAGGCCCGCCTCGGGAAGTTTTCCGTCCGAGCCAGTGCCGCTGAACGAATACAGCGTGGCGGGGGGCGCGTACGTCCCATCACTATTGCGCGTGAGCTCGAAGACCGTGCCGAAGCTGGCGGTACCGCCCTGGTTGGTGGTCCCGAACAGGTTGCCTGCACTGTCCGCAATCAGGCCTCCATCAGGATACGCACCGTCAGTGCCGCTGCCGGTAAACGAGTGCAGCGTAACGGCTGGCGCATACGTCCCGTTAGCGTTACGCGTCAGTTCGAATACCGTGCCCACGTTCGCACTACCACCGCCGTTAGTGGTGCCCAACACATTGCCGGCACTGTCGATCATCAGACCTGCGTTCGGATTGCTTCCGTCGGAGCCAGTACCGGTGAACGAATACAGCGTGACAGCGGGCGCATAGGTACCGTCGGCGTTGCGCGACAGCATGAATACCGTCCCCATGCCAGCAGCGCCGCCCGCAGTGGTCGTGCCAAACAGGTTGCCGAGATTGTCCTGGATCAAGCCTGCCGACGGATATTTCCCATCGGAGCCGGTGCCGGTGAACGAATAAAGCGTACTCACCTGACCGGCGTTGCAACTGACGGTCACGTTATTGATAGTGCCGGTCAGGTTCCCCGTTGCGTTTGCGATCGCGCATTGTCGCGCGGCCGGATGCTGGCTTACGGTCACGCTATACGTGCTACCGGCGAGCGCAGGGGAAAATTGAAAGCTTCCGTCAGTGGTTAGCGTCTGGGCATCGGAACCATTGTTCTGCAGCTTGAGCACACCCCCATTGAGTCCAGTAGCTGTGCCGCTAACGGTGAATGATGCCGGGGTCCCCGAAGGACTGGAGGGGGTTCCGGGATTAGTAGCGCTTCCGGTATTCGACGAATTTCCTCCGCCGCCGCAAGCGCTTAGGAGGACAGAAACCAGAACGGTGGTGAGCACACTCGGAGCGAATATTTTTTGTGTTTTTGGACGCATCTTTTCTATCAGGCAGGATGCCCGTGGTTGAGAAGAAAGACCGGTAGCCAGAACGTGGCGTGAGACAGATTAACCCGTCGAACCGTGGTCTACGGCAACGGGCGAACGGATTCTACGATGTCAGGAAAACGGAAGCCTATACACGTCGACCCTTATGAATCTGGCTGCAACCATAGAGCGGAACGACACGAATAAGACGCAAACGTTTCAAGCTGCTGTCCCGCAAGCGGCGTGACCTTCCATTCGTCACTTTCTGGAAAAACACATTGTCGAGACGAAACGTTGCGTCTGGCCAAATCTGAGTTAGTAGCCGGAAAAAGTCAGAGCGCCGGCTTCTTGGGAGGGGCTGCAGGCCGCGGATTATGCTCGCCTTGACGCATCGTTTTTCGGGTAACACCGGTTGAGAAACGCGATTGCACGACGACTTCAATCCCGCCTCTGGGGCATCGGCCGCCGGGTTTAGCGATTCATGCGGCGCCGGATTTTGTGTTTGCCACCTGGATAGGCCACATTAAAGTTGCTCTAGTCCGGTCACGCATATCAACAAGCGTGCGGAGAACCGGGTTGATGTCCGGTTAATCCTTTGATCCGCCATGCACGTTGAGCGTGTATCAGGCCTTACCCGGCAGCATCGGTGTCCATGAGGTCGGCGCTGCCCGCATCCGATTTCGCGGGCAGCATTCCGCGGCTGCGCATTGCCGAAATGACCTCCTCGACCGTCGCGTCATCGAGCAAACGTCGGCCCGCGGCCTTGCGCTGCCGGTTGGTAGCGTCGATGCCGCGTTGAAGAGCAGCAGTCTCGGAAGCAATGTAGACGGCCATGCCGTAACCGTAAGTCCGAGCAAGGTCGCTGCTGAAAAATCGTTTCATGATGTCAACGTCAGTATTCGTCTGACGCGTTTTTACTGTACGAAGCGGGAAGCAATTGTGAGGCGGTTCGAGCCTGCGAAACCGGATCCGGTTCGCTGTCTGTCCTGTCCCGCTCATCGGCAATTTTACAAAAAACTTGAATGCGAAATGGCGGGGCCCCTGCAAGCAGGCGCAAGGTGACGACGGAAGATGAACTGACGCTAATCAGCCTGTCCTACAGAACGGCCGATCGCGGGGTGAGATATTGGTGCGCGGGGTAGGCCGCGCAACTGTCTGGGACGGGGCGTCACGGGCGCTTTCTATGTGCGCCCGTTATACGAGCAAGATGAGATACGCGCACGGGAAACGTATTGTCGTACGGGCGTTTGCCACTGTCCTTCGCGTGCTGAGTCATTGGCGTGGACTGCGCATCAACAATTTAGTGGGGGCACCGTGCAATGGCGAGGATACCCCCCGGTAACTGAACGTGTTATTCAAACCCGCGCGGATTCTGCGCCTGCCAGCGCCAGTGATCAGCACACATGCGCTCAATGCCGTACTGCGCCTTCCAGCCGATCACTTCGAACGCCTTCGCGGGGTTCGCGAAGCACTGCGCGACGTCGCCGGGGCGGCGCGCCACGATTTCATACGGCACAGGCTTGCCCGACGCTTTCTCGAAGGACTTGACGACGTCGATCACGCTATAACCCTGACCCGTGCCAAGATTGACGACGAAGCTCGCATCGTGCTTCACGAGCGCATCGAGCGCCGCGATATGCCCGCGCGCCAGATCGACCACGTGAATGTAATCGCGCACGCCCGTACCGTCCGGCGTGTCGTAGTCGCCGCCGAACACGCGCAGCTTTTCCAGCTTGCCGACAGCCACTTGTGCGACATAAGGCATCAGATTATTCGGCACGCCACCCGGGTCTTCGCCGATCAGCCCGCTTTCATGCGCGCCGACCGGGTTGAAGTAGCGCAGCGTCGCGATACGCCACGATGCATCGGACACTTCGAGATCGCGCAGGATCTGCTCAGCAATCAGCTTGCTCTGGCCATACGGGTTCGTCGCCGACAGCGGGAACGATTCGTCGATGGGCGAGCTTTTCGGCACGCCATAGACAGTCGCCGACGAGCTGAACACGAACTGCTTCACGTTGCGCGCGCGCATCACGTCGAGCAGCACGAGCAGGCCGTCCATGTTGTTGCGGTAGTACTCGAGCGGCTTGGCCACCGATTCGCCCACGGCCTTCAGCGCCGCGAAGTGAATCGCACCCGTAATAGGGTGCTTGTCGAAGATCGTGTTGAGGACGGCTTCGTCGCGCACGTCGGCTTCGTAGAACGCGACCTTCTTGCCCGTGATCTTCTCGACGCGCGCGATCGATTCGCGCTTGCTGTTCACGAGATTGTCGATCACGACCACGTCGTAATCGCTGTTGAGCAGTTCCACGCACGTGTGCGAACCGATGAAGCCTGCACCGCCCGTTACCAGAATCGTGCCCTTCGTGGTCATGCTGAACTCCCTTTTAGAGTGTTATGCCCGTCAACTGCCGGATCAGGCCTTTATACCGTTCGACGACACCGCGTTCGTCAAATTCCTGCGCGACTTTCTCGCGGCCGCGCTCGCCCATCGCGCGGCGCTCGTCGTCGCTCATGTCGAGCATCTGCGCGAGCTTCGCGGCAAGGCTGTCTACATTACGCGCTTCGCATAACAAGCCGTTGACACCGTCCGCGACGACTTCGCGGCAGCCGGGAACATCGGTGGCGACGATGGGGCGTCCCATCGCCGACGCTTCCATCAGCGTGCGCGGCACGCCTTCGCGATACGACGGCAGCACGACGCAGTCGGCTGCGGCGATCAGCGGGCGCACGTCATGCGCTTCGCCCAGATAGTCGATCACGCCTTCGCGCACCCATGCATCGACGTCGGCCTGCGAAATCGCGCTCGGATTATCGACGCCGACGGGCCCGAGCAGCTGGAATCGCGCATAAGGATATTTCGCGCGCAATTGCCGGGCTGCTTCGACATATTCGCCGACTCCTTTATCCCACAACAGGCGGCCGATTAATACAAAAGAAAATGCCGCCTGCTTATTTTCCCCGTTATTTTCACGTTGTTTCAGCGGCGTGAAAGCAAACTGTTCCAGGTCCACGCCTTCGCCGTGCAGCAGGCGCGCGCGTTCGGGATGTACGAGCAATTTCTGGTCGACGAAAGCGGCTTCATCGTCCTTATTCAGAAACCATATTTCACGCGGAAAACGGAACGCAAAACGGTACATCAGCTTGGCAATGTGCGCCGCACGGCTCTTCTGGATGAAAACATAGCCGAGGCCCGTCGTCACGGCAACCGAATCGACGCCTGCCAGTTTCGCTGCAATTGTTCCGTAAATGTTCGGCTTGATCGTGTAGTGAAACACGACATGCGGACGGAGCGTGCGATATAGCCGGTATAGCGACCACATCGTGAGCAGATCGTCGCGCGGATTGGTGCCTTTCGATGCGACATGCAACGCGATGAAACGGCAACCCATCTGTTCGAGCAGCGAAGTGGTGCGGTCGCGCGGCGCGATCACCGTCACTTCGACGCCGCGCGCGACGAGCGCGCGTATCAGCCCTTGCCGGTAGGTGTAGATCGCGAACGACGTGTTGCACACGAGCGCGATGCGCAGCGCGCTGGCGGATTCGATGGGTTGCTTCATGCTTGCGATGCGGTTGGATGTTCTGATGTCAGAGGCTCGCGCGCGGCGCGTAGAGCCGCTTTTTCAGGCGCTGAAGCGTTTTATACGGCGTGATGAAATGCAGCAGGTTCTTCGCGAGGCCGAGCCAGTCGTACGGGTTCAGCACGTTGAAATAGCGCATGTTCAAACGCAGTGTCGAGGCGATCTGGCGCCGGCGCTTCGTCGCGCTGATGCCGCCTTCGTTCAGCTCGTAATACAGGCCGAGTTCGGGCAGATTCGCGCAGTCGTAGCGCGTCATCAGACGCAGGAACAGATCGAGATCTTCGGCCGCTTTATACGCCTCGCGATAGTTGCCGACGGCGAGCACGGCATCGACGCGCAGCATCATCGACGGATGCACGAAGCACGTGCGTAGAAAGCGGACACGTCGGATATCGCGTGGGTCGGTGGGCGGGCTCAGCATGAAAAGCGGCTGACCTTCGCGCGAAACGACTTGCGTCCACATGCCCAGCCCCGCGACCTGCGGATGCGCTTCGAGATACGCGCGCTGCTTTGCGAGTCGCTGCGGCACGGTCAGATCGCCCGCGTCGATGCGCGCGGCGTAGCGAAAGCCGCGCTTCGCCAGCGCTTCGATCCCAGCCTGCAACGCACGTTCGATACCGCCGTTGCGCGGCATGCGCAGCACTTCGATCGACATGTTCTGCAGTGCAGGCGCGACGATGGGCGGCGTGCTGCCGTCGTCGACGATCAGCACATGAATGCGCGCGTCCTCGCAGAACGATGCGAGCGTGCGATCGACGTCGGCCTGGCCGTTGTAGGCGGGCATCAGCACGGCGACATCGTCGAGTGCAGCGGCGCTCACGGGCGGCGTGAAAGAAGAGGACGTCATGGACGCAGCTTGTAACGGATGTAATAAATATTGACGGACGCCGCGGCCAGATAGCCGATCGCGAGGCCGATCAGCGCGCCATAAGCGCCAAAGCGCGGGATCGCCAGCAGATTGACGATGCAAGCGACGGCGAGCGCCAGCAGCCACTTCGACAGCAACACGAATTTCGCCTGATACTTCAGGACCACCAGGTTGCCGATCGCCTCGATGCCCGCGGGCACGGACAGCCACACGGCCCAGCGGAAGATATCGACGGCTTCTTCGAAATTCGGCCCGAACACGCGCCGGATGATGAAGCCCGCAAGCAGATCCAGCACGATCGCGCCCGCGATCATCAGGACTGCCGTCATCCCCGTGAGCCGCCACATGTTGCGGCGCAGTTGCGCGGCGTCCTGCACTCGGTAGACGAAGGCTGGCGCAAGCGTTTGCGCCAGCATCAGCGCCAGCGTGATCCAGTTTTCGTTGAGTTGTTGCGCGGCCGAATAGCGGCCGAGATCGGCGAACGAGATTGCGCGTTCCAGCATCAGCCGGTCGAGCTTCAGGAACAGGTACATGCAGATCAGGCCGAGCCAGAATACGGTGCCCGCCGTCGCGAAGTGACGAAACAGCGCGCGTTCCACGTGCCAGCCGAGCTTGCCCTCGTGGCGGCGCATGAAATACACGACCAGCACCGCGCCGATCACCGCCGATTCGAGCGCCCACAGCCAGCCGAAGCGCGACGGCGCGGCGGCCATGCGCACCAGCAGCCAGACCAGCAGGGCCTTGGCGATGGCCGTCGTCATGCTGGTGACGAGCTGCGGCTTGCTGTACGTCATGCTCTGAAGCCACGCGTTGATCACGCCGACGAACGGTTCGCGAAACAGCATCGTCACGGCGAGCCCCGCCAGCATCGCGCCGACGACGGGATCGGTGAAGCCGGCGGCGATGCCCGCCCAGGTCAGCAGCAGCGCGGCCACGGATACCGACAGCCGCAGCGCGAACGCGCTGCCGAGCACGGTGCCGAGCTGCGCGGGCGGGCGGTGTACGATGGTCGGCACGAGGATTTCCGCGCCGCACACCCATGTAATCGGCGACAGGACGAGCAAAAGCGTGTTGGCGTATTGCCACTTGCCGAACAGGTCGGGACCGAAATAGCGCGCCAGCAGGCCGCTGACGGCGATTGCCACGCCGATCTGCGTCAGCCGCTCCAGGCCAAGCCAGACAAGGTTTGCAACCGCGCGTGTGACGTCCGGATTCGCGAAACGCTTAAGCGCCGGCATCCGCATGGCGACCGTCTGCTGTCTGCGGGCACGGGAGGTGCATGTATTCTGTAAATTGGCGTGCCCAGCCGATAGAACGATGCGGCAACTTTGTGAGCCTGGGGCGTCTAAGCATTAGAATGGCGCCAGTAAGGCGACGCTGAAAAGCGCAATTATAAGTTGTATCCGGACCGCTTCCGGCAAGGCACAGCGCCATGACCACGCTGTGTCAATCCAATTCTCCATTGCACGTAAGTGAGCCAATCCATGATCTCGCAATCCATATTCAAGGCATATGACATCCGCGGAGTGATCGGCAAGACGCTCGACGCCGAGGCTGCGCGTTCGATCGGCCGCGCCTTCGGCAGCGAAGTGCGCGCACAGGGCGGCGATGCCGTCGTGGTCGCGCGTGACGGCCGTCTGTCCGGTCCCGAACTGATCCAGGCGCTGTCGGATGGCCTGCGCGAAGCAGGCGTCGACGTGGTCAACGTCGGCATGGTGCCGACCCCCGTCGGCTATTTCGCGGCCAGCGTGCCGCTCAAGCTCGAAGGCGGCGAGCGCCGCGTCGATTCGTGCATCGTCGTCACGGGCAGCCACAATCCGCCCGATTACAACGGCTTCAAGATGGTGCTGCGCGGCGCAGCCATCTACGGCGACCAGATCCAGGCGCTGTACAAGCGCATCACGGAAAACCGCTTCGAGAGCGGCAGCGGCACGTATCAGGAGTACGACATCGCCGATGCGTACCTCGATCGCATCACGAGCGACATCAAGCCCGCGCGTCCGATGAAGCTGGTCATCGACACGGGCAACGGCGTGGCGGGCGGCCTCGCACCGCGCCTGTTCAAGGCGCTCGGCTGCGAGCTGGTCGAGCTGTTTACGGAGATCGACGGCAACTTCCCGAACCACCACCCGGACCCGGCGCACCCGGAAAACCTGCAGGACGTGATCCGCGCGCTGAAGGAAACGGACGCTGAAATCGGCTTTGCATTCGACGGCGACGGTGACCGCCTGGGCGTGGTCACGAAGGACGGCCAGATCATTTATCCCGACCGTCAGCTGATGCTGTTCGCCGAAGAAGTGCTGTCGCGCAACAAGGGCGCGCAGATCATCTACGACGTGAAGTGCACGCGCAATCTGGCGACGTGGGTGAAGGAGAAGGGCGGCGAGCCGCTGATGTGGAAGACGGGCCATTCGCTGGTGAAGGCGAAGCTGCGTGAAACGGGCGCGCCGCTGGCGGGCGAAATGAGCGGCCACGTGTTCTTCAAGGACCGCTGGTATGGGTTCGATGATGGGCTTTATACCGGTGCTCGCCTGCTGGAGATTCTGGCTCGCGTGGCGGATCCGAGCGCGCTGCTCAACAGCCTGCCGAATTCGCATTCGACGCCTGAATTGCAGTTGAAGCTGCAGGAAGGGGAGAATTTTGAGTTGATCGCCCGACTGCAGAAGAGCGCTACTTTTCCTGATGCCGATCAGGTTGTCACGATTGACGGCTTGCGCGTCGAGTATCCGGATGGGTTTGGGTTGGCTCGCTCGTCCAATACGACTCCCGTCGTTGTCATGCGGTTTGAGGCCGACAATGATGCGGCTTTGAAACGGATTCAAGAGGATTTTCGTCGTGTGATTCTGGCGGAGAAGGCTGACGCTGCACTGCCGTTCTGAGTTTTTTTGGTTTTTTTGTTGTCTTGCGACGCTTGTTGGGGTTTGCTTTCGTTTTCGCTGGCATCCGCGATGTGACTTACCCCTTCACGCGTCGCCCCTGTGCGGGGCAGCACCTACTTTTCTTTGCCGCGGCAAAGAAAAGTAGGCAAAAGAAAGCCGCTGAACACCGCTAATTCTTGTCTCTGCCTGAGGGCCCCCAACGGATCCTCCGCTTCACACGGCGTCCTGCCAGCCACTGCCCGTTGCCAACGCGCTTATTTGAGCGCCTCACCCGCTTCACACTCCCGCGTCGCTACTGGCGCGATCAAATCTTCCACGTTCTATAGCGGCAAACTGTGTGTCGGCTTTCGCGCCATACACGTTTCACTCCGGACTGAAAAACACGAGTGGTGTCGTAAGAGCGCTGTGGTGTGGAGCACTACGACCTACACACAGTTTGCCACCTGGGCGGCCGTAACCAGTCGCTGCCGCTGGCTGCGCTACGGGTGAGTGACGTGGGTGAGGCGCAGGTTCTGAGCGCTGGCAACGGGCGGTGACTGAGAAGTTGCCGTGTGAAGGAGAGGACCCGTTGGGGGCTCTCAGGCAAGCACAAGAACGGGCGGTGTTAGCCCGCTTTCTTTGCTTACTTTCTTTGCGGCGGCAAAGAAAGTAAGTGCCGCCCCGCACAGGGGCAACGCGTGAAGCACGAAGACATATCGCGGATGCCAGCGAAAGCGAAAGCGAAAGCGAAAGCGAAAGCAAGCCACCCCAGCGTCGCAGACAAAAACCAAAACCAAACCAAACCCAAACCAAACCCAAACCCGCGCTAAAATTGCGACCTTTCCACGCACCTTCCACGCCGTCCAACCGGCGCCCCCATTCTTGAGCGCGCAAAAGATCCTGATCGTGAGAGTGTCGTCGCTAGGCGACGTCGTTCACAACATGCCGGTCATCGCCGACATCCGTCGCCGCCATCCCGATGCGCAGATCGACTGGCTCGTCGAAGAGAGTTTCGTCAAGCTGGTCGAACTCGTCGAGGGCGTGCGGCGTGCGATCCCCGTGTCGCTGCGGCGCTGGCGCAAGCGCATTCTTTCCATCGACAACTGGCGCGAAATCGGCGCGTTCCGTCGCGCATTAGCCGCCGAGAACTACGATCTCGTCATCGATTGCCAAGGGCTTATCAAGACGGCCTGGGTCGCGAAAATGGCGCGTGGGCCGCTCGTTGGCCTCGGCAACCGGACGGACGGCGCGGGCTACGAATGGCCCGTGCGCTTCTTCTACGACCGGCGTGTGCCCATTGCGCCGCGCACCCACGTCGTCGAACGCACGAGGCAACTGGTGGCGGCCGCGCTCGGCGACCCCGCGCCGCAACCCACCGACGACATCGACTTCGGTCTCGACACGCGCCGCGCAGCACTGGCGCTCTCCGAAGCACAACTGAATCTTCCCGTGCCTTACGTCGTGTTCGTCCACGCCACCTCGCGCGCAGACAAACAATGGCCCGACGCGGCATGGATCGAACTGGGCCAGGCGCTCGTACGGCGCGGCGCGTCGATCGTGCTGCCGTGGGGCAGCGACGCCGAACGCGCCACCAGCGAACGTCTCGCGAAGGAGTTCGGTGCGGCCGCAATCGTGCCGCCGAAGCTGTCGCTGCCCGCCGTGGTCGGTCTGATCGACGGTGCTGCGGCGACGGTCGGAGTTGATACAGGTCTGGTTCACATCGCAGCCGCGCTGAAGCGGCCGACGGTCGAGTTGTACAATTTCGCCACTTCATGGCGTACGGGCGGCTACTGGTCGCCGAACGTCGTGAATCTCGGCACGGCAGGACAGCCGCCGACGCTGCAGCAGGTGAAATCCGCACTCGCGGAGTTCGGGCTGCTGTGACGCAGTGCGGCATAGGCCGTACTGCCAACGCGGCGCCGGCGGATCAGCCGGCGCGTCGCGAGGCCCATGATGGGCGCGATGCGTCCGGCCATGCGCGCGATGGATCACGCGCAGCGGCAGCTGCTGCCGGCGAGTGCGTCCAGCTTTATCCGCTTTGAAAAGGCGATCATGAACGAATCCCAGATCATCGAAGTAACGAGCGCCGACTGGCAAGGCCAGGGGCTGTCGATCCCGCGCGAAACGCTGCTCGCCGGCGTCGAACGCGGCAAGGTGCTGTATTTCCCGAACCTCGCCTTTGGGATCGAAGGCGGCGAACGCGCGCTGCTCGATGTCGCGCTCGCCGATCCGAAGCGCAAGAACATCAGTCTCGCGCCGAACGGCGGCGCGCTGAACGGCGTGCTGGGCGATGCCGTCACGCAGTCTGCCGTGCGCGCGCTGATTGCCCGCTATCAGGCCAATGCAAGGTCGCTCGTCGACGGGCTCTTTCCTGAATACAAGGGCAAGCTGCGCGTTGCGCCAACCAGCCTGCGCCTGCATCAGGTGGAAACGCGCGAGACCTCGTGGCGCAAGGACGATAGCCGTCTGCACGTCGATGCTTTCCCGTCTCGTCCCAACTATGGCGAGCGCATTCTGCGCGTGTTCACCAACGTCAATCCGAATGGCGCACCGCGTGTGTGGCGCGTCGGCGAGCCGTTCGAAGACATGGCAAAACGCTTCCTGCCGCGTATCAAGCCGCAAATGCCCGGCTCGGCGTGGCTGCTGAACCTCCTGCATGTGACCAAGTCGCAACGCAGCGAATACGACCATCTGATGCTGAACCTGCACGACGGCATGAAGGCGGATCTCGATTATCAGAAGGCGTCGCCGCAGGTGACGATGCCGTTTCCGCCGGGCAGTGTGTGGGTGTGTTTCTCGGATCAGACCTCGCATGCTGTGATGTCCGGCCAGTTCATGATGGAGCAGACGTTCTTCCTGCCCGTGAAGTCGATGGCGCAGCCGGAGTGCGCGCCGCTGGGCATTCTCGAACGTCTTAAGGGCAGGGCGCTGGTTTGAGCGACACACGGTTTTTCCCTGTGAAGACGACGGGCGCTGCTGTCCTCGTTGCGGTCTGCAAGCGGCGCACGGAGGCCCGATGCTGAGGGTCGTCTATAACGCGTTGTGGTGGATCGTTGCGCCGCTCGCCGTGCTGCGTCTTCTGATCCGTTCGCGCAAGGAGCGCGGCTATCGCGAGCACATCGGCGAGCGTTTCGGTTTTGTGCGCGGCCGGGTGCCCGAGGACGATACGCCGCTGATCTGGGTGCATGCCGTTTCTGTCGGCGAGACGCGCGCTGCGCAGCCGCTTATCGAAGCGTTGATCAAGGCACGGCCAGACGCGTGCATTCTGCTCACGCACATGACGCCGAGCGGCCGCGCGACGGGCGAGCAGATATTCGGCGATCGCGTGCTGCGCTGCTATCTGCCGTACGACATGCCGCATGCCGTGCGACGATTTCTGAAAGCCTGGCGTCCGTCCGTTGGTCTGGTGATGGAAACGGAAGTGTGGCCGACGCTGATCGACGAATGCCGTCGTGCCGACGTGCCGCTCGTGTTGACGAACGCGCGGATGTCGGAGCGCTCGTACCGGCGTGCGGCGAAGTTCGGCAGCGCGACGCGCGGCGTGTTCGGCGGGTTTGCGCGCGTGCTGGCGCAGAGCCCTTCCGACGCGACGCGGCTTTCTGCGCTCGGCGCGCGCAATGTCGCTGTGCTTGGCAATCTGAAATTCGACATGAGCACGCCGCCTGAGCTTGCAGCGTGCGGGCATGCTTGGCGTGCGGCCATCGGCACGCGGCCGGTGTGGGTTGCCGCGAGCACGCGCGAGGGTGAAGAAGAGCTGGTGCTGCAGGCGTTTGCGGCGCTTGGCGTCGACGATGCGCTGCTGGTGCTCGTGCCGCGCCATCCGCAGCGGTTCAATGAAGTTGCTGCGCTGGTCGAGAAGAAGGGCTTGCGATGCGTGCGGCGCTCTGCGTGGGCGCCGGCGGGCGGGGTGGCTGTCGGTGAGATCGCTGTGCCTGATCTGCCGCGAGATGTGAGGGTGCTGCTCGGTGATTCGATGGGCGAGCTGGGTGCTTACTATGCTGCATCGGATGTCGCGTTCATCGGCGGGAGTTTGTTGCCGTTGGGTGGGCAGAATCTGATCGAAGCATGCGGTGTGGGTGTGCCTGTGCTGATCGGGCCGCATGTGTTTAATTTTACGCAGGCGACGGCGGATGCTGTGGCTGCAGGCGCATGTGTGCAGGTTAAAGATCCAGCGGATCTGGCGCGCGTGTTGCGTGAGCTTTTTGAGGATAAGGCTCGGCGGGTGGCGATGAGTGGGGCTGCGTCCGCTTTCGCTGCGCGGCATAGAGGAGCCACTGCACGGACTGTCAATGTGTTGACTACTTTGTTGTCTGAGTGAGGTGGCTGACGCCGTCTCTGATGTGGTTTATCTGGTTTGTCGTTGGCATCCGCGTTAGCGCCTACGCGGCGCAAGCGTTGCCCCTGTGCGGGGCGGCACTTACTTTCTTTGCCGCCGCAAAGAAAGTAAGCAAAGAAAGCGGGCTAACACCGCCCGTTCTTGACCACCGCCTGAGGGCCCCTAACGGGTCCTCCACTTCACACGGCAACTTCTCAATCCCCGCCCGTTGCAAGCGCTTTACATGAGCGCCTCACCCACTTCAAACACCCGTACAACTGCCAGCGGCAGCGAATGATTACGGCCGCCCAGGTGGCAAACTGTGTGTAGGTTGTGAGTGCCTCACACGTCAGCGCTCTTACGACACCGATCGTGTTTTTCAGTCCGGAGTGAAGCGCATAAGCCGGGAAAGCCGACACACAGTTAGCCGCTATAGAACGTGGGCAGTTTGATCGCGTGTGTGGCGACGCGGGAGCGTGAAGCGGGTGAGGCGCTCAATAAGCGCGTTGGCAACGGGCAGCGAAGGGCAGATTGCCGTTTGAAGCGGAGGAACCGTTGGGGGCCCTCAGGCAGAGACAAGAATTAGCGGTGTTCAGCGGCTTTCTTTTGCCTACTTTTCTTTGCCGCGGCAAAGAAAAGTAGGTGCCGCCCCGCACAGGGGCGACGCCTGAAGCACCAGTAACAAAACGCGGATGCCAGCGAAAGCGAAAGCAAACCCCAACGCGGTCGCAAGACAACAACAAAAAAAACCTCAAACCTTCAACAACCCCTTCTTCTCGATAAACGAAATCACCACATCAAGGCCTTCCAGCGCCTTCAAATTACACATAACAAAAGGCCGCTCGCCGCGCATCTTCGCGGCATCCGAAGCCATCACATCAAGATTCGCCCCGACCATCGGCGCAAGATCCGTCTTGTTGATCACAAGCAGATCCGACTTGGTAATCCCAGGCCCGCCCTTGCGAGGAATCTTCTCCCCACCGGCAACGTCGATCACATAAATCGTCAGATCGGACAGTTCAGGGCTGAACGTTGCAGCCAGATTGTCCCCGCCCGATTCGATAAAAACGATATCAGCATCGGGAAACCGCCCCAGCATCCGGTCGACCGCTTCGAGATTGATCGACGCATCCTCACGAATCGCCGTATGCGGACAGCCGCCCGTCTCGACGCCCATGATCCGCTCGGCCGGCAGCGCACCCGCCACCGTCAGCAGACGCTGGTCTTCCTTTGTGTAGATATCGTTGGTGATCGCGACGAGGTCGTACTTGTCTCGCATCGCCTTGCACAGCATTTCGAGCAGCGTCGTCTTGCCGGAGCCAACTGGCCCGCCAACGCCCACGCGCAGCGGCGGCAGTTTCTTCGTGCGATGAGTCGGATGAGGTGCGTTCATGTTCTGATCGTCAAAAGGCAAAAAAGCAAAAGGCTATGAGCGGAAAAGCCGCGAGTACTGCGACTCGTGACGCGCCGACAAAACGCCAAGCTGCGGCGCGAAGGTGTTGATATCGTCGGGTGACGTGGCGAGCGCTGTCTTGACGGCTTCGTCGATCGGCTCGCGCAGCGCAACGATAATGCGTTGTCCCGCCAACTGACCAAGCGGCACGGCCTTCAACGCGGCCGCCGCCTGGTTTTCCACCCAACTGAATGCATACGCGGCAAGCGCCGCATCGGTCGCGGCATCGTGTGCGAATGCGGCAAATGCGAATGCGGTCGGCTGCGCAACCGGCGTCATCGATGCAAGCGTCGCGCGTCGTTCAGCGTCGCCCCATTCGAGCGACGCACACAACTGTCGCAACGACCAGCCCATCTGTTCCGTTTCGCGCCGCAATTCCGCCGATTCACGGCTCGCCAGAAATTCGCGGTTGCCTTCGCTCAACGCAGCGGCATCGTGCGCGCGCCAGCGTTCGATCTGATGCGCGAGAAACGGCAGCTCGCCATGCGCGAGCACGTTCGAAAGACCGCTCTTGATCCACGTGCAAGCTGAATCGGCATCGGTGATGAAGTGCGCTTCGATCGCCGCTTCGAGTCCCTGCGAATAGCTGAACGCGCCGATCGGCAAGGCCGGCGACGCAAGATGCAACAGCGCAGTCAGTTCAGCGATGCGCATGATGATGACCGTGGCCATGATCGTGACCACACTCGCTGTGATCATGATCATGATCATGATCGTGGTCGTGAGCATGGTCGTGCGAATGCGCGCCGTGTGCATGATCGTGATGCTCATGATCGTGCGAATGCGCATGCCCATGATGCTCGCCATACACCTGCTGCGCGAGCGCATAGTCCTCAGCGAAGGTCTCGTCGTGACCATGCCGATGTCCGCCGCCATACGCGCCTGTTTCAGGCTGGAACGGCATCTCGACCTGATCGACAGAAGCGCCCAGACGTTTGAGCATATCCGCGAGCACCGGATCGTATTCGAGCTTCAGATAATCCGCACCGACTTCGACAGGCGTATGCCGGTTGCCCAGGTGATACGCGGCGCGCGTGAGCGTCAGCACATCGGGCGCGCGCACATACAGCACCGATTCCGCCGCCGCTATCACGCGCACGAGGCCGCCGTCGTCGGCGACGAGCACATCGCCGTTGCGCAGCACCGTGCCGCGCGGCAGCACCAGCGCGACTTCTTCGCCGCCGTCGAGCGTGGCGGCAAGACGGCTCTTGCAGCGCGCGTCGAATGCCAGCGTCAGCGTCGGTGCGCGTTTGATGAGAACGGGCGCGAGCTTGATATGGGCGCCCAACAACTTGTCGATCGTACGCATGTCAGAACAGGAAATAGCGTTGCGCCATCGGCAGGACTTTTGCAGGCTCGCAAGTCAGCAATTGCCCGTCGGCGATCACCTGATACGTCTCGGGATCGACGCTGATCGACGGCTGCCACGCGTTGTGGATCATGTGCGCCTTGGTGACGCTGCGGCAGTTCTTCACTGCCACGATACGCTTGCTCAGCCCATAGCGCTCGCCAATGCCTGCATCCAGCGACATCTGCGACACGAACGTCAGCGACGTGCGTCCCAACGCACCGCCGCGCGTGGCGAACATCTCGCGATAGTGCACCGGCTGCGGCGTTGGAATCGATGCGTTCGGGTCGCCCATCTGCGCCATCGCGATCATGCCGCCCTTGAGAATCAGAGCAGGCTTGATGCCGAAAAACGCGGGTTCCCAGAACACGATATCTGCCCACTTGCCCGGCTCGATCGAACCGACTTCATGCGCGATGCCATGCGTCAACGCCGGGTTGATCGTGTACTTCGCCACATATCGCTTCGCGCGGAAGTTGTCGTTGCGCGCGTTGTCTTCGGGCAGCGCACCGCGCTGCACCTTCATCTTGTGCGCTGTTTGCCACGTGCGGATGATCACTTCGCCCACACGGCCCATTGCCTGCGAGTCCGACGAAATCATCGACAGCGCGCCAAGGTCGTGAAGAATGTCTTCGGCGGCAATCGTCTCGCGGCGAATGCGCGATTCGGCGAACGCGATATCTTCGGCGATCGACGGATCGAGGTGATGGCAGACCATCAACATGTCGAGGTGTTCGTCGAGCGTGTTGACGGTGTACGGCCGCGTTGGATTCGTCGACGACGGCAGCACGTTCGATTCGCCGCACACCTTGATGATGTCCGGCGCGTGGCCGCCGCCTGCGCCTTCCGTGTGATACGTGTGGATCGTGCGGCCCTTGAACGCAGCAACCGTTGCTTCGACGAAGCCCGCTTCGTTCAGCGTGTCCGTGTGGATCGCGACTTGCGTGTCGGTGTCGTCGGCGACGGACAGGCAGTTGTCGATCGCGGCGGGCGTCGTGCCCCAGTCTTCGTGCAGCTTCAGGCCGATCGCGCCCGCTGCGATCTGTTCGAGCGCGGGCTGCGGCTGGCTCACGTTGCCCTTGCCGAGAAAGCCGAGATTCATCGGATAACCATCGGCGGCCTGCAGCATGCGTTCCATGTGCCACGGTCCGGGCGTGCAGGTGGTGGCGTTGGTGCCCGTTGCCGGACCCGTGCCGCCGCCGAGCATCGTCGTCACGCCGCTCGCGAGCGCTTCGTCGATCTGCTGCGGGCTGATGAAGTGAATGTGCGTATCGATGCCGCCCGCCGTCACGATCATTCCTTCGCCCGCGATCACTTCCGTCGCGGCGCCGATGGCGATCGTCACGCCCGGCTGGATATCCGGATTGCCCGCCTTGCCGATGGCCGCAATGCGGCCGTTCTTGATGCCGATGTCGGCCTTGACGATGCCCCAGTGATCGAGGATCAGCGCGTTCGTCACGACGGTATCGACGACGTCGGCGGCGACGCGTTGCGACTGGCCCATGCCGTCGCGAATCACCTTGCCGCCGCCGAATTTCACTTCTTCGCCGTAGATCGTGTAGTCGCGTTCGACTTCGATCAGCAGTTCCGTGTCCGCGAGGCGCACGCGGTCGCCCGTGGTCGGGCCGAACATTTCCGCGTATGCGCGGCGGCCAATGCGTAATGTCATGTTGTGAGGTTCCCGAGTTTTTCCGCTATTTCCCGCTACTTCCCGCGAATATCTGCAGTTGCGCAGCGGATCAGAGCTTGCCCATCACCTTGCCGTTGAAGCCGTAGACGACGCGATCACCCGCCAGTTCGACGAGTTCGACTGTGCGTTCCTGGCCCGGCTCGAAGCGCACGGCGGTACCGGCCGCGATGTTCAGGCGAAAGCCGCGCGCGGCTTCGCGATCGAATGAAAGCGCGCTGTTGACTTCGTAGAAGTGGTAATGCGAGCCGACCTGCACGGGCCGGTCGCCCGTGTTCGATACCGTGACCGAAACGGTCGCGCGGCCTGCGTTGAGTTCGAGTTCGCCGTCGTCGGTAATCAGTTCACCTGGGATCATGCGCGCCTCGTCACGGAATGGGGTGATGGACGGTCACGAGCTTCGTGCCATCGGGGAAGGTGGCTTCGACCTGGATATCGGGAATCATCTCGGGCACGCCTTCCATCACGTCGTCGCGCGTGAGCAGCGTGGTGCCGTAGTGCATCACTTCGGCAACCGTCTTGCCGTCGCGCGCGGCTTCCATCAGCGCGGCCGTGATGAACGCGACGGCTTCCGGATAGTTGAGCTTGAGGCCGCGTGCGCGGCGACGTTCCGCGAGCAGCGCGGCCGTGAAGATCAGGAGTTTGTCTCTTTCGCGTGGAGTGAGCTTCATCGCATTCGTTGTTGGTTATGCCCATGAGCGTGGGCCGCGCGGATCATTCTATGGCGGGACGCGCTCGCGATGCTACCGGTATCGCGCGTCGTATGTGCCGGCTCACGATACCAGTTTCGACCGACGCGCTGCTTACAGATCGGCAGGCAAGGGCGCGCCGAACCACTTCTTCGACATCGTGTTCAACGTGCCGTCCTGCTTCGCCTGTGCGATTGCTGCATCGACCTTCTGCTGCAGGCGCGGCTCGTTTTTATTCATGCCGACGAAGCACGGCGAGTTCTTGATGACGAACTTCGGTTCCGGACGACGCGGCGGGTTCTTCGAAAGAATGGCGGCCGCCACGATGTTGCCCGCTGCGATCAGCTGCACCTGGCCCGACAGGAACGCGGCAATGGTCGCATTGTTGTCTTCGAAGCGCTTGATGGTCGCGTTCGGCGCCATCTGCGTGAGCGCGATTTCTTCGAGTGCGCCGCGTGTGGCGCCAACCGTCTTGCCGGTCAGATCGGCGGGGCCGCTGACCTTGACGTCGGCGGGACCGAACACGCCCTGATAGTACGGCGCGTAAGGCGTCGAAAAGTCGATCACCTTCTCGCGCTCGGGCGTCTTGCCAAGCGACGAGATCACGAGATCGACCTTGTTGGTTTGCAGATACGGAATGCGGTTTGCGCTGTTGACGGGCACGAGTTCGAGCTTCACGTTCATCGACTTCGCGAGCAGCGCGGCCGTGTCGATGTCGTAGCCTTGCGGCTTGAGGTCCGGGCCGACGGCGCCGAACGGCGGATAGTCTTCGGGCACGGCAACCTTGAGGACACCTGCCTTGGCGATGTTGTCGAGCGCATCGGCGTGCGCGAGGGGCGCGGCGAGCGTCAGGAGCGGCGAGAGCAGCAGGGCGGCGAGCCACGCGCGGCGCGGGCGATGAGCGGTGGATTGGGTCATGTTGGCGATCAGCTTCGGCGTGTGATTTTTAGCGGGCTTCGCGAGGCGCCGAACAATGCGGCGTTTCGCGAGGCGCCATTAGCAGCAAGGGCTATGCCATGCAGTGGGCGCAAGGCTTTCCCGATGCTTGCATACGCCGTTGCACCACGCTGGCGCGAAGCGATGCCCGAAGTTGGTGCGTTGAACCGGGTCGCTCAGGTCGTCCAGAGACGCAGCGGCATCGAATCGACCTGATGCACGATGGGCCGCAGATGCAGCCAGCAGCGAGTCAATGCTTGCTGGAGTGTCTCCATCGAACGGGCGACTGCCCGCACGATCATCACGCCGTCGCACACGCACGAAGCGGCGGCGCGAATCGAGTCGTCGAACGGAAGCTGCGCGGTGAGCGATTCGGCGAGTTCATCGTTGCAGCGCGGGCTGACCGCCCACAACGTGCCGAACGCGGGGAAACCGGCGAGTCCTTGCGGCGCGGCGCGCAGCGGATCGCCAGCGGCGAGCTTCGTGCGCTCGAACCACAATGGCTTACCATCGGCCCCGACGATGCGCGACACGGCGCGCAGATGTCCCGCCGACCACGTTTCGCCCGCCGCCTGCCGGCCGAGTTGCGTCGCGTCCCAGCCGAGCGCGGTGGCGCCTTCGTCGAGTGTCAGCGAGAAGTCGAGCGAAGCATTCGCGTGATCGAAGACGATGTTGTTCTGCGGCAGCCAGTCGAGCTTCGCGTGCGCGCCGACGCGGATGGCGATGTGCTGCTGCGCCTCGCGTCCGTTGGACTTGTACCATTTCGTCGCGCCGGGCGTGGTGAGCACGGCATGCGTGCCGGCATCGAGGCGGATATCGATATCGAGCCGATCACCACCCGCGACGCCACCAGGCGGATGCACGATGACGGCATGACAGACGGACGGCCCTTCGGGATAAAGAGGCCGTTGAAGTCGCAGCGGACCTTCATGCAGCCGATGGGCGAGGGTGGTCCGTTCGCCGTGTTTCGCGAAGCCGAGCTCGAGCCGTGCGCGCCATAGTGCGTGCGACGGATCGATGGTGGCGAGAGTGGTGTGTTGTTCGTGAAGCGACATGCGGCGAGGATAGCAGCTAAAGGGCCTCGCCGTTATACCGCGATCAGCGTGCGCACGCCGTCGTTGTCCATGTTGACGCCTTCGCCGCCCGCGATGATTTCGCCGCGGCTCATGACCCAGTAGCGGTCGGCGATTTCTTTGGCGAAGTCGTAGTATTGCTCGACGAGCAGGACGGTCAGGCCCATTTCTTCTACCAGCTGGCGTAGCGTTCTGCCGATGTCCTGGATGATGGACGGTTGAATGCCTTCTGTCGGTTCATCGAGGATCAATAGCTGCGGTTCGCTCATCAGTGCCCGGCCGATTGCGAGTTGTTGCTGCTGGCCGCCGGAGAGGTCGCCGCCGCGTCTTGCTTTCATGTCCTTCAGGACGGGGAATAGCTCGTAGATGCGGTCCGGGATTTTCTTTGGGGCTTTTTTGCTGGCGGCGCCGACTAGCAGGTTTTCTTCTACCGTGAGTCTCGGGAAGATGTCTCTGCCTTGTGGCACATAGGCTAGTCCTTGCGCTACGCGCGCATGTGGGGCGAGTTTGGTTATGGCTGTGTCGCGCCATTTGATTTCGCCGGTCTTGATGGGGACTACGCCCATTAGCGTTCTTAATAGCGTCGTCTTGCCTACGCCGTTGCGGCCAAGTAATACCGTTAGCTTGCCGTCCGGCACCGTGAGCTTCACATTGCGCAGGATGTGGCTGCCGCCGTAGTACTGGTTCAGGTTTTCTACTTCAAGCATTTTGTGTTTCCTCTTTGCTTCTTTGGCCTGCGGCGGGGTTTGGTTTTGGTTTTGCTGTCGCTGGCATCCGCGATGTGTTTTGCCTGTTTCACGCGTTGCCCCTGTGCGGGGCGGCACCTACTTTTCTTTGCCGCGGCAAAGAAAAGTAGGCAAAAGAAAGCCGCTGAACACCGCCAGCGCTTGTTCCTGCCTGAGGGCCCCCAACAGTTCCTCCACTTCAAACGGCAACCTGCTTTTCACTGCCCGTTACCAACTCCCTTATTGAGCGCCTCACCCGCTTCACGCTCCCGCGTCGCCGCATGCGCGATCAAATCGCTCGCGTTCTATAGCGGCAAACTGTGTGTAGGCTGCCGCGGCGTATGCGCTCCACTCCAGACTGAAAAACACGATCGGTGTCGTAGAAACGCTGACGTGTGAAGCACTACGACCTACACACAGTTTGCCACCTGGGCGGCAGTAACCGTTCGCTGCCGCCGCCAACACTACGGGCGATGGAAGTGGGTGATGCGTTCATTCGAAGCGTTGGCAACGGGCGATGAATTAGCGTGATGTCGTTTGAAGCATAAGAACCTTTGGGGGCCCTCAGGCGGTGGTCAAGAACGGGCGGTGTTAGCCCGCTTTCTTTGCTTACTTTCTTTGCGGCGGCAAAGAAAGTAAGTGCCGCCCCGCACAGGGGCAACGCATGAAGCACCAGTAACCAAACGCGGATGCCAGCGAAACCAAAAGCAAACCACCCCAGCGTCGCAGACAAAAAACCAGATATTCACCGCCCCAGGTAGCTCTCAACCACAGCCGCATCCCGTTTAACATCATCAAGCGTACCTTGAGCAAGCACCCGGCCCTCGGCCATAACAGTGACGCGACCGGCATCGCCAGCCAAAGCAGCAACAAACTCCATATCATGCTCAACAACCATCATCGAGCAGGTCCCACGCAAGTGGTTAAGGAGAGCTGCTAACTCCATAGTCTCATCATCAGTCATGCCAGCCGCAGGCTCATCTAGCAACAAAAGAGCAGGCTGCTGCATCAGCAACATCCCAATCTCGAGCCGTTGCTTCTGCCCATGAGAAAGCTCCCCAGCAGGCCGCCGCGCCTCGCCTTCGAGACGAATCAACGACAATGTCTCTTCAATCCGTGCCTGCGCACCACGATCCAGCCGCGCGCGCAAAGAAGCAAACCAGCCCTTGTCGGTCTTCATCGCAAGCTCGAGGTTCTCCCACACAGGATGCTGCTCGAACACAGTCGGCTTCTGAAACTTGCGACCAATCCCCGCGCGAGCAATAGAAGGCTCGTTCATCCGCGTGAGATCGATGGTCTGCCCGAGAAACACCTTGCCCGAATCAGGCGAAGTCTTTCCGGTAATCACATCCATCATCGTCGTCTTGCCCGCGCCATTCGGACCAATGATGCAACGCAGTTCGCCAACATCAATGGATAACGACAGCGCATTCAACGCGCGAAACCCGTCGAACGAAACGGTCACATCTTCCAGATAAAGAATCGCACCATGCGATGTATCGATCTCGCCAGGCGTCACCGCGCGGCCCATCATCGCTACGCCTGACAACGCGCGGCCATCGTTTTCGTCGGGATGGGAAAGGTCTGGAACCATCGGGTTTTCGTTCATCAACGGTTCCTCCTGCGCGTTACGAGCTCGAATAGCCCCATGATGCCGTTCGGCAGCAGCAGCGGCACGAGCACGAAGATCAGACCCAGGAAGAACAGCCAGTACTCCGCAAAATAAGCCGTGAAAAAGCTCTTCGCACCATTCACCGCAAACGCGCCGATGATCGGCCCGATCAGTGTGCCGCGTCCGCCCACCGCAACCCAGATCGCCATTTCGATCGAGTTGCCCGGCGACATCTCGCCAGGATTGATGATGCCCACCTGCGGCACATACAGCGCGCCCGCAATCCCGCACAGCACCGCCGACACCGTCCAGATGAAGAGCTTGTACGCAAGCGGGCTATAGCCGAGGAACATCAGCCGCGTCTCGCCGTCGCGCACCGCCGTCACGACGCGCCCGAGCTTCGATGTCACGATCGCGCGCGCGCCGATGAACGCGAGCACCAGCACCGCGAACGTCAGAAGAAAGAGCGCGGTCCGCGTGCCGGCATGCGTGATCGGGAAGCCCGCGATCCGCTTGAAATCGGTGAAGCCGTTGTTGCCGCCGAAGCCCGTTTCGTTGCGATAGAAGAGCAGCATCGCAGCGAACGTCATCGCCTGCGTGATGATCGACAGATACACGCCCTTCACGCGCGAGCGGAACGTGAAGAAGCCGAACACCCACGCAAGCACGGCCGGCACCAGTACCACCAGCAGCAGTGCATACGCGAGATGCTGCGTGCCTTCCCAGTACCACGGCAACTGATGCCAGTCGAGAAACACCATGAAGTCGGGCAGGTCGCTGCCGTACTTGCCGTCGTGGCCGATCGCGCGCATCAGGTACATGCCGATCGCGTAGCCGCCAAGCGCAAAGAACAGGCCGTGGCCGAGGCTCAGGATGCCGCAGTAGCCCCACACGAGATCGAGCGCGAGCGCGGCGATTGCGTAGCACATGAATTTGCCCGTGATCGTCATCGCATACGCGGACAGATGGAACGTGCTGGTCTCCGGCAGCACCAGCGCGGAGAACGGCACGCCGAGTCCGATCACGATGATCAGCGCGATCAGGAATTGCCACGCGCGGCGCGACAGCAGGGCAGGGCGCGGCGGCAAGCCGAGCGCGAAGCCCGCGAGGCGTTCGCGCTCGCTCCCGGCTGCGTCGAGCGATTCGACGGACGTGGAAGCGGAAGAAGTCGCGGATGTCATCTCATGCCTCCGCGCTGCGGCCCTTCAGGGCAAACATGCCCTGCGGACGCTTCTGGATGAACAGAACGATCAGCACCAGCACCGCGATTTTCGCGAGCACGGCGCCCCAGAACGGCTCGATAGCCTTGCTGACGAGTCCCAGCCCAAAGCCGCCGATCACCGTACCCGCCAGCTGACCGACGCCGCCCAGCACGACCGCCATGAACGAATCGATGATGTAGCTCTGCCCCAGGTCCGGGCCGACATTGCCGATCTGCGACAGCGCGCAGCCGCCCAGACCCGCGATGCCCGCGCCGAACGCGAACGCATACGAGTCGACATACGCGGTCTTCACGCCGACGCACGCCGCCATGCGGCGATTCTGCGTGACGGCGCGCACGAACAGGCCGAGACGCGTCTTCGTCAGCACCGCCCACGCAATGCCGACGACGATCAGCGAGAACGCGAGAATCGCGAGACGGTTGTACGGCAGGATCAGATTCGGCAGTACCGTGACGCCGCCGCTCATCCACGACGGGTTCACCACCTGCACGTTCTGCGCACCGAAGATCATCCGCGTCGCCTGAATCAGGATCAGGCTCACGCCAAACGTGGTCAGCAGCGTTTCGAGCGGACGTCCATAGAGATGCTTCAGCACGAGCCGCTCGAGCACGATGCCGACCAGCGCCGCCACCACGAACGAAGCGGGCACGGCGATCAGCGGATACCAGTCGAACGCGCCCGGCATGTAGCGCTGCACGAGGTTCTGCACCACATACGTTGCGTATGCACCGATCATCAGGAACTCGCCGTGCGCCATGTTGATCACGCCGATCAGGCCGTATGTGATCGCCAGACCGAGCGCGGCGAGCAGCAGTACGCTGCCGAGCGACAGGCCCGCGAACAGCGTGCCCGCAATCTCGCTGCGGCGCTGGATCGAATCGAGCGCGTCGATGCCCGCCTGCGCGGTCGCGCGCACCTGGTCATCGCTTTCGACGAAGGTGCCGTCCGGCTTCTTCGCGACGAGCGGGCGCAACAGTTCGTACATGTCGAGATCATGTCGCGCGGCGACCAGCTTCACGGCTTCGAGGCGTTTTGTGGCGTCGCTGTCGTGCAGCGCCGTCATCGCCCACAACGTGTCGAGGCGCTTCTTCAACGCCGGGTCGGTTTCCTTCGCACGTGCTGCGTCGATCTGCGGCTTCATCGACGGATCGGGATTTTGCAGCAGCGCGCTGATGGCAGCGGCGCGTTTCGCCGGATCGGTCGAATCGAGTTGCAGGCCTGACAGCGCGCCCGCGACTTTCGAGCGCAACAGGTTGTTCAGCGTGATCGGCTGCGCATCGCCGGCGGCGACGGTTTTGCCCGTCACGGCATCGCGCGCGGTGTCGCCGTCCTGGATCAGCACGGCGCCGTTGTCGGTGGCGAGCGCGCTGTCTTCGGACAGCGCCTTCAGCAGCGCGAGCGACGGCGCGTCGTGATTCGCGATCAGCTTGTCGATGGCCGCGGACTTCGCGTCGAAATCGTCGCCTGCCAGCGGCGCGACTTCTTCCGTCGTCAGTGCATAAGCGCTCACGGGCGCGAGCACGGCAAGCGCGGCGCCGAGCGCGCACGATGCGGCAACCAGACGCGCGCGGGTACTGAGGCCGCGCAGCGTGTCGGCGCAACGGGCCTTGAGCGAAGCGAGCGTGGAGAGTGAGTACGCCATAGTGGTCTTGAGAAGAAAGCCAGCAGGCAGGCGCGCGATGCCCTCGCATCGAAAAAGGGCGGGCGCAAGGGCATCGCGCGCTTGCATTGCGCATGGCATCGATGGCTCGCATCGACGCCATGCTGCGTCAGCCGGTGCGCCGTTCCGCACGGCGCACCGGTGCGTCGTTACGTCATGCCACGCGCGCGCGGCGGCGCAGGAACTCCGGAATCGAGCTGACGACATCCGGCTTGCCCTGGTTGCCCGCGATATACGGGCTCCACGGCTGCGCACGGATTGCCGTCTTGGTCTTCCACACCACGTTGAACTGGCCATCGGCGCGCACTTCACCGATCATCACCGGCTTGTGCAGATGGTGGTTTCCGTCCATCTCGAGCGTGAAGCCCGACGGTGCGGCGAACTTCTGGCCGACCATCGCGACGCGCACCTTGTCGACATCGGTGCTCTTCGCTTTTTCGACAGCCTGCTTCCACATATGGATACCGACATAGGTCGCTTCCATCGGGTCATTGGTTACGCGCTTCGTGCCGCCCGGCAGGTTTTGCGACTTGACCCACTCGGCCCACTGTTCCTTGAACTTCGTGTTCGACGGACCCTTCACCGACATGAAGTAGTTCCATGCCGCGAGGTTGCCGACCAGCGGCTTCGTGTCGATGCCGCGCAGTTCTTCTTCACCGACCGAGAATGCCACCACGGGCACATCCGTCGCCTTCAGCCCCTGGTTGCCCAGTTCCTTGTAGAACGGCACGTTCGAGTCGCCGTTCACCGTCGAGATCACGCAGGTTTTGCCGCCTTGCGAGAAAGTCTTGATGCTCGCGACGATGGTCTGATAGTCGCTGTGGCCAAACGGCGTGTAGACCTCCTGGATGTCGGTTTCGGCGACACCTTTCGACTTGAGGAAGGCGCGCAGAATCTTGTTGGTCGTACGTGGATACACATAGTCGGTACCGAGCAGGAAGAAGCGCTTGGCGCCGCCGCCTTCGGCGCTCATCAGGTATTCGGTGGCGGGGATCGCCTGCTGGTTCGGCGCCGCGCCCGTGTAGAACACGTTGCGCGACATCTCTTCGCCTTCGTACTGCACCGGGTAGAACAGCAGGCCGTTCAGTTCCTCGAATACGGGCAGCACCGATTTGCGCGAGACCGACGTCCAGCAGCCGAACACACACGCGACCTTGTCCTGCGTCAGCAGACCGCGAGCCTTCTCGGCGAACAGCGGCCAGTTCGATGCGGGATCGACCACGACGGGCTCGAGCTTGCGGCCCATCACGCCGCCGCTCGCGTTGATCTCGGCGATCGTCATCAGGGCGGTGTCTTTCAGCGACGTCTCCGAGATGGCCATCGTGCCCGACAGGGAGTGCAGGATGCCGACCTTGATCGGGCCACTGTTCGACTGGGCATGCGCGAAAGGAACCTTGCCCGCGAGCGCGAGCGCGCCCGACATGGAGCCGAGCTTCAGCAGACTGCGACGTTTCATGTGCTTCCCCTTGCCTTAGATGGATGGTGAGTGGCGGACGAACGGCGTGCGTCCAATCCTTGTTTTGCGTTGTGTGTGCAGGCGCTTGCCGGGCCGGATACTGCAAGGCATGTGCCAACTTTGCGGCAGGCGCTTCAATACACGCTTTGCTTGCTGCAAAGCGGCTTGCTGGCGGTGCGGCAACCTGTGGCGTTATGCGCTTTGAGCGCGAAAGCGGTGCACCAGAACGGAGTTCGCCTCGTTCAGGTGCGCGCCGCGCTGCAACGGAGCGTGCGCGGCGATTCCTCATATTTCCGGGCGCGACAGCGGTGCATTGCCGCTGCGCTGTTGTGCATCAATAAGTGGACGGCAGTAGCGAACTCGTCTGCACGGTCGCAGAGGAGCTGGACGGGAAGGCAGATGTGAAAACGGCGCACGGGTGAATGGCCCGTGCGCCGTTATTGTTGTCCTGCGGTTCGTGAGTGTCGCGTCGATCAGAACGCTACGTAAGGGCCCATCTGCGTGCCGGCCTGCACGCCGCTCAATGCCGTGTAGACGTTGCGTCCATAGAAGAACGGCAGGCCCCAGATGAATATCGCGGAAGCGGGCGCACCGAGGTTGTCATGCGCGGCATAGCCGAGATCGAACAGGCTCTGGGCATTCGCTATCGAAAAGCCGATGGACGATTGGACGTTGCCCGCATTCGACATCATCGTCGCGCTCAGACTCTGCAAGGTGGCGGGCATGTACCAGCCGGACAGCACGGGCAGCGTGCTGTCCGGAAAGAACAGCCCGTTCGACCCGCTGTCCACGATGCTGGTCATCGTCCTGTCCTTGTAGTCCGACGTGAACGCGCCGCGATCCGAGACGGCGAGGAAGGTCGGCCACGACGGCAACGCATTGTTGCCGCGCGTGCCGATGCCGAACACCAGTTCTCCCGTGACGCTTGCCCGGCCCGTTGGCGGCAGCATCGGCAGACGGATGATCGTGCCGTTGTTGTCGGTCGCGAAGGCAGCGACGGGGTTGGCCGTCTGCCGGTCGAGCGGCACGCGTGCGGCCGTGCAGGAAGACGGCGTCGGGCAGTAGTAGTAAGTGGCCGGGAGCGCGTAGCGCGCGGCATCGGGATAGTCCTGCGCCAGATGCCCGATCCCGACGATGCCGTTCGCGCCGAGCGCTGCGACTGTGTTCAATCCCGCGCCGCGCGAACTGCAGTCGGTGGGCGTCGTCGCGAATACGCTGTCGCCGATCAACTGGACGGGAATGCCGCTCGCCGTTTTCTTGCCGATCGTGACGTCGGCGGCGCGCGTCGAGCCCCACGTGTAGCCCGATGCGAAGAGCGCGCATTGCGCAATCGCAGCCTTGCCCGTCGAATCGTTGCTGGCGCCCGTCTGCAGCGGCAACCTGTCGCCGAACGCCGCGCCTAGCGCCGATGCGATCACGCGCACGCCGACCGAGCCGGTGTCGAGCAGCATGTGATCGACGCTCGTGCATTGCGAAGCGTCCTGCTTGCCGGGCACGCAGAATGTGACGCTGACATACGGCATGTTCACGACCCGGCCGACATTGCTGTCGATGACGATCGGGACCGTGTTGTCCGCGGCCTGGACGGGCGATGGGGTGTCGTTGCCGCCCGTTGTGCCTGTCCCGCTTGCGGGGTCGACGCCGGCAGGCGTGCTGGCTGCTGCGGGGGGGCTTGCTGGCGTCTCCGGGGTCAATCCAGACGGGCTGCTTGCAGGCGTATCCTGCGTGTTCGCTGGTTTGGCGGGAGAGATGTTGCTGACGGGAGCACCGTTACCACTACCGCCATTGTCGCTGCCACCGCCGCCGCACGCCGTGATCGCGACGCTCGCCGCGATCAGCGCGGCAAGGAGTGTGTTATCGGGAAAAAGGCGTTTCATTGCAGCGCCTCCACCTTCACATCCGCGGGCACGAGTCGCGGCACATAGGCCCGGCCCGCGAATACGCCCTGATGTCCGAACGACTCGATCTGCAATTCGCCATCGCGTGCGATCAACGGACCCGTGCCACGCGCGACGCGCTGACCTGCCGCGACCAGGTTCGGAAAGTAGCTGCCGAGCAGCGCCTGCATATCGGGCTGCGTTGGGCCTTGCCACGTGAGCGCGAACACGATATTCGACGACGTCGCGTATTCGCGGATCGTGACGCCCTCAGCGCTTTGCGATTCGTGGATGGTGTACGGCGCCGCGGACGTCGCGCCGGATGATGCGGCACGCAGCGCGGGCTGCGGCGTGTGGGTATCCGCTGACGGCGCTGCGCCGAGCGTCGCGTAGCAGACGATGGGCGACAGCAACACCAGCGTCGCTACGATCCTGATCGTTTTCATACAGTCATGCCCCGGAAAGGAAACACGCTATGGTGGTCGATCGATGATCAGGATGGCGTAGTAATGCGCTGAACGTGTGCCTGAAAATTCCGAAACGGTGAAGGAAACAGCTGACGTGTGCTGCTCTGCTCAACACGCACAAAGGACGCACAAACAAAAACGCGCCGGTTTTCACCGGCGCGTCGGATGCTGCAGCGTAAAGCGAAGAACGCTCAGTAAGTCGGCACGGAAGGGTCGACCTGACGCGACCACGCGTCGATGCCGCCGTACAGGTTGAACACGTCCTTGTGGCCGCGCGATTCGAGGAACATCGCGACCTGCGCGCTGCGTGCGCCGTGATGGCAGATGCAGACGATCTGCACGTCATCGTCGAGTTCTTCGCTGCGCGCAGGAATCTCGCGCATCGGAATCGACACGCTGCCAGCGATCTTCGCCGTTTCGATTTCCCACGGTTCGCGCACGTCGAGCAGCACGGGGGTGGGGCGCGATTTATCGGCGAGCCATTCGGCGAGGGCGGAAGCGGTCAGGTTTTGCATCGTCGGTCTCGGGTAGTGCCTGGAGATAGTGCTTAGAACTTGAAACGCGGTGCGTGCACGGCGTTTTGCAGCGGTTCGACGTAGGTTTCGAACACGTCGGCGATACGGAACTGCTTCTCGTCGACGCGCGTGATGATCTGCGCCTTCATGACAGGCGCCGTGCCGACGAATGCAGCAAGACGGCCGCCCACTTTCAGATGCTCGAGGATTTCCTGCGGCAGCACGGGCAGGCCGCCCGACACGCAGATCACGTCGTACGGCGCCGCTGCGCCCCAGCCGCGCGCGCCGTCGCCCGTTGCGACTTCGGCGTTCAGCACGCCGTTTGCCGCCAGGTTCGCCTTAGCCAGTTCGGCCAGTTCCGGTTCGATATCGATGGTGAGCACGTGCTGTGCGCGGTGCGCGAGCAGCGCGGCCATGTAGCCCGAACCTGCGCCGATCTCCAGCACGCTTTCGTGCTTCTTCACCGCCAGTTCCTGCAGCACGCGAGCCTCGATGCGCGGCGCGAGCATATGCTGGCCGGCGGGCAACGGAACTTCGAAATCGACGAACGCCAGCTCGCGGTAGGCGGCGGGCACGAAGTTCTCACGCTTGACGATCGACAGCAGATTCAGCACGTCCTGGTCTAGCACTTCCCACGGACGGATTTGCTGTTCAATCATGTTGAAACGCGCTTGCTCGATGTTCATGATCAGTTCGGCGGTGTGGTTGAGACGCGGGCAGCGGGATGCACCGGATGTATTGAGGGGACCACTGCTCCCGCTATTCGTTAACTTGAGAATTGTACCAAAGCGCGCGCCGATGACGGTGTCTCGCGGGCAGGTTGACTGCAGGCGCGTGGTTTTCCATTGTGCAGTGCGGCTCGGTGAAAGTCCCTACGCGATCGGGCTTGCGATTCCTGCCTGTGTCGACCAAAAATGTAATCGATTACATTTTGAGGGCCAAAGCCGGTGGACAAACCGTCCCAGCGTGACCTGCGAGCGACGACATCTGGCGCGGCCGAGCCTGCTCAGGACGGCCCGGCGCGGGGCGCAGCGGAAGGTCTCTCGATTGCCGGCGTGGCCGAGCAGGCGGGCGTATCGGTGGCGACGGTGTCGCGCGTGCTGAACGGGCATTCGAACGTGCGCCCCGCAACGCGCGACAAAGTGCTCGCGGCGGTGGCGACGAGCGGCTACCGCGTCAACGAACTCGCGCGCAATCTGCGCACGGCCGAAAGCCGCCTGTTGCTGACGATGGTGCCCGACGTCGGCAACCCGTTTTATGCAGAAGTGATTCGCGGCATCGATACGGTGGCGCGCCAGCATGGCTACTTCATGTTGCTGTGCGATACGGGCGCCGACGCGGGCCGCGAGCGCAGCTACTTCGATCTGCTGCGCCGCCGCCGCGCGGACGGCGCGATCTGTCTCGATCCGGCGACGGTGCAGCAGGCATTGGCCGAGGAATCGAATGCGTTGCCGTGGGTTGCGTGCTGCGAGTTCGATTCGTCGGTGGGCGTGCCGTATGTCGGTATCGACAACTATCGCGCGGCGGGCGACGCGGTGCGCCATCTGCTCGCGCGCGGCCACCGGCGCATCGCGCTGATCAATTCCGACGATCACTATCTGTACGCGCAGCAGCGCCAGCAAGGCTATCTCGATGCTTTGCGCGACGCGGGCCTTGCTGTTGACGAACGCTGGCGTCTGAATGTGAACAGTCTCGACTATGAAGCGGGCGCATCGGCGGCCGCGTTGCTGATGACACACGCCGATGCGCCGACGGCCATCTTTGCCGTATCGGACACGCTTGCGATCGGTGTGATCGCGGGCTTGCGCAGCGTCGGCAAGCGCGTGCCCGACGATGTCGCCGTGGTGGGCTTCGACGATATCTCGCTTGCCGCGCAGATCGATCCGCCGTTGACGACGATCGCGCAGCCGATGCACGAGCTTGGCGAAACGGCTGCGCGCCTGTTGCTGCAGCGTCTCGCGAATCCGCTTGAGAACGTGCCGGGCGTGTTGCTGCCGCATCGGCTCGTGGTCAGACAGAGCGCCTGAGAGGAAACCCGCGATGAGCCTCGCCGTGCGATTCGACGATATCCGCAAAGACTTCGGACCGGTGCGCGTGCTGCATGGCGTGAGCTTCGATCTGGCGCCCGGACGCATCTATGGTTTGCTCGGCGAGAACGGCGCGGGCAAATCGACGCTGATGAAAATTCTCGCGGGCTACGAGTCGGCCACGGAAGGAACCGTGCTGATCGATGGGCAAGCGCAGCGCTTCGACGGTTCGCGCGATGCGGAAGCCGCGGGCATCGTGCTGATTCACCAGGAGTTCAATCTCGCCGAGCATCTGACGATCGCGCAGAACATGTACCTCGGCCACGAGAAGCGCAAGGGCCTGTTCGTCGACGACACGGCGATGCGCAACGAGGCGAAGCGCTATCTGGAGCAGGTCGGTTTGCACAAGCATCCCGATACGAAGGTGCGCGATCTGATCGTCGCGGAAAAGCAGATGGTGGAGATCGCGAAGGCGCTGTCGCGGCGCGCGCGGCTGCTCATCATGGACGAGCCCACGGCGACGCTGACACCATCCGAAACCGAGCGCCTCTTTGCGCTGATGACGAAGCTGAAGGCCGATGGCGTGACCATCGTCTACATCTCGCACAAGCTCGATGAAGTCGAGCACATCACCGACGAAGTGATCGTGATGCGCGACGGCCGCTTCGTCGCGCGCAGCGAGACGGCGTTGCTCGCGCGTCAGCAGATGGCGAACCTGATGGTCGGCCGCGAACTGTCCGACATGTTCCCCGACAAGGCGCCGCCATCGGACGATGCACCCATCGCGTTGAAGGTGCGGCACCTGAGCGTGCCCGAGTGGGTCGACGATCTGAGCTTCGAGGTGCGTGCGGGAGAAGTGTTTGGCTTCGCGGGCCTCGTGGGCGCGGGTCGCACGGAAGCCTTCGAGGCGATCATCGGCTTGCGCGCGCGCACATCGGGCGAGATCGAAATCGCGGGGCGCAAGGCGGAACTGCACAGTCCGCGCGATGCGATGCGCCGTGGCCTCACGTATCTGAGCGAGGATCGCAAGGGCAAGGGCTTGCATGTGAACCTGAGCCTGCAGGACAACCTGACGCTGATGACGCTCGAACGTTACGCGCATCCGTTGCTCGACATCAAGGCGGGGCGCGATGCGCTCACGCGTGCCGTGCGCGAGTTCGGCATCCGCACAGGCGATTTGAGCAGCCGCGCGCGCATGTTGTCGGGCGGCAACCAGCAGAAGCTTGCGCTCGCGAAGTTCCTGCAGCCGAACCCTGACGTGATCGTGCTCGACGAGCCGACGCGCGGCGTCGATATCGGGGCGAAGCGCGACATCTATTTTCTGATTCACCGGCTGGCCGCCGAAGGGCGCGCTGTCGTTGTCGTCTCATCCGAACTGATCGAGCTGATCGGGCTGTGTCATCGCGTCGCCGTGATGCGCGCGGGGCGACTGCAGGCGACGCTCGGCCTCGACCATCTGACCGAAGAGGAGTTGATCGCTCATGCGACCGGCACACACTGACACTGCGCCGGCGGGGCGCGCGATGCGGATAGCCCATCGGTTGCATGGGTTGGGGCCGCTGGCGGGCCTGATCGTGTTGTGCATTGCGGGGACGTTGCTGAACCGCGATTTCGCGACCGTCGACAACATGATGAACGTGCTGACGCGCACGTCGTTCATCGGGATCATTGCGGTTGGGATGACGTTCGTGATTATTTCGGGCGGCATTGATCTTTCTGTTGGGTCGATGGCGGCGTTGATTGCGGGGATCATGATCTGGTTGATGAATGCGCTTGCTGCAGCACATGGGTTGGCGCCTTTGACTATTGTGCTGATCGGCATTGCCAGTGCGTTTGTTCTCGGCGGCGTGTTTGGTTGCGCGCATGGGTTGCTGATTACGAAAGGTCGTATCGAGCCTTTTATCGTCACGCTTGGGACGCTCGGGATATTTCGAGCCGTGTTGACGTGGCTTGCCGACGGTGGTGCGCTGACGCTCGACAACAACCTGTCCGATCTTTATGGGCCTGTGTATTACGCGAGTCTGTTTGGTGTGCCTGTGCCGATATGGGTGTTTCTTGTTGTTGCCGCTGGCGGCGCCTTGATCCTGAATCGCACGGCGTTTGGGCGGCATGTGCAGGCTATTGGCTCCAATGAGCAGGTGTCGCGGTATGCAGCGATTCGCGTTGATACTGTGAAGATTGTGACCTACGTGTTGCTTGGGATTTGCGTTGGTGTGGCCACTGTTCTTTATGTGCCGAGGCTTGGGTCTGCGACGCCGACTACTGGTTTGTTGTGGGAGCTGGAAGCTATCGCTGCTGTTGTTGTGGGTGGTACCGCGCTCAAGGGCGGTGAGGGTCGTGTTGTTGGTACCGTTATTGGGGCGATCCTGCTTTCTGTGATTGCCAATATTCTTAACCTCACTAGCATTATTAGTGTTTATCTGAATGCTGCTGTGCAGGGTGTTGTGATTATTGTGGTCGCGTTTTTGCAGCGAGGGAGACGGTGAGTATTTTGCCTGGGCGGCGGCGGGGTGGGGTGCTTTTGTTTTGTGCTGGCATCCGCGGTTTGTTAGTGGTTCTTCAGGCGTTGCCCCTGTGCGGGGCGGCACCTACTTTTCTTTGCCGCGGCAAAGAAAAGTAGGCAAAAGAAAGCCGCTAACACCGCAATTGCTAGTCCTTGCCTGAGGGCCCCCAAAGGTTCTTATGCTTCACACGAAATCACCCCGATTCGTCGCCCGTTGCCAACGCTCTGCATAAACGCATCACCCGCTTCAAGCACCCGTAGAGCAGCGAGCGGCAGCGAATGGTTACCGCCGCCCAGGTGGCAAACTGTGTGTAGGTTGTCGCAGCGTACGCGTTGGCGCTCCTACAAGAAACACCGCTCTGTTTTTCAGTCCGGAGTGGTGCATGTGGAGTGCGAAAGCCTACACACAGTTTGCCGCTATAGAGCGTGTGAGATTTGATCGCGCTAGCGGCGACGCGGGAGGGCGAAGCGGGTGAGGCGCCGGTGCGGAGCGTTGGCAACGAGCGAGGACTGAGAGGCTGTCGCATGAAGGAGAGGACCTGCTGGGGGCCCTCAGGCAGTAACAAGAGCTTGCGGTGTTAGCCCGCTTTCTTTGCTTACTTTCTTTGCGGCGGCAAAGAAAGTAAGTGCCGCCCCGCACAGGGGCAACGCGTGAATTGGCAAGACATATCGCGGATGCCAGCGACACCAAAAGCAAACCACACAGAACACAAACGAGCACCAACGAGCACCAAAGAGAGTTCCACCACCGAAAAGCAAGTCACAATCAGGAGAAGGAGACATAGCCATGAAGCAGATCATGAAAGCGATCGCAGCGGGCATGCTAACGCTAGGCATAGCGACCCTAACCACCACCCCGGCACGCGCAGATGAAAAAGTAACCTTAGGCGTAGCCATCCCGACCGCCGATCACGGCTTCACAGGCGGCATCGTCTGGTGGGCGAACAAAGCAAAAGCGGATCTGGAAAAAGCCCACCCCGATCTGAAAGTGATCGTCAAAACAGCAGCCAACGCGCCGGAACAGGCGAACCAGCTGCAAGATCTGGTGACCGTCAACAAGATCAACGCACTCGTCATCTTCCCGTACGAATCAGCATCGCTCACACAACCCGTCGCGCAGGTGAAGAAAAAGGGCGTCTACGTAACGGTGGTCGACCGAGGCCTCACAGATACCAGCGCGCAAGACGCCTACGTCGCTGGCGATAACACCGCCTTCGGCAAAATCCCCGCCGAATACCTTGCAAAAGCACTCGACGGCAAAGGCGATATCGTCGCATTGCGCGGCATCCCAACGACGCTCGACAACGAACGCTGGACCGCCTTCACCGGCGTGCTGAAAAACTATCCGAACATCAAGATCCTCGACGCGAAATACGCAAACTGGAACCGTGACGACGCGTTCAAGGTGATGCAGGATTACCTCACGCGCTTCAAGCACATCGACGCCGTCTGGGCCGCCGACGACGACATGGCCGTCGGCGTAATCAAGGCAATCGATCAGGCCAAACGCACCGACATCAAGATCGTGTTCGGCGGCGCAGGCTCGAAAGGCATGGTGAAGATCGTGATGGACGGCGCGCCGCTCATCAAGGCCGATGTGTCGTATTCGCCGAAGTTCATCTACGACGCCATCAAGCTGACAGCAGAAGCACGCCTCAAAGGCGACAAGCTGCCCGCAACGACGATCATTCCTTCCGTGCTCATCACGAAGGAGAACGCGAAAGAGTTCTACTTCCCGGAATCGCCGTTCTGATTGCGCGCGCTGCGCTTCGTGGCGTCATGCACGAAGCGCAGCGCTTTCTCCGTCGCAAGTTTCCATCGCAAGGAGCAGCACGATGAAAACGATCAAAGGGCCGGCGATCTTTCTCGCTCAGTTCATGGGCGACAGCGCGCCATTCGACAATCTCGCGCATCTCGCGCAATGGGCCGCAAGTCTCGGCTACAAGGGCATTCAGGTACCCGCCGATCCGCGCCTCGTCGATCTCGAACAGGCAGCATCGAGTCAGACGTATTGCGACGAGGTACTTGGCATCGTCGCCGATGCCGGTGTCGCGATCACCGAACTGTCGACGCATCTGCAAGGGCAACTCGTTGCCGTACATCCCGCGTATGACGTGTTGTTCGATGGCTTCGCGGCGCCGCATGTGCGTGGTAATCCCATCGCGCGCACCGAATGGGCCGTGCAGCAGATGAAGTGGGCAGCGAAGGCGTCGCAGCGTCTCGGGCTCGTGTCGCACGTGTCGTTTTCGGGCGCGCTTGCGTGGCCGTATTTTTATCCGTGGCCGCAGCGTCCCGCAGGTCTCGTCGAAGCGGCGTTCGACGAACTCGCGCGACGCTGGACGCCAATTCTCGATGCGTTCGACGAAGCCGGCGTCGACGTCTGCTACGAACTGCATCCGGGCGAAGACCTGCACGACGGCGTGACGTTCGAACGCTTTCTCGCGGTGGTGAATAACCACAAGCGCGCGAACATCCTGTTCGATCCGAGCCATTTCATTTTGCAACAACTCGATTACCTCGCGTTCATCGACATCTATCACGAGCGCATCAAGGCCTTTCACGTAAAGGACGCCGAGTTTCGTCCGAACGGGCGGCAAGGCGTATACGGCGGCTATAGCGGCTGGGTCGAGCGCGCGGGACGCTTCCGTTCATTGGGCGACGGGCAGATCGATTTCGGCGCGATCTTCTCGAAGATGGCGCAATACGATTTTCCGGGCTGGGCCGTGCTCGAATGGGAATGCGCATTGAAGCATCCTGAAGACGGCGCGCGCGAAGGCGCGGAATTCATCAAGCGACACATTATTCGCGTGGCGGAGCGCTCATTCGATGACTTCGCGGGCAGCGGCGCAGACACCGCGCAACTGAAGCGCGTGCTTGGACTTTGACGCCGTCTTCGAACAGGAGCACCTCACCATGGCACGAAAACTCAAGCTGGGCATGGTCGGCGGCGGGCAGGGCGCGTTCATCGGCGCGGTGCATCGCATCGCCGCGCGCATCGACGATCGCTTCGAGCTGGTGGCGGCCGCGCTGTCGTCCGATCCTCAGCGCGCCAAGGCGAGCGCGGATGAACTCGGCGTCGCGCGCAGCTACGCAAGTTGGGATGAGATGGCACGTGCCGAAGCGGCACGCCATGACGGCATCGATGCCGTGTCGATCGTCACGCCGAACCATCTGCATGCGCCCGTCGCGACGGCGTTTCTCAACGCGGGCATCCATGTGATCTGCGACAAGCCGCTCGCGATGTCGCTCGAAGAAGGCGAGGCGCTCGCGAAGCTCGCGCGTGAAAAGAACCGGCTGTTCGCGCTGACGCATACGTATTCGGGTTATCCGATGGTGCGCCATGCCCGCGAACTGGTCGATGCCGGGGAAATCGGCGAGCTGCGTGTCGTTCAGGTTGAATATGCGCAAGACTGGCTCGCGAAGCCGATCGAGTTGACGGGCGAGAACCGCCAGGCCGTTTGGCGCACCGATCCGAAACAGGCAGGCCGCGCAGGATGCCTCGGCGATATCGGCACGCACGCGTATCACCTCGCAGCATTCGTGACGGGCAAGCAGCCGTCTGAGATCGCCGCTGAACTGCACACGTTCGTCGAAGGTCGTCAGGTCGACGATCACATTCAGGCGATGCTGCGCTACGAGACGGGCGCGCGCGGCATGCTGTGGGCGAGCCAGGTGGCAAGTGGCGAGGAGAACGCGTTAAGGCTGCGCGTCTACGGAACGAAGGCTGGGATCGCATTCGATCAGGAGCACCCGAACGATCTGCGGTTCACGCCATTGGGCGGCGCGACGCAACGGCTCACGCGCGGACGTGTCGACAGTGACGTGGCGAGGCATGCAACGCGTGTGCCGCCAGGACATCCCGAAGGTTACCTGGAAGCGTTCGCGCAGTTGTACAAGGATTCCGCCTTGCAGATCGAGGCAATCGATGCAGGCTTGCCGCTACCGCCGGAAAGCCGTCTGCTGACCACGGTCGACGACGGCGTCGCGGGCTTGCGTTTTATCGATGCTGTGTTCGAAAGCGACGCACAGCTACAGTACTCGCGCGTAAAGAACGGCTGAACGTTTAACTCTTGCTCCGCTTGATCTGTTCTTCAAAAGCAAGATCGAGCTTGCTGGCTTTGCGCGGCTTTTTAGGCCCATAGGCGTCGACGAACTTGACGAAGTCGTCGAGCGGCAGCGGATCGGATACCTTCTGGTCCGTGCCGCTGGATTTGTCGACGAGATAGAACAGTCCGCCAGACAGACTGATGGCCGCGAAACGCGGGTTGCCGCTGCGGGTTTTCAGCCGTTCGACGGCGTGGATGGCTCGGGTTGTGCGCATGATTTGATACAGCTCTATGAGGCCTGAGTTTTGAGATTGCAGTCCGATTCTACGACGTATACTCGCCCGCCTTGTTACGAACGTGAATCGACACTCTCATGACCTTGCATCATGGTGCGTACCCCGAAGTACCCGACGATCTCGAACAGATCCGCGCTACATGCGTCGCGCTGATGAACGAGGGGCGGGATAACGAGACCCTGGCACTGATCGACCGTGCGCTTGCCATCGAGCCGCGCGATCATCAGTTCGTCGGCTGGCGCGCGCATGTGTTGTCGCTGGTGGGGCGGCATTTCGACGCCGTTTCCGCGTGGCGCAACTATGCGGCGCTGCCGTGGAAGCCGGCGTTCTTCCAGATGGGACTGGGCCAGGGGCTCGTGATGTGCGGCGATACGGAGCAAGGCATCGTGCTGCTCGATCACGCACACCGTACGGCCGTCGCCGAAAACGAATGGTTCGCGCCGCGCGCGACGCATCTTTTCGGCGAAGCGCTGCTGCGCGCGGGCGACCCGGCGGGCTTCGCGCACTGGCTCGAACGCAATCGCAGCGATACGGGCAACTATCGTGTCGACGGCATTCCCATGTGGTCGGGTGAAGAAGACCTGCGCGGCAAGCGCGTGCTGATCACGCATCAACTCGGCTTCGGCGATCAGTTTCTACTGTTCGCTTGCGTGCAGCGCTGGCTGGCAGCTGGTGCGCAACTGATGATCACTTGCGACACGCAGATTCATGCTCTCTTGCAGACGTCGTTGCCTGACTGCGCTGTAGTGAGCGCGCCGCGTCCGTTGACGCATGGTGAAGCGTTGCCAAAGGCGTTGCTCGAAGAAGTGCGCACATTCGGCCCGGATCTGCACTCGACGCTGCTGCATCTGCCGATGCTCAATGCGAAGACAACAGCCGCGCCGTATTTCCCCGCGTGGCTGCGCGCGCCCGAAGTTCAACGCCAAGCGGCTGCCGAATGGGCGAGCGGATTGCGCGCCGCGCATCCGGGCAAAGCGCTGATCGGCATCTTCTGGGATTGCGTGCAGCGTCATACGAACATCGCCGACGCAAAAATGCGCTGTTCGGCGGTGCTGCGCAGCTTGCCGTTCGATGGCGTCGAACGGCTCGTTTCGCATCCGGACGTTGCGCAGAGGCGGCACTTCGTGAGCCTGCATCATCCCGCGGCACAGGCGTTTGCGGGCATGCCGGGCAGCAATGTCAGCGTCTATGGTCCGGGTATCGACACGTTCGCCGATACGGCGGCTTGCATCGAACAGATGGACGCCGTGGTCGCCGTCGATTCAGGCGTCGCGAATCTGAGCGCGATGCTCGGCAAGCTGACGGTCGTGCCGCTCAATGCGGCAGGCGAGTGGCGCTGGGGCGTGGCGGGCGATGCGTCGCCGTGGATGGCGAATCTGAAGCTGGTGCGTCAGACGGTGCCGGGCGACTGGCGCAGTGTGATCGATGAGACGGCCGCGCTGCTGGCCGCATGATGCAAAAAAGGCGGACGTCCATCGGAGCGTCCGCCTTTCGCATTAGAGCAGCGAGCCTTACTGGCTCAGATACGTAAACTTCCCGCCTTTGATAATCCCCATCACGCTCGCCCGCTGATCGAGGCCGACGTGATCCTTCGCGCTCGTATTTACGACGCCGTTCGGCACCACCAGTTCATGTGCGTGTTCCAGCTCCGTGCGCAGCGCCGCGCGAAACTCCGGCGTGCCCGGCTGTGCCGTCTTCAGCGCGCGCGCAACCGCATCCTGCAGGCGCGGATAAACACCCGCCGCATCGCCCGCAAATTGCGTGACCGAGTTCGGGCCGTACTGCGCTTCATACGCATTGACGAACGCGAGCGCCGCCTTTTTCGCCGGATGATCGGCAGGCAGCGTGCGTGCGACGACGACCGGCTGCGTCGGGAACAGTGTGCCTTCGACATCCTTGCCGCCGAGCTTGATGAACTCGGGCGTCGCAATCCCGTGCGTCTGATAGATCGCGCCTTTGTAGCCGCGCTCGACCAGCGTGCGCTGCGGCAGCACAGTCGGCGTGCCCGCGCCTGCGATCAGCACGGCATCCGGCTTCGCGGCGATCAGCTTCAGCACCTGGCCCGTGACGCTCGCATCGGTGCGATTGAAGCGCTCCGTCGCGACGATCTGGATGTGGCGCAGCGCGGCGAACTTCGTGAACTCGTTGAGCCAGCTGTCGCCGTAGCTGTCCGCAAAGCCGATGAAGCCGACCGTCCTGATGTTGTGATTCGACATGTAGCGCGTCATCACGTCGGCCATCGCGCTATCCGTCTGCGCCATCTTGAAGGCCCAGACCTTCTTGCCTTCCTGCGGTTCGACCACGCTCGCCGAGCCGATCAGCGTGATCATCGGCGTCTGGCTTTCGGCGACGGGATCGAGCGCGGCCATCGCCGCGGGCGTGATGTTCGGGCCGACAATTACGTCGACGTGATCTTCATTGATCAGCTTGCGGATGTTCTTGACCGCGTTGCCGGGGTCGGAGCCGTCGTCGAGGATGATGTACTGCGCGTTCTGACCCGCGATCGTCTTCGGCCACATCAGCATCGCGTTCTTGCTGGTGATGCCGATTGCGGCAGCGGGGCCGGTGCTCGACAGATCGATGCCGACCTTGATGTCCGCGTGCGCGGCGGCGGCGGCAAAGCAGAGCGCGCCGAGTGCGGCGGCGCGCGTCAGGACGCGTTTGAATTTGTTCTTGTGCGACGACATGCGAAAGATCTCCTGGCGGATAGCGTGGCCGATGTGATAGCTGATCAGTTATACCGGTTCAAAAACCTCAAAGCTCATACGTTTCGTGATCGCCCTTGAGCGCCTGCTCGATCAGCTTGCGATTCATGTTCGGCGACAGCAGTTCGACGAGCGTATACACATAGCTGCGCAGATACGCGCCCTGCTTGAGGGCGACGCGCGTCACGTTGCTGCCGAACAGATGCCCGACGGGCATCGCGCGCAGATGGCGGTCGCGCTCGGCGTTGAACGCGATGTCGGCCATGATGCCGACGCCCAGCCCCAGTTCGACATAGGTCTTGATCACGTCGGCGTCGATTGCTTCGAGCACGATGTCGGGATGCAGGCCGCGCAAACGGAACGCTTCGTTGATCTTGGTGCGGCCGGCGAACGCGTTGTCGTACGTAATCAGCGGATATTGGGTCAGATCGTCCAGCGACAGCTGCTTGCGCTCCAGCAGCGGATGATCGGCAGGCATCACGGCTAAATGGTGCCAGGTGAAGCAGGGCAGCGACACCAGTTCCTTATAGGTAGAGATCGCTTCCGTCGCGATCGCCACGTCGGCCTGATCGTGCAGCACCAGTTCGGCGACCTGAGTCGGGCTGCCTTGCAGAATCGAAAGGTGCACCTTCGGGAAGCGCTTCTTGAACTCGGCGATGGCGGCAGGCAGCGAGTAGCGCGCCTGCGTGTGCGTCGCGGCGATCACCAGATTGCCCTGATCCTGCGCCGCGTAATCTTTACCGACCCGCTTGAGGCTCTCAACCTCCTGAAGAATCCGTTCGACTGAAGCCAGGATGATCCGTCCCGGTTCCGTCAGCGAGCGCACCCGTTTGCCGTGCCGCGTGAAGATTTCGACGCCCAGTTCATCTTCCAGCTCGATGATCGCCTTCGAGACGCCCGGCTGGCTTGTATACAGTGCCTTGGCGGCTTCCGTCAGGTTGAAGTTCTGGCGGACGGCCTCACGCACGAAGCGGAACTGATGCAGGTTCATATATAACCTCGCCGCATATCAAAAGAATTTTTTAGTCGTTTGAAATATAAGGCGAGTTTATTACGATTTGTCCAGTTTTTCCAATATGGATATCTGTTTTTGTCATTAGCAAATGAGTGATGCGTCTAAACGGCTGGTCGCCGTTGCACTCAAAGCTGACTGACGAAGACGAAAGCGCGGCGTAACCGGAACGCCGCGTCGTGTGAGACGAACAAACCCTGGGGTCCCCGAATGTACCAATACGATCAGTACGACCAGACCATCGTCGACGAACGCGTCGCGCAATATGCCGACCAGGTTCGCCGCCGCCTGTCGGGCGAATTGAGCGAAGAAGAGTTCCGTCCGCTGCGCCTGCAGAATGGCCTGTACATGCAGCGCCATGCTTACATGCACCGCATCGCGATTCCGTACGGCAACCTGCGCAGCGACCAGTTGCGCATGCTCGCGACCATCGCGCGCGAGCATGACCGTGGCTACGGTCATTTCTCGACGCGCTCGAACATCCAGTACAACTGGATCCAGCTCGAAGAAACGCCGGAAATCCTCCGCAAGCTCGCGTCCGTCCAGATGCACGGCATCCAGACGTCGGGCAACTGTATCCGTAACATCACGGCCGATCAATTCGCGGGCGTCGCGCCCGACGAAATCGTCGATCCGCGTCCGTGGGCGGAAATCATGCGCCAATGGTCGACGTTCCACCCGGAATTCGCATGGCTGCCGCGCAAGTTCAAGATCGCCGTGTCGGGCACGAAGGAAGACCGCGCAGCGGTGCAGATTCACGACCTCGGCGTCTATCTGAAGAAGAACGACGCGGGTGAAGTGGTCGCCAGCATTCTCGCGGGCGGCGGCCTGGGCCGCACGCCGATCATCGGCGCGATCATCAAGGAAGACCTGCCCTGGCAGCATCTGCTGACGTACTGCGAAGCCGTGCTGCGCGTGTATAACCGCTACGGCCGCCGCGACAACCTGTACAAGGCGCGTATCAAGATTCTCGTGAAGGCGCTGTCGCCCGCGAAGTTCGCGCAACAGGTCGACGAGGAATGGCAACACCTGAAGGACGGTCCGTCGACGCTGACGGAAGCGGAAGTTGCGCGCGTGTCGCAGTACTTCCAACCGCCTGCGTACGAAAAGCTGCCGGATACGGACGCATCGTTCGAAAAGCATCTGCTCGAAAGCAAGCCGTTCGCACGCTGGGTCGAGCGCAATGTGCGCCCGCACCGTGTGTCGGGTTACTCGTCGGTGACGATTTCGCTGAAGCCGCGCGACATCGCGCCGGGCGACGCAACCGATGCGCAGATGGCCGCCGTCGCCGATTGGGCTGACGAATACTCGCTCGGCGAAATCCGCGTGTCGCACGAACAGAACCTGATTCTCGCGAACGTGAAGAAGCGCGATCTGTACGCGCTGTGGGAAAAGGCGAAGGCACAAGGTTTCGCGACGCCGAACGTCGGCTTGCTGACCGACATCATCGCGTGCCCGGGCGGCGATTTCTGCTCGCTCGCGAATGCGAAGTCGATTCCGATTGCCCAGGCCATTCAGGAACGTTTCGACAACGCCGACTTCGTGTACGACCTCGGCGACCTGTCGCTGAACATCTCGGGTTGCATGAACTCGTGCGGTCACCATCACGTCGGCAACATCGGCGTGCTGGGCGTGGATAAGGACGGCTCCGAGTGGTATCAGGTGTCGCTCGGCGGCGAACAGGGCACGGGTCATGAAGGCGCGAAGCTCGGCCGCGTGATCGGCCCGTCGTTCTCGGCGGAAGAAATGCCGGACGTGGTGTCGAAGGTGATCGATACGTTCGTCGAACACCGTATCGACGGCGAACGCTTCATCGACACCTACAACCGCATCGGCCTCACGCCGTTCAAGGAACGCGTGTACGCATCGCGTCAACCGGCTCACGCGTAACGGGAACAAGGATTAGCAGATGGCATCGATTATCAAGGACCGCGCAATCGTCGAAGACGACTTCACGGTAATCCGCGCAGCCGAAGACGGCGCGCTGCCCGCAGTCGCTGAGTTGCCCGCAGGCAAGATCATTGTTCCGTTCGCGTTCTGGCAAGCCGAACGTGATGCGCTGACGGCATCGCGCAGCGCGCAGGAAATCGGCGTGTGGCTCGCACCGGACAGCGAACCCGCTGACATCGTCGCGGACTTCGACAAGATCGCGCTGATCGCAGTGGACTTCCCGGTGTTCCGCGATGGCCGCGGCTACAGCACCGCGCGTCTGCTGCGCGAGCGCTACGGCTACAAGGGCGAAATCCGCGCGATCGGCGATGTGCTGCGCGACCAGCTGCGTTTTTATGAGCGCTGCGGCTTCAACGCATACGCACTGCGTGCCGACAAGGACTTCAACGACGCGCTCAACGCATTCACCGAATTCACTGTGCAGTATCAAGGTGCGTTCGACGATCCTTCGCCACTCTTCCGTCGTCGCGAAGCAGCGGCTGCGCAAAAGGCGTCGGTATGACTTCGCAAGCCGACATCACGCCTGAGCTTCAGGCGAAGATCGAACGTCTCGATGCGTTGCTCGATTCGATCGGGCAGCGTCACGAGAAGGTCAAGTTCGCGAGCAGCCTCGCAGCGGAAGACATGCTGCTCACGCACGCGATCCTGTCGCGCGGCGTGAAGATCGGCATCTTCTCGCTGAACACAGGCCGCTTGCACGCGGAAACGCTCGGCATGCTCGATCGCGTGCAGGAACGGTATGGCTACGCGATCGAGCAGTTTCATCCGCAGGCGGATGCCGTCGACGAATACGTCAAGCAGCACGGCCTGAATGCGTTCTACGAAAGCATCGATCTGCGCAAGCGTTGCTGCGAAATCCGCAAGGTCGAGCCGCTGAACCGCGCGCTGTCGGATGTTGGCGCGTGGGTTACGGGCCAGCGTCGCGAGCAGTCAGTGACGCGCGCGGAGCTGCACGAGGAAGAGCAGGATCACGGACGCAACATCGCCAAGTACAACCCGCTCGCGGACTGGACGGAAGCCGATGTGTGGGCGTACCTCAAGGCGTTCGACGTGCCCGTGAATCCGCTGCATGCGCGCGGCTATCCGAGCATCGGTTGCGAGCCGTGTACGCGCGCCGTGCGCCCCGGCGAAGACAGCCGGGCAGGGCGCTGGTGGTGGGAATCCCGCGATACGAAGGAATGCGGGCTGCACATCACGACGATCCCTGTCACGGTGATTTCGGAGAACGCGTCTCCGCTCCACTGAGCCGCACGCGAACGCAGAAGCAGATTTCGATTGAATCTTCTCGTGTCGCACACATCTGGTGAGAACCCGATCATGCGACACGAACCAACGAAGGACCTGAACATGAGCACGACGCTCGATTCCACTGTCAACGCACCGCTGAACGTCACGGCGAACCGCATGGACCACCTCGACTGGCTCGAAGCCGAGTCGATCCACATCCTGCGCGAACTGGTTGCCGAGTGCAGCAAGCCCGCGCTGCTGTTTTCGGGCGGCAAGGATTCCGTCGTCGTGCTGGCGCTCGCGCTGAAGGCATTCGGCCTCGGTGCGAACCGCAAGACGCAGCTGCCGTTCCCGCTCGTGCATATCGACACGGGCCATAACTACGACGAAGTGATCGACTTCCGCGATCGTCGTGCGAAGGAAATCGGCGCTGAACTCGTGGTTGGCCACGTGGAAGATTCGATCAGGAAAGGCACCGTGCGTCTGCGCCGCGAAACGGATTCGCGCAACGCCGCGCAAGCTGTGACGCTGCTCGAAACCATCGAGCAATACGGCTACACGGCGATGATCGGCGGTGCACGCCGCGACGAAGAAAAGGCGCGTGCGAAAGAGCGCATTTTCTCGTTCCGCGACGAGTTCGGCCAGTGGGATCCGAAGGCGCAACGCCCGGAACTGTGGAGCCTGTACAACGCGCGTCTGCATCAGGGCGAGCATCTGCGCGTGTTCCCGATCTCGAACTGGACGGAACTCGACGTGTGGCAATACATCGCGCGCGAAAACCTCGAACTGCCGTCCATCTACTACGCGCACAAGCGCGAGATCGTGCGCCGTAACGGTCTGCTCGTGCCTGTCACGCCGATCACCCCGATGCGCGAAGGCGAGACCAGCGAAGAAGCGCTGGTGCGCTTCCGTACGGTGGGCGATATCAGCTGCACGTGCCCCGTCGAAAGCGATGCGGACGATGTGGAAAAGATCATCGCTGAAACCGCCGTGACGGAAATCACGGAACGCGGCGCGACGCGTATGGACGACCAGACGTCGGAAGCGGCGATGGAACAGCGCAAGAAGCAAGGTTATTTCTAAAGAGCACGCAGAGGAAAGAGTCACTATGAGCACCACGCATCAACCTGAAGACCTCGGCGTGCTTCGTTTCATCACAGCTGGCAGCGTCGACGACGGCAAGAGCACGCTGATCGGCCGCCTGCTGTACGACAGCAAGGCTGTGCTGTCGGATCAACTGTCGGCGCTGTCGCGCGCGAAGAACAAGCGTACGGTCGGCGACGAAATCGATCTGTCGCTGCTGACGGACGGCCTCGAAGCCGAGCGCGAGCAAGGCATCACGATCGACGTCGCGTATCGCTACTTCGCGACTGCAAAGCGCAAGTTCATCATCGCCGACACGCCGGGCCACGAGCAGTACACGCGCAACATGGTGACGGGCGCATCGACGGCGCATGCCGCGATCATTCTCGTCGACGCCACGCGCGTCACGTTCGAAGACGGCGTTGCGCAACTGCTGCCGCAGACCAAGCGTCACAGCGCGATCGTCAAGCTGCTCGGCTTGCAGCATGTGATCGTCGCAATCAACAAGATGGACCTCGTCGAATACAGCGAAGCGCGCTTCAACGAAATCCGCGACGCGTATGTCACGCTGGCTCGCCGGTTGGGTCTGAGCGATGTGCGCTTCGTGCCGGTGTCGGCCCTGAAGGGCGACAACATCGTCACGGCCAGCGAGCGCATGGCGTGGTATGCGGGCGAGCCGCTGCTCGACGTGCTCGAAGCACTGCCCGTCGATACGGCATCGCATGAAGCGCTGCGTTTCCCGGTTCAGTGGGTGGCGCGCCAGGACGGCAGCCAGGCCGACGATTTCCGCGGCTACATGGGCCGTGTCGAATCGGGCGAAGTGAAGCTCGGCGATGCGATCACGGTGCTGCCGGCGAACCGTCAGGCTACGGTTGCTGAAATCATTGCACCCGTGCCGGGCGGCACGGCACAAGTGGACCGCGCATTCGCGGGCCAGACGGTGACGATCCGCCTCGCGGAAGACGTCGACGTGTCGCGCGGCGATACGTTCGTGCACGCGAGCGCGGCTGTGCAACCGGCGAAGAAGCTCGAAGCAGACTTGTGCTGGTTCGACGAAACGCCGCTGTCGACGGCTCGCAAGTATCTGCTGAAGCAGACCACCAACACGGTGTTCGCGCGTGTCGGCGGCATCCAGCAGGTGCTCGACGTGCATACGCTGTCGCACGCGACCGACCGTCACGAACTGGCGATGAACGATATCGGCCGCGTGTCGCTGACGCTGCAAAAGCCGATCGTCGCCGACGAGTACGACACGCATCCGGGTACGGGCGCTTTCGTGCTGATCGACGAAGCGACGCATCACACGGTCGCGGCCGGCATGATCCGTTCGGTTTCCGCCTGAAATCCCGAAGCGGACGGAGCGAGAAGCACATGGGCAAGGTGTATCTGATTGGCGCGGGGCCAGGCGCAGCGGACCTGATCACGGTTCGCGGCGCACGGCTGCTCGGGCTTGCCGACGTCGTGCTGCACGACGCGCTGGTCGAGCCGGCCATGCTCGACTACGCGCCGCACGCGCGCAAGATTGCTGTCGGCAAGCGCTGCGGCCAGCGTTCGACGGCGCAGCACTTCATCAACAAGCAGATCGTCGATGCCGCGCGCGAGCACGGCGTTGTCGTGCGTTTGAAGGGTGGCGACCCGATGCTGTTCGGCCGCGCCGATGAAGAGATGCGTGCGCTGGAAGCGGCGGGTATCGAGTATGAAATCGTGCCCGGCATCACGGCGGCATTGGCGAGTGCGGCATCGCTGCGGCGTTCGCTGACGCTGCGTGGCGTGTCGCGCAGCGTTGCGCTCGCGACGCACAGCCGCGCACCCGATTCCGCCGAGATCCGCGAGCAGGTGAACGCGGATTCGCTGGTGTTCTACATGGGCCGCGACAGCGCGCCCGAGATCGCGCAGCAACTGATCGATGCGGGTCGTGCGGGCTCGACGCCGGTGGCGATCGTGGAAGCGTGTTCGACGCCGCGTGAGCGCATGTTGACGCTGACGCTCGATGGTCTCGCAGCGGGCGATGCGCAACATTGGCTCGACGCGTCGCAGCCTTCGCTGCTGATGATCGGTGACGCGTTTGCCGAGCGGGTTGTGAGCGGGCAGGGCGATGCTGAAGCCGAATCGAATGTAGAGACGGCATTGCGCGTGGCTTGAGCCTATACGTCGTTGTTCTTGAGATCGGCCGCATTCGTGCAAGCGAGTGCGGCCGATTCGCTTTTGTGCTTCTGAGTAAGTGGGCGTTGAAGAGGGCGGGCATGAGCGTTGCGTTAAGATTGCCTTTCGCTTTGCATTCAGCGGTACTACATGGCTTATTCTTCTTTGCGTCGTTCCTTGCTGATTGCGCTTGCTGCCGGTCCTGTGATTGGTGTGCGTGCGCAGCCGGCTTCATCTGTGTCGATCAATCTCGCTGCGCAGGAGCGGTTTCAGAAGCTCGAATTGAGGAGCGGTGGACGTCTGGGCGTCGCCGCGCTCAATACGGCTGATGGTTCTTTCGTGGGCTATCGCGAGTCCGAACGCTTTCCGATGTGCAGTACTTTCAAGCTCGTGGCCGTTGCGTTGATACTCAAGCGCAGTATGGCCGAGCGTGGACTGCTCGACGAGCGAGTGCGGTTTCAGGAGGCTGAACTCGTGGCCAATTCGCCTGTTACGCGGCGCCATGTGGGCGAGGGCATGACGATCGGTGAACTTTGCGCGGCGGCGTTGCAGCACAGTGACAATACGGCCGCTAATTTGTTGCTGACAGCGCTTGGTGGGCCTGAAGTGTTGAACGAGTTTGCCAATTCGATTGGCGATACGTGGTTCGATCTCGTGCGTAACGAAACTGATCTGAACGCGTCCGTTCCTGGCGATATGCGCGATACCACGACGCCGCGGGCGATGATGCTCGATGTGCAGAAGTTTCTGTTGACTGATGATGTGCTTGGTCCGCAGCAGCGCGATCTTCTCTCAGCATGGATGCTTGGGAATATGACGGGTGCTACGCGGATTCGGGCTGCCGTGCCCTCAGCGGGGTGGCGGGTCGCCGACAAGACAGGCAGCGGGGATTACGGCACGGCTAACGATGTGGCAGTTGTTTATCCGCCTTCGGCGGCGCCTCTTGTTGTGGCTATCTATTTCACTGGCGTGATGCCTAAAGAGACTTTGCCTCGTGATGAGGTTGTTGTTGATGTGGCTCGGGTTTTGTTTGATGTGATGAGGTGAGCGTTTTTTTTTGTCTTGCGACGATGGGGTGGTTTGCTTTCGCTTTGTGCTGGCATCCGCGGTTTGTTATCGGTGGTTCAGGCGTTGCCCCTGTGCGGGGCGGCACTTACTTTCTTTGCCGCCGCAAAGAAAGTAAGCAAAGAAAGCGGGCTAACACCGCCGGTTCTTGACCACCGCCTGAGGGCCCCCAACAGTTCCTCCGCTTCACACGGCAACCGCTCCGTTTGATGCCCGTTGCCAGCGCTCCGAATTGGCGCCTCACCCGCTTCAATCACCCGTAGCGTAGCGAACGGCAGCAAATGATTGCGGCCGCCCAGGTGGCAAACTATGTGTAGGTCGTGGTGCTGCACACGTCATCGCTCCTACGACACCGATCGTGCTTTCGAGCGGCCCACCTTGCTTTTCAGTCCGGAGTGAAGCGCATAAGCCGCGACAGCCGACACACAGTTTGCCGCTATAGAACGTGGGAGATTTGATCGCGCCAGCAGCGACGCGGGAGCATGAAGTGGGTGACGAGCTAATTCGAAGCGTTGGCAGCGGGTATCGAGAAGAACCTTGCCGCGAACGGGGCGGGGCCGTTGAGGGCCCGTGGGCAAACGTCAAAAATTAGCGGTGTTCAGCGGCTTTCTTTTGCCTCGAGTTTTCAAATCTGAAGTGCAACACCCCCGACTCGTTTAAGGTGTTGCCATGGAAAAACGATACCGACAACTCCAGCCAGAAGAGCGGCTGACGATCGCCAGCCTGCGTCTGCAAGGTTCAAGCATACGGGCCATGGCCCGTATGCTTAAGCGCTCACCTGCAACGGTGAGCCGTGAACTGGCGCGCAACAGCGGACCCGAGCACTATGCTTCGATGCCGGCCCAGGCGCTAAGCGTCGCACGACGTGCCGCTGCCCGACGCCCCGCCAAGCTTGACCCGCAAGGCGTTACATGGCGCATTGTCCTCACGCTGCTGGACTGGAAATGGTCGCCTCAGCAGATATCGGGTACGCTCAAACGTATGTACCCGAATGATTCGTCCCAGCGGGTCTCGCACGAGACTATCTACACGGCCATCTACGCCCACCCGTATGGGGAACTGCGTCGCCAGCTCATCGCCTGTCTGCGCCACCATCGCAGCGATCGCATGCCGCGAACCCGCGGCAAAGACCGGCGCGGCCAGATCCCCGACATGCTCAGCATTCATGTGCGCCCACCCGAGGCGGACGACCGCGTGATGCCGGGCCACTGGGAAGGCGACTTCATCAAGGGCGCAAACAATGGTTCTGCTGTGGGCGTGCTGGTCGAACGCTCCAGCCGCCTGGTGCTGCTTGCCAGGATGGACGATGCGACAGCGGCATCGGCACTCGCCGGGTTCTCTGCCAAACTTAATTCCATCGCTGCGCCGTTACGCCAAAGCCTGACGTACGACCAGGGCAAGGAAATGGCGTGCCACGAGCAACTCGCTGCTGCCACCGGAGTGAAGGTCTACTTCTGTGACCCGCATAGCCCCTGGCAACGCGGCACCTGCGAGAACACCAATGGTCTGCTACGCCAGTATCTGCCCAAGGGCACGGATCTCTCGGTCTACAGTCAGGATGACCTTGACGCCATTGCCGATAGCCTCAACGCTCGCCCTCGTGCCACACACGCATTTCACTCGCCGTTCGAAGCCTTCTCCACCATGCTTGCACTTGCCTCCAGCCCCGATACTTCTGTCCACTAAGCCTCGTGTTGCACTTCACGTTTGAAACCGCCCCTACTTTTCTTTGCCGCGGCAAAGAAAAGTAGGTGCCGCCCCGCACAGGGGCAACGCGTGAGGCACCAATAACAAATCGCGGATGCCAGCAAAAACACAAGCAAACCCAAAGCGTCGCAGACACAAAAACCTTAAACCAAACCCTGCCGCAAGCAATACCCAGCAATCGCCTCAATAACCTCGGCATCTTCGCCAACAGCAGTAGAGCAACGAATCTCAACAGAAGGATTCGCGCTGCGGCATTGATCCAGGATCACAGGCAAATCACGCCGAATATGCCCGCCTTGACCAAAAAAAACAGGCACAACGGTGATAACAGAAGCCCCGGCTGTAACCTGAGCAGCCACAGCCGAAGGCAAATCAGGCGTCATCAACTCGAGATACGCAAGGGAAACAGGCCCACCAGACGGGCCTCGCAGCTCCTGCAAGCGTGCGCGTAGCCGCTCAAAAGGCTCAGCCCAGCGGGCATCCCTCGCGCCATGCGCAAACAGCACAATCCCATGAGCACCCATCGCCTGATCGCCCCGCGAGGAAGAAAACAACTAATGCCGGTCAACCCATTTCAAGCCGACCAACCCGAGCACGAGATAGATCAACGCCGGCGTCGCCGCCGTCAACGGCGCAGGCCACGTATTCAGATTGCCGATGTGCGAGAACAGCGTGTTGAACAGCTGGAAGCTCATGCCCAGCATGATCCCGCCAAACACCTTCATACCGACTACGCCCGCACGCGTATGCAGATACGCAAACGGCAACGACAGCACCAGCATCACGAACACCGCGAACGGGTAGAGAATCTTGCGCCACAGCGCGATCTCGTAGCGTTGCGTGTCCTGATGATTCTCGGTCAAGTGCTGGATATAACGGAACAGATTGAACATCGACATCCGTTCCGGCGCGACCAGCAGCACTGAGAGAATCTGCGGCGTCAGTTCCGAGCGCAGCGAATACTCAGGCAAGGCCACCTGCTTCGCGCGATACACCGGGTTCAACGCGTCGGCGGGCTTGCCGGCGTCGGGCGCGACGTCGATCAGTTGCGTGTCGGTTACGTCCTTCAGCAGCCAGTGGCCGGGCGGCTGATACTGGCCCGACTTCGCAATGCGCACATTCGACAGACGGAACTTCGAATCGAATTCGTAGATGCGCACGTTCGAAATGGTCGCATCGGGCTGCAACTGCCCGACGTTCACGAAGCGCGTCACCTGCTCGCCGTCGGCGCGGGCCGTCAGCGTGTCCTTCACCCAGACGCCTGACTCGAAGTTGCTCGACACCGACGAACCCAGCGCCTCCAGCCGCACGCGCTCCGACAGTTGATCGGTATAAGGCCCGACCACTTCGCCAATGATGTACGTGAGAAACACGAGCGGAATGCCGATCTTCAGCAGCGAGCGTAGCGCCTGATTGGTTGCGAGACCGGACACGCGGAAAATCGTGTACTCGGAATTCGCGGCCATCTGCGCGAACACGTAGATCGCGCTGATCAGCGCGGCCACCGGAATGATTTCGTAGAAGCGCGACGGCGTCTGCAGCGCGACGCGCAGCACCGCGTACTGGAACTTGTAGTTGCCGTGGCCGACCGAGTTCAGTTCGTTGATCAGGTCGAAGAAGAAGAACAGACCCGAAAACGCGAACAGAATGAAGATGAACGTGAGGTAGACCTGACGCGCGAAATACTTTTCATAGATGCGCATTGGTCACGCTCCCTGCGCCGGACGGTCCGACGACCGGCTGAACATCGCCCGCGTGAAGAGCGGCCGGTTGCGCACCCGCAGCCAGAAGATGAACGCGACAACCAGCGCGACGACGATATGCAGCCCCACGAGGCCCACGCCGAACGACATCTTGCCCTGCTCGATCCACGACTGCACGACGTTCAGCAGATTCGAATAGGTCAGATAGATCAGCACCGCCATCACGAGGTTGATCGTGCGGCTGCGCCGCGGATTCTGGTGGGCCAGCGGAATAGCGAGCAGCATCAGGTTGATCGCGATCAAAGGCAAACCCGCGCGCCACGCGAACTCAGCCAGATTCTGGCGGGTCGGGTCGCGGAACAGGTCGAGCGTCGGCGTGCCCGTCGTGGTCGGCGTGCTGACCACCGGCTGGCTCTGGATCTTCACGCCGTAACGCTCGAACTCCATGATGCGGAAGTCGGGATGGCCCGGCTCGCCGTCGTAGCGCCGGCCGTTTTCGAGCACGACGAAGCGGTCGCCGTTTGCATGCGTTTCCGTATGGCCGTTCTTCGACACGACCACGTTCACCTTGCCGCCTTCCGTGCTCGTGACGAACACGTTCTCGACGTGGCCCTGATCGGGCGACATCTTCTCGATGAAGAACACGCGGTGGCTGGTAGCGGATTCGCGGAACTGGCCCGGCGCGAGCAGCGAGACCTCGTCGCGCTGCTGGAAGCGCGCGCGGATCAGCTTGCTCTGCTGGTTCGACCACGGCCAGCCGACGAACACGAAGAACGCGATCAGAATGATGATGGGCGTCGCGAACAGGCCGATCGGCTTGATGAAGCGCGTGAGGCTCACGCCCGAGGCGAGCCACACGACCATTTCGGAATCCTTGTACCAGCGCGTGAGCACGAACAGGATCGACACGAACAGCGTCGCGACCAGCATGATCGCGAGATAGCCGATGACCGTCAGACCGATCAGCACGAGCACGTCGCGCGGGTCGATTTCACCGGACGCCGCGAAGCCGACGATGCGGATCATCATCGTCGTCAGGACCAGCGTGAGCAGAACCATGAACACGGCGCCAGCCGTGTACGCCAGTTCGCGCTGGAGGGAGCGTTCAAAAATCATGGTTGATGATGAGAGGGGGCGCTCCGGGAGGCGGCGGGGTTCAGCCCCATCACGCCTTCGTGCAGCCGCCGCGGGAAAAATAGCGGATAATTGCGGCTTTCATCCTAAGCCCAGATTTTATCCGAGGACAAGCGCGATGGACTTTAGCATAAAAGCCTGTGATTGGAGCAAAGGCTCGACCAACGGGTTCCTTACCGGAAAATCGGATTGCATCGTGATCGGTGTGTTCGAGTCGCAGACGCTGTCGGGCGCGGCGCTGGAAATCGACGCGGCCACCAAGGGCCTGCTTACACGCATCGTCAAGGCCGGCGACATGGACGGCAAGATCGGCAGCACCGTGTTCCTGCATGAAGTGCAGGGCATCGGCGCGTCGCGCGTGCTGCTGGTCGGCCTCGGCAAGCAGGATGCCTTCACGCAGAAAGCCTACGGCGACGCCGTGCGCGCCGCGTGGCGCGCAATCCTCGGCACCAAGATCACGCAGGTCACGTTCACGCTGGCTCAGGCGCCCGTCAAGGAGCGTTCGTCGGATTGGGCCGTGCGCGCCGCGATCCTCGCGCTGCGCGAGCTGACGTACAAGTTCACGCAAATGAAGAGCAAGCCGGACACCAGCGCGCGTGCATTGAAGCGCATCGTGTTCAGCGTCGACGCAGCGGACGAGAAGCTCGCCAAGGTCGCGCTCAAGCAGGGCGTCGCGCTCGCAAACGGCATGGATCTGACGAAGGATCTCGGCAACCTGCCGGGCAACGTCTGCACGCCGACCTATCTGGGCAACACCGCGAAGAAACTCGCGAAAGACTGGAAGCTGAAGGTCGAAGTGCTCGGCCAGAAGCAGCTCGAAGCGCTGAAGATGGGCTCGTTCCTGTCGGTCACGAGGGGTTCCGTCGAGCCGCCGCAGTTCATCGTGCTCCAGTATCAGGGCGGTTCCGCGAAGGCTGCGCCCGTCGTGCTGGTCGGCAAGGGCATCACGTTCGACACGGGCGGCATTTCGCTGAAACCCGGCGACGGCATGGACGAGATGAAGTACGACATGTGCGGCGCAGGCTCCGTGCTCGGCACGCTGCGCGCGGTCGCCGAAATGGGCCTGAAGCTCAACGTGGTCGGCATCATCCCGACTTGCGAGAACATGCCCGCGGGCAATGCGACCAAGCCGGGCGACATCGTCACCAGCATGAAGGGTCTCACCATTGAAGTGCTGAACACGGACGCGGAAGGCCGCCTGATCCTGTGCGACGCGCTCACGTATGCAGAGCGCTTCAAGCCCGCTGCCGTGATCGACATCGCGACGCTGACGGGCGCCTGCATCATCGCGCTCGGTCATCACAACAGCGGCCTGTTCTCGAAGGACGACGCGCTCGCGGGCGAATTGCTGGATGCATCGAAGGAAGCGTCCGACCCGGCATGGCGCCTGCCGCTCGACGACGAGTATCAGGATCAGCTCAAGTCGAATTTCGCCGATATCGCCAACATCGGCGGACGTCCGGCGGGCAGCGTGACGGCAGCGTGCTTCCTGTCGCGCTTCACGGAAGCGTATCCGTGGGCGCACCTGGATATCGCCGGCACCGCGTGGAAGAGCGGCGCGGCGAAGGGCGCAACGGGCCGTCCCGTGCCGCTGCTGGCGCAGTTCCTGATCGACCGCGCCGCGCAATGACGCTTCGCAGTTCGATCACGCGTCACATGTATCACGCAGCAAGGCAGGATCGCCGATGACCCGCATCGACTTTCATTCGAACGTCGGCGATTCGCTGCAGTACGCGTGCCGTCTCGTGCGCAAGGCGTATCAGGCCGGCCAGCCGCTCGTCGTGCTGGCCGAACCGCCGCGCCTGCGCGCGTTCGACGAGCAGTTGTGGACCTTCTCGCCGCTCGACTTCATTCCGCATTGCCTCGCGGCGAGCCCGCTCGCGGCGCAAACGCCTGTCGTGCTCACTTCGTCGCTCGACGACGTGCCGCACCATCAGATACTGTTGAATCTGGGTGCAACGGTGCCGCCGCAGTTCGCGCGCTTCGAGCGCCTGCTGGAAATCGTCGGCAATGCGCCCGACGAACTGGCCGCCGGGCGCGAGCGCTATCGCTTCTATCGCGATCGCGGCTATGCTCTGAACAACTACAAGCAGGGCGCCTGACCGGCTGTTGTCCGTGCACTGTCCGCTCGATGCGCGGGATTGTCCGATTCGCGCAGAACCGGCTCGTCCGATCTTTCAAGGGAGTGTTTTCGTGTCCCAATCTTCCGACTCTTCCGATCAAGACATCCCCATGCTGACCGACGTGATGGAGACGGGGCACGATCCGCATGCGAAGGCGAAGCGGCCGAAGCGCGGCGGCGCGCATGCGCACGAAGGCTCGCACGCACGCAAGCATGGGACGGCGCATGACAAGCATGACGACCGGCACGACGCGCATGTCGAATCCGACAAGCCGGTCGTCCGTGATGACGACGTGCCCGTTCTCGATTCCATCTACGAATCGCCGCAAGCACCGTTGCATGCGCCTCTGCGCGAGCCGGCGCAGTTCGTGCCGGGTGAGGCGGAGTTCACGTCGGGTTCGGCAGCGGAGCAGTATGTCGCGCCGCCCGAGCCGGTTGTCATGCCGGCGGAGCACGTTCACGCATCGGTTGCAGCGCCCAGCCAGGCCACCGACTACGATGCCGACGTGCTGGCCGAGCGCCTGCGCGGGCGCTTCGCGACATATCTGAAAGGCGATGGACGGAATCTGATTGAAGCGCGCTGCCGTGATGCGTTCCAGGATCACACGACCTGGCTCGTCAATCAGATCACGCGCGAGGTGGCGCTCGCGCTGGAAACGGAAATGCTCAGCTGGGTGCGCGAGGCGATCCGCGAAGAACTCGGCAATTCGACGACGAGCAAGTAATAGCAAGCAAGAGCAGCTAGGCCGCGCACGACGCGTGTTATTTGAGCGTCAGGATCCAGCTTGCCAGCGACATCGCTTCGTCCTGCGTGACCTGCGTGTTCGCGGGCATCGGCACGGGGCCCCAGACGCCCGCGCTGCCCTCCGTGATCTTGCGCGTGAGGTAGACGACGGCATCGCTGCGCGTCGCGTATTTCGCGGCGACATCGTGCAGCGACGGTCCCATGAATTGCCGCGTTACCGAATGGCAGCTCATGCAGTTCTGCTTTTGCGCCAGCGCCAGGCCCTGAGCGGATTCCGCGCGCGCCGCGCCGGTGAATGCCAAAGTGCCTGCCAGCACGAGTGCCGCATACGACTTCGATTTCATTATGGTCTCCGCCGGTGACTCAGCCCGGCTCGTGGTGGACGCATTATAAGAGCAAAGGGGCACACGGCGATCCGTGTGCCCCTTTGTTCATCGAAGCATGCCGAGGCAAGGCGATGTTGCGCTGCGTCAGCCGGTGACGGCGCCCTTGTTGGCCGGCTTCACGAGCGCCGCGAACTTGGCCATCACGCCGCGCGTGTAGCGTGGCGCGGGCTGTTTCCACGCACCGCGGCGTCGTTGCAGTTCGGCATCGTCGACGTTCAGTTGCAGCAGCAGCGTGTGCGCGTCGATGGTGATCGAATCGCCTTCCTGCACCAGCGCGATCGTGCCGCCCACGAATGCCTCAGGCGCGACGTGACCGACCACCATGCCCCACGTGCCGCCCGAGAAGCGGCCATCCGTGATCAGGCCCACCGATTCGCCGAGACCCTTGCCGATGATCGCCGAGGTCGGCGCGAGCATCTCCGGCATGCCCGGGCCGCCTTGCGGGCCGAGATAGCGCAGCACGACGACGTCGCCCGCCTTGATCTTGTCGGCAAGGATCGCTTCCATCGCGCTTTGCTCGTCGTCGAACACGCGCGCCGGGCCGGTGATGACGGGATTCTTCAGCCCGGTGATCTTCGCGACGGCGCCGTCTTCTGCGAGATTGCCCTTGAGGATCGCGAGATGGCCTTCGTCGTAGAGCGCCTTGTCGAGCGGATAGATCACTTTCTGGTCCGCACGCGGCTTGCTCGGCACGTCCTTCAGTTCTTCGGCGATGGTCTTGCCGGTGATCGTCATGCAGTCGCCGTGCAGCAGCCCTGCATCCAGCAGCAGCTTCAGCACCTGTGGGATGCCGCCGGCCGCGTGCAGGTCGGTCGCGACGTACTTGCCCGACGGCTTCAGATCGCAGATCACGGGCACTTTCTTGCGCATGCGCTCGAAGTCGTCGATGGTCCATTCGACTTCCGCCGCATGCGCGATGGCCAGATAGTGCAGCACGGCGTTGGTCGAGCCGCCCGTTGCCATGATCAGCGCGACGGCATTTTCGATCGACTTCTTCGTGATGATGTCGCGCGGCTTGCGGTCCTGCTTCACGGCTTCGACCAGCACGCGCGCCGATTCCGCGGCGGAGTCCACTTTTTCCGGATCGGGGTTCGCCATGGTCGACGAGTACATCAGCGACATGCCGAGCGCCTCGAACGACGAACTCATCGTGTTGGCCGTGTACATGCCGCCGCACGAACCCGTGGTCGGGCAGGCGTTCTGTTCGACCCCTTCGAAATCTTCCTTCGACATGCGGCCCGCCGTGAACTCGCCCACCGCCTCGAATGACGACACGATGGTCAGGTCCACGCCTTTCCACTTGCCGGGCTTGATCGTGCCGCCATACACGTAGATGCCTGGCACGTTCATCCGCGCGAGGCCGATCATGCCGCCCGGCATGTTCTTGTCGCAGCCGCCGATCACGACCACGCCGTCCATCCACTGACCCTGCACGCAGGTCTCGATGCAGTCGGCGATCACTTCGCGCGACACGAGCGAGTACTTCATGCCTTCTGTGCCCATCGACATGCCGTCGGAGATGGTCGGCGTGCCGAAGGTCTGCGGGTTCGCATCGGCGCGCTTGATGGCGACCACGGCGGCGTCGGTGAGCGGTTGCAGGCCGGCGTTGCACGGCGTGATGGTCGAATGGCCGTTGGCGATGCCGATCATCGGCTTGTCGAAGTCGTCCTTCTGGTAGCCGAGCGCGTAATACATCGAGCGATTCGGCGAACGTGCGACGCCTTGCGTGATGTTCTTCGAACGACGGTTATACGGCATGGGGAGCTCCATCCAGTTGTTGTGATGTGCGCGCCGGGCGGCGCGCTTCGCGCTTGCGGCGCGACGGCCCGGGCGGTGCCAGCGCTGGTTCTTTAGTCTAGTTCGGGCGCGTGGGGCAAGAATGGAGTTTCTGCGAAAGAATGTCCAATATATTATTCAGCGTCGATTAGGTCGTAAAATGTATCAATGAGCCTGCCTGCAATGCCCGATTTGCGCCAGTTGCGCTACTTCGTCACGGTGGCCGAAGAAAAGCATTTCGGCCGCGCGGCGGCGCGCCTGTCGATGACGCAGCCGCCGCTGTCGCAGGCGATCCGCTCGCTCGAAGAGACGCTCGGCGTCGAACTGTTCGCGCGCACGAAGCGCTCGGTCGAACTGACGTCGGTTGGCGCGGATCTGTTGCCCGAAGTACGGCGCCTGCTGGCGGGCGCGGAAGGGTTGCGTCCGCTCGCACAGAGTCTGGCGCGTGGCGAGGCGGGCGTGTTGTCGCTGGCGTTCGTGTCGACGGCGGACTATGGGTTGCTGCCGCCGCTCTTGCGCGAGTTCGGCACGCGGCATCCGCGCGTGCGGCTCGAACTGCTCGAGGCAACCAGCGACGTGCAGATCGACGAACTGGTGGCGGGGCGTGTCGACGCGGGCCTCGTGATCGGGCCGCTGCCGCCGCGCTATGCGTCGCAGCTGTCGTGGCTGCCGCTCGCGCGCGAGCCGCTGGTGATCGCGATGTCGACGGAAATGGCGGCGCGGATCGAAGGCGAGGAAGGCGGAGAAGCGGGCGCCGCCGAATGGCGCGATGCACCGTTGAGTCTCGCGCAGGCGGGCGATGCACCGCTCGTCGTCTTTCCGAGGCGTCTCGCGCCAGGCTTTTATGACATCATTATGGATTGCTACGGCGCGGCGGGACTCACGCCGCGCATCGGCCAGGAAGCGATCCAGATGCAGACGATCGTGAGCCTCGTGTCCGCGGGCATGGGTGTCGCGCTGGTGCCGCAATCGTTGCGTAACCTGCGGCGCACGGGCGTCGTGTATCGTCCGTTGCGTGAAGCGGTGCCGGCAGTCGTGACCGGACTCGTGTGGCGCACGGAGGAAGTGAGCCCTGTGCTGGCCGGTTTCATCGACATCGTGCGCGCTCACGCTGATCTGCTGGCGGGCTGAAGCGAATCGCGCGAACCCTTTGCGGCGTGGCGCGTCCAATGCGCTTGAGTTTTCAGATTACCGAACCCCTATAACGATACGATGCACATCCACCCGAATTTCGATCCCGTCGCCATCCATCTTGGGCCGCTAGCCGTCCGCTGGTACGGCCTGATGTATCTGGTCGCCTTTGTTCTGGCGATCGTCGTGGGGCGGCTGCGGCTGCGTCTGCCGCACGTCGCCGCGCAGGGCTGGACCCCGAAGGACATCGACGACATGCTGTTTTACGGCGTGCTCGGCACGATTCTCGGCGGGCGCCTGGGTTACGTGTTGTTCTACAAGGCGAGCTGGTACTTCGCGCATCCTCTGGATGTTTTCAAGGTGTGGGAAGGCGGGATGTCGTTTCACGGCGGCTTTCTCGGCGTGACGCTTGCGATGGTGCTGTTTGCGTGGCAGCGCAAGCGCACGTGGCTGCAGGTGACGGACTTTGTTGCACCGATGGTGCCGACGGGGCTTGCTGCCGGGCGGCTGGGCAACTTTATCAATGGCGAGTTGTGGGGGCGGGTGACGTCGCCCGATGCGCCTTGGGCGATGTTGTTTCCCGGCGCTGCCAATGAAGATGCAGGCTGGCTGGTGGCGCATCCTGCGCAGGCCGCGCAGTGGCATCTGGCGGATGTGTTTGCTCAATATCACATGCTGCCGCGGCATCCGTCCCAGCTGTATGAGATTGCGCTTGAAGGTGTTGTGCTGTTTCTCGTGCTGTGGTTCTTTACGCGCAAGCCGCGGCCTGTTGGGGCGGCGTCTGCGGTGTTTCTGATTGGGTATGGGTTGGCCCGTTTTACCGTTGAGTTTGCTCGCGAGCCGGATGATTTTCTTGGGCTTCTGGCGTTTGGGCTTTCGATGGGGCAGTGGTTGTCCCTGCCGATGGTTGTTGTTGGGGTGTTGATGTTGGTGTGGGCTTATCGGAGGAATGGGCGTCAGGCGGCGCAACCCCTAAACGTAGGGTGATTTTTTGTCTTGCGACGCTGGGTGGTTTGCTTGTGCTGGCGCTGGCATCCGCGATTTGCCTTCGTGCTTCATGCGTCGCCCCTGTGCGGGGCGGCACCTACTTTTCTTTGCCGCGGCAAAGAAAAGTAGGCAAAAGAAAGCCGCTGAACACCGCCAGTTCTTCTCTTTACCCACGGGCCCCCAACGGCCCCATCCTGGTCGCGGTATCTCCCTTCTCGATGCCCGCTGCCAACGCTTCGAATTCGCTCATCACCGGCTTCACACTCCCGCGTCGCCGCGTGCGCGATCAAATTGCGCGCGTTCTATAGCGGCAAACTGTGTGTCGGCTGTCGCGGCGTACACGCATCACTCCAGATTGAAAAACACGATCGGTGTCGTAAGAGCGCTGACGTATACAGCACTACGACCTACACACAGTTTGCCACCTGGGCGGCCGCAATCATTCGCTGCCGTTCGCTGCGCTACGGGTGATTGAAGTGGGTGAGGCATTTGTTCGCAGCGTTGGCAACGAGCGGAAACTGAGAAGTTGCCGTGTGAAGGATAAGAACCGTTGCGGGCCCTCAGGCAAACACAAAAACGGGGGGTGTTAGCCCGCTTTCTTTGCTTACTTTCTTTGCGGCGGCAAAGAAAGTAAGTGCCGCCCCGCACAGGGGCGACGCGTGAAGCGGGCAAGACAAAACGCGGATGCCAGCGAAAGCATAAGCAAACCACCCCAGCGTCGCAAGACGATCCAAAGCGGGTGCTGCCCCGCACAGGGGCGACGCGTGAAGCGGGCAAGACAAAACGCGGATGCCAGCGAAAGCACAAGCAAACCACCTCCGCGTCGCAAGACAAAAAAATCACTTCATCTGCACAGACCCAGAAACATTAACAGTCACAGTCGAAGTCCCCCCTTCAACAGGCACAGGCGCCGCCGCCTTGGCGCTGACATCCGACCGCATGCTCATCATCATGACAGGCCGTGGCGACACGCCACCGTTATGCCCGACATTGACTTCGCGAATCGTATACCCGCCATACCCAAAAGCCTGCGCAGCAGAAGTAGCCTGTTGCTTGAACGAAGCAATCGCCTGCCCCGTTAACTTCTGCTCGGCAGTCCGCTGCGCCTCCGGCGACAACGAAAACTGCACGTTGCCCACCTGCATGATCGACGACAACTGCCCCGCGAGCTTCGAAGCCGCCGCAAAATCACGCGACTCCAGCACGACCTCCGTGCGCCCACGCCATGCCGAGATTCGCCCGTCGCGATCCGTCGACGGATAGATCGAGAACGACCCCGTGCGCGCCGTCACGCCGCTCACGCCCTTGGCCTTCTGCAATGCCTGATCGGCATGCTGGTTCAACGTGCCCGTCAACGACGATGGATCGCTCGCTTCCTGTTCGTAGAACAGCGTGATTTCGACGACATCCTGCGGCACTTCGGCACTCGCCTGTGCATTCAACGACAACACGCCCGCAGGCTGATACTGCTGCACGACCGTCTGCGCGCTGGCCACCGTCGATGTGAGCGCGAGTGCAAGCGGCGCCGCGCATGCGCCGGCAGCGAGCGCCCACACGAGCGCGGTTTTCTTCGTCATTTGTTCGACTCCTTCGTTTGCAGGTTGTGCGTGCATGCGTCACGACTCACGCGCCAGCTATCAGTGTGCAGCGCGTGGCATGACGCTTGCGAGGACGTTAGGCGTCTGAAAGGGTCGTCTGGTTCCCGAGGGTGTGCTCGAATGTGTGTCCGTTCATCACACGCTCATGCAGCCCGCTTCGCCAGTTGCTTCGTGATGAACGCCCATTCGGCGTCCGTGACGGGCGTGATCGACAGACGGTTGCCCTTCGCAAGCACGCGCATGTCGGCAAGCTCAGGGTGCTCGCGCAACTCGGCGAGCGGTATCAGTTTGATCTTCTTCTTGAAGACGACATCGACGAGCATCCAGCGCGGCGTTTCCTGCGTCGACTTCTCGTCGTAGTACGGACTCTTCGGATCGAACTGGGTCGGGTCAGGGTAGGCCGTCGAAGACACTTCCGCGATGCCCGCAATGCCCGGCTCGGGACAACTGGAGTGATAGAACAGCACGCCGTCGCCCGTCTTCATGATGTCGCGCATGAAGTTGCGCGCCTGATAGTTGCGCACGCCTGTCCAGGGCAATGTGCGTTGCGGAGCGTTGGCGAGATCGTCGATGCTCGCTTCGTCCGGTTCGGACTTCATCAGCCAGTAGCGCATGAGTCGGATTGAACGTGAGTGGAAGAAGTGTTCGTCGGACAGTCGAATTCGAACTGCGGACAACGCATGGCTCGCTGCGAACTCACAGCGAGCCAAAACACAAACCGCACGCGCAAAGAAAAACGGCATCGGACCTGGTCCGATGCCGTTCGTATGGGTCCCCGCCTTAGCCGCTAGGCCGGCATCCTGAACCTGAGGTTCAGAATTGGTCGCAGTTAGCAGCACTTCGGGTACATCAGACTGAGTGACGCGCACGCCCGTGCTACAAATTTCCGCAACCGTGCATATAGCATTGGTTCAAGGAATATATGACCTTGGCGAACCAGGCAGGGAAGCTTGAAAAACGTTTGCTCTACAACATGGACCTGATCATAAAACAATCAAGCCCATCGAATTTGCTTTACTGCACGCTGTACTGTTGGATCACAGTGCCCAGCTGCTCATTCATCTGGTGCATTGTACGCCGGATTTCTTCGGCGGGAAATGATTCTCCGTGTCGCACGCTGGCTTGCAGCTTAAGCAGTTCCGATGCCAGCGACAACGCCGCCATCACCGCAATACGATCCTGTCCGCGCACGTTGCTGTTCGCGCGAATCTTGTTCATCTCGGCATCGACACGCGCCACCGCTTCGAGCAGCGCCGCTTCCGTTTCCGGCGAGCAGGCGAGTCGATAGGGCTGGCCGAGGATCGACACTTCGATCTGCTTCGTGGTCATGCGTTTTCTCCCTGGCGGGTCGCGTCGTTGTTCGCGTCGTGATTGGCCTGCGCCTGTTGTTCGGGCGCGAGGAGATCGAGTTGATTGTCGGGCTCGTGAGCACGAGCGCGCGGCAACTTCTCGAGGATGGCGTTCAGTCGAACCTGCGCGTCGTCGATCTTCGCGGACAGCGCATCGCGCTCCGCCTGCAATGCGGCGCGTTCTTCGCGGGTCTGTTCGAGCTCTGCGCGGGTCGCTTCGCATTCTGCGCGCGCTTGTGCGAGCTGTTCTTCGAGTGCGAGGCGGGCTTCGTTATAACGCTGGCTGATCTCGATCAGCCGGCCGATGTTCTGTGACAGTGTTTCGAGTTCGGTGAGCATGTGCTGCGTCCTCTAAAGACATGGCATTCTAGCGCGGAATGTCGCACGCTCGGGCATTTGTCTCGTTTCGAGACGTAACAGTAGCGCTTTAACGCAGCTTTATCCAGGTGCTTTCGCGCGATTCACGCATTTTTACCCTTTAAAACAGGGCTCTTTTAACGGTTCACTGTCGGCGCATCGTGTGATGCCGCGCGTTTCTTGACGCGTGTGTGCGCCACTTCTACACTTGCGGCACTTTGGTGCCCGCGCGCGGAATCACGCCGCGCGCAGTTAAACGGGAAGCAGGGAGCGAAGTCCGCCCGGACGAGCCAACCTGCGCTGTCCTCGCAACGGTACAACGACCGCAGTTCCTGCAGGTCGATCCATGCACGCATCGCGCCATCCATCGGTCGATGCCGTGCGAAACGCCACTGCGCATGCTGCGTGGGAAGGCGGATCGGTCAGTCGTCAGCCCGGATACCGGCCGAAGGCCTGGAGCGTGCCGCTCCTTGATAGCCATCGGCCCACGAGGAGCGGGCCGCGTACAGGCCCACAGGACTCTTTCGATGCTCACCCCGGTATCACATCATCCGGCGCATTTGGCATATTCGCGCCCGATGCTTCCACGCTTCACGCGCGCGCCGATCGCCGCGCTAGCCGCGCTCGCATTCACCCAGATTCCGCAGACTGCGTTTGCGCAAACGATTGACAACACGAACGCATCCGCCACATCCGCGGATCTTTCGGACAAAGACACGACGACGAACGCGACGACGCTCTCGCCCATCGTCGTCACGGCCGACCGCCGCGCGCAGCATCTTGCCGATGCCATTCCGCAGACCACGCTGTTCGATTCGCAAGACATCGCCGACAGCAGCGCGCGCGACCTGCCTGGACTGCTGCAGTTCGCGCCCGGCGCGCAGATCGTGCGCAATGGCGGCCCGGGCTCGACATCGAGTCTTTTTCTGCGCGGCGCATCGTCGACCCAATCGCTCGTCTTGATCGACGGCGTGCGCGTCGATTCGGTGAGCCAGGGCAACGCGCAGCTCGAACAGATCCCGCTCGATCAGATCGATCACGTCGAAGTGGTCAACGGCAACGTGTCGGCGCTGTATGGATCGGGCGCGATAGGCGGCGTGGTGCAGGTGTTCACGAAGGACGGCGGCAACCATCCGCCGCGTTTTCACTTCGAGCTCGAGTACGGCAGCTATCACACGCAGCGCCAGTCGGCAGGCGTGGACGGCGCGCTCGACAAGGACGGCCGCACGACCTTCAGCATCACGCTCGCGCGTGCGAAGACGGACGGCTTCTCGTCGATCGACCCGGCGCTCGCGCCCGTCAATCCGAACGCGAACGGCTACTTCAACGAGAGCGTGAGCGCGTCGCTGCGTCACAAGCTCAATGAGAGCTGGGATATCGGCCTGCGCTATTTTCAGTCGAACGGCAACGACAGCTTCGACAATCCGTTCGGCTTGCCCACCGATCTCAATAACCTGCACAGCAAGGTGCAGACCGCCTCGGCGTTCGCGAACGGCAAGCTCACCGACTGGTGGACCACGCGTTTCGTCGTCGCGACGGGCAACGATCGCAGCAACACGTCGCTGAACGGCGACTATCTGTATCGCTACGATTCGGATAACCGGCAGTACACATGGCAGAACGATTTCACGTTTGCGCGGGATCAGAAGCTGCAACTCGGCTATGAGCATCTCGACCAGACGCTCGATTCCAACCAGTACAGCGCACCCGACCGTCACGTGAACTCGGTGTTCGCGGGCTACACGGGGCGCTTCGGCAACAGCCAGATCCAGGCGAACCTGCGGCGCGACCAGTACTCGGACTTCGGCGGAGCCAACAGTTACTATCTCGGCTATGGCTACGACCTCGACGAGCACTGGAAAGTGACGGCAAGCTGGTCCGATGCGTTTCGCGCGCCGAGCTTCAACGATCTGTACTACCCGTACAGCGGCAATCCGCTGATCCAGCCGGAACACAGCCATTCCATCGAAGCAGCGGTGCAGTACGCATCGGACGCACTGGGTCTGCTGAAGCTCACGGCCTTTCAGACGCGCTACACGAACCTGATCGACTATGTGCAGACCACACCCGGCATCTATGTCGCGGAGAACGTGGGCCATGCGAAAGTCCAGGGCGTAGAAGGATCGTGGCAAGGTCATGTCGGCAGGACCGACGTGCGCGCGGCCGTGACCTTCCAGAATCCCGTCGATGAAGACACGCACACCGATCTGAACCGGCGCGCGCGTCACTTTGCTTCGTTCACGGCGAACCGCAATATCGGCAGCTGGCGGGTGGGCGGCGAATGGCTCGTGAGCGGGGAGCGCGACGATAGCGGCACGGCACTCGGCGGTTATGGCATCGTGAATCTGTCCGCGCGCTACAACATCACGAAGGCATGGTACGTGGCCGCGCAAATCCAGAATCTCTTCGACAAGGACTATGAACTCGCCTACACGTACAACACGCCACGGCGCGGCGCGTACATCACGCTCGGCTGGCAGCAGCAATAACGCGCGATGAACAGTCTCGTGCAACGTCAGCCGGTGCGGGTCATGAGCGCGAAGCGTGCGCTGGCCATCTGGGCTGCGCTCGGCGTGGTGGCGCTAGTTGTGTTCATTGCGTCGCTGGCGCTGGGCAGCGTGAGTGTCGCGCCGCTGCACGTGTTCGATGCGCTGCTGCCATCGGCTGACGCTTCGTCCGATCTCGCCGTGCAAATCGTTCGCACGTTGCGTCTGCCGCGGGCGCTGGCGGGCTTCGGTTGCGGCGCGCTGCTCGCGCTCGCGGGCGCATTGCTTCAGGTGTTGCTGCGCAATCCGCTGGCTGAACCGTATGTGCTCGGCGTATCGGGCGGCGCGGCGAGCTTTGCGCTGGTAGCGATGATCGCGGGCTGTGCATGGTGGATCGTCGATGCATCGGCGTTCGCCGGTGCATTCGTGTCGATCCTGCTGGTGCTCGGTCTTGCGCGCGGTGCGTTGTGGCGCGGCGAACCGCAGGATGCGTCGCCGCGTCTGCTGTTGACGGGTGCCGTCATTGCGGCAGGCTGGGGCGCCATCATCACATTGCTGCTGACGGTCGCGCCCGACAGCCGCCTGCGCGGCATGCTGTTCTGGCTGACGGGCGATCTGAACGGCGGCGGCATGCCGTGGCTCGCGCTCGCCGCGTTGTGCGTCGCGTTGCTCGTGATCGTCCCCATCGCGCCGCAACTCAATGTGCTGCTGCGTGGCGATCACGCGGCGCAGGCGCTCGGCGTGCCCGTCACGCGCGCGAGGCTGCGCGTCTATCTGGTCGCGTCGCTCGCGGCGGCCGCTGCCGTGACGACGGGCGGCACGATCGGTTTCGTCGGGCTGGTGGTGCCGCACATGCTGCGGCTCGCGTTCGGCAACGATCAGCGGATGTTGCTGCCCGCCGCGGCGCTCGGCGGCGGCGTCGCCGTGATGGGCGCGGACCTGATCGCGCGCACGGTGATCGCGCCTGCGCAATTGCCCGTTGGCGTCATCACCGCGTTGATCGGCGTGCCTGTATTTCTGTGGATGCTGCTTCGACGGAGGCGCGCATGAACACGCCCGTCGCGCTGCACGTCGACCGGTTGACCTTGCGTGCGGGCACGCGCACCTTGCTCGACGGCTTCACGCACACGTTCTATCCGGGCGAAGTGTGGTGCATCGCCGGGCCGAATGGCGCGGGCAAGACCACACTGATCTCGACGCTCGCAGGTCTCACGCGCCCGGCGCAAGGTCACATCGAACTGGATGGCATCCGCGTGAACGACTGGCCGCTCGCGCGCCTCGCGCAGCGTCGCGCGTTGATGCCGCAAACCTCGCACGATGCATTCAGCGCAAGCGTGCTCGATATCGTGCTGCTGAACCGTTTTCCGCATCTGGGCGGTTGGGGCTGGGAACGCGACGAAGATCGCGCGGCCGCCCATGCGGCGCTCGACGCGCTCGGCCTCGCGCCGTTCGCATCGCGCGATGTGCTGTCGCTGTCAGGCGGCGAGCGCCAGCGCGTCGCGCTTGCGGCGGTGCTGTGTCAGGACGCGCCGCTGCTGTTGCTCGACGAGCCGCTCGCGCATCTGGATCTGCATCATCAGATCGATTGTCTCGAGGCGTTGAGTGCATGGGCGCGCGGCGTCGGGCGTACAGTAATGTTCTCGTGTCACGATCTGAATCTCGCGCGGCGTTTCGCGACGCACGCGCTGCTGCTGGAGGGCAGCGGCGCCGCGCATGCGGGATGCGCGCGCGACGTGCTGACGCCCGAACTCGCCAGCCGCGCATTTGGCTATCCGCTCGTGCTGATTCGCGACGGCGACGATGAAGCGCTGATCCCGGCGCTGCGCACGTCGACGCCCAACTGAGCACGCATGAACCGAACTTCTCACGCATAGATGAACATGACCACTTCGCCTTCACTGCCCGTCGTCGAGCCGCTCGAACAGACGCTGCGCGCCGACCTGCAACGCATCATCGACCTGAAGACCAAGCCGCCCGGCAGCCTCGGTCAGCTCGAAACGCTCGCGCGCCAGATGGGCATGATCCAGCGCAGCACGCAGCCCACCATCACGCGTCCCACGATGATCGTCTTCGCCGCCGACCACGGCATCGCGCACGCGGGCGTGAGTCCGTATCCGCAAGCGGTGACCGCGCAGATGGTGCTGAACTTCCTCGCGGGCGGCGCGGCGATCAACGCGTTCAGCCGCGTCGCGGGTCTCGAACTCGAAGTGGTGAACGCAGGCGTCGCGCATGAGTTCGCGCCGCACGAGAAACTCGTCGATATTCCCATCGGCCGCGGCACGCGCAACTTCGCGCAAGAACCCGCGATGACGCGCGACGAAGCGCTCGCCGCGATGCGCGCGGGCGCGGAGCGCGTGCGCCATCACGCGGCGCTCGGCACCAATGTGATCGGCTTCGGCGAAATGGGCATTGCGAATACGTCGTCGGCTGCGTGCCTGATGAGCCGCCTGTGCGGCGTGCCCATCGACGATTGCGTCGGGCGCGGCACGGGTCTCGACAACGTCGGCCTCGTGAAGAAGCGCAACGTGCTCGCGGCGGTGCTCGCGTATCACCCGGCGTCGGACGATCCACTCGATGTGCTCGCAACCTTCGGCGGCTTCGAGATCGCGATGATGGTGGGCGCGTATCTCGCGGCGGCGCAGGCGCGCATGACGATCGTCGTCGACGGTTTCATTGCGACGTCCGCGCTGCTGGTCGCCGATGCGTTCGCGCCCGCCGTGCGCGAGTACTGCGTGTTCGCGCATGCATCGAACGAAACAGGGCACCGGCGCATGCTCGATCACTTCGGCGCAGTGCCGCTGCTCGCACTCGATCTGCGTCTTGGCGAAGGAACGGGCGCGGCACTTGCTATGCCTCTGTTGCGCGCCGCTGTCGCGTTTGTCAACGAAATGGCGAGCTTCGAGTCGGCCGGTGTCGCGCAGCGCGATGCATGATGCTTCGCGCGTGCATCAATACATGCGTTGGAAGTTTGAAGTGAGTCAACCGTGATCACAAGAATGCAGCGTATGAAACACGATGAATGAACTGCGTTATTTCTTCACGGCGCTCGGCTACTTCACGCGCGTGCCCGTGCCGCGCTGGGTCGGCTTCGAACCGCATTATCTGAACGCGGCGGCGCGCTACTTTCCGCTGGTCGGCGCACTGGTAGGCGCAGCGGGCGCAATCGTATACATGGCTGCGCTGCGCATCTTTCCGCCCGGCGTTGCCGTGCTGCTTTCGATGGCCACGACGCTGCTGATCACAGGTGCGTTCCATGAAGATGGCCTTGCGGACTGCGTCGATGCGTTCGGCGGCGCCTATACACGCGACGACACGCTGCGCATCATGCATGACTCGCGCATCGGCGCATTCGGCGCAATTGCGCTGATGGTCGCGCTGGCGCTGAAGTGGCAGACGCTCGCCGCGTTGCCGCCGCTGTATGCGGCATGGCTGATGATTGCAGCGCATGCGGCGAGCCGCACGTGTGCAATCAGTTATCTCGTGACGCTCGATTACGTGCGCGCGGAAGGCAAGGCGAAGCCCGTCGCGCAGCGCATGTCACGCAATGCATTTGGCTGCGCTATCTTTCTGGGTATGCCGTGGCTCTTCTGGCCGCAGTGGCGCGCCGGTTGCATCACGCTGCTCGTGCTGATCGCGTTGCGTTTCATGCTGGGCCGTTATTTCGTCAGACGCATCGGCGGCTATACGGGCGACTGTCTCGGCTTTGCGCAGCAGATCTTCGAACTGGCCATCTATCTGGTGGGGCTTGCATGGATATCGTACTGATACGACACCCGGCTGTTTCCGTACAAGAAGGCGTGTGCTATGGCCAGAGCGACGTGCCGCTCGCTGACGCGCCGGAAACGTCGGCGGCCGCGCTCGCCGTTCGGCTGGCGACCTTGCAGGTGCCCGCGCCGCGCGTGCTGCTGTCGAGCCCGCTCACGCGCTGCGCGACCGTCGCGGCCGCGCTGGCAGCCAACTTCGGTTCCGCATACAGCACCGACGACAGTCTGAAAGAAATGGACTTCGGCACGTGGGAACTGCAACGCTGGGACGATATCGACCGCGCGTTGCTGGATGAATGGGCGGCGGATTTCGAAGGCGCACGTGCGCATGGCGGCGAAAGCGTCGAGCAGTTCGTGACCCGCGTGCGCGCGTGGTTCGATGTGTTCCAGCAGACGCGCGAGCTATCGCCTGCGTATGTCGTCACGCATGCCGGCGTGATGCGCGTGATCGCGGCGACGGTGCTCGGGTTGCCCGTGCAGCGCTGCCTCAACTGGTCGATCGATATGTCGGGTTGCGTCTGGTTGCGCCGCGACGACGAGAGCCTGCAATGGTCGATCGTGCGCTGGAACGCTTGAGCGTTCGTCCCGACGTCAATGGCCCGCGCGGCGTGAACGCGCGATATCGAGGTCTTCACACAATTGCTTCGCGCCTTGTGCAAGACGCGGCGCGGGGCGATTGATCAGATCGCCATCGATTGCAAACAGATTGTTGCGTGCAACCGCCGTTATGCCGGTCCACGCCTTCCATTTATCGAGCGATGGCAACGGCCGGTCCGGTTGCGTCGCGCCGGGCGCGGCCGTGACGATTGCTTCGGGATTGGCAGCGAGCACCGCTTCCGTCGATACCGTCGGCACCAGCGGCTCGAGCTTCGCGAACACATTGCGGCCGCCGCATAGCGCGATCACGTCGCTGATCATGTGTTCGCCGTTGAGCGTCATCAACGGCTCGTCCCACACCTGATAAAACACGCTTACGCTGGGCTGCTGCGAATAGCGGCTGCGCAGCCGCGCGATTTCGTCGCGATAGCTGCGCGCTGCGGCATCGGCGGACGGCGAGGTGCCGAGCAAAGCGCCGAGTTTTGTCATCGACACGGCGATGTCGTCGAGACGATGCGGCTCGCTGAAGTAAAGCGGAATGTGCAGATCGCGCAGGCGATCCGTTTGACGCTGTGCATTGCCATGCCGCCACACGACGATCAGATCCGGCTTCAACGCGACGATGCGTTCGAGATCCAGCGACTTGTTGTCGCCGACACGCGGCACCTGTTTCGCTTCGGGCGGATAGTCGCTGTACGAAACCGCGCCGACCAGTTTTGCGCCGCCGCCTGCCGCGTAGATCATTTCCGTCACGTGCGGCGCGAGGCTGATCACGCGCTGCGCAGGTTGTGCGAGCGTGACGGTGGCGCCCGTGTCGTCGGTGACGGTGATGGCGGCATGCGCGTGCATCGTTGTCATCGCGAGCATGCAAATGGCGGCGAGCGCGCCAGGTGATTGTTTGAATCGCATTACTTGTGTAGCGATTGAATTGCCTGATTCAGACCGCTTTCCAGGCGCGTCCATTCGCTTTCCGTCGAGGGCAGGCCGAAGCGCACGCTTGCGGGCGTAGCGAAGAAGCGCGTCCAGATACCTTGTTTTGCGAGCGCATCGTGAAGCTGTGCGGCGCGCGGGTCGGCGATCCATGCGAAGAGCGGCGTCGAGTGCACGGTAAAGCCTTTCGCGCTCAGCAAGCCGCCAAGACGTGCGCTTTCCTGTGCAAGCTGCGCGCGCATGTTGTCTTGCCATGTTGTATCGGCGAATGCGGCACTCACCGCGTGGCGCGCGGGTCCGCTGACCGTCCATGCACCAAGCGCTTCATCGAGCGATGCGAGCAGGCGAGGGCAAGCCAGCACGAAGCCGGCGCGCACGCCCGCGAGGCCGAAGAATTTGCCCGGTGAGCGCAGCACGACGAGTCCTTCGCGATGCGTTTGCGCAGCAATCGACTCCGAAGGCATCGCATCCGCGAATGCTTCATCGACGATCAGCGTGCCGCCGCGTTGACTCAGCGTTTCGTGCCAGTGCAGCAGCGTTGAAGCGCGCAAATGTTCGGCCGTCGGATTGTTCGGATTCACGATGACGACATGCGTGAAGTCATCGGGCAACTTCGAACAGGTGACGTCGAGCGTCGCCACACGATGCCCTGCGCGCGCAAACGCAGGCGCGTATTCGCCATACGTCAGCGGCGCAATGCCGACGGTGCCAGGCCGAAGCAGCCGAGGCAATGCGCGGATCGCCGCCTGGCTTCCCGCGACAGGCAGCACATGCGATGCATCGGGCGCACCGTAATAACGCGCCGCGCGTTCAGCGAAACCGTCGCCGCTGTCGGGCAGACGGCGCCATGCATCGGCGGGAACGGGCGGGACGGGATAACCGTGCGGATTGATACCCGTCGACAGATCGAGCCACGCGTCATAGGGGATGTCATAACGGCGCGCCGCTTCGTGCAGATTGCCGCCGTGCTGGATGGTTTGCGTCATCGTCTAGCTCTGGAACGGCACGCTCAGCAGCGCGATGGCGATGAACACGGCGAGCCACAGAATCATGCTGCGTTCGACGAGGATCAGTGCCGATTCGATATGGCGCGCGCTGGCAGTCTGACCTGCGCCGAGCGTCGGGCGTTGTTCTATCACGCCGTGATAGACAGCCGCGCCGCCGAGTTGCACATTGAGACTGCCTGCACCCGATGCCATTACGGGTCCTGCATTCGGGCTGTCCCAGCGCGGCGCCTGTTCGCGCCAGCATTGCAGGGCCGTGCGCGTGTCGCCGAGCAGCGCGTAGCTGAGGGCGGTCAGGCGTGCGGGCACGTAGTTGAGCACATCGTCGAAGCGGGCGGCTGCCCAGCCGAAGCGCAGATAACGCGGCGTGCGATAACCCCACATCGCATCGAGCGTATTCGCGAGACGAAACGCCAGCGCGCCCGGCCCGCCAAAAATCGCGAACCAGAACAGCGCACCGAAGATCGCGTCGTTGCCGTTTTCCAGCGCGGATTCGACGGCTGCGCGCGAGAGCGCGCTTTCGTCTGCATGCGACGTTTCGCGCGACACGATGCGCGCGGTCAATATGCGGGCTTGCGCAAGATCGCGTTTGGCGAGCGCGCGGCCGATCGGCGCGATGTGATCTTGCAGGCTGCGCGCGCCGAGCGCGAAGTAGAGCAATGCGACGTGCAGCGCGCACGACCAGATCAACGGCAGCGTGAGCACGAGCCACGTGGCAATCAGCACGGGCGGCGCGACCGCGAGCAGCCACGCGAGAATGCCGAGCAGCCGGCCGCGTTGCCCGGTGTTCAACGCCGCTTCGATCTTCGCGGCGAGCTTGCCGAAGCCGACGAGAGGATGCGCATGTTGCGGCTCGCCGAACCATTTGTCGACAGCGACGGCGGCCGTCGCGAGCGTTGCGACGAGTGGCAGGGTCAGCAGCATCATGCGCGGCTCGCGGGTTTAAGCTGCAGCGGAAGACCCGCAACCATCATCGTCGCCTGTGTGCTGATTGCCGCGATACGCTGGTTGAGCCGGCCAAGTTCGTCGACATACAGACGCGTCGCCGCACCGAGCGGCACGACGCCAAGACCGATTTCGTTGCTCACAACAATGATCTTTGCTCGCGCCTGTGAGAGCGTCGTTTCGAGCGCGGCGAAGCGATCGAGGTAATCGGCGAGAGGCGGCGAACCATCGGCGGGGCAGAGCAGATTCGCGAGCCACAAGGTCAGGCAATCGATAAGAACGCAGTGCTCAGGTCGATCGATCGATGCAATCGCTTGCGGCAGATCAAGCGGCGCTTCGAGCAGCGCCCAATGCTCGGGCCGCCGCTCGCGATGATGTGCGACGCGCGCAGCGAACTCGTCGTCGCCGATGTGCGCGGTCGCGACATAGGTCACGGGCAATGCGCTCGCGCTCGCAAGCTGTTCGGCATGCAGGCTCTTGCCCGAGCGTGCGCCGCCGAGAACGAAGGTAAGGTCGCGGGAAATCATCGCGTGATTGTACTGGCAGTGTCGCGGCGAGAGCGCGTGCGCAGAGGCGCGATGGGATAATGCGGGCTTCCTTCCTGATCTGTTCGCACACGTGGCCACTGTGTCTTCCATTCCCGACGCTTCGCACGAATCGCCCGATGTGCCGCGCGGCACGCTGATGATTCAAGGCACGACATCCGATGCAGGCAAGAGCACGCTCGTCGCCGGTTTGTGCCGTCTTGCAAGACGCGCGGGCGCGCGGGTCGCGCCGTTCAAGCCGCAGAACATGGCGCTCAACAGCGCGGTGACCGTCGACGGCGGCGAGATTGGCCGCGCGCAGGCATTGCAGGCGGTGGCCGCGGGCATCGACGCGCACACCGATCTCAACCCCGTGCTGCTCAAGCCGACCAGCGATCGCGGCGCGCAGGTGATCATCCACGGCAAGGCGCGCATGAATCTCGATGCGCGCGCGTATCACGACTACAAACCGGTTGCGTTCGAAGCGGTGCTGGAGTCGTATGCGCGGCTGAAGGCGTCGTACGACACGATCTTTGTCGAGGGCGCGGGCTCTCCCGCCGAAATCAATCTGCGCGATCGCGACATTGCGAACATGGGCTTTGCGGAGGCTGTCGATTGCCCGGTCGTGCTGGTCGCCGACATCGATCGCGGCGGCGTGTTCGCGCATCTGACGGGCACGCTCGCGTGTCTGTCCGCGAGCGAGCAGGCGCGCGTACGCGGCTTCGTGATCAACCGCTTTCGCGGCGACGTGAGCCTGTTGCAGCCGGGGCTCGACTGGCTCGAAGCGAAGACGGGCAAGCCCGTGCTCGGCGTCGTGCCGTATCTGCACGGCCTCACGCTCGATGCCGAAGACATGCTGCCGCGCGAACTGCGCGCCGCGCAAACGGGCGACGCCGCGTTGCGCGTCGTCGTGCCGGTGTTGCCGCATATCAGCAACCATACGGATTTCGATGCGTTGCGCGCGCATCCGCAAGTCGACTTCCATTACGTGCGCGCGGGCAGCACGCCGCCCACCGCCGATCTGATCATCCTGCCTGGCTCGAAGAACGTGCAAGGCGATCTGGCCTTTTTGCGCGCGCAAGGCTGGGATGACGTGCTGCAGCGGCATCTGCGTTACGGCGGACGCGTGATCGGCATTTGCGGCGGCATGCAGATGCTCGGGCGCGAAGTGGCGGACCCGTTTGGCGTCGAAGGTCCGCCCGCCACGGTCGCCGGACTCGGCTGGCTCGATTTTTCGACGACACTCACGCGCGAGAAGACGCTCAAGAACGTGACGGGCCGCCTTGCCGCCGATCCCGCCGATATCGCCGGCTATGAAATCCACATGGGCGAGACGCAAGGGCCCGCGCTCGACGTGCCCGCGCTCCTGCTCTCCGATGAAAAGGGCGGCCTGCGCCCCGACGGCGCGCGTTCCGCCGACGGCCAGATTCTCGCGACCTACGTGCACGGCCTGTTCGACACGCCCGCCGCATGCGCGTCGCTGCTGGCGTGGGCGGGGCTGAAGGATGCGCAGACGATCGACTATCCGGCGCTGCGCGAGGCCTCGCTTGAGCGGCTCGCCGATACGCTCGCCGAACATCTCGACCTGCAGCGCGTGTGGGCGACTGTCGGCTGATTCGTTCTTGTTGAGAATTAATCTAAGCCGCCAAGGCGATTTTTCTCACGAATGGGTTCGAATAAAGTCCGTTCCATCGATGGCGCACTTCGCGCTATCTCCCTGATCCAGAGGAACCGACATGAACCCGACCGCAACCAGCAAACCCGAGCTTGCCGCCACGATCCTGCGCGTCGCGCTCGGCGTGCTGTATCTGGCGCACAGCCTGCAGAAAATCTTCGTTTTCACGCTGCCGGGCACGGCGCAGTTCTTTCAGTCGATTGGTTATCCGGGCTGGCTAGGCTACCTGACGGCGTTCGTCGAACTGTTCGGCGGGATCGCGCTGCTGCTCGGCGTGCAGGTTCGCTGGGTCGCGCTGGTGCTGCTGCCGTTCATGCTCGGCGCGATGTCCGTGCATTTGCCGAACGGCTGGGGCTTCGCGTCGCCGCACGGCGGCTGGGAATATCCGGCGTTCTGGGCGGTGACGCTGGTCGTGCAATCGCTGCTCGGCAATGGGCTGTTTGCCGTGAGCGGCGTGAAGGCAGCGCCCATCGCCCAGACGCGCAAGGCGGCTTGAGCTAGCGGCAGGCGGAGGCGGCTGGTGCAACACGGCCAGCCGGTATAAGAAAAACGGCGCACAGGCGGGAACGCCTGTGCGCCGTTTGCCGTTTCAGTGCCCTGGAAGCTCAGTACAGCACGATCTGCGTGCAGCGGAACAGCGCCATCGTCTTGCCGTCGGGCGCCGTTACGGTAGCGTCCCACACCTGCGTGCTGCGGCCCAGATGCACGGCCTTCGCAACCGCGCGGATCGTTCCTTCCGTCGACGTCCCCACGAAATTGCTTTTCAGTTCGATCGTCGTGAAATTGCGCGCGTTGTCGGGCAGATGCGCGAGGCACGCGTAGCCGCAGGCGGTATCGGCGAGACCGATCACGGTGGCCGCGTGCAGGAAGCCGTTGGGCGCGAGCAGTTCGCTGCGCACGGTCAGTTCGGCCGTCAGCGTGCCTTCCTCGAGGCCGATGACGCGCACGCCCAGCAGGCCCGGCAATGAGCCTTTCTGGCGTTCGTGAAGCCGTTCGATCGTGTATTCGCTGCGCAGTTTGCTCATGGTCATGTTTTCCGGAAAAAAGGGCTGGAAGCGTCCCTCAGGCGCGTAGGGACTTCGGCCCGAGGAGTTTTGCCGATATTATCAACGCCTGTAACCAATCGGCCACGCCGCGCGCACAGGCAACGGAAGGGCACCAGCCGTCGCAGCGAGCCGCCAAGCGCGGGCGGGCCGGAAGTCGAGCGGCAATCCGGCTGGCCTGCGCCAGCCATCTTCCCGGGAGAATTCATGACGGTGATCGTGGTGGCGAATCCAAAGGGCGGCGTGGGCAAGAGCACGCTGTCCACCAATCTGGCCGGGTATTTCGCGGCTGAAGGCCAATGGGTCGCGCTCGCCGACCTCGACCGGCAGCAGTCAGCCCACGCATGGCTCGATCTGCGTCCGGAAACGCTGCCGGCCATCGAAACCTGGCAGGTCGACCCGGACGCACCGGTGAAGCCGCCCAAGGGGCTCGAGCAGGCGGTGATCGATACACCCGCCGGGCTGCATGGCAACCGGCTGAACGTGGCGCTGTCGCTGGCGGACAAGGTGATCGTGCCGTTGCAGCCGTCCATCTTCGATATTCTCGCGACCAAGGAATTTCTCGAGCGCCTCGCCAAAGAGAAGGCCGTACGCAAGGGCGCGATCGAAATTGGCGTGGTCGGCATGCGGGTGGATGCGCGCACGAAATCGGCGGATCAGCTGCACCGGTTTGTCGAAGGGCTCGATCTGCCCGTGCTCGGTTATCTGCGCGATACGCAGAACTACGTGCAACTGGCGGCGCACGGCCTGACGCTGTGGGACGTCGCGAAGAGCCGCGTCGAAAAGGATCTGGAGCAGTGGGCGTCGATCACCGAGTGGGTCGACGGCAAGGCCGCGAAGGGCAAGAGCGGCGGCAAGAAAGACTAAAGGCGCTTTTGCAAGCGCCTTTAGTAATGTGATGCAGGTCATTCAACCGGCGTAAGCGCTCAGCTCCAGCTTTGCGTCGGCACGTGGTCGCGGCTGCCCTTGACCACGTTTTTCTCGTCGACGAACACCAGATCCGGCTTCCAGCCTGCCTTCAGCTCTTCCTCGTCGACGTTCGCGAAGGCCGCGATGATCACCAGATCGCCCAGTTGCGCGCGCCGCGCCGCCGAGCCGTTCAGCGAAATCATGCCGCTGCCGCGCTCGCCCTTGATCGCGTACGTCGAAAAGCGCTCGCCGTTGTTGATGTTCCAGATGTCGATGCGCTCGTTCTCGACGATATTCGCCGCTTCGAGCAGATTTTCGTCGATTGCGCACGAGCCTTCGTAGTGCAGTTCGCAGTGCGTGACCACGGCGCGGTGAATCTTCGACTTCAGCATGTTGCGTTGCATGGCTAATCCTTCGGACCGTCAGATTTCGAGGTTGTCGATCAGGCGCGTCGCGCCGATTTTCGCTGCGGCGAGCACGACGAGCGGTGCATCCACTTCGTGCGCGGCGGGCGCGTTCAGGTTCGAACGCTTGCGGATCGCGATGTAGTCGGGCTGCCAGCCGCGCGCGGCGAGCGTCGCCATCGCTTCCTGTTCCAGCTTCGCGAAATCGCGGTTGCCCGACAGCACGCGCTCGCGCACGCCTTGCAGCGTGGCGGCGAGCATCGGCGCTTCGGCGCGCTCGGCTTCCTTCAGATAGCGGTTGCGCGAGCTGAGCGCGAGGCCGTCGGCGTCACGCACGGTTTCGGCCGCGACGATATCGCACGGCAGCGCGAACTGCTCGGTCATCGCGCGCACGATCATCAGCTGCTGGTAATCCTTCTTGCCGAACACGGCGACGCGCGGCTGCACGCACGACATCAGCTTCATCACGACCGTGCAGACGCCCGTGAAGAAGCCGGGGCGGAACTCGCCTTCGAGGATGTCGCCGAGATCGTGCGGCGGATGAACGCGGTATTCCTGCGGCTGCGGGTACATATCGCGCTCCGTCGGCGCAAACAGCACGTAGACGTTTTCCTTCTGCAGCTTTTCGATGTCGTCCTGGAGCGTGCGCGGATATTTGTCGAAGTCTTCGTTCGGGCCGAACTGCAGGCGGTTCACGAAGATGCTCGCCACCACGGGATCGCCGTGCTGGCGCGCGAGGCGCATCAGCGACAGATGGCCTTCATGGAGATTGCCCATCGTCGGCACGAAGGCGGTGCGGTTCTGGCCGCGCAACTGGTCGCGCAATTCCTGGATCGAACTGATGACTTTCATGATCGGGCGATGTTGTGAGTCACGCGTAGCGCCTTCGGGCGGCCGCATGGCTCGCGGTTGTCTCGTCCACGCGACGTTGCGCGCGGCTTCGTAAGTCCACGGCGAAGCAGGGAATGGCCAGCTTCAAAGCGCGGGATTGTAGTGGATTTATTGTCGTGCTGCACCGAGTTTGGGCGGCGGGGTAAACGCCTGGAATTCCGGATATTGGAACGGATTGCGCGCCGGATAAGGCGAGCAACCCGGCGCACAAACCCGCTTCCGGAAAGCTTCGTGTCGGTTTCGTGAACGGCTGCGGCAACGGGCAGAAGGCGACCTGCAATGACTTCCCCGCGCCGCAACCGGCAGCCCGTCAGGCCGGCAGATAGGCCAGCCGCACGTAAATCGGCGCGAACGGCTCGGCTTGCGTGATCTCGATCAACGATTCACGCGACAGCTCGAGCATCGCGATGAAGTTCACGACGACGACGGGTACGCCGCGCGTCGTGTCGAACAGCTCGGAAAACTCCATGAAGCGTGCGCCCTGCAGCCTGCGCAGGATCACGCTCATGTGTTCGCGCACGGACAGTTCTTCGCGCGAAATCTTGTGATGCTGGACCAGCTTCGCGCGCTTGATGACGTCGGCCCACGCGGAGCGCAGGTCGTCCGTGTTCACGTCCGGGAAGCGCGGCGTAATGCTCTGCTCGATGTACACCTCGGCGCGCAGGAAATCGCGGCCAAGCTGCGGCAACTGGTCGAGGCGCTGCGCGGCAAGCTTCATCTGCTCGTATTCGAGCAGGCGGCGCACCAGTTCGGCACGCGGATCCTCCGCTTCTTCGCCGGTATCGGCCTTCTTCACGGGCAGCAGCATGCGCGACTTGATCTCGATGAGCATCGCGGCCATCAGCAGATATTCGGCGGCGAGTTCGAGATTGGTCTTGCGCAGCTGGTCGACATAGCCGAGATACTGGGCCGTCACATCGGCCATCGGAATGTCGAGCACGTTGAAGTTCTGCTTGCGGATCAGGTACAGCAGCAAGTCCAGCGGACCTTCGAAAGTCTCCAGAAAGACTTCGAGCGCGTCCGGCGGAATGTAGAGATCCTGCGGCAGCTTGAAGAGCGGCTCGCCGTACAGGCGAGCGAACGCGATGCCGTCGACGGTGTTGGTCGTCGAGTCGGTAGCGGGCGCGGCGAGCGCTGCGTCGGTCTGTTCCGATGCGGCGCGGGCCTCGTCGGCGGTGGTCACTTAGAAGTTCTGGTAGTAGACGTACGACGTCTGCTTGACGCGGGCTTCCTGATTGGACGCGCGCTCGTCGAGGTCGATCGGCTGCTTGTCCCACAGCAGCGAGCGGCCGCGGCGCTGCTCTTCTTCCAGATTGGGCTTTTGCTGCTTCAGTTGATTCAGGAACTGCGTGATATCCGATTGATACATGGCTCGACGTCCGTGAATGGAGATGACGGCACCCAGATGCGCTTCTGACGCGGGGCCGCCTGTGCAGAACAGGATTTTACCGCAAGCCTGTGAAGCTCAAGCGAAAAGTCAGCGGAACCGCGTGCGGCCGGTTGCGTCCAAGGCGGGCGTCCGGTTTGCGGCGGCGCTGCGAGGCTTACACAGCGTGTCCCGTAAATTGCGCGCCGCCGCCGATGTGTTCAAATAGCGCTCGTTCCCCCGCGCCTTGCCTGGCCGGGTCTCGGCATTCTTCAACAAACTGTCAATAAGAGCTGGAGGTCGTGTTTGGCGGGGTGGGCCATCGAGCGGTCGTGCAAGCGCCGCAGCGAAAGCACCGTGACAGGCCGTCGCGCGATGCAGCGCGCATCGTTTGCGGCGATGTTGCTGCGCGCGTGTCTGTCGTGCGGGTTCTGCGTGCTGCTGCTCGTCACGACGCAGGTTCACGCCGCGCGCGCCAAGCCAACCTACAAGGTCGACGTGGAAGCGGAGCCGCGCTCGCTGCGCAAGCTGCTCGAAGAGCATCTGGACATTTCCCGTTTCGCGAAACGCGACGACATCAGCCCCGAGCAGTTCGACTTCCTCGTCACGGCCACGCCGCAGCAGGTGCGCGATCTGGCGTCGACGGAAGGCTATTTCACGCCTGTCGTGCGCACCGACGTGCGCACCATCGACGATAAAAAGGTGGTGCGCGTCTCCGTCGATCCCGGCCCGCGCACGACCATCTCGTCGATATCGCTGTCGTTTCGCGGCCCGGTGCTGACGGAAGACCCCGAGCAGGAGAACAAGACCCGCTTCGCGTTCTCGCTGCACGAAGGCGAGCCGTTCACCCAGTCGGACTGGGACGACGCGAAGGAGGCGTCGCTCAAGGCGCTGCAATCGCGCCGCTATCTGGGGGCGAAAATCGTGCGCTCGGAAGCGCGTGTCGACCCGCGCACGCACGATGCGAAGCTTTCTGTCACGTTCGACAGCGGCCCCACGTTCACGATGGGCAAGCTGGAAGTGGAGGGCACGCGGCGTTACCCGGAACGGATCGTCGAAAACGTGAATCCGATCTCGCCCGGCGAAGTCTACGATGTCCAGCGCGTGACGGAACTGCAGCGCCAGCTGCAGAACACACCGTACTACGCGAGCGTGGCGATCGATGTCGGCAACGACACCGAAAAGCCGCTCGACACGCCCATGCACGTGAAGGTCAGCGAGTATCCGTACAACAGCGTGCGCGGCGGCGTCGGCTATTCGACGGATACGGGCGCGCATATCCAGGGTTCGTATTCGTATCTGGATACTTTTGGCGCAGCGTGGCCGTTTACCGTCGAAGGGCGGCTCGACCAGATCCAGCAATACGGCCAGGTGACGCTCGCGATGCCGCCCGGTCAGCGCGGCTGGACCAACAGCGCGCTGGTGTCGTACACCAGCACCAATGTGTCCGACACGCGCATCTACAGTTTGCGCGCGGGCGTGCAGCGCACGCGTACTTCGCAGTACATCGATTACGCGTACTCGCTCCTTTACTACCAGGACCGGTTGGACCAGAACACGGCCGCGCCGACCACGAGCCGCGCGCTCGTGCCCGCGTGGTCATGGACGCGCCGCAATACCGACGATCCGCTGTTCCCGCGCTCGGGCAACCTGATTCACGTCGAGGCGGGCTTCGCCGTGAAAGGTGCGCTGACCGACCAGACCTTTATCCGCGGCTATGCGCGCGGCCAGCAATACGTGCCCGTCGGCGCGCGCGACCTGATCCTGTTCCGCGCGGAACTGGGCGGCGTGTTCACGAGCGGGCCGTCGAGCGGCGTGCCGGCGTCGCTGCTGTTCCGCGCGGGCGGCTCGAACTCGGTGCGTGGCTATGGTTATCAGAGCATCGGTAACAACGTCGGCGGCTCGATTCTGCCGACCAAGTACCTCGTGACAGGCACCTCCGAATATCAGCACTGGTTCAACCGCGACTGGGGCGCGGCCGCGTTCTTCGATCTCGGCACGGCCACCGACGCGTGGGGCGAGAAAGTCTTCTATCCGGGCGTCGGTGTGGGCGCGCGCTGGCGCAGCCCCGTCGGCCCGGTGAACATCGACGTCGCGTACGGCACGCGCAACCGCAGCGTGCGGCCGTATCTGACGCTCGGCATCGCGTTCTGACATCACACTGGATCGACAGCACTTTTGAGCATGACGACGGACCCATCCGAGCATTCATCCGACAACCCGTCCGGCGCCACGCAGCCCGGCGGCGAGCCGCCGCGCGGCCCGGATGGCCCGGGGTCGCCGCCGACGCCGCCCGCAAAGAAGCCGCGGCGTGTGCGCCGGCTATGGAAAGCGATCGCGTGGGGCATCGCGGTGCCGGCCGTGCTGGTCGCGCTGGTGGGCGGGCTGCTGTATGGCGTGGTGGTCACCGAGCGCGGCACCGCGTACGCGTGGCAGGCGGCCGTGAAGCTGCTGAACGGGCAGCTCGCGGGCAAGCTCGACGGCGGCTCGATCGCGACGGGTCTGCATATGCGCGATGTGCGCTGGCGCAGCCTCGACGGCAGCGGCACGGATATCCGCGTCGACCGGATCGATGGGAAATGGGCGCTGTCGGACAAGCCGTGGCGCTTCGTCGTCGACTATCTGCATGTGGGCACGGTCGAGGCGCGCATCGCGCCGTCCACGTCGAAGTCCGAGCCGATGAGCCTGCCGAACGATCTGCGCCTGCCGCTGCAACTGGCCGTGCGCGACCTGAGCGTCGACAGGCTGATCCTGCATGAAGGCGCGTCGACTTCGGAGTACGGGCGGTTGCTGTTCCATGGGCGCAGCGACGGGCAACACCATGAAGTGGCTGTGGAACGCCTCGACACGCCGTTCGGCGCGGTGACGGCGTCGGCGAAACTCGATGGCGTGCGGCCGTTTCCGTTGACGGGCGACGCCGGCTACTCGGGCAAGGTCAACGATGAAGCCGTGCAGGTGCGTGCGCATCTGTCGGGTTCGCTTGAAACGCTGATTGCGGAACTCGACGCGTCGGGGATGAAGCTGACGGGCCACGCGCGCGTCGAAGCGACGCCGTTTGCGGAAGTGCCGCTGCAGCGCGCGACCTTGACCTTCGATCACGTCAATCCGCAAGCTTTTGCGCCCGGCGCGCCGTTGGCCGACCTCGCCGTGCGCGCGGAGTTGCAGCCGGTGCAGCGTGACGCGGCGGGGCGGGCTGTGCCGGCCAGCGCGGTGGATATCGCGAGCGCTGTGGCGGCTTCGGGTCCGGTTACGGTGGCGAGTTCGGCGAGCGCGGTGAAATCTGCGCGGGCGGCACGTGCGGCAAGTGCGGCAAGTGCGGCGAACGCGGGGCGCGCAACAAGTTCTGCTGTCCTCGCGAGCGCGGCGAGTGCGCCTCACGCGGTATCCGAAGCACAAACCGACGCCGCACATCGTCCGCAAGGTTTCGCGGTGCAAGGTCAGGTGTCGATCGTGAACGCGAAGCCCGGTTCGATCGACCAGCATCTTTTGCCGCTGATCGATGCGCACGCCGACGTGCAACTCGACGCCAAGGCGCAGCGCATCTCGAACCTCAACGTGCGCCTCGTCAAGGAAGCGACCATCACGGGCGGCGGCGCGCTGATGGGCAAACGCGGCCAGTTCGACCTGAAGGTCGCGAAGCTCGACCTGAACGCGCTGCAATCGAGCGTGCGGCCGACGCAGTTCGCCGGTCCCGTGTCGATCCGTCTGAACGACGACGTGCAAAGCGTGACGCTCGATCTGAACGACCAGAAGGCGGCCTTGCGCGCGCAGGGCAAGATCACGCTCGATCCGGCGCGCACGAGCTTCAACGACGTACGTATCACGTCCGGCAAAGGGCGCATCGATCTGAGCGGCGCGATCAAGCGCGACGCCAGTTCGACCTACAACCTCAAGGCGACGCTGACCGACTTCGATCCGCTGTCGCTGACGACGCAAACGCCGACGCACGCGGAGGCGCCTGCGACCAAGGCCGGTGCGGGCAAGGGCAACATGCAGCGCGCCCAGGCCAGCACGCCGAAGACGCCGTCGAAATCACCGGTGAAGACACCGCCGTCGCGCAAGATCGAAGCGCGCGTGAACGGCACGCTGACGGCGGCCGGTCTGCTCGCGCCGACGTTCACGACCAAGGCTGAATTCCGTCTCGGCGAGAGCGTCTACGACGGCCTGCCGATGACGGGCAGCGGCACGATCCAGCTAGCCGGCTCGCGCATCCTGCCGAGCCGCGCGAATCTGTCGGTGGCGGGCAATCAGGTCGATCTGCAAGGCAGCTTTGGCGCGCGCGGCGACCGGCTGCGCTTTCATGTCGACGCGCCTGAACTGGAGCGCCTGGGCTTCGGCCTCGCCGGTCAGGTCGCGGCGCAGGGCGATGTGACGGGCAGCTTCGAGCATCCGAATGTCGCGCTCGACTACAAGGCCGATAGCGTCGTGTTCGGCTCGAGCAAGCTCGGTCACGCCGAAGGCCACGCCGAACTGCGCGACGGTGCGAACGGCGCAATGGTCTTCACGACGGACGCGCGCAACCTCAGCACGGCGGGCGTCGAACTGAACACGCTCACCGCGCGCCTGAACGGCACGCGCGCGAAGCACACGCTCGACGCCGCCGCGACAGGCACGCTGCAAGGCCGCCCGCTCGATCTCGCCGTGGCCGCGAACGGCAAGCTCACCGACGCGCGCGACGGTACACACTGGGATGGCACCGTCACGCGTCTGTCGAACAAGGGCACGCCTGCGCTGAACATGGAGACGCCGCTCACCGTCAGCGCCGGCGGCCAGCGCGTGACGCTCGGCCCGACGAAGTTTGCGCTGGAAGGCGCAGTGCTCGATCTGAAGTCATTCGCGCTGGACCATGGCCGCATCAGGTCGGCAGGCACGCTGACGGGCGTGTCGGTGGCGCGCATGCTCGAGTTGCGCCAGGAGTTCACAGGCGTGCCGTCGACGCTGAAGACCGATCTCGTGTTCGACGGCAACTGGGACTTCGCGCTCGCCGACACGGCGACGGGCCATATCGAGCTGAAGCGGCGCGGCGGCGACATCACAATCGAAGTGGGGCGCGGCTTCGCGCCGCTCGGCCTGACCGACGTCGCCGCGCGTGCGGATTTCAGCGGTGGCAATCAGCTGAATGCGACCGTGCATGCGCAGGCGAGCCGTATCGGCGTGGTCGATGCGTCGGCGCACACGACGCTCGTTCCGCGCGACGGCGTGCTGAGCATCAACGAGGAAGGGCCGCTCACGGGTTCGATCAACGCGAACGTGCCGTCGCTGAAGACGACGGGCGGCCTGTTCGGGCCGAGCTATCTGCTCGACGGCCATCTGGCGCTCAAGCTCGCACTCGGCGGCACAGTGGCGAAGCCGAACCTGTCGGGCTCGCTGGTCGGCGACGGATTGTCCGCGACGCTCGTCGATCTGGGCGTGCAGCTGAAGGACGGCATCGTGCGCATCGCGCTGTCCGAAAACCTCGTCGATTTCCAGCAGGTCGAATTTCATGGCGCGACCGGCACGTTGCGCGCGACGGGCCGCGTGCGGCTCGACAATGCCGAGCCCGATCTGACGGCCAGCATCGTCGCCGATCAGCTCGAACTGTTCGCGTCGCCGGACCGGCAACTGACGATGTCCGGCAGCGCCAGCGTCGCCAACGCGGGCACGCAGGGCGGCATGGCGATCAACGGCAAGTTCGTGATCGATCACGCGTTGTTCGATATGCCCGACAAATCCGAGCCGCGTCTGGGCGACGATGTCGTGGTGGTGCGGCCGGATGGATCGGTGGCGAGCGGCAAGCCGCAGGAAGTCGGCAATTCGAACAAGCCCGTCGGGCCGTTCGCGCCGCGCGCAAACATCGATATCGATCTCGGCCAGAAATTCCGTTTCCGCGGTCAGGGCGCGGACGTCGGTTTGCGCGGCACGATCACCGCGCTGTCCGCGCCGAACCTGCCGTTGCGCGCAGTCGGCAACGTGCGCGTGACGGAAGGCTCGACCTATACGGCGTTCGGACGCAAGCTCGGTATCGAGAACGGCTTCTTCACGTTCAACGGACCGGTCGCGAACCCGGGCATCAATATTCTGGCAATGCGCCGCAACCAGCAGGTCGAAGCAGGCGTGCAGGTGACGGGCACGATCCAGTCGCCGGTTGCGAAGCTGGTGTCCGAGCCGAACGTGCCGGACAACGAAAAGCTGTCTTGGCTGCTGTTCGGCCACGGCACCGATCAGGGCAACAACGTCGGTCAGCAAAGTACGATGACGACGGCGCTGGCGCTGCTCGGCAGTGCGAGCGGCAAGCGCATCGCTCAGGAGTTCGGGCTGGATGAGTTTTCGATCGGGCGCAGCGAAGTGGGGCTGACGGATCCGCAGGTCGTGATGGTGTCGAAGGCGATGAGCGAATGGCTCGTGATCGGCTACGAACAGGGCTTGCAGTCGGCGAGCAATGCGATCAAGGCGACCGTGAACCTGACGCGTTACTGGTCGGTGGCCGCGTACGGCGGCACGTTCCAGGGGATGGACCTGCAGTACACGCGGCGCTTCGACCGTTTGCGGTGGTAGCAGAGAAAAACCGGCGGGCTTTTTGCAGGTGTGCCGCCGGTTTGCCATTGCGGGCGCCGCGTTATCGCTCGCGCGTTTTCGACTTTTGCTTCGTGCGCGTCTTGCGCCCATCCTGAGCCTTCGGAGCTGTCGGACCTGACGCGTGTGCGTTCAACAACGCCAGCACGTTGCTGCCGAATACTTCGGGCCTTCCCTCGAAAATCCGCTCGACCGCCTTCTCTTCGATCAACCTTCGGCGCAGCGCTTCGCGCTCGTCATGCTGTGTGGCGAGCCGCACGGCGGCGCGCACGTATTCATCGACGGAATGCGCGGTCAGCCATGCAGGCATGCCTGCGCGACCGAACAGCCCGCTGTCGATATGCTCGAACACCTCGCGGCCGCACAGATTGACGCCGGGCAGGCCGAGCGTCAGCGCGTCGACGATGCCGTTGGTGTTGCCGAACGGGAACGGGCTCACGAACATGTCCATCGTATTGATGGTCTTCAGGTAATCCGGATACGCCAGCCCGCCGTAGACCCACGCGTGTTCGCGCGGCAGCGCCGCCTCGATCAGCCGGCGCACATACGCGATATCGAGACCTTCGGACCACGCCGTCATGAAATGGAAGCGCACGGGAATGCCCGCCGTTTCGATGATCTGCCGGCACGCGCTGAGAAAACGCGGGTTGAGCTTCATCGCGCTCGCCGTCACGGCGATGTCGACGCGTTCGCTGCGCTCGGGAATGCCGAGATCGAGGCCGGTCAGCAAGGTGGATGGCACGTACGGCTGGCCGTCCTTCGGCAGACGCAGCATCTTCTCGCTGAAGCACGCCGGGTCACCGACGAAATCTTCCTCCACGCTCACATAGTCGATGCATGACGCGTGCATCGTCGCCGGATGGCCGAGCGCCGCGATCTGCAATGGCGCAACGCGCACGTTGGTGAGGAAGATCGTATGCGCGAACATGCCGACGCTCGGCATATACAGCACCTGCGCCTCGTGTTCGCGGGCAAAGTCCTGCACCTGGCGAACGATATCGCCGACATATTCGGGGTAATCGAACGGGATGAAGCGATCGAACACCGCACGTCCCGCTTCGTCCACATGCTGCGCTTCGCCGAAGGCGACGACTTCGAAATGCTCGCGCGCGGCCAGCATGGTGCGCGAGTGCGTGCGGTAGATCGAATGGCCGCCGTTGAACCATTCGAGCACGACGATCATCAGCGGCTTGCGCTGCGTCGGCGTTGCAGGAAAGGCGGCGCGCGCGACGTCGGCCTCGCCGTCGAGCAACCCGAGCACGCCGAGTTTCTTGCGCACGAGCTGGCTGATGCCGCGCTTGATCGCGTGCCGGGCAGGCAGGTCCGAATAGCTGCAATGCATGTACGCGCCGCATACGGCTGAGCCGTGCAGATGGTCGAGATCGTCGATCGATTCGAGCGCGCCAGGCAGCCATTCGATCATCCGTTCGCGCTTGGCATGAGCGGCGGGCGAAATCACCACGGCCGACGCCACCACCGACATGCCGAGGCTCGTCGCGAGTGTCGGTTCGGATCTGGCGAGATCGGCGAGGTCGATCTCGTACGCGGATTCGAGCGTGTACAGCACGATCTGCTTGCGGATCAGCGCCGTCACGTCGTGTTCTTCCCCGACCGCCGCCGAATGCGCGAGCAGCGTGCGCAGAATGTGATCCGTGTTGCCGTACGACGACGCGACGAACAGCATGTTGAGCCAGTGACGGCCTGTGAAAAGCTGATTGAACTGCAGGTTGCTGAGTACGAAGTGTGGGTCGGAGAGCAGGGCGGTGATGGCGTCGGCGATACGTTGCAGCGTGTGCGTGCCTTCTTCGCTGGGTGCAATGGTCGGGTTCGCGAACGCCAGCTGGACGCCCGGCAGCCGGCCGCGTTTCGAAATGAACGTGTTGAGCAACACGATCAGCTCTTCGTGCGCGGCGTCGCAGTCGCGGCCGGCAACCAGGGATTCGAAGCGTTCGAGGGAAAATTCAGAGCTCATGGCAGTAGTCGAGTTCAAACGGCGTGCCGCGTGGCGTGCGCGGCGGGTTGAAGATCGGACGTGAGCGGCGAGGCCGCCATGGGGCGCGGGCGCTCGATGCAGCCTCACCGGTTGCGCGCGAAGCATTCGACGCGCGCCTCGCCGGGTGGCCATGATTGTCAAAGAATTCGATTCGAATGAATCTAGGAGCAGTCCTATTGTGTCGACCGGGCGGGCTGCAAAGGACGAAAAAAAAGCACGTCCGGGGACGTGCTTTTCGTGTGACGCAGCGGATGCGTCAGTGTTGCGTTCGCGTTTGCTTTACTTCACGCGCATGCCGGGCTTCGCGCCGCTGTCCGGTTCGAGCACGTAGATGCCCGGTTCGGCCTTCTCGTCAGCCGCCGATGCCGCGAGCACCATGCCTTCCGACAAGCCGAATTTCATCTTGCGCGGCGCGAGGTTCGCGACCATCACCGTCAGCTTGCCGACCAGTTGCTCCGGCTGATACGCCGACTTGATGCCCGAGAACACGTTGCGCGTCTTCTCTTCGCCGACGTCGAGCGTCAGTTGCAGCAGCTTGTCCGAACCTTCGACCGCGCGGCAATCGACGATCTTCGCAATGCGCAGATCGATCTTCGCGAAGTCGTCGATCGAGATGATGCCGCTGTCTTCCGGCTTCGCTGCCGCGTCGCCGTGAGTCGCCGCCGTTGCTTTCGCGTGCGCCTTGGCTTTGGCCTTGGCGTCGGCCGTCTGCGTTTCGGCGGCGGCCGTCGGCTGCAGCGAACCGCGGTTGGCGGTCAGCAAAGCCTCGATCTGCTTCGGATCGACGCGCGTCATCAGATGCTTGTACGCGTTGATCGGGCGCGCCGAGCTGAGCGGCGTGTCGGCGTGCGTCCACGTCAGCGGCTCGATGCCGAGGAACGCCTCAGCCGATTCGATGACCTTCGGCAGCACGGGCTTGAGCGCGAGCGACAGCAGACGGAACGCTTCCAGCGACACGCTGCACGTTTCATGCAGCGCCACGGCGTTGGCGGGGTCTTTTGCCTGATCCCACGGCTTGGCCGTATCGACGTACGCATTGACGGCATCCGCGAGTTCCATCGTCTGGCGCAGCGCGCGGCCGTAGTCGCGTGCTTCGTAGTGCGCGGCGATCTGCGGAATGGCGGTGCGCAGCGACACGAGCAGCGGATGCTGCATCGCGCTGTCCTGCACGCGGCCGTCGAAGCGCTTGATCAGGAAGCCCGCCGCGCGGCTCGCGATGTTCACGTACTTGCCGACGAGGTCGCTGTTCACGCGCGCCTGGAAGTCTTCGAGGTTCAGGTCGATGTCTTCCATCGTGCTGTTCAGCTTGGCCGCGAAGTAGTAGCGCAGCCACTCGGGGTTCATGCCCGTTTCGATCACGCTGTTGGCCGTGATGAAGGTGCCGCGCGACTTCGACATCTTCGCGCCGTCGACGGTCAGGAAGCCGTGCGCGAACACGTTGGTCGGCGTGCGATGGCCCGAGAACTCGAGCATCGCCGGCCAGAACAGCGTGTGGAAGTACAGGATGTCCTTGCCGATGAAGTGGTACTGCTCGGTCGTCGCACCCTTTTTCGTCCACGCGTCGAAATCGAGGCCGCGCTTTTCCGCGAGATTGCGGAAGCTCGCGTAGTACCCGACGGGCGCGTCCAGCCACACGTAGAAGTACTTGCCCGGCGCGCCCGGAATCTCGAAGCCGAAGTAGGGCGCGTCACGCGAGATGTCCCAGTCGGCGAGCTTTGCTTCGCCCGCGTCGCCGAGCCATTCGCGCATCTTGTTGGTCGCTTCCTGTTGCGCGAGACCGCCGACCCAGCCGCGCAGGAAATTCTCGCAGCGCGGATCGGACAGCTTGAAGAAGTAGTGCGTCGAGGTCTTCTTGATGGGCGTCGCGCCCGACACAACCGAGTACGGATTGATCAGTTCAGTCGGCTGATACGTCGAGCCGCACACTTCGCAGTTGTCGCCGTATTGATCTTTCGCATGGCACTTCGGGCACTCGCCCTTGATGAAGCGGTCCGGCAGGAACATTTCCTTGACGGGGTCGTACGCCTGCTCGATGTCGCGCGCTTCGATCAGACCGGCTTTCTGCAATGCCGTGTAGATCGATTCGGACAATACGCGGTTTTCCTCGGAATCCGTCGAGTAGTAGTTATCGAACGAGATGCCGAAGTTGTCGAAGTCGCGCTTGTGTTCCGTCCACACGCGGTCGATCAGCTGCTTGGGCGTGATGCCTTCCTGCTCCGCCTTCAGCATGATCGGGGTGCCGTGCGTGTCGTCGGCACCGACGTAGTAGACCTCGTGCCCGTGCATTCGCAGCGCGCGGACCCAGATGTCCGTCTGGATATATTCGACCAGGTGGCCGATATGGATTTGCCCGTTCGCGTACGGCAGGGCAGACGTGACGAGGATCTGGCGGCGGCCCTTCGGCGCGCCGGCGGCGGTGAGGTCCGCGGATTGAACCGCGGTGGCGTCGGTTGCTGACATGTGGGTTCTATGGACTGGCGGAAGGTACGGGCGGCCGTCACGACGTTCAGGCGTCGGCCGACGGCGCTGTGCCCAGGACCGCATGGACGGGGTGTCCGCTCATGCAGCTCGGGTGTCGAACGCGGCTTCGCGGACTCTCGTCTCGCGCCAAACCGGCCCGAATCGTCGATTTTACCAGCGTGAACCGCGCGCAGCAGCGCGTACGGGATGATCGCGCCGAAGTGGTCGCGCGAGGCATGGAGGATTTGGGATGTATCGCCCGGCGTGGACGCGCCAAAAGCTTGCGCAGGCAGGCGAAAAACAGGGAAAACGCGGGCAAAAAAAACCGGGGCTATAGGCCCCGGAGCAACAACGACAAGAGGAGAATGGTGACGCGGCGGCATCGCCGCACACGTACCGTAGAGACAGACCGCGGATTTTCACAAGAGTTCGAAAATTTTTTCGATTCGCTTGTGAGGGCCGCCCGGCGGTTCCTCAGGCTGTATCACCCGTTCCCGCCATGGCCCGTCCTTCCCCCGAAAATTTACTGAGCGTGCTGCGCCGTCGCGCGCAGGTAGATTTCCACGCGGCGATTCTGTGCGCGGCCCGCTTCCGTGTTGTTGTCGGCGATCGGCTGATTGGCGCCCATGCCCGAAGCCGCGAGGCGTTGCGGCGCCACGCCGTCTTGCGCGAGCTGGTTCACGACGCTTTGCGCGCGGTTGACCGACAGCGTCTGGTTGTACGCCGGCTGGCCGGTGCTATCCGTATGGCCGACGACCTGCGCGACCACTTCCGGGTTCTGGTTCAGCGTTTGCGCAACCTGGCCGAGCACAGGAGCAAAGGTCGACTTGATCGCGTAGCTGTTGGTGTCGAACGTGACCGAGCTCGGGATATTCAGCTTCAGCGAGCCGTCCGGCTGCTCGGTGATCTGCGTGCCCGTGCCCTTCGTCGCGCCGGACAGCTTGTTCTTGATGTTCTGCCAGTTGTAGCCG
>NZ_JAAGPI010000130.1 GCF_017104715.1 Burkholderia sp. Ac-20365
AGTTCGTTGAACACCTTGAGCCAGAACTTGGCGCCCTCGGTCTGCTCGATCCAAAGGCCCAGCACGTCGCGCTGGCCGTCGGCCTGAATGCCCAAAGCCAGATACACGGCCTTGTTGCTGACCACGCCATCGTCGCGAATCTTGACCCGCAGCGCATCGAAGAACACCACCGGGTACATCGTCTCGAGGGGGCGGCTCTGCCAGCTCAGCGCTTCGGCCATCACCTCGTCGGTGACCGAGCTGATGAAGTCGGGCGATACCTCGGTGCCATAGTGCTCGGCCAGAAATCCCTGAATCTCGCGCACGCTCATGCCGCGGGCGTACATCGCGATGATGCGTTCGTCGAAGCCGGTGAAGTGGCGCTCGTGCTTGGGAATCAGGATCGGCTCGAAGCTGCCGTCACGGTCACGAGGCACGTCGACCCGGACTGGGCCACGATCGGTAATGACCGTCTTGCCGCTGGCGCCGTTGCGCTCGTTGACCTGCCCGGGCGGCTTGGGCTGGCCCAGGGGTAGCCCAGATGCAGATTCATCTCGGCTCCCATCGCGCGCTCGATGACCGCCTTGTTGAACGCCAGCATCAGGTCCTGCACCTCGGCTGGCGTCATCGGCCCCTTGACCAACTGGTCCAGCAGTTCCTTGGGCAGTTCAGGCAGCGGCCCGCGGGCCGCTGCCTGACGCGCTACAGTTTGTCTTTTCTTCTTCATCGGCATATCCATGGCCTTTACACCTCATGATATGCCTCGCCCACGAAATCACGGCTAGGTCCCCGTCCTGCGCTAATAACGTGCAA
>NZ_JAAGPI010000131.1 GCF_017104715.1 Burkholderia sp. Ac-20365
TTCATGAGTCACCCAGATCTCAGTGCGTTGATTCAGTTTAGGCGACCGACGCGTTTTCACACAGGCTGGGTCGCCTACTGCCGTTGGAGTCATCACTACGTCCCTCGAAGCAATCTCTGCATTCGATAGTTACACAAACGAACATATGTTCGTCGGATGGCGCAAGTGTTCTCTATATATGTGCGCAAAAAATGTTCGAAAAACCGCCGAAAGGCTTGTTCGCTGGGCTCTTCCCGCCAGACCCGAGTTGTTCACTTGGGCCCGGCATCAAGAGTCGCGCCGTGGAAATGGCACTCGTGGTTCCCGCGCCGCCGCGGTCGTGCTCCCACTCGGGAGCAATTGGCCTGGCGCCCACATCGGTCCGACCGGTGCAGTCTAGCCGACTGATGCGCGCCACTACGAGCGACACATATTCAGTAGAATGTCGCATTCGTCGGCTTACGGGGCCAGTGGTCTCGGTTAGCCATACAGAGTGCGCTGGAGCACCCCACTTGGCATCAAGCCATGGTGTCCGAGAGCATACTGCTAGCGATTCCGTTGCATCTAAAGCGACACGTGGTAAGCGCCAGAAGCTGCGTTTGAAGCATCCCGCCGCCGAACAGAAGGCAAAACGAAAGCATGTCCAACGTTCTGTTAGCAAGGTGACGCCTATGAACGACTACAACTGGAAACTTACGCTCGCAAAGAGGTTTATTACGAGCATCACGGCAATCGCTGCGGCATGCTTCTCGAGCACTGATCCAGCGGACTCGGCGCCGTAAGCCGATGACGTCTACAGCCCGCTCC
>NZ_JAAGPI010000132.1 GCF_017104715.1 Burkholderia sp. Ac-20365
CTCGGGACACTGCGCGGGCTTGCGCTTACTGCGCTTGAATTCGTGCCGCCGGTTAAAACCGCGCTGGCGAGGCAGATGATGTTTGGGCAGCGCAGTTGATCTGGAGCAGATTCGTCCTTGAACACTTACGGTACTATATCTACACTTTGTAGATACATCGTGAGGTCTTCATGGATATCGCCAAAATCTTCAAACATGGCGGCTCGCAGGCCGTCCGTCTGCCCAAGGATTTCCGCTTCGATACATCGGAGGTCCGCATTCGCCGCCACGGCGCTGCGGTCATTCTCGAACCTGTTCCCAATGACTGGGCCTGGCTGTCGCCACTCATTGGCCCTGTCGATGCAGATTTCGAAACAGCAGCCACCACGCCGCCGCCTGAGCAATCGCGGCCGGGTCTGGACATCTTCGAATGAAATTCCTGCTGGATACCAACGCCGTCATTGCCGTTCTGAAAGGCGATCCGGCAGTGCTGTCACGCTTGCACGACTATTCGCCCAGCGATTTCGGGCTGCCATCGATCGTCATGCACGAGCTGTATTTCGGCGCCTGCAAGAGCCAGCGCTCGATTGAAAATGTGGCCAGGGTCAACGCACTGCAATTCGAGGTTGTCTCTTTCGATGCCGAAGACGCGCAACACGCTGGGGAAATCCGCGCGCACCTCGCTGCTGCAGGTACACCGATTGGTCCGTATGACGCACTCATCGCAGGTCACGCACGCTCGCGTCAGATGGTGCTGGTTACCCACAACGTGCGCGCGTCCGCGCGCGTTGAACATCTG
>NZ_JAAGPI010000133.1 GCF_017104715.1 Burkholderia sp. Ac-20365
GCGCGCCAAACCGCTCGCCGAGGAAAAACGCCGCGAACACCAGCGTGAAAAACGCCTGCGCCTGCAGCACGACCGACGCGAGACCGGCGGGCATGCCCACGTACATCGCGGTGAACAGCAACGCGAACTGGCCGAACGAGATCGTCGCGCCGTAGGCGAGCAGCCAGCGCAGCGGCAGCTTCGGGCGCTTCACGAACAACACGGCCGGGAACGCGGCCAGCGTGAAGCGCAGCGCGCCCAGCAGCAAGGGCGGCACGCCATGCAGGCCCACCTTGATCACGACAAAATTCACGCCCCACGCGACCACCACTACAAGCGCGAGCAACAAGTCCTTCGGCGACATCCCCAGCTCCGGTTATTGTTCTGTCAAATGAATCTGTAAGTTTAACGGTTGCGTCGCTCATGCGTCGGGCGCGGTGGGGTGGTCTCGGGGCAAAGCCTTACACGGGCTTAGCGGCAGTCCGTCAGAGCGGGCGTTAGAATGGGCGCCTGTCAGCGCGGTGCCCGCACCGCCGCATCCAGCGTTCTCCATACCTCGCATTCGTACCGTCCGGTTCATCAAGGAAGCGTCATGTCCTCATCGATCAAAGCGGTTCTCAAGCCCCATCAGCGCGACATCGGCAATCTGTTCGTGCGCCGCGTGCTGCCCGCGATGGCAGCGCGTCTCGTCGGCCCGTTCATCGTTTTCGACCACATGGGCCTGGCCAAAACCGACGACGGCGCCGGCGTCGATGTGAGCACGCATCCGCAGCCCGCGCTCGCCACCGGACAGTTCCTT
>NZ_JAAGPI010000134.1 GCF_017104715.1 Burkholderia sp. Ac-20365
CGGCCGCTCGCGTCGCTGCAGGGTCTCGATACGGCCGGGCAGGTGATCTATGTCGGCAGTTTCGGCAAGACGCTGTTCCCGGGGCTGCGGGTCGGTTATCTGGTTGCACCGGAGCCGCTCGCGGAAAGTTTCGCGACCGCCAGCGCCGAGCTGTATCGCGAAGGGCAATTGCTGCAACAGGCGATGCTCGCCGAGTTCATCGCGGAAGGGCACTTCGTGTCGCATATCCGCAAGATGCGCACGTTATATGGGCAGCGCCGCGAGGTGCTGCTCGACGCGGTCGCGCAGCGCTACGGCGACACGCTGCACGCGCTCGGCAGCGATGCGGGGCTGCATCTGGTCACGCAGTTGCCGGAAGGCGTCGACGATCGCGCGGTCGCGCAGGCCGCGCTCGAACGCAATATCGTCGTGCGGCCGTTGTCGGGGTATTACGCGGATCGCGACCGTGCGGCGGCGGGGTTGCTGCTCGGCTATGCATGCGTGGCGGAGGACGAGATCGCGCCCGCGTTCGCGACGCTTGCGGAGGCGATCGACGAGCGGGCGTTTGGTCGGGTGGTCGAGGTGGCTTGAGCGGCGTATTCGGTGGCGGTATCGCGTTGCGATGCCCGCTGCGGCCATCGATACCGGAGGGCGGCGTGCTTTCCGCACCGCGAAGAGCACGCGCGTTGTGCAGACCCTGCCGTGAACCTCAATACCCGATCCACACCGCGAACGTCAGCACGACGCACGATAGCGCGAGCAGCGTCAGGAACAGCGGCAG
>NZ_JAAGPI010000135.1 GCF_017104715.1 Burkholderia sp. Ac-20365
ATTCGCCTTGATCCGAAACCCAAAGTGGCAACCGACGATGCCCACCAGCATGCCGAACGCCACGCCCTTGCCCAGCCCGATCCAGAGATTGGCGATCGGCACCACGCTCGGCAGCGAGCGGATAAACCACGACATATCGATGCCGAGCACCGCCTTGGCCGCCAGCGCTCCGCCCAGCAGCGCGATGATATCGGTCCAGATCACCAGCAGCGGCATCGCCACGCCCAGCGCAATCACGCGCGGCAGGATCAGCCGCAGCCCGTGCGAAATGCCCATCACGCGCATGGCGTCGAGTTCTTCGGTCACGCGCATGACGCCGATCTGCGCCGGGATGGCGGAACCGGAGCGCCCGGCCACGAGAATCGCCGCCAGCACCGGCCCGAGTTCGCGGATCACCGCGAGGACCAGAATATTGACGATGAACTGGTTCGCGCCAAACAGGCGCAACTGCTGCGCGGACAGATACGACAGCACGATGCCGATCAGGAACGCCACCATCGCCGTGATCGGCAAGGCGCGCGCCCCTGCGTTATAGACGTTCGCCGATATCTCCACCCACGGCGTGGCCTTGGGCTTGCGCAGGATGAAAAGCAGATCGAGCACGACGCGCCCGAGCATCGCGAGGCCGCCGTACAGATGATCCCAGAACGCGAAGATCCCGAGGCCGAGTTTCGTGATGGGGTCGATGCGCACCACGCGCTCGACGGGTTCGCGCACCGAATCGAGCAGCGCGATGCGCTCGAAGATGTC
>NZ_JAAGPI010000136.1 GCF_017104715.1 Burkholderia sp. Ac-20365
TTTATGCACTAATATACTCGGACCTCACCCACGCTCCGTCGTCTCGGGTGTTCGAAAGCCTGCTGTCCGCGTGCCCGTTCGATGCGCGCGATGCGCAAAGCATCGCGCTGTCGGCGATCGAGGAGCACACGCCGCGGCCGTTCATCCTCAGCACGCCCCGGCTCCGCGACGATCGCACGGTGTTCTGCAACATGGCGTTCGACGACCGCGCGCTCGACACGCTGTTCCGCATGCGCGACACGCCCGGCAGCTACGCGAAGATCGTCGACCTGATGCGCGTGGCGGAGCAGGACGAGCCGCTGTTCCGCACGTTCTTCACCGAGGAGGCGCCGGCGCCGAAACCGGATCGTTCGTTCGACGGCGACGACATCCGCATCCGCTACTACGGTCACGCGTGCGTGCTGATCCAGAGCCGCGGCGTGAGCATCCTGATCGATCCGGTGATCAGCTACGGCTACGACACCGCGCTGCCGCGCTACACGTTCGCCGACCTGCCGGACCAGATCGACTACGTGCTGATCACGCACAGCCATCACGATCACATCGTCCTCGAGACGCTGCTGCAGCTTCGCCACAAGGTCAAGACCGTGGTGGTCGGCCGCAATCTCGACGGCTTTCCGCAAGATCCGTCGATGGAACTGGCGTTGCGCAAGCTCGGCTTCGACGACGTGCTGGAAGTTCGGGATGCCCAGGAAATCAAGCTGCCCGGCGGCGCCATCACCGCCATTCCGTTCATGGGCGAACACAACG
>NZ_JAAGPI010000137.1 GCF_017104715.1 Burkholderia sp. Ac-20365
GTTGTAGAGACTTATGAAGTGTGACTAATGACTACAAGAACAGATATCACACCGAGGACGAGACAGTGTATAACTCGCGATGTCTGTCAATCAAGGTATAAGATACAACGTACGTAGAATGTTGTCGGCGGAGCTATACTACCAAATTACAGTCTGATCTCACGCTGACTACTATGATTATTATTTATAGAACGTTTCAACCACTACTTTATTTTTATTTTTTTTTTTTTTTTTTTT
>NZ_JAAGPI010000138.1 GCF_017104715.1 Burkholderia sp. Ac-20365
TAAAAAAAAAAAAAAAAAAAAAAAAAAAAAAAAAAAAAAAAATAAAAAAAAAAAAAAAATAAAAGTAGAGGAAAACGAGATATAAGCATAAAATAAGCTATAATAAAAAGGATAACATAAAGAAACAGTGATGATATCATATAAAAAAAGGATATGAATGCAAAGATAGTCAAAAACTGTACAGCGCATCGAGTGTGAGGATGGTGTCTGATAAAGAGCAATGTAGACATCGTT
>NZ_JAAGPI010000139.1 GCF_017104715.1 Burkholderia sp. Ac-20365
TGACCGACAAATTTCTGACTCCCTTGCCTTATTTTGCTGAGATCGGTCACTCGACTCCGAGCATCCTGAGTGGGAATCACGAGATGTGTTCAATCGCTATTAAGGCGTGCGAAGCGATTTGTGTCGACCGGGGAATCGCTCATGTGGAGATGAGAATTCGCGGCAATGGCGAGCCGGTTCTTATGGAGGTAAATGCGCGGATTGCGGGAGACGGCATCCCGGATCTTGTCGAGCGAGTGTCTGGCATAAACCTTTTCTGGCTTCATGCCTGGAGTTACGCGCGGGATGACGTGCCCCCTGACGAGCAGAATGCGCCGCGCGGTCGAGCAGCAATCGCCTTCCTGAAAGCGCCTGTTGGACGGGTGGAAGCTGTCTTGGAGCCCTCGGAGGCGCAACTCGAAGCTGATATTACGGCGTTGCACCTGTGGGCCACACCCGGTTCGAACACGCGCGCTTGCATCGATTCTCATACCCGCGAGGGTGCCGTTGAGTTCTACTGGCCCGATGATCCGTGTGTCGAGCTTACCCATCGCCATATTTGCCGCGCGGAGCAACTGAGTGCAGAGTTAATCCGTGTTAGCCATAAGGAAGATGTATACAGGCGGTTGCCAGCCTACCTGCCACAGATCGCGGTCATGATCCTGGTTCGCGCAGCGCTATTCATGGTGACGCCTTTCCAGTTCGCAATTGTCGGCGAGGGTCGTGGCGACAACGTAGTGCTCGCA
>NZ_JAAGPI010000140.1 GCF_017104715.1 Burkholderia sp. Ac-20365
GCCGCGCAATCCTGTGAGCCCGCGAGCGTGCTGCGCGAGCGCGTGACGTCGAAGGTCGGCACGACGGCCGCCGCGCTCGCGTCGTTCGACGCGCAAGGCGTGAAGGATGCGATCGTGCGCGGTGCACTCGCGGCCGAAGCGCGTGCGAAGGAAATGGGCGACGAGCTCGGCCGCGCGTGAGCGCGCCTGCGGTGGCCGGCCCGGTGCTCGCTGTACGCGTTGGGCGCCCCGCCCCGTCATGCTGATTTGCACGAACAACAAAAAAGCGGCCCAGGCCGCTTTTTTGTGGGTACCGCGTCTAGCATCGCATACCGCCTGCGGTGCGATCGCGAAATTCAGCTCCCCGCCAGCAGGTAATGCACGGCGATCCCGGCGAACAGCACGCCGCCGAGCCAGTTGTTGTGCCGGAACGCCGCGAAGCACGGCATCCGCTCGCGGTCCTTGATCAGCGTGTAGTGATACAACGCGCAGCCGACCGCCGCCGCCCAGCCGGCCCAGTATGCGAGGCCGAAGCCGAGCGTCACGCCGATCCACACGTAGATGCCGAGCGTCACCGCGTAGCACAGCATCACGGCCGCGACGTCGAAGCGGCCGAACGTCAGCGCGGACGTGCGGATGCCGATCTTGATGTCGTCGTCGCGATCGACCATCGCATATTCGGTGTCGTATGCGACCGACCAGAAGATGTTCGCGACCAGCATCACCCACGCGATCGTCGGCAC
>NZ_JAAGPI010000012.1 GCF_017104715.1 Burkholderia sp. Ac-20365
GCCGCCCAGGTGGCAAACTGTGTGTAGGTCGTAGTGCTTCACACGTCGGCGCTCTTACGACACCGATCATGCTTCCGAGCCGTGATCGTGGTTTTCAGTCTGGAGTGGAGTGCATACGTCGCGAAAGTCGACACACAGTTTGCCGCTATAGAACGTGGGCAGTTTGATCGCGCTAGCGGCGACGCGGGAGCGGGAAGCGGGTGATGAGCCAATTCAACGCATTGGCAGCGAGCGTTGAGAAGAGCAATGCCGCGAACAGGACGGGGCCGTTGGGAGCCCGTGGGCAAACGTCAAGGATTAGCGGTGTTCAGCGGCTTTCTTTTGCCTACTTTTCTTTGCCGCGGCAAAGAAAAGTAGGTGCCGCCCCGCACAGGGGCAACGCATGAAGCACGAAAACATCACGCGGATGCCAGCAACAACAAAAGCAAACCAACCTAGCGTCGCAAGACACAAACAAAAACCTCAAGCCCCGCGGGAAGTCCGCGACGACGACCCAGACCCACCCCCACCCTCAAGAGACTTCACCCCAAGGGCCTCGGCCTTAAGAACAAAATCCGCCAACGACCTCGACTCCATTTTCTTCATCGCCTGCCCACGATGAATCTTCACGGTAATCTCACTGAGGTTCATCTCAGCCGCGATCTGCTTGTTCATCAGCCCGCTGGCAACGAACGCCATCACTTCACGCTCTCGCGGCGTCAGCGACTCATACATCCGGCGCAAATCCGAAACCGAACGTTCGGACTTTCGACGTTCCTCATCCTGCGCGAGCGCGTTAGCCACTGCGTCCAGCATGTCCTGATCGCGAAACGGCTTGGCCAGAAAATCCATCGCACCGGCCTTCATGGCCTTCACCGACATCGCGATATCGCCATGCGCAGTCATAAAGATGATCGGCACCCGCACATCGCCAGCCGCAATCTGCTCCTGCACGGCAAGCCCGCTCTGCCCCTTCAGCCGTACATCCAGAATCAGGCAACTCGGCACATCCGGCTTGCCAAACGACAAAAACTCCTGAGCAGAAGCAAACGCCTCAACCCGTAAGCCCACGGAGCGCAGCAGCATCGACACCGCCGCGCGCATCGAATCGTCGTCGTCGACGACATAAACGATCGACTGATTCGGGTCGTTCATTTCATCACTGCTCATCACACGTTCCTTTATCGATCGGCAAAACGAATTGCATCGTCGCGCCCTGTCCTTCCTGCGACTCGGCCCAGATGCGCCCGCCGTGCGCCTCGACGATGGACCGGCAGATCGACAGGCCCATGCCCATCCCGTCCGCCTTGGTCGTGAAGAACGCGTTGAAGAGCCGCCCTACGTTCTCCTCGCTGATGCCCGTTCCGGAATCTTCGACGGCGACCTGCCCGTAATGCCCATCCGCAAGGCTCGTTGAGATGCGCATGCGCCGTGCGCGCCCCGTTATGCCCGCCATCGCCTGCACGCCATTCATCACGAGATTGATGACCACCTGCTGCAACTGCACGCGATCGCCGCACACCAGCGGCGGCGGCTCCGCAAAACTGACTTCGAGCTCGATACGCGCGGCGTCCAGTTCGCGCCGCACAAGCTCGATCGATTCTCTCACGATAGCATTCAGATCGAGCACCGCCTGGCTCGGGTCGCGCTTCTGCGCCATCGAGCGTATCTGGCGGATCACGTCGCTCGCACGCTTCGCGTCGCGCACCATCTGGCTGATCGACTGGCCGACCTCGCCGAGATCGGGCTTCGCGCGGTTCAGCCAGCGTGTCGCGGCATCGCCCGCCGTCACGATCGCCGCGAGCGGCTGCGTGACTTCGTGCGCAATCGACGCCGCCATTTCACCGAGCATCGTCACGCGCGTGACGTGCGCGAGTTCCGCCGTCGAGCGGTCCAGCGCATCCTGCGCGACCTGACGCTCCGTCACGTCCATCAGCGCGCCCACGTATTCGATGTTGGCCGACTGCGGCACGGCCAGATGCGCGACGTAGTGGACATACTTCACGCGTCCATCGGGCATCAGCAGCCGGTGCTCGACATCGACGTACGGCGCGCCCGCCAGCCCCGCTTCGTACGCGTCGCGCACCAGCGAGAGATCGTCGGGATGCGTGCGCGCCAGGATCAGTTCCATGCCGGGCATGTAGTCGGGCGCGTACTCGAAAATCCGGTACGCCTCGTCGGACCACCACATCTCGCCCGACGGCAGGCGCGTCGCGATACTGCCCGTGCGGCTCAGACGCTGCGCGTCGGACAGAAACGCCTCGCTGCGTTCCAGCGCCTGCTCGGCCTGCTTGCGCTCTTCGATGTCGGTATTGACGCCGTACCAGCGCAGAATCTGCCCGTTCGGATCGCGCAACGGCTCCGCGCCGATATGCATCCACCGATACGAGCCGTTGCTGTGCCGGATGCGTGCCTCGTTCTCGAACGGCTTGCCCGTTGCAATCGCGCCGCGCCACGCGGCGTGCATCGACGGCCAGTCGTCGGGGTGCACGATCGAGGTCCACACGTCGCCGCTATTGCCCGCCAGCGTGATGCCAAGTTCGTTCCAGCGCCGGTTGATGTAGCTGAGTTCGCCGTCGCGCGAGGAGCTCCATACCATGCCCGGAATCGCGTCGATGGTCGCGCGCAGTTCTTCCTGCTGCCGCAGCAACTCCGCTTCCATGCTCTTGCGCATCGTGATGTCGTTGTTGGTCGCAAGCACGGCGCGCGGCCGGCCCTTGTCGTCGCGCCACAGCGCAAAGCGGCTCGACACGATCACCGTGCTGCCGTCGCTGCGCACGCGCTGCAATTCGCCTTCCCAGCGGCCCTTGCTGACCACTTCGTCGCGCAGTTCGTCGACAGGAATGGATGAGCTGGTTCGCGTGAGTTCGTGAATGCGCTGGCCGATCGCCTGGTCGGCGCGCCAGCCGTATAGCTCTTCCGCGCCCTGATTCCAGAACGTGATGCGGTCGCTCATGTCGTACGCGACGATGGCGTCGTGCGTCAGGTTCAGCAACTGGATCTGTTCCTGCAGGCGCGCGGTGTTCGCCTGGTTGCGCAGCGCGAGAAACGACGTCGTGCCGATGGCCAGCAGGCTCACGATGCAGCGTGCAATCGAGCCGCCCGAATAGTTGTCGTCGTGCGACATCGCAAATGCGATCAGCGTCAGCGCAGCACAGGTGCAGGCGGTCGCGAACGCGGCCTGGCGTGAGCCCGTCGACGCAACCAGCAGCACGACCACCACGTAGAGCACCGCAATGGCGATGTCGAGCGGCGTCAGCGCATCGATGATGAATACGATCACGCCGACGATCGCCGCCAGCGTGAAGAGAACGCGCGCGTCGCGAGCCGGCGTCAGGCCGGCGCCGTGACGGAACATCACGACGCCCCGCGGGCGCGATGGTTGGCTGAACCGTAAAGCGTACGGCACATCTTCGGCATGGACGTTCCTCGCGAGCATTGGTCAGCGGGCAGCGCAACCCTGATTCGCGCCGCAGCGAACGTCGCTCGACAGTCGGACATCCAGGATGCCGGCCCAATTGGGTCCGGATTGGATTCTATCCGAATAGCCCGAAAACCCCTGGCATAGGGCCGCGGCGCGGCAACGCGCCCGCTTCATTCGCCCTGCGAGCCGGCGGGTTCGAGCTGCGCGAGACAACGCGACACTTCGGCGCCGTCCACGGGTTTGGTCAGCACGCACAGCGCGCCGAGATCGAGTGCCTGCCGGCGCACCGCGTCGGAAGCGAAAGCCGAGATGAAGATGATGGGCTGCGTGACGCCCTTGTCGAGCAGATGACGATACATGTCGAGACCGCTCATGCCGGGCATCTGCACATCGGAGATGATGCACGCGACTTCGGGCGCGACACCGGATGCGAGGAACGCCTCGGCCGATGCGTACAGCTGGACATCCCAATCCAGTGAACGAACGAGGCTCGACATCGCGGTACGGACGGATTCGTCGTCGTCGATGACTGAAGCGATCGGATGGTTGTGCAAGCGACTTTCCTCGGCCGTTGGTTGACAACGGCACGGTTTGCGTAATGCCGTTCAAGATGGGTTCATCTTATGGGAATCGGCCCGTCGCGAGAATCATATGTAGGTATAGTTCTGCCCTCCTCGCGTGCTATCGGCCGCCCTGAGAGGCCCGCCAGGCTTGCCTGACGGCGAATCCGGCCGTGCCGCCGTGCGTTTCGGAACGCGCTCGTGCCATGTTGCAACCTGCCCGCGCGTCACCTCTCTACATTGGCGAAATCACGGGCAACGCCCCGATCAAAGACTATCGACGGGATTCACCGTCTTCTTGCCAACAAGGAAAAACAACGTGTCCGCCGTCATCGAACATCTGGAAGGCGAAGCGCGCGAGCGCCTGATTCTGTGGCTCAAACGCCGCATGCAGGAATGCGACATCACGATCGAAGCGCTGCAGAACGCGCTTCAGCAGGATATCGAAGCGGTAAAAAGGATTCGCTACCGCGATGCATGGGGTAATACCTGGACGGGCGAAGGCGAGCTGCCGGAGTGGCTGTGCCGCGCGGTCGCGGCGGGCCAGAGCGTCGATCACTTTCTGTGCGAGTGACCACGCGTGTGACATACGCCGCGTGCCGAATCCAGGCCTATGTATGCGATGCGAATGCCGGCTCGCGCATGGTCCTTAAGCCTGGCTTCATCTTGCCGCCCGTATGATGGCGTCGGTTCCCGTGCATCCCCCTCGTAGCCATGGGAGCCAATTCAGCCGGCGAAGACGTCGGCTTTTTTTCGCATGGCTTCAGGCGTAGCGTTCGGACGGCACGGCCCCTGTGAGCACGTCCATCACGTAGTCCTTGACGAGCGCGCGCACGTCGCCCGATGTGCTGCCGAACTCGGCGCCCACCAGGGTTTCCCCGTCTTTCGTGCGGCGGTTGCGCGCAATGCAGTTCAGCGGCGCGGTACGCACGCGGCCAGCGCGCGTGAGCGGCAGCGAGAGCTTGAAGTGTTCGCCGGGTGCGATGGAATTCGCATTTGCATTGACCAGCAGGCCGACGCCCGCCGCGCTCAGATCGACAGCGCGGACTTCCGTGCCCGCCATTGGCAGGTCGTTGCGGGACAGGTGCGCCGTCACGTCGATGCCGACACGCACATGCCTGCGCAGCGCACGCGAGCGGACTTCTCTGGGATAGCGCAGATACAGCACGTCGAACGGCAAAGCATGCCGCCCGATGACTTCCGACTCGAACGCATGCCGGTAACGTCCGGCGATGAACTGCCCTTCGACCGCCTCGCCCGGCGCGAACGCGGGATCGACGCCTTCGCCCGCGAGCAGCAGGCTCACATCGTCGAGCGCGCCGACGAAGCGTGTGCGCGACGAAATGGCCGGGCCGCTCGCCAGCGAGATCACAAAGTCTTCGGGGATACAGCCGGACACCGGAAATGGCCCGACCAGCGTCTGATCGTCATGACCGCGCCGCGCACGTCCGGCGGACGCGGGCGCGGCCTCCTCTGCCTCGGGTGTTGCGTCGTCGCGGCGCTCGCCGGGGAACGTGTGCCTGAACGGCGCCTGCGCGAAGAGCCGCTCGCATTGCTCCGCGCTGTGGACGATGTGCCCGCGGCCCATCAGCAGCCTGCCGTCCGCCGTGTAGACGGAAAACGGCAGCGGAACCCCGATCGTGACCTCCCGTTGCGACAGCGGCACCAACGGCATGACTCGTACTCTCCTCTCGAATTTTTTACCGCATCGCAATTGCGGCATCGCGCAATCCGTGCAGGGAGCAAGTATGCACGACACCGTCATCTGGTCCAACCAGGCAAACGTTTTACTTGCTCTCGTCTTGTCCGATTGTTTCCACAGACGAAAGCAAAACCGCGTCGCGCGCAATGGCGAGCCTGCAAAGGTTGGTTTCCCGCGGCTCAAGAATGTTTGCGGCGCGGCGTCCCTATAATGGCCGCCATCGCTGCTGCCGGCGAATGATTTTGCGTTCACGCGTCGCGCGTGCTATCACGGGACAACCAGTCCGCTAACTGCAAAGGAAGGCTCGACATGACTACCCAGGCACTCACCTCCGGCATCGATCACGTCGGCCTCGCCGTGCGCGACCTGACGGCGACGCGCGACTTTTTCGTCGAATGTCTGCACTGGAAGCAGGTCGGCGAACGGCCGGACTACCCGGCCGCGTTCGTATCGGATGGACACGTGATGCTCACGCTGTGGCAAGTCACCGATCAGGCGAACCTCGTCGCATTCAATCGCAAGACCAATGTCGGCCTGCATCATCTGGCGCTGCGCGTCGGCAGCGACGAAGCGCTCAACGAGATTCACGCGCGCGTGTCGAAGTGGCCCGGCGTCAAGGTCGAGTTCGCACCGGAGAACCTCGGTGCCGGCCCGAAGCGCCATACGATGATCTACGAACCGGGCGGCATCCGGCTCGAGTTCGACTTCGATCCGCGTCTGAAGGCGGCGGGCTGACATCCACGGCCTGCAAGCGGTTCACCGCCCCATTCCCCGCAGAAAAACCCGCGCTGGTTAGCTATCACCGCGGGTGATACCCCTATCAAAACAAACCGCGCGTTCTCCCCGCGATCTGTTGCTAGAGTGATGCCAGTGCAGTCAGGCAGCAACAGAGCAGAGGTTGAGCATGGACCAGCTTTACATGTTGAGGGCGTTCGTTTCGGCGGCGCAGCATCAGAGTTTCAGCAAGGCGGCGACCTCGCTGGGCGTGACGACCGGCTCGATTTCCAAGGCGATCGCCAAGCTGGAAGCGTCGATCCAGACGCGCGTGCTTCATCGCACGACACGCTCCGTCACGCTGACGGAAGAGGCGCAATCGTACTATCTCAGCTGCTGCCGGCTACTCGAAGAACTCGACGAAGCGAATCGCCGCATCATGCGCGAGCGCGAGGTGGACAGCGGCAAGCTGCGGCTCGTGATTCATCCGATGCTGGTCAGCGAGACCTTTTCGCAGTTCCTCGCCGCGTATCGCGCGGTCGCGCCGAACGTGAACCTCGTGGTGTCCGTGCATGAGGGTGCGGTGAATCTGTACGACGGCCAGTTCGACATGGCGATACTGCCGCCGCATCAGGTCGAGCAGTCCGCGGTGATCCGCCGGACGCTGTTCAAGTCGCCGCGCTCGCTGGTTGCATCGGCGGATTATCTTGCGCAGCGCGGCACGCCGCATCGCGCTGCGGATCTGGCCGAGCACTTTCTGCTGCTGCCGTCACAGTCGCGGCAGAAGAATACGAACTACGTGCAGGTCATCGAAAACGGCGCACCCGTGCAGGTGATCCCGATGTCATCGATGGACGGAAACGACGTGTTGCTGCGCGCAGCCGCACTGGCGGGTGCTGGCATTGCCGAGTTGCCTGAAGCGATTGCGCGGGAAGATGTGATGATGGGCAAGCTCGTGCCCGTGTTGCCCGGCTGCTCGATCTTCGACAGTGATGTCGAAATCTGTCTGTTCTATTCGCACCGGGAACTCTTGCCCGCGCGCTTCAGAACATTTGTCGACTATTGCACCGAGTTTTTTCGGCTCAACAGTGCACGGCGCCGCGCGCCATTACTCGAAGCCCAGCAGCAGGCAGCCTGATTCACTCAGGCTGCTCAAATCCTTCAAGCCGCCGCCATCACGGGGCCAAGCCGTGAACGCGCTACTTCGACGAAGGCCTGCATTGCGCTCGATACATAGGCGTCGTGGCGACGGATAAAAAGCGTGAGCACCTGCGCTTTCTCCGGCGGCAACGAATGGATCGCGACGATGTCCTGCTCGGCCGCCGCAGCGACCACGCCGCGCGGCAGCAGTGTGACGCCGATGCCCGCCGCGACGCACGCAATGATTGCATCCAGCGAACCGAATTCGAGCGGCGTGGCCGTCACGATGCCCATTTCCGCCAGCAATGCTTCGAGCCGCTGCCGATACGAACAACCCAGTCTGAACACGATGGTCTTGAGTTCGGGCACCGAGGACAGCGTATCCATCGAGCGCACATTGCGCGGCGTCACCAGTACCAGTTCTTCCTGGTAGATCATCTCGGCGTGGAGATCCGGATGTTCAACGGGCCCTGCTACGAAGGCACCGTCGAGCTTGCACGCGGCGACCTCTTCCGTGAGGCTGCAGCTCGTGCCCGTGGTCAATGAGAGGCGTACTTGCGGATAGAGTCGCGCGAAGTTGCTCAAAATGGGCGACAGACGCAGCGCCGCAGTCGTTTCGAGCGTGCCCAGCGCGAGAGCGCCGGCGGGCGGACCGTCGTCAAGTGCGGCCACACGTGCATCCGAGAGCAGCTTGGCAATGCGCGCGGCGTACGGGAGCATGCGTTGACCGGCGGGCGTGAGACTCACGCCGCGCACATGACGCTGAAATAGCGCGACGCCGATTTCTCTTTCGAGAGACCGGATTCGCGCTGTCACGTTGGACTGAACGGTATGAAGTTCGACAGCCGCCCGGTTCATGCTGCCGTGACGGGCCACTGCCTCGAATACCTTGAGGTCGGCGACATCCATGCTTTACACCTCGATGAGATCGACAAGGCCTTGATAACAGTCGTCACAGGCCCGCTCTGCATTGCCACACAAGTCGTTCGTCATCGTACACCAAAGCCTGATCGCGTACCGGCGCGGTGAACGCGCTTCGCGCTTCTGCCGCGGCATTAAACCGCTTTTTTCGCGTTGAAGTCCTCGCCATTGATACGGCTCGACACGCTGATGTTCTCGCGCGGGTGTTCATGCAGGATCACGTTGATGATCTTCGGGTCGGAACCGATCGCGTCGTGCGTGACCTGAATAATGTCGCGCATCAGCTGTTCCCGGCGTGCCGGCGTGAGTCCGGAAGCAATATGGCATTCGATAAAAGGCATCTAAAGCTCCTGCGGTAGTTACTTGAGTCGGCTGATCAGTTCTTTGTCGTTCGCGGCGCCTTCCACGTATTCCGGAAGATGCTCGCCGTGTTCGACGAAGTTGATGCCCCGGCCTTCGCGAAAGACGATGAAGATATCGTTCTTCGTTTCGCCTGTCGCTTCGCTCACCACGCGCAGCAGCCCTGCTGCGAGCTGACGCTTCTGTTCGTCGGTTCTGCCGTACCGCATGTCACATGAAATCAGGGCCATTCGTGTCTCCTGTTTGGCTCGACTGGTTATTGAATTCCCGGGTGTTGTGCCGGATACCTTGCTTGTGGACTCACTTTCGTGAGTAATTGCATCAACTCGGGAATGGTGTGTTCTTCGAGTTTCGCAACCATATCGATGATCTGCCCGCGCAATGTTTCATCTGCATAGGGCTCGCTTAGCCAGTTGAATTTCTCGACGGTCCGCTCCCATGTAAACGGATTGTCGAGACCGCCTTCAAAGCCGACGTGTTCCTTCGACACCACGCGGCCGTCGCGGCAGCGGATCGTAATGCGTGTATTCAATGCCTGCGGATACTGGGCGGAAAATGCGGCATCAGGACGTACCGTCACTTTCTTCAGTAACGCTTGCGCATCGGCGGCCTGCACGCGCGCCGGTTCCAGTTGCGCGGGTCCGACCTGATCGTCGAGCAACGCTGCCGCAATCAGGTACTTGAGGTTGTAGTCCGCCTGCTCTTTCGTTTGCGGATTGTCTTTGGCACCGAAACCGCCACCGCCCGCAATGTCGTAGCCCATCTGGAAGATGTCGCACGTTACGTCTTCGATGTCATCGCCCGTGATGCCGTGCGCGCGCTTCAATTCCAGCGTCGCTTCGAGCACAGGCTGGCCGTGAATCAGCGAGCAGTATTTCTTCATCACGGTTTGATGAACCACGTCGAGGCGCGGATCTTCCCAGTTCACGTCGAGCGGCTGGTCGAACATGCGCACGAGACCGTTTGGTCCTTCGAAAAGACGTAGTGGCCCGGTAAAGCCGCGCTTTGCCAGTGACGCCGAATAAACGGCCCGCATGCACGTGATGCCCGGCGAAAAGCCCTTCCAGTACGACACAGGTTCGGAATGCACGCAGGACAGGGAGACATTGTCGACGGTTGCAATGGCGATGGCGTGCGCGATTTGCTCCGCGTCGAGACCCAGCAGCTTTCCCGAAGCAGCCGCCGACGACATCGCGAGTTGGATCGCGTGATTGAAGCCTTTCGCCATGACCGGAACGATCGCCGTAATGCGACAGCCAATTTCATACGCCACGGCCAGTGCGAGCATGAACGATTCGCCATCTGCCGATGCATGCTCGGCGGCAGCCAGTACGCCGCCAAAGTTATCGCTCGGATGGCAGAGCCCGCCCGCCGACATATAGCTGTCGAGCAGATCCACGTAACGCACGAGCGCCGAGTTGTACAACGCGGCCTGATCGGGAGAGGTCGAACCGCCGCCGATCAGCGAACACGTTCCGCCGCTGCGGTATTCATCGAATTGTTCTCGCAGCGCCTGAAACGGCGTGCCAGGCAATGCGGCAATCGCGCACCCGAGGCTGTCGAGGATATTTCGCTTGAGCAGGTGCCGCGTCTGCGGCGTCAACTCACTGGAGTGGGCAACGTCGGCGAAGCGGCCGATACGTTCAACAGCCGTAAGCGTACTCATGGGCATCAAGGTCTCGCGTGAAGAACGGGTGACTCAATGTCGCATCCAATATCGATGACATCAAGCGAAGGGTTTCGATACCGCTATCTGTTGCGCTGATAGTCCCGACTAATTTTCAGGCGTCCCTTTTCCCCTACAAAACGCTACACAGGCGACCTGCAGCAGACACAAACCAGATACATTCACGCGCTTCAATCTTCTGTCGCCATTCACGGAAGAGAACTTTTATCGTGTCGGAAGAATTGTCCAATCGACGCCGCTTCATCTTTGCAGCGGCAGCAAGCGTCGCCGCGTTGGCCGCGCCGGGAGTCATTCCGCAGGCATTTGCCGCTGTCCCCGCGAAACCGCTAGCCACGCTACCCGTGCGCCAGGTACGCACGGATCTGCTCGACATCGGTTATCACGAAGCCGGCCCCGCCGAAGGCCGCCCGATCATTCTGCTGCACGGCTTTCCGTACGACATTCACAGCTACGTTGACGTCGCGCCGATGCTGGCCGAGCAAGGCTTTCGCGTGATCGTGCCGTATCTGCGCGGCTTCGGAACGACGCGCCTCCTTTCAGCCGATACACCGCGCGCAGGTCAGCAAGCTGCTGTCGGACAGGATGTGATCGAGTTGATGAACGCGCTGGATATTCCCGAAGCCGTACTGGCCGGGTATGACTGGGGTGGCCGCGCGGCCTGCGTTGTGGCTGCGATCAAGCCTTCGCGTTGTATCGGCCTTGTGTCCGCGAACGGCTATCTGATCCAGGACATCGCCAGGGCAGGCTCGCCGCTGCCGCCTGCTATCGAACATGGGCTTTGGTACCAGTACTATTTTCAGACCGAGCGTGGACGGGCGGGACTGCAGGCCAGCCGCCGCGAACTTGCCCACATTCTTTGGAAGAACAATTCGCCGACGTGGCATTTCAGTGAGGCGATGTTCGAGCGTTCGGCTGCAGCATTCGACAATCCCGACTTCGTGGATATCGTGATCCATTCATATCGGCATCGTCTGGGACTCGCTCCCGGTTATCCGCAATACGACGAGATCGAAAAGAAGCTCGCTTCGGTTCCGCCCATTACAGTGCCGACCATCACACTCGACGGTCTCGCCGATGGCGTCATTCCCGCCACTGACGGCCGCGCATCCGCGGCGAATTTCACTGGCTATCGTGTTCACCGGCAGATTCCGGATGCGGGCCACAATCTGCCGCAAGAAGCGCCAAAGGCATTCGCCGATGCTTGCGCAGAACTTGCGCGCAACGGAAAGTGGAGAACCTGAAATGCAAAAGCGCGCGCATGCAGCGCGCGCTTTGCGTATTCAGAAGGTCTGACTTATGGACGGGCGTAAATCGGTCCCAGACCAACCGCGTCATGCGCTTTCGCGGACGCTCCAGCAGCCGAAGCGGATTCGCCCGCAGCGCCATAAGAACTATTCACGATGCTCATCTGCGCATCGACTCGCGCCTGGGTATCGCTTTGCATACCGGGTACATTCGGATACCTAACCCGCGATTTCTTCACCGCGCCACGCGCGCCGCTGTTTTACGACGCTTCAGCTGCGTGCCAATCGCCGTCACCAGATCGCACTGAACGGGATGCGTGACTTCGATCGCAAGACCGCCTGCAAGAAAGAAGAAGATTGCCAAAAGCCGTTTCATGATTGCCTCCAACATTGATTCACATCTTTGTTATAGCGCAGGCCATGCGTGCAATTGTGTCCCAATGTATCTCGTCGCTCTTCTGATACAAGACGATTCAAACACACGACATCGCGACACAGCCGAGATACGCGCGAACGGTTCAATACGGTCATGTCTTTCAACCCAAAGGACGCCGACATGCTCAACCGGATCAAAACCCTGACCGCCGTCGTTGCAATCGCTGCCGTTGCCGGATTGGGCGCGCTCGTCGCCAATAGCGGCGCTGCACCTGCCGCTCCCATCGAAAAGAATCGCCCTGCGCCGGAATTCGCGGGTATCGATCAATGGCTGAATTCACCGCCGCTGACAATGCAGCAATTGCGCGGAAAGGTTGTGCTGGTCGACTTCTGGACATACACGTGCATCAACTGCGTGCATACACTGCCGCATGTCGAGAAGCTTTATCAGAAGTACAAGGACCAGGGGCTGGTCGTGGTCGGCGTGCACACGCCCGAATACGCATTCGAGCACGAGACGAAGAAGGTCAAGGCAGCGATTGCCGAATACGGGTTGCACTATCCCGTCGCGCAAGATAACCAGTACGCGACGTGGAATGCCTACGGCAATCAGTACTGGCCGGCGGTCTATCTGATCGACAAGCAGGGGCACCTCGTCTATAGCCACTATGGCGAAGGCGATTATGACCAGATCGAAGCCGCTGTCCGCGAGCAGCTGGCGCGCGCGGGTTGAGTGCCGCTTTGGAGATCAGGGCGCGGCGCGATTCATTCGAACGCGCTGCGATACGCGTACAGCCCCGGCAAACCGCCCGTCATCAGGAACAGAACCTTCGAGCCTCGCGCGATCGTTCCGTTTCTGATGTCGTGCAGCAGGCCTGCGAATGCCTTCCCGCTATAGACGGGATCGAGCAGCAGGCCTTCTGTGGTTGCCAGAAGCCGCACGGCTTCGCGCATTGCATCGGTGGGAATGCCGTAGCCCTCGCCGCGTTGGCCGTCCGCAACGATCACGCTCTCAATGGGAAAAGGCGCGTCGGGCCGCAGCAGCGCGAACGTTTCTTTCGCTTTCAACTGCGTATTCGACAGGGTGTTGTCATGAGTCGCCAGCACGTTGTACGAAACGACACGCGTAGGGTTTTCGCCCATCGCCAGCAAACCGGCGACGAGGCCCGCCTGCGTGCCGCCACTCCCGTTGGATATCGCAATGCGGTCGAAGGAAACGCCCAATGTATGCGCCTGTTCGAGAATTTCAGCCGCACATGCCGCGTAGCCGAGATTGCCGACAGCCGACGATCCGCCCATCGGCGCGACATACACGTTGCGCCCGGCCTTGCGCAATTCGTCCGTGCGATTTTGCGCGAATGCCATTGCGTCGGCATTGCCCGGCAGATCGTGAACGCGCGCACCAAGCAATGCATCGAGCAGCACATTGCCGTTGTGGATGTAATCGTCGTCTTCGCGCGGCACCATGCGGGTCAGCACGAGCTCGCACTGAAGCCCGGCGCGCGCCGCAGCCGCCGCCGTAAGCCGCGCGTGATTCGATTGACGCGCGCCGACCGTGATGATCGTGTCCGCGCCTTGCGCGAGCGCCTCGCCCAGCAGAAATTCGAGCTTTCTCAGCTTGCTGCCGCCGCCGCCGAGACCCATGAGGTCGTCACGCTTGACGTAGATATCCACGTCACCGACCTGCTTGCTCAGGCGGCTGAGGTACTGGACAGGCGTAGGGCCTTCGATCAATGAGTAACGGGGAAATGCGGTGAGATCGAGAGAAGGTGCGTTGGACATGCAAATGTCTCCATATAACGGCGTATTGCGTGGCGCAGATGTTAGCGCATCGCCGCGCGTGCCGCATGTCGTGCGCCACAGGAATCAATGCCAGACAAGATTGAACATCAGGAAACAGTCGATGAAAACTCTACGCTCTATTGCACGTGTATTTGCGGACTCATGGCCCGGCTTTCCGCTTTCGCTCGCCGAATCCGGCCAGATGATCGCATTCCATGCCATTCCCCTTTTACATATATATCGCACGCGATTTACTCGCAACCGATTGACAAATTACGCAAGCCCAGTATCATCACGCATCAGATTACATCGCACACGATCTAATTAACTTTCACCACTCTTAGGAGATGAATATGCAAAGCACTCGCGCAAAACTCGCCGCTACCGTCGCCCTGTCACTCACGGTCCTTGCAACCAGCGCCCATGCCGGTTCCGAGCAGGCCAAACCGCAAGAGAAATGCTTTGGTGTGTCGCTCGCCGGCAAGAACGATTGCGCAGCCGGTCCTGGCACGAGCTGCGCCGGCACATCGAAAGTCGACTATCAGGGCGACGCATTCGTCATGGTCGACAAGGGCACCTGCACGAACATCAAGACGCCGAAGGGCTTCGGCTCGCTGAAGGCGAAATCGTGATGCTGAATTCCGAAGCCAACGCAGCGCGCCTGTCGCGTGTGCTGCCGCCCGCGCTGTTGCTGCTCGTGGCGCGCGTCGGCATCGCGGCAACCTTCTTTCTGTCAGGACGCACGAAAGTACAAGGCCTGCTGACGATCAAGCCATCGACGTACGCGCTGTTCCGTTCGGAATATGCGTTGCCGCTGATTCCCCCCGAGCTGGCCGCGCATCTCGCGACGTATGCGGAACATCTGTGCCCGATCCTGCTCGTGCTGGGTCTCGTCACACGCCCGGCCGCATTCGTATTGCTGGGCATGACGGCCGTGATCGAGATCTTCGTCTATCCCGACGCATGGCCGACGCATCTGAGCTGGGCTGGTCTGCTTCTTCCGCTCATTGTTCATGGCGCAGGAGACTGGTCGCTCGATCATCTGCTGGGCCGCTCGCGCAACGCGAACTAATTCACGTTCAGCAGCGTTACCCGCTACACGATTTCAACCTCGAGGCCCGCGTGGCCTGCATTCAAAAACACTATGCGCATTCTTTCGACTTTGACCTTCGCCGCAGCCGCGCTCGCCGTTTCAGGCGCAACGTTCGCCGCTGCACCTGATGCACCCACGCCGCCCGGCGTGAAGAACATCGTGATCGTCCACGGCGCGTTCACCGATGGCTCCGGCTGGCGCGCGGTGCACGACATTCTGATCCACAAGGGCTACAACGTCCGCATCGTCCAGCCGCCGATGACGACGCTCGCAGAAGACGTCGCCGCCACCAGCAACGCCGTGATCGGACAGACAGGCCCCGTCGTGCTGGTTGGCCACGGCTATGGCGGCTCCGTCATTACGGAAGCGGGTGCGCGCCCGAAGGTGAAGGCGCTCGTGTACGTCGCTGCGTTTCAGCCCGATGTCGGCGAAAGCGTGACGCAACTGGAAGGCTCGATGCCGAAACTCACGGACGGCGTCGTGAAGACGATCGACGGCCACTACTACTTCGACCCCGCGAAATACGGCACGGATTACGCCGGCGATCTCGTCTCGAACCGCACCGACTTCATGGCGGTATCGCAAGTGACGGCCACGGTCGCGACGTTCGCATCTGCGCCCTTCACGGTTGCGTGGCACAACAAGCCGACCTACGGCATCGTCGCGACCGACGACCGCGTGATCAACCCGGACCTGCAACGCTGGATGTACAAGCGCGCCGGGTCGAAAGTCACGGAAGTGAAGGCCAGCCATGCGATCGAAATTTCGCAGCCTGAAGCGGTCGCGAAGGTCATCGAAGAAGCGGCGCTGAACGCGAAGTAAGCAGCGCGCCCTTTCACGCAACACACGTGCAACACACACGCAACCCATTTCATTCAACCCACCATGGAGCAACCATGAACAGCAACGTCAAATCCCGCGTCAGCTTCGCTGCAGCCGCAGCCCTCCTCGCCCTCGCATCGGCGACCGTCGCCACCTCCGCGAGCGCCGCTACGGGCGAGCAACCCGGCCGCTGCTACGGCGTCAATGCATGCAAGGGCCAGGCGCTCTGCGCGACCGCACACAACGACTGCAAGGGCCTCAACAGCTGCAAGGGCAAGGGCGTAGTCGTGAAGACCCCGAGCGAATGCCTGTCGCTTGGCGGCACGCTGACGGAACCGAAGTAAGTTCCATGCTGGCCCGGTTGCACATAACCGGGCCAGTTCTTTTATCGACACTTCGCAGCCGCGTTCGACTCATGCTCACTCCCAGTCCCCGCTTTGCAGGCTATGGTCTCGGCCTGCGCAAGGAACACTATCGCGACTTCCTGGAAACGGACGTTCCCGTCGATTTCGTCGAAGTCATTTCCGAGAACTTCATGGTCGATGGCGGACAGCCGCGCGATATTCTTCGCCGCGTGCGCGAGAAGCATCCCGTCGTGCTGCATGGCGTGTCGATGTCGATCGGCTCGGCGGACGGCGTCGATCGTGACTATCTGCGCCGCCTGAAGTCGCTCGTAGACGATATCGATCCGCTGTTCGTATCCGATCATCTGAGCTGGTCGCGCATTGGCCGCTTCAATTCGCACGACCTGCTGCCCGTTCCCTATACCGACGAAGCGCTCGATACCGTCTGCGCGAATATCGACGTTGCACAGAACGCACTCGGCCGCCAGATGCTGCTCGAAAACCCGTCCAGCTATCTCGCGTTCGACGGCGCGACGATGACCGAGTGGGAATTCATCTCGGCAATGTCGCAACGCACAGGCTGTGGACTGCTGCTCGACGTGAACAATATCTTCGTGAGCGCGACCAATCATGGTTTCGATGCGCTTGCCTATCTCGACGGCTTGCCCCTCGATCGCGTGCATCAGATCCATCTGGCGGGACATTCGCAAGGACGCGATCTGCTGATCGATACGCATGACAGCCCTGTGTGCGACGAAGTCTGGACGCTTTATGCCAACGCGATCGCGCGGCTGGGTCCGGTCGCGACGATGATTGAACGCGATGGCAATGTGCCGCCGTTGAATGAGTTGCTGCAGGAATTGTGGATCGCGCGCAAGCTCGGTGCGAATGCGCAGAATGCGCGCGACACGCATATTGCGGAGGCCGCATGACGCTCGCTGCGTGGCAACAGGACTTCCGCTCGTGGCTCACGGATGCATCGGATGAAGCGGCGCGACGCGTCGGCCACGACGCGATGCGCCGCCTGTCCGTCTATCAGAACAACTATCGCGGGCAACTGATCGAATGTCTCGAACATTCGTTTCCACAGGTACGGACGTTGCTTGGCGACGATGCTTTTCTGCACGCTGCCGTGACGCATATCAATCACCATCCGCCGCACGCATGGACACTCGACGCCTACGCGTACGGTTTCGGCGATACGCTGGGTGTGCTGTTTCCGAACAATCCCGACGTGCACGAGCTCGCGTGGATCGAAAATGCGCTGGCGGAAGCCTTCGTTGCGCATGACGCACAGCCGCTCCCTCTCGACGCGCTCGCATCCGTCGACTGGGACGCGGCGCGCCTGTGCCTGACGCCCTCGCTCAGGCATCGCCCCGCCACCACCAATGCGGATAGCATCTGGTCGGCATTGTCCGGCGACACCGCGCCGCCCGAGAGCGAGATGCTCGACGAGCCCGGCGGGCTGATCGTGTGGCGGCGCCAGTTCGTATCGTGCCTCAAACGCGTCGATGCCGCCGAGTACGACGCGCTCCTTCATCTGCAGGAAAACGAAAGCTTTGCAACACTATGCGACGTGCTCGTCGAACGACTGGGCGACGAGCACGGCGTGGCGAAAGCGGGCGCGCTGCTTGCGGGCTGGCTGGGCAGCGAACTCATCGTGGGCGTGGAAGGTGTCTGACGTCGTGCGTTGACGCGAGGTCTCCTGCGCGTTGCGACGGTCAACCGCGCGGGCGCGTGCGTCCACCACGGCGGGTGCGCTGGCGCACGCGCCATTCCTCAACTACGATCGAGGGGAGCAAGATGCCGATTGTCACGATTCAGGTCACGCGTGAAGGAACAAAGCCCGGCGCGGATAGCGTGACCGCCGAAGAAAAGGCGCAGCTCATCAAGGGCGTGAGCCAGGTGTTGCTCGACGTACTGAACAAGCCTATGGAATCGACGTTCGTCGTGATCGAAGAAGTGCCGACGGACAACTGGGGCTGGGGCGGTCTGCCTGCCCTCGAGTATCGAAAGATCAAAGCATCGAAACAAGCCTGACCTGCAGTCTTCCACCAACACGCAGGACTTCAACGAAGGAGTTTGTCATGTCGCTCGAAAAGGCGCTGTACACAGCACACGCAACCGCAACGGGTGGCCGCGACGGCCGCGCAACGGTGCCCGCTGCAAATCTGGACTTCAAGCTCACGACGCCCAAGGAACTGGGCGGACAAGGCGGGGAAGGCGCGAACCCGGAACAGTTGTTCGCCGCCGGTTACAGCGCATGCTTTATCGGTGCGATGAAATTCGTTGCCGCACGAGATAAGATCGCGATGCCCGCCGATGCATCGATCGACAGCAGCGTCGGGATCGGGCCGATTCCGAATGGGTTCGGCATCGAAGTCGAGATGAAAATATCATTGCCGGGTATGGAAAAAGGTGCCGCGCAAGATCTCGTCAACAAGGCTCACATCGTTTGCCCGTATTCGAATGCAACGCGCAATAACATCGATGTGAAACTCACACTCGTTTAATTCTTCAACCGGTTGACCTGCTGGCCGCGTTTTTCACGCAGCATTCACAATGCGGCCAGCAACAGTCTCTTTCCGGTTCGAATGGCAATCGCCAGATTGCATTCAGTCAACCAGCCCCGTCACCACGGACGGGCTATGCGCATCCATCCAGTCGTATGAGTCGCTGACGTGTGCCCACGCCCAGTTGCGCGGCACGGCGGCCGCCTGTGCCTTTTCGCTCGATACCGCTTCAACGCGCGCACGTACGCCTGCGCCGCTATGGTCATCGATATTGCGGAAGTTCAAAGATTCGCGCTTCATGTTCTGTTCCTCTGTAGAGCCTGTGACGACGTCGAATATCGAACGTCGGCCTTTAACAGAAGGTTAAACTTCTTCGCGCGATCGACAAACCAGGCTGGGCAGAATTCACAGTTTTCAAATCGGGAATAATGCGTGCTATCGGAGCGATTTGAAATATCAATTCAGCGACATAAAGGCAGTCTCCAAACATCAGACCAGAACTGCAAAACGCAAACAGGCCGCGCTCTTTAAAGCGCTGCCTGTTTCGGGTTAAAGCGGGCTTAAAGCGTATTACTTCGCCGTCGGCATCGCGAACTCAGCGCCCTTCTCGATGCTTTCCGACCAGCGCTGCATGATCGACTTCTGCTTCGTGTAGAAGCGCACGCCCTCTTCGCCGTAGGCATGCGTATCGCCGAACAGGCTGCGCTTCCAGCCGCCGAAGCCGTGCCATGCCATCGGCACGGGAATCGGCACATTGATGCCGACCATGCCGACTTCGATACGGCGGCCGAATTCGCGTGCAACGTTGCCATCGCTCGTGAAGCACGCGACGCCGTTACCGAATTCGTGTGCGTTGATGAGTTCAACGGCTTCCGTGAAGTCCTTCACGCGCACGCAGGCAAGCACCGGCCCGAAAATCTCTTCCTTGTAGATGCGCATGTCCGGCGTGACGTTGTCAAACAGCGTGCCGCCCGTGAAGAAGCCGTCTTCATGACCGGCCACCTTCAGACCGCGGCCATCGACGACGAGCGTCGCGCCTTCCTTCACGCCTTCGGCGATATACCCTTCGATGCGCTCCAGCGCCTGACGCGTGACGATCGGACCCATTTCCGCATCGGCTTCCATGCCGTTCTTCACGATCAGCGTACGGGCGCGCTCCGCCAGTTGCGGAATGATCTTGTCGGCCACATCGCCGACCAGCAGCGCAACCGAGATCGCCATGCAGCGCTCGCCTGCCGAACCGTACGCGGCGCCGATCAGCGCATCGACCGATTTCTCGAGATCCGCGTCGGGCATCACCACCATATGGTTCTTCGCGCCGCCAAGTGCCTGCACGCGCTTGCCATGCTTTGCGCCCGTTTCGTAGATGTAGTTCGCAATCGGCGTCGAGCCGACGAAGCTCACGGCCTTGACATCCGGGTGCGTGAGCAATGCATCCACGACCACCTTGTCGCCCTGCACGACGTTGAACACGCCGTCGGGCAGGCCCGCTTCTTTCAACAGCTTCGCCATGAACAGCGCGGCCGACGGATCGCGCTCGCTCGGCTTCAGCACGAACGTGTTGCCCGTTGCGATGGCGACCGGGAACATCCAGCACGGCACCATGCAGGGGAAGTTGAACGGCGTGATGCCCGTGACGACGCCGAGCGGCTGGCGCATCGTCCAGTTGTCGATACCCGTCGACACCTGTTCCGTGTAGTCGCCTTTCAGCAATTGCGGAATGCCGCAAGAAAATTCGATGACGTCGATGCCGCGCGACACTTCACCTTGCGCATCCGAAAACACCTTGCCGTGCTCCGCCGTGATGATCGCCGCGAGTTCGTCGCGATGACGGTTCATCAGTTCGAGAAAACGCAGCATGACGCGCGCACGCTTGATAGGCGGCGTGTCGGCCCACTTCGGAAAGGCGGACTTCGCGCTGGCAACAGCCGCATCGACATCGGCAGCCTCGCCCAGCAGCAGCTTGCGGGCTCGCGCGCCCGTGGCGGGGTTGAAGACGGCCTGGCTACGGGTTCCCGTGCCATTGACGCGTTCGCCGTGGATGAAATGTCCCACGTCTGCGCTGTCGGTAAAGGCTTGCATGTCCCACTCCTTCGTTTGTGATTGGCGTTGAAAGAAGTGTAGAAAGCTGCGCACGCGCTGGAAAGAGGCTACCATTGAACTCAATGTTTGCCATTGTGAACAATCAGTGTATGGATACGCAAAATATCGAGGAACTCTGGACGCATTTGCACTGGCTGACGATGCTCGCCGAGCAAGGCACGTACACGGCCGCCGCCTCGCGGCTAGGCGTCAGCAAGGCGGCGATGAGCCAGCGCATTTCGGAACTGGAGCGCGCCGCGGGTATTTCGCTGGTGCAGCGCACCACGCGCAGCGTACGGCTGACGGAAGCGGGCCAGCAGCTCGTCGACAGCACCCGCGCGCAGTACGCGCAGATTGCCGCGAGCTTCGCGCAGGTGCGTGAACTGTCGGGCGTGCCGCGCGGTCTGGTGCGCGTGACGGCGCCTGTTGCGCTCGCGCGGCAGCAACTGGTGCCGAAGCTGCCCGAGTTTCTGACGGCCAACCCCGAGGTCCGCGTGCAGCTGGAGGTGTCGGACCGGATCGTGTCGCTCGCCACGGAAGGCTTCGATCTGGCGATCCGGCATAGCGCGGAGCCGCCCGATACGCACGTCGCGTGGAAACTCTGCGAGACGCACTCCGTGATCGTCGCGACGCGCGCCTATCTGCGCAAGCGCGGCACGCCGCAGTCGCCGGAAGATCTCGCCTCTCACGATTGCCTGTTCTATCCGCGCTCGACGGGCGAGCCGATGTGGTCGTTCGAACGCAAAACGGCGCGCAAGAATGCAACGCAGCCGGTCACGCTGCCCATCAACGGCCAGTTCTCCGCCAACAACAGCGAGACACTGCGCGACGCGGCGCTCGAAAGCCTCGGCATTGCGCTGGTGCCGGATTTCACCGCGCAGGCCGCCGTTCAGGCGGGCAAGCTGGTCGTCGTGCTGCCCGAATGGCGCGTCACGGGCGCATTCGCCGAGCAGTTGTACATCGTGCGGCCGTACGCGTCGCATGTGCCGCGCGCGGTCGGGTTGTTCGTCAGTTATCTGCGCGAGCGCTTTGCGAACGGATTCCCCGTTTGATGGCCACACGACGTCAAAGCCCAACGCCGCCCGAATACTGGGAAATAAGCTTCCTCACCCGCTCTTCCGCGTCGTCCGATGCGGGCGTGTAGACCACCAGACTGAGATCGGGCCTTCCGTGCACGACGAACCCGGAATACTCCAGCTCGATCAACCCCAGAACCGGATGGCGGATTTCCTTCGTGCCTTCGTCGTTGGCGCGAACGTCGTTGGCTCGCCACATTGCGTCGAATTCGGGGCTTAGTTCGCCCAGTTCATCGACGAATGCCTGGATGTTCTTCGCGGCGCCGCCGCGCGCGGCATCGGCGCGAAACGCTGCCACCACGAAACGCGCGACACTTTCCCAATTGGGCTGCGCGTTGCGCACATGCGGATCGAGAAAGATCAGGCGCAGGATGTTGCGCTCTTTGGGCGGCAGCGCCGCGTAATCGGTCAGCACCGCCTGCGCCGCGCGATTCCAGCCGACGATATCCCACGTCGACGTCCTCACCACGGCGGAGCTGAATTCCAGCGCGTCGAGCACGCGCTGCAGGCGCGGCGACACGCTGCCGGGCGGCTGATAGCGGACCTCTGGCGGCCGGCCCAGCCCAAGCAGGAACAGATGCTCGCGCTCGACGTCCGTCAGCAGCAACGCCCGCGCAATGCGGTCGAGCACGCCCGCCGACGGCGCGCCGCCGCGCCCCTGCTCCAGCCACGTGTACCACGTCGCGCTGACGTTGGCGCGTTGCGCGACCTCTTCGCGCCGCAGACCGGGCGTGCGCCGGCGCGCAGCGGGCAGGCCCAGCGCGGCGGGGTCCAGCTTCGTGCGGCGGTCGCGCAGATAGGCACCCAGCAGATTGTCGTTCGCGTCCATGCTGATCCTGTTAGTCCGTATACCTGTAAAACGTCACTACTTCACCCTGATAAGCGACACGTAGATAGTAATCCCTCATCGATACAGGGAGGTTTCATCATGCGTGTCTTCGTGACGGGAGCAACGGGGTTTGTTGGCTCGGCCGTGGTCAACGAGCTTGTGCAGGCGGGGCATCAGGTGCTCGGTCTCGCGCGTACCGATGAAGGCGCGCAGGCACTCGCCGCAGCGGGCGCCGAGGTTCAGCGGGGCTTACTCGAAGATCTTGACGGGCTGAAACGCGGCGCGGCCGAGGCGGACGCCGTCGTCCATACGGCGTTCAATCACGACTTTTCGAAATTCGCCGCCAACTGCGAGACCGACCGGCAGGCGATCGAGGCGCTCGGCTCCGTGTTGGTTGGATCGGACCGTCAGTTGATCGTAACGTCGGGGCTTGCGCTGCGCGCTTCGGGGCCGCTGGCTACCGAGGACGACGATGCCGTGCCTGCGTCGGCGGCTTATCCGCGACTGTCGGAAGCGACGGCGGTGGTGCTCGCGGCGCGTGGCGTCCGGGTGTCCGTGGTGCGTCTGCCGCCGTCGGTGCATGGCGACGGCGACCATGCGTTCGTGCCGATGCTGATCGCGCTCGCGCGCGAGAAAGGCGTGTCCGCGTATATCGGCGATGGCATGAACCGCTGGCCCGCCGTGCATCGGCTGGATGCGGCGCGCGTCTATCGGTTGGCGCTCGAACGCGGCACGGGGCCGGCCCGGTATCACGCCGTCGACGACGAAGGCGTGCCGTTCAGGGAGATCGCTGCCGTGATCGGCAGGCGGCTGAACGTGCCCGTCGTATCCGTGTCGCCCGATGAGGCTGCGAAGCACTTCGGCTGGTTCGCAGGTTTTGCGGGCATGGGTGTGCCGGCGTCGAGTGCGAAAACACGCGCGTTGCTGGACTGGTCGCCGACGCAACCCGCACTGCTCGCCGATATCGACGGGCCGCGTTATTTCGAAGGCTGATAGGCAAAGAACCGATATGGGCCATTTGGCCCATATCGCCCACTCAAACGTAGTGGGGAAAAATGCCGGCGGTGGAGACGCCTGCAAAAAGACATCTGCTTACCGATACCGCCCTGCAAGCGCGGAAACCTTCTCGATGTTCTGCGGCGTAATGAACCCCGGACCCGAACTGATATTGCGCGCCTCGTAGACCGGCTTCAGCCCGTAGTCCTGCAGACGCTTGATGAACTTCGGATCCTTCTCCAGTTCATTGCGCGCCTGCACGACGTCCGAGTTGTGGTTCCTGTGCATGATCGCGAGCATCGCGACGGGAATATAGCCCTGCAAATAAGGCTGCTGGTCCGTGCAGAAGCGGATCGTGCCGTTCTTGATGCCCTTCGCGACATCGGAGTCGATATCGAAGGTGGCGAACCAGATCTTGCCCGCCAGTCCCATCTTCGTGACAGCGCGTATGGTCGGATCCGCCGACGTCGGCCCAAGCGTCAGCACGGCTTGCGTATTCGGGTGCGCGCGCAGATAGGCGCTGACTTTCGATTCGATATCGGTTGGGTCCGTGCCTGCGTCCAGCACTGAAGATTTCATATCCGCGCCGATGGCTTCGGCAAAACCACGACAGCGCTCGAATGAAAGCGGATTGGTCGCGTAGTGATTCACGCACAGAAAGCTCTTGATGCCATCGGCTTTCGCGCGTTCGCCCGCTGCCTTGCCTGCCAGATATTCGGGCTGTCCGACATGCAGCAGCGCGCCAAGATCGGCACTCTGCTTTTCAGTGCCAGTATTGGCCGTAACGAACGGAATGTTCTTCGCCTTCAGACGCGAGATCGAACCTTTGAGCAGATCGAAATCGGCGATGGTCGTCACCACGCCATCATAGTTGCGCGCGGCGGCCTGATTGACGAGTTGAACCATATCCGCGATATCGCCATTCGGCGGGTTGCGATAGTCGGTCTGCACGTTGAAATCTTCATCAGCCTGCGTGATGCCGTTCTTCACCGTGTTCCACCACGCATCCGAGTCGGGCGCATGCGTGATGAAGTCGAAATGCGCGGCGGATTCGGCGCTTGCGTCGATACACAGGCCCAGGCTCAATGCCGCTGCGGCGACACATATCGCCTTCGTGACGGGTAATCTCATCGCTGTCTCCATGTTTGTGGCTGCCGGCGTTGCGCGCTGGCAGATTGCTGCCCTGCGTTGCGCGGTCAATCGGCGGCAAGGCCGATGAACACGTTGCCGTCTTCCGTTTTCACGGGATGTGTGACCAGGTTCACGCACACGGGCGCGCCCTTCGCGGCGCCCGTCGGGATATGGAAGCGCCCCATGTGCATCGGGCACTCGATCACCTCGCCGAATACGAATCCGTCTGCGAGCCGCGCCGTTTCATGCGTGCACAGTCCCGCCGTCGCATAGAAGCCGGTTGCCGTGTGATAGACGGCGTACAGCTTGCCTTCGTGCTCGAACTCCATCACGTCTTCTTCGTCGATGTCGTCAGTGGCGCAGACCTGATGCCATTGCAGAATATTCATTGCATGCTCCGTTCGTGTTCAGCGTGGCTGGGCGGCGAGCGATTCCTCACCGGATGGCTGCGTGTTCGATGCGGGTGTCTTGCCCGGCACGCGTGGCGTGATCATGTAATCCGAGTCGTACCGCTGCATGCGCAGGAAATAAAGAATCTCGCTCCATGCACTGAACAGGCCGTCGTATGCGGGCGGCAGATCCGCTTCGATTGCCTTGCGCAATTTCGGTAACGCATGAAAAGGCACATTCGGAAACATGTGATGTTCGACGTGATAGTTCATGTTCCAGTAGAGCAACTGAAGCACGGGATTGAGCCGGATCGTGCGCGTCGAGAAGCGGTGGTCGAGTTCGTTCTCGCGCAGCCCCGTGTGTTGCGTGATGGCCAGCAGTTCGTGCAGCCACGCGCCATACGCACGCGGCAAAAGCAGAAACACGACGGGCAACCAGTTGTGCGCAGCAATCGCCCATACAACCACGCCCAGATACAGCGCGAGCACGATCCGCGAATTACGGCACATCGCGCGATATTCAGTGACCGGCACCACCGCCTTTGCGCTGCGCGACACGATGCCCAGGCTGTGCATCACGATGTTGCCGAGATGATGGATGCCATGCGAGACGCGCAGAAAATCCGTTGCGAACTTCAGATAGTTCGGCGGCCGCTTGACGGCGATTTCCGCATCGGCGGGCATGGTGGCCGTCAAATGCGTGTACGTGTGATGCTGCGCATGCGACCAGCGGCTATAGATCTGCTCGCGCCACGTCATGAAGCAGATCAGCCAGTGCACCGATTCATTCAGCCACTCACTGCGAAACGGCGTGCGATGGCGCAGTTCGTGTTCCATCGCTTCAGCGAAGGCGTAAATCGTTCCATAGAGCAGGAACGCGGGCACGCACCACCACGTGCCGAGCGACAGCCACGCAAGTGCACCGCTGCCCAGCACCATCGCGAGAAACACACCGAGATAGACAAGTGCGTCGCGGTCGTTGCGCCGCGTGAGTTCCTTGAGCACCTTGCGGTCGAGCGGACATTTGTACCAGTCGTCCATCGTGATCGGCTTCGAGTTGTCTTGCTGTGCAGACATGCATGGCTCCCTGTGCAGGCTTGGCGGTTGATCTGGCGATCGTTTGTCTGAGGCATAGGTCGTTGCCTGAGTGCATTTAAGACTCGCAATGAGCACACGTCAAAGCCATTAATGCCTCATTTTGAGTTATCAAGGGTAATCCATAAGCCATTCGCCACGTACATTTCATGCGCGTCGTATCACTCAACACAAAAGCCTCAAAATGAGTCAAACTCGAAGCTAAGCAATATCTCGATCTGCCGCGAAAGGACACAGAGATGAAAGGCAAGCCGACGCTCAAGCAACTCATGGAGATCACGCAACTCAGCCGCGCGACGATCGACCGCGCGCTCAACGACCGGCCCGGTGTGCATCCGCGCACGCGCAGCGCAGTCGATGCGGCGTTGAAGCAGTTGGCCTCGGGTTCAACGGCGATGAAGTCATCTCCGCACGCGCGTAAGACCGCCTGCTCATTCCGCGTGCTAGCGCAGGCAGGCGACGCATTCACCGACGAACTGACCCGAACGGCGGCACTTCTCGAACCGGAGTTCGAAGCGGACGGCGTGCGTCTCGAAGTGATCCGATGCGTAGGCGCATCGGACGAAGAAGTCGCGGCCCGCATCCGTCAGACGAAGGACGAAGTGGATGGCATCGGCATCATCTGCACGAACACCGCGACCACATCGTCGGCGTTGCGCGAGTGCATGGCGGCGGGCAAATCCGTCGTCACGCTCATTACGGATGTCGATGCCGACGCGCGGCACACGTATGTCGGCGTCAACAACCGCTCGGCTGGGCAAGCGGCGGCCTTTCTGATCGGACGGCACTTGCAGGCGCATCCGTCGCCCGATGTCGCCGTGATCGTCGCGACGTTTTCGTACACCTGTCACGAAGATCGCGAGATCGGTTTCCGTTCGCTGCTACGCCAACGGTTTCCGCATGTGAATCTCGTCGAAGTGATCAAGGGCGCCGACTCCGGCGCGGCGACGTACGAAGCGACGACGCGCTTCCTGAAGACACACGGCAAGCTCGATGGCATCTACAACGTCGCGGGCGGCAACGAAGGGCTCGCGGCGGCGCTGCGCGAGCACGATCTTGCGGGCCGCACGCTCTACGTCACGCACGAGGTCAACCGCATTACGGAGCCGCTATTGCGCTCCGATGCAATCGACTATCTGCTGACGCAGGACGTACGTCTGATGCTGCGCACTGCCGTCGATCATCTGAAGGCCGCGCGCGAAGGCGCGACCGTGCCTTCGCAAGCTATCTTGCCGATCGAAACATACTCGCGCTATTCGCTGTACTGAGTGCGTGCCTGTGCGCGTCCCCATCTGTAATTACAGCGCCAGAATGCGTGCCGCGTACGGGCTCACCGCACATGACCTGGTAATTCCTTTAGACGCATGGGTGAACGCAACCATATCGATGCGTCATTTACACCTGTGTGGCTGAAATTTGTTTACGTACGCTGCTTCCCGATCAGTGCGTCCCGTCGCGAAGAGACGCCTGCTCCTCACCGATACACTGGAGAACCGGGATGACTGCCTCAACGCGAAACAAGCACGCTGGCAAACGCTACACGTACGAGTGGTACGTCGTCGTGATCTGCATGCTGGCCTACGTCTTTTCATTCGTCGACCGTCAGGTGCTCGCGCTGATGATCGAGCCGATCAAACGCGACTTGCACCTCAGCGATACGCAGTTCAGCCTGCTGCACGGCTTCGCGTTTTCGCTGTTTTATGCAGTGATGGGCATGCCGCTCGCGTATCTCGCCGATCGCTTCGCGCGTCCGCGCATCATCTCGATCGGCATCGCGCTATGGAGCGTCGCAACGGCCGCATGCGGGCTCAGCCAGCACTTCGTGCACATGTTCGTTGCGCGCATGAGCGTGGGCGTCGGCGAAGCGGCACTTTCGCCGGGCGCCTATTCGATGCTCGCCGATTACTTCCCGAAAGATAAACTCGGTCGCGCGGTCGCGGTTTATTCGCTGGGATCGTTTATCGGCGGAGGTGTCGCGTTTCTGATCGGCGGCTATGTGATCGCGCTGCTCAAGCACACGGCCACGCTGACGCTGCCCGTGCTAGGCGACCTGCACGCGTGGCAGTTGACGTTCTTCATTGTCGGTTTGCCTGGGCTGTTCGTCGCGCTGATCTTCATGTTGACCGTGCGCGATCCGCAACGCAAAGGGCTTGCGCAGGACAGCACGGGCACAGTCAAACGCGTGTCGATGCTGGACGCGCTGCGCTTCATCGCCGCGCACGGCAAGACGTTCTTTTGCCACTACATCGGCTTCTCGTTCTATGCGATGACGCTGTACTGCCTGATGAGCTGGACGCCCGCGTTCTATATGCGCCGCTTCGGTCTCACGCCTGTGGAAGCAGGCTATACGCTCGGCACCGTGCTGCTGATCGCCAATACGACGGGCGTATTCTGCGGCGGCTGGCTCAACGACTGGCTGCTGCGCAAGGGCCGTACCGACGCGCCATTGCGCGCAGGCTTTATCGGCGCGGTGTGCATGCTGATTCCGTCGGTGGCGTGCACGCAGGTCGGCAGTCTGGGTGCATCGCTCGCGCTGCTCGTGCTCGCGATGTTCTTCGCATCGTTCCCGATGCCGACATCGGCGGCAGCGCTGCAGACGCTCGCGCCCAACCAGATGCGCGCGCAGATTTCAGCGGTGTTTTTGCTGGTTTCGAACCTGATCGGGCTCGGCGCAGGCACGACGATCGTCGCGCTGATCACCGACAAGGTGTTCGCGTCGCCGCTCGCAGTCGGTCATTCGATGGCAATCGTCAATCTCGTTGCATCTGTGCTCGCTGCAGCGCTGTTGTGGATCGGCTGCAGGCAGTTCCGTGCGAGTCTCGAGCGCGTGGCGCTGGAGCGCCATACGAGTGGCGCCGACAGCGCACGTATCCCATCAGATAGCGCAGCGCCCGTCCTCGGTGCATCCGTGCGCTAATCGCGGCTACTGCACAGCGGGCAATCAATCGATACACGATTGCCCGCTGTTTCAAGCCCGGTTTCAATGCGTGGTGGCAGGCTTCAGCCGGAACGCCGCCACCGACTCATCGAGCTGCCGCCCCTGATCTTCGAGCGAGCGCGACGCTGCCGCCGCCTCTTCGACCAGTGCCGCATTCTGCTGCGTGACGTCGTCCATCTGCGTGATCGCGAGATTGACCTGCGCGATGCCGCGGCTCTGCTCTTCCGACGCCGCCGCGATCTCGCTCATGATCGAGGTGACCTGTCCGACGGCACGCGTGACTTCCGTCATCGTCTCGCCCGCCTCACCCGCGAGCGACGAGCCATCCCTGATCCGGTCGACGGATGCGCCGATCAGTTCCTTGATCTCCTTCGCCGCACTCGACGAGCGCTGCGCGAGGCTGCGCACCTCGCTCGCGACGACTGCGAAGCCGCGCCCGTGCTCACCGGCACGCGCCGATTCGACGGCGGCGTTGAGCGCGAGAATATTCGTCTGGAACGCGATGCCTTCGATGATCCCCGTGATATCGGCGATCCGGTTCGAACTCGCGCTGATATCGGTCATCGTCGATACGACGCGCTCGACGGCCTCGTGGCTGCGGCGTGCGACGTCGGAGGCATCGCTCGCAAGCGAACTCGCCTGGCGCGCGCTTTCGGCGTTCTGTTTGACCGCGGCTGTCAGCTCTTCCATGCTCGCGGCCGTTTCTTCGAGCGCGGCGGCCTGCTGCTCTGTGCGCGCCGACAGATCGGCATTGCCCGTCGAAATCTCGCCCGTCGCCGTGCGCAGCAGCGCGCTGCTGTCGCGGATTTCGAGCAGCACGCTGTTCAGCTTTTCGACGAACGCATTGAACTGCTCGGCCAGCACGCCGACTTCGTCGTTACTGCCCACAGGCAGGCGCCGCGTGAGATCGCCGTCGCCCGATGCGATGTCCTGCATGCTGTTCGACAATGCGCGCAGCGGCGCCATCAGTCGCCGGCCGAGCGCCGTCGTCAGCGCGAGCGCGACGAGCAGCACGACCAGACCGCCCGCGATCAGCATGACGGACAGCCGATTGGCCGACGCCATCATCTCCGCGTGCGGAATCAGGCCGATGTATTTCCAGCCCAGTTCCGGTGACGTGTAGACGACCGTGTCGTAACGCGCGCCGCCGATATCGATAGACAGCGTGCCGTTGTCCAACGCCGCGAGATCGCGATAGCCATCGCCGAGGTCCTTGAGCGCCTTGAAGTTGTGCGCGGCGTCGTGCGGATCGACGAGCACCGTGCCGCTGTCTTCGACGACCATCAGATAGCCTGTTTCGCCGAAGCGTACCTGGCCGATCATCTTCGCGAAGCCATCCAGCGAGATATCCATGCCTAGCACGCCGTTCGGCTTGCCCTGCCCGTTCTGGACCGAGCGCACGAAGCTGATGATCACGTTGTTGTCGCCACCCGAGTTCGCGTACGCGGCCGTGCGCCGCACCGCGCCTGCCGCCTGCATGCCCTGCGTGTACCACGGGCGCTCACGCGGATCGTAGTGATCGCTTGTGAACTTGCCTTTCGGCCATTGCACGTAGCCGCCCCATTGCGTGCCGACGTAGACGTAGCGCAGGTCGGGATGACTGTCGCCGAAGCGTTGCAGCAGATGGAAGATATCCGTTTCGACACCGCCGTTGGTATCGGGCGTCATCTGTCCGCCGTGGGTCAGATAGTTGGTGACCGACGTATCCGCCGACTGCACGAGCGGCAGATCCGACAGGAATACGACGTTGTCGTGAATGCGCTTGAAGGTCTCGCGCAGACTGCTGTCGATCTGGCGGATCTGGCCGAGACCGGCGTCGTTGAAGTTGTCTACCGCCTGACGGCGGACGTTGAGCGTCGCGTAGAGCGTGATGGCCAGGATCGTGGCCGCGAGCGCCGCGCCGGATATGAGGCTCAGTTTTATAGCGATGGAGCGCATGCGCATGCCGGGTGGGTCCTGTCTTTTTTGAATTGATGTATTACGGGTCGCTGGCGCGTGGGGTTGATGGAGGGCATTTTTTATAATTGACCTGATGGTTTGGTTTGGTTTTGGGTTTGGTTTTGGGTTTGGTCTGGTTTGCCTGGGTTTTCGCTGGCATCCGCTTGATGTTTTGCCTGCTTCAGGCGTTGCCCCTGTGCGGGGTGACAACATTTATTGAAAATCAGTTACTTACGATGGGGTTTGGTACAGTCCTGCACAGCGCCGCGGGGAAGATCGTAACCGTGCGGGAAAGCAACATTTTTGTGTGATGTAGCGCACATTCGAACGTTCGCTACATCACACACCGCGCTCGTGCGGCCCGCGCGTACGGGATACTCGTATCGATTACAGTTCTGAACCCGCTGGCGCTGGTCAGCACTCCAGTCCAGCCAGAACAGCGTCGAACACGCTTCGCGCTCGGGCGCCGTCAACCGTGTGCCATCGCTTTCGTGGCCCCCTTCCATTCGCAGCGAGCAGCATGCGCGTGCCGCTTGGACGGTTCTGAAACCGTGGGTTGCCCCTCATGACGACACGTGGCTGCTGTCGAGCCATCGCGGTTCCGATGACTAGAATACGAGCGGAACGGTCATACCGTTCGAGGATCAGTGACTGGCCTTACTCACGCTCGCCGGTCAGGTGCATTCGAAACTGATCGTCAGCCGTTCGACGTCACACATAATTCTTGCGCAACGTGATCGTAGTATTGCGGCAGGCCACCGGGGACGCGCGAAACGCCTCCCGTTTTCTGCAATGCCATGCAATCTCGAATACTGTGAGGCCGCTATGTTCCAAGCCAAAGACATCGCATCGTTGACTCTATCCATTGCAGCGCTTGCTTTTTCCGCGTTCTCATTTTGGCTCAACTATCGCAACAACAGTCGTAACGCTACTTTGGGGCGGAAACCTGTTCTGGTTTTCGAGTACGACGGGGGCTTAGGTTGGATACTCCGAAACGTTGGTAACGGCCCGGCAATGAACGTGATTGTTGCGCAGCGATTAAAGACTGGAGAATGGCTTAATCCGGTCAGGATTCCTCCACTGGGAAAAGACGGCCAGATGGCACTGGAATGGTTGGATCACGTCAACACCACGGGTCTCGGCGCAACGTATGTCGACTCCGAGGATGTCGCCTACACGTCAACATGTCGAGAGGACCTGAGTCGAGTCGAACTTGGGATTAGGTTCGGTCCATGGCCAGACGAACAAATCGGGCGCCACTGGGCTAATCCTCGTTGCATCACATGATGTCCGATGAAGCCGGACATTCGTGCGTAGCACCACGCCGCCGAAAGGCTGGCTACCAACGGCGCGCGAAGCGCGAACCCGGCAACATGAACCAGCAGTTCAACTGCCCAGACGGCAATCGGCTCGTCGGAAAGGTTGTGTTCTCAGGCATGCACCGCGTCTAAAGATAGGACACGCACGGTGTGATAGATAGCATTTGTGGCTATAGAACCGTGAATGTCGCGCCGAGTGCAGATAACAATGAGATATCGAAGCATTCATTGCTCCGTTGTTTTGGGTTGAACAAGCCGCGCGGCTAGTTGCGTGTTTCGGACATCGTTAGCCTGTTCTGCATAGCCTGCGAGCCGCCTTCTCGGTCGGCGAGTCAGGAGGCATGATGTCTTGGAATGCAGTGCTGGACCAGTGACCGACATACTCTCCCCGATACCACAAGAATGAGGAAGTGACCATCATCTGCCAGCGGTCACAGTCAATGGTCATCCGATCATCAAGCGCATCATAAAGTTTGCCGTTGGCGGCGGGGCTTGGGCGAGTAAGCGTTATGTGGACCGTTCCACGCACAATTGGCCCATTCCTGCGGAGTGTGCTTTTTTCCACGGCAATGGTCGTATCCTCCCCAACATAGAGAGAAGACCACTCGGCGGCAATGCCCGACATAGACCCGGTCAACAGAGCGCCACCAATCAACCACATCTTCATCATTATTGCGGCCCCGTCCGTTTTGTTTGCCGACCATGATAACGGCACTTCCGACACGGAATATAGGGCCTAGCGATCTGTCCGGTGAAACGGATTAGCGGGACGCGTCGTCATCGATGCAAATTGCGCGGGCCTAGGCCGGGCAGCCGTTCGCGGCATTGCCCGCACGAGCGCGCCCGGGACGCGAAATGCATGCGTGTAACCCGCCATCGATCCAGCGTTGTGCTCACTGCAGATGCAGCCAGTAAATCTGAAAGCCCCGTCTTGAAAACCCTACATATGCATCCCGCATAGGAGTCCTTTCCCTGCGAAAAACAGGGCCGTTTTCGTAATACAATCGAGTCAGAAATACCGCTGGCGCACCAAAACGGTCAGTCCTACCGGGGATTCCATGCTCTTCCTGATTTGCGTTTACCTGATCGCCGTCCTCCTTGGCGCGGCTGGGGCGGTTCTCTATATCTCCCTCGGAATGCTCCCTCCGGCGTTTACCGATGTTCGCGTCGGACTTATGTGCGGCGCGGTCGGCGCTGTCGGCGGCTGCCTGTATTGTCTGCGCGCGGTGTACGTTAACCGCTGTGTTCGCAAGTCGTGGAGCAGCGACTGGCACTGCTGGTATTTCCTGCGACCGATCACCAGCATCGTATGTGGCGGCGTGAGCTTCCTGTTCCTCAAGGCGGGTTTGCTGGTGCTTGAATCGGGGACGAAGAACGACGCGAGCGAAATCGGCTTTTATGCGCTCGCGTTCGTCGCCGGGCTCAACGTTGACAAGTTTGTCGGAAAGATTGAGGACGTCGCGCAGGCGGTCTGGGGCATTGATAAATCCCGTTCGCGCAAGGACGTTGAAGAGAACAAAGAACAGGAAAAAAGCGAGCAAGAAAAAGCAGCGCAGTAACCCTAATCACACATTCCGAGGGCAACAAACATGCATCTGACCGTCTTTGACGTGCAGCACGGCGCTTGCGCGCTGCTTACATGCGATAACGGCAACCGCATCATGATTGATTGCGGACACAACGGTGAGGACGACTGGCGCCCTGGAAACTATCTGGCAGAGCGGAAGATTAAGCGTCTTGAACAACTCGTCGTGACCAACTACGACGAGGACCACGTTTCAGGGCTGCCGAACCTAATCAGCAAAGTTCATATTGTCTCGATCCTACGTAACAAGTCGGTCGCGCCCGACGACCTGAAAGCGCTGAAGTCGGAAGATGGAATGGGGCCTGGGATCGACCAGCTTGTGGACTTGGCGCGACAATATAACCAGCCACTTGAAGACGCAGATGCTCCGCAGTTTCCGCGTGTTGAAAAACAGGTGTATTACCACGACTACCCGACATTCGATGATGAAAACAATCTGAGCCTGGTTCTGAATCTGCGCATCGCCGGGATCAACTTCATGTTCACCGGTGATCTTGAAAAGTCCGGCTGGAGAAAGATGTTGGAGACGAACGACAAATTCAAGGAGACGGTCAAGGACGTTCACGTCTTGTTTGCCGCGCATCATGGGCGAGAAAACGGGTTTTACGAACCGCTGTTCACTGAGTACGACTGCAATCCGTACCTAGTCGTCATTTCAGACAAGGCGAAACAGTACCAAAGCCAAGAAACTGTCGCCAACTACATGAAGTACACGAAGGGATTTTATGTTGGCGACACCGATCGTTGGGTGCTCACGACCCGGAAAGACGGAACAATCCGTTTCGACTTCGGCATTGAGGATCGAAAGATGGACGTTCAGACGCACTACGACATGACACAGGAGGAAGGGCTGCATACCTGACACGTTGGTGGTGTATGGCGCGCTGCTCCTCGTGCGGCGCGCTTTTTTATTGCTGCTGCGTCGCCGCTGCCGTTGCAGCCGTCGCGCCGAACGTCTGTGTAAAGGCCGCTGCCATCGCGTCGGCTTTCTGCTCGCTGCCGTTGCTGCTGCCGAAGAAAAAGCCGACGACTTGCTGCGCGTTCGCGCTCACATCGCCTATGACTGTGCCGATGACGAACGCACCAAACCGACCCGAAGCAGCCCTTCACTCGCAGCCAAAGCGGTCACTCAAGAATTTGTGCCGTATTTGTTATTGTTGACTACGCGTTTGCATTTCCGCAGGTGCGGAAGGCTTCGATAGATTCGACAACGGGTCTGAGATAGCTGATGAAGGCGGAATACCCACCCACGCGACTAACAAAGAAGGGAGCGTTTCCGACCAGCGAAAAACCAAATTCCCCCGTTTCGAGAAAGCGAGCTGACTGGTAGTAGAAGACCCAGCCGACATCGAACTCTTGGATGTATTCGTCGACAACAACCGCGTCGTTGCCCTCCCATCCTGCCTCGGTGATGGCAAGTTGGGCAACTTCCTTTGCTTGCTCAGCTGTTAGTTCCATCAGACGTCGGTGTAGTGTTATGTACGAACCGATTGTCACCAATTCAGATACTGAAGTCGAGTGGCTGATAGTGGCCGGTTGTCGAAGATCGCGTTCGAGCGCCGCGTAACGTCAGCGACCGCCGCCCGAACTTCAGCACCCGACCGTTTACGGACAGTCGTCGCGCTCTAAAGCGGACACTTACTCGTTACTCGGGCTGCTATTTGATGTCGGCGTTTGAATATGCTCCTCATTGGACTCTGTATCGTAGCTCTTGCGCGCTTTCTCGTAGCTGTTGTCGAACGGCTTGACATGCAACATATGCGCACGGCTACAAATACCGCCCAAAGCCATCATTCCGAAACCCGACACGAAGCCGACCATCCTTGCCCATCGAGGTAACAGCTCGATCGCTAAGCTACATCCAAAGATTGTCAGCCCAACTGCGAACAAGGTTACACGCAACGAACGGGGCAGATTTCCATCTTCAATCAATATCATTCTTTTGCCCCGCTCGAACCTTCTTCCATTTTTCTGGCGATAGCCCGCCGCCCACTGCTTGCATTTCCTCTCCAGACTTCGCGACTAAAGGTAGCTTTCAACGAATTGTCGGCGATCCAGGAGACTATGTCGACTGACAGCTTCTGGCCGACTCCGGCAGTTCACTGTCGGCGACTCACAGTGTGTTTGCAGTGAAAAGCAGCACTGCAAAAGGTGCATTTCAAATATGACGGCCACGCGGCGACTTCATATGGTCCGCCGAAATCGCCCTCGATGATGCGATCGGAAAGCCGTCGTTTGACCACTTGTGCGAGTGGGCGTGTACCCGAGCAACGAAAGAGAAATGGCGCACCGGTACGCGAGCATCCTGCAAGGCTGTGCGCGTTCGACATGCTGGCGGAGCGGAAAATGGATCTCCGCGACGGCTAGCCTGCTGGGCGAAGAGGGATCTTGAAGCTTTCAGGTGTCTTGCCGTTGATATCCTGCGGCATCGGATCCGATCGCTGAACAGCTCGTAACGCGGCGTCGTCCCATGCCTGGTTGCCGCTGCTGCGGGTGATGGTCGCGCTTAGCAGTGTGCCGGTCGGCGAGCATCGCACCGAGATGACGGTTTCGAGACCCGCCGTGTCACCCGACCAGATGATGTTCGGACGCACACGGCGCTGCACCTTTTCCACGTAGGGATCTGTTGCAGACTGGGCCGCTGCTGCTGTAGTAGGCGCAGCACTATTTCCCTCCACGCTCTGAAGCGCCGCCATCCCGGGGTGCGTTTCGTCGTCACTGAACTCCCCTAGCACCTTGATTTCCTTGCCTTCTGGGCTCACCAAGACGTATGGATTCCATGATCCATGGCCTTCCATGTATCGATGCTGGCTCGTCACCAGATAGCCCGCGTATTTACCGCGTGGGACAACCACGAAACCATCGCCGCTTGTAACAAACCGCTCGCGACCGCCTTGAACGGGAACGGCATGGATCGCCCCGGACGTTGCCCATGCTGCCGTACTGAAATAGAGCGTCGAGCCATCCGGAGAAAATTTAAGTGAGTTGATACCTGATAACTCGTTCTCCGGTTGCGCCGAATGCGCCGCTGTTACGATCTTCCTGAGTGTGTGATCTGAGATGCGAATCACATATACATCGCCCAGAGAGCCGTTGTTAGGATCATTCGAGTTCGTATTTTCCCCGGGCCGCAGGCGCGTGAAGGCGACGAGACTGCCATCCGGGGAGATAACGGGACTCCCGTCCGCACCCGTTTCCGTTAGCACTTCGGTCGCTCCGGATGCGTTCCGGTAGACAAGGTTTCCGTGCTGGATAACGACGGATTGAGCGTGGGCCGAGACTGCGGCAAGCGCCAGCCCGGCTGCAAAAATCGTTCGTTTCATGATTAGCAGAAGCCGATATGGGCGTATGGCGACCGGCTTGTCGCGGCCGACTCCCGGCAGTCTAATCAATTCGGTACGTTCGAGTCCAGCTAGCCGATGATCGTCTCCACAAACCCAGCCGCCGCGCCGATTAGCGCCGCATTCTCGATGACGTCGCGGCCGTTTAGCGGTGCACGCACGATGGAAACCTTGGAAGACGGTTAAGTTTATCGGTGTCGCCACCGATAGACAGCCGTAGCATTAATACTCGCCGCTACCGATGGTAAGCAGCAAAGAATGGAATGAGAATCCGCGTATCGTCGCCTTGAACTGAAAAATCAAAGATTGCCGCGAGTTTGCCAGCAAGTTGTGCAACTGATGCATCGCGGCGCCCCGCCTCAAGCGTATCCACGACAACACCAAGCAAGCTTACTATGGCCTCACTTTTTGGCGTTCCTGATGTCGTCTGGTCGGGCGTAATTGCCTCCCTCATCACGTTTTCCGGCGTGTGGCTCTCTAATCGTGACAACACGAAGCGACAACAAAATCAATTGCTGCACGACGCCGAACAAAAAGCGACACAGCGTAAGGCGGACATGAGGCAGGACGTGTACCTAGAATTTGCCGAACAGCAAGCTGCGGCAGCGAGCTACATCGGCGGGATGGCGACGCGCGATATCAGAACCGTCAACCCCTCAGAAGGCATACAGGGGTTTATCGAAGCGGCGGCGAAAGTACAACTCATTTGCAGCGCGGAAACCGGTGACGCCGTCGCAAAGATGGTAGCGGCAAAAATGAAGCTGTTCATGCGCGCAATGGTGCAGGCGTTTCCTGCGCAAACCCTGATCGCGGAAATCGAAATAGCCGACGAGGCATACAAAGACGCGCAAGCAGAGATCAGGCGTATCCGGTCGTCGATGGTCGCCCTCTTCGAGGAAGGGCGCGCTGACTCACCGACCTTGGCGACCTTGGGCAGATCCCTTGAAGGCCAAACTCAGCTAGCGAAGTTGCACGCCGATAAACGCGCAGAGTTACACAACAAGCGCAACCATCTTTTGACCAACTACCTGCAGTTCATCGTATCCGAAATGATGCCGGTGATCGACGAAACCGCGCCCGCGCTTATCGCCGTTCGTAGAGAACTTGAGTTGGACGGCGACGTCCACGACATCGAATATCAGATCAGGAAACGCAGCAACATGATGAAAGAGCAGGTTACGGCAGCGACGCAGGAATTTCTGGAAGCAGCCGAGAGGCAAGTTGCCGGGACGGCGACCAAGTAACGTAGGCAGCCGTCGAACTCCCCCCGTCATAATTTTGCGTCGGAAAAAATCGGAGCAAGCGCACGATCACGGGGCCCCGTCCGCTGGAGATCGGCCCCCCATACGTCTGAACATTACAATCGTCTGATATATCAGTAGAAACCCCCATGCCAATCGTCAGACCGATCAGTGGAAACGCTAATCAGACGAATGCCCGCACGCTCGACGCGCGAGGCACACGCAGGCAGCTGCCGCACGACGCGCTGTGAGCGTTCGCACGTGCTGCGCGCAGCGGGCCCGACCTGACGCGTCCTGACGCGAGCCGCACACAGCCGCGAGGTGCTGGCTCATGCGCTCGATGCGCTGCGCGAGTTGCCGAACCCGCCGTCGTGCGTCGCTGTCTTGCGGTCGTGGCACGGCTTGCTCATCGCCTGCCAATTCGACTGATCCCAGAACAGGCGCTGATCGCCGCGATGCGGCACGACGTGATCGACGACGGTCGCAGGCAGCACACGACCGAGCGCCGCGCACTCATCACACATGCACAACGGATGCGAGCGCAGGAACGTTTCGCGTGCCTTGCGCCAGCGTGACGAGTAGCCGCGCTGGGCTGTCGTCGGCCTGGCCTCGTTCTCTCTGCGTCGTCGTGCTTTCAGGTGCTCAGGGCAGTACGGCTCTTTGCCCTGCACAAGCGCAGCGCAGCCGGGATGCACACAGGGGCGATATGGACGGGCTGGCATCTATTCGTTCGCTCTGCTGATGAGTTGGCGCTATCCGTGGAGGGACGCTCATAACCGGACGGAAATAGCCGGGTTTACCCGGATTTTCCGTATCAGCCCGTCCTAGACTGGTCGTTAGCAGTGCTGACGAACTGCTAACGAAGCAGTCAGAGTCCAACTCACACAATGGGGTAACAAAATGGATAGCAAATTCTCATGGGTTATCATCGGCGCGACTGTCGTCTGTGTCGTCGCTTTCATCGTCGTGCCGCTCGCTAAGTCGGGCATCGATGCAGTGCAGTCGATCAATACGACGCTCACGCATGGAGCGTCGGCAGCGAAGTAATGGGAGCGACATGGAAAAGATCACTGCTCACACACTCGCAGCCGTTCTCAAGGGTCATCGTGTGATCGGGCTGCATCACAGCACCGAGGACATTCCGATGGGTTGCTTCGATGTCTACACGCTCGCGAACGGCTGCATTGTGGTCGATTACTTCGAAGCGCCCGGGCCGCGCGTCGAGATTTACGCCGACTCATGCGATTAAGAAAACGGCGTGCCGACCGAGACATTCCAGCTTGACGAACGCTGACGAGTCAGCGACCAAAACGACAAAGCCCGCTGATGCGGGCATTTTTATGGTTTGCGTTCGCTAACGGCAATTTGCGCACGATGCCCGGATGTTAGGGGGAGCGGAAAAAAATTGCAAGCGGAGTGCGAAAGTGCCGACACGGCAAGGCTTACCATACCGTTGCGCGTAGCCGTGGCATACTTCACGCTGCGGAAGCGTGCGTTGCAAGCTCGGGCTCTCCAGTGCTCTGGCTGGGGAACCGCTGAGCGGCAAAATTAACTCAAATATGAAAACCTTAACAAAATTTGAAATAAAGGGGCTCCACGGCGTCTTTTCGTATCGTCTGCCCCAAGAGGGTCGCAAATTTGACGATACCGTTATTCTTTACGGCGAAAACGGGTCGGGGAAAACAACGCTGCTGCGGATAATTTTTCACCTGCTCTCCGCAGCGCCGAAGCGGGGCCATCTGACCGAACTGCGAAAGATTCCCTTTGAGCGAATCGGGATCTGGTTCTCAGACGGCTCTACGGTCTCGGCCATTCGCGAGGGGGAGGTCATTCACTCGCCCATTCGGTACAGAGTACGAAGGGCGGGTGGGACCTCCGTCACCTACCGACATATACCGGACGAGATCAGGGAGCGCCTTCGGGAAACCGTCTTCAATCATGAGCGCCATGTAGCGGAAGGGAAAATCCAGTGGAGGCGCACGGTAAAGGAGGAATTCGAAGCTGAATACAAACGACTCTTTAGAGATTCCGACGAAGCAGCCCATCACGAATACCTGTCCGCGCTAGCCCAAGTCGCGCCGCACTCATATTACATTTCGACCGAGCGACAGATACTTAGCGACCATCTAGAAGTCACAGACGAGCAGGTTTATCGTCAACGGACGGAAACACGGGGCGAACTCATTGCGTCGACCCGCAGCACTTACCTTAAGCAGGCATTAGCCGCTGGCTCAAGGGCCATACATAACGAGGTCTTCAAAGCAGCCAACGTCGGGGGCGCGGATTCAAACGAGGTGTATAAACGCCTTGTTTCTATGCTCGCGAGTACAAACCTGGGTTCGAATGGAAAGCAGCCCGACCTACCTGCCGTCCTGCAGCAACTGCGCGCACTTCGGGTAAGAAACCGCAGTTTCGCGATGTTAGGCCTGATGCCTAACTTCGATATGCAGGGCATTTTCCCTATCTTGAGGAACGCGGAGACGCCGAACCAAGAGATCATCCAACTCGTCATAAAGCCGTACATTGACAGCGTCAACAAACGACTTGATGCACTAGAACCCGTGCATCGCATGATTCGAACGTTCCTGCGCAGCCTCAACGAATTCTTTTCGAACAAGACGATTACGTTTCGAACGGGTATCGGTTTCCGCATCCTTGGATTCAAAGATGAACCCTTAGCACCAGAGCAATTGTCGTCGGGAGAACAGCAACTATTGTTGATTTTCTGTAACGTCTTGGCATCACGCTCAGGACCAAGTCTGTTCATCGTGGACGAGCCGGAGATTTCGCTTAACGTCAAATGGCAGCGGAATCTCATTGACGCTCTGCGAAAGATTATCGCAGGCGCTGATGCACAACTGCTGATAGCGACGCATTCAATCGAGCTCCTGACTCAGCATTCAGACAAGGTCGCGGTATTAGCTCCCCAATATAACTCGAATAAAGCATACGTACACGATGATTCCGAGACGAACGATTGAAGAAATTGTTGTACGTTATCGGCTTGAGCCAACAATACGTGAGGTATTCGTTGAAGGTCCCTTCGACAGGGATATCTATGGATGGATGCTTGATCGATTGAAACTACATAACGTCAAAATCTATCCTATATCAACGGTACAGGTAGATGATGAAACGCTAACAAAGCGTGGACTAACCTCCGGCGCGCGGCAACGCGTAATAGCTTTCGCTCACGAAGCTGTCGACCGTGGAGTGGATCCGGATACGATCGCATGCGTTGTCGATAGCGATCTAGATTATTTCTTAGAGCAGGTTGACGACTGCCCATTATTAGTCAGGACAGACGGTACCTGTTCCGAAATGCTTGTCTGGAAGCACGAAGTCCTTGAACGGTTTTGCCGAATAGTGCTCGGCTGCGAGGATCCAAAGAGCGCCGCCGCCACTTTGTTAGAGGAAACGGAACCGCTTGTTTGCGAGATGTTCTTTTTGCGTGTCGCCATCGCGAAGTTATCCCTGAACTGGGAGCTAATAGACGCGGAAAATGCCTTTGAGCGCAAGAAAGCTCTTTCTTTCGATGAGTACTGCAGGCGTGTGGCCAACAAGAACTCCGGCATGAAATCGCTGGCCTCATTGAATGATGAGATCGAGAGCTTAAAGGCAAGCCAGCCCGCGAGCCTGCCCGCGACTCGCCGAATGCACGGCCATGATCTTATGGGCACAGTCAGGAAGATTTTGCAAAACATGCGCTTCGACCACGGATGTCTGAAAGATAGCTTCGATATGGCAAGAACCCTTATGGCAAGCCTAGAATGGGATAATGTTCGCGAAGACCCGGTCGTCCTCGCCTTTACTAGGTTGGGCTGAAGCAGCGCGGCACATTCGGAGGGAGATTGCCGCGCTTGTCAGTCAATGCGGCCGGCAGCATCAACCGCAGCCGGTCGGCGCACCCACACGCTTTTATGCGAGTGAGTGTCCATTGTATTCACGCCTGAAGAGCGGTGTGAGGTCATCTATTGCGCGGGTTTCGATAGCGACTAACTGCTCTTCGAGCCGGTTCGCTATGCGCCGGTAGTACGTGTGATTGCGCCCGAACGTCTCGGCGATGCCGCTCAGCGTAATGGTCACGCAGCGACGGTCGGCAAGGTATCGCGCGATGACCACATCGAGCCCGCAGAGCGTGACGTTGGGTAGCCATAGCGCGGGCGAATCACAGCGGCTTCAAACCGCCGAAATCGAAAGCGCGCAGGCGGCACAGCCACCTGCGCACGAGTCGTCGAATCGCCTTCAGGCCGATTTGGTCGCGCGTGCCTTGCGCTCTTGATGCATCAGCCAGTGCCGGTCATCCTTAAGCTGAGGATGCGTCAACGCGACGCATTGCTCCAAGATCGCTGCACAACGAGCGCGCTGGGCATCGGTGGGCGTGCCGACGTCGAACATCATTGCGCGAATCTCGTCTTGGCCGTCCTGGCATTTGCGCCGCAGTGTGCCGACTTGTTCGCAGTTGCTCACGTCGATCGTCTGAAATCCCCAGCCGACCCGCTGCGGCTGTTGCCAGAAGCACACCGTGCCGCGAAGGAAATCGATGGCCTCCTGCAACGCGTCAAATGCATCCTGCATGAACTGCGGCGCATTCCGCTCGATTTCCGCGTCGACCACGCCTGTCCCATAGCTGCAGCGCGTGCCGTACGCGCGCTGCAGCGTGGAGTGCATCGCCTGATGCGCAGCAAAAAGCTTCTGCTCAAGCAAGGCCACCGTTTCACGCGCTTCGACAGCCGCCGCGTCCAGTTGCGGCATGACCTCTTCACATTCCCTAAGTAGACGCCCGCGCTCTGTAACCAGTTCCTTTCGTTTTTCCAGCTTCTGAGCTTCGACCCGATCCTCAAGTTCTTGACGCATGCCGGCGCGCTCGATGAGGTCAATTAGTTGTGCATTTTGTTTGTAACGGTTCATGCTGCCTCCCTTAAGGTTGGTATCGGCGGCTCGTTTAATGAGCTTCCCGATACGTTGCTACTGCTGGTAATGGTCATTGCGCCAGCGCCCAGCCGACGACACCGTAAAGGCGGCGCGGTGAAGGTTCGGCTGTAAGCCACACATCGTTGCCCTGCGAATCGACCGTATAGCGCGCTTGTGCGAATTTGACGCCGAGCACACCCCCGGATTGAGGATCGTTCAAGTCAAGCTCGACGAGAACAAAATCGACGCATCCATGCGAATTGAATCGCGGCGATAGCAATTCGTTCGCCGTATCAGGCGCGTTCCAGCTAATCGGTGAAGCGGTTTTCATCGGCTTTCTCCTTCACTCAGAATCCCGGCTGGGGGTAAGCACTGCATAGCCGAGCCGAAATTCGACGCGAAAGCGGACTAGAGCCTCTCGCGTGGTGCCCGGGCTGGCAAGCCAAAGCAAGGCGAAGTGCTCGCGCTTTCGCTCGTCATAGCCGAATTTTTCCAATAACTGTTTCGGCACAGATTCATTATGCATTTCGATATCCTTAATTTATCAAACAAGGATGGCAATGCGAACCTCGGCAAGCGGCCTATACAGCGCGCTGCTTACCTACGCCACGTGCAGGGCTTTGAGGTGCCGATGCATTCGCCATTGCAGCCCAGGCAGTAACCCCGCTCAGACAGCCAGACGTAGGGCCTTGCCTCTGGAGGGTTCACACCGCGCTGCGCATCGTTCAGCCGTTCCTTAAAATACGCGATGTCATCGCGCAATGTCGCGAGCGCAGGCTGACGTTCGACGTAGTCTGCAAACGCCACACGGCGTTCGTCAGTCCACACCTCGACCGTGGCGAGCTCGGCAAGCAGACGCCGCAGTTCGTGCTGCCACTCGTTCAACATCTCGTGTGTCACGTAAGGCCCCCAGGGGCAGAACGGTGCGGCGCTCTCCTCATCGAAGGGAAAGCCGACGCTGGCGCCTTCCTGCGTCAGACAGGCGAGAATTTCGGCTTTATGCGCAACCAGTTCTGCGGTCCACTGATCGATTACTGCACCGTCGCCCCGCACCTTCAGCTTGTCCCCATTCGGCGTTAAGACAAGACCGGCGGCGCGTGCTGCCGCGATCAGCATCCGCACGTCGTTACTCGTCTCATTACTCATAGATCTTTCTCCTGGCGGCCTTCCCCGGCCTGGCCGGTTACACGGTTACAGCCCGCGTCGGCATTGGCTTCCTGCGTAACCGGCTCCTTCTGAGTAACAGTTACGCAATCCCCTTGGGTTACGCCGAGATCCGCGTCCGCAGCGGTTTGTAACCCGGTAACTGCAGCAGAGGGCGCATCGGAGAGGTAACGAGAAAAGGCGTCGGCAAACTGGTCTCGTTCATAACCCTTTTGCACTTCATAGCCGATCCGAATCGCCTTGCTGCGCACGCCGTACTCCGAAAGTTTCTTGCCGAGCTGACGCGGCGACAAGGGTTTCCCGTGGTTCCACGTCGCCCACGGTTTTTCCTCGTCGGACAGCAGCGCACGCAGCAGGTCGGTGATTGACAGGCGTCGCACACATTTGGCATCGAAGATCGCCTTAATGTCGGCCAGCAGTTCGGCCCCCGCGCTCTGTGACAGCTCCGGGTTCCCCGACAGCTTGAGCGCGGCCGCTCGCGCGAGAACGGGCCATTCACCTTTCGCAACTTCAGCAATGCTGAACAATGGTTCCCAATTGTCCTGCGCGCGGTCGCTTAATGCGTCGGGAAGGGTTGGGCGCGCACATCGCACAGCCTCGGCATTGTCCTCGGCCCATCGAGCGGCTTTTGCGCATAGCTCATTAAACAAACCGTGCTCGGCATAACGAAGGCGCTCCACTTTTTCGTGCGGCAATTTGCGGCGCAGCGGCATCACGATTGACCGGCTTGTCACAGTCTCCGCCAAGCGGTCAGCGTTGATTCCAGCGATGGCCTTCATACCGAATACCGCGAACCGTTTCGGCTCAAAGTCATCGCCGACTGGCACGCTGCGCCAGACATACGCGGAATCGCGGGTATGACCGGCATTGAACAGACCGCGCAGATCCACTGCCTCCTGGGTCAAAACGGTTTCGATTTCATCGACGAGCAGTGTCGGCTGATACTTCTCGATCATCCGAAACAGTACGGATGATGAGATGTTGCTCAACTGAGCAGGACGCGGTACGAGCCGCCCGATAATCGTAAGCAGCTGGGTCTTGCCACACGCCTTCTCAGGAGCATTGATCAATGCGATGGGACATGCGCTTATCTGATCGACAAACCATGCGGCCATGATCCATAGCGCGGCGGATTGTGCAACCTCGCTGTCGCACACGACGAACCGCCGAACCGTACGAGTAATGTCATCGAGCAGCACGTCGCCGTCGACAGGTGCCGCCCACGGTGTGACCTTCGGAAATGGATCGCTCCCAGCGTCCGCGAACTCGTCAGCCCGTGCTTTGGTTACAAGATCATCCAGCGTAGAAAGTTTCACGCCCAACTGCCTGGCTTCATCCTTCCGCACTCGGTCGTATTCGACTGGCGTAAGCGCAGCAAGCCGCAGCAACGCCTGATCATCCGTCTCAGCCTGATCGCTTGCGATCGTGACGCCGCCTCCATCGCCGGGAACGACTTCAACAGTCAACTCTATGGCGGGGTTCGGTTCGCGATCGCCGTCATGTGCGCTCGTTCCAGCCTCGTTTCTGTGGTTCTGCTCAACGTGCAGTTGATCCAGCAGGGCGAGATCCACCTTGTCGCTTGCATTATTCACGGGTCCAGCCCTCCGCAGCCATTAAACGCGAAACGGACAACCGCAGACGATCACGTTCGGTTGCCGTGACAGAACCGCGCCGGTCGATTGCACCGACGATCAGCGCAACCTCGATCAGTTCGAGCGTCGCCGTGCGCAGTACCTGCTCTGCGGAAAAGCGGCGTATTGCCGGTTTGCTGCTTTGAACACCAGCTTTTCCTGATGGGAACAGGTCGGACAGATCGAGGCCGATCGCAGCGACAATGTCACCTACAGCGCATCCCGAGAAACAATGGAGAAGCAGGGCGCCGTCAGACTTTTCGGTGATCGCGAGCGAAGGACGACGATCGTTATGGGCGGGACAGCACGCGGTCCAGCGGCCATGCCCAACCGCCCGCGCTCCATGCAAATGATCGAGTACCAACTGTGCAGGTGAAACACCGCTGTTCATCAAGCGTCCTCCGTCGTGTAACCGGCAGGGTCGGCCAGCCAGGCATTGATATCGCAGCGCCGCCAGCCGACCGATCGCACGCCGATCTTGACCGGTGCTGGGAAGGTCCCCGCTTTGATTCGTCCGTAGATAGTCGACAGCGGCAACCCAGTTGCGGCTACAACATGCTCACGCCGTAGCAACGAAAGCCGCGCATCAATATCAACTTGCATGCCTCCTCCATAATCATAAGTAGAGCTGATTACATGGCATAGAAAGCAACTCGATCGCACGTCCGGAATGCCCCAACACAAGATGGCAAATCTCAACTTCTGCCGAGATCTGAAGCAATCTTAAGTGGTACTGTACGCGGTTATTATGGCTCTTGTCCCAGCAAGCGGTGGATTAATATTTCACTATCGTTAACTTAATTCGAATAATATTCTATTCGATCGTTTCGCATATATGCGTAACGAATCATGCCGAATTCTACAGAATGCCGAATACACGCTAATTCATGACGCCGCATCGCGCCGAAAAGAATTTCATTGCTTTTTACGTAATGCGGTCGTGTGTCGGTCTCGCACGGTCAATAGTCAACCCGATCATCGTGAGCTGGCCGTCCTTCGTTCAAGTCGAAGAAGCGTCGTAAGCGAGCACGTGTAAGCCGCGTGGACTGCGCGGCAGCGAGCGTCAGAAGGTTGCACGAGCCCCGCGCGTCGTCACGCACACAGATTCAGCAGCAACGACGGGCGGGACGCACTTGACGCGTCCTGAACAGCGCCAGCACGAAAATGCCTCGAAATTGCGAGGCTTTTTGTTGGCGGCAGATTTTCCACTATGCAGCCAGCTTGAGCGCTGGCCCGTCGAGCAGCCCGGCCAGTTCGTCGGCTTCCGGGTTGAAGTAGATCAGCAGCGATTTCAGATCGCGGTGCCCGGTGATTTTCTGCAAGTGCAGCACGGTCGGCACGAGCTTCGCGAAGCGCGTCGTGGCTTCGTGACGGGCGTCGTGGAAATGCAGGTCTTCCCACGCTTTGCCCTTTTTCGCTGCGTTCCATGCGTTCGCGAACGTCGTTTCGATCACATTCACGATTGAGCCCGACTGGCGCACGCCCATCAGATCGAGCAGCGCGCGGGCGCGTGCGGAAATCGGCACGTTGCGCGCGTCGCCGTTCTTCGAAAACGGCACGTGCAGACGACGGGCGCGCTCGTCGTATTGCGACCAGTCGGCACGCAGGATTTCGCCGCGGCGCATGGCCGTTTCGAGCGCGAAGCAGAACGCCCACGCGACGCGCTGCGGGCGCGTCGTCGGCTTCGTGCGCTGGTCCCACCCGAGCGACTGACATACGGCGTCGCGCTCCCTGTCGGGCACGCGGCGCGTGCGATGCGGGTTAGCGCGTGGACGGTCGATGCGCGAGCACGGATTGACCGACAGCGGAAGATGCCACTTTTTCATCGCGTGTGTAAACGCGCCCGAGAGCATGCCGAACTCACGGCGCACGGTCGCGGGGTTGACGGGCGGGTAATCAGCATTGCCCTTCAGGCGCGCGTGCATGATCGCTTCGAGATCGCGCGTGCCGAAATTGGCGAGCGTTTTGTCGAGCGCGCGAAAGCGTTCGATGTACATATTCAGCGCATAACGTTCCGTCTTTTCGCCGCACTTCGTCGGCGTGACTTCCTTGACGTACTTCATCAACATCTGCGCGACAGTCGAGGCGAGCGTGATCTGGCCGGGCGCGATTGAAAGCGATTCGGCGATGCGTTGCTCCATCGCGTCGGCCCAATTGTCGGCCTGCTCGCGTGTGTCGAATGTCCCGCTTGCATAGTGGCCCTTGCGGCGGATGAGTGCGCGATAAACTGTCGAGCCGTCGCCGTTCGTGCGTGTCTGAATCGTTGCCATTTTCCGCTCCCCTGTGTGAGTTGGCTTGCCGCGTACTGCACGAGCCAAAATACAGAAAAACGGGCGCGCGCTCTATTCCTCGTGGTGCACGCTAACTCATGCTATATAACCATAACGCATTGATTTCACGTGAAAAATCGATTCGTACACGGGCAGGTGTGTTGCTTGTGCGGGGCGGCACTTACTTTCTTTGCCGCCGCAAAGAAAGTAAGCAAAGAAAGCGGGCTAACACCGCCCGTTCTTGACCTCCGCCTGAGGGCCCCCAACGGGTCCTCTCCTTCACACGGCAACTTCTCAGTCCCCGCCCGTTGCCAACGCTCCGAACCTGCGCCTCACCCACTTCAAACACCCGTAGCACAGTCAGCGGCAGCGAATGGTTTATGCCGCCCAGGTGGCAAACTGTGTGTAGGTCGTAGTGCCGCAGGCGTCGGCGCGCTTACGACACCGATCGTGCTTTTCAGTCCGGAGTGGTGAGTGTATGGCGCGAAAGCCTACACACAGTTTGCCGCTATAGAACGCACGCAATTCGACAACACTTGCAGTGACGCGGGAGCATGAAGCGGGTGATGAGCCAATTCGAAGCGTTGGCAACGGGCGGTGACTGAGAGGTTGCCGTGTGAAGGAGAGGACCCGTTGGGGTCCCTCAGGCAGGAACAAGAACTGGCGGTGTTCAGCGGCTTTCTTTTGCCTACTTTTCTTTGCCGCGGCAAAGAAAAGTAGGTGCCGCCCCGCACAGGGGCGACGTGTGAAGCAGGCAAGACAAATCGCGGATGCCAGCGAAAGCTAAAGCAAAAACCAAAAGCAAAAACCCAAAACAAAAATCAAACCCAACACAAACGTGTATAACCGTTAAACAGCGCTTAAACGCCCTCATGCGCCCGGCATAGAACACCAAATGCCCATGCGCAAAGCGAATCGCGCCAGTAAATGGAGCCGCTCACGATGAACGCCAGCCGCGACAGACAGATCGACACCACCAACACCACCGACACCACCCCGCAACTCACCCACGAACGCATAGCAAACGCGCGTTTGAGAAAACTGATCGACGCCCACTCCAGAATCGCCGCCGCGAAACTGGACCTCGACCGCTTTCTGTCGCTCGTCACCGACTCGCTGCTCGAACTCGTGCCCGCTGCGCATGCATCGGTGGTCGAATGGGTCGACGGCGACGAAATGGTGTATCGCGCGTGCAGCGGCACCATCGCGCATCACGTGGGCCTGCGTCTGAAACGCGACGGCAGTCTGTCAGGGCTGTGCTCGCTGGAAAAACACCTCCTCTACAGCAGCGATACGTCAAGCGATCCACGCGTGGATGCGGCTGCGTGCAAACGCGTCGGGGCCACGTCGATGGTCGTCGCGCCGCTCCTCTATCAGGCCGAAGTGGCCGGCGTCGTCAAGCTGATGGCAAATCGCACCGACGCATTTTCCGCCGATGACATCGAAACGCTCGAACGGATCACGTCGCTCGTCGCCTCGGGCATGGCCCATCAACGCGTGTTCGCGGAAAACCGCGCGCTGATCGAACAGAACACGATCACCATTGCACGGTTGCGCACCGAAATCAGCCTGCGCGAAGCCGCCGACAGCAAGCTCGAAGCGTCGCTGCGGCGCCGCCGTCTCGTGCTCGACACCACGCACGACGCGTTCGTCTGCACCGATGCCAACGGCATCATCATCGAATGGAACAATGCAGCGACGCGCACGTTCGGCTACGCGCGCGATGCCGTCATGGGACAACCGATGCTTGACGTGCTGTTTCCCGCGCGTTGCAAGGCGCGTTACGCCGAACTGGACGTGTTCAGAATCGCGCCGGAAACAGGCGACGAAAAGCCCTTGCACCGCAGCCGCACGGAACTGATCGCGCGGCGTATCGACGGCAACGAGTTTCCCGCCGAACTGTCTGCGTGTCCCGTGCAATACGACGGACACACGGAGCTCGCGTATTTCATCCGCGACGTCACCGAACGCTTCAACGCGCGCGAACTCGACAAGCGCTTTCGCGTGCTGGTCGATGCGATCAAGGACTATGCGATCACGATGCTCGATCCACACGGCCACATCACAACTTGGAGCGCCGGCGCGACGCAGGTGATGGGCTATGCGCCGCACGAGGTGATCGGCCAGTCGTCTGCCCTCTTCTATACGCCGGAAGATGTCGCAGTCGGCCGGCCCAAACGCGACCTCGAACTCGCCGCGCGCGAAGGCCGCGTCGAAACCGAAGAATGGCGTGTGCGCAAGAACGGCACGATTTTCTGGGCGAACATCATCACCACAGCGTTGCGCGATCCGAATGGCGCGCTGCAAGGCTTCGCAAAGATCACTCGCGACATGTCACGGCGGCGGCGTCTGGAGGAACTCGAAGCGTCGAGCCAACGGATGAGCCAGTTCCTCGCGCTGCTCGGCCACGAATTGCGCAATCCGCTCGCGCCGTTGCGCAATGCCGTCAGCATGCTGCAACTGAAGACAGCCGACGATCACGCGTTCGTGCCCGAGCATGAACTGATCGACCGGCAGTTGTCGCACCTCACCCGGCTCGTCGACGATCTGCTCGACGCCGGGCGCGTCACGCTGGGACGCGTGCAGATCGAACCAAAGCCGGTGTCGATGCAGGCCATCGCGCAGTTGAGCATCGAAGGCAGCGCGCCGCTGCTGGCCGCGCGCGAGCAGAAGCTCGATGTCGTGATGCCCGATACGCCGATGTATATCGAAGGCGATCTCACGCGCATGGTGCAGGTCGTGCAGAACCTGCTGAATAACGCGTCGAAGTTCAGCCCGACGGGGGCGTCGATCGGCATGCAGATATTCCGCTCGGGGCGGCTGCTCGCAATCCGTATTCACGATACCGGGCGCGGCATCGACCGCGATGCCATCGACGCCGTCTTCAACCTGTTCGTGCAGGAAACGCCGACGGAAGAACAGGCCGACAAAAGCGGTCTCGGCATCGGGCTGACGCTGGCGCGCGCGATCGTCGACCTGCACGGCGGGCATATCGAAGCGCATAGCGAGGGCCGCGGCAAAGGCAGTGTGTTCACGGTGTGGCTGCCCGAATGCAGCCACGCGATCGCCGACGAAGGCGCGCGCGAAGAAGACCCCGCGCCGGCGCAACCGGTCGATCTGAAAGTGATGGTGGTCGACGACAACGTCGATTCCGCCGACAGCATGGCGACGCTCGTGCAGGTACTCGGTCACGACGCGCGCGCCGTGTACGACGGCGCCGCCGCCATCGAAATGGCGCATGCATTGCAGCCGCATCTCGTGCTGCTCGATCTGTCGATGCCGAAGATGACGGGTTTCGAGGCGCTGCCGCATATCCGCAAGGCGCTCGCGCCGTCGGGTGCCGTGATCGCCGCGATGACGGGACTCGGCACCAGCGAAGACCGCGCGAAAACGGAGGCGGCAGGTTTTGATCTGCACCTGACCAAACCCGTCGATCTGCCCGAACTGGAAAGCGTGCTACAGATCGCCGTCAAGCATGTGCGCGACTAGCCGCAGGCTTACCGATCCTTCCGAACACTCAAGAAGCCATCCGCGAGGGACGTTAGCGAAGACACTGCCTTCAATAGAGGAACGAACGTGAACACAGTCAACCCTGAACTCATTGCGCGGCTCGTGCGGATCAATCCCGTCGTCATCGTCAATGGCGAGACGTCGCGCTCGCTGCGCTATCACGGCAAGCGCAACGTGCGCGCGCTGATGGGATTTCTCGGCATGTATCGCGACATGCGCGCGCTCGTCTATAGCCATTCGGCAAGCGGCCAGCAGATGTGGCTCGACGTGCAGACAGGACGCGTGTCGCAATTGCCTGTGTTGCTGCCGAACTGAGCGGCACGTCGCTATCCGTCGCGTCTCGGGACGCGCGACGGCTTATCGTCACCGCCCGTTCCATCCAGCCAGCACCGCGGCCGAAGGAAGCCAGTTCAGGCAGGCGTGAAGACGATTGCGCCCAGGTTTTCCGCCTGGGCGAACACTCGCGTGAAGCGATACGCCTGCCCATCGATGATGAGGCGATTGAGGCCTGACTGCGTCGCCTCCAGTATCGTGTCGGACAGTTCACGCTGAATGGTCCCGCAGTTCGCCCACTCGTCTCTGGGCGCGCTCACGTCACCGATATACAGCCTGACGTCGTCGGCGCCCGTGCGCAGCATGATGAGGCTGAGCGCCTTGTCGAGCGCGCGCTCGAGGTATTCGGACAGCGTCGAGAGTGCTTCCACGTCTGGTGGGAGTCTGGCGGAATTCGTGGTCATTTTTTGCCCCAGTGCATTTAGCGTGGTTGCGCTTTTACAGCATACAGCCCGCATTCTCTCCAGCACAACCCACCTTCGATAGACCCGCCATCTGATAGCCGGGCGGACGTCTTGCATCCATCGCCCGGCACACGCCGTATATCAGATCAGGCACTCGGGTAACGCAGTCGTCCTGCTTGCAGGCGACCCGGACACGTCGAGCGCCAAAAACACGACAAGAAGAGCGCGCTTGCACTTTGCCGCGGTGCGAGGGCTGATTTCTGGCGGCACGTTGAATCCAGCGCCATCGACATGCGCGCTGGCACATTCAGGAGAGTGCAATGATTCGCGAAACACCGAAGGTCCATCTGGTGCGTGCCGTCGTCGCCGCGCTGTGCGGGTGCGCAGCCGCGTTTGCGTACGCTGGCGGAAACGGCAATGGCGCAAATGGCAGCGGCGGCTCTCATGGCGCGGCGACAGCTGGCATGACATATCACAGCGAACCCGTTTCCAGCCCATGGAACCGGATTCCTGGCGATACATCGCGCATGACGACCGGGAGCGACACGAACATGCCCGGCATGACACCCGACGACAGCAGCGCCATGACGCCCCAAGCCAGCCGCCAGGTACCCTAGTCTTCATAGAGAGAACGTGCCCGCAACATTCGCGGCCCCGTTCCGCCCGATGGCGACGAGAGGCGCCATATCCGGGCATGCCCGCACGCAACAAAAACACCGGCGCTCACGGGCATCCGCCCTTGGGCGCCTGGATCACGTCCGCTGAGGCACGTCGGTCAGACCTTGCTTGCGTGTCCGCCCACGCCCGGAACGCTCTCCACACAGATCGAAGAAAACGATTAACTTATTCAAAGCTTGTCACTCCTCCCATAGGAAGGCCATCCCGCCTCATATCGCGGAAAACACGTACTAGCCAAGCGACGCCAAACCGCCTATCCTTAGAAAAACGTTTTCCCAATGTCACGGAACATGCCCGCGCAGATCGCCCCATCGCGCGACGCAATCCGCCCCGGCGCTCGTCGCCGGCCATGAAAAAAGACCGCGGCGCGACGAGCGATGCCGCGAACGGAGACATACATGCAATCTGCCGTCGTCGGCGCCGTACGCGTCGCCAGCCGCTTCCGCTGGACCGTCTGTGCGCTACTTTTCTTCGCGACCGTCATCAACTACATGGACCGGCAGATTCTCGGTCTGCTCGCCCCGCTGCTTCAGCATGAAATCGGCTGGACGCAGGTGCAGTACGGCCGCATCGTGATCGCCTTTTCCGCGTTCTATGCGATCGGTCTGCTGGGCTTCGGGCGCGTCGTCGACTGGCTCGGCACACGGATTTCCTACGCGGCCGCGATGCTGGTGTGGAGCATCGCCGCGATGCTGCATGCCGCCGTCGGCTCGGTGACGGGCTTCGCAATGGTGCGCGCGCTGCTCGGCATTGGCGAAGGCGGCAACTTCCCATCGGCGATCAAGACCACGGCCGAGTGGTTCCCGCGCCGTGAGCGCGCGCTCGCCACGGGCATCTTCAACTCGGGCGCGAATATCGGCGCCGTGTTCGCGCCCGCGATCATCCCGCCGCTCGCCGTGATGTACGGCTGGCGCGCGGCGTTCGTGATCATCGGCGCGATCGGCATCGTCTGGCTGGCCGTGTGGCTCGTCGTCTACCGTTCGAACGACGGCAGCACGCAAGACGAAGCACTCGACGACACCCGTGACGACGCCGACTCGCTCGACGCCCGCAACGCCAACGCACCCGCGCCCGGCTGGGGCGTGCTGATCAAAAAGCGCGAGACGTGGGCCTTCCTGATCGGCAAGTTCCTGACCGATCCGGTCTGGTGGTTCTACCTGTTCTGGCTGCCGAAGTGGCTCAACGAATCGCGCGGTATGGACATGCAGCACATCGGCTTGCCGCTCGTCGTCATCTACGCGATCACGACGGTGGGCAGTATCGGCGGCGGCTGGATTTCGTCGACGCTGCTGCGCAAGGGCTGGAGCGTGAATGCCGCCCGCAAGACGGCGATGCTGATCTGCGCGTGCTGCGTGCTCCCCATTGCGTTCGTTTCGCAAGTGGACAATCTGTGGGTCGCGGTCGGTATCGTCGGCCTCGCGGCGGCTGCGCACCAGGGCTGGTCGGCGAATCTGTTCACGACGGCATCCGACCTCTTCCCGCGCCGCGCGCTTGGCGCTGTGGTCGGTATCGGCGGGATGGCGGGTTCGGTCGGCGGCGTGTTGTTCTCGGAAGTGATCGGCCAGGTGCTGCAACGCACGGGTCACTACTGGGTGCTGTTCGCGATCGGCGCACTCGCCTATCTGGTCGCGCTCGTCGTCATGCATCTGCTGACGCCGCGCATGACGCCCGCCAAGCTCGATGCGTAATTCCGCAAGCCGCGCCACGTTGCGCGGCGCACGGGCCGCAGCCCGATGCGCGAACCGATGGTCAGCTGTTAGCGGCCGTCGATTCACGCACGATCAGGCGCGGCTCGAACATCGAATGACCGGCTTGCGTGTTTCCGGCGAGCGCGTCGATCAGCTTCTGCATCGCCAGTTCGCCCATCTTCTCGCTTTGAATATCGACGGTGGTCAGTGCCGGCGACGCGTATTCGCCGTAAGGCACGTTGTCGACGCCCGTCACGGACACGTCGCGCGGCAGTTTGAAACCGAGCGACGCGGCCTCTTTCATGAAGCCAAGCGCGATCAGGTCGTTGTAGCAGATCACCGCCTGCGGCCGCTGCGGTCCGAGCATCACGCGCGAGCAGGCCTGCTCGCCCGCTTTCGCGGTGGGCTCGTGCGCATCGTGCACGGCGAGCGTGAGGCCGGCTTCGTCGAGACACTCGCGCGCGCCGCGAATCCGCTCGTCGTTGATACGCGCCTGGCCAAAGCCGAGATACGCAATCTGTCGATGTCCGAGATTCAACAGATGACGCGTGAGCATGTAGATCGCAAGCCGGTTGTCGATACCGACGCTCGGAATCGGCAGACCCGGACTGTGGCGCAGCAGCACGACCGGCTTGTGGAGTTCGAGCATCCATTGCGATTCTTCGTCGGGCATCCGCGAACTGATGATCAAGCCGTCCACTCGCTGCGCCAGCGCTTCGATCAGCGAGCGCTCGCGCGCCTGGTTCTCTTCGGTATCGACCAGCAGCAACGTGTAGTCGTGCTGAAGCGCAACGCGGTTCGCGCCCTTCACGACGTTCGTGAAGTGCGGGTTGCTGATGTCGAGAATCGCGAGTCCGATGGTGCGCGTGCGGCCCGTGATCATCGAGCGCGCGAGCGGGTTCGAGCGATAGCCGAGCCGTTCGATCGCTTCCTTGAGCCGCGCTTCGACGGCAGGAGAAAAACGCTGCGCGCCGTTCATGTACTTGGACACGGTCGCAACCGATACACCCGCCTCGACAGCCACGTCGCGAATTGTCGGGGAAACTTTTTTCATACGAAGGGTAACGTTTTCTTGTGCTGTAAGCAGATTGTCGCAGAAAACGCTGCACCCGAAATCCCCATATCTGCTATGACCGCCTTGCCGAAACTCGCAATTGACGTGGCCTCGGCATCGCCTTTATAGTTGGAAAACGTTTTCCTGAATTCTTCGAAGGATTAGCAATGAACGAAACCTCTTCTGCGTCGCGCAAGCCCTTCCGTCGCCTGCTGCTGACGGGCGCGGGCGGCAATCTGGGCCGCCAGCTGCGCGATGCGCTGGCCGGCTGGGCCGACATCGTGCGCGTGAGCGACATCGTTCCGGTGAGCGCAGCCGCTGCACACGAGGAAGCGAGCGTCGTCGATCTGGCGGACCGCGAAGCGGTGATGCATATGGTTGAAGGCGTCGATGCGATCGTGCACCTGGGCGGTATCTCCATCGACGCGCCGTTCGACGATCTGATCGAATCGAATATTCGCGGCACGTACAACCTGTACGAAGCCGCGCGCAAGCATGGCGTGAAGCGCGTGGTGTTCGCGAGTTCGAATCACGCGATCGGTTTTCATCCCGTCACCGAAGTACTGGATGCCGATTCGGGGCAACGCCCGGATAGCCTCTATGGCGTAACAAAATGTTTCGGCGAGTCGCTGTCGCGCTATTACTTCGACCGCTTCGGTATCGAAACCGTGTGCCTGCGTATCGGCTCTTCTTTCGAAGAGCCGAAGAACCCGCGCATGCTCGTCACGTACCTGAGCTATCGCGACTTCATCGAACTCGTGCGCTGCTCGCTGTTCACGAACCGCGTCGGCCATGCGGTCGTGTATGGCGCGTCGGACAATCCGATCAAGTGGTGGGACAACACGAAGGCCAATTTCCTCGGCTTCCGTCCGCGCGATAGCTCCACGCAATTCGCCGACCGCTTCCCGGTCAGCGCGCCGACGGCCGAATACGACGACCCCGCGCAACGCTACCAGGGCGGCGCATTCGTGCTCGGTGAGCCGATGGAACGCAACGCTTAAAGCGCACGCATCAGTGCGTTTCATGCCGCATCACGCGACAAAAGCAGCAAGACATTGCACGCGATGCAGACATTTTTCTGCATCGCGCGCGAACGCCGGCGCAAGCGCCGGCGAATTTTTTTTCGCAGCCGCAATGCATTGCCGGCACGCTTTCGCAACGTGTACCATGTCACCAGGGCAAACCCCGGAGGATGATCATGGACAGGCAAGCAGTGCACTACCGGCGCCACGTCATCATCCCACTTGCGTCCGTCGGCGCTCGCGGATACGCGGCCAGCGTGTTCGTCACCGGCCCGAGCGGACGGCGTAAAGCCTTTGGCATCCTCGGCTACTTTTCTTCCGAGGAAGAGGCGATCGAGTACGCGACGTCGTGCGCAAAAGCCCGCATCGAAGGCAATCTGATGCCGGGTCTGCCGCGCAAGCTCAGTGCTGTCCGGCACTGGTTCCTGCGTCACGGCATGCGTCGGCAACAGGGCGTGTTCGCACAGAACCCCTGGGAATGATCAGACGTTAGTTGTGCAATCAACGCGCCGTCAGTGCGCGCGTTCTCGACACGCAAACTAAACCGAAGCGTTCGATAATCGGAGAAGCTTCGACTCGCCGCGTTCCACACGCATGGCGGTCTTCGTCCCTTTTTGTTTTCGGGGATTTCTCTGCTTGTCGCTCGCCTGTTTCCACTTATCAGGCCTGCCAATTGCTGGCTATTGTCTGATTAAAGCCGCGAGCCATCTTGCAGCATGGCTGGCTCGCGTCGTTTGAACGAGCGTCAGTAAGTATGATGACCACCCGAAAAATCCTGATGATTCTCGCCGGCCTCGTGCTCGGCGCCGCGCTGACCACCTATCTGATGGTGTTGCAGGCCGACCGCCGCGCAACAGCTGAAGCCACGGCTGGTATGGATGAATCTGCGCGCCCCTCCCCCATCGATCCGCGCGTCAGCGAAAACCATATGACGGCAGGCAGCATCGGTCAGTCGGCACCGTCGGACGCCATCACGAAGAGCGCTGCGGTTGCGCAGCAGCCGATTGCGCCAGTGCCAGCACCCGCTGCGCCTGCCGTGCCCGTCGCTCCCGCACCGGCACCTGTGACGGCTGCACCTGCGCCCGTCAAACCGCAAGCGCAACCGGCACCGTCGACGGCGGTCGCATCGGTGAACGTGCAGGACTCGGGCACACCGAAGGTCGTGCCGGCTCAACGCCCGCAGCGCGGACGCGATAATCTGGATCGTCGCACGCAGGCCAATCAGGGCCCGACGGCCGAAACGAACGAACTGGTCAGGGAATCGGCGAAGCTCGATCCTGCGTTGCCGCCGCCGATGTCGTCGCCGTCCGCGAGCGTCAACACGCCTGCAACCGCGCAAGCAAGCGCGGATCAGCGCAGCACCTCTGGTGGTTCGTATCAATCGGGCGCCGCGCACACCGACCAGTTGGTGCGCGATTCCGCCAAGCTCGATCCTTCGCTGCCGCCGCCGGATATGTCTGCAGTTCGCGCAACGCCGGAGCAGCAGCAACGCGCGTCGAAGCCCGGCGCCGGTTCGAACGCTGTTGCAGCCGCGATGACGGACCAACTGGTCCACGATTCATCCAAGCTCGATCCATCGCTGCCGCCGCCGAAATAACGCTTTCGCTTGCGTGCATCAGCACGCTGCAACCAAAGCACAACAGCGCCGTTGCTCACACAACGGCGCTGTTTTATTTCACGCGCTCACTTCGGGTGACGACTGTTCAGACAGCAAAATCAGTCGATGCCGACAGCGCCTTCCATGTTTCCGTTTCCGTCGTCACATATGCGTTCTTGTCGGCGATCGCCTTGAGCGTGTCGGTGCCGAGCGGCAGGCGCAGCGGCGGCGTCTGCGCATCGACGAGTGTGACCATCGCTGTCGCCAGTTTGTCCGGATCGCCCGGCTGGTTGTGGTTCATGCCGACAGCGAAGCGGCGCACGTTACCCGACGTATCGTCGTAGTCGTCGATGATCTCCTTGCCGACCACGAGCGACGACGCATCCAGAAAGTCCGTGCGGAAATAACCCGGCTCGACAACGGTTGCGTGGATGCCGAGCGGCGCCAGTTCGCCATGCAATGCTTCCGTGATGCCTTCGACGGCAAACTTGGTCGAGCAGTACACGCCAAATCCCGGCCCCGAGCGATACCCGCCAACCGACGACATGTTGATCACATGCCCCGAGCGCTGCTTGCGCATCACGGGCAGCACGGCGCGCGTCACGTTCAGCAGACCGAACACGTTGGTGTCGTACATGCGGCGCACGTCGGCATCGCTCGATTCTTCGACAGCGGCCAGCAGGCCGAAACCCGCGTTGTTGATCAGCACGTCGATGCGGCCGAACTTCGCGACAGCGGCTTCGACGGCGGCTTTCGCCTGCGCTTCGCTCGTCACGTCGAGCGCGACGGGCAGCAAGGCGGGCGACTCGCCAAGCCGTTCGACGATGGCAGCAACGTTTCGACCCGCGGCGACGACTGCGTTGCCATCGGCGAGTGCTGCTTCGGCGATCAGCGCGCCCAGACCGCGCGAAGCGCCCGTGATGAACCAGACGCGCTTGAACTGTTGTTGCGTGGCGTTGCTCATTTCCTGCTCCTACGTTCGTGGTGAAAGTGAAACGAAGAATAGGACGTCCGATTCGCATAAACTAGCCGTCGATTGCTAGACTGATAATCAACTTTTATTTGCTAATCGGAGAGCCGCGATGAACGAGGTCCGCGCCATTTCGATCTTTGTCCGCGCCGCCACGCTTGGCAATCTGCGCAAGGCGGCCGTCGATCAGGGCATCTCGCCGCAAGCGGCCAGCCACGCTGTGATGCAGCTGGAAAAGTCGCTGGGCGTGCGGCTCTTTCATCGGACCACGCGCAAGCTGAGCCTGACGGAAGAAGGCGAGCGGCTGCTGCAGAGCGTCGAACCGGCGCTTGCCACGCTCTCCACGGCCATCGACGACGCGCGCCGCGCCAAAGATGAAGTCGCCGGTCCGCTGCGCGTGAGCGCGCCGATGGCGCTCGGTCGCGCGGTGCTATGGCAGTCGGTTCTCGAATTCGCCGCGCTCTACCCCGACGTGCAACTCGACGTACGCTTCGACGACCATTTCACCGATCTCGTCAGCGATCGCGCCGACGTCGGTTTTCGCGGCGGTTCGCCACCAGCGGGCGGCACGATCGCGCGGCGGCTCCTGCCTATCCAGTTGATCGTGTGTGCGTCGCCGGCGTATCTCGCACGGCACGGCAAGCCGGCCACAGTCGACGATCTCGCCGGGCATCGCTGCACGGGATACCGGCGCGCGAACACGGGCAAGCTGGCGCCGTGGGAATTTCTGATCGGCAAGGAAATCGTCTATCGCGAAGTCCCCGCGACACTATGCGCGAACGACATCGATGCGGAAACGGAAGCGGTTCTGGCGGGTCTCGCGATTGGACAGCTCGGCAGTTTCTCGGCCGTCTCGCACATTCGCAGTGGACGGCTCGTGCCGCTGCTCACGAAACACATGACGCAGCGCGAGTCCATTTACGTCTACTACCGTTCCCGCACTGAGCAGCCGCTGCGCGTGCGGACGTTTATCGATTTCATGATCGCGCGGCTCGCGGATAACACGGCGTTCTATCTGGAGCCCGCAGAACTGCGCTGAAGGCAAAAAAACGCGCCCGTCCACATGATGCGAACGGGCGCGCGATCCTTCAAGACACGTGGCGCTTACTCGGTCTTGCTACGCGACTTCAGCTTGCCTTGATAACGCAGTACCGGACGCTCCGGCTGTACCTGCTGCGGCGTCACCATCAACTGACGGCGTGCCATCGCCGTGACCGGCGGCGTGATCGAGCCAATCGTCGTGGCGCGCGAAGGAATGGCGAGACCCGAATTCACAAGCATCTTTGCTTCCATCTGCAGATTGGTCAGCAGCACCGGATCGCTCAACGCGCTGCTCTGCGCGAGCAACTGGCTCCACGCGTTGTCGCCGTAGTTCGTCACGTAGTAGTCGAGCCCGCTCGGATCCGCGACGACTGCCGTGCATCCATTCACGCGCACCTGCATCTGCGTATCCTTCAGCGCGACCGTCTTGCGACGCGCAAGACCTTCGCCATAAGCGAGCGTCAACGGCACCGTCCATTGAATGCCCGGATACAGGTTCTGGTTCGGATACGGCGACTGCTTCAGCGTGACCACCGTTTCGTTGCTGGTCAGATCGCATTGCGTATCGAGCGACACCAGCGGCACGCCCGTTTGCCGCACGAAGCTGTCGCCGATCGCCACCATCGGCTCGCCGCTGACCTTCGCCAGTTCGTCCCACAGACGCTTCGGCGTCGAGTTGCCGAGCGCGTAGTCGGCCAGATACGACTGCAGGCCTCTGCGCATCACGCCATCGCCGAGATAGTTCTCGATCATCTTCAGCACGATGCCGCCCTTGTCGTACGTGAACGGGCTCGCGCTCAACACGAAATCGTTCGATGCCCAGTCGTTGAAGTTCGGTTGCACCGGGAACGATGTGTTGCGCAGATCACGCGACATCACCGCGTACTTGGTCTTCACCTCGTCGACCCAGCTGAAGCGATCGGGGAAGAACAGGATCTTCGTGCGGTTCTCGAAGTATGTCGCGAACGATTCGTTCATCCATACGTCGTCCCACCAGTCGAGCGTAACGAGATCGCCGAACCACTGATGCGCGGCTTCGTGCGTGAGCACTGTCACGCCATAGTCGGACATCGTCGTGCCGGGCGGCGGAAGAATGTCGTCGGCGAATTCGAGAATGGCGCCCCAGTTCTCCATCCCGCCGAAGTTCAGATCCTTCTGCTCCTTGAACGCATCGTTCGCGGCGATCGTGTCGAACTTCGTCAACGGCAGCGGGATGCCCGTATAGCGATAGTAGTAATCGAGCGCCTGCTTGGTCTGCTGCATCGCGGGCACGGCCCAGTCGCGCATGCCGGGCGGCGTGAAGATCCGCAAGTGCAGATTCTTCCCGTCCTTCAGCGGACTCTTGAAGTCATCTTCGAGCGTATCGAACATGCCGCCGCCGAAGAACAGCAGGTATTGCGGCATCGGCGGTGTCCTGTCGAACGTGACGCGCTTGTAGCCGCTATCCACGTTGACGGACGGTAACTCGGCCGCGTTCGACACGACGCGCCAGCTCTGCGGCACTTCCGCCGACACTTCGTACGTCATGCGGAACGCCGGCTCGTCCCAGCCGGGGAACCATTGGCGCGCAAGATTGGTTTCGCCCTGCGTGAGGATCGCGCCGCTCGTGGTGCCGTCGGTCGCTTTCAGGTCGACGCGGAAAATGCCTTCCGCCGCCGAGCAGCCGGGATACGGATCGTCGCCGCAACTGCCGCCCGTTTTCGTGGCGGGATCGTCATAAGTCTTGAAGTTGATGATGCCCGACCACTCCATATGCAGCGAGTAGTTGCCCGGATGAATCTGGCCGCTGACGGGCCGCAGCTGATAGAAGTCGCCGTCGTCCTGCGGCGTCGCGATCAGCTGGATATTGCCCGGCTGCAGCGTCGTCTTGCCGTTCACGAACTTGATGCGATGCCCGGCGATCACGATCTGGTTGATGTTCTTCGTGACCTGGATTTCGACATCTGCGCGGCCATCGAACGCGTTCAGATCGGGGTTAGGCCTGAACCACAGTTTGTAGTTGATCGGCTTCACGGTATCGGGCAACTCGACGGGCGGCACCGTCTTGTTGACCGATGTGTCGGCGACGATCGGCGACTCCGGCGCTGCAAGCGCCGGCTGCGACGCAGGCGCGGTCGCGCCCACCTGTGCCGATTTGCTCGAAGTGAGACCTCCATCGTCTCCGCCACCACATGCACTCAACACCAGCGTCGCAGCCAGCAACAGGCACTGCGTCTTTAACCGAAAACATGCTCGCATGATTCGTCCTTATCGGATAAAGCGGCTCTGGAAATGTGTGGTTTTATGTTTCTCTTTTTATTAGAAAAAAGACGCAAAAGGTCTCCCTCACGCGCATTAAGGCGAATGAAAGATTTGCAATAAACAGGCGATAAAAGGCCTCGGCCAGATCGCCGATATTTACATTATTAAAACGTGAGTCAGAGAAAAAATTACGACGTGACAGCGGCGCATCCGGTAAAACCGCATGCATACAGAGTCGCATGCCGACGACAGGCCTGATAATAATTTCATGCGCCCGTTTCGAATGACCGTCAGCTTACGATGAGCGGTAGATTAGTTGGGCAAACGTCAGCATGTCAACTTCCATTACAAAATATTTCTCGAGCTTTAATACTATGCTTTACGAATAATTCATTGCTGAATATTGCCGATAGATTCGTATTTATTTTGCATAATCCATTCATCTGTTTTTACGTCATACATAAACGAATTCAAAGATCGTCCTGAATGGCAGCAATCCGGTTAAAAAGCAATTAACGCATCGCATTCAATGAATGCCGAATAAGCCAATTAATCAGGAATCCCATGCGAAGAAGGCAATGCGCGATCGCGCGCGAGGCACGCCGCCCGCGAGTGCGCCACATGCTATATTTATCGGACGATTAGAACATCGTTCCTGCGACGGGCATTGCCAACGGACCGCGATGTGACCAAGTTTCTACCTTTTCGTACATCCGCTGTCGTGGGTCGTGGCGTCACCCCGATGCTCGCGCTCGTCATCGCGGTGATCTGCGGCGTGTGTGTGCTCGTTACCGCTGCGCTATGGGCGCGCCATGAAGACCAGGCCACCATTCGCGAACGCGAAAGCCTGATCGCAAAAGACATGGTCGCGTCAGTCGACCGCATTCTCGACAACGTCACGGCAAGCCAGCACGACGCGCTATCCACCCTGCCGGGACAAGACTGCACCGCCGTCGAACACCGCCTCTCGGAACTGGAGACCTACGTTCTGTATGTGCGCAGCGTCAATCTCGTGGCGAATCAGCGTGTGTATTGTTCGTCGGCGTTGGGCTCCATCGATCTTCCGCTCTCGTCGTATCTGCCGATCGCACCTTCCGGCATCACATTCGATCTGATTACGGGCACGCCCTGGCAGCCACAATCGCCTGTCATGCCCTTATTCGTGCCGACGCACCAGAAAACCGGCCTGCTTTACGTCGTCGAATCGACCTACCTGGCGGACACGCTCGCGCACGGCGTGCGTTACGAAGCGGGTCAGGTGGTTCTCGTCGTGTCGAACGCACGCGCATTGAACGCCCGCGGCGAAGTGATTTCCGCCGACAGCGCCGCCGCGCTCAATGGCACGCGCGCGTCGTCGTCGCGTTGGGCTTTCTCGATCGCCGTGGCGGCCGCGCCCCGCTTCATTTCGCAAACGCACTGGAAATACGGCCTGCTCGCGGGCACCGCGGCCATCCTTCTGAATCTGCTGATCGCGGCTGCGTATCTGATCGTTTTTGCGCCGCGCCGCTTGCTGCTCTCCGCCGTGCGCCGCGCGCTCAGACAAGGACAGCTTTTTATCGCATATCAACCCGTGGTCGAAATCGCCACACGCCGTATTGCAGGCGTCGAAGCGCTGATACGCTGGACGCATCCGAAATGGGGCGACGTGAGTCCTGCCGCGTTCATGACGGAAGTGGAAAGCAGTAATCTGCTGCCTGCCGTCACGCGCTTCGCGCTGCAACGCGCGACAAGCGACATCGTTCAGCGCACGGACATTCGCCCATTGCGTGTCGCTGTCAACGTCGCGCCGATGGATCTGGAACGCAAGGACTTCGTCGCGGACGTGCTGGCCGCCAACGACACGCTTCCCGACGACATCACCCTCGTGCTCGAAGTCACCGAGCGCTTTCTGCTCGACAAGCATCCGCGCATCGAAGCGATTTTCAATGTGCTCAAAGCGCAAGGCGTCCAGTTCGCCATCGACGATTTCGGCACGCAGCACGCCAACCTCGATCTGCTCGGGCGCTTTCCGTTCGACTACGTGAAGATCGATGGCCAGTTCGTGCGGCAAGTGGACCGCGGCGGCAGCGAACTGATTCGCGCAATCGCGGCCGTATCGAAGCATTACGGCATGGAAGTGGTTGCAGAAGGCGTCGAAACGGAAGCGCAGCATGAAGCGCTGCGCAGCCTCGGGATCCCTTTTGGCCAGGGCTACTTCTACCAGCGGCCCGTACCCGTCTCGCAACTGTTCGTCGATAACAGTGTGAGCAAGGTTGTGACTCGCACACGCGTCACGCCCTGAACATCGCGGACGTAACACGTGCACGCCGCACTCACAGCCCCAGATCGCTCAAGCCAGGATGATCGTCGGGACGACGGCCGAGCGGCCAATGGAACTTGCGATCTGATTCCTTGATCGGCATGTCGTTGATACAGGCAAAGCGCCGCTGCATCAGACCATCTTCACCGAACTCCCAGTTCTCGTTGCCGTACGAACGGAACCAGTTGCCCGCATCGTCGCGCCATTCATACGCATAGCGCACCGCGATGCGATTGCCGCCGAACGCCCACAACTCCTTGATCAGCCGATAGTCGAGTTCCTTGCGCCACTTGCGCTCCAGAAACCCTTGCGCCTCAGCACGGTTGTTCGCGAACTCCGTGCGATTGCGCCATTTCGTATCGAGCGAATAGGCTAGCGCGACCTTCGCCGCATCGCGCGAATTCCAGCCGTCTTCAGCGAGGCGCACTTTCTCTTTCGCCGATTCCAGCGTGAACGGAGGAAGCGGCGGGCGAATTTCCTGTTGTTGCGAAGACATGACGACTCTCCTTATACGAGGTCTGTAGCTGTGCGTTCGGCCGTGTGAATCAGAAAGGTTTGGTCGGCAGATACTTGCCGTCGAGCGTGATGACCGCGCGCTCGCCGCCTTCCGGATCCGGCACCTTCTTGATATCGAGCTTGAAGTTGATCGCGCTGATGATGCCGTCGCCGAACTGTTCGTGAACGAGTGCCTTCAACGTCGAGCCATACACCTGCACCATTTCGTAGAAACGGTAGATGGTCGGATCGGTCGGCACGCCTCCGGGGATGCTGCCACGCACGGGAATGGTCTGCAGCAGACGGACGGCATCGTCATCGAGACCGAGGCGCTCGCCAACCAGCTTTGCGGCTTTCTCGGGTAGCGGATGCTGGCCGAGCAGCGCAGCCGTCGTGAAAGCGATGCTCAGGCCCGTGCCTTCGTTGATCGCTTCGAAGGTCAGGTTCTTGCGCGTTTTTGCGTCGATGATGGTTTCGGTCAGGGCTTCGCGTGCGTACTGGCTGGTTTGCGATTGCGTCATGATGTGGCTCCAGGAAAATGTGAAACGGGGGAAACAACGGGGCGAAATTCAAAGTATTGCGGTGTCTGCTCAGGCTGTCGCGGCAACGTCCGGATGCTCGGCAAGCGAAACGAACTGACGTGTCGTGCTGTCGAGTGCGTCGATGGAACCGGATTCGATGTCATACACCCAGCCGTGCAGCTTCAGGCGGCCTTGCGCAAGCGCCAGCGCAACGGAAGGATGCGTCCTGAGATTGTTGAGTTGCGCGATCACGTTCTCGCGCACCATGGAGTCGATACGATCGCGCTCGCTCGCATGTTCGCGCGATTCGTTAACGAGTTTTGCCGAATCGGCGTAACGCAGCCAGTTCGCGACGGCAGGCATGTGATCGAGGCACTTGCAGGTCGCAACGGCCGTCATCGCGCCGCAATCCGAATGGCCGCAGATCACCACATCCGTCACGCCTAGCGCGGCCACCGCATATTCGACCGTCGCCGATACGCCGCCCGGCTCCGGACCGAACGAAGGCACGATATTGCCGGCATTGCGGATCACGAAAAGATCGCCGGGTTCGCGCTGCGTGACCAGTTCGGGCACCATCCGGCTGTCCGAACATGAGATGAAGAGCGTGCGCGGCGTCTGGCTTGTCGCCAGCTTGCGGAACAACTCTTTGCGCGCGGGGAAAACGTCGCGCTGAAACTTCAGAAAACCGTCGATGATGTCTTGCATGATCTGCTCCATTCAGGCGCGCTGTGTGCGCTGCGTTGAACAAAGAATGGACGCGATCAGCCATAGTGTCCAAGACCCGTTTATGATGGCCACTATAGGCAATGCCAATAGTCAGGAACCGACATGCTGCTACGTCATATCCGCTACTTTCTGGCCGTCGCGGAACACCGCAATTTCACGCGCGCCGCCGAGGCGCTGCACGTGTCGCAGCCCACGCTGTCGCAGCAGATCCGGCAACTGGAAGACACGTTGCGCACGCAGTTACTCGACCGCTCGGGCCGCACGGTGCAACTCACGGATGCAGGCGCGGCATGGATGCGCTACGCAAAGCTCGCGCTACAGGATCTCGACGCGGGCGTGCGGGCAATTCACGATGTCGGCGAACTGAGCCGGGGCAATCTGCGCCTCGCCGTCACACCGACCTTCACCGCCTATCTGGTCGGACCTGTGATCGACCACTTCTATGCGGCGCATCCGGGTATCGCCATCGATATGCAGGAAATCACGCAGGACCAGATCGAAGCGCAACTCGCCGACGACCGGCTCGATGCCGGCATTGCATTCGAACCCGCGCATACGGCGGAAATCGAAAGCCAGCCCTTGTTTCAGGAGACGCTGAGTCTGGTGGTCGGCAGCGGGCATGCGCGCGCGTCGCGCCGCAAGCCGCTTTCCGCGCAGGATTTCGCGAAAGAACCGCTGGTGTTGCTGAACAAGGCGTTCGCAACGCGCAGGTATATCGATGAGTATTGCGCGCTGCATCGCGTCCGGCCGCACGTTGCCATCGAGGTGAACTCGATCAGCGCGATCGTCGAGATCGTGCGTCACGGGCAGCTTGCAACGGTGCTGCCCGATGGCATCGCGCGCGAGCATGCGGACCTGCGGCCCGTTCCGCTCGATCCGCCTTTGCCCGCGCGAACAGCCGCGCTGCTCCAGCGCAAGGACGCCTATCGCACGGCGGCGAGCAAGGCGTTCGTGCAGATATTGATCGACACCATCAGGCGCTGAGAAGGCTTTAAACGAACTAGGAGTCGATCTCCTCGCTCTGCGCGTCGCGCGCGGCGATCTTCAGTTGACGCAGCTTGTGATACAGCGTCTTCTTCGGCATGCCGAGCGCCTCGCTCGTGTCGGCTACATTGCCGTGATGACGCCGCAGCATGTCTTCGATCAGCATGCGCTCGAAGTACGCCATCTGATCGGCGAGCGTGCCGCCCTTTGCCGCCGGCGCCACCGTGCCGCTGCTTTCCACCAGCAGGCTGTCGCCCGTCAGGCCTAGCACGAAGCGGTCCGCAACGTTCTGCAATTCGCGCACGTTGCCGGGCCACTGGTGCGTCATCAGTTCCGACAACTGCGACGCGGACACGACCGGCGCCGGTTGGCCGAAGCGGCGCGCAGCCGCGAGCACGAAGTGCTCGAACAGCAGCGGCACGTCTTCACGGCGTTCACGTAGCGGCGGCAATTCGATCTGCGCAACGTTCAACCTGTACAGCAGGTCCGCGCGAAAGCGGCCGTCGTTGGACAGCGAGGCGAGATCGGCTTTGGAAGCCGCGACGACGCGGCAATCGACGGGAATCGACTCGTTCGCGCCGAGCCGCTCCAGCGTGCGTTCCTGCAACACGCGCAGCATCTTGATCTGCAGCGCGATCGGCATGGTTTCGATTTCGTCGAGAAAGAGCGTGCCGCCGTTCGCCCACTCGATCTTGCCGACACGCTTCTTGATCGCGCCGGTAAACGCGCCCGCTTCATGCCCGAACAGCTCGCTTTCGAAAATCTGTTCCGGCAGGCCGCCGCAATTGAGCGCGACAAAATGCTTGTCGCGCCGTCCGCCGAAATCGTGCAGGCTGCGCGCAATCAGTTCTTTGCCTGTGCCCGTTTCGCCCGTGATCAGCACGGATACCGATGTATCCGCGAGCCGCAGAATCTTCTTGCGCACTTCCGCCATTGCCGGCGATTTGCCGAGTACCAGCGCTTCAATCCCTTGCCAGTTGTCGAGCGCGGCGCGCAGGCCCTGCACTTCCAGCGTGAGCCGCCGTTTCTCGACCGCACGGGCGACGCGTCCCGCGATATGGTCGGACGAAAACGGCTTTTCGATGAAATCGTAGGCGCCGACCTGCATCGCGCCCACCGCCGTCGAGATGTCGGCATGCCCGCTGATCAGCACGACGGGAATGTGCGAATCGATCGCCATCACCTTGTCGAGGAGCTGCAAGCCGTCGATGCCCGGCATCCGCACATCGGACACGATCACGACCGGCGCGCCCGGCGCGACTTCCGCCAGAGCCTGTGCCGCCGACGCAAACGCGCTGACAGGAAAGCCCGCCAGCGCTACCGCCTGCTCCACGCCGAAGCGCACGTTCTCGTCATCCTCGACGACGAGAACCCTGATTTCATCTCCCATGAACCACCCTCTGCGACGTCGCCGCCGCGAATTCGATAGTGAATTGTGCGCCGCCGTCCGCCAGATTGGCGGCGGAAATCTTCGCACCGAAACCTTCGACGATACGCGACGTGATCGCCAGTCCCAAACCGAGGCCGTGTCCGCGCGGCTTCGTCGTCACGAACGGCTCGAACAGATGCGCGAGCACTTCGGGTGCGATGCCCGGGCCGCTATCGGAGATCGTGAACAGCACGCGCTCGCGTGCGTCCGGGTCGGCGGCGGCAATCGTGATGATGCGTTTGTCTTCGTGATGCACGGCGTCGAGCGCATTGCCCAGCAGATTGACGATCACCTGCTGCAACTGGCTCGATTCCGCCCATACCGTCGTGCCCGCCGGAATCTTCACGTCGAGCTGCACGCCTTCGTCGCGAATCCGCGATTCGTAGATGAGCCGCGCGTGCGCGACCGCTTCCGTCAGCGACACCGCCACGCGCTCGATATCGGGCTTGCGTGCGAACGTCTTCAGCTCGCCCGTGAGCACAGCCATGCTGTCGACGAGCTTCGCCACACGCTCGAGATTCGCGACAGCCTGCGCAGGTTGATTGCGCTCGAAGAACGTGCGCGCGTTGTCGCACAGCGTGCGGATCGCGACGAGCGGCTGATTCAGTTCGTGCGTCAAGCCCGCCGCCATCTGGCCAAGCACGGCGAGCTTGCCCGCGTGCACGACTTCCTGCTGCGAGTCGCGCAGACGCTGTTCCGTCCGTTTGCGTTCGACGATCTCCTGCTGCATTCGCTCATTGGTCGCCACCAGCGCGGCCGTGCGCTGCGCGACCGTCATTTCGAGGCGATCGTTCGCGAGACGCAGCGCGTCCTGCGCCTTGAGCTTTTCGGCGATCACGCGCCGCCGCTGCACCGCGTACAACGCATACAGCCCGGCGATCAGAAACACGGCCGTCACGAATGCGAGCGCAACCTGCTGCTGACGGCGTGCAGTTGCGACGTCGAGCAGTACCGTGATCGAATCGCCCGCTTGCGGCGCGGGTCGCGACATCACGAGAAACTGCGTGGTGCGGCCTTGCTTGCGCCAGTCGGGAAAGCGCCCGAGCCACGCAACGCCGTTCCAGTCGCCCACGCGCCGGTACAGCAGCGCATCGACATTGCGTCCTGCATATTGCCGCGAAGCCTGAATGTCGCGCTGCTGTTGCGCGGTGATCGGCCGGAACGCGGTGAACTTCCACGCCGGTACGGTCGAGATGACGATCACCCCATTGCTGTCGATCACGACAGCCGCTTCGCCGGGCGTTCGCCAGGCCGCTTCCAGCGAATCGACGCTCAGCTTCACAGCCGCCGCGCCGACTGGCTTGTCGCCATCTCGCACCGCGCTTGAAAAGTACAGCCCCGGCATGCCTGTGTTCGTGCCGATGCCGAAAAAGCGGCCCGTGCCATGCGCGAGCGCATCCTTGAAATACGGCCGATAGGAAACGTTGGTGCCGACGAAGCTGAACGACTGGTTCCAGTTGCTCGCGGCGATCACTTCGCCTTGCAGGTCGATCACGTCGACGGCGAGACTGCCCGCGTCGTTGTTGACGGCTTCGAGATAGGTATCGACTTCATGCAGGAGTTGCGGCGACGCGCCCTGGCCCGCGCGCAGCAGCGCGCGCACGCTGTCCTGACGCGCGACGATGGCAGGCATCATTTCATAGCGGCCCAGCTCGCTTTTCAGACTGGCGGCGTACAGGTCCAGCCGATGCGCACCGACCTGCGCGAGTGCATCGATGGCGCGGTCCCATGCAAACTCGACGGCCGCGAAGGCCGCGCCGAGATACAGCGCGCCGGCGGCGGCCCATGCCCACAACGGTATGCCTCTTATTCTCACGCGCACGTTTGAACCTCATCGATGCCCGACGCCCGGCTGCATGGACCAGGCACGGCGCCACAAGCGAAAACGGGCGGCGCAAACTGGTTGCACCGCCCGGTCACCGCGCCGCGCCGGGCGCGGCCGCGTCATTGGCTGAAATCTCGGCCGAAATCTCAGCCGAAATGCGCGAGCAGGATCAGCGTCAGCGTCACCACGATCGCACCGCCGATACGCGTAGCAATCTGCGCGAACGGCATCAGCGTCATACGGTTCGCCGCCGTCAGGATCGCGACGTCGCCCGTACCGCCCTGGCCGCTGTGGCAGGCGTTCACGATCGCGGTGTCGATAGGGTACATCTTCAGGAAGCGTGCAACCACAAAGCCCGTACCCATCAGCGTCGCAACCGTCACGACGATGGTCACGATATTGGCGAACGTGAACGCCGCCATCAGCTTGTCCCACGGCGTCATCGCGACGCCGATTGCGAACAGCAGCGGATACGTGACTGCCGTCGAGAAGAACTTGTAGACCACGAACGCGCCTTCCTGCAACTGCGGCGAGACGGCACGCGCGAGCTTCACCAGCACCGCGAGAAACAGCATCGCGACCGGCGCGGGCAGACCGAACAGGTTGCGGCACATCAGGCCGAGCAGATACAGCGTGATCGCGGTGATGCCGGCGGCGGCGATATGCGTGACGTCGATATGGCCGGTGATTTCTTCTTTCACCGGGTCCATCTCATCCTGTTCGCCGACCTGCAGACGGCCTTTGCCCGTCAGATGCGGGAGGCGCTTGCCGAGCATGTCGAGCGCGCCGGACAGCACGATCGCCGTGAGGCTGCCAAGCATCACGGGCGGCAGCACCTGGGCGAACAGCTCGCCCTGCGGCAGATGCATGATTTCCGAGTAACCGATCGACAGCGGAATCGCGCCCTCGCCAACGCCGCCCGCCATGATGGGCACCACGATATACAGCAGCGTATGGCGCACGCCGAGCCCGAACGCCGCACCGACCGCCGTGCCGACGATGGCAGCCGCAATCGAGCCGACCGCGAGCGGCACGAAAATCTTGATGAAGCCCTGAATCAGCACGCGCCGGTCCATGCTCAAGATACTGCCGACGATGATCGACGCGATGAACAGGTACAGGAAGTTCGTCTGCTTGGTGAATTCCGTCGTCAGATTGAGGATGGGCTTCGGCAGCAGGTGATAGAAGGTGAGCGCCGACGGCACGAAGGTCGCGCAGATCGCCGCCGCGCCGATGTTGCGCAGAATCGGCAGACGCTTGCCGAGTTCGGCGCACGTAAAGCCGAAGAAGGCGAGCACGGCAATCGCCATCGAAATTTCGCCGGGCACCTTGCCCGTCACGGCAAAGCCTGTGATGAGCGCCAGCAGGATGAAGTAGACGGGCAGCGGGATGATGCCGATCCGGTATTCCATCAGCTTCCACCAGCCTTCTGGCCAGAAGCGCGTTTTGCTGACGGGTTGCTGCGCGGGCACCGGCTGCGACGAGCCGTGGGCGTGCGAAGTCGTTTGCAAAGCATGTCTCCTTGAATTGGATGCGTGGGGCTGCATCGCTTGTCTTTGGCCGGGTGGCCAGTGGACGCCTATAGCGCAAGGGGCATGCCAATTTTTCGGCCTTCAACGAATTATCTAAAACGTTGATTTTTATGGACTTTTATCCGGACACGGAAATTCAGTTCCGAGACTTCAGAATCGACCCCGGAGACCAGGCTGAGATTTCAGCCATTCGCTAGAATCGTTGGATGACTCGATTGGGGAAAACCATGCAGGACACATGGCAGTTCCAGATCAGGATCACCGTTTCGGACGAACGGGCGGCCGCATTGCGCGCCGATCCCGCTGCGCAGTCTTATGCGCCGCTGCACGATGTGCTGAGCCAGCATCGCGCGACACTGACATGCCAGTTCGATGCGTTTGCCGGATACGTGAAGGAAGCGGAAGAAGTCGGGATTGCGGCGTATCCGCTTTACGAGTGGACGCGGCAGACCATCGAGAATCCCGAGAAGAAGGCGAAGTATCTGCGTTCATTCACCGTCTACGTGGACGGCGAGCAGATTTACGCGAAAGAGACGGCAGACTCGCTCGAGGCCGCGCTTGAATCGCTGGCGCTGGATAGCGCGTCGGGCATCGAGCGCGTGTTCAAGTACGACACCAATCCCGCCAATAACCCGCAGCCGCCTCGTTCGGGTGGCTGAACAGGATAACCGGCTCGCCGCGCCCTCAACTGAAGGACACTGGCGAGCCGGCTACCGCCGCGCGCACCTCAAACCAGCGCGATTTCAACGTCGATATTGCCGCGCGTCGCTTTCGAATACGGACACGTTTGATGCGCCGTATCGACGATCTTCTGTGCGACGTCGGCGCTCACGCCCGGCAGGCTCACGTTCAGACGTGCCTGCAGGAAGTAGCCGCCCTCACCCGTGCCAAGGTCGACTTCGGCATTCACCGCCGTCTCGACGGGCAGCGCCACTTTCAGTTCGCGCGCGGCCAGTCCCATTGCGCCGATAAAACACGCTGACCAGCCTGCCGCGAACAGTTGCTCGGGGTTCGTGCCCTTGCCGTTCGATCCCGGCGGCGAGAGCTGGATATCCAGACGGCCGTCGGAGCTACGCGCCGCGCCTTCGCGGCCGCCTGTGGTTTGCGTCTTGCCCGTGTACAGGACGTTGTCGATCTTTGCCATCTTGCGCTCTCCTCTGATCGCGGCTTAGTGATGTTTGAAGGTGGACACGCTGAACTCGCCCGAAATCGTGCGATGCCCCGATTCGACGGTCTGGGTGGCGACGCCGCCCATGTCGTCATTGATGGCCGCGTTGCGGCTTGCTTCAGCGACGATGGCACTCGGGCCTTGTTGTGATACCGGTGCGCCTTGCGTCGGGTTGTAGTGCGGTGCGGGGCCGTAGCCACTTGCGAAGGCCGTCGACGACGCGGCGATGGTAAGGGCAAACAGGACTGCAGCTTTGAAGGACTTTTGCATGGTGAACTCCGTTAGGTGAAGGGTGAAATCTTTTCGCGAGCGAACTGTTTTGGGTGTCGCCTGGTTTTGATCTTGTGCGATTGCATCGCGTACGACGTATTCTACGTTTTTAGGTTTTTGTGTCAAGTGCGATTTGATCGTGTGCGATTTGTTTTGTGAAACAGTGTGTTTGGTTTTTTTGATGGGGTTTGGGGTTGGTGGGCTTTTGGGGCCCCTGTGCGGGGCGGCACTTTGGGTTGTCTTGCGACGCTGGTTTGGTTTGCTCGTGTTTTTGATGGCATCCGCGTTGGCGCCTTCGCGGCGCAAGCGTTGCCCCTGTGCGGGGCGGCACTTACTTTCTTTGCCGCCGCAAAGAAAGTAAGCAAAGAAAGCGGGCTAACACCGCCAATTCTTCACCACTGCCTGAGGGCCCCCAACGGTTCTTATCCTTCAAACGGCAACCGCTCCGTTAAATGCCTGTTGCCAACGCTTCGAACAAGCGCCTCACCCGCTTCAAGCACCCATAGCGCAGCCAGTGGCAGCGAATGGTTACAGCCGCCCAGGTGGCAAACTGTGTGTAGGTCGTAGTGCTTCACGCCTCGGCGCTCTTACGACACCGCTCGTGGTTTTCAGTCCGGAGTGATGCGTGTACGCCGCGAACTCCGACACACAGTTTGCCGCTATAGAACGTGGGCGATTTGATGGCGCGCGTGGCGACGCGGGAATGTGAAGCAGGTTAGGCGCTCAATAAGAGCGTTGGCAGCGTGCATGGAGAAGAACGTTGCCGCGAACAGGACGGGGCCGTTGGGAGCCCGTGGGCGAAGGTCAAGAATTGGCGGTGTGAGCGGCTTTCTTTTGCCTACTTTTCTTTGCCGCGGCAAAGAAAAGTAGGTGCCGCCCCGCACAGGGGCAACGCGTGAAGCAGGCAAGACAAATCGCGGATGCCAGTGACAAACACAAGCAAACCACACCAGCGTCGCAAGACAAACCAGAGCAACGCGCACGTACAACGAAAACATCACACGGATGCCAGTAACAACAAAAGCAAACCAAACCCAGCGCCGCAGGCACGCTTACTCTTGCTCACTAACAGCCTTAATCAAATTATTCCGCAACGTAACTATCCCCTTCTGCATCTTTGCAAACTCATCAGCCCCAAGCCCGCATGCCTCGACCAGATCCATGCCGAAGGCCTTTTCACGCAGCTTGCGACCAGCCTTGGTCAGGCTGACCCGCACCTGCCGCTCGTCCTCAGGATCGCGCTGGCGCTCCAGATACCCCATCGCCTCGAGCTTCTTCAAAATCGGCGTCAGCGTGTTCGACTCGAGAAACAGCTTTTCGCCCAGACTGCTCACCGTCTGGTTGTCCTCTTCCCACAGCGCAATCACCGTGATGTATTGCGTATACGTCAGCCCCAGTTCCTCGAGAATCGGCTTGTAAGCCTTGCCGAACGCGAGATTCGCCGAATAAACGGCAAAGCACAGGAAGTCGGCGAGCTTCGGGTTCGTGTCTTCTGCCTTGGCGGTGGTCTTCATTTGCGTCCTCGTCAGCACGAGACAAATGTCTCTATGAGGACGCATTATACATCGTGTGCGATTTAATCGGAAATGCTTGACATTACAGGCGGGTTACGGGCAGGACGCTCCGTCGTTTCAGTACACGTCCCGCACGTAGCGCCGGTTCTTCGCCATCGCGCCGACATACTCCTCGGCGCGCTCCGCGCTCATCCCGCCATGCTGTGCAACGACATCCCTCAACGCGGCATCGACGTCTTTCGCCATCCGGCTCGCGTCGCCGCATACGTAAAAATGCGCGCCTTCGTCGAGCCACGACCACAGTTGCGCGCCCTGCTCGCGCATCCGGTCCTGCACGTAGACCTTGTCGGCCTGATCGCGCGAGAACGCCAGATCGAGGCGCGTCAGCAGCCCGCTTTGCTGCATGCCTTCCAGTTCCTCGCGGTAATAAAAGTCCGTCGCTGCGTGCTGTTCGCCGAAAAAGAGCCAGTTGCGGCCCTTCGCGCCCCGCGCGTCACGCTCGTGCAGGAAGCCGCGGAACGGCGCGACACCCGTGCCGGGACCGACCATGATCATCGGCGTGTCGCCGCTGCGCGGCGGGCGGAAATGCGCAGACTTCTGCACGAAGACGGGCACGCTGACGTCACGCGCGCGGTCCGCGAGGAACGTCGACGACACGCCTTTACGGTTACGCCTGCCGTTGTTGTAACGCACGGCAGCAACCGTCAGGTGCACTTCGCCTTCGTGTGCCTTCGGGCTCGACGCGATCGAATAGAGACGCGGCTGCAAACGCTTGAGTACGCCGAGCAATTCGCTTGCGGAAAGATCGGCGGGAAACTCGTGCAGCACGTCGGCGAGTTGCTGGCCCCACAGCCATTGCTTCAGATCGGCTTTGCGCTCATCCGAGAGCAGCTTCACGAGCGCATCGTTGCGGCTGCGCGAGGCGATCAGTTGCAGCGCTTCCATGCTGGGCCGCGCGATTTCGTAGTGACGTGCGAGCGCTTCAGCGATCCGCATATCGCCGACACCCGCCACGTGTACCGCTGCATCCGCTTTCACGCCCGACAGATCGATCAGTTCGTCGACCAGTTCGGGGCAGTTTTTCGGCCACACGCCGAGCGCATCGCCTGCTTCGTATTCGAGGTTCGATTCGCCGATCGCGAGCGAGAAGTAGCGCGTGTCCTTCGAACCATTGCGGTTCAGGCGCAGATTCTCGACGAGCCGCGATTGCGCAGGGCTCGTCTTCGACGGCGTCGCGCCGGGCAGCACAGCGGGAATCACGCCTTGCGCGGGCACTTCATGGAGCGATGCATCGTCGGCCTTGATCTTCGCGATCACAGCTTCGAGCCACTTGTCGGCGGCCGGCTGAAAATCCGTGTCGCAATCGACACGCGGATTCAAACGCTTCGCGCCCAGTTCCGAGAAGCGCGCATCGAGCTTGCGGCCGTGGCCGCAGAACTGGTCGTAGCTGGGATCGCCGAACCCGAGCACCGCGTATTGCTGGTCGGCGAGGCGCGGCGCGCTGTCGGCCTGCAATGCGTTCCAGAAGCTCTGGCCGTTATCGGGTGCATCGCCGTCACCGAACGTGCTCGTCATCAGCAGCACATAGCGATGCTGCGCCAGCGCGGCAATCGGAAAGTCCGCCATGCACGACATGCGGATTTCGAAGCCGCACTCCATCAGCTGCGTCGCGTATTGCTCGCTCAGCGATTCGATGTTGCCTGTCTGCGATGCCCACAGCAGCGCAACCTTGGGGCGCGGATGCGCGATGCGCACGGCCGACACGTTATCCGCTGCCGGTATCAAAGCCGCCACCGGCTCCGGCTCGGCGCGGCTGAACATACCCGCAAGCACGCCATCGAACCAAAGCCGCGTATTCACCGGTAGCGGCGCATTCGCGGGCAAGGTCGGCACACCGCGCGCCTCGCCCTGCGACGAACGCAAGCCGCTGACAAAACCCGCCATATAGAGCCGCGCTGCGTCGTCCAGCGTCGGCGCGGGTGTGTCGGTAAGGCCGAGCATGGCGGCAAGAGCGTCGATACGTGACATATCCAGTTCCTGTTGCGGACGAACCATCGCGACGGGTGCATCGGCCGCGACTTCGGGTGCTGCTTCGGTTTCGCGCGGCGGCGCTTCCACCACGTCGGCTTCGACGCGCGTCAGCGCCACTGCGCAGAATTTCAGCTCGGGCTGCTGCGAGATTGCGTCGATTGCATCGCTTGTCACCGCGTTGATGCACAGATCGTCGCCGTACACGTCGTTCCAGTGCATCGGCGCAAAGGCATTGCCGGGGCGCACGCGCTCGGTGACGACGGCAGGCAGCACCGCGCGGCCACGGCGCGAGCGAATCTCGACCCGATCCTTGTCACGCACGCCAAGCGATGCTGCGTCTTCCGGATGCAATTCGACGAACGGCGACGGGTTCAGCTTGTTGAGCATCGGCACCTTGCCCGTCTTGGTCATCGTGTGCCATTGATGCTGCAAACGGCCCGTGTTCAGCACGATCGGGAATTCCGCGCCGGGCATTTCGGCGGGATCGACATGCGGACGCGCGAAGAACATCGCCTTGCCGCTCGCGGTCGGAAACACGAGCGCCGGGCGCGTGCCGTCGGGCAGCACTTTCAGGGTCTGGCTGACGCCATCGTTGATATAGCGCAGCGGATTTCGGTCCGATGCGGCATCGGGCGCACACGGCCATTGCAACGACGTATCGCGCAGCCGCGCGTGACTCGCGCCGCGCAGGTCATAGCCCGTTTTCGGATTCGACACGCGCGCGATTTCATCGAACACCTCAGCCGCCGATGCATACGTGAACGCATCCGCGAAGCCCATCTCGCACGCGACGCGCGCGATGATCTGCCAGTCGGCGAGCGCGGCGCCGGGCGGATCGATCGCCTTTTGCATCAGCGTCATGTTGCGCTCGGAGTTGATCATCACGCCTTCGGCTTCCGCCCACAGCGCGCCGGGCAGCAACACATCCGCGTAACGATTGGTCTCCGTGTCGAGGAACGCGTCCTGCGTGATGACGAGTTCGGCAGCCTGCAAACCGGCAATCACGTTCTGCCGGTTCGCGACGCTCGCCACCGGGTTCGTGCAGATGATCCAGCACGCCTTGATATCGCCCGCCGCCATGCGCGAGAACATGTCGACGGTGCCCGTACCAAGCTTCGTCGTGAGCGTGCCGCGCGGCACTTCCCACAGGTCTTCGATAAATGCACGGTCTTCTTCGACCAGCACCGAGCGCTGCCCCGGCAGACCCGGACCCATATAGCCCATCTCGCGCCCGCCCATCGCATTGGGCTGACCCGTCAGCGAAAACGGGCCGCTGCCGGGACGGCAGATCGTGCCCGTCGCCAGATGCAGGTTGCAGATCGCATTCGTGTTCCAGGTGCCGTGCGTGCTCTGGTTCAGGCCCATCGTCCAGCAGCTGATCCATTCGGGCGCTTCGCCGATCCACTGCGCGGCCTTGCGAATGTCGGCTTCGGGAATGCCGGTGATCGCAGCCACTTTCTCAGGCGTGTAGTCGTCGAGAAAGGCGGGCATCGCGTCCCAGCCTTCCGTGAACTGCGCGATGAATTGCGGGTCCGTATGCCCGCTCTTGTGCAGCAGATGCAGCAGGCCATTGAGCAGCGCGAGATCAGTGCCCGGATTGATCTGCATGAACAGATTCGCCTTGTCCGCCGTCGTATTGCGGCGTGGATCGACAACGATCAGCTTCGCGCCCGCTTTCACGCGATCCATCATGCGCAGGAACAGGATGGGATGACAGTCGGCCATATTCGCGCCGATCACGAAGAACAGATTGGCCTTGTCGAAATCCTGATACGAACCAGGCGGGCCGTCCGCACCCAGCGAGAGCTTGTAGCCACTGCCTGCGCTCGCCATGCACAGCCGCGAATTCGACTCGATGTTGTTCGTGCCGATGAAGCCTTTCGCGAGCTTGTTGACGAGATACTGCGCTTCAATCGACATCTGCCCCGACACGTAAAACGACAGCGCATCGGGGCCATGCTCATCGAGAATCGCGCGCAGACGGCGTGCGGTGTCGGGAATCGCAAGATCGACGGAAACGGGAATCGGATCGGCGTCGCGCGTGCGCCGCTCGAACGCGCTTTCAAGGCGGCCCGACTTGCGCAGCGCGACGTGCGCCGATTGCCCTTTCGTGCAGAGACGTCCGTAATTGGTCGGATGGTCCTTGTCGCCGGAAATCTTGACGACCTGTCCGTCCTCAACCTGCAGCACCATCCCGCAACCCACGCCGCAGTAAGGACAAACCGTCTTGATGTTCTCGCACGCCATTGCAGGGATCCGTTAGTCGCTCATATCCGTGTTACGCCGATACCCATACGTGCCCGTCTTCGACACGCGTCGCAAACGCGCTGACGGACTTGTCGGGCGCTTCGAGGCATTCGCCCGTGCGCAGATCGAAATGCTGCTTGTAGATCGGCGACGCGACGACGACGCGCTCGCCAAGGCTGCCGATCAATCCACGCGAGAGCACAGCCGCCTGCGAGTTGGGATCGAAGTTGTCGATCGCAAACACGCCGCCGCGTTCGCCTTCGATCCGAAACACCGCCACCTGCTCGCCGTTGACGAGCGCGCACACGCCCGTGTTCGGCACGATATCGTCGAGCGCGCAGATGGAAGTCCAGCTGGTCGGCAGACGGTCGTTGTTCATGTCGTGCTCCGTTCTATCGATGAGTAATTGACGTGATGACTTGCATCAAACCGTTTCAGCCGATTCCGGCGTCTGTTCGACGACAACCGGAATGCGCACGGGACGTTGCCGTTCTTCGGGCGTAGCAGGACGAATCTGGCCACGCGTGGCGACGAAGTTGATGTTGTCGTCGGCGCTGTCGCTGTTGACGAAGTGACGAAAGCGCTTGCGCGTTTCAGGGTCCGTGACGGCCTTCTTCCATTCGCATTCGTACGTGTCGACGACATGCTGCATTTCCGCTTCGAGTTCCGCGGCAATGCCGAGCTTGTCGTTGATGATCACGTCGCGCAGATACTCGAGGCCGCCTTCGAGGTTCTCGCGCCACACGCTGGTGCGCTGCAGGCGGTCGGCAGTGCGCACGTAGAACATCAGGAAGCGGTCGATGTAACGGATCAGCGTTTCGCGATCCAGGTCCGACGCGATCAGTTCGGCATGACGCGGCTTCATGCCGCCGTTGCCGCACACGTAGAGATTCCAGCCCTTCTCCGTCGCGATGATGCCGACGTCCTTGCCTTGTGCTTCCGCGCACTCACGCGTGCAGCCCGACACGGCGAACTTCAGCTTGTGCGGCGAGCGCAGGCCCTTGTAGCGGTTCTCGATATCGATCGCGAGGCCGACGGAATCGTCGACGCCATAACGGCACCACGTCGAACCGACACACGACTTCACCGTGCGCAGCGACTTGCCGTACGCATGGCCCGATTCGAAGCCGGCAGCGATCAGCTCTTCCCAGATCGACGGCAACTGATCGACACGCGCGCCGAACAGATCGACACGTTGACCGCCCGTCACCTTCGTATAGAGGCCGTATTTCTTCGCAACCTGGCCGACGGCGATCAGACCGTCCGGCGTCACTTCACCGCCCGGCATGCGCGGCACGACGGAATACGTGCCGTCGCGCTGGATGTTCGCGAGGTAGTAGTCGTTCGTGTCCTGAAGGCTCGCATGCTCTTTCTTCAGCACGAACTCGTTCCAGCACGACGCGAGAATGCCTGCCACTGCGGGCTTGCAGATATCGCAGCCCAGACCGTGGCCATGTTTTTCGAGCAGCGCGCCGAAGGTCTCGATACGTTCCACTCGAACGATGTGATACAGCTCCTGGCGCGAGAACGGAAAGTGCTCGCACAGATGGTTGTTGACCGCGAGACCCTGTTTTTTCATCTCGGCCTTCATCACCTGCGTGACGAGCGGCACGCAGCCGCCGCATGCCGTGCCCGCTTTCGTCGCGCTCTTCACATCGCCGATGGTCGTCGCACCCGCGCACACCGACGCGCAGATCGCGCCCTTCGAGATGTTGTTGCACGAGCAGATCTGCGCGCTCTCGGGCAATGCATCGACGCCGAGCGCGGGCTTCGCGTTGCCGTCCGCTTGCGGCAGGATCAGGAATTCCGGGGATTCCGGCAACTGGATGCGGTTCAGCATCATTTGCAGCAGCGTGCCGTATTCGCTAGCATCGCCGACCATCACACCGCCGAGCAGAAACTTGCCGCAATCGGACACGACGAGCTTCTTGTAGACCTGCTTGCGTTCGTCGCTGAACTGATACGTGCGGCTGCCCGCCGTCGCGCCATGCGCGTCGCCGAGACTCGCGACATCGACGCCCATCAGCTTGAGCTTCGTGCTCATGTCGGCACCGGCAAACGCGGCTTCTTCTTCGCCGAGAATCTGCTTGGCCGTCACACGCGCCATTTCGTAGCCCGGCGCGACCAGACCAAAAATCTGGCCATTCCACAGCGCGCATTCGCCGATTGCGTAGATGTCGGCGTCGCTCGTGCGGCATTGATTGTCGATCACGATGCCGCCGCGCGGACCGACTTGCAGGCCGCTCGAACGCGCAATCTCGTCGCGCGGACGGATGCCTGCGGAAAACACGATCATGTCGGTGTCGAGATGGCTGCCATCGGCGAACTGCATGCGATGCGTGCCTTCTTCACCATCGACGATCTCCAGCGTGTTCTTCTGCGTATGCACCGTCACGCCGAGTTCTTCGATCTTGCCGCGCAGCATCTTGCCGCCACCGTCGTCGACTTGCACGGCCATCAGGCGCGGCGCGAATTCGACCACATGCGTATCGAGGCCCAGATCGCGCAATGCTTTCGCGCATTCGAGACCGAGCAGCCCGCCACCGACGACGACGCCCGTCTTCGAGCGCGCGCCGCATTCCTGCATCGCTTCGAGATCTTCGATCGTGCGATACACGAAACAGTCCTTGCGCTCCTTGCCGGGCACAGGCGGCACGAATGCGTACGAGCCGGTGGCAATCACGAGCTTGTCGTACGACAGCGTTTCGCCCGTCGACGTCGTGACCGTGTGCGCGTCGCGATCGATCGATACCGCTTTCGCGTTCAGGCGCAGCACCATGTCGTCGCGATCGAAGAAGCCGGGCTCAACCAGTGAGAGATCGTCGGCGGACTTACCCGAGAAAAACTCCGACAGATGCACGCGATCGTAAGCAGGACGCGGCTCCTCGCACAGCACGGTGATGTCGAGGCGCGCAGCGGTCTGTTCCGCGAGGCATTCGAGCAGTTTGTGGCCGACCATGCCGTGGCCGATAACGATGACTTTCATGTCGCCGATCCTGTCAGAGAGGGGATTCATTGATTTAATTCGTTGCGCCGAACGCGGCTTCGCGCGCGCTGTGTTCGGCGGAGAAGCGCACAGCAATGGCGCAGATCGCGGAAGCCAGCACGAGGCCGCCGAGCGTCATCAGCGTTTGATGCAGGTCGCCCATGCCCTTCGCGAGAAAGCCCGCTGCGACGGCGCCGACATTGCCGCCCGCGCCGACGATGCCTGCCACGCCGCCGAGCGCCTTGCGATCGATGAACGGCACCAGTGCGTACGTCGCGCCGCACGCCATATGCGTGAAGAGACCGAACACCAGCATCGCGAGCACCGCGAGGCCCGCGTGGCTCGCTTGCGAGAACAGCAGCAGGCCCGCGCCTTCGCCGGCGATCAGCACGAACAGCAGCAGCGAACGCGCCGACAGCCCGCGTTGCTTTGCGCCCCAGTCGGACAGCAGGCCACCTAGCGGACGCGCGAAGATCGCGAGCAAGCCGAAGCTGCCCGCCGCGAGACCCGCTTCGCGCAGCGACAGTTGAAAGTGATCGACGTAGTAGATGGCTGCGACGTTGTGAATGAACACCTCGACGCCGAAGCACGCGGCGTAAGTGACGAACAGCATCCACACGCGATAGTTGCGCGACGCCGCGAGCAGACTCGCCCAGCCGCCCTTCTTGCCGCTATCGATAGCGATGCCGCGTGCGCGCAGTTCGCTGAAATTGCCTTGCGGGCAATCCTGCGTGTAACGCCAGTAGAGCGAGGCCATCACAGGCATCGCGATACCGGGCAGCACCAGCGCGACGCGCCATGCATCCGAATCGCTCGCACCCAGCGCGACGATGCCAGCAAGCATCAGCGGCACGAAGATCTGCGCGGCGCCTGCGCCCGCGTTGCCCCAGCCCGCGCTCGTCGCATTGGCCGTGCCGACCACGTTGCCCGCGAACATCACCGACGTGTGATATTGCGTGATCACGAAGCTCGCGCCGACCGCGCCGATGCCGAGACGGCACAACAGGAACGTGGTGTAGTCGTGCGCGAGCGCCGCGCCGAGCACGGGAATTGCGCCGAGCGTCATCAATGCGACGTAGACCTTGCGCGGCCCGAAGCGGTCGCACATCGGACCGACAATCAGACGCACGAGAATCGTGATCGCGACGGCCGCGATGTTGATGTTCGCTACCTGATCGGCCGTGAGATGAAACTCCTGCTTGATGAGCGGCATCAGCGGCGCGCACGCAAACCACGCGAAGAAGCAGACGAAGAACGCCATCCACGCGAAGTGGAATGCACGCATGGCGGGCGTGCGCCAGTTCAGCAGATCGATCGATGTGGCTTTGTCGCTCATGTTCCGGGCCTGTAAACGACTACGGCGTCCCGCGAATCGGGTGCAAGACCAGATTCAGGGGACGCCGTTGTCCAAAATTCGTCGGTAACTCGGGGATGCTGCTTTGCGGCTCGTCGTTGAGCGCTGCGTGAGTGTTAAGGCAAGGTGTGTGCCATGTGTGTTACCGATGGCGCCAGGCCTTGTGGGGATTGGGTTTGCGGGGGTTTGGCGTGGGTGTCGCTGGAATCTTATGCTGATTCACGATGAGGCTTGACGGCACTCTGCTGGTGCAGCGCAGCACTGTGGGCGTGCCTTGAGGGTGCGTCGATTGGTGACGCACATGTTTGGGTCTCGCCTGGCTCTATGCTTCCCGCGCCTCCCTCAACTCCCCCGCAATGAAATCGACAAACGTCCGGATCCGCGCCGACATCTGATGCCGTTGCGAATACACCGCGAAGATATCCGCGCCCGGTGTCTCATACGCAGGCAACACCTGCACGAGCCGTCCATCGGCGAGATATTCATTGATATCCCACTCCGCGCGCATCAGGATGCCGTGTCCCTCGAGCGCCCATTTGACAGCGATCTCGCCATCGTTAGTCGTCAGATTGCCGTTGATGCGCACCGCCTCCGTCTTGCGCGCAGCACCGCGGCCGGTCGCGAGCCGCCACACGCCATACGCTTCATCGCCTTGCCGTATGCCGATACAGTTGTGCCTCACCAGTTCATGCGGCGCGAGCGGCATCCCGTACTCGGCGATATACGACGGCGCCGCACACAGCAGCCTTCGATTCGGCGCCAGCCTGCGCGCAACAACCCGGCTATCGGGCGGCTCGCCAAAACGGATACAGACATCGAACGCATCGTCGGTGAGCGGGGGCGGCGTGACGGACAACTGCAACTGCACCGCCACCTGCGGATAACGATTCACGAAACGCGAAATGGCCGGCGCGACATGACTGCGCCCGAAACCCAGCGTCGCATTCACACGCAGCAAACCCTTCGGACTCTTCTTCGCGCTGCCCAGCAACTCCGACAGCGCATCGATTTCATCCAGAATGCGCCGCGCGTGCTCCAGATACACCTCGCCTTCGGGCGTCAGCATCATCCGGCGCGTCGTGCGGTTGACGAGCGGCACGCCCGCGCGCTGCTCCATCTGCGTCAGCCGCTTGCTCACGGCGGCGGGCGTCAGCCCCAGTTCGCGCGCCGCCGCGCTCAGGCTGCCTGACGCTGCCAAGGTCGAGAAAAAGCTCAGATCGGTCGGTTGAACGGTGTCGGTCACGGTTCGATTTGTGAATTCAAGTTAAAGATGCTTTGAGTCTAGCACCGGTTACTGCGTTCTCAGTTAGGTAAAGTCGGCTCCATTCCAGATCAATTGAAGGAGTGAGACATGAAGACCTATCGCATTGCCACCATTCCCGGCGACGGCATCGGCAAGGAAGTCGTACCGGCAGGCAAGGAAGTGCTCGAAGCGCTGGCGCGCACCAGCAACAGCTTCCGTTTCGAGTTCGAGAATTTCGACTGGGGCGCCGACTACTACCGCCAGCACGGCGTGATGATGCCCGCCAACGGGCTCGACGCGATCCGCAACAAGGACGCGATCCTGTTCGGTTCGGCAGGCGACCCCGATGTGCCCGATCACGTGACGCTGTGGGGCCTGCGCCTCAAGATCTGCCAGGGCTTCGACCAGTACGCGAACGTGCGGCCGACGCGCATCCTGCCCGGCATCGACGCGCCGCTCAAGCGCTGCACGCCCGAAGACCTGAACTGGGTGATCGTCCGCGAGAACTCGGAGGGCGAATATTCCGGCGTCGGCGGCCGCGTGCATCAAGGGCATCCAATCGAAGCCGCCACCGATGTCTCCATCCTCACGCGCGCCGGCGTCGAGCGCATCATGCGCTTCGCGTTCCGCCTCGCACAGTCACGTCCCCGCAAGTTGCTGACCGTCATCACGAAGAGCAACGCGCAACGTCACGCAATGGTGATGTGGGACGAAGTCGCGCTGCAGATTTCGAAGGAGTTCCCGGACGTCAAATGGGACAAGGAACTCGTCGATGCATCGACGGCGCGCATGATCAACCGCCCTGCTTCGCTCGACACCATCGTCGCCACCAACCTCCACGCGGACATCCTCAGCGATCTCGCCGCTGCGCTCGCAGGCAGCCTCGGCATCGCGCCGACGGGCAACATCGACCCGGAACGCCGCTATCCGTCGATGTTCGAGCCGATCCACGGTTCGGCCTTCGACATCATGGGCAAGGGCCTTGCGAATCCGATCGGCACGTTCTGGTCGGTCGTGATGCTGCTCGAACATCTCGGCGAATTCGACGCTGCGAAGCGCGTGATGAGCGCAATCGAAACCGTCACCGCGGATGAATCGCTGCACACGGGCGATCTCGGCGGCAAGGCAACGACAGCGCAAGTGACGGCGGCTGTCTGCGCACTCGTCGAGAAAGTCGCCGTGGCCGCATAACACGCGCCCCAAGGCTTCGCGCTCACAACAACTAACGCGCTGCACATAGCAGACGACGCGCGAAGCCTCCGTTGTCCGGCACAGCCCGGCTCAACCTCCAAGGAGGAGACAATGCAAGCGGAACTCGAAGCGCGCGTATCGCGCAAGCTCATGTGGCGGATCATTCCGTTCGTGATGCTGCTCTACTTCGTCAGCTTTCTCGATCGCGTCAACGTCGGCTTCGCGGCGATGACGATGAACAAGGCCATCGGCCTTTCGCCGACGGCGTTCGATCTCGGCGGCGGGTTGTTCTTTATCGGCTACTTCCTGTTCGAAGTGCCGTCCAATCTGATCCTGCATAAAGTCGGCGCAAGAATCTGGATCGCGCGCGTGATGGTGACGTGGGGCATCGTGTCGGCGGCTTCGGCGTTCGTCACGGGACCGACCAGCTTCTACGTGCTGCGCTTCGTGCTGGGCGTCGCGGAAGCGGGTTTCTTCCCCGGCATCATCCTGTATCTGAGCCTGTGGTTCCCGGGCAAGCAGCGCGCGGCAGCCGCCGCGTGGTTCATGGCGGCCGCGCCGATATCCACGGCCATCGGTTCGCCGCTCTCGGGCGCGATCATGCAGTTGCCGCCGATGTTCGGTCTCGCCGACTGGCAATTGCTCTACATCATCGAGGCCGTGCCTGCCGTGATCCTCGGCTTTGTCGTGCTGAAGTTCCTGACGGATACGCCTTCGAAGGCGAACTGGCTGCAAACCGACGAGCGCGAATGGCTGATCGCCAAGCTGAAGACGGAAGCAGACGAGCGCAAGGGCCACGCAGGACACACGGCGGGCGCGTTGAGCGCGCTGCGCGATCCGCGTGTGCTGGCACTCGCGCTGATTTACTTCGGCACGTCGGCGGGCTTGTATACGCTCGGCCTGTGGGCACCGCTGATCATCAAGCAGTTCGGCTTCACCGCGTTGCAGACGGGCCTGCTGACGGGCATTCCGAGCGTGCTGGCAGTGATCGCGATGGTCTGGTGGGCTCGGCATTCCGACCGCACGGATGAGCGCACGTGGCACGTCGTGATTCCTTGTGCGCTGGCGTGCGTCGGCTTTATCTTCGCGGGTCAGGCGGGCACTGCCCTGTTGATCGTGCTGGCGCTGGTGGTCGTGAATGTCGGCATCAGTGCCGCGAAAGCGCCGCTGTGGGCGATGCCCAGCATGTTCCTGTCAGGCGCAGGCGCGGCAGCAGGCATTGCGATGATCAATTCGATCGGCAATCTGGGCGGTTTCGTGGGCCCGTTCGCGATCGGCTGGCTCAAGAACGTGACGGGCGGATACGCCGCCGGGCTGTATGTAGTCGGCGCGACGCTGGCCGTGTCGGCCGCCGTCACGCTGCTGTTGAGCCGCAAGGCCGCGCAGCAACCCGCGACAGCCTTGCGGCACGATCACTGATTACATTCACCAACGGGCCGGTACGACAGATCCACGTCACCGGCCCAGTTTTCTGATTTTCTGCTTGCCGTCACCGAAAGCTTTACGCGCTGTACCGGCCGCCTGCTGCAAATCACCCTTCAACTGCTGCGTGCGATTGCCCGTCGCCTTCCCGACCACTTCGTTGACCTTCCCCTTCACCTGCTGCGCCATGCCTTTGATCTGATCACGGTTCATGTGGCTTCTCCCTGTCGATTGACGCCTGGCGTCATCGGAGAGAGCAACATGCAATTCACGCGCCAGTGCCTGTCGCAACGCTTGTCAGCCTGTCTGAAGCCCTGAATCGAACGTCTTCATGACAAAGCGCTGGTAACTTCTACCCGTCATTCGACATCCGCTTCGACGCGCTCTGCCGCCCACGCTTCCAGTTCTTCAGCGGATATCGCCGGCGAGTACAGAAAGCCCTGCAGTTCGTCACATCCGATGCTGCGCAGCGTATTCGCCTCGTCATCGCTTTCGACACCTTCCGCCACGACACGCAATCCCAGTTCGTGTCCCAACTCGATGATCGCCTTGATGACGGCGAGATCGGCGGGCGCATCGAGCATGTCGCGCACGAACGCCCGGTCGATCTTCAATCGGTCGAGCGGGAAACGGTTCAGATAGCTGAGGCTCGAATAACCCGTGCCGAAATCATCGAGTGACAGCTTCACGCCGAGCGCACGAATCGCGCGAATCGCTTCGAGATAGTTCTCCGCACTGTCCATCAACACGGTTTCCGTCATTTCGAGTTCGAGCCTGTGCGGCGCCACGCCGTGGGTCGCGAGACTGCGCCGCAACGTATCGACGAGATCCGCGTCACGCAACTGGATCGCCGACAGATTGATCGACATGCGCAGATCGCCAAGCTCGTCGCCACGCCAGCGCGCGAGTTGCTTACACGCTTCATCGATCACCCATGCGCCGATGGGAATGATCAGCCGCGTTTCTTCGGCGATAGGAATGAACTGCGCGGGCGTCACCGCGCCCAGTTGCGGATGCGTCCAGCGCAACAATCCTTCGACGCTGACCAGCGCGCCCGTTTGCGCATCGAGACAGGGCTGATACGCAAGCCGCAATTCGTGCCGCTCGATCGCGGTGCGCATGCAGGCTTCGAGCGCGAGCCGCTGACGCGCGCGCTCGGCCATATCCGGCGAGAAGAACTTCACGAGATTGCGCCCCGCTGCTTTCGCCTGATACATCGCGGCATCGGCGTTCTGCATCAGCGTTTCGATGTCGGTGCCGTCTTCGGGATACAACGCCACGCCTACGCTGCACGCGACCTGCAGCGTGACGCCGCCCATTGCATGCGGCTGGCGCACGAGCGGCAGCAGACGTTCGTCGATGGTGCGCGCGACGTCCGCTGCACTGCCCACGTCGGCGAGAATCATCGTGAACTCGTCGCCGCCCAGACGGCTCACGGTGTCGCCGCTGCGCACGGCCTGCACGAGCCGACGCGACACCGAACGCAGCAGGCCATCGCCGATATGGTGGCCAAGCGAATCGTTGATGTCCTTGAAGCGGTCGAGGTCGATAAAGAGCACGGCCACGCGCTGCTGCGCATGCTTTGCATTTTCCAGCGCGACGCCGAGCCGTTTCGTGAACAGCGCGCGGTTCGGCAATTCGGTCAACACATCATGCTCGGCGAGAAACTCGATGCGCGCCTCGCTCTTCTTGCGATCGGTGATGTCGATCAGCGTGCAGATATAGTGCGAAACGTTGCCGCGTTTGTCGCGTACCGCGCTGATCATCAGCCACGCCGGATAGTCGCCGCCCTGGCGCCGTTTGATCTGCGCTTCGCCGTTCCATGAACTCGAACGGTCGACCAGCGTGGCGAGCGCCGTAATCACCGCGCCGCCGCTCCCGCCAGCGACGATGAACGCGGGCGGCTTGCCCGCGATATCTTCCGCGCGATAGCCGGTCGCCCGATAGAACGACGCGTTGGCCGTCAAAAGACGCCGATCCTGGTCGAGAATCAGGATCGCCTCGGAAGACGCTTCGAATACCTTCGCCCACAGTTCGAGCCGCTGCTCCATCAGCTTGATCTGGTTGATCGGCGTAAAGGCGGTCAGCACGGCGTCGCGGCCCTGGAAGTTCAGACGCCGCGCGGACAGCATCGCCCATGTCGGTTCGGTGCTGGCTTTCCAGCGCACTTCGAATTCGTCGACGGCATCGCGATCGGACAACTGCTGGAAGAAACGCGCGCGCACAGACGAATCGAGGCCATACGCCCACGGGTCCGTCGTGCAACCGTTGAGCCAATACAACGCGGGCTGGTTGGCGTGCAGCACTTCGTGACCGGGCACAGCCGTCACCATCATCGGTACGGGCGTCGATTCGACGAGCGCATGTTGCGCAGCCGACGCGCGCGCCGTCGCCGCGAGTTCCTTTTGCACGTCGCGTTCGCGATCGAGCTGCTCGAGCATTTCGTTGAAACCACGCACCAGCTGACCGATTTCATCCTGGCTGTGCCAGCTTGCGCGCAAGCCGTGATCGCCCGTTCTGCGCACGGTGTCCATCACGCGCGCAAGCTGGCGCAGCGGCCGCGAAATCTGCTGCGCGACGAAATAGACCATGCCGAGGATGCTGCACAACAGGAAGAGCGCCGTACCCAGATGCAGCCACATACGCGAGAACAGACCGCGCACGCGCGCATGCAACAGACCATCGAGCTGATCCGACGTACTGCGCCATGTGTCGCGCACGCTGGTCACCAGCGTCTGCTGCTGTACATCGACGATCGATAGCAGCGCGGGATCGACTTCACCATTGCTGTCGACGATGATGCGCGCCGCGTGCCGGTACGATTCGACAGCCGTGAGCATGCGCGACATCGAAGGCCCGATCGTCGAGTCGAGCGCATGATTGGCCGCGCCCGCTTCCGAAAAGTCGGAACGCAGACCTTGCAGCACGGCATCAAGCTGCCCTTCCAGCACGAGATAGCGCGTGCGCAGTTCTTCGTGCGAGTGCACGGCATGCACGCCGTCGTGCAACTGCCGGCCAATCCGGTTCACGGATTCGAGCAGTGCCGGATAACGGAGGATCGACAGCGACATCGCGTAGTAGCTGTCGAGGTCGGGATCGAGAATCAGGTTCGACTGGTTGCCTACGCGCGTCACGAGTTCGCGGCATGCTTCGAGTGCTTCGTTGATTTGCGCGGCGGTGGGCTGTGCCTCGCGAGCCAGCACGTCGAGCGCGGCGCGCACGCGCCTGTTCAGGTCCGCGCTTTCCAGATGCGCGCCGTAGCGTGCCTCCGTGCTGGCGAGATCCGCTTGCGCACTTTTCAGGCGCGCTGCGGACGGCCGCTGTCCCGCGCCCGCCATCGCGACGTCGATCAGCGCATCGCTCACCGTGCCGATGTATGCGTTGCCAACGATTTCCTTGTTCGAGAAGTCGATCGAAATGTACTTCTCGTGGATCAGAATGCCGCTGATGTAGACCACTGCCGTGAGGTCGAGCAGATAGATCAGCAGCAGCTTACGTCCCACGCGCAGACGCGCAAGCAGGCGGAAAAATAGATTGCGCTTCATGGCAGGCGCGCCGCCGCGTACGACATCGAACGAGTCACACCGCACTCCCGGTCAGAGGTTGCAGAAAAGAGGCGCACGCCCCGATAAAGCTGCACGCCACTACGGCATATCGGCCAGTCGATTCGCGACTTTAGCGTTTGCTGAATAATCCCAGCGACGGTGCGCACATGCTGCGTGCAGGTGCATTAAACAAGGGCTTTTAATTCGATTCGCACCAACGTATGCCATGTACTGCGCGCTGCGCCTAAACCGGATCGAGCATACGCAAAACATGGTCCGCGCGCTCGTGAACAGAAATTTTCGGCAATACGTGAAGCTCATAACCGAGCGTGGAAAACATATGCATCAGCCGTTCATATTGGACGATTGCACTGTCGGTGTCTTGACGACGCTCTACGTCCTGCACATAGATTTCCGGCCATGGCGGCGTCATGAATACGCGATCGTTCATACACGGACGTCAAAGTGATTTTGGCTGCATGATATGTATTCGGATGACCCGGCCGCGAAAAGGAGACGTGATGAACGAAGCGACAGACACGACGCGCGACTTCATCGTACGCACGATGAACGCCGATGAAGTCAATCTCGCCATCGAATGGGCCGCGCGCGAAGGCTGGAATCCGGGCCTGTACGATGCGCACTGTTTTCGCTCGGCCGATCCCGACGGGTTCTTTATCGGCGAATTGCGCGGCGAGCCCGTCGGCTGCATTTCCGCCATTGCGTATGGCGGGCAATTCAGCGGGCAGTTCGGCTTCATTGGACTGTATATCGTGAGGCCGGAGTTTCGCGGCAAGGGATTGGGATTGCGCATCTGGCGGCACGGCATCGCGTATCTCGGCAAGCGCAATATTGGACTCGACGGCGTGGTCGCGCAGCAGCCGAACTACAGGAAGTCAGGTTTTCAGCTTGCGCACCGGAACATACGCTTTCAGGGTATCGCTGAGGCCGGCGTTACCGCATCGGCACTCACGGATGTACGCCAGTTGCCTTTCGACAAACTGGCGCTGTACGACGGGCGATTCTTTCCCGCGCCTCGCGAAGCGTTTTTACGCGCATGGATCGAACAACCGGAAACGGTGGCACTCGCAAACGTTGTCGATGGACAGATACGCGGCTATGCGGTGCTCCGTCGATGCCGCGAAGGACGCAAGATCGGCCCGCTGTTTGCCGACGATGCGCAAACCGCTGAAGCGCTGTTCACTGCGCTCGCCGCGCGCTGCGCGGGCGAAACCGTCGCGCTCGACGTGCCCGAGCTCAACACGGCAGCGATTGCGCTCGCCGAACGGCACGGCATGGCGAGCGTGTTCGAAACGGCGCGCATGTACACGAAACACGCGCCGGACATTCCGCTTGCGCGGCTGTATGGCGTCACGTCTTTCGAGCTTGGTTGAAGCCTGATGAAACGCGACGCGCTATTGGTCACTTCGGATCGTAACGATACACACCGTGCCCCGTCTTGCGGCCGAGACGCCCCGCTGCCACGAGTTCACGCAAAAGCGGACACGCGCGATATTTCGAGTCGCCGAAATCTTTCAGGAACACGTCCATCACGGACAGGCACACATCGAGACCGATGAGGTCCGCAAGCGCGAGCGGCCCGATCGGATGATTTGCGCCCAGACGCATGCCCGCGTCGATTTCTTCCGCGGTCGCGATGCCGTCCGCCAGCACGAAGAAGGCCTCGTTGATCATCGGCACGAGAATGCGGTTCACCACGAAGCCTGGCGCGTTCTTGACGCTGACGGGCGTCTTGCCGAGGCGCTCGGTGAGTTCGCGAACGGCGCCCGCGGTGTCGTCGCTGGTCTGCACGCCTCGAATCACTTCGACGAGCGGCAGCAGCGGCACCGGATTGAAGAAGTGCATGCCGACGAAGCGTTCCGGCTTGCCGATCGTCGCGGCGAGTGCCGTAATCGAGATCGACGACGTGTTCGACGCGATGATCGTCTCCGCGCTCACCGCCGATTCGATCTGCCGCAGGATGCGAATTTTCAGGTCCGTGTTTTCCGTCGCCGCTTCGACGACGAGGTCGACGCCTGCCAGACGTTGATAGTCGGTCGAGGTTTCGATGCGCGTGAGTGCCGCATCGCGCACCGCCGCTTCGATCTTGCCCTTTTCGACGAGTTTCGCGAGGCTCGACGTGAGCGTCGCGACGCCCTTTGCGAGCGCCGCGTCGGTCACGTCGATCAGCACGACCTTCAGCCCCGCCACCGCCGATACCTGCGCGATGCCATTGCCCATCGTGCCCGCGCCGACGATGCCGATTGTTTCGATCTTCGTTGCCATTGCTGCTCCTTTCTCCTGATTTGTGTTCGGTTATATCGGTGCGCTGCACTGCACCATAAACGATACGATACCTGTTTCTCGCGCGCTCACGTGTGAAAAACGGGTGGCAGCCTGTCGCAGGTCAGGAGGTATGGCCGGGCGGGCGGATATATCATCGGAAAAATTTCACTTAAGGCATCGCCATGCAGCCGGTCGATCTGAACCCGAAACGCAAACGGGAAAACCCGCTGGTGTGGATTTTTGAGCCGCTGGAGCGGGATCCTGAGTATTCGCTTGAGCGCTTCTTCAACTTCAAGGCGGCTTATCTGGATGGTTTGCTTTATCTTGCTGTCGCTAGTGGTGACGAGCCCTGGAATGGGCTGGTGGTGTGCACGTCGCATGAGCGGCAAGCTGGGCTGCTCGAGGAGTTTCCTGTGCTGGCGCCGCATCCTGTACTTGGGAAGTGGCTTTATGTGTCGCAGACGCATCCTGAGTTTGAGGATGTTGCTCGCGAGATGGTTGCGCTGGCGCGCGGGCGTGATCCCCGCATGGGGGTGGTGCCTGGTAAGCGGAAGCGGTCGCCTGATGTGGTTGATATGAAGTCGTCTTCGACGCGGAAGAGGAAATAGCGGTTTTTTGTTTGTTTGTTTGTTCGTTTTAGGCTCGGCCTGGTGGTGGTTAGCTGGTTTTTATCGCCGGAGGCGTGTGGGGAGGGGTTTTGCTGGCAGACTGGTAGTTGCGTTTTGGTGTGTGGACAGGGTTCGACTTGCCGAGGTTTTTGCTGGCATCCGCGGTTTGTTTCTGGTTTGCCAGCGTGCCCTTGGGTGGGCGGCACTTGCTCTAGCTTGTCTTGCGACGCTGGGTTGGTTTGCTTGTGTTGTCGCTGGCATCCGCGATATGACTTACCACTTCAAGCGTCGCCCCTGTGCGGGGCGGCACCTACTTTTCTTTGCCGCGGCAAAGAAAAGTAGGCAAAAGAAAGCCGCTGAACACCGCTAATTCTTGTCTCCGCCTGAGGGCCCCCAACAGTTCCTCCGCTTCACACGGCGTTCTGCCATTCACTGCCCGTTGCCAGCGCCCTGAATAGATGCCTCACCCACTTCATGCCCCCGCGTCGCTCCACGCGCGATCAATTTGCCCGCGTTCTATAGCGGCAAACTGTGTGTCGGCTTTCGCGGCGTACGCACATCACTTCGGACTGAAAACCACGGGCACGGCTCGAAAGCACGATCGGTGTCGTAAGGGCGCTGACGTGTGGAGCACTACGACCTACACACAGTTTGCCACCTGGGCGGCCGCAACCATTCGCTGCCGCTGGCTGCGCCATGGGTGATTGAGGCGGGTGAGGCGCCCATTCAAGGCGTTGGCAACGGGCAGTGAATGGCAGAACGCCGTGTGAAGTGGAGGAACGGTTGGGGGCCCTCAGGCGGTGGTCAAGAACGGGCGGTGTTAGCCCGCTTTCTTTGCTTACTTTCTTTGCGGCGGCAAAGAAAGTAAGTGCCGCCCCGCACAGGGGCAACGCTCGAAGCAGGCAAAACAAAACGCGGATGCCAGCGACAACAAAAGCAAACCAAACCAAGCGTCGCAAGACAAAAAAAACAGTCACTTCCATCCTTCAAGCCTAAGCGTAGCCCTCACCAACCTCTGCTCTTCCTGCTCGATCTCCTGCAAGCTCTCACGCACACCATTGATATGATCCGCCGCAGCGCGAAACGCCTGCTCAGGCAACTTGCCGGTAACGGCGTTATACAACCGCGCATGCTGCCGATCAATCCGTTTGCGATGCGGCTGCCGGTGATAAAGATTGTTCACCGACGCAAACACTGAACTCAGCAACAACTCAGTCAGCGAGCGCAGCGTATGCACGAGCACAGGGTTATGCGACGCCTCGCAAATCGCGAGATGAAACGCATGATCGAGACGCGCGTGCGTCGCAGGATCAGTTTGCACATCATGCGCCGCAAGCATTTCCTCATAGCGCCGCGTAATCATCATGTAATCGGCGGGCGTGCCACGCAACGCAGCCAGTCGAGCCGATTCCGCTTCGAGCATGCCGCGCACTTCGAACAGGTCGTACAGCGTGCGCGGCTGCGACGCGAGCAGATGCATCAAGGGCGATTGCGGTGGCTGTGCCGTCAGGTTCGCCACGAACGAACCCTTGCCATGCGCCGTTTCGATGATGCCCCGCGCGCGCAACAACTTCAGTCCTTCGCGCAAGGCCGTTCTCGACACGCCCAGCTTGTCCGTCAAACGTCGCTCCGATGGCAACGCCTGTCCCGACCTCAACACGCCGTCGACGATCAGCCTTTCAATGCGCTCCGCGACCACATCGGCAATCTTGCGGTCGGGCTCTTTTGCGGTGCTTTCGGTGTCGGAAATCACTGGTATGACCACTTGACGAACTAGTTCTGGACGAACCCGATGATAGCGCCAATCCCTTTACCGTGCCGGATTCAGCGGGTTTTGTATCCCTCGACACCAAACGAAAAACTGGTACGACCACTTGCCCGATCCATCGACAGCGAAACCCGAAACGGGAACAATCGGCGGCAACACGGATAAGCGGCGCCTGAACCTGCAACGCGCGCCCACGGAGACACCCCATGAGCTACGCCTACGACGAACGCATCGACGGCCCTCTTCCCTCGCATGACAAAGCCGCGCTGGTCGCGGAACTCCAGCGGCTCGTGCCGTCGATGCAACTGCTGCACGACCAGGAAGATCTGCGCCCATTCGAATGCGACGGTCTCTCCGCGTATCGCACGACGCCGATGATGGTCGCGCTGCCCGATTCGATCGAACAGGTGCAGGCGCTGCTGAAATTCGCCGCCACGCGCAAGGTGCCGGTCGTCGCGCGCGGCGCGGGCACCGGGCTGTCGGGCGGCGCGCTGCCGCTCGAACAGGGCATTCTGCTCGTGATGGCGCGCTTTAACCGCATCCTGCACATCGACCCGGAAGCATCGATTGCCCGCGTGCAGCCCGGCGTGCGCAACCTCGCGATCTCGCAGGCGGCTGCCGTTCACGGTCTCTATTACGCACCCGATCCATCGTCGCAGATCGCCTGCTCGATCGGCGGCAACGTCGCGGAGAACGCGGGTGGCGTGCATTGCCTGAAATACGGCCTGACCGTCCACAACATCCTCAAGCTCGAAGTGCTGACCATCGACGGCGAGCGGCTGTCGATCGGCTCCGAAGCGCTCGACTCGCCCGGCTTCGATCTGCTCGCGCTGCTGACGGGTTCCGAAGGCATGCTCGGCATCGTCACCGAAGTCACCGTCAAGCTGTTGACGAAGCCGCAGAGCGCGAAAGTGCTGCTCGCGAGCTTCGACGACATCGAGAAAGCGGGCAATGCCGTTGCACAAATCATCGCTGCGGGCGTGATCCCCGGCGGGCTCGAAATGATGGACAACCTCGCGATCCGCGCCGCCGAAGATTTCATCCATGCAGGCTATCCCGTCGACGCCGAAGCAATCCTGCTGTGCGAACTCGACGGCGCGGAATCGGACGTGCAGGAAGACTGCGATCGCGTCGGTGCATTGCTGCGCGAAGCGGGCGCCACCGATATCCGCATCGCGAAGGACGAAGCCGAACGCCAGCGCTTCTGGGCAGGCCGCAAGAACGCGTTTCCCGCCGTCGGCCGCATCTCGCCCGATTACTACTGCATGGACGGCACGATTCCGCGCCGCGAACTCGCGCGCGTGCTGCGCGGCATCGCGGATCTGTCGAACGAATATGGCTTGCGCGTGGCGAACGTCTTTCATGCGGGCGACGGCAATATGCATCCGCTGATCCTGTTCGACGCCAACGCACCCGGCGAAATGGAGCGCGCCGAAACGCTCGGCGCGAAGATCCTCGAATTGTGCGTCGAAGTGGGCGGCAGCATCACGGGCGAGCACGGTGTCGGGCGCGAGAAGATCAACCAGATGTGCGTGCAGTTCAGCAGCGAAGAACTCACGCTCTTTCATTCGCTGAAGGCCGCGTTCGATCCCGATGGCCTGCTCAATCCCGGCAAGAACATTCCAACGCTGCATCGCTGCGCAGAACATGGCGCGATGCACATTCATCACGGCAAGCTGCCGTTTCCTGAACTGGAGCGCTTCTGATGCGTCGCGAATTCGATTCGATGGACGACAGCGCGCGTCTCGTCGCGCAAGTGCAGCGCGCGATTGCGCAGCACACTCCGTTGCGCATTCGCGGCAGCGACAGCAAGCGCTTTCTCGGACGCGACGTGGCAGGCGAAGAACTCGACACGCGCTCGCATCGCGGCATCGTCACGTATGACCCAACCGAGCTGGTGATTACCGCGCGCGCCGGCACGCCGCTCGCCGAACTGAACGCCGCGCTCGACGACGCCGGCCAGATGCTGCCATGCGAGCCGCCGTTGTTCGATGGAAAAGGCACATTAGGCGGCGCCGTCGCGAGCGGATTGTCGGGCCCGCGCCGTCCGTGGGCAGGATCGATGCGCGACTTCGTGCTCGGCTGCCGCGTGATTACGGGCGATGGCGATCATCTGCGCTTTGGCGGCCAGGTGATGAAGAACGTCGCAGGCTACGACATGTCGCGACTGCTTGCGGGCAGCTTCGGCACGCTCGGCGTGGTGACCGAAGTGTCGCTGAAAGTGCTGCCGAAGCCGCGCGAACGCCGCAGCTTCGCTCTCAAACTCGGCAGCGACGATGCGATGCGCGAGCTGTCGTCATGGCGCAAGGCCGCATTGCCCGTGAGCGGCGCGTGTTACGTCGATGGCAAGCTGCATGTGCGGCTCGAAGGCGGAAGGGGATCGGTGACGTCGGCAGTGGACCGGATCGGCGGCGAAGAGATCGACTGTGCGTTCTGGGATGCATTGCGCGATCATCGGCTGCCATTTTTCGCGGACACGCGTCCGTTGTGGCGTCTGTCGCTGCCGAACGCAACGCCGTTGATGCCGTTGCCCGGCGATGCATTGCTCGATTGGGCGGGCGCGCAGCGCTGGCTCAAGAGCGAGGCGCCAGCGGCAGAGATTCGCCAGCTTGCTCACGCGGCGGGCGGACACGCGACCTGCTTTGCGCCATCGCACGAGCGCGAGCCTTTCCAGCCGCTCGCGGCGCCGCTGCTGCGCTATCAGCAGCAACTGAAACGCCGCCTCGATCCGAATGGCGTGCTGAACCCCGGCCGGCTATACGCTGGTCTCTGACGAGAGCGCGATCATGCAAACGAATCTCGACTCCCACGCGAAAGCGTTGCCCGATGCAGAGGAAGCGGAAAGCATCCTGCGCTCGTGCGTCCATTGTGGCTTCTGCAACGCGACGTGTCCGACTTATCAGTTGCTCGGCAATGAACTCGACGGACCGCGCGGACGCATCTATCTGATCAAGCAACTGCTCGAGGGCGAATCTGTCAGCGAGAAAACGCAACTGCATCTGGACCGCTGCCTCACTTGCCGCAATTGCGAAACGACCTGTCCGTCGGGCGTCACGTATCACCGGTTGCTCGATATCGGACGCGCCGAGTTGGAGCGTCGTGTCGAACGACCAGCCCGCGAGCGACTGACGCGTAAGGGCTTGCGTGCCGTGATTCCGCGCCCTGCCGTATTCGACGCGTTGCTCAGGACCGGGCGAGCGATGCGGCCTCTGTTGCCCGCGAGCGTGCAGGCCAAGATTCCCGCGCGTGCCGTCGTGGCAGCGAAACCGCGCCCAGCGCCGCGTCACGCACGTCGCGTGCTGATGCTCGAAGGCTGCGTGCAACCTTCCTTGTCACCGAATACGAATGCGGCGGCCTCACGCGTGCTCGATCGGCTTGGAATCAGCGTGGTGCCTGTCAGCGAGGCGGGCTGTTGCGGCGCGACTGATTATCATCTGAACGCGCAGGATGCGGGACTCGATCGCGCGCGCCGCAATATCGATGCGTGGTGGCCCGCTGTTCAGGCTGGCGCTGAAGCGATCGTGCAGACGGCGAGCGGCTGCGGTGCGTTCGTGAAGGAGTATGGGCATCTGCTGCGCAACGATCCTCTCTATGCGGCGAAGGCAGCACGGGTGAGTGCGCTGGCGCGTGATCTCGTTGAAGTGCTGTCGGCGGAGCCGCTCGATGCCTTGCTGCCCGCTGATGATGCTGTTGCGCCGCGGGTCGCGTTTCATTGTCCTTGTACGTTGCAGCATGCGCAGAAGCTCGGTGGTGCCGTAGAGAATCTGCTGACGCGGCTTGGGTTTGATCTTGCTGCCGTGCCTGATGGGCATTTGTGTTGCGGGTCGGCGGGGACGTATTCCATTACGCAGCCTGAGATTGCAGGCAAGTTGCGGGATAACCGTATGGATGCGCTTGAAAGTGGGCGGCCTGATGTGGTTGCTACTGCGAATATCGGGTGTCAGATGCATTTGGGTGGGGCTGGGAGGACGGCTGTGAGGCATTGGATCGAGCTGATTGATGTGGGTTAGTGGTTTGGTTTTTGCTTTTTTGTTCTTGTGTTGCCGCTGTGCGGGGCGGGTCTTGCTGTTGTTTGTCTTGCGGCGCTGGTTTGGTTTGCTTGTGTTTTTGCTGGCATCCGCGAGGCGCCTTCGCGGCGCAGGCGTTGCCCCTGTGCGGGGCGGCACTTACTTTCTTTGCCGCCGCAAAGAAAGTAAGCAAAGAAAGCGGGCTAACACCGCCCGTTCTTGACCACCGCCTGAGGGCCCTCAACCGTTCCCCCACTTCACACGGCGTTCTGCCATTCACTGCCCGTTGCCAACGCCTTGAATGGGCGCCTCACCCGCCTCAATCACCCATGGCGCAGCCAGCGGCAGCGAATGGTTGCGGCCGCCCAGGTGGCAAACTGTGTGTAGGTCGTAGTTGCCTCACACCTCAGTGCTCTTACGACACCGATGCCGCTTTTCAGTGCGGAGTGGTGCGCATACGTCGCGACAGCCTACACAGAGTTTGCCGCTATAGAACGTGTCCAATCCGGCAACGCGTGCAGTGACGCGGGAGCATGAAGCGGGTGATGAGCCAATTCGAAGCGTTGGCAGCGGGCATTCAGAAGAGAGACGTCGCGAACAGGACGGGGCTGTTAGGGGCCCGTGGGCAATTACAAGAACTGGCGGTGTTCAGCGGCTTTCTTTTGCCTACTTTTCTTTGCCGCGGCAAAGAAAAGTAGGTGCCGCCCCGCACAGGGGCGACGCGTGAAGCACGAAATCAAATCGCGGATGCCAGCGAAAGCGACAGCGACAGCGACAGCAAAACCAAAACCAAAACCAAACCAAAACCAAACCCCGGCGTGGACGCCACCCCAACCCCGTGCCATCATGCACACGACGCAGCGTTGTCGTATTTGCGCGTCGCGCCCCCTGGCCCCCGACGCAAGTCGGAAACCCCAAAGGTCGCTCTATCGAAGGTAACCCGTCGTCACACAAGGAAGACAACATGACCCGCAAACTGTTGAGCACCCTCCTCGTGGCCGCGTCTCTGGCTATTCCAGCCACATCGTTTGCGCAGGCATCCGACACCCAACCTGCACACACTTCCGGAAAAGCAACCCCCGCAGACCGTGCCCTCGCCAAATCGGTACGCAAGGCCCTATCTAAAGCACAGGGCTTCGACGTCTCCGGTGTGTTCGTCAAGGCACGCGGCGGCGCAGTGACGCTAAGCGGATCCGTAAAAACCGGCGAACAGATCCAGCAAGCCGCAGATATCGCCAAGTCAGTACAGGGCGTAACCTCCGTCACCAACAGGCTCACCCTTTTCCACGGCGGCAACGGCTAACCAGCAGAATCACGTGCGTCCGGTACGCGTTGGCGTCGATAGTCTCGCGTACCTGCACGTATCGCACGAAGTGTGGCGAATGATCAGAAGCGCTGCTTCCACACGAAGCGATTGAGGTGCTTCGCACCTGTTTCGGCGCGCACTGGTAATCTGGTGCCCAACGCCAGACATCCCGCCCTTCGTCACGCATCATGAACCTGTCCACTGAAAACCCCTTTCACGACCAATCGCTGCTCGGCCTTTACCTGCATCCGACAGACCCTTCGGCGGGACAATGGAACGTGAGCCGCGCCGACCGGCCTCACATGTATCGCATCCATCTGCGTCGCGCGAATGGCGAAACTCATATCGACACGGTAGTGGATCTCGACAACCTCGAGGCCAAACTGCACAAGTGGCGCCGCGAAGGCTTTGTCCAGCAGACGGATGCCGCACACAGGTCCGAGCCCGCGCATCGCTCGACCTTCATGAGCGATCTGCGTGCGACGATATCGGATGAGGCTGAAAATACGGCCCGTCCTGTCCACGTAACGCGCGTCGGTCACATCGACATGCCGCTCGGCACAGGCGGTCCGCTCGTGCCTCCGAAGAATTCCGCGTACCTCTTTTCGGCGCGCTCGAAAGATGTACTTCAGGACATCACCGAGAACCGTCGAATCCTGCTGATCGGCCACACAGGCACGGGCAAGACCAGTCTGATCGAACAGGTTGCCGCGCATAGCAATCAGGGTGTGCTGCGTTCGAACATGAATGGACAGACAACCGTCGGCGATTTTGTCGGTTTCTGGACGGTCAAAGGCGGCGAGACGATCTGGGTCGATGGCGTTCTGCCCACGGCCATGCGCGAAGGTCTGTGGCTGATCGTCGATGAAATCGACTTCGCAGAACCCGCCATCCTCGCGGTCCTGACAGCCGTACTGGAGCCAGCCGGCCAGTTGCTGCTCAAGGAAAAGGGCAATGAGATCGTCGCTCCGCATCCGGCTTTCAGACTTTTTGCAACGGCCAATGCGGTTGGATCGATGGGGAAGTATCGCCACCTCTATCAAGGCGCCAATCTGATGAACGAGGCGTTCCTCGACCGCTGGCGCGTGTACCACTTCGACTATCTGTCGCCGGCTGACGAAGCGAAAGTATTGCAGCGCACCTTTGGGCCGCGCGTCTCGGAGACGATGGCGCACACGCTTGCTTCGATTGCGGCCGAGTGCCGCGAAGCCTTCACACGCGAAGATCTGGCCAGCGCATTTTCAACCCGTCGACTACTCGACTGGGCGGAACTCATGCTCCGGACCAAGGATCCGGAGGCAGCGGCCGGCCCAACCATTTACTCGAAAATCAGTGCTGAAGACGCGGCCTTGATCCGCAGCATCATTCAGCATCACATTGCGCTGGACGAGTAAGCCAATGACCGCGCACTCGACAGCACCCGACGACGTCATGCTGACCCATCTATCCCGGCTTGCCCGCACCTTGACAGGCAACCAGGGCGTCGAAGTCGTGTTCGCGGACGACGGTCCCGCATTGCGTGACAACAGGATCGTGCTTCCCATTGCGCACGATATGTCTACCGCGTCGATGACCGGCTATGTCGACCTCCTTGCCGCGCGTGCACGCTTCTCAGATACCAACGTTATCGCACGCCTGACATCACCGGTCGCTCAACGGCTCGCGCAGGCGATCGACGACCGGCGCGCAAGCAGGCAACTGGTTGCGCGCTATCCCGGCGCTGCATCGTTTCTCTCTGCCTTGCGCGTGGAGATGCAGCGCGTCGTGTCGGCGCGATGGTCGAAACTCGACTGGCAAGACAAGCTGATCTGGCGTGTCGAACGGACGTTATGGGACGAGGCGCCCGTTCCGGTTGAAATGGATTCATCGTTGAACGCCGCCTTAAGCTCCTGCGGCGATGTACTGGAACAGGCGCGCACGGTTGAATCGTCAAACGACAGCGTCCGCATGGCACGCCTGCTCGTCGAACGAATTCGCGCGCTCGCCGCCGGCGACGTGAACAACATGATGTTCACGGCAAACGCCAACAGCATGCTCGATTCCACGGCCGTTAGCGATGAGTTTGAATCTGAAGAATCCGGAAGCGCAACTCATACTTCTTCGTCCGACACGACATCCAGCGCCAGTTCATTGGCGCAGACACAATCCGACGCCACGGCCGACCCGTCGGGCGAAGGCACGGGCAGCGCGCCGCGCATGTCCTCGCAAAATCGACCGGTCTTCTCCGTGCCTGTCACGACGCAATTCGACGTCGTCACGGACCTGACGGGCCAAGGCGACCCTGTCAGCTGGCGGAAGCTGAGAGGCGCTGCCCGAGCGCAGACCGAGCCGCTCAAGGCACGGCTCGAACGCGCGCTCAAGGCGGATGAACAGACTCACTGGCGGCGCGAACAGGAGCGTGGTGAACTGGACCGCCCTTCTCTCGTCAGGCTGGCGACATCGCCCGGCTACCGTACGCCTTTTCGGACCCGTCGCATCCGGCCGGGGCGCGATGCTGCCATTGTCGTGCTGATCGATAGAAGCGGTTCGATGTCGGGCCGCAAGATCGAACTCGCGCGCCTGTGCGCTGCCGCGCTTGCAGATGCATTGACGCAATTGGGTTTCGCGTCGGAAGTGCTGGGCTACAGTTCGATCGAGGATGCTGCCATGCGCGAATTCCATCAACGCTGGCTGGCTGAGGGCAACTCGCCTAAGCATTACAACCGTTTCGTCGAACGGCTCGATCTACAGGTTTACAAGCGCTTTGACTCCGATAACCTCTGTGGTCTCGCGTGTATCGAATGCGGTCACGAGAATCCCGACGGTGAGGCGCTGTCGTGGGCTGCTACGCGGTTGCTCGAACAACGCGCGCATCGACATATCCTGATGGTGCTGTCCGATGGGTATCCCGCTACGGGCGATGGCAATCCGGCCATCCTTCGTACCGATCTGCGCGCTCGCGTTGACGCACTACGCGAGCGCGGTGTCGAACTGATTGGAGTCGGCATTCTCGATGACGCGGTCGAGGCGTTCTATCCGACCAGCAGCGTGGTGGAACAATTGCAGGATCTGCCAGGCGCAGCGTTCAATGTGCTGAGCCGTACGCTACTGAATCACAGGGAATGGATGCTCGAGCGTCCCGGCGTATAGCCCGATTACCGAACTAGCCGACAACCGTCTCCGTATGGAAAACGACAGGCGGCTGTTTGAAAAACGGACCGACGAGTCGTCGCCACTCCTGGAAATCCGCCGACTCCCTGAAGTGCACCATATGATCGTCAACCGTTTCCCATTCGACCTGCAGCACGTAGCGCTCAGGATGCTCGATGGTTCGATGCAGTTTGACACCGCTACAGCCTTTGGCCCGCAGGAATAGCGGCACGGCCGCAGTCACACCGGCTTCAAACTCAGCGGCCTTGCCCGGCAAGATTTCTATCTGGGCCAATTCGAAAACCATCGTGCTCTCCTTGTTGATTGATGGGTGGATCATCCGATCACGATCGCGGGCGCCACGATCAGCATTCGGCACAATACCACTGGTTTTCGTTTCGTCGCCAAAGGAAAGAGGAAAGCACGCGCAACCGAAACCCCTGTTACCCCCGATCCCGTGATACAGACTGCAGTATCAGCGCAAAGCCGCTCACGCATAACAGCATCGATTCGCCCGTGTCGAAGTGCAGCGCGCACATCAGGACCGCGGCAAGAAACGACACAAAATAGAGGGCTGAAAAAATGGTTTCCCGCTCCGGCGCTACCATCGTCCGCCTCGCTTTGATGTAGTTAAAAATTCAGCACGCGTCGCGGCTTCACGGACGCTCGATAACATGACAAACCAGGCAACCGGCAACCACACCCCAAAATGGCGCGCCAATGCCGAGCAAACTGAAATTGGCGCTCGTCACGACAAAGACGACTAGCGCACTCATCGGAAAAGGCGAAGAAAACGCGGACGCGAACGCTTTTTCCAGCACGCCGAACATCGCCAGCCCGGCGAGCACCACGACGAATGCGGCCGGCAACGTCGTCAACAGCCAGACATAACCCGTCGCGCAACAGCCGATGACGATAAACATCGCAGCGGCGATCAGCGCGGCAATGTAATGGCGTCCGTACCTGCCGCCGGATACGAGGATCGCGTTGGACGGACCCGCCAGCACCGACGGGCATCCGCCGAACACGCCCGTCAACGCCGTCAACACACCGCTGCACAGCGTGACGAGCTTCGACGAGGTTGCATATCCTGCGTTACGGATCACGGCGATGCCCTGTGCGTTCTGCACGAACAGAACCGTGACCAGCAGCGGAATCAGCAACTGCGAAATAGCGTGCAGATTGAATACGGGGCTCACCAGCATCGGCGTAGCGATCCACACGGCACCGCCGCCGTGTGGCCAATGGAAACCACTGACGGGCAGCATCAGCGCACCGGCAGCAACCGCGCCGATGATCGGCGGAATCACCCGCTTCCCGCGACGCTCCCGCCATGTCAGAACGAAAAACGCGCCAAGCATCGCCACGCTCACCAGTGGCGTGCTCGCCGTAGCGTCGACGATCGCCAGCACATAGCGCAGGAATAGCGCAGCGATCATCGCCATTACGACTGGCATCGGCACCCAGCGGTCGAGCACCGCAACCGCATTCGTGATGCCGAGTACGACAAGCGCGATCGCGCAGACCAGATAGGTCCCCACGGCCGTGGCGAACCCATACTGGGCAATGACAGGCGCCACGAGCACCGCGCCTGGAATCGTCCACAGGAACAGCAGTGGCTGCTTCGTCTTCCAGCTGATGACGACGCTTGCGAGTCCATTGATCGCAAGCGCCGCAAAGAGCCACGACGATGTCTGCTGAAGCGTCAGACCGCCCTGGCGAGCGGCGGCGATAACGATCGCGACGGGACCCGTCGCCGAGAAACTCATGCTCACGAATGCCAGCACGAGATAGATCGGCCATTCGCGCTCTTCGGCCGCAAGGGTAGTTGAGGACATTAATGCGTTACGTATGAAGCGGAGATTTGATGAACCCAGCGCATGCTATCAATACAAAATTCAGCGTGGAATAGCGGACCTTCGTGCGACGGTCCGCTATTCGCATCAGCTTCCCGCCTTCGTGACGACGGGCGCCCACGCGTTGTCCTTCACCTGATAGAGCGTCGACGCGGCGTTCTTCAGATCGCCGTTCGCCTCGAACACGATCTTGCCCGTCGAGCCGTCATAGTCGCTCGACTTAATCGCCGCGTTGAACACGTCTGGCTTCACTGAATTGGTCTGCAACATCGCCTTGATCGCGAGGCCGGCAGCGTCGTACGCGAACGGCGCGTAGGCCAGCATGTCGGTGCCGTAGGTCTTCTTGAATTCGCTCGCGAAGTGCTTGCCTGCCGAGGTCGATTCGAGCGGATGTCCGTATTCCCACGCCATGGCGCCTTCGGCAGCCGGACCCGCAAGCTTGATGAAGTCCGCATCCACCACCCCGCCGCCGCCCACAAACTGCGTCTTCATGCCAAGCTGCCGCATGCGCTTGACGATCATCGCCGCCTGCGCGTCGAGCACGCCGCAGTAAAGCAGATCGACATTCATGCTCTTGATATGCGTGAGCTGCGCGCTGAAATCGACGGCCTTGTCGCTGGTGAACTGGCGGTCGACAATCGTGCCACCTGCCGCCTTGACCGCCTTTTCGAACTCTTCGGTCTCGCCCTGTCCGAACGCCGTGCGGTCGTCCAGCACGGCAATGCGTTTGGCCTTCGTCACGAGCATCGCGTAGTTTCCGGCGGCGCCTGCGTTCTGCGCATCGTTGGCGATGACGCGATAGACCGTCGACAGACCCGCTTGCGTAATAGTCGGGTTGGTTGCCGAAGGCGTGAGCATCGGAATGCCCGCCTTCGCGTAGATTTGCGACGCCGGCAATGTCGTGCCTGAATTGAAGTGCCCGACGACGAACGTTGCGCCGCTGTCGACGAGTTGCTGCGCGACCTGCACACCAATGCGCGGGTCGGCCTGATCGTCGCCTGAAATCACTTCGAACCTCACGGGCGCGCCGCCGATCATCGGGTGCTTCGCGTTAGCCTGCGCGACGGCCATCTTCACGCCCGCTTCGATGTCTTTGCCATAAGCCGCATTGCCGCCCGACATCGGCGCCACCACACCGATCTTCACTACTGTGTCCTGCGCCTGCGCGCCGGCGGCGAGCATCGACAGCGCCACGCCGATTAAGCATGCAAAAGGACGAAGCTTGAACGCACTGGAACTCATCTCGAATCCTTACCAGAAAGAATGAATGAACGAAGCGAAAAATCCGGACCATCCGCCGCGTGGCAGGATCCGACACCTACTGGCGAGCGCCCTTTGACATCGTCAGGTCTCGCCTTGACACTGCCCGTTCGCGAGATCGCCTCACCTGTGTCCTGACGACACATATGACAGGCGAACCGTCGAACCCGGCGACCAGCACGTCCCCTCTTCTGCTCTTGTTCGTCTTTTGTTGTGGATGTCTTCGACGCGCGCTCAGGTTTCTGCCGGCATTTGGCGGAACAGCGCGAGCGCTTCGTCACGCGGCATCACGGCTGCGTACTTCTGCGCCATGTCGAACAGATTCGCTTCATGCGGACCGATCGCGCGATCGCCCACGCAGTCCGAGAGCACAAAAGGACGGAACCCGTACTGCATCGCATCGACGACACTGGCGCGCACGCAACCGCTCGTAACGGCTCCCGCGACCACGAGCGTGCGAACGCCGCGATGCGCAAGCCATGCCGCGAGCGACGTGCCGAAGAACGCGGACGGCACCGATTTGCGAACCACCAGTTCGCCATCGCGCGGCGCAAGTTCGGGCACGATCGCGCTGTTGTGCGCATGCTCCTTGAGCGTCAGCATGCCGGGCACCTTGAGCGAGAAAACGTTGTGGTCGGCATCGTCATCCGCATAGACGATGCGTGAATGCGCGACAGGCCATTGCTGTTCCCGAGCGTGCGCGAGCAACGGCACCGTGCGTTCGATGGCGGCAGGAATGTTTCCGCCACCGAATACATCGGGATCGGCAAAGCCGTTCACGAAGTCGATGATCAGCAGCGCGATGGGCGCCAAAGGTTCGAGCGTCGAGCCGAAGCCCTGGCGCCGGTATGTGTCGAGTTCTGCGGACATGATGTCGGCTCATGAGATTAGCGATCGAGTACCTTGCCGTCGCGCACGACCGCTTCGCCGTCGAGCGAAACGGTGCAATTACGCAGCGGAATATCGATGTGGCACGCCGTCGTGCGCGCGCCGCCCGCTTCGTTGTTCGGTCCAAGCGAGAACAGGAAATTGCCCTCGTACGCACGGGCGTCCATGCCGATGGTCGCCTCGCGGTCGTAGAGACCGAGCGTCGACCACCGTGCGCGCGGCTGAAGACCCCAGCCGATGTGCGAGATCGCATACGCTTCCGGGTCGTCGAACGACTCCATGTAATCGCGCAACAGCGCTGCGTCGACGCCGCCTTCGATACGCGTGGCGAAGCCGTTTTCAACGGTCAACTCGATCGCGTCCTGCGCATAGCGCTTTTGCGGCAACAGGATGTCTCCGCGATCGATCACGATGCGGCCGTGCGCACCGCCTTCGTTGGGAAACGTCAGCACGAATCCGCTTGGCCAGTGGTCCCAACGGCCCGGCTCGTCGACGAAACCGTATTCGGCAATCGCTTCGAACTCGCCGAGCGGACAATGCAGGTCGGTTCCTTCCGGCGAACTCACGTGCATCGTCTTTGCCCCTGCAATACGCGCCTTCGCATTCAGCACGCGCTCGCGGTCGGCCGCGCTCGGCACGAGACGCGCGAGCACTTCCGGCGGCTCGACAGCAAGCAGGATCTTCGTCCCTGTCTTGAGGATGTCGAGTTGCTCGGGTGAAAACAACAAGGTCATCAGATCGAGCACCAGATCGCTTTCCTTCAACGCGGCGATTGCGGCACGATTGCCCGTGAGCGGCGTGGTGCCGAGATAGGCAAGCGAGTCGCGGCTGAGCGCCTTTTCGCCGTTGACGGGCGGCAGATCCAAACGGTTCACGATCGCGCCCATCGACTGCGCCGCGATCAACGCTGTAGAAAGCGTCTGCGGATGCGTCGTCGCGCTCGTGAGAATGGTCACGGTCTGCCCCGCTTCGACACGCGACAGGCTCAGCACCTGCTTCCACGACTCGATCAGCTGATAGTCGCTAACTGGCATCCGATTCTCCCTTTTTCATCGATGGCAACGCTGCGCCGAGAAATGCGCCGAAGGCATCGTAGAACCCTGCTTCGTCGTCCCACGGAATCATGTGGCCCGCGTTGGCGACGCGGCAGTGCTGAAGTTGTGGCATCAGCGCGCGGATTTCTTCGACGTCTTCGGGCAGCACGACATCGCCGCGTCCAGCGGTAATCAGCAGCGTGGGAATGGACACATGCGGCATGTCGGTATGAATGTCGTCGGTATGGAAACCATCGAAGCTCGCCAGCACCGCGCGTTCGTCACAGGTATGCAGCCACTCTGCGCGGCATTGCAGTTGCGCCTGGGTCCACGTCGGGCAGAATTCGCGCATCGCGTCGGCGGTCATGCCTTCCCGCGCGAGGCGCATCGAATCGATGTACCACGGCAACTTCGCTGGATACGCGCGACGGTTCGGACCCGATACGGGCGGGTCGACCATCACGAGGCGTGTCATGCCGGCTGGCTGTTTGTGCGCGGCACGCACGCCGATCCGTGCGCCCATCGAGTGGCCGACCACGCTATAGCGCGTCAGACCCAATGCTTCGGCGAACGCGATCAGGTCATCTGCCTGCGCGTCGAGTCCATAGTCGAGCGCGTCGCCCGCCGACGACAGACCACGTCCGCGCACATCCAGCACATAGGTATCGAACGCCTGCCCGAACCACGCGCCGACGAATGCCCACGTCGCCGCCGGACTCGTGATGCCCGGCACGATGACCACGGAATCTCGCGCAGCGCGCGCGCCATGCTGTCCGCCGTAGCGCAGATAGTGTTGCCGGATGCCGTTCGCACGCACATTTGCGCCGCAAACGAAGGTATCGGGAGTGTCCATCGTTCTCTCCGTGTATCAGTACGCGCCCGACAGCAGCGCGCCCGCACCCGGCACGACCGCTTCGAGTCCCAGTTGCTTGAGCATTGCGTACGTGGTCGCGACGGCGGCCGTGATGACGGGCTTGCCTGTCATCGCTTCGACTTTCGCAATGGCCGGCAACGACGGCATCTGCACACACGCGGAAAGCACGATCGCATCGGCGTCTTCATAACGCAGCGTCTTGACGATCTCCGGCAAACGCTGCGGATCGTGCCGCCCGACATCGAGGTTGTCGGGTATCTCCAGCGCGCAGTAGTCGAGCACCTCATAGCCTTCATGGCGGATGTAGTCGACTACCAGTTCGGTCAGCGGCCTGAGATACGGTGCGACCACGACAATCTTGCGCGCGCCTATCACCCGCAGTGCATCGATCAACGCGCCCGCGCTCGTAATCACAGGCGCATGCCCATCGTTCTCAGCGGTGCGCTCCGTCAAACGCGCCTGCGATACGCGGTGGTAGCCGTGCCCCATCGCCATGATCGCGACGAGACATGCGTAGCCGAGCACGTCGACGCGTGCGTCGCTCAGCTCCGTCGCGCATCGGTCGGATTCGACATCCATCGCCGCCAGTTCTTCCTTGACGACGCGCTTCATGCGCATGCGGCTGGAATGGAACGTAAAGCGCTCGGGCCGTATTGCCTGGCGGGCAAGCAGCATGGCGGGAATCTCCGTCTCCATCGTCGTATTCGAACTCGGCACGATCTGGCCGATCCGGTATTGCTTCGTCATTGCCTGTCCCGTTTCCTGAACGTTGCTGAAGTCCACGCTCACGCTGTCTGATGAAAGCGTTCGGCGCAGCGCACCGCGTCGTACTCGTACACCCATTCGGCCTTGATGCCGACGGCGTTCGGATTGTTCTTTTGCTGCAGTTCCATTTCGCGGTCGCGCTTTTCCTGCTCTTCCGGCGATGCGAGGTGGTACGTGCGCCCACGCTCACGTGCTTCGAGCTGCACGCGCGCGGTGCGCGGCCGACGCTCTGCTTCGTACGCGGACAGTGCGTTGTCGATCTGTTCGAAATGCGTCAGCGCTTGCGCGAGCACGTAAGCGTCTTCGATCGCCATCGCCGCGCCTTGCGACAGGAACGGCAGCATCGGATGCGCGGCGTCGCCGAGCAACGTAGCCGCGCCCTTCGACCATTGCGGCATCGGATCACGATCGAACAAGCCCCATTTGAAGGTGGTCGAACTGTCCGTGAGCTTGAACAGTTCGACGAGATCGGGGTGCCATCCTTCGTAGGCCGCAAGCAGTTCCTCGCGTGAACTCGGTTCGGTCCACGATTCCGCGACCCATTGCGCGCTTTCGTTGACCGCGACAATATTGACGGCCGCGCCGCCCTTCACGTAGTAGGTGACGACGTGGGCCTTCGGACCCATCCAGAACGACGCGTCGGGACTCACGAACGGTAGCGGATGCTTGTCCACTGGAACGAGCGCGCGCCAGCACATATGCCCCGTGAAACTCGCGGGCGCTTCGCCCCATAGCGAAGCACGCACGACGGAATGAATGCCGTCCGCGCCGACGATCAGATCGGCTTCGAACGACGTGCCATCGGCGAAATGCGCGGTCGCCTTGCCGTTGTTCTGTGTGATGCGCTCGCACTGGGCGTTGAACGTGACGTTCTCCGGCTTCAGATCGCGCGACAGAATGGCGTGGAGATCCGCACGATGCACGTGATAAAAGTCGGCGCCGAACAGCCGCGGGCAAATCTCCTTCAGCGGCGTGCGAAAGAGTTGCCGCGCGCTTTCCCAGTTGCGGCCCATCATCGCTTCCGGCAGAAAGCCGACAGCTTCCAGGATATCCGCCAGACCGAGCGCCTTCAGCACTTTCACGGCATTGGGTGTCATCTGCACGCCAGCGCCGATTTCGCCGAACGCCTGGGCGCGTTCGAACACATGCGCTTCGATACCCTTTTGCTGCAACGCCAGTGCGAGCGTCACACCACCTATTCCGCCGCCGATGATTGCAATCTTCATTAGTAATCCTTTCTTGATGACATAAACCGACGCGATGATTTCTATCTATCCGTCTTTACAGATCGAGCACGAGCGACGCTCCGACGCCTCTCGAACAACAGATCATCATGCAGCTATTTGCCTTGCGCTGTGCGGGCGTCAAGATGGCATCGCGATGCTCGACTTCACCCGACAGCACTTTCACTTCGCACGCGCCGCAAACGCCTTCTTCGCACGAATACGACACATCGACACCCGCTTCGATGCATGCCTGAAGCAGCGTTTCTCCGGCCGTCACCATCAACGTCCGTTTGGATCGCACAAGCTGCACCTGAAACGCGTCGGCGGGCAGACTCTCCGGCGCGCTGAACCGCTCGCGATGCACCGCGTGTTCCGGCCGGTTCGCGCACACCGCGTCGAATTCGTTCAGCATCGGTTCGGGACCGCAGCAATACAGTTGCGTATCCATCGGCAGATCGCGGATGACATCGCTGATACGCAGCGATGGTTGCCCAGGCGCTGAGTCGTGCAGCAAATGCACGCATTCATCGTCGCGCAGTTCATCGAAAAACAGCGTCCTGCCGCGATTCGCAGTCCAGTAGTACAACTCGACCGCTGCGCCCGCTTGCTTGAGGCTTCGATACATCGACACAATGGGCGTAATGCCGATCCCGCCTGCAAACAGCACATACCGTTTCGCGCCATGTTCGAGTCGAAAGTGATTGCGCGGCATGGACAACCGGTACGTTTTCCCAACCACGCTGTCGTAATGAAGTGCCCGCGATCCGCCTCTTCCGCGCTCCGACACCTGCACGGCAACGGTATAACTTCCAGGTGCAACGGGCGGCCAGAGCAACGAATACTGCCGACGATGCGCTTCGCAGATCTGCACGTCGATATGCGCGCCCGGTTCGAAGTCAGGCAACACCTCGCCATCCACAGAAGCGAACCGGTACAGGTTGATCCCGTCCGCGCCGAACGAGATATCGCTTAATCGCAGTGTGAGGTCGTCGTCGCGCGTGTCAGATGACGCCATAGGAGATTCCCTTGTTCCGAAGCCACATACGATAGCGCTGACCCATCAGGTCCGTGCGGTGATGCAACTCATAGCGCAACTCGGTCGGAATGCGTTCTGGCCGCTGCGTTTCGACGATATCCTTGTCCTGATTGAAAATGACGTCGGCCCGATCGCGCACCGCCGTCGGGTCCGGCGACGGACGCACGTTCAGCGCCGCGCAGACACGCACGATGCAGTGCCTGTCGTCGACCATCTGCACGGTAAAGAAGGTGCCGAACAGGTCCGAATGCTCGGTAATAGGCTGGCCGCTCGCATCCGAGCGTTGCGTGCGTTTGCGGAAGTACGCAACGAGCGGACGCAATGCGTGATACGTGTAGAAGGCAATCAGCGGATGCCCCGTCGCATCGCCAACCGGTTGAAACACGCGCACTTCCGAAGACTTCAGGCCCGTTTCGACTTCTTCGACGGTATAGGGATCGAGCCGGTCAGCGTTGTCTTTCACGCCATTCAGACCGGCATGCACGAAGGGAAAGTGCGACGCGTCGATGAAGTTCTCGATCGCGCGATAGCCGTTCGCGTTGTACACGTAAGGTCCGCTGTGAACCTTCATGAATTCCGTATCGTCCCAATCGGGAAACGTGGGGATGTCCGAATGCGGTTCGCCGAGGCACACCCACACGAATCCGAAGCGCTCTTCGGCGTGATAGGGAAACGCCACAGCCTTTTTCATCGGCTTCTCGTCGGGCGCGGCGGGCATCCTCGTGCACTTGCCGCTGCAGTCGTATTCCCAGCCGTGATACGGGCATACGACGTGATCGTTCGAAATCCATCCCTTCGACAGCCGCGCGCCGCGATGGATGCACAGGTCTTCCCACACATGAATCTGACCGGATTCGCTGCGCCACACGATCAGATCGCGCTCGAGCAGACGCGTCGGATAGATCGTTCCCGCCTGAAAGTCGTCGGCGTAACCGACGACTTGCCAGTCATTGAGCAGGACGGGGTCCTGACATCCATCGAGTGCGGTAATAGGTACGACTTTCATCTCGCCAGGCGCGTTCATGATGTCCTTCTCGTTCCGGTGCGGTTGCGCTGTGTTTCGCGCAGTTCGTGGGGTTGGAGAAAGTATCGAAGGACAATTTTGTCTTGTCGTTTTAATAGACCGTCATTCGATCTTCATATCTCGCCATTCCGTATTTGCGCAGCGCGGAATTTTTTTCCGTGTTGACAGTGCCGCTTTTGTACGGGTAAATCATGGCGTGATTCCGCAACCGGGCCGGCTCCATGTCCTATACGAAGACGCTGCACGGGTCGTACTCGCAGTTCGATCCCGACGTCACGGCCCGGCCGGCCGTCGCGCTGCGCGTCGATCTTTCCGCGGTGGAAGACGAACAGCCGGTGCACCAGCACCGCAAGGCGCAGCTGGTCATTTCGCTGCGCGGCAGCGTCACGTGCTGCGTCGCCGATGCGTTATTGATGGTGTTGCCCGAGTCGGGCGTTTGGATTCCGGGTAGCGTGCCGCACAGCAACAAGGCCAGTCCGGACGCACAGATCATTTTTCTTTTCGTCGACCCGCAGGCGCTCGCGCTCCCGTCGCATTCGTGCATTCTCTCGATCAGCCCGCTCGTGCGTGAAATGGTCGTGCATCTCGCCGACCACGGCGACGACTTTCCGGATGATCAGACCTATGCGCAGTTCTGCGCGGTACTGATCCACCAGTTATCGCGCTCGCCGATCGAACAGCTGTCGCTGCCGTTGACCATCCACCCGAAGCTGCGGCCCGTCTGCAATGCGCTGATCGATCATCCGGGCGATCGGCGCTCGCGCGCCGACTGGGCAAAAGAAGTCGCGATGAGCGAGCGTACGTTCGACCGGCTGGTGACGAAAGAAACGGGACTCAGTTTTGGGCGCTGGCGCCAGCAGTTGCAACTCATCGTCGCGTTGCGCGACCTGTCTGCTGGCGTCAGCGTGCAGCGCGTGGCCCTGACACTCGGCTACGAGTCGACCACGGCGTTCATCATCATGTTTAAAAAGGCGTTTGGCGTGCCGCCCGGCCAGTACATCGTCAACCGTCGCGCGCACAACCGCCCTCTACTGGTGCCACTCGTCGCTGCCTAGACGCATTCGACGGCTATGCCGGCGTCGGCGCATCCTCCCGGATCAGCTCGCGGCGCTTCAATTCCGCCCAGAACTCTGCGGGTATCTCAGTCCGGAAGGTTTGCAGGTTGTCTTCGAGTTGGGCAACCGTGCGCACGCCCGGAATGTTGGTGGGAATCGCAGGATGGCCGAGGACGAATTGCAATGCCGCGGCTTTGAGCGGCACCGAGTAGTCGCGACATACCTGCTCCATCTTGCGCACGCGTTCCATGATGGCTTCGGGCGCTGGCGCGTAGTTGTATTTCGCGCCGGGCACCGCGCCCGTCGCGAGAATGCCGCTGTTGTAGCCGCCGCCCAGAATCACCGATACCTGCTGCTTTTCGCATAGCGGCAGGAAGCCGTCCAGCGCGTCCTGCTCGAGCAGCGTGTAGCGGCCCGCCAGCAACAGACAGTCGAAGTCCTGCCTGCGAATCGCTTCATGCGCGACCTGCCATTCGTTGACACCGAGCCCCACCGCTTTCACGACGCCTTCATCGCGCAGTTTCAGCAGTGCTTTCGACGCGCCCGCCATCGCAGCCTCGAACATCTCGGCCTGTCGCTCGCCGTGAGTGAAGACATCGATATCGTGAATCAACGCGATATCGATATGCTCGATTGCCAGACGCTGCAGACTGTCTTCGATCGAGCGCATCGTGCCATCATAGCTGTAGTCGAATACGAGTTCGAACGGCAACCCGTCGACCCACGGCTCGAAGTTGATTTCCGCGCGCCGGCGCGGCTTCAGAAGCCGCCCGACCTTCGTGGACAGCACATACTCGTCACGCGGATACCAGCGCAACGCGTGCCCGCAGCGCGCCTCGCTCAAGCCATGTCCGTACATCGGGGCCGTGTCGAAATAGCGAACGCCCGCGTCCCACGCCGCCTTGATCAGTGAAGCCGAATCCTCTTCACTGATGGGTCTGAAGATATTGCCGATCGGCGCGGCACCGAAGCCCATTACCGTTGTCTCGAGCCCTGAACGGGGCCATTTACGCTTTGCTACGGGATCCATCTTCGCCCTCTTTCATCGGTAAACGTTGCGCGTTTCGTGGCGCCTGAAACGCAGTCTCATTTGACCTTCGCAGCGGCAGCAAGCTTGCGCACGCCCTCTTTCGCATCCTCGGTCGAGTTCATGAAGTTCGTCACGACATCGGTGATGGCCCCGGCTGTTTGCGGCGATTGAAGTTCGCCGAACGCGAGCGAAGGCAGGAACCCGTTGGTCTTGATCGTTGCCTGCTCGTCTGCGCGGGACTTTTTGGCGCAGCTATCGAACTTGTCCATCGACACATCGAGCCTCACAGGAATGGAACCTTTGTAGAGGCTGAACTGCTCCTGGAAATCCGGCGACATGATGGTTTTGGCAAGCGCCAGCTGTCCCGGCGTTGCGTCTTTCTGGCCGTGCTGCTGGAAGAACACGAATGCATCAGCCGTGTAGGTGTACGCATTCGCGGTGCCAGGAGCGGCCGCGCAGACATAGTCGAGATCCGCCTTCTTGTTCGCGTTGGCGAACTCACCCTTGGCCCAGTCGCCCATGAACTGCATGCCGCCCGAGCCGGAAATCACCATCGCAGTCGCGAGATTCCAGTCGCGGCCGTGATAGCCCTTGTCGAAATACGAGCGGATTTTCTGCACCGTCTCGAACACCTGCACCATCTGCGGCGACGTCAGCGTCTTCTGGTCGAGATCGATCAATGCCTTGCGATAAAAGTCCGCGCCTTGCGACAGGACGACTGTCTCCCAGATCGTCATGTCCTGCCAGGGTTGACCGCCGTGCGCGACAGGCGTGATGCCAGCCGCGCGAAACTTGTCGGCGAGCGCGAAGAACTCCGGCCATGTCGTGGGCGGCGTACCGCCGACCTTGTCGAGATCCGCTTTGTTGATCCACAGCCAGTTGATCCGATGCACGGAAAAAGGCGCCGCCACATAGTGACCGCCCGACTTCATCGCATTGTCGATTTGCGCGGGAATATGGGCTTTCCAGTCGGTCGCGGACTTGTCGATGGTTACCAGCGTGCCCTGCTCCGCCCAGTCCTGAATCAACGGCCCCTTGATCTGCGCAGCCGATGGCGCATTGCCCGAGATCACCTGCGTCTTCAGTGCCGTCATGGCCGCCGCGCCCGCGCCGCCCGCGATAGCGAAGTCTTTCCACTCGTAGCCCTGTTTGCTCATGTCGTCCTTGAGCACGCGGATCGCTTTCGATTCGCCGCCCGAGGTCCACCAGTGCAATACCGAAAGCTGTTCGGCGGCAAGTGCAGCATGCGTACCGGCGAGAAGCAGCGCGGCAGCCGTCGCCACCGATGTCAGTGATCGTTTCATTGCAGTCTCCGAATTTTTCTTTATGGATGAGGCGACGCAGTCGCGATCTGCCGAACGCGCATGCGTGCCTGTTTTCAGCTACAGATCGAACCCGAGTTGTGCCTTGCCAAGCGGCGTCAGGTCGTCGGCCGTCGCGCGGCCGGTGAAATCGACTTCGAAGTGATCAGTCGGAAAGTCCGGCGGACTTTCGCCCTTCAGGAAGCTCGGCAACTGGCGCTTCAGATAAGCATCGTTCTTGGCGCAGCCGGGCACCGAGGCGATGTACATCACATTGCTGTAACCCGCGCCCTTATGCTCGTCTTCGACGGCATGGATAACGTCGCTGTGCCAGAACACGGTGTCGCCTGCCTCCATTTTCGGAATCGACGACAACGCTTCGAATAGTGGCGCGTGAAACTCCGGCTTGATCGATAGCGCGCGCCCTGGCATCGCACCGCACAGGTCGTCATCCGCGACATCGTCCTGCAGCGCGCGCAACAGGATGTACACCATCGAATTAGCGATGGGTACGAGTTGCAGCGTGCCGTCGCCCGGCCCTTGCGGCGTCAGCGCGGTCCAGCCCTGGAAGGTGCGGAACATCGAGCAGACGGCGGGCGACGCGATCTCTTCCACGTCGGTGCGGAAAGCGGCGTCGAACGCATCGTAATCGCGCCAGTTACCCGAAAACACATGGCGATACACCTTGCGAAAATTGCTTTCGATCCATCGCTCGACCGAGCCGCCATCGCAATGCGCCGACAAGCCAAGCGATGCCGAACCCGGCGGCCGGCGACGCAGTCGGTCGGCATAAACAGGCACATGCTCCGGATCGAAGTGAACGCGTCCGTCGCTTTCGTTACGCCATAGCTTGTTGAGAAAGACACGCGCCGCCGTGAGCGATTCCGACTCACGCGCCAGCACTTGCGGCTTCGACCAGTACACGCCGTAGATCTGCGGTTTGCTCGATGCCAGCTGCCCGAAGTATTTGTCCTCGGCGCGGTTTTCGAGGCGCTTGTCGAGATGATTCCGCTCGACATACTGCGCGATATCGTCGTCCCAGCCTTGCACGAGCGCACGAGGGAACACATTGCGAATCACACAGGCGCCGCGTGCCTTGACGAGCGCAATCTGTTCCGCCGTCACACGTTGTTCGGCGATGTCGGCAAACGCAATCTCGGGAATCACGTTTTCCCCGCGTTCACGCTGCGTCGCGATACGCTTCGCCTCTTCGCTGATCGCCGCTTCGACCTCAGCGAACACCTCCCGGTAATTCGGCAATGCCGCGCGCAGTTCTTTTTTTGCCTGCCGGATTGCACCCGGCAAGTCGTTGATTACCAGCGCCATGATCGTCTCCGTTTGCATTTCGTGTCCGGTAGCATATGCCGCGCAGGTAAGCCGTAGTGATACTATTCAGGCAATTACTTTGCGTTTTCGGACAAGGCAGCGGTCATGAAACCAGCCTACGAGCATGTCGAGTTCGGCGAGGATTGTTCGGTCCGGGTTTACCATCGGCGGCTTCCGCGTATTCCGTTCGAGTGGCATCACCACCCGGAATACGAGCTGACGCTGACCATGAACAGCCACGGCAAGCGCTACATCGGCGACTCGGTCAACGACTATGAGGCGGAAGATCTCGTCCTCGTTCCGCCCGATTTGCCGCATACATGGGCGTCGAACCGATCGATCGAACCTTCGTCGCCGCAGGTCGCCATCGTTATCTGGTTCGACGGCGACTGGGCGCGGCGTATGGCGGATTGCTGCCGCGAATACGAGCCGCTGCGCAAGCTGTTGCGCAGAGCCGCGTCCGGGCTGGCATTCGATCCGCCCGCCGGCGAATGGATGCGCGGACGTCTGGAACAGTTGCTATCGAATGTGGCACGCGAACGCCTTAGCGCCGCGCTCGACATTCTCTGCACGCTCGCCGACGCGCCCGGCCATCCGCTCGCCTCACCGAGCGCCTTCAATCAGACGAACACAGGCCCATCAGGCCACGAGCCTGAACGGATCAATCGTGTCCTGTCGATCATCGATGCGCGCTTTGCCGAACCGCTGAAGCTGTCGGAACTCTGCGCGGCCGCCAGCCTGTCGGAGCGCACGCTCACGCGTTATTTTGTGCAGCACATTGGCGAGAGTGTCGGGAAGTATATTGCGCGCGTTCGCATCGGGCATGCGTGCCGGATGCTGGCCGATACCTCGCTGCCTGTGGCCGTGATTGCTGCCCGCTCGGGGTTTGCAAACGTCGCCAATTTCAACCGTCAGTTCAAGGCGGCCAAGCAGGCGACGCCGGCCGAATACCGGCAGCAATTCCTGGCCGCTGGGTCTTCCGGCCAGGATGCGACGGCCCGCTTGACCGAGCGGTCTCCTTCATTACAGAGAAAGCGCAAATCATCCGGTGGGAAAAACGGCGAAGCGAGCGCTAGATAGTCACGCGTATGCGTGAATCCGTTCAGATGCCGTCGGCGTTGTACCACTTCGGATGAAAAGCCTTGACGATCGCGCCATCTGTTCTGAGCGCGTGGCACCCGTCGAGCTGAAAAGGGCGGTCCACAGCGCTCGCGTTGAGTTCTTCGCTCATCGTCTGAAACGCGGCCGTCGCAACCGCGCCAATCAGTTCGGTCATGTGCGTGCAACCGTTCACGCCGCCGAACAGGCTTCTCGCCTCGCGCATGAAGCCTGCGCCGAGCTTCATGCCCTTCAGCTTGCCGTAGCTGACGGCAATCGCGTCGCAGTAGCCGACATAAGGCACGGTTGCCGACTCGACCTGCACGTCCCGTACGACGAAGTCGACGCCGATGGTGATACACAGGCGCATTTCGTGAATCGGTTGTCCCGCCTTCACGAACACGCCGTGCGACGCGCGATCATAAGACTTGGTATCGCGCAGATGCCCTTCGACGTCGTACAGGCCGTCCGCACGCCGGTAGCCCTGCAGCGCGATATGCCGCGTATGAAGCGGCACGCGGCTTTGCCCACGGACATCCGGCTGCTCGGAAGGCGAGACGTCGCTCACAGTTCGCTCACGACTTCCGGTACGACAGCGAACAGATCGCCGACGAGGCCATAATCCGCGACGCTGAAGATCGGCGCTTCTTCGTCCTTGTTGATCGCGACGATTACCTTCGAGTCTTTCATGCCGGCCAGATGCTGGATCGCGCCCGAAATGCCGACCGCGATATAGAGCTGCGGTGCGACGATCTTGCCGGTCTGTCCAACCTGGTAATCGTTCGGGACGTAGCCCGCATCCACTGCTGCGCGTGATGCGCCCAGAGCGGCTTGCAGTTTGTCGGCCAGTGGTTCGAGAACCTTCGTGTAGTTCTCGCCGCTGCCCAGACCACGTCCGCCTGACACGATGATGTTCGCGCTCGTGAGTTCCGGGCGATCCAGCTTCGTCACTTCGCGGCTCACGAACTGTGAGATGCCCGCGTCAGCTGCAGCTTCGATCTTTTCGACCGCCGCATTGCCACCCTCTGCCGCAACGGCATCGAAGCCTGTTGCGCGCACCGTGATGACCTTGATTGCGTCTTGTGATTGAACCGTTGCGATTGCATTGCCCGCGTAGATCGGCCGTTCGAACGTGTCGGCGCTGACCACAGCGGTAATCTCGCTGATCTGCGCGACGTCGAGTTTCGCAGCGAGACGCGGCGCGATGTTCTTGCCGTAAGCCGTTGCGGGCGCGAGGATGTGCGAATAGTCCTTCGCGATGTTCAGCACCGTCGCTTCGACGTTTTCTGCGAGACCTTCGGCGAGTTGCGGTGCATCAGCCAGCAGCACCTTCGACACACCTGCCACTTTCGCCGCCGCATCCGCCGCGCCTTGCGCGTTGTGTCCCGCAACCAGCACATGCACATCGCCGCCGACGAATGTGCAAACTGCGTGCGCAGCAGCAACCGTATTCAGCGTCGCTGCCTTGAGCGCCGCATTGTCATGTTCAGCAACTACCAGAATAGCCATAACTTGAATCTCCTTTACAGAACCTTGGCTTCCGTCTTGAGCTTCTCGACCAGCGTTTTCGCGTCGGCCACCTTCACGCCAGCCGAGCGCTTCGGCGGCTCGCTGACTTTCAGCGTCTTCAGGCGCGGCGTGATATCGACGCCAAGGTCCTCCGGCTTCACGGTCTCCAGCGGCTTCTTCTTCGCCTTCATGATGTTCGGCAGCGTCACATAACGCGGCTCGTTCAAACGCAGATCGGTGGTGACGACTGCGGGCAACGTCAGTGACAACGTCTCCGCGCCGCCGTCGATTTCACGCGACACAGTGGCCTTGCCATCAGCGACAACGACCTTCGATGCAAACGTCGCTTGCGGCAGCCCAGCCAGAGCGGCCAGCATCTGACCAGTCTGGTTCGAATCGTCGTCGATCGCCTGCTTGCCCAGAATCACGAGCGAAGGTTGCTCCTTGTCGACCAGCGCCTTCAGGAGTTTCGCAACCGCCAGCGGCTGAAGATCTTCCGCCGACTCGACCAGCACCGCACGATCCGCACCGATCGCCAGCGCCGTACGCAAGGTCTCCTGACATTGCGCAACGCCGCACGACACAGCGATGACTTCGCTCGCCACACCCGCTTCCTTCAGGCGCACGGCTTCTTCAACAGCAATCTCGTCGAACGGATTCATCGACATCTTCACGTTCGCGATATCGACACCCGTGCCATCCGACTTCACGCGGACCTTCACGTTGTAATCGACGACCCGTTTCACTGGCACCAGAACCTTCATCCTTGCTTTCTCCGTTATCCGCGCTCACGCGGCCTGAATTCGTTTCGCCCGGTCGACGATCGGCTTGTCGACCAGTTTTCCATCCACCGATATCGCGCCGCGCGGATTCTCCGCGAGCGCCGCCAGCACGCGCGCCGCCCATGCGCGCTCGGCGTCGCTCGGCGCGAAGCCGTTGTTCACCGCATCGACCTGTTTGGGATGAATGCAAAGCTTGCCGCCGAAACCGAAGCGCCGCGCGTCGAGCACATCGGCCGCGATCAACGGCGCGTCATCGGTGGCGAGCGTCACGCCATCGATCGGCGCCTGCAGTCCCGCGAAGCGCGACTCGATCACGAACTGCGAACGCACGTAATCGAGTTCGCGCCCGCATCCGTCGATACCTGCGTCGACGCCGAAATCGAACGATCCAAACGCCAGCCGCGCGACGCCCTTGCATTGCGCGACCTCACGCAAGCGCACGACACCCGCCACGCTTTCCACCAGCGCAATCACTTCAGCACCGTCCGCGCAGCGCGCGACGATATCTGAAAGTTGCAAGGCCTCTTCCGCTTTGGGCACCATCACGCGCAGCAAACCTGCCGCACGCAGCATCGCCACGTCTTCCTCGTGCCACGGCGTGCCGAACGCATTCACCCGCACGACGATGCGCGCACGATCAGCGTCGGCCAGACCCGAATGCAACCACGTGGCGATCTGGTCGCGCGCATTCGCTTTTGCATCGATTGAAACGGCGTCTTCCAGATCGATCACAACCTGATGCGCACTCGTGGCGACGGCCTTGGAAAAGCGCTCCGGACGGTCGCCCGGAACGAACAGATAGCTGCGTGCAATCATGCAAGGTCCTGTGAAGCTTCAGGTCCCCGTCCATCCGCGCTGGAAGGTTTCGGAATAGCTGAAGCGCTCGGCGGGATGAATGCTGATCGAAGCCTCGACCACCTCGCCCCGCCGGTTGATATAGCGGCGCAGCAGCCAGAGCGCCGGCGAACGCGCCTTCGCATTGACGATGCGCGCGATGTCGGCGGTCAGCGCGACCGCCTTGATTTCCTGCTGAACCTGCGTGATCTGCTCGCCGAACTGCCGCTCGATCATCGTGAAGATGGGCGTATGCGGCTGATCCTCGATGCCCGTCAGCGAGCGGAACGCCGGCTGGATATACACCTCCGTGTGACAGATGGGATCGACGCTCTCGGGAGAACGCCGCACCCCTTCCAGACGCAGCCACGTTTCGCCGGGCTTTGCCTGCAGCATCGCGCACAGCGATGCATCGGAGACTTCCACCGTCTCTTTCTTCAGCAACTGAAGCACGGTATCGGCCGTGTAGCGATGCAGATCGCTCAGCTCCTGCATCACCTGCCGGTAACTGCCTTCGGCGCTGACCGCCTTGACCGTCGTTCCGACGCCTGCCTGGCGGACCACCATGCCCAACTGCACGAGTTGCTTGACCGCTTCGCGCACGGTCGAGCGGCTCGCGCCGAACTGTTCGCACAGTTCGAATTCGGTGGGAATGGTCGAGCCGACGGGAAAGCGTCCGCTTTGAATTTCGTTGATGAGCGTCTGCGCCAGTTGCATGTAGCGAGGCTGCTGACCGAGCACGTTAACCATCTTTTGCACGCACGATGAAGGATTGACGAACGGATCCGCCTGCTGCGCCTCATCGTGCGTGGCCAGAATGGTCATTGCACGACACCGCCTTCGCGCAGCCCGGCGATCCGATCAGCATCGTAACCGAGTTCGGCGAGAAGCCTTGCGTTGTCTTGCCCCAGTTCGGGCGCGGCACGCATCGGCAGCGGCTCGTCGACACGCACGGGCGCCGCCACGCCGCGGATTTTCCCGAAGCGCGGATGCTCGGCATCGACCACGCTTTCGCGCTCGGCGACGAACGGATTCTCGAGCGCCTGACGGATGTCGTAGACGGGCGCGGCGGGCACGCGGCCGCCCAGCCGTTCGAGCCACTCCGCCGTGGTGGCGCGCGACAGCGCCGCATCCAGTTCCCGCTCGACCAGATCGCGATTGGCGAGCCGCGCCTTGAAACTCGCGAAGCGTTCGTCGCTGACCCACGACGGCCGGTCGAGAATCTCCGCCAGCACGCCCCAGAATTTTTCCTTGTTGCACATCAGGAAAATCCAGCCGTCTTTCGTCTTGTACAGCTGGCTCGGCGTCAGCGACGGATGCGCGGAACGCCGGTCGCGGCCCGTCACCACATCGCCGTTCAGATACCACGTCGCCACGTACGCGAGGTTATGCAGCGCCACATCGAAGAGACTCGTGTCGAGATCGCGTCCGATGCCCGTCGCGCGCGCCTGCACCAGACCTGCTAGCAAAGCCATTGCGGCTGTCGTGCCGGTCATCAGATCGATGATCGACAGACCGAAGCGCGCGGGCGGCGCATCGGGCTCGCCCGTCACCGACAGATAGCCCGCTTCCGCCTGCATCAGGTAGTCGTAACCGGGCCACGACGCGCGGCTGCCCGTGCGGCCATACGCGGACAGATGCGCGCACACGATCGCGGGGTTGGCCGCTTTCAACTGGTCGTAGGTCAGGCCGAGCTTCACGGGCAAATCGCCACGCAGGTTGTTGAACACGGCGTCGGCCGTCTTGACCAGATCGAGCAGGACTTCACGGCCTTCAGGCTTCTTCAGGTCGAGCGTCAGACTGCACTTGTTGCGGTTGAACGCCTCGAAGAAGTGACTATCGCCTTCACCGAAAAAATGCGGTCCGACACTGCGGCCCACGTCGCCGCCTTCGCGGAAATTTTCGATCTTGATCACTTCCGCGCCGAGGTCGGCCAGGTGTTGCGTGGCAAACGGGCCCGCACCGTATTGTTCGACGGCGACGATACGCACGCCGGAAAGTGGCAGGCTCATGCAGGGTTCCTCGCAATCAGCATCTTCGCAATGATGAGGCGCTGCATCTCGTTGGTGCCTTCGCCGATCGTCAGCAGCGGCGCATCGCGATACAGCCGCTCGACGTTGTATTCCTTCGAATAACCGTACGCGCCATGAATGCGCATCGCTTCCATGCTGTTCTCGACGGCGGCTTCCGTCGCGAAGTACTTCGCCATGCCCGCTTCCATGTCGCAGCGCAGGCCCTTGTCGTAGGCACGCGCTGCCGAGTCCGTAAGGAGACGCGCGGCTTCGACGCGTGTCGCCATTTCACCGAGCTTCAGCGCGATCGCCTGATGCTCGCAGATTGGCTTGCCGAAGGTTTTGCGCTGCTGTGAGTAAGAGACGGCTTCATCGAGCGCGGCCTGAGCGACACCGACGCCGCGCGCCGCCACGTTGATGCGGCCCAGTTCCAGCCCGCTCAGAATCTGCTTGAGACCCAGTCCTTCCTCGCCGCCAATCACGCGCGATACGGGGACGCGGAAATCCGTGAAGGTCAGCTCGCACGTATCGATGCCCTTGTAGCCGAGCTTCTGCAATTGCCGGCTCACTTCATAACCCGGGCCTTTCTCGACGATCAGCAGGCTCATGCCTTTATGGCGCGGCTGCGCTTCAGGGTCCGTCTTCACCAGCAGCGCGAGAATGTTGCCGTACTTGCTGTTGGTAATCCACGTCTTGCTGCCGTTCACCACGTACTCGTCGCCATCGCGCTTCGCCACGGTGCGGATGGCCTGCAGGTCCGTACCGCAATCCGGCTCCGTCAACCCGATGCCGCCGCGCAGTTCGCCCGTTGCCATGCGCGGCAGGAACTCGCGTTTCTGCGCTTCGGTGCCGTTGCGCTGGATCGTCATCGCCATGATCAGATGCGAATTGATGATGCCGCTCACCGACATCCACACAGCGGAAATGCGATCGACGATCTTCGCGTAAGTCGACGTCGACAGACCCAGCCCGCCGTACTCCGTTGCGATCAGACAGCCGAACAGGCCCATCTCCTTCATCTTCTCGACGATCTCGTGCGGGTATTCGTCCTTTGCATCGAGTTCGTGCACATACGGTTTGACTTCCGTTTTCAGGAAGCGGTCGAGCATATCGAGAATCAGCGTTTCGTTCTCGGCGTACTCGCTTGCTTCCTGTTGCGGGTCGATGTCGATCGTGGCCATCATTTCTCCTGGTATTGCCTGTTCGTTGGACTCGTTACGATGCGCGCAACACACTGGCGAGCGCGCGTGCCGGTTGCCGGTCGAGTGACAGCACGGCTTCGCAGATGCGTTCGGCTTCGGCGCGCGATACGCCGCGCTGCGCGTTGTCATAGAACTTCGCGACGATGTCGTCATTGCTGAGCGGCCGGTCGGCCGAGCCGCGATTGATCGCCTCGCGATGCATGAGACGCCGGCCGTCGCGCGTATGGACGATCACTTCGCCCGTGTAATGCAGCGGGAACGTCGTGTCGGGATCGGCCTCATGCGTCACGCGCGCCGCGAGTGCACGCACGGCTTCGTCGCCGAGTGCAGCGGGGTCGAGATCGTCGAGCGTGAAGCGGCCATGCAGCAAGCCTGTCGCGACGATGTACGGAATGCTGAACTGCGCGTCATAGCTATTCGAAGGCTTCTGCTTGTTCGCAACCGGTTCGCACACGATGGGAATCGTCGCCTCCGGCACACGCACGACAACGCGCTCGATCTCTTCCGCACGCAAGCCATGCTCGCGATACAGCGCAATGGCCGCATCCGACGATGCATGCGTGAAATGGCATGCAGGAATCGGCTTGAGCGCAACGCCGTCGATCTCCCACGTTTCGCCCAGGCCACGCGTAGCGAGCGCGAGATCCGGCGCATCGGACGATGCCTTCAGATACAGCGCGTACAAACCGAAGCGACCTTCATACGGCGCACCCGGACCGATGTAGCCATGCTTCGCGAGCGTCGCCGCCGTGGTCCCCGCGACTGCTGCCCAGCCAGGATGGAGACGCTTGGTCCACGCGCCGTCCTGCAGGAATTCGAGGCTGCCCGATGCCATTGAAAGCGCGATACCTTGTGCATGTCGAGCCGCCTCCTCGTCCAGATTGAGCAGACGCGCAGCCGCGAGCGCGCAGCCGAATGCAGCGGCAAGCCCGGTCGGATGAAAACCCGCGTGATGGAAACCGCTCTTCGCCGCTGCGCCAACACGCGTCGACACTTCCATTGCGCACAGATAGGCCAGCAGCAGATCGGCGCCGCTCGCGTCCTCGCGTTCAGCGAGATTGAATGCGCAAGGCAACGCACTCGCCGTCGAATGAATCACACCGCGCGCATGCGTGTCGTCGAAATCGAGGCTGTGGATCAGGAGGCCGTTGAGCAACATCGCGTCGCGCAGTGCGAGCCGTTCGCGATGACCGAACACGGTCGCCTCGCCGCCGCCGAGTTCCTGCATCGCCGCGAGCGTGGACGTTGCATACGGCAGTCCCACCGTCGCGTATGAAAGCCCAATACTGTCGAGGATCAGATGCTTCGCGCGCTCGCGCACGTCGCGCGGGACATCTTCCAGTTGCAAACGAGTCGTGAACGCTGCGAGTTGTTGTGAAATGGTTTGAGCCTGTTGCTGCATCTCGTTGCGAGCGTTCATCGCGCGGCTCCCTGGTGATTGAGCGACAACTCGTTATCGGCGGCTTCTTCATCGGGCGACACGTCTTCCAGCGAGAACTGGTTGGCATCGACACCGAGGCTCATCACAGCGATCACGAGCAGCAGCAGAACACCCGCCACCATCCCGAGCACACCAAACAGACCCCATTGCGCAAACAGGATCACGGCGGCATAGGACGTCAGCATCGACGCAATCCGTCCGCACACACCCGCCACGCCAGTACCGCGCAAACGCAGCGCCGTCGGGAACAGTTCAGGCACATAACCGAACAGACCCAGCGTGACGATGCCGAAGATGCAGCTCACCAGCGTAAAGCCGACGATCGCGATGGCCGCATTCACCGTCATCTGCGGATAGATGAAGCCGAGCACGATCGTGACGATGCAGTACATCACCAGCCCTTTCGCGCGGCCCAGACGGTCGGCCGTGAGATAGCCGAGCACCGCACCGAACGGCGCACCCAGCGACATCAAGGTCGTGAAGCCAAGCGACGTCACCACGTCACGGCCTTCATGCACGAAGAACGTCGGCAGCCACGCGACAAAACCGTACACGGATACATTCACCGCAATGGCCGTCAATGCCGCCGTCAACGTGCGGGCCAGCATGCCGCGCCGGAACAGCGCCGACAGCGGCACGCGAGGTACAACGAGGTTTTGCGTGCGGGCGCATTCGGACAGCGGACCTTTTTCGCGTGCGACTTCAGCTTCGATCGCGCTCACGGTCTGCTCCGCCTCCTGCGTGCGGCCCACCGATTCGAGCCAGCGCGGCGATTCCGGCATGCGGTGACGCAGCGCCCACACGATCACCGCGCCAATGCCTGCGATGCCGAACATCCAGCGCCAGCCGAGATGCGGAATCACCAGATAACCCACACTCGTTGCAATGACGAGCCCCGAATTGACGATCAGGCCCAGCAGCGAAATCCAGCGGCCGCGGTAGCCCGGCGGAATGAATTCGCACAACGTGCCCGCCGCGACGACCAGTTCGGCGCCCAGCCCGATGCCCATGATGAAGCGCGCACCGATCAGCCACTGGATAGTCGGCGCAAACGCGGCAACGAAGGACATCACGCCGAACAGCGCGAGGTTGAACTGATACGACGAGCGGCGGCCGAAGCGGTCGCCGAGATAGCCGGACAAGCCCGCACCCAGCACCATGCCGAGAAAGCCCGACGAGACGAACAGCGCGTTGAGTTGCAGCGTGGAAAAGCCTGCCTTGAGCATGGCCGCTGACACGCCGCCCGCAAGATAGATATCGAACGCATCGAGGCACGCGCCCGCGCTGATAAGCCCGAGTATCTTCCAGTGAAAGCGGGCCATCGGCAGACGGTCTAGCCGGGCGCCTGAGCTTACGAATTGACTCACAGTTGTCTCCAGTACTGTGACGGTGAACCGCGCCTCACGCCGCTCTGCGGCAGCTATGTCGAGGATCCGGTATGAGCGGCCGGCATGCGCTGCCGGCCATCGGGTATTCAGTCTTCAGCCGTGCCGTGTCCGCGTTTGGCGATCAGCGCCGAGCGGATGTAGTCGAGCACGGGCTTGCCGTCCTGATTGAATGCACGTGTATGCACGGTGACGATGCCCTGCGTAGGACGCGATTTCGATTCGCGCACTTCGAGCACTTCGGATTCCGCATACAACGTATCGCCAGCAAATACAGGGCCAGTCAGGCGAATTTCCTTCCAGCCGAGGTTCGCGATTGCCTTGCCGCTCACGTCGTTGACCGACATGCCAAGCACGATCGCCACCGTCAGCCCGCTGCTCACCAGCAGCTTGCCGAATTCGCTCTTCGACGCATGATGCGCGTCGCAATGCATCGGATGAAAGTTCATCGTCAGCAGTGAGAACTGGATGTTGTCGGCGTCGGTGATCGTGCGGCCCGGCCTGTGTTCATAGATGTCGCCGACCGTGAAGTCTTCGAGATACCGCCCGTAGCTCGCCCGATAGCGCTGCTTGCCCACTCTGTCCGAATGCATGTTTGCCTGCTCCTGTCCTAAATGTCACTTTGTACGGACAAAGTATCGGACGCAGGTGAACACGCGTCAAGCGCGGCGTGTCTACGGTAAACCCTGGGATGTCGTGAAGGTGCTGGCGTACAGCGGACGATGCGCTCGCGCATCGCGAAGATGGCGAATGATTCTTGCGGGACTCAGGGACACACGTCAGGCGGCGGGCGCCGGATGCGGCGCCGTGTCTGTCTCACCCCTGTCTCATTCTTTTTGCAGCGCGACGTCGAACGCGATCATGGAACGGGCTGGCCGCGTGCGGCTTCAAGTATCGCGTACCAGTCCTGCCTGGACAAATCGATCTTCAGTCCGTCGAGGGCCGTCTGTATCGACTCGATGCGCCGCGAGCCGGAAATCACGTAGGGAACGCAGGGCAAGCGGAAGATCCACGCATAAGCAATCGCGAGCCAGTTGCTGGCGCCGTGCTTGTGCTGAAGCTCCGTCATGACGTCGCGTACGCGCCGGGCCACTTCGTCTGTTTCCGAAAACAGCCGGCCTCCACCTAACGGCGACCAGATCATCGGCGATACATTGGCTTGCGCAAGGGACTCGAACATCGCGCTATCCAATGCGCCAGGCTCGAACGGAGAAAATTCGATCTGGTTGGTCGCGAGCGATGTCTTTGCGTGCAGCAATTCGAAGTGTCGCGTCGAGAAATTGGACACGCCGAATGCGCGAATCTTGCCCTGCTCCATGAGCGTCTGCGCCGCGCGCGCGATGTCGTCGGTACTCGACAATGAATCGGGTCGATGAATCAGGAAAAGATCCAGGTGGTCGGTCTTCAACCGCTTGAGCGATTCTTCGCAGGCTTCGCGCAAATAGCCGGAGCTGGAATCGTAGTACTTCACGCCGCCCGTTGATGAAGACGGAAACCGGATGCCCGCCTTGCTGATGATCTGAATTTTCCCGCGCAGTGACGGGTCCAGTTCCAGCGCTTCTCCAAAGAGCGATTCGACCGCCCCTCTTCCATAGATGTCCGCATGGTCGAAAGCCGTCACGCCGCGATCGATGCAGCCGTGAATGAAGTCGACGAGTTCGCTTGCGGACATTCCCCATTCGCGAACGCGCCACATCCCGGCTATCACGCGCGGCATGCCCAGTTTCGCGAGTGCATCGCCCGATGCACGTGGTGACGCTTCTTCATTGAACTTGGTCATATATGAAAACGGTCTCAAAGGTTTGTCAGGCACGACACGAACAGGAGTAATTGTTACTTAACAACACTTTTTCTTCAATGTTTTAGGTGTATTCCCTGGACACTCCCCATCGTCATTGCCGCCATTTATGAGACCGGTTACATTGCCACCTCAAGAACACGGTTTTAACCACATGCAAGGAACCTGAACGCTTCCTTGACTTAACGGAGGAGACAGTTGATGAAGACGCGACTTCGCGTAGCAGCGCTCGTAGTGTCGGGGACGGGACTCATTGCCGGCCAGGCATCGGCTCAGAGCAGCGTGACGCTTTACGGCATCATCGATACCGGTCTTGGCTATCAGTCGAGTTCGACGTCGCTCGGTTCGACCTCGGGCGGCCACTCCGCTTACAAGATGATCAACGGCGTCTGGGCGGGCAGCCGCTTCGGCCTGAGAGGCGCGGAAGATCTCGGCGGCGGCACGAAAGCGATTTTCACGCTCGAAGAAGGCTTCAATAGCGCAACGGGCGCGATGGCCACGAACAACCTGATGTTCAGCCGCCAGGCGTTCGTCGGCGTGACCAACGCCACGTATGGCTCGCTGACGGCGGGCCGCCAGTATGCGTCGTACTACCAGTTGCTGTCACCCTATAGCCCAACGACCTGGCTGACCGGTTTCTATGGCGCCCATCCCGGCGATCTGGACGGACTCGACACGGTCTATCGCGCGAATAACACGCTGCTCTATATGTCGCCTTCGCTGTACGGCTTCAAGTTCAGCGGCTCTTATTCGTTTGCGGGCGTTCCCGGCAGCGTGAATCAGGGCTCCACATGGACCACGGCGGTGCAGTACTCGCAAGGCCCGATTGGCGTGGCAGTCGGCTTCTCGCGCATCAACAACTCGACGGCGGGCGGCGGCGCATTCGGGACCGATTCGACCACATCGAATGCGGGCGCGCAGGCAGCCGTGTCGGCCGTCACCAACGGCTATCAGACTGCGCAGGCGCAGCAGCGCTTCGCCGTCGGCTTCGGCTATACGTTCAACAGTCAGTTCGACATCACGGCAACCTACTCGAACGTGCAGTACATCCCGGGAATCAGTTCCTCGTTCCGCAATGAAGCGGTCTGGAATACGGGCGGCATCGTGCTGCACTGGAAGCCGTTGGCCGCATGGGACTTCGCGACCGGCTACAGCTACACGCGTGCTTCGAAGGCGAATGGCATCACGAGTGGCGCGCAATATCAGCAGTTCAATCTCTCGCAGTATTACTCGCTGTCCAAGCGCACGGGCCTCTATGCGCTCGAAGCGTATCAGCGTGCAAACGGCCAGACACTGGGTACGAACGGCAAGTCCATCATCAATGCAACCGCGACGCTCGGCGACGGATTCAACTCGACGCCTTCGTCATCGCGCAGCATGGTCGGTGTGGGCGTGGGGATCGTGCACCGCTTCTAAACGTCTCCAAGGCAAGGTGTAGCAGCACATTCCAAGGTGGCGTGCGAGAGCGCGACCTTTCTGCCCGGGCCCGCCCGGGCATTTTTTCTAACGATGGATCCGCAAACTCAATGGCAACGTTAGAGCGCAAAGCAGGCGTTCGGATCAGTGCCGGCAACAACACAACCGGCATCGCCATCGCGATTGCGATGACAGCGGTATTCGCAGCCAGCGATACGACCGTGAAAGTCATCGGCCCAGCCGTTCCTCTTCTCGCCCTGCTCTGCGTGCGCTATCTGTTCCAGATGATCGTCATGGGTGTCTGGCAGGCGCGACGTGATGTCTATGCGCTTTTTCGCACCGGCAACATCACGCTGCAAATCGTGCGGTCTTTGCTACTGCTCAGCAATACCGCCTGTACCTTTGCGGGTCTACGGTATTTGCCCCTTCCCGTTTCGACATCGCTGGCCATGCTTGCGCCGCTTATTTCCACGCTGCTGGCAGCGCTCGTACTCAAAGACGATGTGCCGATCAGCAAATGGGCGATGGTCGTGCTCGGCTTTGCCGGCATGTTGCTGGTGGTTCGGCCGGGAGGCGGCCAGTTCACATGGACAGTTCTGCTGCCGATCAGCGCGGCCACGAGTTTCGCCTGTTATCAGGTCGTATCAAGTCATCTTTCTCGCATCGATGACGTCAACACGACAAACTTTCTGACGGCACTCTTTGCGACGATCGTGCTAGGCGCGATTCTATGGATAGACCAGACGGAAACGCTCCCCGCTCTGGCGCGCGTGCAACCAGGAAACTGGCTGCTGGTCGCCCTCATGGCGACGATGGCGACCGCGGGTCATCTGCTGATGCTTCAGGCGCTCAAGCGTGCGCCGCTATCGCTACTCACGCCATTTGCTTATGCGCAGCTGGCATTCGCGGCGCTTTTCAGCTGGCTCATATTTGGCCAGGTGCCTGACGCGTGGACAGCGCTCGGCATGTGCATCATTGCGACGGGCGGCATTGGCACGGTACTCATGCACGGCAGACGTGCGCCGAAGGACCGCGCGCCTCGTACCCACGCATCGACCCGTTAGCTCTCTGCAGGACCCTTTACGCAGCGATCATTCTGCTTGTCGCACCCGTCTGCCCGGAACGCTTGCGCAGCGGCCAGAAAGACGCGAGCTCGGCAGCAGCCTGCATGACCAGAGGCGCCATTTCATCGACGCGAGTCTCCGTCATGCGTGCGCTCGGTCCCGCCACGCTGACAACGCCAAGCGCCTCGCCGCCGCCCGCAGGACGAATCGCCGCAGCAATCGCACTGACGCCGGGTTCGCCTTCATTCACCGCCAGACCGTAGCCACGGCGCTTCGTCGCTTCCAGTTCCTGCAGCAACGCGTCCAGCGAACGGATAACGTTGGGACCATATTTATCGGCATCGCCGAAACCGACGCGGAGCACGTTTTCCGCCGCCTGCTCGGTCGCCAGGGTGGCGAGCCAGACTTTGCCCGTCGCTGTCGCGTGCAGCGGCACCGTGTTGCTGCTGAGCGTGGGCTGATAGAGCAGCCCGCTCGTTGCGCCCTGTGCATGCGCGACCCAGGTCAACGACGAGCCGTCGACAACCGCCAGCCGCACGAACTCGCGCGACTGGCGCGCAAGATTGTCCAATAGCGGCTGGCAAATATCGGGGATACCCGTCGCCACGAAGTACCGTTGACCTAGTATCGCCAGTCGCATCGTGAGCCGGTAGAAGCCGGTTTCAGCATCCTGTTCGGCCCAGCCGAGATCGACCAGCGTCGCGAGTAATCGATGTGCGCCACTCTTCGCCAGTTCCAGCCGCGTCGCGATTTCGCCCAACGGCATCGCAACAGCACCATCAGCCAGCAGTTCAATGATGTCGAGGCAGCGCTCTGCGGGTATGTGAGACATATCAGTTACCGAAAAAGAAAATGAACTGGACGCGTGGCACAAGGCACTTCATGATCGCGTCAATCTGCCCCGGACTGATGTTGATGAAGCCGCCCACGTCGACAATCTCGTCGCCGAAAGCGGCTGATATTAACATTGCCCCGCGCCGGATGACCGCATCACATTACTGTTCGCCCCAGCGCACAACACGTTGCTCCTGAACACCCAGGCCTTCCACGCCCAGACGCATGACATCGCCAGGCTTCAGATAGACCTCGGGCTTCATGCCCAAACCAACGCCAGGCGGCGTGCCCGTAGTAATAATGTCGCCCGGTTGCAGCAGCACATACTGACTCGTGTCAGCAATGATTCTGGCGATCGTGAAGATCATGTCGCTGGTCGACGAGTCCTGAATGCGCTTGCCGTTCAGTTCCAGCCAGAGTTGCAGATTCTGGACGTCCTGGATTTCGTCGGACGTCACAAGCCAGGGCCCGATCGGACCGAATGTCGGAAACATCTTTCCCTTGACCCACTGTCCGCTGCGCTCGAGTTGAAACTCACGCTCGGACACATCGTTGCAGATGAAATAGCCCGCCACGTAGTCGAGCGCTTCCGCTTCCTTGACGTAATGAGCCGGTTTGCCGATCACAAAAGCGAGTTCCACTTCCCAATCGGTCTTCCTGGAATTGATGGGAAGCAGCACGGGATCATTCGGACCCGATATGCAGGACGGCGCCTTGTTGAAGATGATCGGATCGGTAGGAATAGGCGCATTTGTTTCTATTGCATGCTGCACGTAGTTCAGGCCAATCGCGAGAAAGTTGCCCGGTTGCGCGACGCATGGGCCGAGGCGCGTGTCCGCCGCCACGACCGGAAGGCTTCTTACATCAATGGATTTCAGCGCTTCCAGTCCATTGCTCGCAAAGAAAGCGGGATCGAAATCCCTGCAATGGTCGCCCAGGTCGCGAATCTGCCCTTCCGTATCGATGAGTCCGGGGCGCTCCTGTCCAGGCCGGCCATGTCTGACGAGTTTCATTGTGAAGTCCTTTTGAGTAGTGTCGATGCGTCAGAGTTATGCCGCCGATGAAGCGAGTCGGCAGATCTCCATTGAATAGATTGCACAATCGGCGCGCACCGTCGCGCCGAGATCTTCGAGCCTGTTTTCGTCGACCAGTTTGCGGGCCTGTTCGGCTGCTTGCGGTGTGGTCGCCTCGACCAGCACGACCCATGCAGGTACATCGAATTCACGCGTATCGGATTCGGCGGTATTCAGGTGACTGCCGGGCTGGTCCGCCATATACAGGTGACAGGCAACCACGCCAGTGAGTGCAACCGCGCGCGGAAATACATCGGTACACAGGTACGCTTTCATCGCATTCGCTTGTGCTGCAGAGACATCCACGCGCATCGCGAGGATATGTCCGCCACTGCTCGATCCAACCGAATGCACGATCTGGCACACTGCTCGCGACGTATTGCGGAAATAGCGCAATGTATCGACGGTGGCTGGCGTCGGCGTATTAAGACGCTCCAGATAGGCCGGCGAGACCACGACATTGAGGTCCGCCGCCTCATACACGGTCAGCCACTCGGGCGAATGGCCGGGCCGCACATATCGCCGGCCACGACGGAAGCCGGGAATCGAGAGACGTTCGGGAATATGTTCCTTGTCGTGCCACTCATAGAACTGATTGCGTCCGGAGGCGTCAATATCGTTCCACACGATGACCGCACCATCACCGAGCAGTGCGCTGCTGGCCGCCTGTGCATCCCCGGCATTCAAAACTGCATGCTTGATCTCGCTCATGATTTCTACCGGGTTCAGTGTCCGTTAAAGGACGGTGAGCGTTTCGAGAAAAACGCTGCGACGCCCTCGTGCAAATCGTTGCTGTCGAATATCTTCTGCTGCGAAACCGTCGACATCGAAAGACCCGCATCGAGCGGCAGATCGTGCGCCGCATCGACCAGTTCTTTCGCGAGCCGATTGGAAACCGGCCCGCGAACGGCAATGGTTCGCGCCATCTCGTATGCGGCGTCCAATGCAGAACCTTCCCTGGCTACGCGATTGACGACGCCCCAGGCGAGCGCCTGATCGCAGTCGATGGTTTCGCCAGTGAACAACATCTCTTTTGCGCGTGCCGGTCCGATCAGTCGAGTCAGTCTCACCGACCCGCTACCGGCCAGTCCACCGAGGCGAGATTCCGTCAGACCCAATGCCACGCCATGCCGCGCGACGCGCAGATCACAAGCCAGCGCCAGTTCAAGTCCACCGCCAAGGGCTGGGCCATCGATCGCCGCAATAGTGGGCATAGGCATGCGCGCCAGGCGTCGCAGTACCATGTCCTCGAAAAGGATCTTGCCTTCACTGGCGTTCTCGCGAAGATGCGCAAACTCCTTTATGTCGCTGCCTGCGCAGAAGGCACGCGCTTCGCCGCCGTGCAAGATGAGGCAGCGAATGTCACGGTGAGCCAGAACCTGCGACAACGCCTCGTTCAACGCACGCAACAGCGCATTGGTCACCAGGTTGAGTGGCCCATGGTTCAGCCCGATGGCGGCGATCGCGCCGTCCACTTCGGTCGCAACCAATGGGCTCGTAATGTCCATTGCCGTATTCATGTGACATTGGTTCCGGCCGTGGGTACCTCGATACCGTGCAGCACCCCCATACGCTCGAAATGCCCGTAGATGCGCTCCACGTAGGCCGCGAATTCAGGCGCATCGCCAAGTACGATGGGTCGTGGACGCGGCAGGTCCACCACGATCTCATCTACGACTTCACCCGGACTGGGGCTCATCACGAAGATCCGATCCGACAATCCGACTGCCTCTTCCACGCTGTGCGTAATGAAGAGCACCGTGGGCCGGCGGCGCAGCCACAACGCCTCCAGATCCATCCGCACCTGAAGTCTCGTCAGTGCATCCAGCGCGCCGAACGGCTCATCCATGAAGATCACGGAAGGGTCGTGCACCAGCGTCCTGACCAGTGAGACGCGCTGACGCATCCCGCCCGACAACTGATGCGGGTACTTCTGCATCGCATGCGTCAGACGCAGTTGTTCGAAGAGTTCCTTTGCGCGGGCCTCGATCTTTTTCTTCGGCAGCCCGCGTATGTCGGCCTGCAGCATCACGTTCTCGAGAGCCGTCCGGAAATCGAGCAGCAGGTGATCCTGGAATGCGATGCCGACGTCGGTGATGGGTTTGGTCACCGCCTTTCCACCGACCAGAATCTCGCCCTGGCTGCGCTTGAGCAGCCCCGCAACCATCAGCATCAACGTACTCTTTCCACACCCTGAAGGCCCGACGATCGAAATGAACTCACCCGCGTTTACCTCGATGTCGACTTCCTTTAGCGCGTGAAATGGCTTGTCGCCGTCTTCACCAAAGATCTTGGCAACATGCCGGATGCTGATAGGCACGCCAGACCGGGAATTAGCTGTCTGCGCTTCTGCACCTTGACTGCTCATCGCTCATGCTCCTGATTGGCCGTCGCGGATTACGCGCTCGCGGCAACGGCAGTGAGGGGAACCTTGGACACCAGCAGTGCTTTTTTCCCCTGTTGCACGACGCGGCCGTCCTGATCGACGACCGAGACATCGAAAGTCGCAATCGCCTGCGTCGGCCGCGATTTGCTCTCGCGGAGTTCACAGATTTCGTAATTCACGAAAATGGTGTCGCCCACGAAAATCGGATTGAGGAACTTCCAGTCGCCGATTCCCAGAAATGCAATTGCCGTTTCGCGCAACTCGCCGGTACGCGCCCACATCAGACCGTGTGCATACGCGAGTCCCAGCATGCCGTGCGCAACGCGACGGCCGAACTGGCTGTTCTTTGCGTACACGTCGCTGGTGTGAAGCTCGGAGAAGTCCCCCGTGAGGCCAGCGAATCCGACCAGGTCCGCGTCCGTGATCGTTCGCCCAGGGCTGCGGAATTTCATCCCGACATAGAGATCGGTGTAGCGCAGCCCAGTGTTTCGTTGTTCAGTCATGATGTTCCTTGGTTTATTTGCACGGACGCAGAGCGGAATCCGGCGGCAGGTAATCGTTCGTGTAATACGACTTCGGATCGCGACCCGCCGGCAACAGACCCACTTGCGACAACAGATCCTGCGACTTTGTCCACAGCGCGTCTTCCGCCTTGCCTACGTATTTCGCACCCCCACTGCAGAAAAGCGGCGTAATTGCAGCCACTTCAGCCGCAGCCGTTTTCTCGCTCACATTGGGAAATACCTTTTTCAGCGACTGGACCGCCTTCGCCGGGTTATCGAGCGCGGTACTCCAGCCCTTCAGACTCGCCGCGATGAACTTCTTGACGACGTCCGGGTTGTCTTTCAGATACGTGTTATTGACGAATATCGACGTGCTGACCGTCGGCACACCGTAATCGGCGAACCGGAAGTTATTCAGTTGCGCGCCCTGTGCTTCGAGTTGAATCTGATAAGAATCGATCGATCCAAGAATGGCGTCGACCTGTCCTTGCAGCAGCGTCGGCACCATCGATGTCATCGGCATGTTGATCAGATTGACATCGGATTCACTGAGTCCGTTGGCTTTCAGGAAAAGCGGAAGCATCGTCGTTTGCGAAGAGCCTGACGGCACACCGACCTTTTTGCCGACCAGTTCCTTGACGGACTTGATGCCCGACTTCTTCAGTGCCGAAACTTCATTCGGATTGGACTGATAGATCGTGGAGACCACCTTCATCGGCGCCCCTTTTGCGATGAGCTGGCTCACCGCGACGGCATCGGCATAGGCAATCTGAGCGCGATTGGTGGCGACAAGCTGGGCCGTCGTCGCCGATCCATTTCCCTCTACCAGCGTGACATCCAGGCCGGCGTCCTTGTAATACCCTTCCGTCTGCGCGACCGCGAATCCCGCGTTCGATCCACCCGCCACCCAGTTCAGTTGAAACGTGACAGGCGTGGCCGCGGCGGCATTGCCACTCATGCCAAGGGCAAGCGTCGACGTCATGACACCTGTCGCCAGAAGAATACGGAAAAGTCGGTTCATCTTTTAGTCTCCTGCGTTTTTGATTGAGCTCGGACCGCGTCCGATTATTGGTAGTCGTGCTTTTCCTTGCGTTATTGCTTGCTGCGCTGCCACGGTGTCATGACCCACTCCGCAAATTCGACGAGGTAATTGATCGCAATGCCAATCACCGTCAGCACCGCAATGACCGCAAACGTCAGGCCGATATCCAGCGTGCTGGTACCACGCAGCAACACGTAACCAAGCCCCTTGTTGGCGCCAACGAACTCCGCAACGATGGCAGCCGTGGCCGCGATGGTTGCCGATGTCTTGATGCCCGAGAAGATCACAGGCAATGCGGCAGGCAGGCGCAGATAACGGAAGGTTTGCCAGGAACTGGCACCCATCGATTTAGTGAGGTACAGAAGGCGGTTATCGAGAATCTGAAACCCGCTGATGCTCGCAAGGAGCAACGGGAAGAACGTCATCAATACCGTCAGCAGAATCTTCGATTCGATGCCGAAGCCGAGCCACACGAGGAACAACGGTGCAACGGCGATCTTCGGGACGAGTTGCAGGAACATCAGCGGCGGATACACCACCTGCTTCGCGATTGGAGACAGCGCGATGACCAGTCCAAGGGGAATGGCAGTCAGGATCGTGAGGCCAAAGCCCCACAAGATCTCAGTGATGGTGACCAGCGAGTTGTGCCAAAGCTGCGGCGCCTCCTCGATCAGACGGGAGAACACGAGGCCTGGTCCGGGCAGGATATAGGCGGGAATCTCGAGAAACCGCACCACCGCCGCCCAGATGGCGATGATGGCGACAAAGGTTAGCGGCGGCAGCAGATTCCACCCAACGCGCTTCAGCTTGCGCATGCCCGGAGACGACTTCGTTCTGGGCTTCCCGGCCAAAGCGGGCTGTCCGGGGTCGGGGCCGCGCAGCTCATCCACCTGCCGCGATGATAGCTTCAGTGACATCTCGTCTCCTCTTATATGGGTAGTGCGATGCAGGCCTGCCGACACCCTGACGGGAGCAGCGAGACGCCCGAAATGGCGTCTCCATTCCCTATCATCACACCAAGATGCTACGTCATTCTTAGATTGAACTTTATTCCATCTTGAACGGAAAGCATCCAGGGGATTGCCCTTACAAGATGCATTCGGTTGTGTTTGGCTGAATGAAATCGCTATCTTTTACAAACTGCAAGCAAGTCGACGAAAGAAGGAAAATACGTCGTCAATCGTGGATTAAATCACCTTCTGACGTCCGTTATTGAATCATGATAGCGCTTTCATGTATTGTTTCGCCAGCGAAGCCGAATCGCGGGCGTGGGCGGACATGCAAACTGAAAGTCGCGCGCGTCACCACGTAGAAAGAGCGCCACCTGAGTCAGGCGAAGACTTCGCAGGTCATCACAAGCCATGGACTTCAAGTCCTGCGTGCCAATCAAGGAGACACAGCCGCAATGAAGATCAAACCAGTCGTCAGGCAGCTTCTCGTTTCAGGCGCCGGCCTCATCACGATTCCCGCGTTCGCGCAAAGCAGCGTGACGCTCTACGGGATCGTCGATACGGGGATCGGGTATCAGTCGAGTTCGACCACGCTCGGCTCAACCACGGGTGGCCACTCGGCCTTCAAGATGATCACGGGCGTGTGGGCGGGCAGCCGCTTCGGCCTGAGGGGTTCCGAAGACCTGGGCGGCGGCACCAAAGCGATCTTCACGCTCGAAGAGGGATACAACGCCAACAACGGCACGATGTCGACGAGCAACGTGATGTTCAGCCGCCAGGCATTCGTCGGCATCGCGAACACCACATACGGCTCTCTCACAGCGGGCCGGCAGTACGCGTCGTATTACCAGTTACTCTCGGCGTACAGCCCGACGACATGGCTCACCGGTTTCTTTGGCGCGCATCCGGGCGACCTGGATGGCATGGACACCATCTATCGCGCGAACAACACCCTGCTGTACACATCGCCTACGCTGTACGGCTTCAAGTTCAGCGGCTCGTATTCGTTTGCAGGCGTGCCCGGCAGCGTGTATCAGGGCTCGACGTGGAGCGCGGGGGTTCAGTACGCGCAAGGCCCCGTCGGCGTCGCCGTGGTCTTCTCGAAGATCAACAACTCGACGGCCAACGGCGGCGCATTCGGCACCGATTCGACGACATCGAACGCAGGGGCACAGGCGGGCATCTCGGCGGTAACGAATGGCTACCAGACGGCGCAATCGCAGCAGCGTTTCGCAGTCGGCGCGGGTTACACGTTCAACAGCCAGTTCGATATCACCGCGACGTACTCGAACGTGCAGTACACGCCGGGTATCGGCTCCGCCTTCCATGACGAAGCGGTCTGGAATACGGGCGGCATCGTGTTGCACTGGAAGCCGCTTCCGGCATGGGACTTCGCGACAGGCTATAGCTATACGCGTGCGTCCAAAGCCAATGGCATCGCGAGTTCGGCACAGTATCAGCAGGCCGTTCTGTCCGAATACTACACGCTGTCCAAGCGCACGGGCATCTATGCACTGGAGGCGTATCAGCGCGCCAATGGGCAGACGCTGGCGCCGAACGCGACGGGTGGCGGCACGCACATCATCAATGCGACGGCAACGATCGGCGACGGATTCAATTCGTCGCCTTCTTCATCGCGCAGTATGGTGGGCGTGGGTGTTGGGATCGTGCATCGTTTCTAAAGCAGAATGCGCCGGGCGATCAGGCGGCTGCACGCCGCCGCGTTTTGTCCGGCGCACTCTTTCATTACTGATTGCGCTGGAATGACGGCGGCACGTTGACTTCGAGTGGATCGCGTTCCTGCTCTTGCGCGAGGATTGCCCGCGCGCCCTGCAACGCTTTTTCATAGCGCGCTTTCTCGGCTTGCACGCGTTCGGGCGTCCATTGATAGAAGCCGTCTTTCGCTTTCATGCCGACGCTTCCATTTTCGACGAGTTCGCTCATGTATCGGCTCGGCACATCGTCGTTGCAAAGGTCCGGATAGATCGTCGCGCCCGCGGCGCAATGGATATCAAGTCCCGCATGATCGCGCTGAAGCAGCGGTCCCGCTGCGATATAGCGAAAGCCGAAGCCATACCGGACGGCATTGTCGACATCTTCCGGCGTGGCGATGCCGCGTTCGACGAGCTTGATCGCTTCTCTGGAAAGCGCATGCTGAATCCGGTTCGCAAGAAAACCGGGGATATCGAGTTTCACGCGAACCGGCACCTTGTCGACGCTCTTGAGAAAGTCAGCCACGCGATCCGCCACGCTGATATCCGTGTGAGTCGAACAGACTACCTCCACGGCGGGAACCAGGTGTGCAGGCATGAAGTAATGTGTCCCCAGCATGCGTGCTCGCGTGCTCAACCCTTCGCCAATCTTGCTGATCGGTATCGCCGATGAATTGCTGCACAGCGGTGTATCGGGCCTGGCCAGCCGTTCGAGTTCCGCGAAGATCTCCTGCTTGATGCCGAGTTGTTCGGGCGCCGCCTCGATCACCAGATCGATTTCTTGCCACGGAACCGTTTGCAACACTTCATGATGAATAAAGCGTTCAGGTTCGAAAGGCCTGTCCAGTTTTTCCAACGCCGATTGCAGACGCTGCGGCATCGATTCGAGCATGCCGTCGCGCGGATTCACGATATGAGCATGCCAGCCGCAAGCCACGAAACTCGCGGCGATATCGGCACCCATCGTGCCGCCGCCAACAACGGCGATCGACTTTCCAACCGGGTTCACCGGACTCGTTTGGGTACTGTGCATGCAATGCTCCGTGGTTGAATGACAGGCAGACACGCCTTCCCACTGCCGGACTCAGGATGACTTGATGAACTGGTTCGTATAGAACGCGGTTGCCGGCAAATCCGTCTTCACGCCGGCATAGGTCTTCATGATATCGAGTGTCTTCTCCATATCGGCTGGATTCATATATCCCGTCGGCGTCGTATTCGTCGCCAAACCCTGAAAGACGTGAAGACCATCGCGAATCACCTTCACGTTCAACGGCGTTTCGCTGACTTTCATGAGTGCGTCCACCGCTGCGTCCGGTTCCTTGAGCGCGGCAGCCCATGAACGCTGCACACCCTTGACGACCTTCTGTACCAGTTCGGGCCGCTCTTTCAGCGTATCGATGTGCGTAATGACGCCCGAGCCAAGCGTGGGCGCGCCGAGTTCCGCATAGGTCAAAGACTTTGCATTAAAGCCGTTGGCGCGCAGCGTGACGGGTTGATCCGACACACCGCCGAAGGAAGCGTCGACACGTCCTTCTCGCAATGCTGCGAGACTCGCCGTGCCGTCGAGGTACACCATCTCGACATCGCTCGCTTTCATCCTGTTTGCTGCCAGTACGGCCGGCCAGATCTGGCTATTGCCGTCACCCGGTGTCGCCGATACTTTCTTGCCGATCAGATCGCGCGCATTTTTAACTTCGAGCCCGCGACCCGAGATCCAGAGCACACCGAGATTGCTCCTTGCCACCGTCATGACTTCGATGATGGGAATGCCTTGCGCGCGAGCGGCCATGACTGCACCCGTATCGACCCACGCGAACATATCGTTTTTCGAACCCACTTGCCGCGCAGTGGCACCGGAACCCTTGCCTTGCGCCACCTCGAGATCGATACCGAGTTCCTTGAAGTAACCGCGTTCGCGGCCAAGAACGACAGGTGCGTAATTTCCGACCCAGGACCAGTTGAAACGGAACGTCACCTTTTCAAGCTGCTGGGCGCTCGCGCTCCGTCCTCCAATGAGCAACCCGGCCGCCGATAGCGCCCAACCCGCAATAAAATCTCTCCGTGAAATCATGATCGTCTCCTCGGCCTCATTGTGTGGGCGCTTTGGTGGTACCGCGCTTCAGTATTTGATGATTCCGCGGCGCATGAAGCTCTCGGTTATCCGGTCGCAGTAGTCGGAGAACCGCTGACTCTTGAGTACTTCCTTGTTGCGAGGCCGTGGAAGATCAATGGCGAGAACTTCATCGACCTGACCCGGCCGCGGCGTCATGACGATGATGCGATCCGAAAGCGCGACCGCTTCGGCAATGCCGTGAGTAATGAAAAGCACCGTCGGACGTCGTTCGAGCCACATCTTCTCCAGATCGATCCGCATTTGCTCGCGCGTCAATGCATCGAGCGCACCGAAGGGCTCGTCGAAAAACAGAACGGAAGGATCGTGGACGAGCGCCCGGCAAATCGCGGCACGCTGGCGCATCCCGCCAGACAGTTCCGCTGGATATTTGTGCGCGAATTCCTTTAGCCCGGTTTGCTCGAGAAGCTCATAGGCGCGTTGTTCGAGTTTGTCTTTCGGCAACCGGCGGATTTCCGCCTGCAACATCACGTTATCGAGTATCGTGCGCCATTCGTACAACGCGTGTTCCTGAAACACGATGCCGATATCCGTATAAGGCTTCTCAACCACTTTCCCACCGATCGTGACCGTTCCCGACGACGCACGCTCGAGCCCCGCCGCCATCAGCAGCAACGTGCTTTTTCCGCATCCGCTCGGACCGAGCACGGAGACAAACTCGCCTTTGGCGATCGAAAACGATGTCTCGTTCAGCGCCAGAAGATCGTCATCGTGAGTCGGGTAGATTTTCTTCAGCCGGTCGATCGATACCTGAGTTCCGGATTTCCTCGATGCCTCGAACACCTGTTGCATGTCATGTCTCCGTCTGGGTTCCAGTCCTTCGTGTTCGCGGGATCAGTTGCGCTGCACGCTGCGCCAGCCTGTCGCGAGACGTTCGACCACTTCGACAAGAAAGTAGAGAACGATGCCCATCACACTGAGAATCAGCATGCCGGCGAAAGCCAGTTTCGTGTTCATCTGGCCATTGGCCACGAGAACGAGATAGCCCAGGCCCTGCTGCGACGCGATGAACTCGCCAACAATGGCGCCAATCGCCGACGACGCCATCGCCATTTTCAGACCGGCAAATATATTGGGCAGCGCATGCGGAAGCCGAACCTTGAAGAAAAGATCGAGCGGCGTGGCACCCATCGACCGGGCGACGCGAACGGGCTGCGGACTCAACGAGGTGAACCCGACAATCGACTGTATGACCACGGCAAAGAACGAAATCAGTACCGCGATCAACAACTTTGGCGTAAAGCCAAATCCAAACCAGATAACGAATAGCGGCGCAATGGCGATCTTTGGGATCATCTGCGAAAAGACGATTAGCGGATAAATTGCGCGCCTTGCAAACGACGAGAACGAAATGAGTAGCGCAAGTGGCACACCCACCAGCACCGACGCGACGAACGATGTGACAATGACGACGAGCGTCGCCTGTCCATTGCGCGCCAGCACGCCGGCGTTGTCGTAGATCTCCGTGAAGATTTCCGATGGCATCGGCAGAAGATACGAGGGAATATGCAGCAATCGAACCGCGCCCTCCCAGAACACAAAGAAGCAGGCTATTGCAACGATCGGATAAAGACTCGCGGAAATCGTCGCTCTGGACTTCTTCCTTGCAGCGGCTCCGCCTGTCGCCCATGACGACGGCTTCAAAAGCTTTCTGTGTGAATGCACGATGCTGTCTCCGCAATAAGAGATCGACTATTCGCCGATAGTCGTTTTATACGACCCACTCATGCTGCTGGGGCACGTTGCCTCTCGAACCATCCGTTATATTTTGGGTGTGTCGCGTCGATTGGAAATTCGACGACGCTGCGCGACTCGGCCGATTCGAAGAATGCCGTCACAAGCTCAATGGATGCGCGTGCGTCGGACAGCGTGACCGGGAATGGCGTTCCTGTCGCAAGCGCCTCATAAAAGAGCTCGTATTGCCGAATAAACCAGCTGGATGCTGGCGCCAGTTCTGCCATCTTCTCTTCGATTGCCAGCTGCATCTCCGGCGTGCGCGGAATCACTGTCCACGGTTCCTCGGCGGGACGCGACGAATCGTCGTCATAGCCAACCCGCTCGAAAGTCACGTTCTCGAAACACAATCGAAGTCTCGTCACCTGCCGGGCCGACCCGAGCGTCGCGCAAAGCGAAGCAAGCGATCCGTCCTGCATCTGAAGGCTGGCGACTGCACAGTCTTCGACTTCGATCGGGTTTACACGCGTCGTCTTGAAACACGTGGCTGCCTTTACCGGACCGAGAAGCCATAAAAGAACATCGTGAATGTGAATGGCTTGCGTGAGCAGCACGCCGCCAAGCTCCGTCGCGAACTTCCCTCGCCACGCGACCTGATAATAGTCGGCGTCGCGACGCTTTGCCGTATCCACGCTCGATACAAAATGCCTGCCTGCAAGCCCTGAACGAATCACATGCCTCACCCTGGCCAGACCGTTTCCGAACCGGTACTGGAAAACCGGCATCACGCGCGCAGTGGATCGCGCCTCTTCGGCGATCACTGCATCGACCTCGGCGAGCGACGCGACAAAGGGCTTTTCGCACACCACGTGCTTTCCGCTTCTCAAACAACTGATGATCATCCGGTAATGCAGCGACGGCGGCGTGCAGATCACCACGACATCGACATCAGGCATCGAGAGGATGTCGTCGAAATTGCCCGACACTTTTGGAATCTCGTACCGGGCGGCGAAGCTTGCCGCCTTTTCCATATCGCTATCGCAGCACGCGATCACGCGAAAGCGGTCCGGCAAATGCGCGAAGCCGTCCCGGACATGCCAGTCGGCCACCCATCCGCAACCGACAATGGCAACGTTGAGCATGGCGGTGGTCATCGGCTCGTCCTCAAGAAGGCGATCATCAAAGGCCCGTGAATTTCGGCGCGCGTTTCTCGGAGAACGCTGCCAGACCTTCCGCACGATCCGACGTGGACTGGTTTCGCACCACCATCATCCGTTCGAAGGCAATGCCGTTCTCATGCGTTGCGCCCGTCGCGACGCGCAAACACGCCTTCATGGCCTGCACCGCCAATGGTCCGCGCATCGCAACGATTTCGGCGATTGCCAGCGCCCGGTTTACCGTCTGCGACGGCTCGCAAACTTCGACCACATAGCCGAGTTCTTTCGCGGTTTGCGCGGAAATCGGCTCGCCCGTCATCAGCATGTAGGCGGCCATGGCGGGTCCGACCTTGCGCGGCAGACGCTGCGTGCCGCCGTCGCCCGCCATGCCCGCTGTCTTCGCTTCGGGTTGCCCGAACAGCGCGTTGCTGCCTGCAACGACGAAATCGCAGCACATCGCAAGTTCGTTGCCGGCGCCATAGGTGTAGCCGTTGGCGGCCGCAATGAGTGGCTTAGGAAACCGCTCGATCTCCTCCCACGCGGCAGCACGGCGCGGATCGTTCACGACGGCCGCCGAGCCGAACTTGTGCATGTTCTTCAAGTCCGCCCCTGCGGAAAAAGCCGTCTCGTCACCCGTAATCACGACACATCGAACGTCGAGATCATCCTTGAACTGACGCAGCAGCCGTCCAATTTCGATCACCATCCCATTGGTCATCGCGTTGCGCTTTTCGGGCCGCGCAATCCTGACGAGCCGCACATGCTTCGACGCTTCCGCCGACTGGATGAATTGGCTGTCTCCCTCTGCAAGGCTGCCCAGGCTCATCGTTTGTCTCCTGATCGAAACTGCTTTACCCGAGTATGAAACCGCTTTCTTTTACGTGTCAACTCAGGACCATCCCGACAACGCGCGTCAGTATCAATCGACTGTTTCCCACACGCCGTACTTGCGCACCTGCTTCTCGTCGAAACCGAAGCCGAGCCCGGCTTCCTGATGCAGCAACGCCTGCCCGTCGCTGAATTCCAGCTGACGATCCAGCAGGCGCCGGAAATTCAGCACCTGGTCGTCCGGGAAGAGCTCCACGTAGCGCGCATTGGGCGTCGCCGCGACCAGCGGCGCGTGCAGATCGTGAAACCAGTGGGGACACACCACGACGCCGTAACTCGACGCCGTGGCCGCAATCCGCTTCCATTCGGTAATGCCGCCGCACACGGCTGCGTCCGTCTGCAGAATGGACGCGCCGCCGCTATCCAGCAGCGCCTTGTGATACCAGCGGCCGTAGGCGATCTCGGCGGTGGCGATGGGAACCTGCGTGCGCTGCGCGAGCCGCGCGTGGTTTTCGATGTCGTCGGGAGAAAACGGCTCTTCGATGAAGTACGGCTCGAACTCTTCGAAGCGACGCACATACTGCAGTGCCTGCGTCAGATCCAGCCATGCGTTATTGCAGTCCAGCATCAGTTCGACATCCGGCCCGATCGCCTCGCGCGCGGCACGCACGCGCGCCGCCTCTTCCTTCGGCGAAAAGCGCCCCGTCTTCATCTTGACCGCGCGGAAGCCGAGCTCGACGTAGCGCGCCATTTCGTCCGCGAGCAGCCCGTCGGTCTTGCCATCGAGGTAATAGCCACCACTCGCGTAAGCGAGCACGGAGTTCGATGCCGCAGCCCCCAGATAGCGATGCAGCGGCAGGCCACTCGTTCTGGCGTTCATATCCCAGATCGCGATGTCGATGGCGCTGATGGCCCGCATGACGACGCCCGCGCGCCCTTGCAACAGGGACTCCTGGTACATCGACGACCAGATGCTCTCGACCTCGTTCGACTCGCGGCCCAGCACGACCGGCGCGAGGATCGCGGCGACGATCTCGTTGAAGATGCGCCCCGCAGAACTGCCGATATAGCAGAAGCCGATACCTTCCGCGCCGTTGTCCGCACGGAGTTTGATCAATCCATAGTGGCGCGTTGTGACGCTCCGGTTGGAAAACGACGTGGCGCGATCCAGTGGCACGCAGGCGGTACAGACTTCGATGGCTGAGATTTTGGGCATCTGGGCTTCCTCTGACGTTCATCCGGCGATGATGAGAGCGATGTGTGCAGACGAATTGTGGTCGTCACCCCTACCCCGAACAACCGCGTCGACCCGCCTTCAGAACTCACAAATTCCGTGTTTTCGCGGCATCGAAAATGTCATAGAAAGCGCTTTCTCAACTACAATGGATCCAGCGATATCTCACTTTCGGTGAGCTGAATGGATTCCCGATTTCTTCAGAGCTTCCTCTGTGTGGTGGAACTGGGCTCGATTGCCGAAGCCGCGCGCCATCTCGATCTGGCGCCCGCTTCGATCGCCCAGCGGCTCAAGGCGCTCGAAGACATTCTGGGAACGCCGCTCACCGTGCGAGCAGGCAGAACCGTCAAACCGACGATAGCGGGCCAGAGAATCATCGACCACGCCCGCACGGTACTGCGGGACGTGCGCGCACTCAGATCGGCCGCGACTGAAACGGATCTTCCCGCCGGGCCCTTGCGTCTCGGTGCGACACCGTCCGCGTTACTGGAAATGGTCCCGCTGATCCTGAAGTCGTGGATCGAGCGCCATCCGCATATCGAGGTGTTTATCGAGCCGGCGCCGTCAACGGCACTCTATTCGCGGCTGATAAACGGCGATGTCGATGCAGCGCTGATGGTGCGCCCGCTATTCGAGCTTCCGAAAACCCTGGAGTGGCATACCCTCAGAACGGAGCCGCTTATCCTGCTGACCTCGGCGAGCATGCCCGTATCCGATCCGGTCAAGGTGCTCCGGGAGCGCCCTTATATCCGCTACGACCGCAACGTCGTGGGCGGCAAGCTTGCGGAAGATTATTTGCGTCGTATCGACGTGCGGCCACGGGTGCGTTTCGAACTTGATGGCATCGAGCCGATTGCGCGGCTCGTCGCGGAAGGTCTGGGTGTCTCGGTGCTGCCCGACTGGACGTTCGCCCGCTCGCTGGACACCAGGCTCGCCCGCCACAGCCTGCCCGAGCCGTGTCCGTCGCGTACCGTAGGGATCATGTGGCAGCGCTCGTCGCTTCAATCGCCGCTTGCCGACGCGTTCCTTGCGGCGGCGATGCCGCTGTTCAGAACCGGGGCGAGAGAGCACGCAACCGCGTGAAGCGGGTCGACCGCTCCACGCACGCGCAAAAAGACACTAGCGCGATGATTCCGGCGGCGCCGCCGTGCTGCCGCGCACGATCAGATCGGCTGCGAGCACGGGAATGTTCAGCGTCTTCACGCCGCGAATCGAATCGAGAATGTACTGGGCGACGGCCTCGCCCATCTCTTTGGCGGGAATGTGAATAGTGGTGAGCGGCGGACTCAGATGCGCGGAGGTGTCGATATCGTCGAAACCGACAATGCTGAGATCGCGCGGAACCACGATACCGAGCGCGCCGGCCTCGATAATCGCGCCCGTGGCGATATAGTCGTTCGTGCAGACGACAGCCGTTGGCCGGCCGCGTTCGTCCGCCATGATTTCACGCATGCCCTCACGCGCACTCGCAATGTGTTTGCGATCAACCCGCACCACATGCTGAGGCCGGATGCCTAATCCCGCATTGGCGAGGGTGTCGCGAATACCGTCGATACGCTGCTGAATCCGGTCGTTGACATCGAACTGGTGAGCCAGCATTGCAAACCGCGTATGACCGAGATCGAGAAGATGCTGGGTCAGCTTGACGGCCGCGGCGTAGTTGTCGATGCCGATGCAGACATTGTCGGAATCACGGCCGTTCGTATAGGTCACGACGAACGGCACGTTGTGCGACTTCAACAATTCGATCAGCGCGGGCGGCTGCGCTTCGCCGACCAGCACCATCCAGTCCACGCCACGCTCGACCATCTTTCGCGCCTGTTGCAGATGCATGTCCGGATCCGGCTCGATGCAGCCGAGAATGAGCGTGTATTGCGCCTTGCCCAACTGCCGCTGCAAGCTTTCTATCAGGTCCGCGAAATTCTGATGGCTAAGTGTAGGGATCAGCACCCCGATAGTGCGCGTACGCAGTGATGCCAGCGCCTTGGCGGCGCCATTCGGCACCCAGTTCAGCATCTGGGCCGCGCGCATCACGCGCTGCCTGACGTCCTCGGAGACCAGCTCAGGATCGTTGAAGGCACGCGACACGGAAGCCGGCGACACTTTCGCAAGCTGGGCAACATCCGACAGGCGCACTGGATTCGCGCCTGCTTTTCGGATTCGTTTGATGGCAACCGGCTTTTCAGCGGCTTTCGTCCTCATGGATCGCCCTGGCAATGATCTAACAGGCTCCGCGCGAATGCGGATGAACACAAATTATAACGCGCCCCATCCGCCGTATTCCGTGTTTCAACGCTCTGTGCAAGACGCCTCGCCGCCGTCATTTCAGCTTAGTGGCCTTGATGTCGCGCCACCGCCTCCCGTACTTCCGCCAACGAATCCTGACGGATCGTTTCGCGCGAATTCTTTCCGTCGTTGCGTCGCTCCTGACCTGCACGAATCCGCGCCCGTACGAACGACACGAACTGGACAAGAATCAGCAATGCGCTGATCGAAAGAAACGTAGCGCAGATGGGTCTTGTCACGAGCGCGCCGAGGTCGCCGCGTTCCAGCAGCATCGAACGCCTGAAGTTCTGTTCGAGCATGGGTCCGAGCACGAAGCCGAGCACAATGGGCGACACGGGGAACTTCAGCGCCAGAAAGACGGCGCCGATCACACCGAACACGGCCACCTCGCCGACTTCGAACAAGCTGTTGTGCGTGCTGTAAACACCCACAGCAATGAAGAACAGGGCGGCGGGATACAGGAAACGATACGGCACCTGCAGCAGCCGCACCCATACGCCGATCAACGGCACGTTGAGCAGCACGAGCAGGACGTTACCGATCCAGAAGCTCGCAATGAGCCCCCAGAAGATGTCCGGATGTTCGGTAATGAGTTGCGGGCCGGGCTGCACGCCTTTGATGATCAGCGCACCCAGCAGCAGCGCCATGACCGCATCGCCGGGAATGCCGAGACTCATCGTCGGAATGAAGTCGACCTGGGTCTTCGAATGCGACGCAGCCTCGGGCGCCGCCACGCCTTCTATTGCGCCCTTGCCGAAGCGCTCCGGCGTTCTCGACACCTTGCGCTCGAAGGCGTACGCGATGAAGGTGGTGATCGTCGGCCCCGTGCCCGGCATGGCGCCGAACAACGTGCCGATGAACGTCCCGCGCAGCATCGGCTTGAACGACTGTTTGATCTCTGCCCAGCTCGGGCGCATTTCCGACATCCGGACCCGTGCGGTGGTGGGCTGCATGTGCGTGCGGTTGATACTCGACAGAAAGTCGGCGACACCGAAGAGGCCCATGCACAACGCGCCCAGATCCACGCCGTCGGACAGTTCCGGCAATCCAAACGTGTAGCGCATCGCGCCGCTCGTCGGATCGGTGCCTACCACGCCGCACACGAGCCCGAACAGCGTCATCGCTATGCCCTTCAATGGCGAGCCGCGCGACATCGTAGCGCCGGCGACGAGCCCCATCAGCATGATCGCGAACAGTTCCGGCGGCCCGAACTTGAACGCTACGCTCACCAGCAACGGCGACAGAAAGATCATCACGAGAATGCCGACGGATGCCGCGAAGAACGAGCACATCATCGTGATACCCAGCGCCGACCCGCCCTTTCCACGCTGCGTCAACGGATAGCCGTCGAGGCAGGTCACCGCATGCGGCGGATGGCTCGGCAGATTCAGCAGGATCACCCCTATCGCGCCGCCATATTGCGAACCGTAGAAGATGCCCGCCAGCATCAGAATGGCCGGCACGGGCGCGATCACGTAGGTGAGCGGCAAGAGCATCGAAATGGTCGTCAATGCGCCCATGCCAGGCAGCACACCGATCAGGTTGCCGACCAGCACGCCAAAGAACGACCACATCAGGTTACCGGGCTGCAGCGCAATGCCGAAGCCGTATAGCAAATCGACGATACTGTGTTCCATCGTTCAACCCCAGGCGAGAAGCGGCATCTGCAGTCCGAGTCCGTATCCGAATACGACGACGCCGAACACGGTGACAGCCACCGCAAGCAGGATGCAATCGCGCAATGTGTTTTGCCTGTCGCCCAATGCGGCGACGAGCACCGACGTGAAGGTGGCGGGAATGAGGCCGCCATACGTTCCGAGCACAACGAAAATGGCGATGCTCGCGAGAATGCAGAACCAGCCGCGCCACTGGGGCGCTGACGAATGCGCTGCTTCGTGCACTTTTTCGTGCGCCTCTTCGTGAGCTGCTTCGTGCCCGTCTCTCTTCTCCGTCACGAGAATGGCGATGCCGATAAACACCATCAGCACACCCAGCACAACGGGAATGAATCCCGAGCCCATCTCCGTCAGCGTTCCCATATGGAACGACAGGCCGCCGACCGTCACGCCCGCGCCGAGCACCATCAGCAACGCCGCACCTAGCTGGTCACGCGACATCCTCAATAGGGTCTTCATCAGTCCGTCTCCTGTCGAACAGGCCAAGAGCATCGTCAGACGCTTTCGGTCGTCCATCCGTGATATCCGTGCTGGTCGCGCGTGATGGGCAGACTCACCGTCTCACCGCTTTGCGCCGACAGATACAGTGCCGTCACGAGTTCGATCGATGCTCTCGCGTCGTCGAGCGAAACCGGGAAAGGCGTGCCCGACGTGATCGCCTCGTAAAAGAGTTCGTATTGCCGCGTGAAGTAGCTGAAGCCATCCGGCTCTTGCGCCATGGCCGCGTCGAGTGCGTGTTTCGCCTGCTCGCTTCTTGGCAGCACGATCCACGGATCATCGGCAATGCGCTCGAGGTCATGATTAGCCAGTCGCTCGAAGGTCACGTTTTCGAAGCACATCCGGATACGCGTTTGCTGGCCCACCGACCCCAGCGTCGCGCCGACGGAAACGAGCGATCCATCCGCCAGCTTCAGGCATGCAACGCCGCAATCTTCCACTTCGATGGGATTCACACGCGTATCCCTGAAGGACGTGACGGCGACAGCGGGACCGAGCAGCGAATAGACGAGGTCGTGGATGTGAATGGCCTGCGTCACCCAGATACCGCCAAGCTCCGTCGCGAACTTTCCACGCCAGGCTTCCCTGTAGTAGTCGGCGCCGCGCGTTCGCGCGATCTCCACCGTGGTGACGAAGTGCCGCCCCGCCGCACCCGATGCGATTGCGCGTCGAACCTTTTCCGCACCATTGCCGAAGCGGTACTGGAAGATCGGCATCAGGCGCGCGTTCGAACGCGCTTCAGCCGCGCGCATGTCATCCACCAGTGCCATTGAACTGGTCAACGGCTTCTCGCAGATGACGTGCTTATGTGCATCGAGCGCTTCGACGGCCATCGGGTGATGCAGCACGGGCGGCGTACAGATCACGACGGCGTCGATGTCCTTCATCGCGAGCACATCCGCGAGCGAAGCGGCCTGGACGGGAATGCCATGACGTCGGGCGAATTCGTCGCGGCGTGCCGCGTTGGGATCGACACATGCCCGCACCACGATGCGGTCTGCGAGAGGACGAAGACCTTCGACATGGATATCGCCCGCCCAGCCACATCCGATGATCGCCAGTTGAATACGTTTCATGTTCTCGAGTTGTCCGTGAGAGCGTCAGCGAATAGACGCCGCATCAGTTTGCGGAGATGCCCGTCTGCTTGACCACGCCGCCCCATTTCTGCACTTCGCCCTGCAGATACGTGCCGAACTGCTGCGGCGTGTTGGCGACAATGTCGACGCCGAGCTGGCCGAGCTTCGCCGACACTTCGGGGTCTTTCAGGATCGTGACGAGCGTCGAGTTGAGTTTGTCGATCACGGGTGCGGGCGTTCCCGCCGGTGCGAACACGCCGCCCCACGATGCCGAATCGAAGCCTGGAATGCCGGATTCCGCGATCGTCGGTGTGTCGGGCAGTTTCGGCGTGCGCTTCGCAGTGGTCACCGCGAGGATGCGCAGCTTGTCGTTCTTGATGAACGGCAGCAAGGCCGGCAACGTGACGATGCCCATCATCACGTGTCCGCCGATCATGTCGTTGAGCGTGAACGCGTCACCCGAGTACTGAACGTGTGTGAGCTTGATGTGGCCCATCACCTCGAGCAGTCCCGACGTCAGATGCGTCGCGGCGCCGATGCCGCCTGTCGCGAAGATGGGCGGTTCCTTGCTGTTGCGCAAATAGGCGAGGAACTCCTGCATGTTCTTGACGGGCAATGCAGCGTTGACTACGACAACCATCGGTACATTGCCCGTCTGCACGACGGGCGCGAAGCTCTTGATCGGATCGAACCTGACGTTCTTGTAGATCGCGGGATTGATGGCATTAGGGCCGACATTGCCCATCAGGATCGTGTAGCCGTCGGGCTTCGCTCGCGCCACGTCGTCTGTCGCGATGTTGCCATTCGCGCCGGGCCGGTTCTGGATCACCACAGCCTGCCCCAGCGCGGTCGACATCTTCGGCCCGAGGATGCGCGCGATCACATCGGACGCGCCGCCGGGCGGATACGGAATGATGAACTGTATCGGCCGCTCGGGGTACGTCTGTGCGGCGACCGTACCCGACACGACACTCAACGCCATTAATGCGCCAAGCCAAACTCTCCGCATGCTCTTCACGGTGTGTCTCCTTTATATTTTTCGTCGAACGGGTTCAGCTGGGAGAACCGACAACCTTTCTTTCGATCAGGTCGTCGATTGCTTCCTGGCTGTAGCCGTGTTCAGCGAGAATCTCCCGCGTGTGTTCGCCCACGCTCAGCCCTTTGATCCTGAGCGGCGGCACCTGGCCGTCGTAGCGGATCGGATGGTTGATGAGCGTCACATTGCGGCCGTTGATATCCTCCTTGCGGAACACGTCCATTGCAGCGGCCTGCGGGTCGTCCGCTACGTCGTCGAAGTCGTGCACGGGTCCGTACCAGATCGCGAGCCTGTCGAACGCGGTGGCAGCTTCCTGATACGTTCTGGTCGCCATCACGCGCGCGAAGGTAGCGGCGATGTGATCGCGATCCTTGTACGGGTCGAGCTGCTGCAGTTCGCGCAGTTCCGGGCTGTCGAGCGCCTCGGCGAGCTTGCCGACAGGATTCGTCGAGACGGCCATCTCGCCGTCCTTGAGCCGATACACACCGTACGGTGCGTGGTGATACCAGGTGGCGAGATGCGGATCGCGGTTCATGGTCTGCGCGCCCGGCCTGACCGACATATAGACGGTGAGCGGCTCGGTCTGCAGATCGAGGCCCGCCGTGAAAAGCGAACTCTCTACGCGACCGCCTTCACCTGTCGTCAGCTTCTTCACGTACGCGGCGACTATTCCCATCGCGAGCAGCGCGCCCGCATGCTGATCGACGATAGCCGAACCGACTGCCTTCGCTTCGCCGTGACGGTGCCCTGTCGCGCTCATCAACCCTGTGCGCGCCTGAATGATCAGATCCTGCGATTCGCGGGCCAGCATCGGTCCTGCATTGCCCCAACCCGTGCCGCTCGCGTAGATGATGTCGGGCTTGCGCTTCTTGATGTCTTCGAATGAGAGACCGAGTCGCGTCATCACGCCATGGCGAAAATTTTCCACCACCACGTCGGCCTGTTCGATCAGCGAAAGCACGACTTCGCGGCCTTCGGGCGATTTGAGATCGACTGCGAAAAGCTTTTTATTGCGGAACGCCGACAGATACAGTCCGCTCGCCCCGCCCATGTCCGCTCCCGCCCACCGACGCGAACGCTCGCCACCAAGCGGTTCGATCTTGATGATGTTCGCGCCCATGTCGCCGAGATACTGGGTACACGCTGGACCTTGCAGAACATGACAAAAGCTCACTACCTTCATTGAGTTGAGTAGCACCACTTCCTCCTGGAACCGATAAGAGACGTATCGATCTCTATGTGAATTGCGTGAGAGGTCAGTCGCCGGTGAAAATCGGACGCCTCTTTTCCTTGAATGCGGTGAGTCCTTCCTGCCTGTCGCGTGAACGATGGTTGCGGAACATCGCGACGCGTTCAAATGCGAGTCCGTTCGACGCGCTCGCGCCGACCGCCTCCTGCATGCATGCCTTGGTCAGCTGAACGGACACGGGCGAACGTTCGGCAATCGTCTGCGCGATCGCGATGGCACGCGCGACGGTCTCCGCGGGATCGCACACTTCGAGCACGTAGCCCGCTCGCAACGCGGTTTGCGCGTCGATCATTTCGCCGCTCAACAGCATGTAGGCCGCCATCTGCGTACCGATCTTTCTCGGCAGGCGCTGCGTGCCGCCGTCTCCCGCCAGCCCGCCGTTGCGCACTTCGGGCTGACCGAAGCTCGCATTCGCTCCGGCGACGATAAAGTCACAGCACAACGCGAGTTCGTTACCCGCTCCGACAGCCACACCGTTCACCGCAGCGATGAGCGGCTTGGGGAAGGTCGAGATCGTGTTCCATGCGTCGATCCTGCGGGGATCGGACACGACGTCCACTACGCCGTACTGGAGCATGTTCTTCATGTCGGCGCCTGCCGAGAACACCGCATCGCCACCCGTTATCACGACGCAGCGGATCTGCTTGTCCTGCTTCGCGTCGTCGAGTACACGTCCCAGTTCGACGACCATCGGGTTGCTGAGCGCGTTGCGCTTTTCCACCCGGTTGATGCGAACGACGAGTATGTGGTCCCCCACCCGCTCGCGTTCGATGAACCGTGCGTCTTCTGGATCCCCGTAGTGCACAACGCCTCCTCGCTCAGGGTTCGTCATGGTTTCAGCGCGTGAAGTTCGCGCCGCCCGGACGGAATCGGGCATCGAACAGGTCGTGCTGGTCGAAGATCGCGTCGATGTTCTTGCGGTCGTATTCGGTGAGCGTGGTCAGCGGCGCGCGCACTTTCATATTGGGCAACACGCCCTGCTTCATCAGCGCGTATTTCGTGCGAACGCGATAGTCTCGCAACGGTGTGCGCCAGCAGGCGCGCGCAAGCGGTCCGAGCCGGAACCAGATTTCATAGGCTTGCTCGACCTTTCGTTCGGCCGCGAATTTCTGCATCTTCACGATCTCGGCTGTCGCGGTCGCGGCGAAGCCGATCAGCGCGCCGTCGCAACCCATCAACATCGCTTCCAGGATAAAGGTGTCGCTGCCCGTCAGTACGCCGATGCGCCGCTCGGCTTCGGCTGCTTCCTTGATGTTCTCGTTGGTCTGCTCGACATCGAACGACGCATCCTTGATGCCTTGGATATTCGGAATCTTCGACAGCGACTTGATCGTGCCCGGCGGATATTTGCTGAACACGTTCTGAAATGCCAGCATGGGCAGCTTCACGGCATCGGCCACCGCTGCGTGAAAGTCGACCACCATGTCCAGCGAAGGCGTGCCGACGAAAGCGGGCATCGGCGGGAAGAGAACGAGACCGTCCACGCCCAGGTCTTCGAACCGTTTCGCGAGCGTGACGGCGGCCGACGTATGGGTCGCGTTGATGCCCGACAGAAACGTGACCGAGCCGCCGAGCGCGGCGCGACAGCGGCGAATGACTTCGATCTGCTCGTCGACTTCGAGTGAACTCACCTCGCTTAGCGCCATGTTCATCGCGACCGCGCGAGGCTGGGCCGCGCCCACCTCCGCGATATAGCGATCGAGCGTGTTCCAGTCGATGTCTCCGTTTTCATGAAACGGGAGAACGGGAGCAGCAACGACGCCTTGTCCCAAGCTTTGACTCATGATCGACGACTCCTTGTTCAACGGTTGTCCGGCCCGTTGCGCGGGATTCACCATCGAGCTATCCCGGCACGAGTGGGTGTCAGCACAGAATCCTGTCTGCATTGGAGTCAAGTATGAAAGCGCTTTCTTTTGAGGTCAAGGCTTGTTTGCAGAGGGTTAACGTGAATATTGGGAAGCGCTTTATCTGGGAAGCCGGAGGCGGCGGGTGGAGCGAATGATGACTAAAACATCGGTCGACGCGGAGTACGCGCGTTCGATTTTCGGGGTTTCTGCGGGAGAAGCGAGGGTCAGGTCGATCAGACCGTTATCGCGAACCGAACGACCAGCAAGAGGGAGAGAGATATGACCGTCGTCGGTTCACCCGCCGACGGTGCCGTCAGCTAGCGCGACCGCGCCGCAAAAAACGCTTCGACGCCCGCAGACCATTGCCGGTCACCCGTCGCGCGCGCAAGCATGTTCGCTCCGACAATTGCCGCAAACGCGGCCGTCATTTCATCCTCGGAGAGCGTCGACGAAGGATCGGCGCGCGCAACCTCCTTGAACGTCGCGAAGAGTTCATCGACACCCTCGCGATACGCGTCATGCAGCGCCGGACTCGCATGATGCCGCGCCGCGTCCTGCCCGAGCGCCACCACCAGGCAACCCTGCTCGACAGGCCTTTTGGCAAGGTAGTACGCGACAAGCCGTTTCAACGCGCCAACAACAGACTGCCCCTTCGGCCGCGCCTTCGTTTTCCAGTTGAGCACGGAGCGCGCAAATCCGGACGAACACGCTTCCGCGATCAACGCATCTTTCGATTCGAAATGATTGTAGAAGCCGCCTTGCGTCATGCCCGCGCGCGCCATGATGTCGGAAATGCTCACGGCCGCGACGCCGCCGCCGCGCACGGCCGCGTCGGCCTGATCGACGATCTTCTGCCGGTTCGTGTCCGCTTGCTCGCGATTCGAACGTCCCACGAAAACACCTCCTGTTGCGACGCCAAGGGTGGGAAGAAGACTTTCGTCCGATCCACATTAAAGGTTGATTGAACGTTATTTTATCTCCAGGATATCAGGCACGCCTGAATGCCAGGAGACGGGCGACCAGCCGTTGGCATAGCTCGCCATGCTGGTTCAATGTGTCGCTTTGCACGACGACGATTCCACGGTCTGGCCTGGATCGCGATGGTGCGATTTCCATGACCGTGCTCACGACGTGCAGAACGTCGTCCGGACGCGTTGGACGCGGCCATGTGATTTCGCCTCCCGCGCCGATCACACCTTCCGCAAACGGCAGACTCTCAACGAGAAGCCTCATCGTGATAGCAGCCGTGTGCCAGCCACTCGCAGCCAGTCCAGCGAAGAACGTATCTTTGGCGGCCTCATCGTCAAGATGAAAAGGCTGCGGGTCGAAACGCTGCGCGAATTCGCGTATCTGCTCGACGTCGAGCTTGTGCTCCGAACTCGTGAACACCGCTCCGACGGTGAGATCTTCCAGATAGACCACTTCCGCGCTGGCGCGGCTGCTCTCGCTCATATTGCCCTCCTGTCAATGCTCCGATCATTGCGACGCTTGCCAAACGCGCCGCGACACACATAGAATAAATTACGCTCAACATTTATTTTTGACAAGCGATGGCGAGCGCGAAGAGGCGAGGCAACCGCTTTACGCGCGGCGTCGCGCATCAGCATCGACTTCAATTCAAGGAAATTTTCATGCCACTCGTACGTATCGATCTCGCCGAAGGCCAGTCCGCCGAATATCGCAGCGCCGTCGCCGACGAGGTCTACAAGGCAATGACCACCACGATGAACGTGCCGGTCGACGACCGCTTCATGGTGATCAACGGGCACAAGCCCGGCGACTTCATCGCCGATCCGACCTATCTCGGCATCCAGCGTTCGCCCCAGTGCATCATCGTGCAACTCACGTTGAATGCGGGCCGCGATATCACATTGAAAAAGGCCTTTTACAAGGCGCTGAGCGAAGGCCTGCACGCGCGCGTCGGTCTGCGGCGCGAAGATCTCTTCATCAGTCTCGTTGAAGTGCCTAAAGAGAACTGGTCGTTCGGCAACGGTGAGGCGCAATACGCGCAGTGATTGCAGAGGTAAAGGACGCGGCTCAGCGTGGCCTCGGTTCGACAGGCGACTCGGCACGATAGCCACCGCCGAGCGCCTTCGTCAACGCGATCTCCTGACTGAGCATCTGCCCGTTGAGCGTCAGCAGCGCAACCTGCTCGGCGACGATCGGCTGACGCGCTTCGAGCGCCGCAAGCCGGCTCGTCAATCCGCGCTGATAATGCGCTTCGACACTGTCCCGCGCGAACGTCAGCGATTCGATGCGCTGCTTCTGCAGTTGCGTCTCTGCGTCGAGCGCCTGCAGGCGGCTGCCCGTCTGCGCGACGTCCCGCACGGCATTGAGCACCGCCTCGTTGTATTGCTCGATCAGCAGGTTGCTGCCCTCGCGCGCGCCGCTCAGGTTCGCGTTGAGGCGCCCGCCATCGAAGATGGGCAGATACAGGCCCGGAATCAGGTTGATCTGCTGGCTGGCGTGCGTGAAGAGGTCGGCGAGATGCAACGCGTTGAAGCCGAAGAATGCCTTGATATCGAAGCTCGGATAAAACGCCGCTTTCGCCGCGTCGATCCGGTCGAACGACGACTCGACGTACCAGCGCAACGCCTGCAGATCGGGCCGGCGCGCCAGCAGCTCGTATGACAGCGCGGCAGGCAACGCAGCCTGCGAGCGCGGCAACGCAACAGGTTCGATCGCGGGCAAGCCGTCCGCGCCAGCGCCGACGAGCGCCCGCATCGACTCGCGGAACTGCGTGATCTGCGCTTGCGACGACGCGATCTGCCGCTCTATCGCCAGTTGCTGCGCGCGGGCTTCTTCAAACGTTGTACGCGCTTCAAGCCCGCGCGCGGCGCGCGCTTCGTGCGCGTCGACCGCGAATACAGCAATTTCGTGAGATTCGTTGAGCAGGTCGATGAGCTGATAAGTGGTCTGAATGCCGTAGTAAAGCTGCGCGACATCCGTCGAGATTTCGAGTTCGACGGCCGACGTTTCGGCCAGCCGCGCATTGCTCACACCGAGCGACGCAGCAATCTGCGCGCGCTGCTTGCCCCAAATATCGATGTTCAGGCTCGCGCCAAGACCGACCAGACCTTCGGTGTACCACGGCCCGGCCAGTCCGAGCGCCGGTTCGTTCAACGCGAACGGGCCGAGAAAGCCGTTCGCGGACACATGCTCGCGGTCCAGCAGCGCCAGTGCCACGACCTGAAGGCTCGATCCCGTTCTGACCAGTTCGACATCGGACTTCGCCTGCGCGACGCGCGTGCGCGCGATCACCATCGTCGGCGCATTGGCGAGCGCCTGATCGATCAGCGCATTGAGCTGATCGTCGCCGTACCGCGTCCACCAGCGCGCGGCGGGCCAGCCGTCGCGCGCGAGATGGATGTCGTTCGCAAGCGTGATCTGCTCTGGCGGAATCTGCGCATAGGGCGCGTTGTCGTGATGGATCAGCGCGCAACCCGGCAGAACAGCGCATGCCAGCCATGCCATGCGCAAGCCGCGCCGACGCCATGATGCCGCTCTCCAACTGGTTCGCGCTTTCATGTTCGAGCCGCCTGTGATGCAGGCGCCGCAACGGTTGCTTCAATTCGCCAGTCCGGCAAACCCGCGATTTGCCGCGACAGTTCGTTCGCGGCGGCGATCAGCGACGCTTCAAGCGATTGGGCTGGCACAGCGATACGGCGCGGCGCATGTGCATCGGGTGGATTCGCCGCAAGTGACTGCGCGTACAGACTGAGTTCGTCGTACGCCTGCGTCAGCACCGGTCGAATGGCGTCGACGTCTCGCGCCGCCAGCGCATTGCGCAGCGCATCGCCCGCCAGCATGATCTCGCGCCCTTGCGCGAGAACCGTTTGCGCGCGCAGCGTCAGTTGCGCCTGTTCGCCTTCCTGCCACGCGGGTTCGAGCGCGACGCGCGCGAGCGTAGCCTCGCAATCGGCGAGCACGGCCCACGCCTGCAACTGGCGCTGCGCGTACGGCAATGCATCGCGCGCTGCGTCCTCCGCCCGTGGCGCGCGCAGTTGTGCGGCGACGGCGCGCAGCATCGTCGCCAGCTTCTGCCGCAGCACGTCGCCCTCGCCTTCCCGCCAGAACGACATCTGCACGAACGTCGCCACGCCGACACCCAGCATGATGCCCACCAGGCGGTCGCGGATTTCGGTGAGGTTCGTCGTCGGTCCGAACTGACCGAGCACCGCGAGCGAAAACGTGAAGATCAACTGAACGCCGGCATACGAGACCCGCTCCGAGCCCGCCGATAGCCACGCACCGAACGCAACCACGGGCAGCGTCATCAACAGCAGCCCGACGATATCGTCGAGATGAGGAATGACGAACACCACCATGAATAACGCAAGCGCACTTCCGGCAGCCGCTCCGGCCACGCGCAACACGGCGCGCTGCGTCGATGCACCTAGGCTCGGCAGCGCGACGATCACGCAGGTCAGCATGATCGTGTGAATGCCTTGCCAGTCGACGGTGTTGTAGAACACATAGCAGACGAGCACCGCCAGCAGCGTCTTCAGTGAAAAACGCATGTACGCCGGGTTGGTCCACGCGTCAGGCGCGACCATTGGCTCGCTTGCGGGCGGCTTGCCGGACGCGGCGCCGCTTGCGACGAGATCCGCATACGCATGCAGCGCGCGCTGCATATCCGCAGCGGCGGGGATGGAATCGGCGGACGTGCGCTCTTCAGGCGTCGCCGTGCTCACATAGCGATAAGGCTCGTCCGACTGCACGGATGCGTCCAGCGCGCGTACGTTCGCGCGCAGTTCGTCCAGCATCGCACGCTGCGCCGCAGATAGGCCCGGCCACGTCGCGGGCAACACACTCGCGCCTCGATAGAGTCGCGACACGGTGGCGATGCACGCAAGTTGCAACGCCTGGTGCTCGCGAAAATTCGCATCGCGCATCGTCGTGAAGCGCAGCAGCTTTTGCAGCGTGAGCGCGCCCTGCTGCACGGCCGTCAGCGTCACGGGTGCATCGCTAACCGTGCCGTCCGTCAGATGCGCCAGGCGGCTCTCCAACGCGCCAAGCTGCCGATGGATTTCCGCCTTCAACTGCAACTGCGGCTCGACAGGCAGCAGCAGCGTGTTCACCAGCAGCGTCAGCGCAATCGGATAGTTGACGGCAACCCACACCCACAGCACGGCGCGAATCAGCAGATCGGCCTGATCGGTCCGATCGACGAAGCTCTGCACATAGATCACCACAATGGCGACGATGAAGAACACCACGCCGATCCTGAGAACACGAATCAGGTACACGCTGCCGAAAAACATCAGGCTCGCAATCACGATGCGCAACAACGGATAGTCGAAGGTGAACTTCAGGAGCAGGATCGACAGGCCGATTGCGAGCGTCGATCCGACGATGAACATCACGCCGACCAGCCGCGTGACCACGACATTCGACTGCGTGACATAAAACACCACCAGCAGCGACAACGGAAGCTCGGGCACTTCGAGCGCCATCGATGCGACGATCACGATCGCGCTCGTCAACATGCACCGCAACATCACATTCGCGCGGCCAGGAAAAGGCGCAAACTCGCGGCTCAGAAACGCGCCTGCTGCGCGCAGGCTATCGGGTAGGAAATCGGGCAGATAATCGGCGGCGGCCATGGGCGCTCCTCAATGACCGTCGTTGCCGCGCGCGGGTTCCAGCACAGCCACCGCCGACGTGCCGACGCGGAATAGATCCGGGTTCGGATCGTCGACGCGAATCTTCACGGGAAAGCGCTGCGACACATGTACCCAGTTGAGCGTGCGCTGGATGCGCGGCAAACCGCCCGGCAGCGCAAGGCCGCCTTCGTCGGGTGCAACGCCGTAGCTGGTCGAATCGACGGCGCCCTTGAAGCGCTGGCCGGTGTCGCTCAGCAGGTAGACGATGGCGGGTGTGCCTGCCTTGACGCCCTTGAGTTCCGTCTCGCGGAAGTTCGCGACCACGTACCAGTGGCGCGTGTCGATCAGCGTGAAGACCGGCTTGAGCGCCGACGCATATTGTCCCGTCGTGGTCTTGAGCGCGACGACGCGGCCGTCGAATGGCGCGCGCACGGTGGCGTACTCGAGGTGCAACTCGGCCAGCGCGATCTCCGCCGTCACGACGGCGCGTTGCGCCACCAGCGCGTCGACGCCGCTCACCGCCGCTGCCGCCTGTTGCGCCTGCAGTTGCGCGGCGCTGAGTTCGGCTTGCGTGGCGCGTTGCGCGGTGCGCGCACGGTCCACATCCTCCGCCGACACATAGCCATGCGACAGCAGCGGCTCCATCCGGTTCAGCGTATCGGAAGCCTGGCCCGCCGCGGCCCGCGCCCGCTCGACAGCCGCGCGCACCGATTGCGCGTTGTACTGCTGCGCATTGACGGTGCGCTGCGTCAGTTCGATCTGCCGGTCGAGCGCGACGAGCGACGCCTTGCCGCGCGTCAACGCATCCTCATACGGACGCGGATCGATGCGGAATAGCAGGTCGCCCTGCTTTACCGCCTGATTGTCGCGCACGGCCATCTCGACGATGCGCCCGTTGACTTCGGGCACGACATCGATCGTGTCGGCGTAGACGTACGCGTCGTCGGTGCGTGGCGCGCGATCCAGCTGGCGAATCACGAACAGCACCAGCAACAGCGTCACGACGACCAGCACGATGGCAGGCCATGCTCTCTTCTTCGACTTGCTGGCAATTGTCGCCATTGCCTCACCTGAAGGAGATTCAGCGTTGAAACAGCATCAACCAGACCGCGAGTGACAGGAACGTGACAAGCGTTGGAAACACAACGGCGGAAGGCCACAGCCAATGATCGACCTGCAACCGTTTGAGAATCAGATAGAGGACCACCGTCAGCACGACGCCTGCGACGATGCAGAACAGCCAGTCGGGGAAATACGCGCCGAGCACGCTGATGGACGGCGAACCCGAGCAGCCCGCGAGGCAAACGGACGCAATCGCCGCGATGTGGGCGGCGTACTTCAGGCGTTGGCCTGTGAGGAATGGAATGAGATGTCGCTTCAAAGTCGTCCGTGTCGTTTGAATCGATGTCACGCTTTGCAGCTTTCGCCGACGCATTCTGCCTCAACTTTCGAAGCAATGGACACGAAGGAACGTTCCAATCGCTCCGTTCGTTAAACGCCACCTCCAGTCGCTCGCCTGCCAATCGACAATGAAAGGAGTCTGAAACGCTTCTACCGCTTTTTCCGTGCCTCACGCGTTATGTGTGAAAGCTGACTTTGCAGCGATCACCGATCAGGTGCATCGCGCAGCCTGACGGGATCGTCATTCGAAAGCAGCGGCTTTAATGCGCGCTCCGTCGCGCTGTTTCCCGTGCGTTCGTTCGTGCGCACTACATTACACGGGATTCCAGCCGCTGATAATGCTTTCGTGTTCGCAGTTCATTGAGGATGGCGATCAGTGATCGACTGCCTTTGCCGCCAGTATCCCCGTCTGACCATAGAACTCCTGCAGCGCGAATGCTTCCCGCTCGCGCCGCGCACGGGCGCCCTGATCCAGCATCGAGAAGAACCAGATGCCAGCAAACGCGAGCGGCACCGACACCAGCGCGGGATTGTCGAGAAACACCGGCGCGTGTGCATGATGCAGCACGTCGACCCACATCGATTTCGAAAACAGCGTCAACAGCACCGACGAAATCAGCCCGAGGCTGCCGCCCATCACCGCACCGCGCGTGGTCATGCCGCGCCAGAAGATCGACGACACCAGCACCGGGAAATTCGCGCTGGCCGCGACAGCCGCAACGAGCCCCACGAGGAAGGCCACGTTGACGTGCTCGAACAGAATGCCGAGCGCGATCGCGATGACACTCAACGCCAGTGTCGCGACGCGCGAGATGCGCATTTCGTGCGCTTCATTCGCCTTGCCTCGTGCGAGCCAGCACGCGTAAAGATCATGCGATACCGTGGTCGCGCCGGAGAGCGTAAGCCCTGCCACGACCGCAAGAATCGTCGCAAAGGTCACGGCGGCGATGAAGCCGTAGAACACGTTGCCGCCCACTGCCTGCGCGAGCTTCACGGCGACCATGTTCGAGCCGCCCAGCAGGTCTCGCGTGAGACTGAAATGCCCATCGGCCGATAGCTTGAAGAACTCAGGATGCTGCGCGAGCAATGCAATTGCGGAGAAGCCGATGACAAAGGTCAGCAGATAAAAATAGCCGATAAAGCCCGTCGCGACGAACACCGACTTGCGTGCCTCCTGCGCGCTCGGCACGGTGAAGAATCGCATCAGGATATGCGGGAATCCTGCCGTGCCGAACATCAGCGCGATACCGAGCGACAGCGCATTGAGCGGATCTCTCAACAGCTTGCCCGGCGCCATGATACTGAGCGCGCCCGGATGCACATCGACCGCGCGCCGGAACATTTCCTCGGGACTGAAGCCGAATTGCGCCAGCGCGGTAACGGCCATGAAGGTCGCGCCGCACAGCAGCAACACCGCCTTGATGATCTGCACCCACGTCGTCGCCGTCATGCCGCCAAAGAACACATAGACCACCATCAACGCACCGACGATCACTTCCGCCATCCAGTACTGCAAGCCGAACAGCAACTGGATCAGTTTGCCCGCCCCGACCATCTGCACGACCAGATAGAAAATCACGACGACGAGCGACGTGCTCGCCGTCAGCAAACGAATGGGCGCCTGCTCGAAACGGTAGGCCACCACATCGACGAACGTGAATTTGCCGAGATTGCGCAACGGCTCGGCAAGCAGAAACATCACGAACGGCCAGCCGACCAGGAAGCCGATCGAATAGATCAGTCCGTCGAAGCCGAACAGATACACCATGCCGGAAAGACCCAGAAACGACGCAGCGGACATGTAGTCGCCTGCAATCGCGAGCCCGTTCTGGAATCCGGAGATGCCGCCGCCTGCGCTGTAGAAGTCTTTTGTCGTGCGCGTCTTGCGCGACGCCCAGCGCGTGATGCCGAGCGTGACCAGCACGAATAGCAGAAACATGCCGATAGCAACGGGGTTCAGTTCGACATGATCCGGGACAGCGCCTTCGACGCCTGACGCACGCGCGAGTGAAGCCATCGTGGTCAAAGCCACACAAGCAAGGAAACGGACGAGTTTCATCGCTTAGTCTCCTTTGCGTACGTTGACGAGCAATGCGCGCATCGACGGATCGAGCGTGCGGTTCGCGTGCAGCACATACCAGCCGGTCATTCCCACCGCGATCAGGACGATGGCAACGCCAACCACGATGCCGACCGTCGTCGTCGCGCCTGCATAAAGCGGATGTGCGAGCAGACGCGGCGCAAGCGCGACGAACAGAATGAAGCCGTAGTAAGTGAAGATCATCAGCGCCGTCAGCGTGAAGCTGACGCGGCGGCGTGACGCGATGAGGCGCCGGTACGCGGGGCTCGCCTTGATTGAATCGATAGAGTCGTGCTGCATGGGCTGTCTCCTGCCTTTGTCTGCTGTTGTCTTCGATGACGAATGGAACGAGCTTCGTTGGCTCGATACGGCTTGTTTGCTGGCTGCTAGCGGCAGCTCTTGTTGTTCGAGATGGCTAGATGCTCAGTTGATGGCCAGACGCCCCAACGCCTGCCGCATATCGCTTTCGAAACGGCGCACGATATCGGCGAGCGGTTCGATCCGGTCGACGAACGCGAGCGACTGCCCCGCAGCGAGCAGTCCCTTCGACCAGTCGCCCGTCACGTACGCGTTGCGGCCGATCTTGCCCGAGACCATCGGCAGCAGATCCTGAATCGTCACCTCCGGGTTCTGTGCCTCGTATTCCTTCACGGCCTCGCTCGTGTCGTTGCGCAGCGTACGCACGGTGTTGCGAACGGACTGCATGCACAGGTCCGTATCGGTCGGCCCTGCTTCCACCAGACGACGCTTGTAGTCGTCATGCGCCCAGATTTCCTCGGCGACGGCGAAACGCGTGCCCACGACCACACCTGATGCGCCCATCGCGAGCGCCGCAGCGAGTTGCGAGCCGCGGCCAATGCCGCCGCCGATCAGATACGGAATGTCCAGCTGGCTCTCGGCCCATGCGGCGTTGACGAACGAGCCCACCATATCGAGCCCCGGATGTCCGCCGCATTCCGCGCCGACAATCGCAACAGCATCGACGCCGAGCGACGCCGCCTTCACCGCAAAGCGCACGGACGGCACCTTGTGCAGCACCTTGATACCCGCTTCTTTCAGCAGCGGCAGGAATGCTTCCGGACTGCGCCCGGACGTTTCGACGAACTTCACGCCTTCATCGACGATCAGTTCGAACACTTCGCGGGTCTTTTCGCCCGGCACGAGTTTCGGCAGCATCGACACGTTGACGCCGAACGGACCGCCTTCGCACAGATCGCGGCATCGGCGGATCTCCGCGCGCAATGCTTGCGGCTCGGGAAAGCTCGCCGCCGTGATAAAGCCGATGATGCCGGCGCGCGATGCAGCGGCGACGTAGTCGGCATCGGCGAGCCACATCAAGCCGCCCGCGACGATGGGCAGCCGCGTGCCGAACAACGCGTTCACGGCGTTTCGATAAACGATCTCAGTCATTGAACGGTCCACCATGCAATCAGGCGTAACGCAGCGTCAGACGACGCCTTCCGCCTTCAGTTGTGAGAGTTGTTCGCCCGACATTCCGAGCAGCGACTGGAGCACATCGTTCGTGCCTTCGCCGAGTTTGGGCGGACCGCTACGCACGGGCAGACGCGCACCGTCGAAGCGATACGGCGGCGCGAGCACATGCGTGCTGCCTGCCTCGGGATGCGTGTACGTCGTCACGAGTCCGCCTTCCGTCGCGCGTTTCGACGTGAGCGCCTCGTGCAGACCGAGCACTTCGCCGCACGGAATCCCCGCCTCCCTCAGACGTGCGAGCAGCACTTCGCGCCGTCTCCGGCCGATCTCACGCTTGAGTTCCGGCACGAGTTCTTCGCGATTCGCGGCCCGCACGAGGTTCGTGCGAAACCGCTCTTCATCGACGAGATCCGGGCGTTCGATCACTTCGCGGCAAAAGCGCTCGTACTGCCGGTTGGTGCCGACCGCGATGACGAGCGGTCCGTCGGCGGCATCGAATACGCCGTATGGCACGATCGACGGATGCGCGTTGCCGTAGCGCGGCGGATCGTCGCCCATCAGCATCGATTCCAGCCCGCAATACGACGTGATCATCAGTCCGCAATCGAACAGCGACATTTCGATATGACGTCCCTTGTCCGTCTTCTGGCGTTCGAACAGCGCCGCGAGAATGGCCTGGGCGGAGTACATGCCCGTGAACAGATCGACTGCGGCGATGCCGAACTTCAGCGGCGGTTGTTCAGCTTCGCCGTTGAGCGCCATCAATCCCGCCTCGCCCTGCACGACGATGTCGTAACCCGGCCGCGACGCTTCCGGCCCACGGCGGTCGTAGCCGGAGATCGAGCAATAGATCAGCCGCTCGTTGCCTTCCTTCAACCGGTCGTAACCGAGGCCGAGCTTTTCCGCGCCACCGAACTTGAAGTTCTGGATCACGACATCGCTTTGCTGCGCCAGTTCACGCGCGATCCGCTGACCTTCTTCCGTTTGCAGGTCGAGACAGACGGAGCGCTTGTTCCGGTTGACGCTGTTGAAATAGGTCGTTTCGCGCGCACCGACGCGCAGACCCCAGTCGCGCGTATCGTCGCCGCGCTTCGGGTGCTCGACCTTGATGATTTCCGCGCCGAGGTCGCCGAGCACCATCCCGCACCAGGGTCCGGCAAGCACGCGCGACAGATCGAGAACGCGAACGCCGGCAAGCGGCAAAGAAGAATTCAGGTTCGACATGGCATTTCCGCTATGACTAGAGTGATGACAGGAACCGTGCGCTTATTGCGTCTGCGCATCCGGTGCGCGACGCAATGCGGCGAAATCCGCGGCGCGCTTGTCGAAGAAGGCGGCGATACCTTCGGCGGATTCGTCGTCGCCGAGCGACTCCGCCATGAAATCGGCTTCGAGATCCAGTTGCGCTTCGAGCGAGTTGTCACCTGCCTGGCGGCACAGGCGCTTGATGCGGCCGATCGCGCGCTCGGGGCCCGCCGCAAGCAACTGCGCCATCGCGAGTGCCTCGCTGAGTGCGCTGCCCGGCTCTGCCAGACGATTGGCAACGCCGAGCGCGTGCATCCGTTCGCCCGTCACGGGCCTGCCCGTGAGGCACAACTCCGTCATCAGTTGCCGGGACACGACGCCGGACAAAAACGCGGTCGCACCGCCATCGGGTGACAGACCGACCTTCACGTACGCCACCGAGAACGATGCATTGCGCGCCGCCACCAGCAGGTCGCACGCAAGCGCGATAGAAAGACCCGCGCCCGCTGCGGCGCCTTCGACCGCGGCAATCACCGGTTTTCCGCAATCGCGGATCGCGCGAATCATGTCGTGCAGGCTTTCGATACCCGCGCGCCGTTCGGGCGCTGTCATCGCGCGGCGTTGGCCGAGCCGGTTCAGATCGCCGCCCGCGCAAAACGCGCTGCCGACGCCCGTCAGCACGATCGCGCCTGTTTCAGGATCGCGCTGCGCCTCGTCGAGCGCGGCGGGAAGCGCTTTGTACACTTCCGCCGTGAGCGCGTTACGCGCCGCCGGGTTGTTGAAAGACAGCACCTGCACCGCACCTTCGCGGCGCACAAGGATAGGTTCGTTCATCGTGTTTGGCTCCGGCCGAGGGTGATATAGCGTTCGAGGTGATGATCTTCGTCACCGAACTGGTGATCGATCATGACGAGACGTTTTGCGTAGTGCGCAAGCGGCAATTCCCACGTCATGCCGATACCGCCGTGCATCTGGATGCACTCTTCGGCAACCAGCGCGCCGATGCGCCCAATCGTGTACTTAGCCGCCGACAACGCCCGCTCCCGCTCGACGCGACCCGCGCCGAGCGCAGCGGCCGCGTTGATCACGGCGGAACGTGCCTGCTCGATTTCGAGCAACATGTCGGCCATCCGGTGCTGCAACGCCTGGAAGCTGCCAATCGCGACGCCGAACTGCTTGCGCGTGCGCAGATACTCGAGCGTGTGCGCCTTGGCGACGTCCATTGCGCCCAGCGCCTCCGCGCACAACGCGAGCACGCCCGCGCCGATGCTGTGTTCGAGTATTGCGAAGCCCGCGTCCCGCTCGCCGAGCAAGGCGGTGTCGGGCAGGCACACTTCATTCAGGCAGAGTTCAGCCGCTCGCCCGCCGTCGATCTTCCGATAGCCGCGCAGCGCCACGCCCACCGTCTCGCGCGGCACGACGAAGAGCGAAATGCCGTCTTCCGCATCAGCCGCACCGCTCGTGCGTGCCGATACGAGAAAGAAGTCCGCTTCGGCGCCCTGCTGCACGACCGCCTTCGCGCCCGTCAGCACCCAGCCGTTCGAACTGCGTGCGGCGCGCGTCGTCACCTTGTTCAGTTCGTAGTGCGAGCCGGGTTCATCGTGCGCGAGCGCGGCCACTGCATGACCTTCGATCAGACTCGCAATCAGCGCCCGCTGCACGCCATTGCCCGCGCGGGCAAGTGCGCTCCCCACGACCAATGCGCCGAGAAACGGCTCGACCACGAGCCCGCGCCCAAGGCTTTCGAATACGACGGCGATATCGAAACCCTCACCGCCCAGGCCGCCATCGGCCTCGTTGAAGAGCGCGCCGACCACGCCGAGGTCGGAAAAACGTACCCACAGTTCACGGCTGAAACCCGAGTCGTTACGCGCGAGCGCATCGCGCGTCGCGAAGTCGTACTGCTGCGTCACGAAACGGTTCAGCGTGTCCGCCAGCATGCGGCGGTCTTCGGTATGCTGGAAATTCATTGCGATCCTCTCAAAGGCCCAGGATCATCTTCGAGATGATGTTTTTCTGGATTTCGTTGGAGCCGCCAAAGATCGACAGCTTGCGGTTGTTGAAGTAGAGCGCGGCGGCGCTGGCGGCTTCTTCGGGACCGACGCGCGCGTCGTCGTAACCTTCGTGCAGCGCTTCTTCGATAAACGGCTGCGCATGCGGACCCATCGCGCGCCGCATCAATGACGACAGTTCCTGGCGGATCTCCGTGCCGCGAATCTTGAGCATCGAGCTTTCCGCACCCGGCACGCCGCCGCCCGCGACGGCAGCGATCACGCGCAGGTTGGTCGTCTTCATGTTTTCGAGGTCGATTTCGACACGGGCGAGGCGCGCCGCGAAGAGCGGATCGTCGGCCAGCGGACGGCCGTTGCGTGTGACCTTCTGCGCAGCACGGCGCAAGCGCGCCAGTGCCGCCACCGAGAAACCGACGCCCGCGATATTGGTGCGCTCGTAGGTCAGCAGATACTTCGCGACCGTCCAGCCCTTGTTCTCTTCGCCGACCAGATTCGCAGCGGGCACGCGCACGTCGGTGAAGAAGACTTCGTTGATCTCGTGTTCGCCTTCGAGCGTGATGATGGGCCGCACTTCGACGCCGGGCGAATTCATGTCCACCAGCAGGAAGCTGATGCCCTCCTGCTTGCACACATCGGTTGCGGTGCGTACGAGACAGAAGATCATGTTGGCGTGCTGCCCAAGCGTGGTCCACGTCTTCTGGCCATTGACGATGTAGTGCTCGCCTTCATCGTCGATACCACGCACTGCGCTCGTCTTCACGGAAGCGAGATCGGAACCCGAGCCGGGCTCCGAATAGCCCTGGCACCACCAGTCGGAGCCGTCGAGAATGCGCGGCAGCCAGTGGGCCTTTTGCGCTTCATTGCCGTACCTGATCAGTACCGGCCCCAGCATGTTCACGCCGAACGGCACGATGCGCGGCGCGCCTGCCAGCGCGCATTCGTTCTCGAAGATGAACTTCTGCACGGCGCTCCAGCCGGGGCCGCCATACTGCTCGGGCCAGTGATTCGCGAGCCAGCCCTGTTCGTTCAGGATCGCGTGCCATTCGGCCATGTCGGCGCGTGTGAGATGCAGGCCGTTGCGCACCTTGCTCGAAAGCCTGGCGGGCAGCTTTTCGTCGAGAAAGCGCACGACGCGTTCGCGAAAGGCTTCCTCTTCAGGCGTGAAATTCAGATCCATGATGCTTTGTCTCTCAGTAGATTTCGAAGAGGCCGGCGGCACCCATGCCGCCCGCGATGCACATCGTCACGACCGCGTATTTCACGCCGCGTCGACGGCCTTCGAGGAGTGCGTGTCCCGCGAGGCGCGCGCCCGTCATCCCGTACGGATGACCTAGGGAAATCGCGCCACCGTTCACGTTGAGGTGCTCAGCGGGAATGCCCAGGCGCTGCTGGCAATAGACCGCCTGTGAGGCGAATGCTTCGTTGAGTTCCCACAAGCCGATATCGCCGACTGTCAGCCCGTGGCGGGCGAGCAGTTTCGGCACGGCGAGCACGGGGCCGATGCCCATTTCGTCCGGTTCGCAGCCCGCGACCGCAAGTCCGCGAAACGCGCCAAGCGGCGTGAGATTCGCGCGCTCGGCGGCTTTCGCTTCCATCATCACGCAGGCCGATGCACCGTCCGAGAACTGCGACGAGTTGCCTGCCGTGACGTACCGGTCCGGGCCTTTGACCGGCGCGAGCTTCGCGAGCGCTTCATACGTGGTGCCGGGGCGGTTGCAGGTATCGGCGGAAACCGTCACCTCGCGCTGGCTGACGGCGCCCGTTTCTTTGTCGGTAACGGCCATCGTGGTTGTGACAGGCACGATCTCGTAGGCATAGCGGCCGGCAAGTTGCGCTTGCGCTGTACGACGCTGGCTTTCCACCGAGAAACGATCCTGCGCTTCGCGGCTGATGCCGTAGCGCTTCGCGACGATGTCGGCGGTATCGATCATCGTCATGTAGAGCGAAGGCTTGTGTTCGACGATCCACGGGTCGAGCGCGGTCACGCCGTCTTCGCGTGTGCGGATGCTGGAGATGCTTTCGACGCCGCCCGCGATCATCGCGGGCGCACCGTCGACGACGATGCGCCCTGCTGCCATCGCAATCGCCTGCAGGCCGGACGCGCAGAAGCGGGTCACCGTCGTGCCGGCAATCGACAGCGGCAAGCGCGCGCGGATCACCGTCTGGCGCGCGATGTTGCGCCCCGTGTTGCCTTCCGGATAACCGCAGCCGAGAATCGCGTCCTCGATCAGTTCGGGGTCGATACCCGAGCGCGTGACGGCTGCCCGCACGGCGACCGCCGCGAGTGTGGGACCGGGGGTGATGTTGAATTCTCCACGGTGCGCCTTGGTCAACGGCGTGCGCGCGGTGGAGACGATGACGGCTTCTCGCATGGTCTGAGCCTGTAAAGAGAGATGAAAAACTGAATGGATCAGGCGGCGTGATTGAGGCTCGCCAGCGTGGCGCCGCGCCCGACGAGATCGACGATCAGCGGCGACGGCTGCCAGAACACGGGGTCCTCCCGCGCGAACTCGCGGATATCGGCGAGCACCTTCGCGAGGCCAACGGTATCGGCGTATTGCATCGGGCCGCCGCGATGACGCGGAAAGCCATAGCCGTAGAGGAAGGTCACGTCCACATCGAGCGGACGCAGCGCGATGCGCTGATGCACGACGTTCGCGCCTTCGTTGATCATGGCCGCCATGTAGCGCCGCATGATCTCCTCGTCCGAGAACGCGCGTGGCGTGATGCCTGCACGTTGGCGCTCGGCATCGATGATCGCTTCGATATCGGGATCGGGCGTGCCGGTGCGCGCGCCGTCCGCATACAGGTAATAGCCGCGGCCGGTCTTCTGGCCGAACCAGCCGCGCTCGCAGATGCGATCGGCGATCTGCACATAGCGCTGCTTCGGATCGCGTGTCGCCGCGCGGCGCTTGCGCGTCGCCCAGCCAATGTCGCCGCCCGCGAGGTCGGCGACCTGGAACGGTCCCATCGGAAAACCGAACTCGCGCACCGCGCGGTCGATCTGATACGGCGATGCGCCGTCTTCCAACATGTGATCCGCGGCCGCGCGGTAGATCGCCAGTACGCGATTGCCGATGAAGCCGTCGCACACGCCTGCTCGCACCGGCACCTTGCGCAGCTTCTTCGCCAGCTCAAACGCGGTGGCGACGACGTCGGCGCTGACCTGCGCGGGCACCACCACTTCGAGCAGCTTCATGATGTTCGCGGGCGAGAAGAAATGCAGGCCCACGACATCGCCGGGACGCGACACGCTGGCTGCAAGCGCGTCGATGTCGAGATACGAGGTATTGGTCGCGAGTACGGCGCCCGGCTTGCAGACGCGATCGAGTTCGGCGAACACGGCCTGCTTGATGCTCATCTCTTCGAAGACGGCTTCGATCACGAGATCGGCCGTGGCGAGCGCGTCGTACGACGTGCTGCCGCTCCAGCGCGCGAGCACGGCTGCTTTCGAGGCGGCTGTCATGCGGCCTTTCGCGATCAGGCCGTCGTAGACCTTCTCGATGTTCGCCAGGCCGCGTGCGAGCGACGCGTCGTCGCGTTCGATCATCGTCACGGGCAGGCCCGCATCGAGCAGCGCGACCGCGATGCCCGCGCCCATCGTGCCGCCGCCGATCACGCCGACACTTGCGATTGCACGCGCTTTCGCGTGACGCGTTTCGGGCGCTTTCAGCACTTCGCGTTCGGCGAAGAATGCGTGGATCAGACCGGCCCGCTGCGGGCTGTCGAGACATTGCAGGAACAACTGGCGCTCGTGGCGCAGACCGTCGTCGAAAGGCAGTTCGAGCGCGGCTTGCACGGCATCGACGATCTTCAGCGGCGAAAACAGCCCGCGAGACTTCTTCGATGTTTCAGCGCGTGCGGCTTCGATGGCGGCCCGGCTGGCCGCGCGGTCTGCGAGTCCATTGGCGTCGCGTGTCGGGCGCACGGGAGCGTTCGCATCGAGCAATGCCTGCACATACCGGATGCCTTCCTTCAGCGCGTCATCCGACTCGCCGATCCGATCGACGAGACCGAGCGCAAGCGCTTCCTGTGCGCCGACGTGACGGCCGCTCAACATCAGATCCAGCGCGGGCTCCGCGCCGATGAGACGCGGCGCGCGCTGCGTGCCGCCTGCGCCCGGCAGCAGGCCGAGTGTCACTTCGGGCAAGCCGAGCTTCGCGCTGGCAAGCGCAATCCGATAGTGTGCGGCGAGCGCGATCTCAAGACCGCCGCCGAGCGCCGCGCCATGGATGGCCGCGACGACTGGCTTGCGGCACGCTTCGATCCTGTTGCAGACAATGGGTAGCGACGGCGGCAACGGCGGCTTGCCGAACTCCCTGATATCCGCACCACCGATGAAGTTGCGCCCCGCGCCAATCAGCAGGACGGCATCGACCGCGGCGTCCTGTTCGGCGGCTTCGATGGCATCGTTCAGGGCGCATCGCACGGCGACGCCCAGCGCGTTGACGGGTGGGTTGTCGACAGTGACGACAAGAATGCGGTTGCGCAGTTCGCGCCGGACGGCGAGCGCCGTCGAATCGGAAGTCATCTCCCGCGTCTCCATGTATTTTGTGTGGGTTGATTGTCAAATGCACAGCGCACCTTGACAATCCAACTGCCAGTTGACGAACCGTTAACTGAAAGTTGACAATGGACGCGAGAAAATCCTGCAGAACAAAGGCCGGCCTAGCTCCAGGTTTGCGCGAGCGACAGGATTTCCGCCCGCAGATAGTCGATCAGCGCTTGCGTCGCGGGCGACGGATAGCGATTGGGCAAGGTCACGATATACAAGGTGTTTTCCCGGCCCGCCACGCGGAATTGCGGCAGGACGCGCAGCAGTTCGCAACTCATCGGCGCGTGCGGTACATAAGCGGGCAACAGTCCGATGCCCATGCCCTGACACACGGCCTCCGTCAGAAACGGATAGTCGGATGACTGCAGCGCGGGCTGCATCGTGATCACGTGGACGTCGGTTTCGTCCTCGCGGTGTGTGAGCGTCATCGTGACGCGACGGCCGGGATACGGCGACGCGACCAGCGTCTGCTTTTCGAGGTCGCCCGGGCAGTCGATAGGACCGTGCTGCTCGATGTACTCCGCCGACGCGACCAGGTTCCAGTCGATCGAGCAGATATTGCGCGCCACGTAGTCGAGCGGCGGCGTCGCCGTGATGCGTATTGCGACGTCGACTTCGGACGCGATCAGGTCTTCGATCCGGTTATTGAACGTGACCGTCAACGTGATGCCCGGATGCGCGCGCGCAAACTCCAGCAGCTTGGCACCGAGAAACATCCGCCCGAAACCGGTCGGCACGCTGATGCGAACGCGGCCGCTCAAGGTCTGTCCGAGGCTGTCGATCGAAGCGCGTGCCGTGCTCAGGTCTTCCAGCATGCGTTGCCCGCAGTCGTATAGCGTGTGGCCCGCTTGCGTCAGTTCGAAGCTGCGCGTGGACCGGCGAAGCAATTGCGCGCCCGTTTCGCGTTCCAGCAGCTTGAGGCGCTGGCTGATGTTGGCGCGCGTCATGCCGAGCTTGCGCGCGGCGGCGCTGAGGCTGCGCGAGTCGACGATCTCGACGAAAAGACCAATCAGGTTCAGGTCCATGATTTGATTTGCGTGTGTTTACCTGGCGACCGGTTTTGCAATCGCTCTTTCATTTCCGGCATAGGCGGACAGTGTAAGCCCGCGTAACGACGGCAAATCGCATCATGGTTCAATTTACCTGTTGTTATTGCAATCGGCATTTGCATCAAATGGTATATTTAGTTGACGATTGATATTCGTACGATTAAGTTTTTACTTTGAAATTAGAAATCAATAAAAGTGGCTTCAGCTCAATACGAAGAAAGACGGCCTGTTTCAGTCACGCTCGCGGGCATTACGCACACGGGTTCATATCGGGTAATCGAAGGGACGGTCATTGTCTATGCAGGCGCGGATATCCGGTCCGCGCAATGCGGCATGGATCGCCCGGAGACGGTCGCGCGCTGGGTTTTGCTCGACATGTGCCGTAAAGCCGAGGCGAAAAAGCGTAAAAGCGGCGGTGCAAGCGGGCAATTGCGGCCTGCCTGAATTACGCGGTTCCTGCGCTTTCGCGCGATAAAATCCGTTCTGCCTCAGCGGTCTCCGGCGTCTGCGCCGGGACGCCGCCCGGCGATATCCGACATTCTGTCTATCGCCGCCCCTCCAGTCTGCATTGTGTATCTCCATGTTTCTGCGCCCTCGCGCCGAAACATGCCTATACATTCGCGTGGATTCGCGACACCTCCGGGATACACGCGCACGCTCTAATACGTCCAACCGGGAAGCAGCGGAACGACCGCTTCCTCACGCACGATCTGCCCGCGCTCAGCCTTGAGCGGGACAGAATCTTCACCTACGTTTTGAAGACGGTGATCAACGACCTGTTCGAACTCACCGGCCACAAGCCGATGAGCATGCACGACTTAGTGAAGCTGCACGTTGCAGACCTCACGCGCAACGCAACGCACTGAGCAATACCGGAGACCGATTCCATGTCAAACGACACGCCCCACTCCTCCTCGCGCCGTAACTTTGTCGGTATGGCCGCTGCCGCGCTCGCCGCAGGCTCGCTGAGCCGGCTCGCCTTCGCCGACACGATCCCGGCAGTCGGCAAGATCACCGAACCCGCGAACGGCGACAAGTCCGCGATCCGCCCATTCCGCGTTCACGTCCCCGAAGCGCAACTCGTCGACATGCGGCGGCGCATCAAGGCTACGCGCTGGCCCGATCGCGAGACGGTGCCCGACGAATCGCAGGGCATCCAGCTCGCGATGATTCAGGGGCTCGCGCAATACTGGGCGACCGGCTATGACTGGCGCAAATGCGAAGCGCGGCTGAATTCGTATCCTCAGTTCATCACGGAGATCGACGGACTCGACATCCATTTCATCCATGTGCGGTCGAAGCATGAAAACGCGATGCCGTTGATCGTGACGCACGGCTGGCCCGGCTCCGTGATCGAACAGTTCAAGATCATCGACCCGCTCGTCAATCCGACTGCGCACGGCGCCTCCGCTTCGGATGCATTTCACCTCGTGATTCCGTCGTTGCCCGGCTACGGCTTTTCGGCGCGACCGACGACAACGGGCTGGGGACCGGAACGCACGGCGCGCGCGTGGGTCACGTTGATGAAACGCCTCGGCTATGAGCGCTTTGCTTCGCAGGGCGGAGACCTGGGCGGCATCGTCACGAACATCATGGCCAAACAGGCGCCGCCCGAACTGATCGGCATTCATGTGAACTTCCCGGCAGCCGTCCCGGCGGAGATTCTGAAGTCGCTGGCGGCGGGCGACCCGACGCCTGCCGGCCTGTCGGACGACGAGAAGCACGCGTATGAGCAGTTGAGCGCCAACTTCAAGAAGAAGCGCGGCTACGCGTTCGAAATGGGCACACGGCCGCAGACGCTGTACGGCCTTGCCGACTCGCCCGTCGCGCTGGCTTCCTGGCTGCTCGATCATGGCGATGGATATGGCCAGCCCGCAGCCGCATTGAGCGCGGCCGTGCTCGGTCATCCCGTCAATGGTCATTCAGCGGGCGCGCTGACGCGCGACGACATACTCGACGACATCACGCTTTACTGGGTGACCAATACGGGGGTGTCGGCGTCACGCTTCTACTGGGAATCGCATGCGAGCTTCTTCCCCGCAGCCGACGTCAACGTGCCTGCCGCCGTCAGCGCGTTTCCGGGTGAAAACTACCAGGCGCCGAAAAGCTGGACCGAAAAGGCTTATCACAATCTGATTTACTTCAATAAGCCTGAAACGGGTGGGCATTTTGCGGCGTGGGAAGAACCGGTGATCTTCGCGAATGAAGTGCGTACGGGATTGAGATCATTGCGGGCATAAGCCGTCATACGTAATGCCGTAATGCGCTCCGACGTGTACGCGCCGGAGCGCCTCACAAAAACCGCTCCATTCAACCTTCGCCAGGCTCGTAAGCCGACGCCTGATTTTCAAGCTTCCATTTCTTCTCGGCCGTCGTATCGGGCTTCGGTGGTCGAATGCCGTCGATCAACCACAGTTCTCGCGGCGTCTCGCCGACATGCAACTCATAGTGGTAGCCGCGCTCCTGCACAAATGGCGCAATCGCAGCGTTCGCCTTGCGAAGCCAGGACTCCGTCCATTCGACGTCCCTGGAAATGTGTCTCGCGAACTGGTCGAGTCTGATTCTGACGAAATCGTCTCGCGATACTCCGCCCATAAAGAATGAATCTTTCGGCTGTTCATGAAACAGAACGCCTACGTAGAAGCGGGGAATGATGTAAATATCGGCGATTCGATTGGCCATCTCCTTCTTGTCATCTGCCGTGTAAGCACCAACGGGATGATAGATATTCCACAAGGGCATGTTTGTCTCCACACATCGATAGATGCCGCGCTTCTTATGTCCGACATCCATGCCTCATGCGAGAGAACATGAACGGGACACAGGTAAGGCGGCGATATAAGTAGCCAACGGACAGCTACCGGTTAACACCCACGCTCTCCCCCTTCTGTTGACGACGGGGAAGACCGAGCATGCTGCGCGCGTCATCGGGTGTTGCGACCTCTGCGCCAATGCTTTTGATGATAGTCACCGCGCGCTTGACCAGCGCGGCATTGCCCGGCGCCAGTTCCCCCTTCGCGAGATAAAGGTTGTCTTCGAGGCCAACGCGGACGTGACCGCCAAGAATCACACTCTGCGCCACGATCGGAAACTGCGCGCGCGAAATGCCAAACGCCGACCAACGCGCGTTCTCAGGCAGATAGCGTTTCATCTGCAGCAGGCTCTCGGTGTCCGCCGATGCGCCCCACGGCACGCCAAGACACAACTGGAACAGCGGCGCCTGCAGAATCCCCTGCGTTTCGATCAGGTGGCGCGCAAGGCGCACATGCCCAAGATCGAATACTTCGATCTCCGGCTTCACGCCGGCTTCTTCTATCAAGGTCGCCATCCTGATCAGATGATCGGGCACGTTCACGAATGCGCGATTGCCGAAGTTCATGGTCGCGATATCCAGCGTGCAGATTTCCGGACGCAACTCGAGCACATGCTGCACGCGCGCTTCGGGCGTCATCATCGTGCTGAGTTCGCTGCCCCGGTTCGGGTCTTCTTCGCTGGGAACGAAACGTGCGCCCGGGCCTGTCGTCAGATTGATCAGGATCGGGCATCCACTATCGCGGATCCGCGAAACGACTTCTCTGTACAGCGACAGATCCGTGCCTGGAGCCCCTGTTTTAGGGTCTCGTACGTGAATGTGCGCAATGCTTGCGCCGGCTTCACATGCCTCAATGGCTTCGTTGGCGATCTGTTCGGGCGTCACGGGCACGGCTGGGTTGAGTCGCGGCGTGTCGTCGCTTCCGGTGAGGGCACAACTGATAATCGTCTTGCTTGTCATGGCGTTCGTTCAAAAGAAACAGTAATCAACCTTCGCACTCAAGCGGCGCGAGCAGGACCGAAGGGTGCAGCGCCAACGGGAGCGACTCTGATCAGCTTCTTGTTGACGAATTCGTCGAAGCCCAATTGCGAAAGCTCTCGTCCAAATCCCGAACGCTTGACGCCGCCAAACGGCAATTCCGCCGATGTCCCGAACGGTTGATTGATGAACACCATGCCGCTGTCGATCTGCGCGGCAACGCGTTCGCCGTGTTCCGTATCCGCCGTGAACACCGATGCGCCGAGACCGTATGGCGTGCCATTGGCGAGCGCAATGGCAGCGGCTTCGTCGTCGACGACGTAGAACGCGGCCACCGGGCCGAACAGTTCTTCGGAAAAGACCGGGTTTTGCTGCGTGATGTCGCTCAGAACGGTCGGTTGCAAATAAAAGCCCGTGCGCTCGACACGCTTGCCGCCGCACACGATGCGCGCGCCGTGCAATGCCGCGCGGTCGATCTGTTCGAGTAGCAGCGTCAACGCGCGTTCGGAAGAAAGCGGCGCGACTGCCGTTGCGGGATCGGCGGGATCGCCCGTTTCGAGCGCTGCCATCCGCTTCGCGAAGCCTTCGAGGAAAGCCTCGCCGCGCGCCTTGCCAACCACGATGATGCGTTTGGAACCCACGCAGCATTGACCCGCATTGAGCATGCGGCCCACGACCGCGCTCTGGATCGCCCAGTCGAGCGGCGCATCTTCGAGCACGATGAACGGATCGCTGCCGCCCAGCTCGAGCACGACTTTCTTCAGATTGCGTCCAGCGCGCTCGGCAACGGCAGCGCCCGCACGCTCGCTGCCCGTCAATGTCACGCCCTGGACGCGCGGGTCGTCGATCACCCGGCCGGCCTGATCGATCGAGATGAACAGATTCGTATAGACGCCTTCAGGCGCGCCCGCTTCCTCGAACAAGCGCGCGAAGGCCAACGCCGATTGCGGCACGCTTTCCGCATGCTTGAGCAGCAGCACGTTGCCCACCATCAGCTGCGGCCCGGCGACGCGCGCAATCTGGTAGTACGGAAAATTCCACGGCTCGATGGCGAACAGCACGCCAACCGGTTCGATGTGCACGGAAGCACCGGGAGCTTCCGCCAGCGGACGCGGTTGCAGATAAGCGTGCGCATGCTTTGCGTAGTAGTCGAGAATGCTCGCCGCCGATTCCACTTCCTTGCGCGCTTCCGCGCTGCGCTTGCCCATTTCCAGCGTCAGATAGCCCGCGTATTCGTCGGCTTTTTCCCGCAATAGTGCGGCAGCCCGCGACACAATGCGGGCCCGATCGCTGACCGGCCGGCGGCGCCAGTCGGTTTCGAAAGCGCGCTGCGCGGTAGCGAGCTTCGCTTCGAGCAACGGCTCGGATATGTCGTCGTAGGTGGCGAGCAGTTCGCCTGTAGCAGGGTTGATAGTCGTGTACGGCATGAAGTTCTCCGCGAAAAAATGGCTGGCGAGTCGTTGCGCTGAATTTATGTTAACACCGTTATCACACTCCCTGACTACACTTTTCTGGCCAGGAAATACCCTCATTGATGTTTATGTTAACGCCGTTATCATGAAGTCATCTTGTTCAACCAAGGAAGCGAAATGGCAAAGGGATATTGGGTCGCCGCGTACCGGTCGATTCACGATGCAGGCAAGCTCGCGGCATACGGCGTGCTGGCGACCGAGGTCGTGAAAGCGGCGGGTGGAAAATTTCTGGTGCGCGGCGGCGAGGTCGTTGCGTTCCAGCAAGGTCTCAAGGAACGGACGGTGGTGGTCGAGTTTCCGAGTTTCGAACAGGCGCTCGCCACGTTTCAGAGTGCCCCGTATCAGGAAGCACTGGCCGTACTGGGCGACGGTGCCGAGCGAGACGCGCGCGTTGTTGCGGGTCTCGACGACTGACGCATGTCTATACGTAGCTGCGTCGTAACGATCGAATAGCAAGCCCTTTCCAGCAGTCACTCTTTTCATCCAGGGAAGCCGCTGGTAGTCGTATTTCACCCTAATGTTAATGTCATTAACATATACACCGGACAACATCCGGATCTGAAGCAATGGAGCAAGAATGGACGAAGCAATTGTTCTGAGCGAACTCAAAGGTCACGTAACGGTTCTGACGATGAACCGTCGCCCGCACAACCTGATGGGTCCGACGCTGTATCGCGCGCTACTCGATGAATTCGACAAGGCGGTGAAACGCGGCTCGCGCGCGATCCTGCTGCGCAGCGGTCTGCGGCACTTTTCGGCCGGCGCCGAAGTGGCGCTTTTCCCGGATCGCATCGCGAAGCAAGGCAAGGCGCTGATGGATCCGCTCGATGTGCTGCGCGGCTTCGAAACACTGCCGATCCCTATCGTCGTCGCCGTGAACGGCACATGCCTCGGCGGCGGGTTCGAAGTGGCGCTGGCCTGCGACTTCAGCGTGGTCGCGGAATCGGCGAAGATCGGCTCCGTCGAGGTCGCACTCGGGCTGCATCCGCTGCTCGGCGGCATTCAGCGTCAGGTGATGCGGGCCGGCCCGGCACGTGCAAAAGAACTCTCGATGCTCGGCCGCCGTTACGACGCGGCGACGCTCGAACGCTGGGGCTTGATCAATCTCGTCGTGCCCGACGACAAACTCGATGAAGTCGCGCTGTCGGTTGCACAGGAACTGGCAGCTGGCCCGACCGTCGCGCATGCCGCGACCAAACAGCTCGTGCGGGTTGCCGTCAACGAAGGCATTGCCGCCGCCGACGAAGCAATGTTCGAACTGCAAAAGCCGATCTGGGCGTCGCAGGATCTCAGGCGCGGACTGGAGGCGTTCAATACGGCCGGTCCTGGCACCGCCATTTTCGAGGGCAAATGATATGGCCGGACCGCTCGAAGGACTCAAGGTCGTCGATTTTTCGCGGGTGCTGGCCGGCCCGCTGTGCGCCCGGACGCTGGCCGATCTCGGCGCCGACGTCATCAAGATCGAACCGCCGCGGCCCGATGTGTCGCGTGCAGCTTTCCCGAATCACGACGGCATGTCGGGCTACTACGCGCAGCAGAACAGCGGCAAGCGCAACGTCAGCATCGATCTGAACGCGCCCCGGGCACGCGAACTCGTGCTACGCCTGTGTGACGAGGCAGATATCGTCGTCGAAAATTTTCGCGCTGGTACGCTGAAAGGGTTCGGACTTGACTACGACACGCTCGCGAAGCGCAATCCAAAGCTGGTCTACGTGTCGATCACGGGCTACGGCCAGCGCGGTCCATGGGCGTCGCGCATGGCCTACGCGCCGACCGTGCAAGCCGAAGCGGGCTTCACGCACAACACGCTGCGTCATTTCGACGGCATGGACGACGCTCGCAAGTGGACCGACCCGCTGTCGCACGCGGATGTCTACGCCGGCCTGCAGGCGACCATTGCCGTGCTCGCGGCGGTACGCAAGCGCGACATGACGGGGCACGGCCAGTACATCGACGTCGCAATGGCCGCCGTGATGCTGTCGATCAACGAACGCGCTCACCTCGATCTCGCGGGTGTCGATACGGGCGCCGAGCCGGGCATCCTCGGTGCCTCTGATGGTCCGCATTTCGTCGGCCCCGGTGGTGAAGCGTTCGTGGCGGCGCAAAGCATTATCGGCAGCAATACGTTCCCGAATTACCTGCGCGCGATGCGCCGCATGGATCTGGCGCAAGATCCGCGCTTCAGCACCGCTGAGCGCCGCCTGCAGAACTACGATGCGCTGCACGCCGTGATCCAGACGTGGATCCGCTCGTTCCGCGATCTCAAGACGCTCGACGCGCAACTCGACGAGGCCAAGATCGCCATCGGCCAGATCCGTACGCTAAAGGAACTGGCAGAGACCGATTGGGCGAAACAGTGGGGAGCGGTTCACGAGGTACCGGATCGCCGTGGCGGTTCGTATCTGATCCATGGTTATCCATGGCATTTCTCCGATGACGAACTCGGCATGCGCAGCGAGCCGGCGTTTCGCGGCGAACACAACGAGCAGGTGTTTCGCGAAGCAGGTCTGGCGGATGCCGACATCCGAGATGCCGTCGACGCCGGCATTCTGGTTGGGGGACCGCCACCTTCTGCGAAGGAGATCGACGCCGCTGATCTTGCGGAAGCACCGACTGTCTAGACGCAAGCTCGCAACAGGTGGCGTCTTGCACAAAGACGCCACCTTCGCGAGCGGTCGATTGCGCAGGAGTAGAACATGATCGTGACGATAGACGAGACCCACGACGCCGCCGCGTTCAGTTGGGTGCAAAGCGCCAATACGCTGGAAACAGATTTCCCGTTGCAGAACCTTCCGCTCGGCGTGTTTCGTACCGAGGCACGCGTTACGCCGCGAATCGGCGTGCGTATCGGTGATGCGGTTCTCGATGTGCACCGATTGCTCGATACAGATGCACTCGAACTGCACGCTCCCGAAGACGACGCACTGCGGCAGACAACTTTGAATGCGTGGATGGCGCTGGGACGGATGTCTTCCACGGCATTGCGTCGCAAACTGTTTGCGCTGTTGCATTCATCAACGGAAGGCACGGCGCGTGAGACGGTGTCGAACTGTCTCGTGCCCGCGAACGCATGCACGATGTTGTTGCCGTCGCAGATTGGAGATTTCACCGACTTCTATACGTCGATCCATCATGCGAGACGTGCCGGTGAACTCGTAAGGCCGGACTCGCCGATACACCCCAACTTCAGAAGCATGCCGATCGCTTATCACGGACGGTCTTCGTCGGTAATGGTGAGCGGTGTGCCGTGTCGACGTCCATTCGGGCAGACTGACGCAACGAGTGGATACCGTCCGACGACAAAGCTCGATTTCGAACTCGAAGTCGGCTTTTACGTAGGCGAAAACACCGGCACGACGAAACGCCTGTCCGTCGATTCAGCCGAAGATCACCTGTACGGACTTTGCCTCGTCAACGACTGGTCGGCGCGGGACATCCAGCGCTGGGAAAGCGCACCGCTGGGTCCCTTTCTCGCGAAGAGCTTCATGACCAGTGTGTCGCCATGGGTGGTGACAGCAGAGGCGATTGCGCCATTCAGGGTTGCCGAAGCGATACGTGGCGACGACGCGCCGCCGCTCGCCGCACAACTCACGTCCGCATCTCACGCAGCCTTGGCGGCGATCGATATCTCCCTGTACGTCACGCTGCAAAGCCGGCAAATGAAGGCGGCTGGCATTGCCGCAATCGACGTGGCCAACTCCGACTTCAAGGATCAGTACTGGTCCGTATCGCAGATGCTGACTCACCACGCCAGTAACGGATGTCCGTTGCGTAGCGGCGATCTGATTTCGAGCGGCACCGTATCGGGACCCGAGCGCAGTGACAGCGGATGTTTGCTCGAGCGAACGCGCGATGCGCGGGAAACGATCGCGCTGCCGACGGGCGAAGTGCGAACGTACCTCGAAGACGGAGACATCGTGTCCTTCTCTGGTCGATGCAATCGCGCGGGCTTCAGGTCAATCGGATTCGGAGAGTGTGCCGCAGAAGTGACCGATAACCTTTGATGGATGCGGTCCGCCTTTGTATTTCCCGTATTAATACAACACGTCGGAGGAGCGAATGGAATTGATGAAGCAAGCCCATGCAGACGGGGCATCGCCGGATGACAACACGCTACTGCGGAAAGCCTACGCGTCCGCGCAATGGCGAATACTGCCGATACTGTTCGCCTTGTGGATGCTGGCGTGGGTCGGTCGTTCGAACGTTGCGTTCGCGAAGTTGCAGATGGTCGTCGACCTGCGATTCAGCGAAACAGTCTATGGCTTAGGCGCCGGGCTCTTCTTCGTCGGCTATGTGCTGTTCGGCATCCCGACGACCATGCTGCAAAAGAAGTTCGGCGCGCGCACTGTGCTTGCCGGTATAGCCGGCGGATGGGGGTTGACGAGTATTGCGATGACCTTCGTCGATAACGCACCGACATTCTACGCATTGAGGTTTCTGCTCGGCGTATTCGAAGCCGGCTTCTATCCAGGCGTAGTGTTGTACTTCAATGCATGGTTTCCGGGAACCAGACGTACCCGCAATTTCAGCATCTTTCACTCGGGCTCGCTCTTCTCGACGGTCACGATCGGTTTGATGGGGGGATTCGCGCTCGAACATCTGAACGGACTGGCGGGCTTTCAGGGCTGGCGATGGATGTTCTTCACTCAGGCCGTCCCGACTGTTGTACTGGCGTGCGTCGCGTTCCTCATACTTCCGGATCTTCCCGGCAGCGCGAAGTGGCTTTCGGCGCGACAACGCATGCTCATCGACGACGATCTCGGCAAGCATGCCGAAACGACGCACGACATCGACGCAGACGAACGTCCGCTGTTACTCAACCCGGCTGTGTGGATCCTGAGCGCCGCCTACTTTTGCCTGCTTGCCGCAACCGCAGCACTGTTTTTCTTCTCTCCGACGATACTTCGTGAGGCGGGATTCGGCGGCTACAAAGAGATCGGGCGCGCAGTCGCCGGTGCCTGCGTGCTCGGGGCATTGGGCAACGTACTTATCTGTAGCATCGGGGGCGCCCCGCATCGCCGCCGGTTCTTCTGCGCGCTGGCGTCGTTGTTCACCGCGATAAGCCTCTCCGCGCTCGTCTTCGTCTGGCATAGCAGTACCACGGCCACATTCTTGCTGCTGGTTCTCGGCTTTGCGGGAACGGGTGCCGGTATCACCCTCTTCTGGCAGATGTCTGTTGGCCTGCTCAGCGGCAAGTCGCTCGTAGTCGGCGTGCCGTTGATCAGTTCCGTCGCCAACGTGGCGGGCTTCGTTACGCCATTTCTGATCGGCTATGTTCGCGACGTAACGGGAACCTATGCGAGCGGGTTCATCATGATCGCCTGCGTCCAGGCACTTGGCGTCGTTGTGCTTCTGTTCGGCGTGCAGCGCCTTGTCAGGAGGCGAACGCGCGTCGGCGAGATGCCGGTTCAAAGCGCGACGTGATCGATCCATGGCGGTGCGGGCGCGGCCACCGTTCGTGGCAAGCGCCCGCGAGTGTTTCATGCGTGATTCGCAATATTGCGTGCCTCTCTGCGCGGAATTTATAATGGTCTCCCTGATTTTCTCCTCGAACGAAGGTCACGTGAGTCCGAAGTCATCTTTAGCGAAGAGTGCGGATTACCATCATGGCAATCTGCGTCATGCGCTTATCGAAGCGGGGCGCAGCGCGCTTACGGAGGTATCGGCACAAGACCTCAGCCTGCGCTATCTCGCGCGCATGGTGGGCGTATCGGAAGCCGCGCCCTCCCGGCATTTTTCGGGCATCGACGAACTGCTGGCCACCATCGCGGCAAGTGGATATCGCGACCTTGCTGCGCTGCGCGTCGCGATCCGTGACAGCGAGGATACGCCGCTTGCCAAGGCGTATCGGATGATGCGCGCGTACATCGAGTTCGCGCAGCGCCACAAGGGCCTGTTCGGCCTGATGATCGGGCCTCGCATCGTCGCGCACGCCGCGTATCCGGAACTCGCCGAAGAAAGTAACAGGTCGTTCGGTCTGTTTTCCGACACGATCGAGGCGCTGGCTATCGAGAGCGGCTGGGACCGCGCCGATCTCAAGCTCGTGACCCATGCCGCGTGGAGCATGGAGCATGGTCTCGCCACGCTTATCCTGTCCGACCGCGCACCGCGTGCCGACACCAAAGTGGCCATCCCCAGGCTGACCGATTTCGTCGTGATGACCTTGCTCAGCGCGATCACGGCCGGTCCGGATCATCTCCAGAATGTGATCGAGCAATGCGGGCTGCTTGAAAAGCCAGTGGTGACGCGCGCGGCTCGCAAGCGCGCCAAAGCGTAGTTTGCGTCGCTGGTCTCGCGGCTTTCCGTAGCGACCGCCGCGAGTCGCTCCGTTGCGCGAGCTTCCCAGTCTCACACCCGCACATTGCCCGCCTGCACTCGCAGGCAATTCACCCTGCGCTCCAGGGCAAGCGCATCCCGATACACCGGCGCTATCGTTGTCTCACCCCGCAAAACTTGCCCTCCATTCGAGAGCGGCAATATTCAGGAGACGACGATGGAAATCAAGCCAAAGGTTCTTGAGGAAGCCGTCCAGCTGGACGAAATCCCGTGGAAGGCCTTCCCCGATGCGCTATCGCAAGGCGGCATCCGCTGGAAGATGCTGCACGCGTCGCCCGAAATGGGCGCCTGGACCGCCATTTTCGACTGCCCGGCGGGCTCCTCCTTCAATGCTCATTTCCACGTCGGGCCGGGCGAATACCTGCTGACGAAAGGCCGCATGGATGTGCGCGGCGGTGCCGAGCACGGTGGCGACACGGTGATCGCGCCCGCGTACGGCTACGAATCCGCGAACGCGCGACACGACAAGACGTACTTCCCCGTCGATAGCGAGTTCTACATGACGTTCCTCGGCCCGCTTTCGTTCATCAGGCCCGACGGCACGCCGATCGTGGTCGTCACATGGGACGAAGCGCAGCGCGCCTACGCGGGCTGATTTCAGCGCCACGCCAGAAGCCCGCGACTGCATGGTCGGCGGGCTCGACAGCCGCTTTTCGGAGACACTGCATATGACTACCGCTTCAGCACAGGTCGACGCGATCACGCAGCAGGTGTTCGACCACCATCTCGGCGCATTCGCGCAGGGCCTCGACGAGCTACTGAAAGACTACGACGACGCCTCGACGATCATCACGCCGGAGAAGACCTGGCGTGGCCGCGCGGAGATTCGCGCCTTTTTCAAGGGCTTTCTCGACAACGCAGCCCCCGGCTTCTGGCCGGCCTTCAGGATCACCAGCAAAAGCACGGCTGGCGAAGTCGCCTATCTGGTGTGGGAAGCGAAACCCTGGATCACGCTCGCCACGGACACGCTGGTGATCAAGGACGGAAAAATCATCGTACAGACGTTTACACCCTTCTCGGCCTAGACGTTCCTGCACCACCTCTCGACACGAGGTCACAATGAACAGACTGAACGGAAAAGTAGCGATCGTCACGGGCGCCAGTTCGGGCTTCGGACGCGGCATTGCCCTTTCGTATGCAGCAGAGGGCGCAAAAGTCGTGGTCAGCGATATACACGAAGCGCCAAACGCGGGCGGCTTCGAGAACAATCCGCAACTGCCGACGGCAGCGGCAATCCGGGAAGCAGGCGGCGACGCACAGTATGTAGCCTGTAACGTCACGAAGCAGGACGAAGTCGCGCATCTCGTGCGCGAGGCAGTTCGCCTGTACGGCCGTCTCGATGTGATGGTGAACAACGCCGGTATCTATCGGGCCGGTAAGCTGGCGCATGAGTTTGCCGTCGAAGATCTCGACGCCTGCTTCGATGTCAACGTGCGCGGAACGTGGTTCGGATGTCAGGAGGCCATCAAGGTGTTTCTGAGTCAGGGCACGGGCGGCAATATCGTCAACATCGTTTCGACTGCGGGTCTGCAGGGCCATCCGAAACAGTCCGTGTACAACATTTCGAAAGGCGCGGCAGCGAATCTGACGCGTTGCCTCGCGATCGAATACGGCCGCGACAAGATCCGCGTCAACGGCATATGCCCGACCTACGCGAAGACGTCACTGACACGCGCACTGTTCGACGACAAGGATTTCGACAAGGCATTCACCGACGTGATCCCGCTCAAACGATGGGGCGAAGTCGACGACATCGCGAACCTCGCGGTGTTTCTTGCCTCGGACGAATCCAGCTACATACACGGCGATCTGATCCGGATCGACGGTGGCGAAACGCTCTGCCGTTTCTCCGTGTAGGCGCACACGCAGGGCACGCCGTCGCCGAGCGTCAGGCGGCGTCGGCGTCCGCTTGACCGCGCAGCGCTGCGCGACGCACATCGCCTGGCGCGGCGCCGTAGCGTTCACGGAACGTGCGGCAGAAATGGCTGACCGAGTTAAAACCCCAACGGAACGCGATTTCGGAAATCTGCAGACGCTGGAAGGCGGGATCGGTGATGGCCTGCTTGCACATGTGCAAACGGCTGTTCAGGATGAACCCTGACACGGTCAGATCGTTTCGCTGGAACAGCATATGGAGGTAGCGAAGCGAGATGTTGCTGGCTGCCGCAATACGTGTCGGATTCAGGTCTTCCTCGTGCAGATGCTGCAAGATGAAATCCTGCACGCGTCGAAAGGTTGCTGCGCTCGCGTCGAAGGTCGACGACGGCTGCTGGCCGGACAGCGCGATACCGAGCAGTTCCAGCGTGGACCGGCTTACGGACCCCTGAACGCTCTGATCGAGGCTGTCGATCTGGTTGGACAACGCCAGCAGATGAACCGCCAGCAGCGAACCGACACCCGTGCGGCTCTCTATCTTTCCGCCCGACGGCGGATGCTTGCGCTCCGGCAAGCGCTCCCGCATCAGCGACCATGGAATCATCAGCGTGACCTTGTGCAGCCGCTCGAGCACTTCGAACTGCACCACCTGATCCGTCGTCCATACGACGAGATCCCCAGAGGTTACCTCGACGCCGGAATCCCCGATCCTGAACCGCTCGCGGCCGCCCGTTGTCAGCTGCACGCCGACATACAGTTCGTCGTCGCGCCGTACCAGACCGCTCGTGCGTTGCCCGCTACACGGATCGCAAATCGTTTCGACGATCCCGGCACCCGCGAAGTCGTGATGCTTCACGCGCGCATAGAACGTCGCGGGCAAGCGCTTCGGCACCTGCCACTCGCGATAGCTTTGACTCAGCACATCCTGCCAGGCGTCAGTACGATCGCTCGTGGGCACCTCGTCGATCGACCAGTCGGTGAAAGCATTTGGCAAGGCCGTCTCCTGTCTCCGGTTGCGCCGTCTCTTTTTGTGGACGGTTGCGCTATTTTTTAAGGCTACACCCATCGGCCTGAGCGAGCCAGGCTGCCCTCTTTTCATCAGCGCGGGTTTGCTGCGGTGCACACGTGGGAACTGCGCTTATATCCCCATTCTGGCCTCAGGCATGCTGCATGCCTTGCTTCAGAGCGCAACGCGAATTGACTGGCAGTGCATCGGCTATCTGGACCGAGGTATGCATCGGCCCGCCGCGGAATTCAGAACATCAGTGAGCCATCCACGCACGTGACGCAAGAGCCGCCGACGCGCACCTTGCCGCTCCTGTCCACGCTCACCTCTATCCGTCCATCCCGGCCGACGCAGCGGCCCTGCGTCGCGACATAGTGGCCACCGTCGGCGGGCAGCAGCCCCTGAGACCATTGGAATGCAGCAACGCTGCCATTGCCGCTTCCGCAAACGGGATCTTCGTTGACGCCACACGACGGCGCGAACGTGCGCACCTCGATTGCCGCATCGCCACGTTGATGAGCACCGAATACGGTCACACCTGTGACGCCGAGACGGCTTTCGAAGTCTGCCAGTCTCCCAAGATCAGGCCGCAGTTCAAGCACGGAAGCCGCATCGGAGAACTGCGCGATGACCCAGACTGGGCCGACGTTCACGACAGCCGGTGCAGTCTTGCCGCTGACGTCGCAGCCGAGAATGGCCGCGAGCTCTGCCCTGTCCTTCTCGTGCAGCGTCTCGATCTTCGCCTTCGGAAGATCGAAAGCCAGATGACGTTCTCCCGCATGTTCTTCGATCGACAACTCAACGAGGCCGATACCGCAGCTCTGAATCAACCGCCCGCCTGCCCGTGGCGTCACACGACCGGCCTCGAGGATCGCGTGAGCACTACCAAGCGTCGGATGTCCGGCGAAGGGAAGCTCACTGCCCGGCGTGAAGATCCGTAGCTCATAGTCGGCCTCGACACTCGTCGACGGAAGCACGAATGTCGTTTCGGAAAGATTCGTCCAGCGCGCGATAGCCTGCATGTCGTCCGTCGATAAACCCTCCGCGTCCAGTACGACAGCGACTGGATTGCCGAGAAGCGGCCGGCGCGTGAACACATCTACCACCTTGTACGATCGATTCATTCTGTCCTCTGGCAAGCGGATAAATACGTCAGTGTAGGTGCGTCAACGTTTTACAGCCGCTACGCTGTCGATTTCCGCATCCGTTAGACCGAACTTCGCCATGCGGGCGCGATGGTCGGCCGAACCAAGGTATTGCCGCAGTTGCTCATTCACTGCCTGCAACAGCGCATGATTGCTCTTGTTGAACGAGAAGGCGCCAACGGGTACGGCTGTCTCCTTGCTCATGTCATGCGCAACCGCTTCCAGTTCCTTGTTAGAACCTGCAATGGCACGGTTCCCCACTGCGGTTCCCGCGAATGCATCGATCTTTCCCGCAAGCAATGCCGCGATCGCTTCCGGCTGATCCTTGAACATCGTGATCTGCTCATCGCGCACGCCTGCCGATTTTGCGGAGTCGATTTGCACTTGTCCGTTGATCAGACCAATCCGTGCATCGCCGTGCTGTGCTAGCACCGCGTAACCCGTCAGCGCTTTCGGATTCCCGGCATGCACGACAAATCCGTCGCCCAGCGCCCAGACAGGGACGCTGAACGCAACGTGTGCAGCCCGCCCAGACGTGACGAAGATCGGCACGTTCATGTCCCAACGGTTCTCCTGGACACCGGGGAGTAATTCCTCGAACGACGTAGGTTGATACTCGATCGATGTCACGCCGATCGCGCGGAGCACCACATCGGCGAGTTCAATGTCTGAGCCTGTCACGGCACCGGCCGCGTTCGTCCAGTAGAACGGCGGCTCTTCGATATAGGCGACCCTTACTTTCATGACTTTTTCCAATAGTTGAAGAGGGAATATGACCGACAGTCACGCTCGCGAATCATCCGTCGAGATGTCGAGCGCAATTGAAAGCGCGTCCAGCGCCTGTCCAAGACGCGCGGGCGGCAGATAACCAAACCCGAGCCGGAACACACGCTCGCTCTCACCAAACCATGTTCCGCACGCGAGTTGCAAGTCGTGCCGCGGCAGCGCATCCCAGAAGCGTGATACGGCCGAAGCATCGAAGGCGTCATCACGCAGGCGCACGCAGCACAACGCACCGGCATCCGGGCGCACCCACTCGACGCGCGTTCGTTCGCGCTCGCACCATGCCGCCAGTTCCTTGACGGCACCGTCGAGCAGACGACGCCGCGATGCAAGCACGGCTTCCCGATTGCGCAGCAACGCGGCAGCAAGCGCTTCGTCGAGCACCGAGCCGGAAATGACGGTGTTCATCTTCGCGACCGTAAGGCGCGCCCGGAGATCCGCGTCCGCCACCGTGAGCCAGCCCGTGCGCAAGCCCGGCGCCCCGAGTGCTTTCGATACCGACGCGCCCGTAACGATGCGCGGGTCGAGCGCCGCAAAACTCCCGGTCGCGACTGCTTCGCCGTAGGTTGCCTCTCGATAGGTCTCGTCGATGAAAAGTATCGCCTGGGGCGAGTGTTTCGCGAGCAACGCCAGCAGCTTTTCGATCTCGCTCCGCGACGTCCGCACGCCGCTCGGATTCTGCGGCGACGCAAGGCTTACCAGCTTCGTTGTCGAAGAGAGCGCAGCCTCGATGCGATCCAGATCCAGTCGATACCCATCTTCAAACGACAACCTGACTTCGCGTACGGCGACACCCGCGCCGACCAGACAGTCACGACTCGGCGGAAAACAGGGTGTCACGAGCACAGCTTCATCGCCGGGCCGGCAAAGTTCGAATGCAAGCAGAAAGAGTCCGAGCGCGGTGCCTTGAGTCGTGACGATCTGCCCGGCGGACACACCGCAGGTTTCGGCTATGGCTTCGCGCAACGCCTCGGCACCCACCGATTTACCGTAGCCCAGCTTCAGATCGCGAATAGATTCGAGACCCGCCATATCCAGCACCTCGCCGACCGTCAGGTCTTGCGACGTGCTCTCCGCCAGATTGAACGGCCTGTTCACGTCCAGAAGCGAAATGATCTCGTTGTACGGAAAGCGCCCGCGCCACACCTTCGTATTTGCGCCGCCCGCGACATCCGTTTGAAACGCATTCATGCTTTCGCCTTGCATCGATGGTGAATACTGATCTGAAACACCCGCATCGTAGCGCCGACATACCAACCATAACAGTCACAATTTTCGACTGAATGGACCATCACAATTTTGCTTGGCGACGTGCGGGTGAGAATCGATAATCGGGAAATCCACCGTCACGATGCATTTCATGGATACGCACACTTCGTTCCGTTACGAGCAACTGGCCGAACTCATCACCGGCATGATCGACAATGGCGCGCTCGCGCCCGGCACACGTCTGCCATCCGTGCGCGCTGTCAGCGAGCAGCACAGCATCAGTATCTCCACCGCATTGCAGGCTTACAGGCTACTGGAAGATCGCGGCATTCTCGTTGCACGTCCGCAGTCGGGTTTTTATGTGTCGGCGCCGCATCGGGGCGCACTCCGGTTGCCGTCGACCTCGCGCGCGCGTTCGAAGGCGTCGACCGTGTCGATCAGCGGCGCCGTTGCAGCGCTGCTGGAGCATGCATCGAATACCTCACTCGTGCCGCTCGGTTGCGCCGTGCCAGAAGCGGCACTGTTGCAGTCGAACCGGCTCGACCTCGCGCTGTCGCGCGCCGCCCGCCAGCATGGCGCGCGATACAACGCCTATAGCGCCGCACAAGGCGAACCGGGCCTGCGCCGCGAGATTGCGAAGCGGGCGATGCGCATCGGCCACGCACTGTCCCCCGACGACGTGCTCATCACAGCCGGCTGCACCGAAGCACTCACGCTCGCGCTCACCTCGGTCGCGTCGCGCGGCGATACGATCGCAATCGAATCGCCCACGTATGTCGGGCTTCTGCACACGCTCGAAGTGCTCGGCCTGAAGGCTTTCGAACTACCGACCGATCCGACTCGCGGCATCGACGTCGATGCGCTCGCGCATCTGCTCGATACGGAATCCGTGGCAGCATGCGTGCTGTCGTCGAGCTTCAACAATCCGCTCGGCTCGATGATGGCCGAAGCCGACAAGCGCGCACTTCTCGCGGTGCTCGCGCAGCATGAAGTACCGTTGATCGAAGACGATGTGTACGGCGACATCTACTTCGGTCGGGAACGGCCCAAGCCCTTCATCGCGCTCGACGGCGGCGCCAATACCATTTATTGCAGTTCGTTTTCGAAGAGCCTCGCGCCCGGATACCGGGTCGGCTGGATCGTCGCGGGCGCCTATGCGCAACGTGTGATGGACCGCAAGCTCGCGTTCAGCCTGTGCAGTCCGACCTTGCCGCAGGTCGCGCTCGCGGACTTCCTCGCGAGCGGCAACTACGATGCACACCTGCGCACGCTTCGCCGCATGTTCCAGCAAAATCTTGCGCGGATGACGCGCACGATCGAGGCAGGCTTTCCGGCCGAGACAAAAGTAAGCCGCCCCGCAGGCGGCTTCGTGCTGTGGCTCGAACTGCCGAGGCGCTTCGATTCGCGCGAACTGTTCGACCAGGCACTCGAAAAAGGCATCTGCTTTGCGCCCGGCGACGTCTTCTCCGCGAGCCGGCGTTTTCGCAACTGCCTGCGCCTGAGCGCCGGGCACGTGTGGAACGAAAGCGTCGAAGACGGCGTACGTCGACTGGGCAAGCTCGCGAGGGCATTGCTCGCGCGCTGATCCTATCGGCTCTTCGCGTCGCGCTGCGGTTGCATCAGCGCGCCCGTGCTTTCCATCGATTTATCGAAATCCATCCGGCGCGAATCGGCAATCGCGCGCGGATCGAAGTTCTCATCGAGCATGACGCCCCAGATCTTGCGCATCTGCATGCCGATATTGCCCGCATCGTACAAGGGAAAGACAGCCGCTTCGCGCAGGAATTTTTCCATCGGATGCTGCTTGTCCAGCGCATTGACGCCCATCACCTGAAGGGCCCGGAAGACCGTCGTAAACAGTGTTTCTCCGCAAAAGACTTTCGCCATCGCGCCGACCGCGTGTCCTTCCGAATTGAACAGATCCAGATAGTGCGCGGCTTTCCATGAGAATGCGCGGCATGCTTCGATTTTCATTGCGATATCCGCGAGCATATAGCCGACTGCCTGATGATGAATCATCGGCATGCCGCCACCGGCGCGGCGCGTCTTCGCCCATTGCAGCGCGAATTCATAAGCCGATCTCGCCACGCCAACCGCCGCGATCGCCGCAACCGGCCCCGACCACGTGAACGCCTTGCCGATGACGAGATCGCCATCGCCGACGGCAAAGAGGTTCTCTTCGGGAACGCGGCAGTCCTTGAACGTGATCGTATTGTTCTGGCACAAGCGATGTCCGAGCTTCGATATCGGTTCGCCATAACTGATACCCGCCGTTCCCCTCGGCACGACGATCGCGCTAAGTCCTTCGCGCCCACCCTTCGAAGGGTCGGTACGAACGATGCACACGTTTACGTCCGCGCCCATCAGATCCCATCCGCCCGCATTGCATGGCCAGTATTTCTGGCCGTTCAGTACATATTCGCCACGCCCTTTGTCATGCGTCGCGATCAGTCCGATGCCTGCCGGGCGCGGCCCGGGATGATCGAAATTCGCCGTCCCACCCGTGTCGTCGACCGGTTCGCTCACGGTCCATCCGGCGATGTATTCCCCGCGCGGATCACTCGTGGCCTGCACCAGCCACTTTTTCTTTTGAGCCTCCGAGCCGTACCAGACGAGTGGCATGAGCGCCAGTCCGTTGACGAGCAGCACGGTCGCGAAGCCGGGGTCGACGGCGGTGATCTCCTCGGCGACAATCTGCAGATCCATATTGCTGATGCCTCCGCCGCCATATTCGCGGGGCAGGAAACCGGTCGCAAAGCCGAGCTTGTAGCACTCGAGGTAAGCGCCCTTCATCAATACGAAGGCCTTTTGCGTGTCACGCTCTTCATCCGCTTTCTTCACGACAGGCTGAAGAATCTCCAGCGAGAATTCGCGTGCGTTGCGCTGCAACTTCTGTTGCGCGGCAGTCAAAGTGAAATCGATCGGCATGGCAGGAACTCGATAGTTTCAGGTTGCCAATCGGCGCGTCGAACGTTACTGCCCCGCTGACGATCGTTTCGATCCGACCGTCCCGTCCTTCGCACCGTCCATTTCATCGAACCTTTGTGCGACTCAGAATGTCCCCTGTGTGCGCATCGACAGCACATGCAAGAGCGGCCTAGCCGGCAGCCTCCATGGGCCGCGAAAAATACAGTGACTCGTCGTCCATCGCGCCGCGCGGATTGAAGCTTTCATCCGCGAGGACGCCTTTCACGCGTCGCCGCTGCATGGCCATGTTGCCGCCATCGAAGATCGGCAACAACGCAGCATCGTGGAGATTCCTGTTGAAGCTGTGCAGCGTATCGCCGTCATGCATGCCGACGATCTGCATGCATTTGAACACGCAGTCGAACATCGTTTCCGTAACATTGATCTTGCACATCGCACCGAATATTTCCGCGTGATGATCGTGCTTGTCCAGATAGTCAGCAGCGCGCCACGCGAAATAGCGGGCCGACTCGATCTTCGCAGCGACATCGCCGAGCACGTAACCCACGTTCTCGACGCGGTTGATAAGCGGAAGCGAAAGGCCCGAATCGCGCCTGGAAAATCGCAGCGCAACTTCATACGCCGCGCGCGCGACGCCCGCCGCAGCAATAGCCGCCACGGGACCGAACCATGAGAAATTCCGGTTGATGACCAGATCGCCCCTGCTTTCCGTAGCGCGAAGCAGGTTTTCGGCAGGCACGATGGCGTTGTCGAATTCAATGAGCGCGTCCGTCGACGTTCGGTCGGTCTGGTCTGCCGGGAAGCCGCAACTCACCCCGGCCGTGCCGCGCTCCACGACGATGGCCGAGAGCCCTCTCATCCAGCCGATCTCGTCACCCGTGCGCGCGATGACGATTTGCGAGTCTGCCCCCAGACCGTCCCATCCCGCCGCCGACGACCACTTCTTGCGGCCGTTGAGCCGATAGTGATCGCCGTGAAGTGTCGCCGTCAGTCCAATGCCGGCCGCAGACAGCGGGTTATCGAAGCTCGCGGCAGCGCGCATCGCGGCGGGCGGTTCGGCTGCCGTCCACGCGGCGAGATACTGCTCGTTCGGATCCGAAGTCGCGGCGCCAACGAATCGACACTTCTGCGCGTCATCGCCATACCAGATGATCGGCATCAATCCGAGGCCATTGCACAGCACGGTGCAGGCGAATCCCGGATCGATCGCGGCGATCTCTTCGGTGGCGATCGTGAAATCGAGGCAGGACAGACCCGCGCCGCCGTATGCCGAAGGCAGCATCGCCGTGGCAAGACCCTGGCGATACGCTTCGATGTATGCAGGCTTGCGCCTGACAAATGCGCTGATCAGATCGGGTTCCCGATCGGTGTCGTAACTCAATGACGCCAGAACAGACTCGGAAAATAGTCGCGCCTTCATCTGCACCGCTTTCTGGGCGGCCGACATCGTGAAATCGATTGCCATCTGAAGCCTCCTTGAGCAAACGCAGACAACACAGGCTTGTTGCGCGACTCGGAGCGGGTCGGTGAGATCAGCATAGGCAAGCCTTTTGACGCGAACAATTGTCAAAAGTGTCGAAAGCCCCGACTGTTACAATTTTGATTTCGGGGCACGAAAAGCGGCTTTTCAGGGGTGTTTTGAAGCGAATGCAGGCAGTGAAGTGATGACGAACCAACGTGGCGGCTGGTGCCTATACGATGACCGTCAGATGCTAGGCAAACGGCTTGAAGCGAAAGCGGCAAGTATCGCCACCGCGTTGCATGCAGGTCTGGTGCTCGACCTCGGTTCCCATCAAACCTGACAGGAACCCGATATCGAATCGGCACACTTCAGGGTAATCCTTCGTCAGGTCGTGATACACACAGTTCGTGCATTCGACACGTGACAGCTTCGACCCCATCTGCGGATCGATTTCCGCCGCGCGAAAACCGGCTTCGTTCATGATCGCGACGGTTTCGGTGATGCGCTCGGAGCGTGTTTTCCCCACGAGGCGCGGAATCAGCGCGGCTGAAGTCTTCATGCCGAGATCGAACATATAGCGATCGAGCCGCTCCGGACCGAGTTCATCGCGAAGCGTGGACACCAGCAAAGCCGAGAACCATGAATACTGCTTGGGAAACTGATTCGTCCCTTCCTGCGTCAGGATGTAGGTCTGAACCGGCCTTCCACCGGTCTTTCGCGGTGAACCTTTCTGAATGAAATTGCGGCGTTCCAGCGCAATCAGATGCTGATTGACGGCGGTTCTGCTGATGCCGACAGCCGCGATGATTTCATCGACTGTCATGCCGTTCTTGTGATCGAGTAATTGGTCCAGAATCCCTTGCCGGGTGCCGGAAATCGGATCGGTAGCCATAACGATGAAGCTCCGAATGAAGGGCGGCGTATAGCCTTAAACAAGAATACACCCCTCATTCCCGCCGTACCAATCGCGATTCATGTCAAAAGGTTATTTGCATCGTCCCCAGCCTCACGCGCTCCGTATTTACGTCTGCTGCGGATCATTGCCCGCTACACACCCCACCTCAGCGACGCTGTATGCACGGGGCTATCCCAATGCCGCATCATGTCGTCGTCCATCACGCACAGGGTGATCGACGCACCCGCCATTTCCAGCGAGGTCGTCAGCGACCCGACCTGCACGCGCGCGATCTTCAGGTCGCGCTGTTGCAGCCATAGACGCGTCGAATTAAACAGCAGATACAACTCGCCCAGCGGCGTGCCGCCTAGCCCGTTGACGAGAACCAGCAGTTCCGAGCCCGCTTGCGGCTTCAGATCGGCGACGATCGCGGTCAGCAGTTCTGCCGCAATCACGTCGGCGGCTGCAAAGCGCGCGCGCCGCCGCCCCGGTTCGCCATGAATGCCCACGCCAACTTCGATTTCATCGTCGCCGATCTTGAACGTCAGCGTGCCGGCTGCGGGCACCGTGCAACTCGAAAACGCCACACCCATCGTTGCTGTGTTCTTGTTGACGCGGTCGCCAAACGCCTTGCATTGCTCGAGATTCGCTCCGCTTTCGGCCAGGCTGCCCACCAGTTTCTCGACGATCACCGCACCCGCCACGCCGCGCCGCCCCGTCGTGTAGCTGGAGTTTTCGACGGCCACGTCGTCGTTGATCAGCACCATCGCGTTCGATAATTCCGACATCTCCGACGCCATTTCGAAGTTCATCAGATCGCCCGAATAGTTCTTCACGATGAACAGCGTGCCCGCGCCCGTATCGACGGCGTTCGCGGCGGCCATCATCTGATCGGGCGTCGGCGAGGTGAACACCTGGCCGGGGCACGCTGCATCGAGCATGCCGTAGCCGACAAAGCCGCTATGCAACGGCTCGTGTCCCGAACCGCCGCCCGACACCAGCGCGACCTTGCCCGGCTTCAATGTCTTGCGCCGCACGAATACCGGTTCCTGATTGAGCACGACGAGATCGCCATGCGCGGCAGCAAAACCGGCGAGGCTTTCGGCCAGAAAGTCGTCGACGTGATTGATGAATTTTTTCATGGCCTGGTCTCCTTTCATTCTCTGTCTTGCGCCAGCCGCGCGCAGACGGCGGCGATCATCAACTGGCTCGAGCGCGCGCCCGGATCGATGTGGCCGCGCGAGCGCTCGCCGAGAAACGACGCGCGTCCCTTCGTGGCAAGCATGTCGCGCGTGGCGAGCATGCTCGCTTCGGCGACCTGCGGCAACGCATCGAGCACGTCCTCGGGCGCGGCGTTGCTGTCGGCGAGTTCCTGAAAGCGCGACGCAACGGGGATCAGCACATCCATCATCGTCTTGCTGCCGATCCCCGCCTTGCCGCGCTGCGCAACGGCGTCGACGCCGGCTGCGAACATCTGTGCCGCATCCTCGACGCCCGGCGTATCCGCGCCTTCTCCGCAGGCTTTCGCCATGCCGTGCAACAACGAATAGAACAGCGGCCCCGACGAGCCGCCCACCGTCGACAGCAGTTTCGACGCCGCGAGGTCCAATGCGGGCGCGAACGCCGCGGCTTCGATATCGGCACGCATCGCGAGCAGCGCATCGGCGCCGCGAAGCAGGTTGAAGATATGATCGCCGTCGCCGATCTGCTGATCGAGCGCCGCGATCTCGTCGGTGTGTTCCTTCAGCGCGGCGTGCGCAGCCTCGATGCACGCCATGACCGTTTTGCCGTTCATGCCGGAATCCTCCTGCCGTCAGAGCGGAAGTAGAGAAGGCTGCGCGGCGGCAGCGACACGCCGACCGTTTGCCCCGGCGCGAAGTTGCGCTCGGTCATCGTCGTCGCGACGATCGCCGTGCCCTCGCGGTCCAGAATCAGCAGATGGCGCAGCGGCGAATATTCCAGCACGCGCAGGTTGAGCACGTCGCGCGCATCCGGCGCGTGCAACACGATGTCTTCCGGACGAATCGCAACCGTCGACGTACCCGCCGGCATCGCGCCTGAGTCGAACAGCGCGGCCGGCAGCAGATTGATCGGCGGCGAGCCGAGACGCTGCGCCGCGCTCAACGACGCCGGGTTGCCATACACTTCGCGCGGCGTGCCGATCTGCACGATGCGGCCATGTTCGAGTATGCCGATGCGATCCGCGAGCGTCGTCGCTTCGACCTGATCGTGCGTGACATAGACGATCGTCGCGCCGATCGTGCGATGCAGCCGCTTCAGTTCGATCCGCAATTCTTCGCGCAGCTTCGCGTCCAGCGACGACAACGGCTCGTCCATCAGAAAGACTTTCGGCTGCCGCACGAGCGCACGTCCAATCGCGACACGCTGCATTTCGCCGCCCGACAGATGCGTCGCCATGTTGTCGAGCTTGGATTCCATGTGCAGCAACTGCGCCACTTCCCGCACGCGCGCCTTGATGTCCGCCTCGCTCATGCGCCGGCGCGGCGAGCGCAATGGAAACGCGAGATTGCCGAATACGGTCAGATGCGGATACAGCGAATACTGCTGGAAAATGAACGCGACATCGCGATCCGCCGGATGCGAATCCGTCGCCGCTTCGCCGTCGATGAATATCTCGCCTTCGTCGGGACGCTCGAGCCCCGCGATCAGCCGCAGCGTCGTCGTCTTGCCTGCGCCGCTCGGCCCGAGCAGCACGACGAACTCGCCCTCCTTCACGTCGATCGATACCTCATTGACGGCGACGATATCGCCAAAGCGTTTCGTCACCTGATTCAAGCGGATTTCAGACATAGGCGCCCCCTTTGTCGTTTCCGTTGACGGCCATCTGGGGCGCTGCGCCCGCAAGCATCTTGCCGCTGGCCGCGTCGTACAGCAGCGTGCGTTCCTTGCGAAACGACAATCCCACCTGCGCCCCGGCAGCCCGCCCTTCGTCTTTGCCGACCCTCACGCGAACGATGCCAAGCGACGTATCGACGACGAGAATCTGATGCGAGCCGAGATACTCGTCGGCGATCACACGTCCGCGCAACGCGCCGTGCTCGTCGATCCGCACATGCTCGGGCCGGATGCCCAGCATGAGCTTCGCAGCGGACGCGCCAGTGCGCGGCACCGGCACGAACGCGCCGCCGAGCGACACCTGTTCGGCGCCCGCTTCCACACCGGTATCGACGGGCAGAAAGTTCATTGGCGGACTGCCGATGAAATTGCCCACGAAAATAGTCGCGGGAAAGTGATAGATCTCCTGAGGCGAAGCCGCCTGCAGCACTTCGCCCTGATTCATCACGACGATATCGTCAGCCATCGCCATCGCTTCGCTTTGATCGTGCGTCACGTAGACGGTCGTTGCGTTGAGCGAGTTATGCAGCTTGCGCAGTTCGAGGCACATCAACTCACGAAAGTCGGCATCGAGCGTGCCGAGCGGCTCGTCCATCAGAAACGCCTTTGGATGCCGGACGATCGCGCGGCCCAACGCGACGCGCTGGCGATCGCCGCCGGACAGCCCGCCCGTTTTGCGATCGAGCAGGCTTTCGATGCGCAGCACACGCGCAGCAGATTCGACGCGCGTTGCAATCTCCCGGCGCGGAAGACCCTCATTTTTCAGGGGAAACGCGATGTTATTGCGCACGCTCATATGTGGATAGAGCGCGAACATCTGGAACACGAACGCGATGTCGCGCTGGCGTGCGCGCAACGCCGTGACATCTTCTCCGTCGATCTGGATCTGCCCCGATGTCGGCAGCTCCAGCCCGGCGATCATGCGCAAAGTCGTCGTCTTGCCGCAGCCGGACGGACCGAGCAGCACGACGAAGCGGCCATCGTGCACGGTCAGATTCGTGTTGCGCACAGCCGTAAAGTCGCCGAAACGTTTTTGGAGGTTCGAAAGTACGATCGTCGACATGGCTCAGTCCGGAAAGTGACTCGTCACAACGAACGACAGTGCGCCGACCAGGATCACCGGGAACGACCACGTGTAAAGATCGACGGTGAATGGTTGAACCAGCATCGCGATGCCGAGACCGATCAGCACCGTCGAAGCGCCCTCACAATAGCGGCGGCGAAAGATACGCCGGCGTGGCAAGGTGGTTTGCACTTTCATTTGCGCACCGCTCCGAAAGTGATGCCGCGCAACAGATGCTTGCGCAGCACAACGGTAAAGATAAGAATCGGCAGCACGAACAGGGTCGTCGCGGCCGCGACGGCAGGCCAGTCCTGACCGCCTTCGCCGATGATGAACGGTATGAACGGCGGCATGGTTTGCGCGTCGCCGCTCGTTAGCAACGATGCGAACGCGTACTCGTTCCACGCGAAGATCAGGCAGAAGATCGCGGTGGCGGCGATGCCTGTAATTGCCTGCGGCAACACCACCTTGATGAACGCCTGCATGCGCGTGTACCCGTCGACCAGCGCGGCTTCTTCATACTCGCGCGGAATCTCGTCGATAAAGCCCTTCAGCAGCCACACGGCGAGCGATACATTCACTGCCGTGTACAGCACGATCATGCCGAGGTAACTGTCGGCGAGACCCAACGCGCGGTACATCAGGTAGATCGGAATGGCGACGGCAATAGGTGGCATCATCCGCGTGGACAGAATGAAGAAGAGCAGATCGTCGGCGAGCGGAACCTTGAAGCGCGAGAACGCATAGGCCGCAAGCGTGCCGAGAAATACCGCCAGAAATGTCGACCCAAAACCGATCACAAGCGAATTGATGAAGCGCGGCACGACTTTCGACGGCCCCGCGATCACCATATTGCGCTTGCGCACATCGCGGTCGTACCAGGTCTGCGCGGGCGGCAAGCTTGCGATGAACTCAGACGTCTGCCGCGAACGGATCGTGAAGAGATTCACGTAGCCTTCCATCGACGGCTGGAACACCACGACGGGTGGATACGCAATCGCGTCCTCCTGAGTCTTGAAGCTGGTCAGGATGATCCATACGATGGGCAGCGTTGCGACCAGCGCATAGGCAATCACGACCACGGCGGCGAACGTCTTGCCGCGCGGCGAAGCGGCGACGACCGATTGTTGAAGGGCAAGGTCCGTCATCGCTGTTTCACCCTGTTGAGTGCCTTCACATAGATATTCGCCGCGCCGAACACGACCACAAACAGAATGATCGCCAGCGCCGACGAATAACCCGTTTGCCATTTCTCGAACGCAGCGCGTTTGAGCGTGATCGACACGGTTTCCGTCACGGAGCCTGGACCGCCCGACGTCAGCAGATTCACCATATCGAACATCTTGAAGTTCTCGATGCCGCGAAACAGGATGGCGAGCATCAGGAACGGCAGCGTCATTGGCAGCGTGATCGACCAGAACTGGCGCCACGACGATGCACGGTCCACTTCGGCCGCTTCGTAGATGTAGTCGGGAATGGAGCGCAAGCCCGCAAGGCAGATCAGCATCACGTAGGGCGTCCACATCCATGTATCAACCATGACGATGGTCCACGGCGCGAGCGGCACGTCGCCGATCATCTGGAACGAGTTCGGCGGAATGCCTGTGAAGAAGCTGACGATATCGTTGAAGAGGCCGGTTTGAGGCTGCAAAATGAATGTCCAGAAGTTGCCGACCACGGCGGGCGACAACATCATCGGCAACAGGATCAGCGTCGTCCAGAAACTATGGCCGCGAAACTGCCGGTTGATCAGCAGCGCGAGTCCAAACCCGAGCAACACTTCGAGTCCGACCGACCAGAACACGAAGCGCGCCGTCACCTGCATCGCGTACCAGATGTCGTCGTCGGTCAGGATGTCCGTGTAATTGTCGATGCCGACAAACCGCGCCGGCACGCTCGGCATATTCGACTTGAAGTTCGTAAACGACAATCGCAGTGCCCAGATCAACGGAAAGATGTTGATCGCAAGCAGCAGGACGATGGTCGGAAGAATGAACAGCCACGCGATGGTCCGGTCAGACAGGCCGCGCAGGCGCGCCGCCGCGCGCGCCTGCGTTTTCGCCTGCAACCCTTCCGTAGGAAAAGGCTTGTTTGCCAACATGCCCGACTCCTTTGCACGAACGGGTTTAGCCAATCCGCGCGTTGAAACCTCTGGCGTATCAGTTCACTTCCCTTCTGCCTTGAAGACCTTGTTCCAGTCCTTGACGAGCAGATCGAGTGCTTCTTTCGCGGTGCCTTTATCGGCGACCACATAGTCATGCACGCGCTTTTGCATGTCGAGCAGCAGTTCCGCATAGGCAGGTTCCGCCCAGAAGTCCTTGACGATCGACATCGACTTCAGGAAAGCAGGCGCGAACGGTGCGCTCTTCGGAAAGTCCGGCGCATCCACCACCGACTTCGCCGCCGAATAGCCGCCGAGTTGCCACCACTTCTTTTGCACATCGGCCTGCGCAAACCATTTGATATATTCGAGTGCATCCGCCTTGTGGTCCGAGTATGAGACGACTGAAATACCCTGCCCGCCGAGTTGCGTGAACTGCTTGGTTTCCTTTGGATTGACGAAGAACCCGATCTTGTCGCCACCCACATTCGGATCTTTGTACAACCCAGGGAAGAACGCGAACCAGTTCATCTGCATCGCAACCTGACCGGACTTGAATGCGTCGAGCCCTTCCTGCATGTACGCGTTTGTCATGCCCGGTGCAGTGCAGCACTTGTAGAGCGCCTTGTAGAACTCAAGTCCCTTGATTGCACCCGGTGAATTCACAAAGCCATCCAGGTGATAAGGCTTCTTCGGGTCCTGATATTCGAATCCGAAGTTGTAGAGCATGTTGGTCACGCCCATCGTAATGCCTTCGGAACCGCGTTCGGTGAAGATATACACGCCATACACGGTCTTTCCGTCGATCTTTCTCCCCTGGAAGAACTCGGCCGTTTGCTTGAGTTCATCCATCGTGGTCGGCGGTTCGAGTTCGCGTTTGTATTTCTGCTTGAACTCGGCGCGCAGTTCCGGCCTTGCAAACCAGTCTTTCCGGTATGTCCATCCCACTGCATCCGCCATGGCCGGCAATGCCCAGTAGTTCGGCGTATTCTTCGGCCATTCCGCGTAGCCGACCACCGTCGCGGGCACGAAATCGTTCATCGATATCTTGTTCTTGTCGAAGAAGTCATTGAGCTTCACGTAGTGTCCATTGACGGCCGCACCACCAATCCACTGACTATCGCCAATGATCAGATCGCACAACTTGCCGTGCGAATTGAGTTCATTGATAAAGCGGTCCGCGTAGCTGGTCCAGGGCACGAATTCGAACTTCATCGCAATGCCCGTCTTGGCGGTGAAGTCCTTGGACAATTCGACGAGTGCATTGGCGGGATCCCACGCGGCCCAGCACAACGTCAACTGCTTGCCTTGTGCGTGCGCCGCCGATCCGAAACACAGCCCCATCGACGCCAGGACCGCTGCAATTACCCTTGCTGACGTAAGACGTACCATTTGTCTTCTCCTTGTCTCTCTCGGGTCTCCAACCTGATGACAGACAGCGCCCATGCGCTGGACGCTGTATTTGGGCTCTGGCGGATCAACCGGCAATCCGCGCGTCGCGAGCGTCAGGCATGCGCATTCTCACGAAGATAAATTCGGGTTTCGGGCGTCGGGATACCGGGCACGCCACGCACATCGTTCAGGAAATTGACGGCGGCGAGTCCCGACCAATGGACGATGCCGCGCACGTCCTGGTCGAGAATCACGTCGATCGCGCGCTCGGACAACTGCACGCGGGTGTCGGTCGTGCATTCATGTCCGATCAGAACCACACGCGCCTTGTCGCCTGACTCCTGTAATGCGGACGCAATGCCGGACACGCCGCCGCCCGTCACATACACGCCCACCAGATCGCGCTGCCCGGCGATCAGACCTTGCACGGCGAGGCCGGCGCTATCGTCGTCTTCAGCGAAATCGGGTTCGGTGACCCAACGCAAGTTGCGGAAATCTTCTTCGAGAACCTGAGAGAAACCGGTGCGGCGCTCGAGCTGATCGTGCAGCCGCGACGACGCCGACAGCACCGCGACAGTACCAATGCGCGAGCCGACGAAGCGCCCCATCAGCAGGCCGGCAGTACGTCCCGCGATGCGATTGTCGACGCCGACATACGCGGCGCGAGCACTCGATGGCAAATCAGAAAACACCGTAACCACAGGCACATTCGCATCCGTCATGTCCTGAATCATCCGATCGACCCAGGGGTAATCGAGCGGCACGAGCACAAGCGCGTCGTAGTCGATCAGTTGCTGGGCAAGCGATGTGGCGTCGCGCTGATTGGAGAGATCGCAACGATAAAACGACGGAACGATGCGGTGCTCGCGAAAGAAACTGGCCGACAACGCGATATCGCGTTCGACCTGATCGAGAAAGCGGGAGTTGATTTGCGGCAGTACGAAAGCGACCCGGAACGACGTGGTCTTTGCGGGCCGGCCGCGGCTGGCGCGCTCGTCGCATAGCGTCGCAAGCGCGAGATGAACACGTTCCGCTGTCTCAGGGCGAACCCCCTGGTCGTCGCGCAGCACACGATCGACCGTGGCAACGCTCACGCCAGCGCGACGCGCAATCATCATACGTGTAGCCGGCATGGGTCTCCTCCGGTGCCGAGCCAAAAGACATTTTGTTAACCCAAGATAGTTTTCCGGTGGCGGAATGCAAGCTTTTTTCGCGCGTTAAATGCGTCATTTTTGATGACGTCATCTTATTGAGTACTTTGCTGTAGGTACTTAATGTTTTTTACCATGCGGGTTAAACGGAGTGTGCGAGAACTATCGGCGTAACTTCGCCTGCGTCCATTTCGACTCACGCGCTGTCTTCACGAATGCCGCCAGATACTCGATCTCGTGATCGGCCTTGCGCGTGCCGAGAAAGATCTGCTTCGCAATGCCCTTCTTGCCAAGTTGCAGCGGCGTGAGCGGCATCCAGCCCGAGTACTCTTCCGCAAGCCAGCGCGGTAACGCAGCCACACCACGACCGCTCGCGACCATCTGCAACATGATGTCGGTCGTTTCGATCACCTTGTGGCGACGCGGTACGACGTTCGCCGGCGTCAGGAACTGCGTGTAGATATCGAGCCGGTCGGTTTCGACGGGATACGTGATCAGTACTTCTTTCGCGAGCTGTTCTGGTGTGACGTACGGTTCATTGGCCAGCGTGTGTTCATCGGCAACGACCAGTACCTGCTCATAGTCGAACACAGGCTGGAAGTGCAATTCGGATTTCTTTAGCGGATCGGGCGTTACGAGTACATCGATCTCATAGCCGATGAGCGCACCAATGCCGCCAAACTGAAAACGCTGCTTCACGTCGACATCGACATCCGGCCAACTCGCGAGGTAAGGCGACACCACCTTGAGCAGCCACTGGTAGCACGGATGACATTCCATGCCGATGCGCAGCGTGCCGCGCTCGCCTTGCGCGTACTGCTTCATGCGCTCTTCTGCCAGTTCGAACTGCGGCAGCATGCGGTTCGCCAGACCAAGCAGGTACTGACCCGCCTGCGTGAGCCGCATCGACCGGCCTTCGCGCGTCCAGACCGGCGTGCCGAGTTGCTGCTCCAGCTTTTTCACTGCATGGCTCAACGCCGACTGCGTGAGATTGAGCGTATCGGCGGCTGCCGTAAGCGATCCCTGGCGCTCGACCTCCCGCACGACCATCAGATGACTGCGTTCCAGCATTGCCCACTCCATGAACAGAATTAATGTTTGCATGAAATAAATCCATTTTTATTCATGCAGCGAAAATTCTATCATCGCTCCCAGCTACTTACCTCCAGACGGCAAACAGAACATGGTCACTACGCACAACCTCGGTTTTCCGCGCATCGGCGCGAAACGCGAACTGAAGTTCGCACTCGAGAAATACTGGAAAAATGAGTCGTCGCGCGACGAGCTGAAGCACGTCGGCGCACAGCTTCGCGAGCGTCACTGGAAAGATCAGGCGGGCCTGGACTTCGTACCCGTCGGCGATTTCGCGTTCTACGACCAGGTGCTCGACATGAGCGTCACGCTCGGCAATCTGCCGGAACGCGTGCGCGGTTTTCACGGCGACGCGCTCGACAATTATTTCCGCGTGGCGCGTGGCCGGTCGGCACACGGTGCAGAAGATCACAGCGCATGCTGCGGCGGTGTCGCCGCGGGCGAGATGACGAAGTGGTTCGATACGAACTATCACTACATCGTCCCCGAGTTCGACGCGAACACGAACTTCTCGCTCGACCCGTCGCGTCTGCTCGAACAGGTGACGCAAGCGCGTGCGCTCGGCGTGAAGGCCAAGCCCGTGATCATCGGTCCCGTCACCTATCTGTGGCTCGGCAAGGCAAAGGACGACTCCGACAAGCTCGCGCTGCTGCCGCGCCTGCTGCCCGTGTATGCGGCATTGCTGGATTACTTCACCGCGCAGGGAATCGAATGGGTGCAGATCGACGAGCCCGTGCTCGTCACGGAACTCGACGCGACGTGGCGTCAGGCTTTCCGTACCGCGTACGAATCGTTGTCGGAGCGCCGCGTCAAGCTGCTGCTCGCCACCTACTTCGGCCAGTTGCAGGACAACCTCGAACTCGCGTGCAAGCTGCCCGTCGACGGACTGCATCTCGACGCGATCAATGCGCGCGATGAAATCGTGAAGGCTGTTGCGCATTTGCCGGCTACTTCGGTGGTGTCGGTCGGTGCAATCAATGGCCGCAATATCTGGAAGACGGATCTGACGGCTGCACTGGAGTGGCTGGAGCCGCTGCATCGTTCGCTTGGCGATCGTTTGTGGATCGCGCCGTCGTGCTCGCTGCTGCACACGCCCGTCGATCTGAACAGCGAACAGAAACTCGACGCCGACATCAAATCGTGGCTAGCATTCGCGCTGCAAAAGCTCGACGAACTGACCGTGCTGGCCGGTGCGCTGAATAACGGCCGCGACTCGGTCGCCGACGCGCTTGCTGCCAACGCAAAGGCCATCGAAAGCCGCCGTACTTCGCCGCGTGTGCACAACCCAGCCGTGAAGGCGGCCATCGCGCGCATCGATGCTTCACTCGGCAAGCGTGCAAGTGCTTACGCGCAGCGCGCAGAAAAGCAGTCCACGATTCTGAACCTGCCGGCGTTCCCGACCACTACGATCGGCTCGTTCCCGCAGACGGGCGAAATCCGCCACGCGCGCAGCCAGTTCAAGGCGGGTGAACTCGATCAGGCCGGCTACAAGGCTGCGATGGAGCAGGAGATCACGCGCGCCGTGAAAGAACAGGAAGCACTGGGACTCGACGTGCTGGTGCACGGCGAAGCCGAACGCAACGACATGGTCGAATACTTCGGCGAGCAGCTTGATGGCTACGCCTTCAGCCAGTTCGGCTGGGTGCAGTCGTACGGCTCGCGCTGTGTGAAGCCGCCCATTCTGTTCGGCGACATCAGCCGCCCGAAAGCGATCACGGTCGAGTGGACCCGGTACGCGCAATCGCAAACGGTCAAGCCGATGAAAGGCATGCTGACGGGTCCCGTCACGATCCTGAACTGGTCGTTCGTGCGCGATGACCAGCCGCGTTCGGTGTCGTGCTACCAGCTCGCGCTCGCGATCCGCGAAGAAGTGCTGGACCTCGAACAAGCCGGTGTCCGCGTAATCCAGATCGATGAAGCCGCGCTGCGCGAAGGGCTGCCGCTGCGCCGAGCGCAATGGAACGAATACCTGCAATGGGCAGTAGAGTCGTTCCGCATCACCGCGAATGGCGTGAAGGATGAAACGCAGATCCACACGCACATGTGCTATTCGGAGTTCAACGACATCATCGCGTCGATTGCCGACATGGACGCCGACGTGATCACGATCGAGACGTCGCGCTCCGACATGGAACTGCTCGATGCGTTCGACAACTTCAAGTACCCGAATGAGATCGGCCCGGGCGTATACGACATACACTCGCCGAATATCCCGAGCCAGGAGCACATCGTGAACCTGATGAAGAAGGCAGCGGAGCGCATTCCGGCAGAAAGGCTGTGGGTGAACCCCGACTGCGGCCTCAAGACCCGCGCGTGGACAGAAGTCATTCCCGCGCTGACCAATATGGTTGCGGCCGCCAGAACGCTACGCCAGTCGGCCTGATCGAACCACTAGCAGTGCGCGGGCTGCCCTCTTGCAGGGCGGCCCGTTCCTGCGCTGTATGCGTCGTCGCTTATGGTTTGGCCTCCGCCTGAGGTTCGTCGATGGACTCGCCGAGTACATCGAATTCAACGCGGCTGCGCGTGAAAAACAGGTGGACACCACCCGCGCGCAGATTCGCGAGCAACGCGTCGATCTGGTCATCGGCGCCCGCCACCATGACGGCCACGGGTTGATCGACGAGTTCGAAAAAGCGCGCCGCGTGATACTTCCCGTGCGCATCGACGCCTTCGCTGACTTCCGTCACCGTGGCGCCGTGGATGCCGACCTTCGAAATTTCGTCGAGCACCCATTCGACCACTGTCTTGTGCAGTTTGCGATGGCTCTGATTGGCTGCATAGAGTGTGAGCTGACTGCCCTTCGTCACAGGAACCTCCTGTCTGTTCAAGGTCCGGCCGCTATCGTTGCAGACGCGAGTTTCCTCCACGGGCACCTGGCGCTCGTGTATCCAACAGGCAATCGCCTGCGAAACGCTAGCTGTCAGTAACGGGGAAATGGAAACGTTGGCACCAGACCTGAAACGCGTTGTTCAAATCCGGGGTAGCAGGACGCTGAGAACGTGCCTACAACTTCCTGACCCAGGAAACCGTAGGCATCATTAGCCGGCAAGCCGGCGGTTACGGGAGGAATGCCATCTCCGTTCAACGAGTGTAGCACGCAGTGTCGAGAGCATGACCACGTGTTTTGTCGCACGGACGCGCGCAGCGAACCCGCTCCTACTTTCAGAGACGACTGCGCGATTTCCGTTGCTGTAGCGAAACCATCTGCTCGATGATCTCCTTCGGCAGTTTGCGCTCCCGCGCGATGGCTATGCTGTCGCGACCCTTCGAATCGGGAATCGACGGATCTGCGTCGGCGTCGGCAGCGCCGTTTGTCCGCCCGGCTCGCTTGCTTCTATGAGTTCCGGTGCCGCATTCAATAATGAGTCAACGCTCGCCCAGTCCCAATTGCGGGCTGCGGAAAATAACGCTGTTCTGGAAGGTTTGCCCATTCTCTCTCCTGCGTTCGACAGATAAAGACCGGATTCAATTGGGGTCAATTGTCGCAAACATTCAGGCGTCGACTTGAGGTCAATGATGACTCATATGACACCACTTTTCGCGCACGCTATTTGTCTGAAGTTTGCCCGTTGCATTCGCCGCTCACAATCGGCAAATCGACGAAAAGAGGCCAGAAAAAAGGCCTTTTCGCGTTGTAGAGCGCGCACGCGATCGATAGAATTTCGTTACGCAGCGTCACGCATCCGACACCTGTCGGAGCGTTTTCTCACATCGGATTTCCGGTTAATTCAGCATGACACGGCTTGCACGGCACTACGTCCCAGAACAACCGCAGCACGTTATCTTGCAGGGGCTCACGGGGCCCGCATTCCTCGACGAAGGAGACTACCGGTACTTCCTCGCCTGCCTGGCAGACGCAGCGCGCGTCGCCGATCTGTCAGTGCACGCGTGGGTACTCATGCCTGATGCGGTGCAGTTCCTCGTCACGCCTTCATATGAGTCGAGCGTGGCCATGGCGATGCAGGCAGTCTGCCGTCGCTATGTCGAGACCTTCAACCGCCGCCATAACCGCCGCGGCACAGTGTGGCGTGGCGGCTACAAGGCAACCGTGATCGAGCCCGAACGGTATTTCCTGCTTGCAAGCCAGGTTATCGATCAGGCGCCGGTGCGCAACCGCCTCGTGGCAGAGCCGCGAAACTACCCGTGGTCGAGCTACACGCATCATGTCGGTCTGCGTGTCGACAGCTTCATCAAGGATCATCCACTTTACAGAGCGCTCGGCAGCACGCCGCTCGAGCAGCATCAGGCGTATCGCGATCTCGGCGCACAGCCGCTTGACGAATGCGAAGTCAGCAACCTGATGCAGTCGACGCTCCAGGGCTGGGTGCTCGGCAGCGCCGCGTACTGCGAGTGGGCAGCGCAGACGGCCAACCGGCGTTTGATGCCGCTGCTGCTGCGCGACCGGCCGCCCAAGGTTCGCGCGACTCGCGCGCTCGCCAGCGTGGACTGATCGACAGAAAAACAGGTATAGGAAAGTCTCTGCCTGTTCGGGAGGCACGCGTCATCCGTCACGACGCGTCCTCGCGTGTCGCGCCTGAAAACAGCGAAAGTCGAAGTCCGACTAGCGCGTGCAGCGCATTCTTGCGCAGTTTGTATCCCGGCGCGCCGGGATCGGCTGCAAAGCCTCCCATGATCCGCGTAATCGCGGCATCGACGTCGAGTGCGAGCGTCGGCGGCACGTCTTGCCGATCGCCCGAGTCGAGGCATCGTTCATAGTACGAGCCGACATCGTCGAGCACGCGATTCATCACGACCGGCAACTCACCCGAAAATTTGTTCGAGAGCCTGCGCAGGTCGAGCGTGTTGAGCGCAATGCGCATGTCGCGCAGACTTTCGGTCGACGGGTGCTTGTAGTCTTCGCTCGGCGCCACGCGCGGAATGAGCTGTACGAGCCGGTCGAGCATACGTGCGCCCAGATCGCGTTGCTGGCTAATCGACAATGTCGACGCGCTCAGCACGACGTCCCGCCAGCTCGATCGCGTCAGTCTTGCTGTTGCGGCATCCGTTCCGAACGGGCGGATAATCCCCGTCATCACGGACGCGAACATCACCCCGGCCAGCCCGGCGAGATTGGCATTCAGGAAGTTCAGGATGTTGGCGTCATAGGCGCTGTCGATCCCGAGAAACGTCGCGGTCGTCAACGCAACCAGCGTCGAGATCAATGCCCATTTTGGACGCGGCATCAACAAACCGAGCGGCACAAACAGAAACGAGAAGAAGATAACGAGTATGCCGAAGTCCTGGCCACTCGGTAACACGACAAACAGATAGAACGCTGAAATCACGACACCCATGGTCGCGCACTTCAGGAAAGTGATCATCATGGGAACGGGTTCGTCGAGCGCGGCAAAAAAGCAGACACCGATCGCACCCAGTGACACCGCCGCCGCTCCATCCTGCCAGCCCGAAGCGATCCAGATGCATGACGACACGAAGATCACGAGAGCCGCAGAAGCGGCGGAAAACAGCGCAAGACCACGATCGAGAAACGCGTGCCGCGTACCGATCCGCCAGTGACGGAACCGCGGACGCCAATCCCCTTTATCCTGCACGATGATATGGCGCAAAGTCCGGCAATCGACCCACAGATCGATCAGTTGCCGCAAACGCGAAAGCGCGCCGGATATCAGCGCGGCGTGCCACGTCGTCAACGCGTCGCCGCCGGGATCGAGTTGCGCAATGCGCATCCGCAATAGCGGCGCTTCGCGTTCAGGGTCGTCGGAAAATGGCGCGTCCATCCAGCGGCCCACATCGCGCAGCAGTTCTTCAACGGCTGCCGGAATACCGGGCGACAATTTCTGCGCAGCCGCGAGTATGTCCGCAAGTGCCGACGTGATGGGCAGTATCAGTTGCATACGGGCCTGCATCTCCTCGCTGCGCGCGAGAATCGCCGGACTGACATGATCGTAGGCCAGTTGGCTCAGCAGGAATTCAAAGCCGCGCACACTCGACGCCATCTTCTGCCGGCTGCCGGAAACGAGCGGACCCGCGATCCGGCCCGCCAGAGACTCTTTCGCATAGACAGCGGCATCGCGGAACCAAGAGTCGGTTCGCTCGATCAGCGTCGGTGCAAGACGGTTCGGAAAAAATACGCTGCCTACGATGCTCGCGCACACAATGCCAAGCGTGATTTCTTCGGTTCGGGCCACGGCTACATCGAAGATGGTCAACGGATTCGACAATGCCGGTAGCGCAATGACGGACAGCGAATAACTGGCGAGCAGGAAGACGTAATTGCGCGCGGCGCGAGTCGAGATGGAGATGTACACGAATACACCCGTCCATAACGCAATCACGCCGCTCAACAGATAAGGCGTCTCCGCGAACGGTGGCACGAGCACGATGGAAGCAACCGCGCCGAGTATCGTGCCGAGCACGCGATAAAGCGCCTTCGACCGTGTCGCGCCGACAAACGGGTTCGACACGATATAGACCGATGCAAGCGCCCAGTAGGGCCGCGGGAGATCGAAATAGAACGCGATATAAAGCGCGAGCATCCCCGCGAGAAAAGTCTTTAGCGAAAAAATCCAGTCGCGCAACGATGGGACATTCATCGGAAAGAATCGCTTGGGAGATCGGTCTTTTATCCGCCGGATGGGCGGCGGTCGCAGTAACACGACCGTTAGTCTCCCCTGTTTCTCCGAAATCCGCACGGTCGGTCACACGCGCGGTGTGCACCGGCACTCGCAAGCGCGACTTTGCTCGAACTCAACTTCCCTGATAGATATCGCAGGACAGTCCGACGACGCACGGTGCTCCGTTGCGTCCTCGTCCGCTGCCGCTCGAACCGCCCGGTTGAGGACCAACAGAATCATATTCGTAGCGATTCGTTGAATCGGCAGGTTGTGTCATGGCCGGTTGTGACATCGTCGCGGCGGGCGCCGTTTGCGGATCGGCATTCCCGGAAGGCTGCTGCGATGTCTGTGAATACGCGAGGCCAGCAGCTGACGACAACACCACGGCCGCCAGCAATGAAGAAAAACGAACTTTCATTTCTGCACCTTTATCGATATTGCAATTCGACAATCGATTATTAGGCATCCAGATCGAATTACAGGAGTTTTACAGTGGATTGCGCGACGAGGCTTGCAATACGCCACCTCGAACGATGCCAAGAACAGAGCCTTGGTTTCAGATAAACGAATGACTTCCTGCATTTTTGTTGTTGATGGCATCCGCGAGAAGAGGTGAAGAAATCCGCGAGTTCCGCATGTACATGTCGATAGCCGGACAGTGAGCTTTCATTCATGACAAGTCCGTAAGCGTGAGTGAACCGATGGATGCAGGACCTTGCGCGCACCTCACAAACGGAAGCGTCATACTGCGAGACCGAATTAGCACATCGCATCGAGGAGTAGCGTCCATGCATTCCTTGTTCCGGCTGCACATGCGCCCGTCGATCCGGCTTGCTGTTCTCGTAGCGATAGTGATCGCAGGGGCGCCTTCCCTGGGTGCGAACGTCGCCGGCGCGAGTGCCGACGAAACGCCCTATCTCTCCGAAAACGACAAGGCGATGACGAAAATGATGGACGACATGTCCGTCAAGCCGACAGGCGACGTCGATCGCGATTTTGTCGCGATGATGACGCCGCATCATCAAGGCGCGATCGATATGGCGAAGGCCGAACTGCGCTATGGACACAACGAGCAGTTGCGCCGCATCGCCCAGCAGATCGTGATCGAACAGCAGCAGGAAATCGTCGCAATGCGGCTCGCACTCGGTCAGCCGTCGTCGGCACCGGCGGATTCGATGTCCCCGGGAACAACTCACATGACCATGCCAAAGGAACCGCGATGAAAACCGTTCTCGTCGCTGCGGCCGTTGTGCTCGCCGCCGTGCAGTCTGCTTGGGCCGGACAGGCGCCCGGTCCCTTGTCTGCCCCGGACATCCCAATCACTCACCATGATCGCGTGTACGCAGCCGAGCAGTTCTCCAATACGGTCTCCGTGGTCGATCCCGCCGACAATCATCTGGTTGGCCTGATTCGCCTCGGCGATCCGGCGCCTGGCAACTTCAGCCCGCTATACCACGGGCAGGTACTGGTGCACGGCATGGGATTTTCGCCCGATCACCGCACGCTCGCGGTGGTTTCGATCGGCTCCAACTCCGTCACGTTCATCGACACACAGACGAACGCAATCAGGCATGTCACGTATGTGGGACGCTCGCCGCACGAAGCGTTCTTTACCCCTGACGGCAGCGAAGTGTGGGTGACTGTGCGCGGCGAGAACTATGTCGACGTTCTCGATGCAAAGACGTTCGAGGAGAAGACGCGCATTGTCGTGCCCGCGGGCCCCGGCATGCAGATCTTTTCTCCCGATGGCAAATATGGCTACGTGTGTTCGTCGTTCACTCCCGAGACGGAAGTGATCTCGGTGGCGGACCACAGGATAGTGGGCAAGGTCACGCAGGAAAGCCCGTTCTGCCCTGACCTCGCAGCGACGCCGGACGGCAGGCAGGTCTGGTTCACACTGAAGGATGTGGGCAAGACGCAAATCTTCGACGCACGGCCGCCATTCGCGTTGATCAGGACGATCGACACGGGGCCGATCACGAACCATGTGAACATCGTGCAAACCGCTCAAGGCGCGTTTGCTTATGTGACCGTGGGCGGTCTGAATCAGGTCAAGGTGTTTCGGACCGACGACTTCTCGCAGGTCGCTACGATTCCCGTCGGCAACCTGCCGCACGGTATCTGGCCATCGGGCGATGGCAGCCGCGTCTATGTCGGCCTCGAGAACGCCGACATGATGACGGCCATCGATACGCGCACGAACAAGGTCATCGCCAACGTGCCCATCGGGCAGGCACCGCAGGCGGTCGCTTATGTGCCGAATGCCGTGCCTGAAGGCGACGGCATGCAGAACACGCAGCCGTTGGGCCTTGCCGGGCAAACGACGCACCTCGCGCTGAAGTCGGTCGGAACGGGCCAGGCTGCCGACGCCGCCCGCGTATCCACCACCGTCACGCTGTTCGACCAGGGTTTGATTCAGGTGCTGCAGGCCGCAGTTACCGGGCTCGAGCCCAGACAACGCTATGTGCTGGCGCTCGCGGACAAACCGGATGGCAGCGGCAACGTCGAGCCGCTCGCGGAGTTCATGACGAACGGAGCCGGGGCGGCAATCGTCAATGCGTTGGGCCAGATTCGCCAGGTGGTTGCGCCCGGCGTGAGCATGGCGGGCGACAGGCGCCGTTATCTGATGATCGCGCCACAGGTGGCGGGCAAGCCTGGCGCTGTGGTCCAGTTGCAGGCGCTTTGACGGGCCGCTTTTACGCGAGCGGCAGACGCGTCAACCGCCTAACGTACCCAGCCGCGCTCGATGAGCGGTACATCCCAGCCCGGTTCCTGGCCTATCCAGTCGGCCAGAAACTCGACCAGCGCCTTGACCTTGAGCGCCTGGCGTTGCGTCGCCGGATACACGGCAGCGAAGTTCAATGGCGAGAGCGCATAGTCGACCAGAATCGGCACAAGCGAGCCATCGAGCAACGGCGCACTCGCCACCAGCGTGGGCAGGCACACGACGCCGCCACCCGACAGCGCGTAGTCGCACAGCAGATGCACAGAGTTCGAACGGATCATGCCGGGCAGTTCCATTTCGAAGACTTCGTCACCGCGCGTCATCGTCCAGTGATTGCGCGACGGATAGCCGGAATAGAGTGCCGTCGTGTGCTGCAGCAATTCACGCGGATGCTGCGGCACGCCATGCGCTTCGATATACGACGGCGCCGCGCAGAAGAGCCGCCTTACCGTAAAGAGGCGCCGCTCGATCAACGACTCCGAGATGGCGGGAAAGATCTGAAGCGCGACGTCGAACCCTTCTTCGATTGGATCGACCACACGGTCGTTCACGATGATGTCGAGCTGGATGCCGGGATAGCGCCGGTTGAATTCTCCCAGCACCGTGCCGAAGTGACCGAGCGCGAACCCTGGCAGCATCTGGATACGCAGGCGTCCCGTGGGTGTCGCCCGCAATTCGCGCATCTGGTCGGTCAGATCGTTGACGCGCCCCACCACCTCCGCGCACTCACGGTAGAACGCCTCGCCGACTTCGGACAGACGCACGTGACGCGTGCTGCGGTGAAACAATGGCGCGTTGACGAAGCGTTCCAGTTGCTGGATGCGGTTCGTCACGACCGAACTGGTCACGCCGAGTTGCCGCGATGCCTCGGCAAAACTGCTTGTTTCCGCAACCCGCACGAACGCCTCGATACTCAGAAAACGATCCATGCCGCTTCCTTGTCATCGTGTACAGCACGTCAGTTTAACCGTGCTGACGCGCTCCCTGGCTTCGATGACAGCGGCATGCGTGACCACAAACGACAGCGCGCACGACGTGCCGCTTCTTCCCGAAGCAGCGCATCGTGCGCGTGGAGAGCGGTATCGGCGGCGTTATTCGAATTGCTCCGCTGCCGGGAAATCGACCGCCGACGGATTGCGGCGACGCAGTGCGGCGGGTGCGGTCTCCTTGAGCAGCAGGCTCACGCCGATGCCGAGCACCACGGCGCAGATAGGCAGCCACAATATGTTCTGAATGCCGAAGCGGGTCGCGACGAAACCGGCAATCGCAGGCGCCACCCCGCCGCCAAAAATCTCGCCCGCACCAACCACGATGCCGATGGCCGTCGACACCATACCCACGGGTGCGGCCTCAGTCGCGACCGGTCCGGAGAGCAGCGATACGAGGCCCAGCGTGAAGAACGCCGCCACGAACAGCACGGCGAACAACGCAAGCGGCTGCGCGCCGAGTCCGCGGAACACATACAGCATCACCGCCGTACCCGCGAAGCCAACCACACTGGCAAAACGCCGTCCCACGATATCGGACAACCCCGGCAAGCCAAACTGGCCGACAAATCCCCCAAAGCCGATCGCCGACACCACGATGCCCATGCGCTGCGTGTCGAGCGCCAGATACTCGGTCAGATAGAGCGGCAGCATCGCGCCGAGCACGAACACACCCGTCATTGCACAGAACAGTGCCACCATCGCGACGCGGATATTACCGCTCTTCAGCACGTCGCGCCAGTTGCCGCGCTGCGGTTGCGCGACCGCCTGTGCTGCCGGGCCGGACGGCACCGATACTGCCGTAGGCTTCGGTTCACGAATCACTCGGAACATCAGCAGACCGAGGATCAGCCCAGGAATGGAGACAAGCGCGAACACCCAGCGCCAGGTCATGACATTAAGCAACTGCGTGGCGATGATCGGCGAAAGCGCCAGCCCGAACAGTGCGAATCCGCTTTGCTGGAGTCCGAGATTGAAGCCGCGGCGCTTCGGATGCGAGGCGTCCGCCGTCGCGGCGAAGCTCGTCGGGCAGAACGACCCTTCCGCGACGCCCATCAGGGCGCGCACTGCGAGCAGACTCGTCAGTCCGCCCGCGACACCCGAAAACCCCGACAAAAGCGAAAACGCGATGATCGCGGGAATCAGCACCTTGCGGCGTCCAAACCTGTCGGAAATACCGCCCATCAGCGCGGCGAACACGCCCCAGGAAAGCCCCAGGATGCCGATGCAGTTCCCGACGTCCTGAGCGGTCAGATGCAACTCCTTCATGATGGACGGAAAGAGCGGCGCGATCAGCCAGCGGTCCAGGCCCACCAGCCCGAATCCGAGGGCGAGCAACGTCACGGCTTTCCATTCGTAGGACACGTCCCACTGGTTCGATTTCATCCTTGTCTCCTATGGCAAATTCGACGGCGTCCGCGTGCAGCGTGAACTGCCGATGGCATCGCAGCGCCGATGCCGGAAGAATGGTCCAGGTGTAACGCGGAAAGAATGCGACAACGGCCGAATACGTCATTCGCGAAACGCAAATAATCGCCGCGCCGTGCCCGTGAGGCGCGCCGCACAACGCCTTGAGCCCAAGGCGAAAGCCGTTGGGTACGGCTTCCCGTCCACCCCAGGGCTACTCCGGGTAGACGTGCACGCGGTCCGGCGGCGGCTTGCCTCGCCCAAGGGGAAGCCCACGCCCGCCAGTCCGCAGAAGGCCAGACGATGTGTGTCAGGGTGAAGCTGTCAGTGGCATCATTGGCGTGTCAGCCGGCACGTTTGACGTCGCCGCTGTCTCATTGGCCCGGAGGCCACCCATGTCCGTCTTTCTCGAAGTCGAGCACGTCACCACCTATCGCTACAACAAGCCGGTGGAGTTCTCCCCGCACCGCGTGATGTTCCGGCCACGCGCCGCACACGATATCCGCGTGCTGTCCGCCACGCTGGAGGTGTCGCCGCACAGCACGCAGTACTGGATGCAGGACGTGTTCTCCAATTCAGTCGCGGTCGTCGAGCCACGCGTGCCGGCCGACGTGCTGGAGCTTCGCGCGCACTTCGTGATCGAGCATTTCGGCGTGAAGAACCTGGAGTTACCGCTCGCGCCCGAAGCCGAGAACTACCCGTTCCAGTACACCGACGACGACCGGCTCGATCTCGCGCCCTTCCTGCCGCCGCAATATCCAGCGGATCAACCGCTGCTGCGCGACTGGGTGGCGCAGTTTCTTCCGCGGCGCGGCACCATTCACACGCGCGACATTCTCGCCAACATCAACGCGGCCATCCGCAGCGACTTCCGGTACGAGTCGCGCGACGCGATGGGCACGCAGCCGCCCTCCGAAACGTTGAACCAGCGCAGTGGCACGTGCCGCGATTTCGCGCTTCTGATGATCGAGATAGCTCGGGGACTCGGACTGGCCGCGCGCTTCGTGTCGGGCTATCTGTACGACCAGGCGCTCGACACACCGGCTCCGCCCGTCGTCCGCAACACGGGGCTGCAGCAGGGCGCGAAACAGATCGAGAGCCGCGACGAGCCGCTCGTGGTCGGCGCCGGCGCGACCCACGCATGGCTGCATGTCTTCCTGCCGGGCGCCGGCTGGGTGCCGTACGATCCGACCAACTCGCTCGTCGGCGGTACGGATCTGATCCGGGTCGCGTTCACGCGCAAACCGGAGCAGGCCGCGCCCGTGTCGGGTTCGTGGTTTGGTGCGGCGCAGGATTTCGCCGGTATGGATGTCGGCGTCAGCGTGCGGCGCATCGAGCCGCCCACCGAGCCGGAAGTGATCGGTGAAGATGCTGCGCCCGATGCAGTGCCCGCTGCATCTTGAGCCCGTAGCGGGCACGCTTCGGCTCAACCGTCTCGGCGTGGACCGGTCGCCAGGCTGGTTCACGTCAGTCGATTCCCCTCACTCCTCCCCTGTTGGACCAAGGTCTCATTGACCGGCCTGAAGTTCAGGTATTTGATCGTATAAGGAACGCTCACGCGTCCGCAGCCCCATTTTCGCCAGCAGGCACTTCCCACCACTGCAACAAGCGACCGTGGCGCCAAGGCGGCCTGGTCGTGAACGCTTCTTTCATACCCCCTGATCTCCGCTGCCATATGAATCGTAGGGAGATTGCACATGGACTGGAATCGCTGGTACAGCTTAAAGAGTTACCTGAGATCTTCGCTATGGACGGTGCCGCTCATCGCAGTGGCGATCTATGCGGTCGTCAAGCCCCTGACCGAAATGCTGGGAAGGTGGATGATCAGTCAGGGAATCCTCGATCCAAAGACCGGCTTTCTTGGTCTGTCGATGACTGGCGCGCGGTCGTTGGTCGGCGACATCGTTTCCGCAGACCTGGCGTTTCTGGTGTTCACATTCGGCTCACTGCTCGTCGCAATCCAGGTTGCGGGCGGGCAGTACACGCCGCGGATCATCGCGACAACGCTCCTGCGCGATAACACTATCCGCAGTACTTCGGGATTGTTCGTTTTCACTCTGCTGTTCGCCAATAGAACGCTGGCGTGGATGGGTGAGAATGAGGTCCATCAGCTTCAGGTGTTCATTGCAGGGCTATTCGGATTCGCTTCTGTCGTTGCTTTCCTTTTTCTCATCGACTACGCCGCGAAGTTCCTGCGTCCCGTCAGCCTCGTGGCTCGCGTTGGAGAACAAGGCATCGCCGTCATCGAGAGTGTTTATCCCGCTCCGAGTACCGGTGTCGTTACTCCGCCGGAATGCGCCAGAAGTCGAGGCGTACCTGATCGCACTGTTCACCATCGCGGCAAGTCCGGAATCGTTCTGGCCGTGAATCTGGAAAGGCTGGTCGCCAAGGCGCGGCGTGCCGGCGTCGTCATCGAATTCGTGCCGCAGGTAGGCGATTTCGTCGCAATGGACGAGCCTCTGTTCTATTTGTATGGGAACGCTGGCGCCATCAATGAAAGAATTCTTCGCACGCTTGTCGCTTTTGGCACCGAACGCACGATGGAGCAGGACCCGATGTTCGCGTTTCGCATCCTTACCGATATTGCACTGAAAGCACTGTCGGCGGCGATCAATGATCCGACCACGGCCGTGCTTGCGATCGATCAATTGCACCGGCTATTGCGCGTAGTGGGCAAACGGTCTCTGCACGTCGAAGAAATAGCAGACAAGTCGGGGCAAGTACGCGTGATCTTGCGAACGCCTAATTGGGAAGATTTCGTCCATATCAGTTTCCGCGAAATCCGACAGTACGGCGCGAGCAGCATTCAGATCGCGCGGCGTCAGCGCGCCGCCATAGAGAACCTGATCCAGAACCTGCCGGCGCATCGTCACGACGCATTGCTTGTCGAGTTGACGCTGCTCGATCGCGCGATCGCCTCGAAGCATCCATTTCCTGAAGACCTCGCGTTGGCCCGTATCCCGGACTCGCAAGGGCTTGGAGGCTCCGCGGCATCGACGACCAGGCAACCCGCCCCAACGGAGTAAAAGCCATGCGCAAACTCGTCATGGGTATCGTCGAATTCCGCGAGAACATGCTGCCGCAATACGCGGAGCGGTTCAGCAAACTCGCTCTCGCGCAGAAACCCGATGCGCTCTTTGTCACATGCTCGGACAGCCGGGTCGTGCCTGACCTGCTTGTCTCGACCCACCCTGGCGACCTCTTTACGATGCGCAATGTGGGCAACCTGATACCACCGGCGACCGCGGAAGGCATCTCTACGGGCGACCTTTCCGAAGCGAGTGCGATCGAATACGCGGTCCTTGTTCTGAAGGTCGCGAATATCGTTGTGTGCGGGCACTCCGAGTGCGGTGCGATGAAAGCCGTATATACACGCAATGCCCGACTGAAAGCGCCGAACCTCGACAGATGGCTATATCACGCAAGCAACGCAGCGTTTCGCCTCGAACAGGAAGGTCCGCTCGATGACAAACTGAACGCGCACGATCAACTGTCGCAACTCAACGTTCTCGTGCAACTGGAGCATCTGATGACTTATCCGATCGTCCGCCAGCAGGTTATGGCAGGCGCACTGGTATTAAGCGGCTGGTGGTTCGACATCGCGACGGGCGACATGTATGCGTATGAACGCACGAGCCGCTCATTCGAAGTCATCGATCGCGCGATGGCTGAGCGGATCATTGGGCGTCTTGCCGCGCGGGTGCAGTGACTGCGCATGAAGCGTGGGATCTCCTGACGACGCAATTCGAACCGGGTATTTCAGATTGGCAGTTCCGATTGCCGTCGCATAGAGTGTGTATAGAACATTACGCCATTTCCTGTCGATGATTCGCGCGGCTACATGCCCGCAGACATCGAAGTCTGTGTAGAAAGCGTTCCGGGAAAATCGTTTCTCCCGGTCTTGGCTGGAGCAGGCAAATGAACAAGTTGCTGATAACCGGTGCGACGGTGATCACACTGGCTGGCGTGGTGCATGCGCAAAGCAGTGTCAATCTCTACGGTCTGATCGATGCGGGTCTGACTTACACGAATAGCCAGATATCAGGAACCGGCGGCGGACACAGCAACTGGGAAATGACGAGCGGTTCGGTTCAGTACAGCCGCTGGGGTTTGCGCGGCGCTGAAGATCTCGGCGCAGGATTGAAGGCCGTCTTTACGCTGGAGAGCGGCTTCAATCTTAACAATGGACAGTTCTCGTCGAACAACCGAATTTTCAATCGCGAGGCGTATATCGGTTTGTCGAGCCGCGAGTACGGCGCGCTCACACTGGGTCGTCAAACCGACAGCATGGTTGACTTTGTCGCACCGCTTTCGTTGACCGGCACGGAATTCGGCGGCACGCATTTCGCACACCCGCTAGACAACGACAACCTGAATGACTCGTTTCAGATCAACAATTCCGTGAAGTATATGAGCCCGAATTTCATGGGCTTCAGGTTCGGTGCGCTGTATGGCTTTTCGAACCAGGCAGGTGGGTTCGCGAACAATCGCGCGTACAGCTTTGGCGTGTCCTATGTATGGGGAGCGCTGAACTTCGGCGCCGGCTATCTCCAGCTCAACAGTTCCGCGCGCACGCCTGGACAGTTGAATACGAATGGCGCTGTCACCGATACAACCGGCTCGTCGCTGCAAGGCGCGCTCACGCCCTCCTCTGTGCCTTTAGGCGTGCTGGCGAGCAGTCAGAAGACTTTTGGTGCTGGCGTGAACTACACCTTCGGCCCGGCTGTGGCGGGCTTCGTCTACTCGCACAGCAAGTTCGCGCAATTCTTCCAGACCGGGCTGAGTGGAACGTTCCAGAACTTCGAGGGCAACTTTCGCTATGCGCTGACGCCTGCGGTCGAACTTTCGGCCGCGTACACGTACTCGCGCGCTGGCGGAAATGGAGGCGGCGGAATTCCCCACTGGAACCAGGTCAGTGCGATGGCAGACTACCGCCTTTCAAGGCGCACCGATATCTACGTTCAGAGCGCGTGGCAACGGGTAAGTCCAAGCGGCACTTCACCATTGGGCGTTGCATGGATCAATGGTGTGAGTGCCCCGTCCGCCACGACCGACCAGATTCAGGCGACGTTCGGCTTGAGACATCGCTTCTGAAGCTCTGGTAACGGAAACTGCATTTGCGCCGCAACTATTGCACTAGACCGTCACCACGATCTTGCCGATCTGGTTTCCGGCTTCCATATATCGATGCGCTTGTGCAATTTCATCGAAGCTGAAAGTGCGATCGATCAAAGGCCGTAGCGCGCCTTCCGCGAGGCCCCGATTAATGAACTGCTTCGCTTCCTCGAGGCGTTGCGGATCGGTCGATATTTCGAAGAGTTCATAGCCACGCACCGTCAGATGTTTTCCGAGAATATCCATGACGGGCACAGGAATATCACGTGCGTCGAGCGCCCCGTACTGGAAGAACGTACCGCCGTGACCGAGCGCCTGAATCAGGCTCTTCGCTTGCGGACCACCGACGGGATCGAAAACCATCTTCACGCCCTTTCCGTCCGTCACATCGAGCAGTTGCTCACGCAGTGCCGGGTCATCGCCGATCAAGACGTGGGCAGCGCCGCCTTGCAGCAAGGCATCCTTTTTCGCGAGGCTGCGGCTCAAGGCGACAGGCGTTGCCTTCACATAATTTGCAATTTGAATCGCAGCCATCCCGACACTGCTGGCCGCAGCGCCGATGACGACCGTTTCACCCGCCTTCAGTCCACCAAGACTGATGAGCGCACCGTAGGCCGTGGTGAACGCCATCCACGTTGCGGCGGCTTCCTCGAATGAAACGCCGTCGGGTGTTCTGACCACCGCAGACGCGGGTGCATTGACGACCTCTCCGTACATGCCGTAATCGGCGAATGAAAATGCCGGGATGACGCCAACGCGATCGCCTGCCGCAAAAGCTGTGACGCCCTCGCCTACTGACACAACTTCCCCGGCGGCTTCATAGCCGAGCCTGGCGGGAAAAGACGGCTGAATCACGTATTCGCCGCTTCGATACATCACTTCAGCGCGATTGATGCCGAGCGCCCTCACTCTGATCTGCACTTCGCCTGCTTTTGGCGCCGGGACATCGATATCTTCGATTTGCAGAACCTCGGGCCCACCTACGCGATGAAAACGAACCACTCTCGACATTTCGCTACCTCTCGGATGATGAATGGAAGGCAGCAAACAGGGCCGCCCGGTGAGGAAAGTCTAGTCATATCCCGCTAGTCCAGTAAGCGGTTAACATTCCAGAGATTCCATCCCTCAATTCCTTAATCCTGCTATGGACGAATGTTTTGACGGCATACGCGAGTTCGTGACCGCGATCGACAGCGGAAGCTTCTCGGCCGCGGCGCTCGCGCTCGGCGTGACCGGCTCGGCAGTGGGCAAAAGCATCTCGCGGCTCGAAAAGCGTCTCGGCGTTCAGCTTTTGCACCGGACCACGCGGCGCATCGACCTGACGACCGCGGGTGAGACCTTTCTCGCGACGTGCCGTCGCGTGCTCGATGAACTTCAGGAGACCGAGGCGCTGCTCGCAACTGGTCGCCAGCAGCCGGTCGGACGTGTACGTGTCGATCTGCCCACCACCTTCGGTCGACGCCACGTCGCGCCGGCGCTGCTTCGCCTCACGCAGCGTTATCCGCGTCTGGATCTGTCGATATCGCTTCAGGACCGCCCGGTCGACCTCGTCGGCGAGGGTATCGATCTCGCGGTCCGTATCGGCCCGCTCGATGACTTTCCCGACCTGGTGGCGCGCAAGCTCGGACAGCAACGGCTGACCATCTGCGCGTCGCCCGCCTATCTGGAACGGCGCGGCGTGCCCGCTTCCATCGATGAACTCGTCGATCACGACTGCCTCGTCGGATGGCAGCGATCGGGGCGGCCGGGGTGGCTGGTCACGCGCGACAAGGGCGAGACCGCGTATATCGATGTGCAGGGCCGTCACGAATTAACCGATGGCGATACGCTGCTTGCTGCATGTATCGCCGGATGCGGGCTGGCTCAGCTTCCTGGTTGGTTGTGTGCCGAGGCTTTGGCGTCAGGGCAGTTGCGCGAGGTGCTGCCTGAACTGTCGGCCACGATGTCGATTCATGTCATCTGGCAGAAAACACGGCATCTCCAGCCGAAGGTGCAGGTGATGGTCGAGGAACTGGTGAGGCTGGCAAAAATCGAGGCAGCGGTATTCAACGCATGAAATCAGGAGGCACTCACACGTCAACAGTGCCTCCTGCGTGACGGACAATCCTCAACGATCTACCGGACATTAGCCTCGAAAAAATCCCGCACCGTCAGATCGAATTGCTGATGAAACGCTACCCGATCGAAACCATTTCCATCGACGCAAATGTCCGGCACGTCATGCTTCATCGTCACGGAACATGGCGCCAGAAAAGCAAAGTGCGCAGCGTCGTGCACAAGGTGATAGTCGGGTTTATGCGGCAACGCGTCCGCGAGCGCGGGACTGGTTTCTGGCAGCACGCCATCGCCGCCGAATTGAGAAGCCCATAACTGGATAGGCGCTTTCACGTTTTTCAGACTGCCCTTGTCCGGAAACTCATTGAGTGGATCGGCGACGACATAGGCTTTGATCCGTGCATCATGCGTGAATGAAATCTGCGGCATCTCGTGGCGACGGATCTGCTCGCAGATACGCAATTGCGGGTCCGGGCATGGCACATTCGCGTGCACGAAATCGGGATCACCGCCGGCCAGCACGAGTCCCGTATAACCGCCACGAGAGAAACCAAAAAAGCCGATCCGTTGCGGGTCGATTCGTCCTGCGTCGGACGAAGCGCCCAGCATATAGTCGATCAGGCGTTTGATATCCATCGGCCGCTCGACGAACTCCGATAGATCGGCGGCATGACTCATATCGGTGAAGGTGTCGCCGGGATGATTGATTGCGGCCACAACAAAGCCCGCGTCGGCCAGTTCTTCCGCCAGATCGTGATGTCCGAGAAACGATCCGCCGTGCCCGTGCGAAATCACCACCAACGGCAGCCCTGTGCCGACAGTGGCGCAGTCACGCCGCCCTTTGAGCATGTACGGTCCGACGGGTATGTCCTGAGACGGCTCGGCGCACGGCGTCCAGACCATTGCGCGCAACGCCGGGCCATTGGCGTCCGCGGGAATCTGAACAAACTTGATCCCTGCTGCGTGCGCTATTGCAGTCGTTAAACAGAACAGCACTGCCGATATGAATGTTTTCATATAGCCTTCACCCGCAGTCGCTTTGTCGATGACGCTCCAGTGTGCGGCAGAGTGCTGCTGTCGTTCAACCTGTAAAGCGAACCGGCCTGCGCTGCGCGTTCATCCCACAGAATGCAAAAGCGCCCGCGGGACATTGAAATCCCGCGAGCGCTTTTGACAGGCCACACACCTCGCTATGCGGCAAATTCCTGCTTCAACGCACGATACAACCTGCGGTATCGCCCAAGGCGCTCATCCAGCAACGCGCGACGCTCTTGCACCGGCTCGCACACCTCCACCACAGGCGGCGCTGTCAGCACGGCAAGCGGATCGTCGTTGCTCGCGGCTAGCCGTGCGAGCCGCGCGGCACCCAGCGCGCCGCCAACCTCGCTCCCTTCGTGCCGGTTCAGAGGAAAGCCCAACGCAGTCGCACACAATTGGCCCCAGAACGAACTGCGCGAACCACCGCCAACGAACGATGCCGATTGCAGTTCCGTTCCCGCATTGCGCAGCGCCGCATAGCCGTCGGCCATCGCGAAGGCAACGCCTTCCATCACGCTGTATGCCAGATGTTCGGCACGATGCGACGCCGTCATGCCAAAGAACACGCCTTTAGCGGCCGCATCGTTGTGGGGCGTCCGTTCGCCGTTGAGGTACGGAAGGAATACGGGTGGATCGCCGTCCTGTCCGTCGGGCGCGATCCGCACGAGTTCGGACACATTCGTCTTCAGCATGACTGACAGCCACTCCAGACTCGCGGCCGCCGAAAGAATCACACTCATCTGATGCCATTGCCCCGGCAGGCAGTGGCAGAACGCGTGCACGGCTTCTTCAGGATTGGGCGCATACCGCGCCGTGCTCGCGAACAGCACACCGGATGTTCCCAGCGACAGAAACGCGTCACCCGGCTTCACCACGCCGATTCCCACCGCACTCGCCGCGTTGTCCCCCGCGCCGCCACACACGACGACGCCCCCCGGCAAGCCCCATTCGCGCCGCAGTTCGTCGCGCAACTGCCCGGCGGCTTCGCTCCCTTCGACGAGCCGCGGCATGTTCTCCCGCGACAGCCCGGTCGCCGAGAGCATCCGATCGGACCAGTCACGTCGCGCGACATCGAGCCACAGCGTTCCCGATGCATCCGACATGTCCGACACAAACTCGCCCGTCAGCTTCCACGCGATATAGTCCTTCGGCAACAGCACCTTCTGCACCGCACGATAAACAGCCGGCTCGTACTTCGACAGCCACAGCAGCTTCGGCGCCGTGAACCCGGGCATCGCGAGATTGCCGGTAATGGTTCGCGAGTCGGGAACGAGCGCCTCCAGTTCGACACACTCCGCATAGGCGCGAGTGTCGTTCCATAGAATGGCCGGCCTCAGCACATTGCCGCCGCGGTCCAGAAGCGTCGCGCCATGCATCTGCCCCGACAGGCCGATCCCGCGCAACGCGGCGAACTCAACCGGATGCTCCGCCCGCACCGCGCCGATCGCATCGAGCGTGGCGTTCCACCATGATTGCGGGCTCTGCTCCGACCAGTGCGGATGCGGGTTGTCGACGCGCAACTTCACGCCTGCCGTCGCGACGACATTCGATTCATCGTCGGTGAGTACAACCTTGACCTCGGAAGTGCCAAGGTCGATTCCAAGAAAACTCAAGATCCGATTCCTCTCATTGTGGGTGCGACCTCAGGCTGCGTCCCGATGCTCGTGACGCGCAACTTCGTTCAGCCGATGCAGCGCGCGGAAGCGCGAAGGCGGCATGTCCTTTTGCGCGAGAAACTGCCGGTTGAAGTTCGACACATTGTTGAACCCGACGCGATAGCAGACATCCGTCACGCTGAGGTCCGTGCACATCAGGAGTTCACAGGCCTCATTGAGCCTGAGCCGGTTCTGGTACTGGATAAAGGTGCAGCCCGTGTGACGCTTGAAGAAACGCGTGAAGCTGCTCACGCTCATGCCGGAAAGCTCGGCCACATCCGTTTCGCGCAGATTGCCCGACAGGTTCTGCTGGATGTACGACAGCACCTGATTGATCGTCGACGACATGTAGCGCTGTGCGTTCACATCGTACGAAGGTCCGGCGAGCAACCGCCTGTCAGCGCAACCGATCAGTTCCTCGAGAACCGACATCAGCAACGCGACGCGGCGCGCACCATGGGCTGTCGAAAGCGACTGCATGCAAGGGATAATCGCGTGCCCGAGTGCGTCCGGAAACTGAAGCCCGCGCGAGGCCTGATCGAGCATGCCCAGCACGGGACTCAATTCGGCAAATGCGGCCACCATCCGCTCGACGGCCTCGCGCGAGAATTGCAGCACGAGGTCGCGCGAGGGCACATCGGTGACGGCACCGTCGTCGCTAATCCAGTTGTGCGGCAGATTCGGTCCGGTCAACACCAGGTTGCCCGGTCCGAAATCGCCAATGAAATCGCCCACGAAGAACTTGCCCGTCGACGCACGAATGACGTGCACTTCGTACTCAGGATGGAAGTGCCACTTCGCCACGCTATGCGGATAGTCGTGGACCCATGCCCGAAACGATTCGTCTTGCCGGGTGTGCACCAGTTCCAGATCTGGATTCATTCATTGTCTCCTTCTTTCCGCTCTCGCCGCTTTTTCCGGTCTTTCAGGTATGTACGCTAATGTACTCCGGCTGCGGATGCTGCCTTCTGAACGCCCGCGTGTCCCGCCTCGTTGGCAGACGCGAGCGTCAGATTCTCTTCGGTCTGCGCGTCGAATACGTGCAGGTCGCGGTTGTGAAACTCGAGCGTCACATTCGCGCCGACATGCGGCAGGCTGCCAGATGGTATCAGCGCGGCGATCCGCTCGCCTGAGCATTCCACCGTGACCAGTGCATCCGCGCCGAGCATCTCGACGAGTTCGACGCTGCCACGGATCTTCAACGTATCGGCATTGCCCGCGCCATCGGCGATCCGCACGTAGTTCGGCCTGACCGCAACCTTCACGGCCTGCCCTGCATACAGCGTCGAAAAACGCGGGCCCGCGAGCGTCCACGTTTCGCCGTTCACGCGTGCGGACACGGCATCCGCCGATCGCTCGATCACGCCCGGCAGGAAATTCATGGCCGGCGTGCCGATAAAGCCCGCCGCGAACAACGTGCGCGGATAGTGATAAAGCTCGCCCGGCGTGCCCGCCTGCTCGATTCTGCCGCCACGCATCAGGATAACGCGATCTGCGAGTGTCATCGCTTCGAGCTGATCGTGCGTGACGTACACGGTTGTCGTCTGCAAACGTTGGTGCAGGCGCTTGATGTCCGTGCGCAATTGCGCGCGCAGCTTCGCATCGAGGTTCGACAGCGGCTCGTCGAACAGGAACACGTCGGGCGTCTTGATCATCGCCCGTGCAATCGCGGCGCGCTGCTGCTGGCCGCCTGACATCGCGCGCGGCTTGCGCTCGAGCAACGCGTCGAGATTGAGCATCGACGCCACTTCGCGCACGCGGCGGTCGATTTCCTGCTTCGGCGTCTTCAAACGGCGCAGCCCGAACGCAATGTTGTCGTACACGTTCATATGCGGATAGAGCGCGTAGTTCTGGAACACCATCGCGACATTTCGCTCGCGCGCGGGCACGTCGTTGACCACCGTTGCGCCGATCGACAGATCGCCGCCAGAAATGCCTTCCAGACCGGCGATCATGCGCAGCATCGTCGACTTGCCGCAACCCGAGGGTCCGAGCAGCACGACAAATTCGCCGTCGTCGATCTGAAGATCGAGCGGATGCAGCACGGGCGGGCCGCCCTCATAGTGCTTGGTCAGCCCTTTGCAGACAATATTGGCCATGGCGTTAGTCCATTTCGATCTGGATTTTGACGTCTTCCGGATGACCCGCAGCCGCTTCTTCGAACGCCTTCACGCCTTCCGAAAAGGAAAACTTGCGCGAAATGAAGGGCTTCACGTCGATCATCCCCGAGCTGATGAGCGCCAGCGCGCGTGGAAAGATGTTGGCGTAACGGAACACGGATTCGAAACGCAACTCCTTCGCCTGCATCGCGACCACATCGAGCGCGACAGGGCCGGGCGGCATGCCGACGAGCACCACGCAGCCGCCGGGACAGGCATGATCGAGCAACGTGTCGAACACCTTCGCGTTTCCCGACGCCTCGAACACGACGTCGGCGCCCCAGCCTTGGGTCACATCTGCGACCACATCGGCGAGCGACTGCCCGGTGACGTTGACCGTCGTGACGGCTGGGTTATCGGCGAAATGCTTCAGCTTCGCGCCGACCACGTCGGCGAGAATGACGCGCGACGCGCCGCCCGCCAGCGCCGCCAGCGCCGTCATCGCGCCGATCGTCCCTGCACCAATGACGACGGCCACGTCGCCCGGTTTCATCGCCGCCTTCTTCGCGGCCTGCAAGCCAATCGACAAAGGCTCGACGATCGCGCCCTCTGCAAACGACACGTTGTCCGGCAAGCGGAACGTGAACGCCGCAGGATGGACGACGAACGGCGTCAGGCAACCGTGGATCGGCGGCGTCGCCCAGAAGCGGACGGCGGGATCGAGGTTGTACATGCCGCGCATCGTGGCGGGCGAATCGAACTGCGGCACGCCCGGCTCCATGCACACGCGGTCGCCCACTTTCAGATGCGTGACGTCCGCGCCGATTTCGACGACCGTGCCCGATGCTTCGTGTCCGAGCACCATCGGCTCTTCGACCTTGAACGGCCCGATGCGGCCATGCGTGTAGTAGTGAACGTCGCTGCCGCACACGCCGACCGTGTGGATCCGGATCTTGACATCGCGAGGGCCGACGGCCTGCGGCAGTTCGATGTCGCGCAGGCTCAGTTCGCGGGTGGCTTCCAGTACAAGTGCCTTCACTACAGTCTCCTTACTTTCCTTTGAGCATCGAGTTCAGCAGGCGGCTCAGCGCGCCCACGAAGATAATTGGCGGCAGTGCCAGCAGCACCGTCGACGCGTTGATCACACCCCACGGCACTTCCTGTCCCAGCGAAGTAAATGCGGAAGCCACGACGGGCAGCGTCGCGCTGTGCGACGAGGTCAGCGCGAGGCCGATCATCAGTTCGTTCCATACAAGTACGAAGCTGAAGATGATCCCGCCCATCAGCGTGCTCGCGCAGGTCGGCAATGCGACGCGCCAGAACACTTCGTATGGGCCGCAGCCGTCGAGCGTGGCGGCTTCCTCGATCTCGCGCGGCACGCGCTGGAAGACGGGAATCGACAGCCACGTAATGGTCGAAAGCGTCGTGAGCAGATACGTGACGATCATCGAGAAGCGCGTGTCGTACAGCCCGAGATCGACCCAGATCGCAATCAGCGGAATCGCGACGGCCACGGGCGGCAGGAAACGCAGCGACAGCAGAAAGAACTGGATATCGCGCTTGCCCGGCACGTGATAACGCGCAATCACATACGCGGCGGGCACGCCGAGCAGCGTTCCAAGCAGAACAGCCGTACCGACGATCACCGAACTATTGCCGAGCGCAATGAGTACTTCAGGGCTTGAAATAACTTGCCGGTAGTTATCGAGTGTCGGGCTGAAGAAGAAGCGCGGCGTCGGCGTGACGATATCGAGCAGGTTCTTTAGCGAATTGAGTACGGCCCAGAACACCGGAAATACCGCAACCAGCGCCAGTGCAATGCCAAACAGGAGAACCGTGCTGCGGGGGATCAGTCTTCCCATTTGTTCACCCGTTTCCAGATAAAAGTGAAGATCAGCGTTGTCGCGACCATCATCAGCACAGCCATGCTCGACGCGTACGACACCTTGCCCGAGAGACCGATACCTTGCGAATACGCGTACATGTCCAGCGTTTCCGTCGATACACCCGGTCCGCCTTTGGTCATCACATAGATCAGATCGAACGAACGCAGCGACTCGACCATCTTGATGAACACGAGACTCATGATGGGCGCCTTGAGCATTGGCAGCGCGATGTACGCATAGACCTGCCACGTCTTTGCGTAGTCGAGACGCGCGGCTTCGAGCGGCTCCGGCGGCAAGGTCTCCAGCAGTTTCAGCACGACTACCGAGAAGAACAGGCCCCACTGCCAGATATCGACAAGCGCGACAGCGTAAAGCGCAAAGCTCGGATCAGAGAGAAACGCCGTATTCTGAATGCCGACGAGTCCCAGCATCCAGCTGAGAATACCCGTCAACGGCGAGTACATGAACTTCCAGATAAATGCAGCCGATACACGCGGCAGCAGCACTGGCGTAATCAGCAGCACGCTGATCGCGTTGCGCATGCGGCCATGAACGTTCTCGAACAGATAGATCGCAATGACAACGCCGACCGCAACCGCACCTACCACAGTCACGATTTCCCAGATCGCAGAGACTTCGATTGAATTAACAAAGCGACGATCGGAAAAAAGACGCGCGAAGTTACGAAACCACACGTACTCGCTATCCGAATAGCGCAGCACGCGGTTTCTCAGTGCGAGATTGATGGCAGCAATAGTGGGCACGAGACCCAGCACCGCCATCACGATCAGCGGCGGCACGAGAAAAACGAACGGAAGACTGGTCTTTCCGCGATTGAACATACGACACCTCGACAGCCGATGAAGCCGGAAGGCAATACGAGCCTTCCGGAACGGAACGGATTGAACCGGGCAGAGACGAACGCTCTGCCCTCACCTGCACACGCTATTTGCGCGCATGCTCCATCGCGTCCTGCGCATATTGCGCAGCGTCGTTCAATGCGCCGGGCACATCCTTCTGCGTACCCGTGAAGACTTCTTCCAGCGCGACACCGAGGTTGTCACCGATATCAGGCCACTGTGCGCTCGGCCAGAACGTGACCTTGGATACAGGCGTCGTATCTTTGAGGCCCGCCAGAATCTGCGGCTTCACATGCTTCTGGAAGTAATCGCTCTGCACGGTGCTCGTGCGGTTGTAATCGCTGAATACGTTCTCGCGCAGACGAGCCTGCTCCTGCTCCTTGCTGGTCGCGAATGCGATGAATTTGCCCGCAGCCTGACGCGTGCATTCGTCTTTCGCGCCAATCGACGAAATGGCGAGACCATGACCGTATGCCGCCGAAGGCAGCGGTGAAGGCGGCTTCGTGTAGCCGACCTTGTCCGCCACGCTGGATTTCGTGGGGTCTTCCATCCAGTCCGCGAACGGCGTCGATTCGATCATGAACGCGACCTTGCCGGAACGGAATGCTTCGAGCGCATTACTCCAGTCGTAGGTAGCCGAGCCAGGCGGCGCATACTTGAAGAGGTCCGCGTATAGCTGCGTCGCCTTCACTGCGGCCGGTGAATTGAATGCCGCCTGCTGGTTCTTGTCGGTCCACGTGCCGCCTTCTGCGAGCATGAACGGCGCCCACCGCCACACGTTCATGCCCGAGCCGCGTTGTCCGCGCGCAACCCAGCCGTACATATTGGGCGGCGAATTCAGCTTCTTGATGTCGGCGACGAGTTCATCCAGCGTGCGCGGCACCGGCATGTGCGCTTTCTCGAGTACATCGCGGCGATAGAACAGGAAGTCCGACCCGCCGATCAGCGGTGCAAAGTACGCCACGCCCTTATAGCTCGCGACATCGCGGCGGCCGGGCAGGAAGTCGTTGTAGTCGGCGTCCTTCGGGTAGTACTTGAGCAGCGGCACGATCCAGCCCGCCGAAGCGAACTCGGCGACGTTCGCTTCGTCGACGTAATAGACCTGATACGAACCCGCGCCCGTCGACGCATCGAGACGCGACTTCGCGCGTCGGTCGTTTTCGCCGAAGTAGCTGATTTCAACCTTGGTGCCCGTGCGCTTCTGGTAGTCCGCGAGGGACTTTTCCATGACGGTCAGGCCCAGACTCTTCTGCGCCAGTACCTTGAGGACGGGAACGTTGCACGATTGCGCAAACGCCGAGAGGGGCAAAGCCGCGCCGATGAGGGCACACGCTGCCGAATAGCGGAACCTGTTCACTGCTGTCTCCTGAAGGATTTTTGTGTCGATCGCGTTGTTATCCTCGGGCCGGCTTTAACACACCCGTGAATACGGTGGCTAAGTTAACACCCGCGAAACACGCGATCCACGCCAAAACGGATCAGCAGTTCAATACTTTTTGCTCAGCTTTTGTGTGCGATGCAAAATTTCGTGTTGGTTACGAGGCAACTGTATGACCGAGGCCATTGACGCGCCTGACGACGCGCTCGTAATCCTCCGGTGTGTCCATGTCGACGGCAAAGCGGTCATGCGTGGCTTCGTAGACGAACACTTCGTCGCCGTGCTCCGCAATCAGCTTGCGGCAACCCGGATTCACATGTCCGTTCACGACTTCGGGCGCATAGCTCGCTGCGAACAGCACGGGATTGCCGCGCGCGCCTTCGCACATCGGCACGAGAATCGAGCCGCGCGGCATCGATGCATAGGCATCTACGAGTTCGCGATAGTCGGCGGTCTCCAGCAAGACCTGGTCGGCGAGACAGATCATCACGACATCGCACGGCGCCCGCAAAGCGGCGACGCCCGCTGCAACGGACGTCATCTGCCCTTCGCGATAGCGCGGGTTGCTCTGGAAGCGCACATCGAGTCCGTCGAGCGCCTCGATGACAGCACGCCCATTGAAGCCCGTCACGACCACGATTTCATTCGGTTGCGCTGCGCTCAACGCGCGCACGACGCGTCGCACAGCCGGCTCGCCGCCAACGGGCAGCAGCAGCTTGTGACGCCCTTCCATGCGCGAGGACAAACCTGCAGCGAGCACGACCGCCGAAAAGGTGACACTGTTCATCGCGCCTCCACGTGCAGGCCGGATTCGCCGTGCGCCGCGGCCAGATAGCGTTCGGGTTCGCGCTCGAATTCGGCCTTGCAGCAGTCGCAGCAGAAATACACCTTCTGCCCGCCGTACTCGACGACATGCTTCGCGCTCGCGATTTCGATGCTCATGCCGCATACAGGGTTCCGATAGCGCGCCGCATCGACGGCAGGCAGGTCGGGCGCTTCGCAAGGTGTCAGTTGCGGCACGGCTTCCGTCTGCACACCAGCGTGTGCGGCCGACTCTGACGCGCTGGCATCCGCCTGTTCGCGTTCGTGCCGAAGCGCAACCAGTCCCGCGACCGCGCCCAGCGCGATTTCCTGCGGCGTGTGCGCGTGAATAGCCGGTCCCGCCGGTGCGTGCAGCACGGACAGACGCGCTTCGCCAATACCACGCGCTCGCATCGTCTCGCGCAGCCTGTCGGCCTTGCGGCGGCTCGCGATCAGCAGCACCGCCTCGACCTGGCTGCGCAGCGCCGCTTCGAGCGCGTCTTCATCACCGTCGCCTTGCGTGGCAACGAGCGCGTACATCGCGCCCGCCCGATCCAGCGACGCGGCATCGAAACGCGCTTCGCCCGGATGTGCCGCTTCGGCAGCCATACTCGCGCGCAAGCCCATACGCCGTGCGAGCACACAGGCCTCGTGCGCGGCAGGTGTCGCGCCGAACACGACCACGAGTGGCGCGGGCACGGTCGGCTGGATGAATAGCTCCAGTGCGCCGTTGCTCGCGCACGGCATCGCATGCGCTTCGACTTCCGCATCGGGCGCCGAAGGCTCGTTGCTGATGCGCACGCGCCTTGGCTGTCCGCAGCGCATCGATTGCCGTGCCGCTTCGATCACGATCGCCCGCGCGCAACCGCCGCCAATCCAGCCGTGCAGCGTCCCGTCACGATCCACCAGCGCCTGTGCGCCGACTTGCGTCGAGGTCGGCGGCGCAGCACGAATGACCGTGACGACGGCAAACGGCACGCCCTCCGCGATCAGTCGCTGCTCGAGTTGCAGCAAGCCAGCCGTGTTCATGGCAGTCTCGAAAGATTCGGCGTTCATTGCAGCGCCCCGAGTATTTGAGGAAAGATGCGTTCGAGGCTCGCGAGATCGCGCGCCCCGGCGAACAGATCGAGATGCGGTAACGCGGCCTGCATCCCCGCGCTGACGGGCGAGAAACCGGGACGGTCGGCGAGCGGGTTCAGCCACACGAGCGAGTGGCAGCGCCGCTTGATCTCGGCCAGCGCTGTATCGAGCAACACGGTATCGCCCGCGTCATAGCCATCGCTCACGATCACCACGGCCGTGCGCGCATGCAGCAGGCGCGGCGCGTAGTGCGCGTTGAATCCCGCGAGGCTCTCGCCGATGCGCGTGCCGCCCGCCCAGCCTTCCGAGATCAGATGCAGCCGTTCCTGCGCGCGATGCGGATCGGGATCGCGCAGCGCCTCGTCCACGCAAACGAGCCGCGTATGGAACATGAAGCAGTGCACGTCGGGCAGCCGCGCGCCCAGCACCCGCGCGAGGCGCAGAAAGAAAAAACTGTAGAGGCTCATCGAGCGGCTCACGTCGAGCATCAGCACGATGCGCGGGCGCTGCCGCCGTTTGCGGCGCCACGCGATGTCCACGGGCAATCCGCCGCGCGGCACGCTGCGGCGTATCGTCGAGCGCAGGTCGATCGTGCGCCCCTGGCTTGCGCGCTGCTCGCGGCGCGTTGCGATGCCGCGCAGTCGCTGCGCAAAACGGCGCAGCGCGGCGTCGATCGCGAACAGTTCGCTGCGGTCGTTCAGATGGCGGAAATCGGCATGTGCGAGCGAATCGGATTGCGTGGCGCCTTCGTCGGCGGTCGCGCCTTCGCCCGGCGAGCCGCCACCGGGTCCCGCAAGCGAGATCGGCGAGCCTTCGCTTGCGTCAGAAGGCGCCTGCGTTTCAGCACGCTCCAATGGCCCCGCACCGCCCGCACGCGACTGCGCAAGACTGCGCCGGTTCGGCACGAGAAAATACGCGTTGAACAGATCGTCAAAACGGCGCCATTCCTGCGCGCGCGAGCACAGCAACGCGCGCAGGCTCCAGCGCAATACATCGCTGTCGAGTTGTCCCATGCGCTGCGCCACTTCCATCGACGCAGCGACATCCGCGCTCGTCACGCTGAAGGCGTTCTCGCGCAGCCAGCCCGCAAAGCCGGCATAGCGCGCGACGAGCAAGCTCGCCAGGTCGCTGGAAGGCGTGCTGGCATCGAAGCCCGTCAGCATGACGCCACCAGTTTTTCGACGACGGGCCGCGTGAGACCCGCCTGATCCTCACGCGTCTTCACCAGCGCGGCGAGCGAATCCATCACGCGGTCGACACCGTCTTCATCGAGCGCGCTCACGCCGAGACGCAGCAGCGCGGCGACCCAGTCGAGCGTTTCGGCGAGACCGGGCTTGCGACGCAGCGCCATCTGACGCACCGCGTGCACGAATTCGACCACCTGACGCGCGAGCGCTTCGGGCACATCCGGCACCTGCGTTTGCACGATCATCAGTTCGCGCTGATAAGTCGGATAGTCGACGTACTGGTAGAGACAGCGGCGGCGCAGCGCATCGGAGATTTCGCGCGTGCCGTTCGACGTGAGGATCACATAGGGCCGCTCGGTCGCGCGGATCACGCCGAGTTCGGGAATCGACAACTGGAAGTCGGACAGCAGTTCGAGCAGATAAGCTTCGAACGCTTCATCGGTGCGGTCGATCTCGTCGATTAGCAGCACGGGCGCGGGCGTCGTCGTGATCGCTTCGAGTAACGGACGCTTGAGCAGATAGCGCTCGGAGAAGATGTCCTGTTCCTTGTCACGCAGCGGCCGCGCATCCTGTTCGAACAGCTTGATGGCCAGCAGTTGATGCGCGTAGTTCCACTCGTAGAGCGCCGCGTGCGCATCGAGCCCTTCGTAGCATTGCAGCCGGATCAACGGCACGTCGAGCAGACGTGACAGCGCCTTTGCCACTTCGGTTTTGCCGACGCCCGCCTCGCCTTCCAGCAGCAGCGGGCGGCGCATTTCCATCGTCAGCAGCAAGGCGGCTGCAAAACTACGCTCGGCGATGAAACCGTGGCTCGCGAGCCGCGCCTGCAACGCGACGACGTCGGGCATGCGGTCGGTGGGCGTCATGACGCACCTCAACGGCCTTGGGCCTTGTGTGAGAAGCGTCCGTGCAGCCAGTCGCGGATCATCGCCCAGACGAAAGCAAAGCCGTTCAGTTCGGCAGCTTGCGTGGGCGGTGGCGTGCTCGCGCGGGCGGCGGGCGCGATGGTCTCCTTGTCTGTCTGTGCAGTCTCTGATTGCGGACTGTCGATGGAAACGGGCTGTGCCGCCTGCATCGCATCGAGCCGCGCCGCGAAGTTCGCGACGAACTGCTTGAGCAACTGCTCCGACGCGGGCGCCATCAGACGGCCGCCGATCGCCGCTGCCTTGCCGCTCATCGTCACTTCGCTCTTGCCTGTCAGCGTACAGGCTGCATGCGTCGGCTCCACGGCGGCCGTCAGGTCCATCGTCGCGGCCGAGCCGCCCGACGCATCGGTGCCTTTGCCAAGCAGATGCAAACTGCGCGCGGCGGCATCGAGCGCGAGCACTTCGATATCGCCTTTGAACGACATCGTTGCCGGCCCGAGGCGCACGGTGATCGTGCCTTTGTAGTGCGTGTCATCGATGCGCTCCGTGATCTTCGCGCCGGGCATGCAGGCGGCGACGGCTTCGATGTCCTGCATCAGTTGCCACGCGCTGTCGGCGGAAGCGGCGAGCGGAAAGGCCTTGTCGAGTACGACTTTCATACGTGTCTCCCTGTCGCGTAACGGCGCGCTTCACGCGGGCCGCGTGAGACCCAGCGCGCGGCATTGCTGCCACACGCGATACGCGTTGTGCGGCATGTTCATATGCGTGACGCCGAGATGCGCGAACGCATCGACGACGGCGGACGTGAAGCACGGAATCGAGCCGACATGCGGCGATTCAGCGACGCCCTTCGCGCCGATCGGATGATGCGGCGACGGCGTGACCGTATAGTCGGTTTCCCAATGCGGTGTCTCGACGGCTGTGGGAACGAAGTAATCGAGCAGCGTCGCGCCGAGCAGATTGCCGGATTCGTCGTAAGGCAGTTCCTGCCCTAGCGCGACCGCGAAGCCTTCCGTCAGCCCGCCGTGAATCTGCCCTTCTATGATCATCGGATTGATGCGCGTGCCGCAATCGTCGAGCGCGTAGAAGCGTCGCACGCGGATTTCGCCTGTGTAGCGGTTCACGTCGAGCACGCATATGTAGGCGCCGAACGGGAACGTGAAGTTCGGCGGGTCGTAGTAATCGACGGCTTCGAGGCCCATTTCCATGCCTTCGGGCACGTTGTTGTACGCGGCCCAGGCGACTTCCTTCACTGACTTGAACTGATCCGGCGAGCCCTTCAGCACGAAACGGTCGAGATCGAATTCGACGTCGTCGGGACTCGCTTCTAGCAGATGCGCCGCGATCTTGCGCGCTTTCTCGCGAATCTTGCGCGATGCACGCGCGACGGCGGCACCCGCAACGGGCGTCGAACGCGAGCCATAGGTGCCGAGACCATATGGCGCGGTGGACGTGTCGCCCTCTTCGACCGTGATCTGTGACGCGGGAATCCCAGCCTCCGATGCGATGATCTGCGCGTAGGTAGTCTGATGCCCCTGCCCCTGCGTGATCGTCCCCATACGCGCAATGGCCGATCCATCGGGATGCACGCGGATTTCGCACGAATCGAACATGCCAACGCCGAGGATGTCGCACATCTTCGAGGGCCCCGCGCCCACGATCTCCGTGAAGTTCACCACGCCGATGCCCATCAGCCATTCCGCGTCAGGATCGGCGCGGCGCTTTGCCTGTTCGGCGCGTAGCTCGTCGTAATGAACAGCAGCCAGCACTTTGCGCAACGCAGGTTCGTAATCGCCGGAATCGTACTCGAGGCCGAGCGGCGTCGTATAAGGAAACTGCTCCTTGCGGATGAAGTTGCGCAGCCTGATTTCAGCCTTGTCGATGCCGAGCTTTTGCGCGAGCACGTCCACCATCCGCTCGATCAGATACACCGCCTCCGTCACGCGGAACGAGCATCGATAAGCGACACCGCCTGGAAACTTGTTCGTGTACACGCCATCGACGGACACGAACGCGTTTGGAATCGCATACGAGCCGGTGCAGACATGGAACATGCCCGCGGGCCATTTGGTGGGATCCGCGCAGGCATCGAACGCGCCGTGATCGGCGACGACGTTCACGCGCAGCGCCTTGATGCGTCCGTCCTTGTCGGCGGCGAGTTCGCCTGTCATGTGATAGTCGCGCGCGAAGGCCGTGCTCGACAGATTCTCGTTGCGCGACTCGATCCATTTGACGGGACGCCCAAGCACAATCGAAGCGACGATCGACGTCACATAGCCTGGATACACACCAACCTTGTTGCCAAAGCCGCCGCCGATATCCGGCGAGATGATGCGTATCTTCGATTCCGGTATCGACGACAGCAGCCCGACCACCGTACGCACGACATGCGGCGCCTGCGACGTGATGTAGACGGTGAGATCGCCGCGCACCTTGTCGAACGACGCAACGCACCCGCACGTTTCCAGCGGACACGGATGCACACGCGGATACAACATGTGCTGTTTCACCGTGACGTCCGCGTTCTCGAACATGCGGTCGGTCTTGTCGCGGTCGCCCATCGTCCACGTGAAGATGTGGTTCGGATGACGACGCGCGCCGTGCGCGCCCGTCTCCTTGTCGCGGATGTCTTCGCGAATCACGGGCGCGTCGGGTTCAAGCGCCGAGAACGGATCGATCAGTGCCGGAAGTTCCTCATATTCGACTTCGACGAGTTCGGCTGCATCGGCGGCAACGTAGCGGTCGTCGGCGACGACGAACGCGACTTCCTGATTCTGGAAGCAGACCTTTTCGTCAGCGAGCACGGCTTGCACATCGCCCGCGAGCGTCGGCATCCAGTGGAGTTTGAGCGGCTTGAGATCATCGGCGGTCAGCACGGCATGCACACCGGGATGCGCAAGCGCAGCCGATTTATCGATTCGCTTCACGCGCGCGTGCGCATACGGACTGCGCACCATCACGCCGAACAGCATGCCCGGCATCTTGATGTCGTCGACGTACGTGCCTTTGCCCTGAATGAAACGCGGATCTTCGCGGCGCTTGCGCGAACAGCCCATGCCTTCGAGCGCGGCGAGACGGTCGAGATTGGTGTCGAGATTGCCCATGACGTGTCTCCCCGCGTCAATGAGCGTGCGCCGCGTCCGCTTCCATCAGCGGATGCGAGCTTTCAACTTCCACGCCGCGCAGCTTGCGCGCGGCATACTGCACGGCTTTGACGATGTTCTGATAGCCCGTGCAGCGGCACAGATTCCCTGCCATCCAGTAGCGGATTTCCGCTTCCGTCGGATCCGGATTTTCCTGCAGCAGACGATACGCGCGCATCAGCATGCCGGGCGTGCAGAAGCCGCACTGCAGACCGTGTTCCTGCATGAAGCCTTCCTGCAGCGCGTGCAGTTCGCCGCCCTGCGCGAGCCCTTCCACCGTCTTCACGGCAGCGCCTTCGGCCTGCACCGTCAGCACCGTGCACGACTTTACCGACGTGCCGTTGAAATCCACCGTGCACGCACCGCAATGCGACGTCTCGCAACCGATATGCGGCCCGGTATGCAGGCATTTTTCCCGTAGCGTGTGAATCAGCAGTTCGCGCGGTTCGACCACGACGTCGACCTCGCTGCCGTTCAGCTCGAATGACACCATCGTCTTCTTGCCCATCTCGTGTTCTCCCGGGGTGTGCTCAATGTGCGGATCGTTCGTAAGCGGTGTGCAGTGCGCGGCGCGTCATTTCGCCCACCATCGCCCGCTTGTACTCGTCGTCGCCGCGCAGGTCGGGGACGGGGTTGCACGCGGCCATCGCGCGGCGCACGGCTTCGTCGACGTGCGCGTCGTCGAAAGGCTCGCCGCGCAGTGCGGCTTCGGCGTCTGTCGCGTGGATCACCGTGTCGCCGACATTCGTCAGAGCAATGCGCACATCGTCGACACGGCCGCCACGCATACGCAGCGTCACCGCCGACGCCGCCGTCGCGAAGTCGCCCGTCTTGCGCTTGAGTTTCGCGTAGCAGTAGCCGGTGCCGGCAGGCGGCACGGGAATGCGAATGGACGTCAGGATTTCCGCGGGTTCCATCAGCGTCGCGTAGGTGCCGATGAAGAAGCCATCGGCGGGCACGATGCGCTCGCCTTGCGCGCCTTGCAGCACGAAGGATGCATCGAGCGCGATCATCAGCGCGGGATGATCGTTGCCGGGGTCGCCGTGCGAGATGTCGCCGCCCAATGTGCCGCGATACCGCACCTGCGGATCGGCAATCTGCCGCGCGCCCTCGACGAGCAGCGGACATTTCTCTTGCAGCAGCGCAGACCAGATCAGCTGGTTTTCCGTCGTCATCGCGCCGATGTGTAACACGCCGTTGTCTTCCCTGATGCCCTGAAGCTCGGCGAGCTTGCCCAGGTCGATCAGATGCTCGGGCTGCGCGAAACGCAGCTTCATCATCGGCAGCAGGCTGTGGCCGCCTGCCAGCAGCTTTGCTGCGTCGCCGTGCTCGCCCAGTAACGCGAGCGCTTCCGGCAGCGTCTGTGGCGCGTGGTATTCGAAAGGTCGGGGAATCACGTCAGTCTCCTGTATCGACGCGGGACTTTGTTGCTGTTGTGGTCCATCCGGGGTTGAGGATTTCACAATGCAATGCAGCAATTCAACGCGATTTCCCAAACGGCGGGCTGATTGCGTCGACAGCCAGAAAACTTGCGTGAAAAAGGGAAAAGACTTAAAACGGAGGCACCGCTCCGGCATCGAACTTGCCGTGCGCAGCGGGATGGGCGCCTCGGGGAGAACCCTGCATGACACCGTTCGAACACGCCACGCCGACCACCGATGCACGCCGCGGGGAGACCTTCCAGCATCGCCTGGAACAGTTCAATCCGGGCGTGGTATGGCTCGACGCTCAGGGGCGCGTCAGTGCATTCAACGATGTCGCGTTGCAGGTTCTCGGGCCGGCGGGCGAGCAGTCGTTAGGTGTTGCGCAGGACAAGCTGTTTGGCATCGATGTCGTGCAGCTTCATCCAGAGAAGAGCCGCGACAAGCTGCGGTTTCTACTGCAATCGCGCGATGCGGGTGGATGCCCGGTGAAGTCGCCACCGCCTGTGGCGATGATGATCAATATTCCTGATCGTATTTTGATGATCAAGGTGTCGCGCATGCTGGATATGCATGGTGCCTGCGGCACGTGCATGATCTTCTATGACGTGACGGATCTCACTACCGAGCCTTTGAGTGAAACGCGTGTGGGGACGGATGCCGCGCCTAGACGCCTTCTCAAGATTCCTGTTTATCGCAAGAACCGTGTGATTCTGATTGATCTGAAGGACATTATCCGGTTTCAGGGTGATGGGCATTACACGACTATCGTGACTAAAGATGATCGCTTTCTCTCGAATCTTTCCCTTGCGGATCTCGAATTGCGGCTTGATAACAGTATTTTTTTGCGTGTGCATCGGAGTCATATTGTTAGTTTGCCGTATGCGATTGAACTCCTTAAGGCTGATGAGAGTATGAATCTGGTGATGGGGGACGCTGACAGGAGCGTTGTGCCTGTTAGTCGGGCGCGGGTCGCGCAGTTGAAGGAAAGGTTTGGAGTGAGTTAAGGTTTTTTTGTCTTGCGACGTTGGGGTGGTTTGCTATTTGTCTTCGCTGGCATCCGCGTTAGCGCCTACGCGGCGCAGGCGTTGCCCCTGTGCGGGGCGGCACTTACTTTCTTTGCCGCCGCAAAGAAAGTAAGCAAAGAAAGCGGGCTAACACCGCCCGTTCTTGACCTC
>NZ_JAAGPI010000141.1 GCF_017104715.1 Burkholderia sp. Ac-20365
ATCGAGATGAACAACCGTCCGCGCAAGACGCTCGGCTGGAGAACCCCCGCGCAAGCCTTTATTGAAAACTGCAAGAAACAGGGAATCGAAATCAACCCCGCTGTTGCACTTGGTCTTTGAAACCGCCAGGCAAAAGAAAGCCGCTGAACACCGCTAGTTCTTGTTCCTGCCTGAGGGCCCCCAACGGGTCTTCCGCTTCAAACGGCGTTCTGCTATTCACTGCCCGTTGCCAACGCTCTTATTCAGCGCCTCACCCGCTTCACACTCCCGCGTCACCCCACGCCCGATCATTTCGCCGGCGTTCTATAGCGGCAAACTGTGTGTCGGCTATCGCGGCTTATGCGCTCCACTCCGGACTGGAAAACACGATCGGTGTCGTAAGAGCACTGAGGTGTGAAGCACTACGACCTACACACAGTTTGCCACCTGGGCGGCCGCAACCATTCGCTGCCGCTTGCTGCGCTACGGGTGATTGACGCGGGTGAGGCGCCCATTCAAGGCGCTGGCAACGGGCAGTGAATAGCAGAACGCCGTATGAAGCGGAGGAACTGTTGGGGGCCCTCAGGCGGAGGTCAAGAACGGGCGGTGTTAGCCCGCTTTCTTTGCTTACTTTCTTTGCGGCGGCAAAGAAAGTAAGTGCCGCCCCGCACAGGGGCAACGCC
>NZ_JAAGPI010000142.1 GCF_017104715.1 Burkholderia sp. Ac-20365
TGCTGTCGACGGAAGAAGCGAAGCGCGGCACGGTCCTCACGCTGGTGTCGTCGGTGGCCTCGTCGTATATCAATCTGCGCAGTCTCGACCGGCAGCTGGAGATCGCGAAAGCGACTACAGACAGCCGTGCCGAATCCGTGCGTGTGTTCGAACTGCGCTTCAGGGGCGGCGAGGTCTCGCAGATGGAACTCGCGCAGAGCCAGTCCGAATACGAGGCATCGCGGGCGGCGATTCCGCAGCTCGAGGCACAGATCGCGCAGCAGGAAGACGCGCTCTCCGTGCTGCTCGGACGCAATCCGGGCGACATCCTGCGCGGACGCACGCTCGCCGAACTGGCGGCGCCGGCCGTGCCCGCCGGGCTGCCGTCGGATCTGCTCGAGCGGCGTCCGGACCTGCGCCAGGCCGAGCAGGATCTGGTGGCGGCGAACGCTCAGATTGGCGCCGCGAAGGCGCTGTATTTCCCGCAGATTTCGATCACGGGCCTGTTCGGCACGCAAAGCGGCCAGTTCTCGAAGCTCTTTACGGGGCCGGCGCGCGTGTGGTCGTTTGCGGGGTCGGTGACGCAGCCGATCTTCGAAGGCGGCGCGATCGCCGGTCAGGTGAAACAGGCTGAGGCGGTGCAGCAGCAGGCGCTGTATTCGTATCGCA
>NZ_JAAGPI010000143.1 GCF_017104715.1 Burkholderia sp. Ac-20365
AGGCTGTCTTTCGACAACCCTTAAATACTTTCGATACAATCACAACCCTGATTCGCCTACTTACGTACCCATCTCTAAGTACGCTTTCGCGAATCTCTTTACTACTTCTTCCTGATTGTTAAAGAACGACAGCCGATATGAAGCGCTATGCTTCAGATCACTCGCTGACTGGCTCAATCGCCAATGCATAATCTTCTGCGTGTCGCAGAACACTGTGCATTGAGGATTGGTGGAGGATGACGGGATCGAACCGACGACCCCCTGCTTGCAAAGCAGGTGCTCTCCCAGCTGAGCTAATCCCCCAGTCATGACAACGCTACAGAGGTTTTTCAGCCAGCTACGTCAGCCACCACACCAGACAAGGCAATGGTGGGTCTGGATGGATTCGAACCATCGACCCCCGCCTTATCAAGACGGTGCTCTAACCGACTGAGCTACAGACCCCTGAGCCTGTCTTCAATTAACAGCCGACAAGTGTGAGCACTCAACTTTGAAACGCTTAGCTCTGGAAAGGAGGTGATCCAGCCGCACCTTCCGATACGGCTACCTTGTTACGACTTCACCCCAGTCATGAATCCTACCGTGGTGACCGTCCTCCTTGCGGTTAGACTAGCCACTTCTGGTAAA
>NZ_JAAGPI010000144.1 GCF_017104715.1 Burkholderia sp. Ac-20365
GCTTCACGCGTCGCCCCTGTGCGGGGCGGCACTTACTTTCTTTGCCGCCGCAAAGAAAGTAAGCAAAGAAAGCGGGCTAACACCGCCCGTTCTTGACCTCCGCCTGAGGGCCCCCAACGGGTCCTCCGCTTCATACGGCAACCTCTCAGTCACCGCCCGTTGCCAGCGCCTTGAAACGGCGCCTCATCCGCTTCACACTCTCGCGTCACAACACGCGCGATCAAATCGCCCCCGTTCTATAGCGGCAAACTGTGTGTCGGCTGTCGCGGCATACACGCACTCACTCCGGACTGAAAAGCAGGATCGCTGTCGTAGGAGCTGAGGTGTGAAGCACTACGACCTACACACAGTTTGCCACCTGGGCGGCCGCAACCATTCGCTGCCGTTTGCTGTGCTACGGGTGATTGAAGTGGGTGAGGCGCCTGTTCGGAGCGCTGGCAACGGGCATTGAAAGGCAGAACGCCGATTGAAGCGGAGGACCCGTTGGGGGCCCTCAGGCGGAGGTCAAGAACGGGCGGTGTTAGCCCGCTTTCTTTGCTTACTTTCTTTGCGGCGGCAAAGAAAGTAAGTGCCGCCCCGCACAGGGGCAACGC
>NZ_JAAGPI010000145.1 GCF_017104715.1 Burkholderia sp. Ac-20365
CGTTGCCCCTGTGCGGGGCGGCACTTACTTTCTTTGCCGCCGCAAAGAAAGTAAGCAAAGAAAGCGGGCTAACACCGCCCGTTCTTGACCTCCGCCTGAGGGCCCCCAACAGTTCCTCCGCTTCACAAGGCGTTCTGCCATTCAATGCCCGTTGCCAACGCTCCGAATCGGCGCCTCACCCGCTTCAATCACCCGTAGCGCAGCCAGCGGCAACGAATGGTTACCCGCCGCCCAGGTGGCAAACTGTGTGTAGGTCGTGAGTGCCTCACACGTCGGCGCTCTTACGACACCGATCGTGCTTTTCAGTCCGGAGTGAAGCGCATGCGGCGCGACGGCCTACACACAGTTTGCCGCTATAGAACGTGGGCGATTTGATCGCGCACGTGGCAGCGCGGGAGTGTGAAGCGGGTGAGGCGCCAATTCAAGGCGCCGGCAACGGGCGGTGACCGAGAGGTTGCCGTGTGAAGGAGAGGACCCGTTGGGGGCCCTCAGGCGGGAACAAGAATTAGCGGTGTTCAGCGGCTTTCTTTTGCCTACTTTTCTTTGCCGCGGCAAAGAAAAGTAGGTGCCGCCCCGCACAGGGGCGACG
>NZ_JAAGPI010000146.1 GCF_017104715.1 Burkholderia sp. Ac-20365
TAGCGTCGCCCCTGTGCGGGGCGGCACCTACTTTTCTTTGCCGCGGCAAAGAAAAGTAGGCAAAAGAAAGCCGCTGAACACCGCCAGTTCTTGTTCCCGCCTGAGGGCCCCCAACGGGTCCTCTCCTTCACACGGCAACCTGCCTTTCACTGCCCGTTGCCACCGCTCTTATTGAGCGCCTCACCCGCTCCACACACCCGCGTCGCCACGTGCGCGATCAAATCTCACACGTTCTATAGCGGCAAACTGTGTGTAGGCTTTCGCGGCATATGCGCTCCACTCCGGACTGAAAAACACGGTCGGTGTCGCAAGAACGCTGAGGCGTGGAGTACTACGACCTACACACAGTTTGCCACCTGGGCGGCCGTAACCAGTCGCTGCCGGTTGCTGCGCTACGGGTGATTGAAGCGGGTGAGGCGATTATTCGAAGCGCTGGCAACGGGCGTGCACTGAGAAGTTGCCGTGTGAAGGATAAGAACCGTTGGGGGCCCTCAGGCGGTGGTCAAGCACGGGCGGTGTTAGCCCGCTTTCTTTGCTTACTTTCTTTGCGGCGGCAAAGAAAGTAAGTGCCGCCC
>NZ_JAAGPI010000147.1 GCF_017104715.1 Burkholderia sp. Ac-20365
GCGTCGCGAACAGCATGATCGGTTCCTTGAACGCGTTCGCGTTGCCGGTTCCGCCGCCCGCTGTGTTGCCGCCGCTGCCGCTCGAACCCGCGACGCTATTCTGCGTCGCATCGCTGAACGATTTGAGTGCATCTGTGCCGTCTTTCAGCGACTCGGCCTGATGCGCCTCGCTCGCCGACGACATCGCATCGATCACGCTGTGCGAGTTCCCCAGTTGCGAGCGCGCCGCACTCGCGTCGAGCGGCTGGCTTGCCGTGCCATTCGACGGATGCGTCGACACATACAAACCTTGCGACGCGCGCACCGCGCCATAGGCATCCGATTTCAGATCGAAACCGCTGCCCAGATACGCGCCGCGCGTGTTGCCGTTTTGCGCGACCAGATAGCCGAGATGCAGGAACGAGTCCGCGCTGCTGCTGTAAAGCTGCACGCGGTTCTGGCCCGTTGCATCGTCCATCACCATCTGGTTGTAGCCGCTGCCCTGGTACTCTTTCGAGCGATAGCCCGACAGAATGCCGTTCGAATGCCATTGCGGCGTCTTCGCGCCGTTATAGACGCGCCCCGTGACGACAG
>NZ_JAAGPI010000148.1 GCF_017104715.1 Burkholderia sp. Ac-20365
GCGGGGCGGCACTTACTTTCTTTGCCGCCGCAAAGAAAGTAAGCAAAGAAAGCGGGCTAACACCGCCCGTTCTTGACCTCCGCCTGAGGGCCCCCAACGGGTCCTCCGCTTCAAACGGCGTTCTGCCATTCATTGCCCGTTGCAAGCGCTCTTATTTGAGCGCCTCACCCGCTTCATGCTCCCGCGTCGCCACACGCGCGACGGCATTTCCCACGTTCTATAGCGGCAAACTGTGTGTAGGCCGTCGCGCCGCATGCGCTTCACTCCGGACTGAAAAACACGATCGGTGTCGTAAGAGCGCTGACGTGTGAAGCACTACGACCTACACACAGTTTGCCACCTGGGCGGCCGCAACCGTTCGCTGCCGCTGGCGGTGCTACGGGTGATTGAAGCGGGTGAGGTGTCTATTCGGAGCGTTGGCAACGGGCGGCGAACAGGAGGTTGCCGTGTGAAGGAGAGGACCCGTTGGGGGCCCTCAGGCGGAGGTCAAGAACGGGCGGTGTTAGCCCGCTTTCTTTGCTTACTTTCTTTGCGGCGGCAAAGAAAGTAAGTGCCGCCCCGCAC
>NZ_JAAGPI010000149.1 GCF_017104715.1 Burkholderia sp. Ac-20365
TGTCGTCGGGTACGACGGATTTCCCTCACAGCCTGAATAGCGTGATTGCGCAGGCGCGTGCGCAGCACGGCGCGGAATCGCTGGCGATAAAAGGCAGCGACGGCAGCGAAGGTTTTTTCATGGCGCGCGTCGAGGCGCAGCGCAAGGTCATTCCGTACCGCAGTCCGTTCGAGCATCGCAAGCCCGAGATGCGGTTGCAGACGGCAACCGTCGTCGGCCCCGCGAACGAAGAGGTCTATACCGACGAACTGAATCGCATCAAGGTACGTTTCCATTGGGACCGCTTGAATCAGGGCGATGAAAACGCATCGTGCTGGGTGCGCGTCGCGATGTCGGATACAGGTGGCGGTTATGGCAGCGTGCATGTGCCGCGTATCGGCGAAGAAGTGATCGTCAGCTGGCTCGATGGCGATTGCGACCGGCCTGTCGTCACGGGGCGCGTCTATAACGGCGCGAAGACGCCGCAATGGCATTCGAACGGCATTCTGTCGGGCTATCGCTCGAAAGAGTACCAGGGCAGCGGCTACAACC
>NZ_JAAGPI010000150.1 GCF_017104715.1 Burkholderia sp. Ac-20365
ACGCAGGGCTGGCGGTGCGGGCCCTGACGATCATCCGCGAGCGCTATGCCGATTTCGGGCCGACGCTGGCGCGCGAGAAGCTCGAGGAATGTCACGGCATCCGGCTGGCCAAGGAGACGGTCAGGCGACTGATGACCGAGGGCGGACTGTGGGTGCCGCGCAAACAGCGTCCGCCGAAGCTCTACCAGCCACGGGCGCGGCGTGCGTGTCTGGGCGAACTGGTGCAGATTGACGGCAGCGATCACCGCTGGTTCGAGGACCGCGCGCCGGCCTGCACGCTGCTGGTGTATGTCGATGATGCGACCAGCCGGCTGATGGCGCTGCACTTCACGGCCACCGAGTCGACCTTCAGCTATTTCGAGGCGACGCGCGCGTACCTCGAGCGCCATGGCAAGCCGGTGGCGTTCTACAGCGACCGCGCGAGCGTGTTCCGCAGCACGTGCGCCGGCAAGACGGGGCGCAGCGTGACGCACTTTGGCCGCGCGATGTACGAACTGAACATCGATACGTTCTGCGC
>NZ_JAAGPI010000013.1 GCF_017104715.1 Burkholderia sp. Ac-20365
TTGGGGGCCCTCAGGCGGAGGTCAAGAACGGGCGGTGTTAGCCCGCTTTCTTTGCTTACTTTCTTTGCGGCGGCAAAGAAAGTAAGTGCCGCCCCGCACAGGGGCGACGCGTGAACAAGGCAAAACACATCGCGGATGCCAGCGAAAGCAAAACCAAACCAGACCAAAAACCAAAAAACCAAAACCAAAAACGAAAACCAAAAACGAAAACCGGCGCGACGCCGCCCCCAAACCGACAATCGCACCGCGAGTTCAAAAAAAACCAACCCAACCTCAACCCAAATCAAACCGATCAAGCTCCATAACCTTCCCCCAAGCCGCGACAAAGTCGCGAACAAACTTCTCCTGCGCATCCTCACTGGCATAAACCTCACTCAACGCCCGCAACTGCGCATGCGACCCGAAGATCAGATCAACCCGCGTGCCCGTCCACTTCACTTCCCCCGTCCTGCGATCTGCACCTTCAAACACATCGCGCGCCGGCGAAACAGGCGTCCATTCAGTGCCCATATCCAGCAGATTGCGGAAGAAGTCGTTGGTCAGCGTTTCGGGCCGCTTCGTGAAGACGCCGTGCGAATCGCTCCCCGTGTGCACGTTCAGCACCCGCAAGCCGCCGATCAGCACCGTCATCTCCGGTGCCGTCAGCGTCAACAATTGCGCCTTGTCGATCAGCAGCGCTTCTGCCGGCACGCTGTATTTACCCTTGAGGAAGTTGCGGAAACCATCGGCGACAGGCTCCAGCGCGCCGACCGATTCCACGTCCGTCTGATCCTGTGAAGCATCCATGCGTCCAGGCGTGAACGGCACGCTCACGATATGTCCCGCGCTTTTCGCCGCCTGCTCGATCGCCGCGCCGCCCGCCAGCACGATCAGATCGGCGAGCGAAATCTTCTTGCCTCCCGCTGCCGAGCCGTTGAATTCGCTCTGAATGCCTTCGAGCGTCTTCAGCACCTTCGCCAGTTGATCGGGCTGGTTGGCCGCCCAATCCTTCTGCGGCGCGAGACGGATACGCGCGCCATTGGCGCCGCCGCGCTTGTCCGAGCCGCGGAACGTCGATGCCGACGCCCACGCCGTCGATACCAGTTGCGCAACCGATAACCCCGAAGCCTGAATCTTCTGCTTCAGCGCCGCGATGTCGCTTTCGTCGACCAACGGATGATTCACGGCAGGAATCGGGTCTTGCCACAGCAATTCTTCGGCGGGCACTTCCGGGCCGAGATAGCGGGCGCGCGGGCCCATGTCGCGGTGCGTCAGCTTGAACCAGGCACGCGCGAATGCATCGGCAAATTCGTCCGGGTTCTGCATGAAGCGCCGCGAAATTTTTTCGTACACGGGGTCGAAGCGCAGCGACAGGTCCGTCGTGAGCATGGTCGGCAGCAATTTCTTCGACGGATCGTGCGCGTGCGGAATCGTGGCCGTCGCGCCCTTTGCGACCCATTGGTTCGCGCCGGCCGGACTCCTGGTCAGTTCCCACTCGAGGCCGAACAGGTTCTGGAAGAAGCCCATGCCCCATTGCGTCGGTGTGGCCGTCCACGTCACTTCCAGGCCGCTCGTGATCGTGTCGCCACCCCTGCCGGTGCCGAAGCTGTTCTTCCAGCCCAGACCCTGGCTTTCGAGTTCGGCCGCCTCCGGCTCGACACCGACGTTATCGGCCGGTCCCGCGCCGTGCGTCTTGCCGAACGTGTGGCCACCCGCGATCAGCGCGACGGTTTCCTCGTCGTTCATCGCCATGCGGCCGAAGGTTTCGCGGATGTCGTGCGCCGCGGCGACCGGGTCGGGATTGCCGTCCGGGCCTTCCGGGTTCACGTAGATCAGGCCCATCTGCACCGCGCCTAGCGGATTTTCCAGATGGCGGCCGCTATCGGTGCGGCTGGATTCTTCGCCGTGCAGTTCTTCGTCGGCGACCAGCACGCCTTCGTCGCCTTTATCGCGCGGCGCGGCGCCCTTGCCGTAGCGGACGTCGCCACCCAGCCAGGCTTTTTCATTGCCCCAATAGACGTCCTGATCCGGTTCCCATACGTCCTCGCGCCCGCCCGCGAAGCCGAAGGTCTTGAAACCCATGGTTTCGAGCGCGACGTTGCCGGACAGAATCAGCAGGTCGGCCCACGAAATTTTCTGGCCGTATTTCTGCTTGATCGGCCATAGCAGGCGGCGGGCTTTGTCGAGGCTGACATTGTCAGGCCAACTGTTGAGAGGCGCGAAACGCTGCTGGCCGCGTCCGCCGCCTCCGCGTCCGTCGCCCGTGCGGTAGGTGCCGGCGCTATGCCATGCCATGCGGATGAATAGCGGCCCGTAGTGGCCGAAATCGGCGGGCCACCAGTCCTGCGAATCGGTCATCAGCGCCGCGAGGTCTTTCTTCACGGCGGCGAGGTCGAGGCTCTTGAACGCCTCGGCGTAACTGAAATCCTTGTCCAGCGGATCGGACTTGCTGGAATGCTGGCTGAGCAGATCCAGCCGAAGCTGTTTGGGCCACCAGTCGCGGTTCGTCGTTCCGCCGCCGGCAGCATGGATGAAGGGGCACTTTGCATCGTTTGACATGCGTCGTCTCCTTAGGAGGATGTCTCCACTATGCGTTTTACGATCGTGTCAGGCTTGCGTGACAGATTGCCGGCCCACATCGGCGTGTGGGCTCGCGAACGCGACGATTGTGCGATTGCGCATATCGTGGCGTGTTGGCATATCTGCGCCACTTCAATATATGCGACGACGAAGAGCAACTGAATTCGATTGCGGCAATGTCGTCAATAGACCGGCGCTATAGCCCCGGGCATCGGGCCCACTGCGGCGCTGCGCTGATGTGCGGTGCCATATCACCAGATCGCCTATTCTTTTTGGGTTCGCGGCCACGCGATACACCGTGAGGATCTGAACATGGAAGACGCCGATGTGCTCGTCGTGGGTGCGGGTCCGGTCGGTCTGCTGCTTGGCATCGAATTGCAACGCGCGGGTGTTGCAGTGCGTGTGATCGACCAGATGCCATCGAGAAATTTCTTTTGCAAGGCGCTCGGCATCACGCCGCGCACGCTGGAAATTTTCGACGACGTGGGCATCGTTGATCGCGCAATCGAGGCGGGCGTGTGGCTCACGGGCGTCGAAACGTGGGTGGACGGCGCGATGGTGCCCGCGCGCAGCATGCACCTGCCCACGCAAGGCTTGCCGTATGGATCGCTTTCGCTTGCGCAGTATGAGACGGAGCGGCTGCTCGAAGCGGCGTTCGCGGAGCATGGCGGGCGCGTGAGCTACGGCTTCACGCTCGACAGCTTCGTCGAAACGGACGATGGCGTCGACGCGTTTCTGACCGGGCCGCAAGGCGAGGCGCGCACGGTGCGCTGCCGATGGCTGGTCGGATGCGACGGCGCGCATAGCAAGGTGCGCTCCGCGCTGGGCCTGTCGTACGAAGGCGCGCAATTTCCGCAGACCTTTGCGCTCGCCGATCTCGATGTGGACTGGGCGCATCCGCGCGGTCCGATGTACCGCTTCGAATGGAGCGATGCAGCACGCGCGAAGACCACTATTGCAGCGGTGCCGATTCGCGGTTCGGCGCGGCGCTACCGGCTGTCGATGATCGTGCCCGAAGAGCACGCGGCGTCGCTCGCGAGCGTGGCCGCGCCGGACTTCGACACGATGTGCGGACTGCTGATGCCTGCGTTGCCGGAAGGCACGCGGCTGTCGGGCATGCGCTGGTCGTCGGTGTATCGGGTGAGTCATCGGATCGCGTCGTCGTATGGCCGGGGACGCGTGTTTATTGCGGGCGATGCGGCGCATATCCATCCGCCCGTCGGCGGGCAGGGGATGAACACGGGCTTGCAGGATGCGCACAACCTCGCGTGGAAGCTGACGTACGTGGCCAAAGGTCTCGCGCATTCCGCGTTGCTCGACAGCTATTCGGCGGAACGGCATCCCGTGGGCGTGGATGTCGTGCAGGCGACGAGCGCGGCGCTCAATGCCGTGCTCGCGAGGCAGGCGGCCAATCCGGCGATGCGCGAGACGCAATTGCTGGTGACGTATCGCGGCAGTCCGATCGTCGCCGACCTGTGCGCGGATGCGGACCCGGAGTCACCCGCGCCCGGCGATCGTGTGCCGGATGTGTGCGGTTTGTCGCAGCGTTTCGTGGGGCGTCCGCGGCGATTGCATGAATTCATTGGGCGTGGTCAGCACGTGCTGCTCGGCTACGTCGATTCCGCCGACACGCAGGTTCAGGCATTCGCCGATGGTTGCCGCGCGCTCGCCGGGTTGCTGCCAGGCGCGGCGTCGGCGGTGCTGGTCGCGGCACCGGGCTGTGAAGTGTCGACCGATGAACCGATGTCAGTGCTCACGGATGTGAACGGTAAATTTGCGGCGACGTTTCGCGCGTCGGGCAGCGCAGCGTGGATCGTGCGGCCGGATGGGCATATTGGATGGCGAAGCGACCATTGCTCGGCCGATGCGGTGAATGGCTGGGGGCGAATTCTTCGCGGATAAACCCGGATGTCGCACGTGCAGTTCACATCCAAACAAGACATCGGTTCACGCATAGACAAATCCTCGGGCGCGTCAAAAACGATACTGCACGCATCACACCCCACGCCCGAGGTCCTCATGTCTACGCCTGCCCGCGCCCGCTGGCCGTATGTGTTTGTCTCCGCGTTTCTCGGCACGGCCATCGAGCAATACGATTTCCTGCTGTACGGCACGGCTTCAGCGCTGGTGTTCAACCGGCTGTTCTTCCCGAACCTCGATCCGCTCGCGGGCACGATCGCGTCGCTTGGCACTTACGCGGCCGGTTATTTCGCGCGCGGCGCTGGCGCGCTGATCTGCGGACACTTCGGCGACCGCATCGGCCGCAAGACCTTGCTGATGGTCACGCTGCTGGTGATGGGCATCGCGTCGACGCTGGTCGGCTGCCTGCCAACCTATGCATCCATCGGCATCTGGGCGCCGATCCTGCTGACGACGCTGCGCGTGCTGCAAGGCTTCGCGATCGGCGGCGAGCAGAGCGGGGCGATCGTGCTCGGCGTCGAGAGCGCGCCGGCGCATCGTCGCGGGCTGTACGGAAGCTGGAGCAATTCGGGCAGCTACGGCGGAGTGTTGCTGTCGACGGGCGCGTTGCTGCTCACGTCGCTATTGCCCGAGCCCGCGTTTCTGTCGTGGGGCTGGCGTCTGCCGTTTCTGTTCAGCGCGGTGCTGGTGGTGATCGGGCTGGTCGGCCGCGCGCGTCTGCCGGAGACCGCCGAGTTCGCGCAATTGCAGGCCCGTCACGGCGTAGCGCGCTTTCCGCTGCGCGATCTGATGCGCGACCACGCGCGCGCCGTGCTGGTCGTGTTCATGGCGCGGCTGGGTGAAATCACGTGGTCGGTGTTCGTCGTGCTGTTCGCGGTCGCGTATGTCACGGTGCAGCTCAAGCTGCCGAAATCCGTGATTCTCGGCGCGATCATGAGCGGCGCGGCGCTTGGCGTTTTCATGGTGCCGCTGTTCGCGGCGCTGTCGGATCGCATCGGACGTAAGCCGATTTACTTCGCTGGTTTGATCGCGTGCGCGCTTTACGTGTGGCCGTTCTTCGCGATGCTCAATACGCGCGATCCGATGTGGATCAGCGTTGCCGTCGTGCTCGCGCTGGGCGTCGTGCATCCGATGATGTACGGCCCGCAGGGCGGCTTCTTCGCCGATATGTTCGATGTGCGCGTGCGCTTTTCGGGTGTGTCGATTGGTGCGATCGGCGCGATCGTCGGCGGCGGTATCAATCCGTTGATCTGCTCGTCGCTGCTTGCGCAAGGGCACGGCAATCCGAATGCTGTCGCCACCTACATCACCGCGAGCGCGCTCGTTGCCGCGTGCTTCACGTTCTTCGCGCCGCGTCGCGCAGACGACGCATCCGCGAACCATACTGCCGATGTCGACACGAGCCCGCTTGGCGACGCACGTTCCGCGTGATGCAAACTCTTTTCAATGGAGCAGTCGATGAATGAACAGGACAAAGCCGGTTTGAACGACGGACTCGTCGCAAAGATGGATAGCAAGCTCGAGCAGGGCGCGTGGGATGCGCGCCAGAAAATCGCGCTAACGTGCCGCATGCTCGCACACGAAGGCCATTCGGAAACGCTCGCCGGACAGATCACCGTGCGCGAACCCGATGGCACGTTTCTGACCACGGCCATGGCATACGGCTTTGACGAAGCGACACGCGGCAACGTGATTCGCATCGACAACGACATGAACGTGATCGAAGGGCGCGGCATGGCGAATCCGGCGATCCGTTTTCACTTGTGGATTTATCGGCGGCGGCCCGACGTCAATTGCATCGTGCACACGCATCCGCCGTATGTGAACGCACTGTCGATGACAGGCCGTCCGCTCGAAGTCGCGCACATGGACGCGACGCCCTTCCACGACGATTGCGCATTCCTGCGTGAATGGCCCGGCTTGCCGATCGGCGATAGCGAAGGCGAGATCATTTCGACGGCGCTCGGAAAAAAACGTGTGATCCTGCTGGCGAACCATGGCTTTCTCGCGGCCACATCTTCGCTGGAGGAATCGGCGTATCTGTCGGTGTTGATCGAGCGCGCGGCGCGCAGCCAGATTCTTGCGCAATCCATCGGCGAGCTGAAACCGATCGACGCGGAACGCGCCAAAGAGTCGCATGATTTTCTGCTGCTGCCGAGCATCGTCAAGTCGAGCTTTGCGCTGTTTGCGCGGCGCGTGATCAAGCGGGAACCCGACGTGCTGTTCTGAGCGCGGCGCGCGCTGGAAAACGCATGCGAGAATGGGCCGTTGCGACGTCATGAATTTCCAGCGGCATCCAGGCCGGGAGGATTTCGCCATGCCCGACAGTTCTGCGTTCCGTCTGCCTTTCGCGCCGAAGCTTTTTCCGATGCCGTCGAGCGGTATCGACGAACTGAAGCGTTCGCTCGATTACATCGTGATGCCGGGCGAACTGCTGTTCGACGACGAGCTTGCGCACGACGAATTGCGCGCGTGCCGCCTGACGGGCGGCGGCGTGCTCGCGACGGCGCACATGGGCCGCCAGGAAGTACGGCACGACAACGATCATCTGCGCTGGCTCACGGGCGACGACGTGGTCGTGCTGGTCACGCTGGCCGGGCGCGGCACGGTCACGCAGCAAGGCTGCACGCTGCCGTTCGCGAAGGGCGACATTACGTTTCGACGCGCGCGCGTGCCGTCCGTGGCACGGATCGACGAACCCGCGCATCTGCTGATGATCCGTTTGCCGATCGCGCGTTTTCTCGGGCAAGCGGTGTCGCGGCATGCGCAATTTCGCCCGCAGCGCGCGGATGCAGCGTCGGGCATCGTGAAGAGTCTGCATTGTTTCGTCGATCAGGTGCTGCCTTCTTTCGAAAGCATGAGTCCCGTCACGCTTGCCGCTGCTGAAGAAGCGCTCGTCGCGTTGCTCGGCGCGGCGTATCGGGAAGCGGAGGAAATCGCGCAACGCACGGGCAGCGAAACGACGCCGGCCGTTGCGCAACCGCTGCGCTGGCTGCAACTCACGCGCTTTATCGAAGCCAATCTCTGCAATCCGGAACTGGATGTCGAAGCGTGCGCGCTGGCTTTGGGCGTATCGAAGCGCTACGTGCACAAGCTCTTCGAAGCGCTCGATCTGCAATACGGCAAATATGTCCTGCAGCAACGTCTCTCGCGGTGTCGCGATGAGTTGCTCAATCCCGTCTTGTCCGGCCTGTCGATCGAACAGATCGCCTATCGCAACGGTTTCAACGACGCCGCGCATTTCAGCCGGCGCTTTCGCGACTGTTACGGCGCGTCGCCGCGCGAGTTTCGCAAGCGCGAAAGCGCGTCCTGAGCGCGGTGGCCTTCAAAGCGACCGCAGCGCCGCTGATGTATGATAATGATTCTCATTAAGACACTATTTCGTCCAGCGTTCCGCCCATGCGCGAGTTCTTGCCGGTCGCGCTCGCGTTTGTCAGCGCGCTTCTCTTTTATCTCGGATCGCCCGGTCAGCAATGGCGCGCGGCGCCGTTGTGGCCGCGTTTTTCGCGCCGCGCTGCGTTGATCGCGCTAATCGCAGCCGTGATTTCTGGCGGCGCGGCGGGTCATCTGGCGACCACGCTGTCCATCGTCATCACGACGCTGATGGCGAGCTTCGTCGCCTTTCCCTTCGTGGCGGCTTTGTGCAAACGCTCAGCAGGAACCGCGCGATGAGCGACGTTTCCCGCGACGTGGCGAAGAAACACAAAGTCGAAGGACACTGGATCGGCAAGACGACAGCGGGCGCGATCTGCGGATTCATCATTGCGCTTGCGTTGAGCGGGCTGCTCGTGCGGCTCGCGCCGGGCGCGAGCATCGATGCCGCCAAAGCCGAGACGGCGATGCTGTTCGTGCCGCTTGTCTGGACGGGCGTTTTTTCCGTCGCCTATCTGTTCCGCAGTGGTTTGCGCGCGTGGCTGTGGCTCGGCGCAGCGAGCGTCGTAACGCTCGCGATCTTCGAAATCTTCAAATAGCCCGCATGCGCACCGATCTCATACGCGTCTACAAGACCGTGCATACGTGGACCGGCGTGATCTGCGGTCTCGCGCTGTTCATCTGCTTCTACGCGGGCGCGATTACGATGTTCAAGGATCAGCTGATCGACTGGACGACGCCGCCCGCGAGCGTGCATCAGCTGATTTGCGTCGAAGATTCGCCGAAGCTGATCGACCAGGTGCTCGCGACACAACCTGATGCACGCAAGTATCTGTCGCTGCGTTTTCATGATCGCGATCACGCGTGGCTTTCGTGGCCCACGCACGGCCGCACGCAGCGCGCGACGGCCACGCTCGATGCAAACGGCCAGCTTCGCGTTGAAACGACGCATCCATCGGATGTCGCGCAGTTCGTCAACGTGCTGCATATGACAGCGGGCGTGCCGGGCGGCTTCGACGTCGGCATGGGCGTGATGGGTGTGGTGTCGCTGCTGTACGGTCTCGCGCTGGTGTCCGGCGTAATCGTGCTGCTGCCGACGCTGATCAAAGACCTGTTCGTGCTGCGTATCGGCAAGAATCTGAAGCGGATGTGGCTCGATGCGCATAACGTGGTCGGCATTCTGAGCTTGCCGTTTCATCTGGTGATGGCGTTGTCGGTGGTGGGCTTTGGTTTGCACGACTACATCTACAGCGCGCAGGACAAACTGATCTACGACGGCAAGCTTCAACCGATGCTCGTTGCGCAGAATCCGTTCTTCGGCAAGGCGTCCGCGAAGCCCGATCAGGACGCAACGAAGCTGCTTGCGCCCGCAGCGTTGCTCGACAAGGTGCGCACACAGGCGCCCGGTTTCGAGCCAGAAGAATTGACATGGCGGCGCGCGGGGCAACCCGGCGCAACGGTATTCGTACGCGGCGAAGATCGAAACTACCTCGCGCGCAGCGGCGGCTTCGCGCTGATGGACCCGGTCAGCGGCGAGTTCGTGAACCACAAGTTCTTACCCGGCGACGGCAACGGCGACAACTGGGCTGCGACGACGAGCGCGATCTACGCGCTGCATTTCGGCAGCTATGGTGGCGCGCCGATTCAATGGGGCTACTTCCTGCTCGGTCTCGCAGGCGCGTTTCTGTTTTATTCGGGCAATCTGCTGTGGATCGAAAGCCGGCGCAAGTCGCAGCGCGAGGAGAATCAACCGGTCGCGCAACGGCGCTCGGCGAGTTTCCTGGCTTCGTTGACGCTGGGCGTCGCGCTGGGCTGTATCAACGGAATTTCGTTGAGCATCGTCGCGGCGAAATGGCTGGGTGGGCATGTCGCGGACATGCATCAGTGGCACGCGTCGATCTACTACACGGTGTTTCTCGTGTGTATCGCGTGGGCGTTCGTGCGTGGCGCGCCGCGTGCGGCGGTTGAACTGCTGCTGTGCGCTGTTATTGCAACGGCGGCACTGCCCTTGACGAGCATCGGCGGCTGGCTCTTTCCGTCGACGAACTGGTGGGCAGGCGGCAGCGACGGCTCGCTGGCCGTCGATATCGTCGCGGCTCTCGGCGCCGCCTGCTATGCGTGGATGTGGCGTGCGACGGCCAGACGCGTATCGATGGGGCGCACCGACAGCGTCTGGTTCGACCGCTCGCGTCAGAAGTCCGTGGTCAACGACATCAGGAACGTGCGCGGCTTGCCCTGAGTCAGGTAAGCGCCCGTCGTCGACGACCAGTAGGACTTGTTGGTGATGTTCTCGACAGTCGCGCGGAACGTCGTGGTGTGCTTGAAGACAGTCGTCGTGTAGCGCGCGCCGAGGTCGAACGTGTCCCACGCTGGAATCGACAGCTTGTTCGCGGCATCCAGATACTGGTTGCCCGTGTGGACCCACGCGGCCGTGAACGTCAGACCCTGCACCCACGGCAGATCGTATTCGCCGCCGATATTGAACAGATACGCCGGCACACCGATCGGGCGATAACCGTCCGTCAGGCCCTGGTTCGTATCGAGCTGCTTCGCGTTGAGCAGCGTCGCGCCCGCGAGCAGGCGCACGCCTTTGATCGGCTCGCCATACACCGACAGTTCGATCCCGCGATGACGCTGTGTGCCGTTCGTGCCGAACACGTTGGTCGTGCTATCCGTGTAGGCCGTCGGCTGCTCGATCTGGAACAGCGACAGTTCGCCGCCGAAGTGATTCGTGTCGTACTTCGCGCCCACTTCATACTGCTTCGAGCGGCGCGGCGACAGCGTCTGGCCGACGTTGGACGAACCGAACGGAGCCGTCTGGCCCGCGGCGAGCGCTTCTGAGCGATTCGCGAACAGCGAGATCTCGCTGGTCGGTTTGACGACGAGACCGAAGATCGGCGTGTTGATCGACTGGTCGAACGTGCTCGAAATCTGGTCGGTGCCGACCGTGTAGTTGTTCTGATGCAGCTGCTGGTGACGCGCGCCGATCGTGAACAGCACGCGGTCGTTCAGGAAGCCGAGCGTATCCGACACGGCGACGCTCTTCGTCAGGATCTGGTCCGCGAGGCTCGGTTCGGAGAAGCTGCCCGCGACGAAGCCGTTCGCCGCCGGTTCCGGCACGATGCCGCCGCCGTACAGGCTGGTCGGGAACGAGCTGCTGAAGGCGAACGCTTCGCGATCGACGAGACTCGTGATCGCCGCGCCCAACGTCACCATGTGCGTGACCGGGCCCGTCGCAAAGCGGCCGCGCACGCCGACTTCCGCCGATTCCGCGTTGGTCGTGCGCAGAATGTCGCCGCGCGTGGCCGTCGTGCCCGTGACTGCGTTGAAAGTCGGCGAAGAGTACGTGCCGTCTTCGTGCGAGCGATGCACACCGCCGCTGGCATACGCCGTCCAGCCAGGCAGGAAGTCATACTCGGCGCGCAGGATGCCGACGGTGTCTTCGAGCGTGCTCTGCGTCCACGGTTGCGCGAAGTTGTGCGTGGCCGACGGCGGCTCGGGCACGATGTCGCCCGTGACGGAAACGGTCGAGCGGCCCTGATCGATGTTCTTGCGCTGATACAGGAAATCGCCGTACAGACGCAGCTTCTCGCCGCGCCAGTCGAGCGATACAGCCGTGGTCTGGTTGTGGCGGAATTCGTCGTCGATGCTCGTCTCGCCACCGTCGATCGAACCGTTCACGCGAATGCCGAACTGCCCTTCGCTGCCGAAGCGGCGGCCCACGTCGACATGCGTGCCGATCTGGCCGGACGCCGTGCCGTCGACGGTGACTTGCGTGATCGGTTTGTCATCGGCGCGCTTGAGTTCGAGATTGATGCCGCCGCCGATCGCCGAACCCGTCGGCGATGCGCCGTTCAGGAATGCATTGGCGCCCTTGAACACATCGACGCGCTCGAGCACATCCACGGAGACCAGCTGACGCGGCGTGATGCCGTACAGGCCGTTCAGCGACACGTCATCGCCATTCAGCTGGAAGCCGCGGATCACGAACACTTCCGAGAAGTTGCCGAAGCCGTATGCCGGACGCACGGCGGGATCGTGCGACAGCAGATCGCCAATGCTTTGCGCCTGAGAATCCTGAATCGCTTTCGCCGTGTAGCTGGTCATGCTGAACGGCACGTCGATGTTCTTCTGGTTGCCGAGCACGCCGAACTGGCCGCCGCGCGCGATCTGGCCGCCCGAATAGGTCGGCGCGAAATCGCCGGGCAGTGCTTCGGCCTGGCCTTGCACCTTGACGGCGGGCAGCGTGGTGCTGTCGGCGGCGCCGTTCGCGGGCGCGTCGGACTGCGCGTGAGCGGAGATGGCGATACCCATCGTCAGCGGCAAGGCTGCGCAGGCGAACAGATGACGGACAGCGGCGTGCAGCGGCAGCACGCGCAGGCGCGACGAAACACTGGTGGACATGATGACCAATCCCTGGATGAAACAGTTCTTTTTGGGGATGACGGCGGGGCGTCAACTACTTGTTGTCAAACGCGAAGCGGTCGTCGAGGCGACGGATGCAGGCGGGTGAAGCGATTCTATTCAAATAAGAATGATTCGCATATGCGATTTCAATAAACGCGGCGGGAAGAATTGGAAAGCGTTGCTCGGTTGCAACAGGAAGAGGCGTGTGGTGTGGCGTGCAGGCGACGCGCGGGCGGCTGGAGGGGCTTGGCGGGGAAAATTGCGTTGTTGCCGCGACACAAAACGCTTGCATTAATGAGATAGGGGTTTATACTTAGAACTGTCTCCTCCATGTCTCCTCTTGATATGGATTCAGCCCACCCCCGCGGTGGGCTTTTCTTTTTGTCCCTTTGGTTTTGCGTGCGGCGCGTGGGTTTTTCAGTTCACGGCCCGAAGAATGTCTGGCAGAAATGGCCGGGTACGCGGCATGGCGGCGTACCGGTTTGCGGTTGATTCGAAGTCGAGCATCCGGCGATCAGACAAACGACCACGCAGAACATCCCTGCCTGCGCGATCGTTTTCCGTGTGTGAAGCCTGAACATGTCGCACCTCGAAGCGCGTGCCGGTGCGGCCTCCGCAGCGAGAGGCCAGTCAGCCGATGTTACGCGCTCGCGGTCATCCGTTCCGGCATCCGGTAGTCGTTGAGCAACCGTTCCTTCTTCGTCGCCGCTGCCTGGATATTGCGCTCTTTCACATGGCCGAAGCCGCGAATATCGTCCGGCAGGCTTGCGAGCTTGAGCGCAGCAGGAAGACGTTCGAGATCGAGCGTCGCGCAGAACTCATCGACGAGTGCGATGTATTCCGCGATCAGTTGACGCTCGCCGCGTCGCTCGGCGGTTTTGCCGAACACATCCAGCGAGGTACCGCGCAGTCCTTTCATGCGTGCAAGTGCACGAAAGACAGGCAGCACCCACGGACCGAACTTCTTCTTTTGCAGATTGCCGTGTTCGTTGCGCTTCGCGAGCAGCGGCGGCGCGAGATAGAAGCTCAGCTTGTAATCGCGTCCCGGCTCGCCGTCGAACTGTTGACGCAATTTGTCCAGATACGCAGGATCGGCGTAAAGGCGGGCGACTTCGTACTCGTCCTTATAGGCCATCAGCTTCGCGAGATTTGCGGCCACTGCGCGCGTGAGCGGCAGTTTCGAGTTGCCGGCGATCTGCGTTTCCTTCGCGCGGATCCGATCGACTACCTGGCGATAACGCTGCGCATACGCTTCGTTCTGATACGCCGTCAGCAACGCTTCACGGGATGCGACCAGCTTGTCGAGCGATTCCGGCAACTGCATGACGATCGCCTGTTGCGCGACGGCCGGCTTGAGCAGCGCCTGAACCGCTGCGTCGCCGTGATGCGCGATATATCGGCCCCAGTTGAACGCCAGCTGATTCTTCTCGACAGACACGCCGTTCAGTTCGATCGCGCGCAGCAGGCTCGACAGCTGAAGCGGCAGCCAGCCCTTCTGCCACGAAAAACCAAGCAGCAGAGGATTGCTGTAGATCGTGTCGCCGAGCAGCGTCAGCGCGAGCGCATTGGCGTCGATGAATTCACATCCTTCGCCGAGGCTGTCGCGCAGTTCGGTTTCCGTCTGCGTGCCGGGGAACGTCCATTTCGGGTTCTTGACGAACTCGGCCGTCGGCGTCGCGCCGCTGTTGATCGCGGCGCACGTCACACCGTGCTGCGTGCGCGACAGCACATCGTTCGATGCCGACACGATCGCGTCGCATCCGATCACGAGCCGCGCTTCGCCCGTGGCGATACGCGTCGCGTGCAGAACATCGGGCGCGGACGCAATCTGCACGTGGCTGAGCACGGCGCCGCCCTTTTGCGCGAGGCCCGCCATGTCGAGCACGGTAACGCCCTTGCGTTCGATATGCGCGGCCATGCCAATCAAACCGCCAATCGTCACGACACCCGTGCCGCCGACGCCCGTCACCAGAATGCCGTACGGCCGCGCGAGCGCGGGCAGCGACGGCACGGGCAGTGCGTCGAAGCTTCCTGCGTCCGCGTTGCCGTTCTCGCGCGCCGCCGCTTTAGGCTTGCGAAGCTGCGCGCCTTCAGCCGTGACGAAGCTCGGACAAAAGCCCTTCACGCACGAAAAGTCCTTGTTGCACGACGATTGATTGATCTTGCGCTTCGTACCAAGCGGCGTATCGAGCGGTTCGACCGACAGGCAGTTCGATTGCACCGAACAATCGCCGCAGCCTTCGCACACGGCGTCGTTGATAAACGCGCGGCGTGCCGGATCGGGATACGCACCGCGCTTGCGCCGACGACGTTTCTCCGTCGCGCAGGTCTGGTCGTAGATCAGGACGGTCGTGCCCGGCATGTCGCGCAGCGCGCGTTGAACGGTATCGAGCTGATCGCGATGATGCACATCGACACCCGCCGGCAGCACGATGCCTGAGTGATACTTCTCCGGTTCATCGGTGACGATGACGATGCGCTTCGCGCCTTCCGCATGAACCTGATGCACGATCTGCGGCACGGTCAGCACGCCATCGACAGGCTGTCCGCCCGTCATTGCGACGGCATCGTTGTAGAGAATCTTGTAGGTGATGTTCGCGTTTGCCGCGATCGCCGCACGAATCGCGAGCAGGCCCGAGTGGAAGTACGTGCCGTCGCCGAGATTCACGAACACGTGTTTGTCACCGGAAAAATGCATCTGGCCGATCCACGCGACGCCTTCACCGCCCATCTGGCTGAAGGTTTCCGTCTTGCGATCCATCCACATCGACATGTAGTGGCAACCAATGCCCGCGAGTGCGCGCGAACCTTCAGGCACATTCGTCGACGTGTTGTGCGGACAGCCGGAGCAGAACCACGGCTTGCGTTCGACAGCCACACGCGGCCTCGCGGCTTCGCGCTCTTTCGCCTCGATGATCGCGACGCGTGCGAGCATGCGTGCGCGCACATCGGCGGGCAAATCGGCGCGTGCGAGACGTCGCGCAACGGCCTTTGCGATCAGCGCGGGCGAGAGTTCGTAATGCGCAGGCAGCAGCCAGTCGCCGCGCGGCACCGACCATTCACCGCCTTCGTTGTCGCGTTCGTCGAACTTGCCGTAGATCTTTGGGCGCACATCTTCGCGCCAGTTGTATAGCTCTTCCTTCAGCGCGTATTCGAGAATCTGGCGCTTTTCTTCGACGACCAGAATCTCTTCCAGGCCGGTTGCGAATGAACGCGCATCTTGCGCATCGAGTGGCCACACGCAGCCCACCTTCAGCACACGCAAGCCGATTTGCGCACACGTGTCTTCATCGAGGCCGAGATCGCTGAGCGCCTGGCGCACGTCGAGATATGCCTTGCCCGCCGTGATGATGCCGAAGCGCGGCGTCGGCGAATCGATCACGATACGGTTCAGCTTGTTCGCGCGCACGTAAGCGAGCGCCGCGTACCATTTTTCGTCGAGCAGCCGCGCTTCCTGCGCGAGCGGCGCGTCAGGCCAGCGGATGTTCAGACCGCCTTCCGGCATCGTGTAATCGGTCGGCGTGACGATTTCGACGCGATCGGGATCGAGATCGATCGAAGCCGTCGATTCGATCACATCCGTCACGCATTTCATCGCGACCCACAAGCCGGAATAGCGGCTCATCGCCCAGCCGTGCAGCCCGTAGTCGAGGTATTCCTGCACGTTCGCCGGATAGAGCACGGGAATGCCCGCCGCGATGAACGCATGCTCCGACTGATGCGCCACCGACGACGACTTCGCCGCGTGATCGTCGCCCGCCAGCACGAGCACGCCGCCGCGCGGGTCGCTGCCTGCCGAGTTCGCATGCTTGAAGACATCGCCCGTGCGGTCGACACCGGGACCTTTGCCGTACCACATGCCGAACACGCCGTCGCGCGTGGCGCCCGGCCACAGATTGATCTGCTGTGTGCCCCAGACGGCCGTCGCGGCGAGGTCTTCGTTGACGCCGGGCTGGAAGACGATGTCGTTGGCGTGCAGATGTTTCTTTTCTTTCCACAGCGACTGATCGAGCGCGCCGAGCGGCGAGCCGCGATAACCGGAAATGAAACCGGCGGTGTTCAGGCCCGCTTTCAGATCGCGTGCTTTTTGCAGCATCGGCAGACGCACCAGCGCCTGGGTGCCGCTGATATAGACGCGGCCTTTCTCGAGCGTGTATTTGTCGTCGAGCGTGACGGGTGTGCTGGGCGTTTCGGCGGCTAGATCGGATGTGACGGCTAGATCGGGCGCATTCATGGCAGGGCTGTCTCCGGGGAATCGTATTTTTCAGCCGAGTATAGGAAGCCGATTTGCTATCGTAAAATCACAAATAGACAATTCTGGTATTCGAAAATCAGATGGCGTTCGATCTCACACTCCGGCAGTTGCGCTACTTCGTCGCGGCGGCGCAGACGGGCCAGTTCTCGATGGCGGCGGCCAACGAACATGTGTCGCAATCGGCGATCACCAATGCCGTGCTGGCGCTGGAAAGCGGCCTCGGCACGCGCCTCTTCGAGCGCTTGCCGCAAGGCGTCACGCTTACGCCCGACGGCCAGGATTTCTACAACCACGCGCGTCGCGTGCTCGACGCGGCGCGCGACGCGGTGCACAAGCCGCCGTTCCGCTCGTACGACATGCGCGGCACGGTGCGGATCGCCGCGTCGTACACGGTGCTCGGCTATTTCCTGCCCGAACTGCTGGCGCGCTTTCGTGCGACGTATCCGTTTATCGAATTCGATCTGCGCGACATGGAGCGGCCAGATATCGAACGGGCGGTGCTGGATGGCGATGTCGAGATCGGCGTGGTGCTGCTGTCGAATGTCGAGAAGCTCAGCCGGTTCGGCAGCCAGGTGCTGATCCGCTCGCGGCGGCAGTTGTGGGTCGCGCCGTCGCATCCGCTGGCGCAGGTGGATGCGCCGTCGCTGAAGGACATCGCGGAGCATCCGTACATCCTGATTACCGTCGACGAAGGCGAGCAGTCCACCTTGCGCTACTGGAAGAAGAAAAACATCCAGCCGAACATCGCGTTTCGCACGAGTTCGATGGAAGCGCTGCGCGGGCTGGTCGCGCATGGATTCGGCGTGACCGTGCTGTCGGATATGGTGTTCCGGCCGTGGTCGCTGGAAGGCAAGCGGATCGACGCGCGGCCCATCACCGACGTCGTGCCGCAGATGGATGCGGGCATGATCTGGCCGAAGGGCGCGCAGTTGAGCGGCCCGGCGACGGCGTTACAGCAATTTCTGATTCACGCGTGCGGCACGTGAACGGCGCCGCACGCACACGCAACACGCGATTCAATGTGAAATGCTCTCAAGCGATCTGCCGAGCGTTCGCGGGCCCATCAGGCCGATGACGAAGATCACGAGCGTCATCGCGCCTGCAATGAAGACGAACACGCCTGTCACGCCAAAATCCTTGAGCATGAACGCGATCACGAACGAACTGAATACGGCCGACAGCCGGCTCCACGAATAGACGAAGCCCACTGCCCGCGCACGGATCGCCGTTGGATAAAGCTCCTGCTGATACGCGTGATAGGTGAACGAGATGATGTTGCCGGCTAGCGTCAGAAGCACACCCAGTATCACGATGGAAACCGCCGCCGACGCCTGGCTGAACAGCAGACCACTCACGATATTGAGCGCCGCCATGCAAACGATCACATGCTTGCGCTCGAACCGGTCTGCAATCCAGTAGCCGACCAACGGCCCGAGCGGCGCAGCCAGCCCGATTACGGTCGTATACATCAGACTCGACGTCACCGTAATGCCCTGTTTGACGAGCAGCGTCGGCACCCAGTTCGCGAAGCCAAAGAAGCCGACCGTCTGGAAGATGTGGAAAACGATCAGCATCACGGTGCGCTTGCGATACGGCGGTTTCCAGATATCGGCGAATTGAGCCTTGCGCGGCACCGGGTCCGCCGGTCCCGGCTCGGGCAACGGCTTTCCATGCTGCCGCTCGACTTGCGCTTCGAGCCGGGCGAGGACTTCATCGGCCTCGCGTAGTCGCCCTTTGCCCGCCAGCCAGCGCGGACTTTCCGGCAGATTTCTTCTGAAGTACCAGACAAAAAGTGCACTGACACCGCCGAGCAGCACGACCCATCGCCAGCCGTCCACGCCGAATGGCGCCTTCGGCACGAGCAGCCACGACAGAAACGCGACAACCGGTACGGCCGAAAAGCCGATCGTTTGACAGATCGCAAATGCCCTGCCACGCAGATGCTTCGGCGCGAGTTCCGACATATAGGTGCCGATGGTAATCAGCTCGACGCCAATCCCCATGCCCGAGACGAAGCGCCAGAAGTTCAGGCCGCCAGCCGTATCCTGGAAGGCCATCACCGTATTCGCGGCCACGTACGCGAGCAGGGACCACGTGAAGATCGCGCGTCGGCCGAACCGGTCGGCCAGAAAGCCGCACGCGACGGTGCCGACGAACAGTCCGCAGAACAGCGCGGCGATAAAGCTCGCAACGCCTGACGTGCCGAACAGACCCGTGGTCGTCGGCGTGAGAATGCCGCTTTTGACGAGACCCGGCGCGATGTAGCCGGTGAAGAGAAGATCGTAGAGCTCGAAGAAGAAACCGAGACTCAGCAGCAGGATCAGCTTCCACACCGCGCGCGTCGCGGGAAGCCTGTCGAGCCGCGCCGAAATTGCGCCCGCGGCGGCCGCCGACGCTGTCTCGACCCGCGTGGGAAGGTCAGTGGCGCGTAGATCGGATGCGCCCTCCAGAATAGCCATGTCTGTCTCCTGTCTCGTAGTTTGAATGTGTCATGCGTACTGTTCCTGCAACTCGGCGAACGAGGCGATCTTGCCCGCCAGCGCGCTCGCCACGACGGTCGGCGGACTGGCCAGCCATACCTGGCCGGGTCCGGAGCGGCCGGGGAAGTTGCGGTTGATCGCGCTGATCGTCACCTGGCTCGCCTGCGTCGATGAACCCGGCCCGCAGTTCGCGCAGGCGCCGCACGACGGTTGCAGCAGGATCGCGCCGACCTGTTCGAACGCATCGATATAGCCGCGCTGCACGCAGTAGTCCCTGACATCGGAGGTGCCGAACTGCAGATACAGTTTCACGTCGGATGGCACGCGCATGCCGCGCGCGGCGGCCCATGCCAGCACCGCGTGATAGTGATCGAAGTCTTCGCGCTTGCCGGCCGTGCACGAGCCGCCATACGCAATCTCGACGCGCGGACGCTGCGCAAGATCGCGCAGCGCGATGCCGTTGCCGGGGTCGCCCGGTGCGGCGAGCATCGGCGAGATTTGCGTGCAGTCGATGGCGATCACGTCGGCGTAGGCTGCGCCTGCATCGCTGTGCATCCACGGCTCGATCGTGAAGTCGATGCCGCGTCGCTCTTTCAGGAAGCGGACGGTTTCTTCGTCGGGCGCGACGATGCCCGTGAAGCCGCCGAGTTCCGCGGTCATGTTGGTGAGGGTTGCGCGTTCGTCGGTCGTCAGCTGCGCAATCGCGGAGCCTGTGAACTCGAATACCTTGCCGACGCCCGCGCCGGAACGGATGCGCGGATCGGCGAGCAGATGCAGCGCAAGATCCTTCGCCGTGACGCCGGGCGGGACGTCGCCGTTGAATTCGATACGCAGCGATTGCGGCACGGTCATCCGTACCGCGCCCGTGACGAACGCGTTGGCCATGTCGGTCGTGCCGACGCCGAACGCGACGCAACCCAGCGCGCCGCTATGCGGCGTATGGGAATCCGTGCCGACGATCAGTTGCCCCGGCAGCGCGTAGCGTTCCGCCATCATCGCGTGCGAGATGCCTTCTGAGCCTTCCGCCGAGGCGTCGCCGTTCGTGTTCAGATAGCCGTGATTTGTCAGGCCGTAGTCTTCAGCGAATTGCCGATGCGCCGCCGACAGTTCGCGCACATCGGACAGCAGCCCGTTTCTGACATGCAGCTCGCTCTTGTGCGAATACGAAAGATGGTCTTCGAACGTGAGGATGGTGTCGGGCTGATGCAGCTTGAGCGGCTTGCCGAAGGTCGCGTGCAGCATATGCGTCGCCATGCCCGTGTAGTACTCGTGGATAAAGCGCCGGTCCGCACGAACGAACACGCCGGAACCTGGCGTCAGCGAATCGCCCGTGCCTTCGGTGCGCAGCGCGTGGCGCTCCAGAATCTTCTGCGCGAGCGTGCGGGGTTCGCTATCGGCGGGCACGGAAGCGGGCTGCACGTGCTGCATGTGCCGCGCGCCGTAGCGCAGCAGGCCGCCGCTGCGCAATATCGACGCGGACAGGCTGTCGCGCGACGCAACCAGTTCGTCGATGTCGATCGGCTCGCCGCGCGCGATGCGCTCAACCAACCCGAAATCCGTCGATGTGAACAGGCCGAGGTTATCCGCGTTCTGCCGGTAGATCCGTTCGAAGCTCTTCGCGATCACGAGCCGGATGCCCGCGCTGAATTCCGCGAGCGGACTGTGTTCACGCGATGAACCTTTGCCGTACCGGTTGCCCGCGACGGTGACGCAAAAGCCGCCGGCGCGTATCGCATCAGGCCCGATCGGATTGCGATTTCCCGTGCGGAAACCGACGTAAGGGAAACGGCCAAGACGGTCGTCGAAGCGGGTGAGCACGCTCATCGGCGTGATTTCGTCGGTCGAGACGTCGTCGCGTAACGTTCCCGCCGATGCTTGCGTCAGATCCGAACCGTTAAGTTGTCGCTCGATCCGTTCTGAGTCGTCGCAAAGAAACAGTATCCGGCCCGTCAATTCCAGTGTTGCCATCTGATTTCTCCTTCATGGGGAAATCTAGACGGCGATGGCACCGACAACGAAGTGCTCGATCGGCAAAGGGGACATCGCAAATCGCGATGTCCGCGTTAACCCTCTAAGTGCGCGAGCGAATCGATCAGCGCCTGCACGGCCTTCAGGCGTGACGACTTCTTCAGTGCGTGAATCCGCAGCGTGCGGCCGCGTGCCCATGTTTCATCGAGCGGACGTCGCACGAAACCGCGTGATCCGGCGAAAGCGGACGCCGCGCTGGTCGGAACGATGCCGATGCCGAGTCCCGCTTCGACCATCCGGCATTGCGCATCGAAACTGTTGACCGTGACAGAGACGTTGAGCGGCGTTCGAACGGCATCGGCGCGCTCTTTCAGCATCTGATCCAGCGAGCCGCCCGCCTGCAACGCGACGAGCGGAAAACGGATGACCTCGCTGAATGTGGGAGCGTCGATGGCGGCGAGTTCATGATCCGGCGGGAGCACGACCATCAACGGATCGTCGGCGAAGTGCCAGCAATCCAGGCCGCCCGGTATCTTGCCGCTCGCGCAAATGCCCACGTCCGCACGGTCGTCCATACACGCGCGGATCACTTCGTCGCTGATTTCCTCGGTCAGTGCGATCTGAACCAGCGGGTAGCGCGCCTGAAAAGCCTTTAGACGCTCGGGCAAAAAGCCGACGATCGCGGATGCATTGGCATACAGACGCACAACGCCCGCCACCTGGCCGCTGAGCGACTGAACCTCGCGCGCGAGCGACTGCAACTGGTCGTGAACCGATACCGCGCGCGAGAACGCGTGACGGCCGGCCTCCGTCAATTCGACGCCCGAAGGCGAGCGGATCAGCAAAGGAAGACCCATGGCAGCTTCGAGATCGGCAATGCGCCGGCTCAGCGCGGAAGGCGCAATGTGATTGCGACTCGCTGCCCGCGCGATCGAGCCTTCCTGCACGACGGAGATGAACAGCTCCAGGCTGTACGGATCGATTCGCATGCTGCCGGGGACCTTGTCGACGTTCGTGGCTCGTTGTGCGGACCTGTTGACACAGTCCGTCAGCGGGCATCTTAACAGCGTCGCTTTTGCGTCCCCGATCGTGGTTGGCGGCGTTTCAGCACTTAACGCGCAGGCGGCAGAAACTTCAGCAGCGCATTCGTCACGATAGCCGGCTGTTCTTCGGCCACCCAATGCCCCGAGCCTTGCACATTGACGGCTTCGACGTTGGTTGCCACGTGCCGCAACTGATCGCCGATGATCGGCCCAAGACTTCCCGCACCGCCGATCCCGAGCACGGGCATCGTCAGCTTCTTCGCTGAGAACGCGCGGTTGTCTTTGATGTCCTGCGCAAACGCGCGGTAGTACTCGAAGCCCGCGCGCAGCGCGCCCGGCATCGCGTATTCGCGTGCATAGGTTTCTTCGACATCCTGCGTGAAGGCTCGGGCGTTCACTGCCTCCGAGTTGTGAAACCACTTCAGATACTCGAGTTCGCGCCCGGCGATCAGCATTTCAGGCACGTCCTGCACGGAGTAAAAGCGGAAGTGCCACGTACGCGGCGATTGCACGAGTTGATCCCACGGTTCGATGCCGGGCAGCGGCACGTCGAGAATGGCGAGCGTGCGCACTTCGTCGGGATGCTGCGCGGCGTAAGCATAAGCGACCATGCCGCCCATATCGTGGCCGACGATGTTGACCTGCGGACCGAGATCGAGCTTTGCTACGAGCGCGTGGATGTCTTCCGCGACGGTCGCCTTGTCGTAGCCCGTCGCGGGCTTCGACGTATCGCCTAGGCCGCGCAAGTCCGGCGCGAGCACCGTATAACCGCGCGCGACGAGTTGCGGCATCACAAAGCGCCACATGTACGACGTCGACGCCCAGCCGTGCAGCAGCACGACAGTCGGGCTGTCTTTCTTGCCCTGCGCGAGCAGATAGTGATAGCGCACGCCGTTCACATCGACTTTGCCGTCCTGGACTTTTGCGGTCGCGGCGGAGATGGCTGTCGAGCTTGTGGGCAGATAGTCGTCGCTGGTGGCGGCGCGGGCGTGGTGCGCCGCGCCCGTCAACACGATCGACGCGGCGAGCAGCATGGATACGAACTTGTTGTGCATGATGTTTCCAGACGGTCCGAAGGATGACTGGAAACGATAGTAGGGACAACGGGCCAGAGAGACGTACGCGTTCGCCGATGAACTCGTGCGATGCAGTCGAACATGTGAGCCAGATCGATCCGGTGCGACGGCTATGCCTTCGGCGCGACCGACGCCCCAGCAATTCCGTGCCTTTTCAGCGCATCAGCGACAAACCCGGAAGCCTTCATCTCTTCGACAAACGCATGCAGCGCCGCCGCAGCCGCTTCACCGCGGCTCTTCGGCGTGCCCATTGCCTGCTGGATCACCATGAAGCGCTCATCGAGCAGTCGAAGTCCGCTCGCCTTCCTTGCATCGGCTTCGAGCTGTTGCTTCACGCCCGCAGCGACCTCGAGATTCTGCTCAAGGAAAGTCTGCACGACAGCAGGAGAAGTCGGCGCGCGCACGATTTGCGCGGCCTTAAGCTCTCGCGTCAGGAACAGGTCATAGGCGCTGCCTTTGCCGACAGCGACGCGGTTGTGCGGCTGATCGACATCGGCATTCGTCCTGACGGGCGAATCGTCGCGCACCAGATAGAAGCCTTCGATCAGCACATACGGCGCAGTGAACGCAATCATTTCGCCACGCAATGGATCGATGGCGAAGAAGCCAAAGTCCGCACGCTCTTCGTTGATGGCCTCAACCGATTTGCCGGCGGTATCGAAGACAACCAGTTCCAGTTCGACACCGAGTCTTTCGGCGAACGCGCGAGCCAGATCAATTGACACGCCGAACGGTTCGCCCGTTTCAGCGTTTTTGTTGGCGAGAATCGGATTGCCGAGATTGATCGACGCACGCACCTTGCCGGTGGATGTGAACGCGGTGACGACGGATGAATCGATAGTCATGGATGCTCCGTGGCGGCCGTGTTGTCGACGGTCGCGGTTCAAAGGGTCAAGAATAATCCTGTTTGGTTTCGGCTAACAAAATCGGCTAACAAAAGTCCCACCAAAACTCACTTTTATCTAGGGACGCGAACGCCTTCCTCAAATATCGTTACCTCATGGAGACGATATTTCAAACGATGCGCTTCGCACGCGACACAAGCATCGATATTCGCATGTGAGTCGCATAAGTCATCCATCGCGTAGTTCTTCGCATTCCCGGCTTTAGCCGTGTTCACCGGCGTCGCCGGGCTCATCACGTTCGCCGTCGCGCATCCGTGCGCGATCGCATCAGTACGCATTCGATCAATAACGCAACGCTGCTGCGTCTGGTCAAGCCGCGCCAACGCGTTTGCACCATCACAAACAGATCCGGAGACAATGAAAAAACTCGCCCTTCTCAGCACTGCTGTCACGTCAGCCTGCGTTTTCGGCACTGCGCACGCGCAATCTTCCGTCACGCTTTACGGCGTGATCGACAACGGCATCGAATATCAAAGCGGCGGCGCGGGATCGGTCGTGCGCGCATCGTCGGGGGGACTGGCGGCAACCGTCTATGGAATGAAAGGCGACGAAGATATCGGCGGCGGCCTGCATGTGAACTTTCAACTCGAGCAGGGTTTTTCCGCAGTGAACGGCCAGGCATCGAATCCCGCCGATGCATTCAATCGGCTCGCATGGGTCGGGCTGTCGGGTGGCTTCGGCGAATTGCGCTTTGGGCGGCAGAAGAAGCCCGAATACCTGTTTCTCAATCGGGAAATGGACGCCGTCGGCGTGCAGAGCATTGCGTCGCCGCTGAACAACTTCAACAACGTATCGGTGCGCGCGAGCAACGCGATCACGTATTTCACGCCGACGGCATATGGATTGACCGCGCAGTTCTCGGTCGCGATGCGAGACGACACAACCAGACCGACCAACGGCATCCAGTTCTATAACGCTGTCGCGCGTTGGGTAGTCGGGCACTTTCATCTTGCTGCCGGTTACGAGCAGCAAGGCAACGCAACGGGCACATCGCTGCAACGCGTTTTAAGGACCGTGGCGTCATACGGCAACAAGACTGCACGCGTCTATCTCGCGTATCAGTCGGAGCGCGAGTCCGACAACAGCGAGAAGCTCGACATCTACGCCTTGTCCGGTTCGTACTCGTTCAGCCCGTTCGACCGGCTTTCGCTGATGTACGGTTACGCGCACGACCGCACCGGCCAGGGCAACAACGCGCAGCAAGTGGGCCTGACCTACGCGTATTTCCTCTCCAAGGCCACCACCGTGTACACCTCTGCGGGCTTTATCCAGAACCGTAACCAGGCGCAGTTCACGCTGAACGGCACCGAATATTCCGGCATCGACGTCGCGCCCGGCGCTAACGTGCGCGGCGTGATCATCGGGATCGTGCACCGGTTCTGACACAAGACCCGAATACGGGCCCGATCCAGCCCCCACGCACCTCCCACAAAAGTGCCATTGAATCTGCATTTTGTGTAGGGACACGGCGAGGCCGGTCAAATATTCTCATCCCATCGAGACGAGTCGCCAGGCGCTGATCCAGCCGCCGGCGACGATCAACCAAGGAGAGGATGTTGACCAGGAAAGTCCCGCTCAAAATTGCGATCGCTGAGCATCCGCATACATCGGCCATTCGTGACGGCTCCATTCCCATCGAAGGCGTGGACGCGGAGTTCATCACCGTGAAGCCGCAGATCGGCGCGTTTCGCCGGATGGTGCGCGATGTCGAGTTCGATGTGTGCGAACTGGCACCGACGACGTACATCATCGCGCGTGCTTACGGCGCGCCTTTTGTCGGCCTGCCGATCTTCGTCGTGCGGCGTTTCCATCACGGCGGGCTGCTGGTGCGTCCGGATGCGGGCATCAAGGAGCCGAAGGATCTCGAAGGCAAGAAAGTCGGCGTGCGCGCTTACTCGGTGACGACGGGCGTGTGGACGCGTCAGGTGCTGATCGACGAGTTCGGCCTCGATTCGTCGAAAGTGACGTGGGTTGTCGACGACGAAGAGCACGTCACGCAGCTCAAGCTGCCGTCGAACGTGATTCACGCGCCCGCTGGCAGCTCGCTCGCGGAAATGATGGAGAAGCGCGAACTGTCGGCGGGATTTGCGGCGGCGGCCGGTATCGGCCGTACGGGCGCGCCGACGGGCGGCTGGAAGGAAGTCGAAGCGGACTATCCGGATCTGCTGCCGAATGCCGCCGAACTCGAAACCGAATACTACAAGCGCACGGGCGTCTATCCGATGCACGGCACGATCGTCGTGAAGGACTCGGTGCTGGCCGAGCATCCGTGGATCGCGAAGTCGATTTTCGATGCGTTCGCACAGGCCAAGAAAGAATGGCTCGCGCGTCTCGATGCAGGCGAAGCCACCAGCGCCAGCGACAAGAAATACCTCGAACTGCGCAAGATCGTCGGCCATGACCCGCTGCCGTACGGCCTGCAGGAAAACCTCAAGACCATCGAAACGCTGGAAGCCACTGCATTCAAGCAAGGCTTGACGCCGCGCCGCATGTCGATCGGCGAACTCTTCGTCGACCCGCAGGCGCGCTGAGCAGAAAGAACGGAGACACCATGATTATCGATTGCCACGGTCACTTCACGACCGTCCCCGCATCCTTCCGCGCCTGGCGCGCCAAACAGGTCGAGTTCGCGAACGATCCGGCCAACGCGCCGTCGCGTGACGGCGCCTTTGTGAGCGACGACGAAATCCGCGAAGCGATCGGCAACGGTCAGTTGAAGCTGCAACGCGAACGCGGCAGCGACCTCACGCTGTTCTCGCCGATCGCCGGCCTGATGAGCCATCACCTCGGCAACGAGCGTACGAGCCTCGAATGGGCGAAAGTATCGAACGATCTCGTTTATCGCGTGACGGAACTGTATCCGGACAACTTCGCGCCGGTGTGCCAGTTGCCGCAATCGCCGGGCGCGGCGCCTAGCAATTCGGTCAAGGAACTGCGCCGCTGTGTCGAGCAGATGGGCTTTGTCGGCTGCAACCTGAACCCGGACCCGACCGGCGGCTACTGGACCGGCAAGCCGATGACCGACCGCGAATGGTATCCGCTCTATGAAGCGCTGGTCGATCTCGATGTGCCCGCGATGATTCACGTCGCCGCGTCGTGCAATCCGTGCTTTCACGGCACGGGCGCGCATTACCTGAACGCGGATACGTCGGTGTTCATGCAACTGCTGCAAGGCGATCTGTTCAAGGACTTTCCGACGCTGCGTCTGGTGATTCCGCACGGCGGCGGCGCGGTGCCGTATCACTGGGGCCGGTATCGCGGGATGTCGCTGGAAATGCGCGAGCGTCCGCTCGAAGGCTTGCTGAACAACATTTTCTTCGACTCGTGCGTGTATCACCAGCCGGGCGTCGAGTTGCTGACGAAGGTGGTTCCGTCCGACAACGTGCTGTTCGGCTCCGAAATGATCGGCGCGGTGCGCGGGAAGGATCCGGCGACAGGCCAGTATTTCGACGACACCAAGCGCTATATCGACGCCTGCCCGGCACTGAACGACGAAGACCGCTTCAAGATCTTCGAAGGCAACGCGCGGCGCGTGTATCCGCGCCTCGATGCGCGACTGAAAGCACGCGGCAAGTAACGAAGACAGACACAGAGACATTCATGACTTCAATCGTTGATATCCACCCGCACATCATCTCCGATGACGAAGGCCGTTACCCGCCCGCGCCGTTGTTCGGCAAGCGTTCCGAGTGGTCGAAGGAGCGTCCGACGACCGTCGAAACGCTGATCGCCGCGATGGACGAAGCCGGTGTCGCGAAGGCCGCCGTAGTCCATTCGTCGACCACCTATGGCTTCGACAACAGCTATGTAGTCGATGGCTGCGCGCAATACGCGGATCGCCTCGTGGCCGTCGGTTCGGTCGACGTCTTGCAGGAAGATGCGCCGAAGCGCATTCGCGAATCGGTCGGACGCGGCCTGGCGGGTTTGCGTCTGTTCACAGGCGGCAGCACGAAGGACTTCGACCCGAGCGAACTCGACGATCCGCGTGCATTCCCGGCGTGGGAACTGTGCGGCGAATTCGGCCTGCCGATGTGCATCCAGACGGGCCCGATCGGTCTGCCGCAAGTGACCGCGCTCGCGAAGCGCTTTCCGAATGTGGCGATCATCCTCGATCACCTCGGGCGCCCCGAAGTGGCCGACGGCGCGCCTTACGCGGCCGCGCAAAGCCTGTTCGATCTCGCGCCGCTCGATAACATTTACCTGAAGCTCACCCCGCGCATTTTCGGCGACGTGAAGAAGGAAAAGGCGAGCGCCGAAACGTTCTTCCCGCGCGTGGTCGCCGCATTCGGCGCGCAACGGATGGCGTGGGGCTCGAACTTCCCGACGTCGCCGGGCACGCTCGGCGAGATTCTCGCGACGGCGCAGGCGGGTCTTGCAAGCCTGAACGATGAAGACCGCGCGTGGATCTTCGGCAAGACGGCGCAAAAGCTGTATCCGGCATTGGCCTGACGCACGACGGGTCGCGTCCCCAAAGGCGCGACCCGTCCGGCCCGAGGCAGCACGCAGAACACAATCAAACGGAAGAGACAATGCAGATGGAGACAAACAAATCTGGGCGACCAGGAAGCGGGAGCCGCTGGGCGACACTCGCGCTCCTTGCGATCGGCGTGTTGGTTTCCTTTATCGACCGCACCAGCATTTCGTCGACGCTCGCCGACGCGGGCTTCATCCGGCATTTCGGGCTGACGGATATCGATCGCGGCTGGATCAACGCGGCCTTCTTCTGGTCGTACGGTCTGTTTCAGGTGCCGATGGGTTGGGTGGCGGACCGCTATGGCGTGAAGTGGCCTTACGCGATCAGCTTTGCGCTGTGGTGTGTGGCGACGGCGCTGATGGGCGCCGTGACGGCGCTCACGAGTCTCGTGGTGATGCGTCTGATCATCGGCATGGCGGAAGCGATCGTGATTCCGGCGAGCTACCGCTGGATCCGCAACAACTTTGACGAAAGCCAGAACGGTCTCGCCGTCGGCATTCTCGCGATGGGCAACAAGTTCGGTCCGGCGCTCGGCGCGCCCGTCGGCGCGTGGTTCATCGTCAATTACTCGTGGCAGATCATGTTCATCGCGACGGGGCTCGTCGGGCTGATCTGGCTCGCACCATGGCTGCTGCTGGTGCGCAACGATCTGCCGTCGAAGGCTGAACTCGCAACGAAGAATCGCAGTGCGTGTTCGGTGGGTATTGGAAGCGTCCTGGCGAGCCCCGTCGTGTGGGGCGGCATGATCACCAACTTCTGCTACGGCTACTTCACGTTCTACTGCATGACGTGGATGCCCGCGTATCTCGTCGAACAACGCAATCTGTCGATCTCGCGCTCCGGCCTGTTCACGTTCTTCAGCTTCGCGGGAATCGCGATCGTCGCGGCGCTCGCGGGATGGGCCGCCGACCGCGTGATCGCGAGAGGACACGACCCGATCCGCGTGCGCAAGGCATTCACCGTGGTGGGTTTCTTCGGCGGATGCACGGTGCTGCTCGGCGCGTATGCGCACACCGTGGATATGGCGCTGTTCTGGAACGTGCTGTCGCTGTCGCTGCTCGGCTTCGTCACCGCGAACAACCTGGTGCTGTCGCGCCTCACGCTGATTCCGAAGCAGGCAATCGGTCTCGTCACGGGCGTGCAGCAGGTCGCGACGAGTCTCGCGGGCGGTATCGCCGCGAGCCTGTCGGGATGGCTGCTGCATGTCAGCGGAAGTTACGACCTGCCGATGATGGTGATCCTCGGCTTCCTGCTGATCGGCGCGACGGCCACGCTGATCCTGTATCGCCCTGAATGGGCGCCGAAAGTGAGCGAGGCGCAAGGCTCGCTACGTCAGGCCTAGTCATAGAGCAAGGCCGGGACCTTCGGCCCTGAAGAACATAGTCAATCATTGAGAAACCATACATGGCGAAGATCGTATTCGGGATGGCAGTGCCGCACAGCGGCATGCTGGGTCAGGCACCGGAAGACTGGCTCAAGAACGGCGAGCGCGACCGCAATAATCCGGAGCTGTGGTATCGCAACCGGACGTGGACCTATCCGGAACTGGAAGCGCACCGCGAGGCTGCATTCGAAAAATACCTGACGCTGGAAGAACGCACCGCGCGTGCAGCACGCTGCCGCGCCGCGCTCGACGACATGGCGGCTGCGTATCGTGAAGCGAAGGTCGATGTCGCGATCATTCTGGGCAAGGACCAGAAGGAGATTTTTACGGACTTCTCTCCGTCGATCGCGATCTACAGCGGCGAGGAAGTGCACAACGGTCCGCCGCAACGCTCGGTGTATGCGCCGGATCACCATGTCACGCACAAGTGCCATCCGCAGCTCGCGACGTATCTGATCGAGCACTTCCAGAAAGAAAACTTCGATCTGACCGATCTGTTCGCGTGGCCCGACAACGTGTGGATGAAGCCGTTGCCCGAGTATCCCGTGGTGCCGCATGCGTACAGCTTTGTGTACCACCAGATCATGAGCGACGATCCGCCGCCGCATGTGCCCATCATCATGAACTGCTTCTATCCGCCGACGCAGCCTTCGATGTCGCGCTGCATCAAGTTTGGCCGCGTACTGCGCGATGCGATCACCGCGTGGCCCGAAGACGTGCGCGTGGGCATCTTCGCGTCGGGCGGGCTGTCGCACTTCGTCAATGACGAAGAGTTCGATCACAGCATCATGAAGATGCTGGCCGAGTACGACTACGACGGCCTCGCTGCCGTGGACAACCGCTCGTATCAGTCGGGCACGTCGGAAATCAAGCTCTACGTGAGCGTGATGAAGGCCGTGCAGGAAACGGGCGCGCAGATGACGCTGGTCGATTACGTGCCGTGCTGGCGCACGCCTGCCGGAACCGGCGAAGGCATGGGCTTCATGTACTGGAAAGCCGCCGACTGATTCGCATCGCATCTACACCATTCAACAGAGAGTCAAGACCATGAGCGACACGCGCCTGAACAGCATCATTCGCGCTTTCGAATCCGGCAAGCCTGCATTTGCCGCCTTTTCCAAACTGGACAAGCAGTCGGCCATCGAGATGAGCGACGCGCCGTACGACGGCATCGTCTTCGAGATGGAACACAACCCGTACGACGTGTCGGCGCTCGGCGATGCGTTGCAGTACATGCTGAGCCGAAAGCAGATCGTCGAATCGGGATCGGTTGCGCCGCGCGTGACGCCGATTGCCCGCATTCCCGCCAACGGCGCGGAAATGAACCAGGCATTCGCGAAGCAGGTGCTCGATCGCGGCGCATATGGCGTGGTGTGGCCGCATGTATCGACGGTCGAGCAGGCGTATAACGCGGTCGCATCGTGCCGCTATGCACGGCCCAACAATGCGCCGCTGTACGAGCCGAAAGGCATCCGCGGCGATGGTCCCGCAACGGCCGCGCGCTATTGGGGTTTGAGCATGGCGGACTACTACAGGAAGGCCGATGTGTGGCCGCTCGCGCCGCAAGGCGAAATTCTCGTTGGCCTGATGTGCGAGAGCACCGAGGCAATCGAAAACCTCGACGACATTCTGTCGAATGTGCCCGGCATCGGCTTCATCCTGATCGGCGAAGGCGATCTCAGCCAGCAACTCGGTTTTCCGCGCGACTACGAGCATCCCGTCGTCGCCGATGCAATGCGGCAGATCGTTTCGATTTGCCACAAGCACAACGTGGTGGTCGGCAATCCGCATGTGAACGCGAAGAATCACAAGCGCTTGCTCGAAGAAGGTTATCGCTTCCTGATGTCGGCGCCGCTGAAGAGCTATGGCGTGGTCGGCATGGCGCGCGAAATGGCGGGTTATTGAATAGTCGTTTATTCAGGCACAAGGACGCACAACCATGACTACGACTCTCACTGAAGTGCCGACGCTGCGCACCAACCTCGCCACTTACCCGGTGACGAAGGCGATCAAGGAAGGGCGGGTTGCGTCGGATATCGTCAATCTCGACTTCTGCGGCCCGACGCCCGCGCACAACGGCTTCAAGGCGATGGTGCGCGAGAACAGGTTCGATGCGGGTGAACTCGCGATCGTGACGTTCCTCCAGGCCAAAGCGTATGGCAAGCCCTACGTCCTGCTGCCCGCGCCGATCTCGGGCCGCTTCCAGCATCATTGCGCGGGCTTCAATATCGACTTCGGTCATCTGGATCCGAAGGATATCGAAGGCAAGAAGGTCGGCGTGCGCACGTACACGCAGACTACCGCGCTGTGGATTCGCGGCATTCTGCGTCACGAATACAACGTCGATCTCGACAAGGTCACGTGGATGACGCTCGGCGACGGGCACCTCGCCGAATATCGCGATCCGAACAATTGCGAGCGCCTGCCTGCAGGGTCGTCGATTCCGCAAATGATGCTCGACGGCCAACTGAGCGCAGCGCTGCTAGGCGAGGACATGCCGAAAGATCCGCGCGTGCGCACGCTCGTGCCCGACGCGCAGGCGGCCGCGAAAGACTGGTTCGTGCGTGAAGGCGTGGTCCCCATCAATCATATGTTCGTCGTGCACGAAGACCTGTCGAAGAAGCGGCCGGATATCGTGCGCGAACTGTACCGGATGATCGTCGAGAGCCGTGCGCAGACGGAAGGCGGCGTGCCTGCCGTATTCCCGCCGATCGGGCTCGAGGCGAACCGCAAGGGCATTCAGCTCGCAATCGACTGGGCGCTCGATCAGAAGATCATTCCGCATCGTCTGACGGTGGATGAACTGTTCGACGACACGACGGGCAGTCTCGCGTAATCGCGACGGGGATACCGCAAGGCGCAGTAAGAGACAGAAACACAAAGCGCTCATGACAATGGAGACGCAGGAGCGGCGCGGCAGTGATAGCCGCTCTCCGACGCATAATTAACTGGAGGCATTTCGCTGTGTATTTGACTTCGTCTTTCAAGAGACTGCTGGCGTGCATTGCCGCTGTCGGCGCGTGCATCGTGATGCCGGTTGTAGCCGATGCAGCGCAGAACGGGGACCTGCTGCTCAATCGCATCGGACCGGTGACGTCCGAGCTGTACGTCTCGAACGCCGATGGCACGGGTGAACACCGGCTGATCGCAAGCGATGGCTTCGACTATCACGCTTCGTTTTCGAAGGACGGCCAGTGGGTCGTGTTCACGTCGGAGCGCGATGGGCTTGGTCAATCTAATCTGTATCGCGTGAAGATCGATGGGACGGGCCTGCAACGTTTGACCGACCACATCGCCGTCGACGATGCCGCTGCCATTTCCCCAACCGATCCGAACATCATCGCGTTCGTTTCGTCGCGCAAGGGCGAAGCGGGTTTCGGCACGACCAATATCTGGACGCTGAATATCGCCACGGGCGCGCTGAAGAACGTCACGGGTTCGATTCCGTTCGACGCGGGCAAGCCGCATAGCTATTTCCGCCCGTCGTGGTCGCCGGATGGCAAGTGGATTGCGTTGTCGTCGGATATCGGCTCGGACTGGCGCGGCCATAACCTGCCCGTCGGCTGGGAACGCACGCAGGAAAGCAGCATCTATCTGATCCGGCCCGATGGCTCAGGGTGGAAGAAACTCGCGAGCAATCCGGGCTTCGACGAAGGTTCGCCGTCGTGGTCGCAGGATGGCAAGCAGGTCGTGTTTTACGAAACGCCGGTTGAGTCGACGTGGGGCGCGCATCGTCCTGAAGGGATCAATTCGGTTAGTTCGCAAGTGGTGTCGGTGGATGTGTCGAGCCTGGCTCGGACAACATTGACGTCGACGCCCGGCCTGAAAGTGTTTCCGCAATACGTGAGCGCGACCAACGTCGCGTATCACGTCAAGGGCGGCGATACGGAAGGCATCTACACGACAGCAGGCACGTTCCGTTCGACGGCTGGCACGGGCATCCGCTCGCCCCATTATTCGGCGGACGGCAGCAAGATGGTCTACGAGAAGGTAACCTTCCGCCCGGCGCGCGCGAACGGTACACCGCTTTTCAGCTTCGATCGCAACTGGAACTACAAGTACATCGACGTGTTCCCGCAACTGTCGCTCGATCGCAAGAAGCTCGTGTACACGGAAAAGGCGATCAATTCGTCGATTGCGATCATCAACCCCGATTTCTCCGGCTATACGCGCATCTACGATCCGTCGACGAGCGGGCTCGACGCGGACATGGTCAAGAAGGGTCTGGCAGGCGCTTTCCAGCCGACGTGGTCACCGGACCGGGAATGGGTTGCATTCGGCGTGGGTGACTGGTTCTTCACGCGTGGTGCGGGTCCGGGTCGCATCGTGCGGATCAAGGCCGATGGCAGCATGAACGGACATCCGGAATTCCTGACGGATGGTTCGATCAATGCCGGTTTCCCGAGCTACTCGCCGGACGGCAAGAAGATCGTCTATCGCGTGTGGAGTCAGAAGGTGCAAGGACTGCGCATTCTCGATCTGGAGACGCGCACCACGACTGTTCTGACCACCGAAGCGGATAATCTGCCGGGCTGGTCGCCGGATGGCACGAAGATCGTCTTTACGCGCAAGCAGATCAACCCGAGCGATCCGAACAAGTTCAACTACGACGTGTTCACGATCAAGCCGGATGGCACCGGGCTTAGCCGCCTGACCGACGATGGTTCGAATCAGGGCCACGCGGTGTGGACGTGGGATGGCCGCATCGCGTATAGCTCGGGCACGTATGGCTTCCGGGATGAGCTTGCGCTCTACGACAACAGCTTCCAGCCAGACGGCCAGAACTGGGTGATGAACGCCGACGGCTCCGATCAGCACGCCATCACGGATACGCTGTGGGAAGAAGCCATGCCGATGTACATTCCCAATCCCTGAGCGTGACGACCAGAGCGCGTTCTGCGCTCTGGTCATCCGCACAAGACTTCAGCAATACCCGCTGCGAAGCGCAATGTCCCAATCGGATCGACCATTCAAGGCTGCCACATCGGCGGCCTTGTTCCATTCATACTCGACTGAACGAAACTCGACGTTCCATCCCGATGCGGTTCTCGTTACGTTCGCATAGCGAGCATGCGGCGACCGCATTTCCATGCGATGCGGGAACGGGCGGTCGTCCGCATAGGCCTGTAATCCGACGCTGCCGGGATTGACGATCAGGCGGCCATCGGGCAGTTGCATCGAACGTTGCAGATGCGTGTGGCCGCAGAGAATCAAGCTTGCATCGGCGGCGCCTGCGCGAGACTCGACTTCATCCTGAGTTGCCGGGCGACAGCCGTTCGCGGTCACCGTTTCGAGAAAGTAATCAAGATCGCTTTCGGGCGTGCCGTGCACGAGCAGAACGTCGTGGTCCAGTCGCAGCGTGGTGGGCAAAGCGCGTATCCAGGCGAGCTGATCGGCGCGGAGCGCGCGGTGCGCGAAACGGTCGGACAAACCCATGCGCGCAGTGTCTTCAGCGAGAAGCTGACGCTCGTGATTGCCGCGGATAGTGGGCAGCGCGAGAGGAATCAGCCGGTCGGCGGTTTCGGACGGATACAGCGCGCCAGACAGAATGTCGCCGAGATTGACGATCACGTCGGCGCCTTGCTGGCGCACGTCATCCAGCACGGCATCGAGCGCGGCGAGATTACCGTGAATGTCCGATAGTGCTGCAATCTTCATGGTGTGTGAGGGCAACGGTGGCCGAATCGACATGACTTTTCATTGTCGACGATCCGGCCCTGCGCGTCCAACCGACGCGCGGCGCCACTCAACTCAACCGGAACTGCGTAACAGAAGCACGCAAACGCGCAGCCTGATCGTCGAGCGATGCCGCTGCGGCCGCAGCCTGTTCGACCAGCGCGGCATTCTGCTGCGTGACTTCGTCCATCTGCGAGACAGCACGATTGACCTGTTCGATGCCCGTGCTCTGTTCCGTCGATGCCGCCGCGATCTCGCCCATGATGTCGCTGACACGCGCGATCGATTGCAGGATTTCGCGCATCCGCTCGCCGGCTTCTGCAACCTGTCCGGTGCCTTCGTCGACGCGTGCAACCGATGTTTCGATCAGCGCCTTGATGTCCTTCGCCGCCGACGCGCTGCGCTGCGCGAGCGAACGCACTTCGCCTGCGACGACCGCGAAGCCGCGGCCTTCCTCGCCCGCGCGCGCCGCTTCGACGGCCGCGTTCAACGCGAGAATGTTGGTCTGAAACGCGATGCCTTCGATCACGCCGATGATGTCGCCAATCTTGCGCGACTGCTCGACGATACCCTGCATCGTGCCGACCACCTGATCCACTGCTTCACCGCCGCTCCGGCTCGCTGCCGATGCCTGCACGGCAAGCTGGCTGGCCTGGCGCGCGTTGTCGGCGTTGTGCTGTACCGTCGTCGTGAGCTGTTCCATGCTCGCAGCCGTTTCCTGCAGCGAAGCCGCCTGTTCCTCTGTGCGTTGCGACAGGTCGGTGTTGCCTTGCGAGATTTCGCTCGAGCCCGTTGCGATGGATTCGCTCGTTAGCTGGATATCGCGCACGAGTTCGCGCAACTTAAGCTTCATCTCGTGCAACGCAAGCATCAGACTGCCGCTGCCCGCCGATGCAAGATCGATCTCGGCGGCGAGATTGCCTGCCGCGATTTGCGCGGCGAATGCGGCGGCATCGGCGGGCTCGCCGCCGAGCGTCTTGCGGATGCTCTTCGTCATGAACCACGCCATCACGCACACCACCACGAAAATCGCCGCTGAAATCGCAATTAGCCGCGTCGCGGTGCGCCAGAAGGCTGCATCGATGTCGTCGTAGAAGAAGCCGGTGCCGACCCACCAGTTCCATTCCGGCACTGCGACGATGCCTTGCAGCTTCGCCTCGTACTTGCCGTTCTGCGAGCGCTGGATCAATACATCGACGAGTGCATAGTGGCTGCTGGACAAACCGCGCCCGTATGCATCCAGATCCGTTTCTCCCGGCAGCGCGCCTTTGCCGACCATGCGCCGGCCAACCAGTTCATCCACGGGATGCACGAGCATCAGGCCGTTGGGATTCATCACCCAGTAATAGCTCTTCTTGTCGGCGTTGAGTGCATTCAGCGCGCGCTTTGCAGCTGCCTGCGCTTCGTCGCGCGTCATCTTGCCGTTCGCTTCGAGCTCGCGATAAGACTGGATCATGTGTTCTGCTTTCGTCAGAAGATTGACGGCCTCGGCTTTACGGGTGGCAATCAATGCATTGCTCAACTCATGCAGCGAAATAGCGACGACACATGCCATGCCCAGGAGTGCTGCCGTGACCAGCACGATCAGTCGGGTAGAAATCTTCATTGTCTTGCGGTTGGAATCGTTAGGGCTCTGCAAGGTTTATCGGCTGATGGGCCGATAAATTGAGTGCAGGACGGTTTCGAAATATGCGATATCGCGCTCAGTTTTTCTTATCGCGAAGACGGACGAAGCGCGGCTTGCGCGCTGCTGGGAATGAAGAGGTCAGGCTTGATCGGCAGGGGTTGGTGCTTCTGCTGGACGCGCATCGGGGGCGATGACGTTGACCTTCGGCGCCCATTTGCGCTGGAGCAGCACGACCGTGCTCGTTGCGCCGACCAGCAGGAACACGAAGATCGCGCGCATCGGCAGTTCATAGTTGCCGCCCACATGCAGCAACCAGCCCGACAGGCTCGCCGATACGCCGCCCGCAAGACTGGTGGCGACCTGCTGCACGCCGGTGTTCAAACCGACGGCCTGCTTCGGGATCAAGGTCAGTTTGACGAGTGCGAGGTTGTTCGCGGTGACGAGGCCGAGCAACGATAGCGACAGCACATTCCAGAACAGTGCTGTTTGCAACGAGGTCGCATACGCGCCGAGTAGAACAGTCGTTCCACCCATAAACCCGGCCACAATGAACGACTTGCGCACGATCACAGCGTCGTTGCCACGCGCGATGATTCTGTCCGCGGCCCACCCCGCGATAGCGGCGACGATTGCAATGCCCGCGAAACTGAAGAAGGTGTAGAGGCCGGATTTCTCCAGAGAAAGTCCGCGTTGCTCGACCAGATATGCGGGCATCCAGGTCATGCAATAGAAGGCGAAATAGCTGTAGCAGAAGTTGTTGATCAATCCGCCCCAGACAACCGGACTTGCCAGAAGATTTTTCAGCGGCACCGATGACGCGCGCATGACGGCTGTTTTGAGTTCTTCCCGGGACGGGTAATCGTTTCTCAGCATCAAGAGCCATGGCACCAGCCAGATCAGTCCAACGAGTCCCGTCGCAATGAACATGACTTGCCACGAATACGTCACGATCATCCATGCGGCAATCGGCGCACCGAGCGCGGGCCCCATCTTGCCGCCAATCGAAAAGATGCCGAGTGCGGTGCCTTTCTGTGTCTCTTCGAAGTGGTCCGCAAGATAACGATAGGTCGCGGGAATGACGATCGATTCGGCGACGCCGATCAGAAGACGCATGACGATCAACGCCGATAGTGTCGTCACGACGCCCGTGGCTGCCGCGGCTATACACCAGAGCAGAAAGCAGATCGCGTAAGGCCACTTCACGCCATATCGGTCGACGAGCCAGCCCATCGGCATCTGAAAGAGACCATACGACCAGAACACCGCCGAATTGAGCCAGCCGCGCTCGACGTTCGTCAGCGCAAACTCATGAACGAAACTTCTGTCGGCGAGTGCGGAAGACAGGCTCGTGCGGTCGACGAACGAAATCAGAAGCCCTGCCGCGAGAAGGACCAGAATGCCCCACGGGTTCTCGGCCCTTGAATGCTTCAGTGGATTCGCTGCCATAGACTTCCTGAGATAAGGCTCGCTGCGCCGGGTTGGCCATGAAGGCGCGCGTCGAGACGCGCCGGACCAGGGGAGCGATCCATAGGGACATAGCCTACAGAAGTCGCGAGCGGTTGTGTCGATTGAAAGCGCGCAATGCAAAATGGCGACCCGCTGTAAGGGTCGCCATTTTCGATGCTCGATAACGCTGCCGGTCAGAAATGGATTTCGGCCATCAGCATCGGCGCCGACGTAATAGTGCCGGCGGTTTCGCTGGTTGGCGTGCCGTACATGTGATGCCAGTATTCATAGCCGACACCCGCATAGACCGCACGAGGATGACCGGCGAACGAGCCGAGATCCGCGAGCAGCGACACGCGCGTGAGGAATTCGGTTGTCGTCTCGACGCCGAAGCCGTCCTTGCCTTTCGGGCCCGTCACGCTCGCAAAGCCGCGGAAAATAAAGGGAACGGGGCCGGCCCTGAACGGAAAGAGCCATGAGCTTTCGACGTGCCACGCAGTATGGAAATGCACGTCCACGCCGGTAATGCCGTTGTGATTGCTTTCAGTACGCGCGCCTGCCGTCAGATTCAAAAAGCCGCGCGGCAATGCGAACTCGATTGTCGGGCCGAATACGAGCATACGCGCGCGCTCCGCGTACGAATCGTTCTTCGAGCCGAACTCAAAGCCGCCTGTGAAGCCGACATCGCGAATGATGCCGATGCCAACGGGCTTTCCGAGAATCTTGCCGGCGCTCAGTTCGACGCGGCCGATGCTGTAGACCTCCTGCGCTCCACCCGACGACGGTCCGCCCGCTTCGGGATTCGCTGCATTGGAGACGAGGTAATCGACATTGAATGCGTAGCTGCCGAAGCGGAAGCCGCCCGTCGTCGTGAGATAGCCGATGTTCTGCACGATCTTGCTGCTCATGCCCGGATAGTGAAAGTCGTTACCGTAGCGGTAGCCGATATACGTATCGTTCCACGACACGGGCGGCTCGCCGGGTTCTTCGCCTGACTTCAGACTCGGTGCGGTGAGCGGCGCAACCGCATTAGCCGGTGTCTGCTGCTTTTGCGGCGCATCTTGTGGCGCCGACGTGGCGGGCGCGGTGTAGACCTCCGCGAAACTGGATTGGTTCAGGCAACAGAACATGGCTGCGCCAACAAGCGAGGCGCGCAAAGCTACCGGTATGTGTTTCATGTCTCCGTCCAATGTGGATTTGTTATCAACCCCGCTTTTCGGCTCTCGATCCAGCCGCCCCGCCAACTCGTCGTTCAACGAATCAACATGGAAAAATGGTGTCGCGGTGTGAACAAATACTATTGAACGTGTCGACGTTTGCCTTTACACAAAAATCAGATTCGCTGGCATTTTTGTGCGATGAGTTCAGACGCTGCGTCCAAAGACGGTGTTAAAAAAAATGCCAGCGAATCTGTGTTTTGTGTAGGGACGTGCGGGCGCTTCAAACCTATTCTTGCTCTCACAAGACAATGCGTCCGGCGACTCGAAGCGTGTCGAGGTTGCCGGTGAGCGAAGTCAACAGGAGACGCTATTGCCCGGCCATGCCGACCCAGTCAACGCTGTCGCTTTGCACTCGCTGCGAGGCGTTGAACCCGTTCTGTCTCCTTCCACTTCTCTACGAACCGGAAACGCGCTCCGCCAGCAAAACCGGTCGTCTCGCCGCGCAGCAGCGCAAGCGACGCAATCAGCTCTACGAATTTAATCAACTGAACCGCATAGCTGGGTTTTCCATGAGTCGCGTGCTCGCGGCGATTCGGCTGGTTCCAGAAAAAGAAGCTGTCCGGAGACGAAATGAAGAAGCTGATCGCTGTTGCATCAGGCGTTGCATGCATGTGCGCCGCCGACATCGCCTTTGCGCAATCTGCCGTCACGCTGTATGGCGTGATCGACAATGGGATCGAGTATCAGAATCCGGGTTCGGGCGCCGTGACGCGCGCGGAGTCGGGCGGACTGTTCGCGAGCCGCTATGGCTTGAAGGGCAGTGAGGATATCGGTGGCGGCCTGCATGTCAACTTTCAGTTGGAGCAGGGCTTTTCGGGCGTGACGGGCGCGGCTTCGAACTCTGCGGCAGCCTTCAACCGGCAGGCATGGGTCGGCATGTCGGGCAGTTTCGGCGAAATGCGTTTCGGGCTTCAGAACACGCCGCAATACATCTTCATGAACCCCGAGCTCGACCCGCTTGCCGTGATGAGCATCGCTTCGCCGATGAACAACTTCAACAGCCTGACCGTGCGGGTCAACAACGCGATCTCGTACTTCACGCCGACTGTCTACGGACTGACTGCGCAGTTCATGGTCGCCATGCGCGATTCAACGACGAAGCCAACCAACGGGTTGCAGTTCTATAACGCGGCTGTCCGCTATGTGAACGGACCGTTCCGCGCAGCGGCTGGCTACGAGCAGGCGGCCAATGCAGCGGGTACGTCGATACTGAAGATTTTCAATGCCGGTGCGTCTATGGGAGTAGGGGCGGCGCGCTTCTATCTGGCGTATCACACGGAACGTCAAACCGACAACAGCACGAAGCGCGACGTCTACGAAGCATCGGGGTCGTATCTGTTCGGCCCCGCCGATATGCTTGCGTTGATGTACGGCTATGCGCACGATCGAACGGGGCAGGGCAACAACGCGCAGCAAGTGGGTCTTGCTTACGAACACTTTCTTTCAAAGAGGACGACGCTGTATGCGTCGGCGGGGTTCATCCAGAATCGCAACCAGGCCAAATTCACGCTGAACGGCACGGCCTATACGGGCGTAACGGTTGCGCCCGGCAACGATACTCGCGGCATCACGCTTGGCATGGTGCACACGTTCTGACGCAGGAACGCGGGTGACGTAGAGGCGTGCGGGTAAATCGCAAGTGACTGCGCGCGCAACGGTGTGGGAATATGGAGAGCAACGTGGAGACGGTAAATCAAGCAGATCGGCACCGCGAGGTGCTGAGTTGCTGAAATGACGATGGCGGCCGATTCCTGATCGGTCAGCCGTCGGAGAGACATCATGACGTACAGTGCGATGGCAAAAGTTCAACCCAGGCTGAACGACAAGGCGAAGCACGCCACCGTTCCGAAGGTCCGTTTGTATGTCGAACGCCCCGAAGAAAAGCACTGGTTCGTGCATGTCGGGCACGTGACGGACCGCGGCCGCTGGCGCACCGAACCTCACGCGCATCCGGCGTACGGTCAGATCATCTTCGTTCGTGGCGGGCGCGGCGTGATGAACCTGGAAGGCAGCAGCGTGCCGTTCGAAGGCCCGTGCGCACTGCTGTTGCCGACCGAATGCGTTCACGGGCTCGACTACGAGGTGGATGTCGACAGATGGGTCGTGACGATCGAGGTCGCCTATCTGACGCAAGTGAACGCCAAGCTGCATGAATTCATCGAACTGTGGGCCGCGCCCCGGATGATTCCGTTCCCGGATTCCGCCGACGCAGGCGAGGCGTTCTACAGCCTGATTCAGCGCCTGAAGGACGAAGTCGAGTCGGACGCGGTGGGGCAAGTGGTCGGCACGGAAGCCTTGCTGACGACGCTGCTGCTGATACTGCTTCGCGAAGCGCGGCTCGACCAGACGGGCAGCGAGAACGCGACGCGCAACGATATTCGCCTTGTCGACCGCTTTCGCAAGCTGATCGACCAGCATTACCGCGAGAATCTGGCGCTGCAGGACTATGCGTCGATGATGGCGGTGTCGCTGGTGCAGCTTCGTGCCGCCTGCGCTTCTGCGACGGAGCAGAGCCCGACCAAGATGATCCACGCGCGCATCATCACGGAGGCCAAGCGCGATCTGATCTTCGGAAACATGTCGGTGGAGCAGATCGCTTTCGGTCTTGGCTTCGCGGATGCCGCGTACTTCACGCGCTTCTTCCGCCGGGAAGTGGGGCAGGCGCCGAGTCAGTTCCGCTCGGCAGCCCGACAATAGCCCCTGGCAGGCGCGTCATAGCGCCCAGCTCGAAAAAGTACCGGCGAATCCAATTTTTGTGCAAGGACGCACGATTGCAATTCCACTACGCTTGGCCTATTTGTTCTCGCTGCTAACTGGTAATGATTCGATCCTCCCAGAGAGACAGGCTGACGCGTTACGGATTCGTCGCTGCATTGACTGCGTTGATGTCGCTGACGGGGTTGATCGGCGCATGCACGAGCGTCGACACACACTCGAAAGATTCGCAATCCGATCTCGTCTACGTCGGCACGCAAGAGAGCCGGATTCGCGCGCTGCGCTTCGATACCGCGACGGGCGCGCTGAATGAGATCGGCGTTGTCGCGCAGGGCCCGAAATCGACGTGGGTTTCTGCGCATCCACAACTGCCCGCGCTCTATTCCGTCGATGACGACAACACGCGGGAAGGCAGCGTTACCGCCTACGCCGTGAACCGCGCGACGGGCGCGCTGACGAAAATGAACGCGGTTCCCGCTGGCGGCAGCGGCACCACGAATCTGTGGCTGGACGAGCGTGCAACGACATTGCTTGCCGCGAATTTTGGTGGCGGCTCTGTGTCGAGCATCACGGTCAACGCCGACGCAAGCCTGGGCTCGCTGATATCGACGATCAAGGAGACGGGTTCCGGGCCGAACCGCAGGCAGGCGAGCGCGCATGCGCACAGCGCAGTGATCGATCCGTCGGGCCGATATGTACTCGTTCCCGATCTCGGCGCCGATCGCGTGTTCATTTATCGCTACGATCCCGCGACGCATGCGCTGCTGGGCGATGCCTCGTCTGGTCCGGCTCCGTTCGTCGCACCGGCTGGCAGTGGACCTCGCCATATCGCATTTGCGTCCGATGGAAAGCTTGCCTACCTTCTCACCGAATTGTCGGCGGAAGTCATGGTGCTGCGCTGGGACGCGGCGAACGCGCGGCTGACGCTCGTGCAAACGCTGCCTGTCAGCAGTACGTCGTTTCAGGGCGTAAAAAGCGGCGCTGAAATTGCGCTGAGTCGCGATGGCCGCTTCGTCTACGTGGAAAACCGCGGAGAGAACGAACTGGTGGTGTATCGCGTGAATGCCGGGTCGGGCACGCTTTCGGAGATGCAGCGCATTTCGTCGGGTGGCGACAAGCCGTGGGGTTTTGCGATTCATCCATCCGGAAAATGGATGCTGGTGGCGAATCAGCGTAACGGCAAAGTCAGCGTATTCAGCATCGACACCGCAACGGGCATGCTGGCCAACACGGGAGAATCGGTCGATATGCCGACACCTGTCAGCATTGCGTTCGTGAAGTAACAGGCTGGTATCGCGTGACCTTTTGCAGTGCCTTGCAAAGCATTGCAGAAATGCTTGTTTGCGCATGAGCGCGCGGGTGACTAGATTCGATGGATATAGTCACGGGCAGGAGCGCGCATCATGTCGATGAGCTTCGTATCGTTGTACCGTCGGGTCATAACGCGGCCGCTGGAATCAATCTTTCAGAAGCAGCAAACGGCGCCACTGCGCGACGATCCCGAGCGCCTCGAACGGATCGCCACGTATGCGTGCGCGGGCTACTTCAGCATGGGATATACGCTCGAGATGTTTCATCTGATTGGGGAAGTCGCGCCGGAGTGATGGGCCTGGATCTTTCGAGTGAACATTTTTACGGAGTTGGTGCATCGGGTCGAATGAGTTCCAGGCGCCGAAGTTCCGACCAGAACGCGGACGGAATGTCGACTGCAAAGGTCCGCAGATTCTCGTCGAGCTGTGCAACGCTCCGCACACCCGGAATGATCGTTGGAATCGCCGGATGCGCCACCACGAACTGCAATGCGGCTGACTTGAGCGGCACGTCGAATTCACGACACACTTGTTCGATTCTGCGCACACGTTCGAGAATCGCTTCGGTTGCCGGCGCGTAGTTGTATTTCGCGCCGGGCACGGCGCCGGTCGCGAGAATGCCGCTGTTGTAGCCGCCGCCCACGATCACCGATACCCCTCGCTGCTCGCACATCGGCAAGAACGTGTCGAGCGCGTCCTGTTCAAGCAGCGTGTAACGGCCCGCCAGTAACACGCAGTCGAAGTCGTTGCGCTCGATCGCGGCCTCCGCCACGTCGCATTCATTCACGCCCACGCCGATCGACTTGACAACGCCTTCATCACGCAAGCGCAGCAGCGCTTTTGCCGCTCCCGACATCGCCGCTTCGAAGATCTCGGGTTGACGCGGGCCATGCGTGTAGGCGTCGACTTCGTGAATCAGCGCGATGTCGATATGATCCAGACCCATGCGCTGCAGGCTGTCGTCGATCGAACGCATTGTTCCGTTATAGCTATAGTCGAAGTGCCATTCGAAGGGCAGTCCGTCGACCCATGGCGTGAAGTCGATCTCCTCACGCTTTCGCGGTGTCAGCAGCCGCCCGACTTTGGTCGAGAGAACGAACTGATCGCGTGGGTACCAGCGCAGACCCTGGCCGCAGCGCGCTTCGCTCAAGCCGTGTCCGTAACTCGGCGCCGTATCGAAGTAGCGGATACCTGCCTGCCATGTGGCTTCGATGAGCGTGGCGGCATCGCTATCGCTCATCGCGCTGAAGAAATTGCCGAGCGGGGCCGCACCGAAGCCCATCACGGTCGTTTCGAGGCCGGAACGCGGCCATCTTTGTCTCGCTACAGGATTCATCACCAGATATCCCCGACAGTAAAGCCGTTCGGAAAAGGATCGGTCGGATCGAGTACATAAGTATTGAAGCCGTAGATCCATGACCGGCCGGAAATTGTCGGCACCACCGCTGTGCGATTGCCGATCCGCACCTCGTCGACAAGATTTCCCGTATAGACGACTCCGAGCATGCCTTCGTGACGGAAAGGCTGGTTCAGCTTCAACTCACCCTTTGCATACAGCGTCGCCATCTTCGCGCACGTGCCGGTGCCGCATGCGCAACGGTCGAGCGCGCCGGTCCAGGTGGCGGGGTGATCGAAGTCGATCGGTGCGTTCTGAACGGTGACGGTATTGCGCCAGTCCGCGTGTGGGTTGTCGGTCGGCCCGGACAATTGGGACACTGTGATGCCGATGCCGGGATAGTCGGGATGCGCAACCGGAAGCTGATCCTGAGCCGCCTTCAGTATCAGCGCTGACACGCGGGTGATCTCGCGTCCATACTCGGGTTCGAGCTTCAGGTGCTTGAACTGTCGCACGTCGGCGATGACGTAGAACATGCCGCCCCAACCCACGTCCACCGTCACTTTGCCGAGATGCGGCACGTCGATCACGGTATCGAGATAGGCGGCGAACGCTGGAACGTTCCTGAAGGTCACTTGAGTGACCTTGCCGTCCTTGCAGTCCGCCTTGATGCCGATCAGGCCCGCGGGCGCTTCCAGAAAGAACTCCGACACGGGTTCGTGCATCGGGATCATTCCGGTCTCCAGCAATGCAGTTGCCACGGAGATCGTGTTACCACCGCTCATCACGGGATATTCGGTCTGCTCCATGATGATGTATCCAGCGGCCGCATCCGGGTGCTTGGCGGGCACAACGAGATTGCAGCATACCGGCGGGTAGCCACGCGGCTCCCGAAGCATCAGCATCCGGATCTGATCGTCGTTCTGTTCGAGCCACTTCATCTGCTCGTACACGGTATTGCCCGGAATGTGAGGGACGCCGCCCGTGATTACCCGCATGGGCTCGCCCGCGTGCGTCTCCACTGTCTGAAACGTTCTCTTGAACGTCATCGCCGATTCTCCTTTCTATCGATGATGAGCACTGCGCCGGCGCCGGCGCCGTTCGCCGAAGTCGACGCGATCCTCGCGTTGCGCCCCGCCATGCTCAGGAACACAGCGTACTGGTACAAATCCAGCGCTTCGTGAACAAATCCTGATGCTGATCCCACACGTTTGGTAATGGACGCGGGGCGGCTAGCAGTCGTTACCCGTGGCGTTCGAGACGGGCACGCCATGTCTGATCATTCGGCCGCGCGCACCCATTACCAGAAGTATGGGAACAGCCATACAAAAAAGTAGCGGGATCGGCCGATTTGGCGCGTTACGCTGATTTGACGCTACAGAGAGGACGCAACGGAGAGGACGCAACGGAGGCGCTCGTGTTCCACGAGCGTTATCACTATCTCGCCGCGCACAGGAACGCGCGGATGCGCCCGGAATATACCGAGTTTCGCGAATGGCTCGACGTTGAAGTCAGCGCGATGATGAGGGGATGGCAAGGTGTCGACGCCGGGATCGAGGCGGGGTTGTCTCAGCACGCCTGATGCTCAGGGCGATAGTCTCGTCGGAGCGACAGAGACGGGCCGCTTTGTCGTTGAAAGCGGTCGCTGAGCAACTCACCGGGCAATTTCCGCAAAGGCCGACGCCTCGGTCAGCGTGCCGCTACGCGCATCATTCCTTCCGCCGGACCAGGCTTCGCCAGCACATCGACCTGATCAACGGCGACACGCCATTTCGGAAACGTCCCGGAGCTATCGACTTTCCACGGCTCGCCCATCTCGTCGACATACATCGCGTTTGCGCCTCGCCCGGCCGCCGACGCGCGCCGTGGCGCTGCCGGCGCGGCGCGTTCGAACGACCGGCTGCCCTGCTCGTTGAACACTGTCGCGAGCGGCCGCCGCGCCTGGCCCGATCGGCTAAGCGATGTGGCGAGCGGTCCGGCGGGCGCGCGCAATACCGCGTCGGCGGGCTCGCGGCCGGCGAGGATCGCGCCGAGCAGCGCGGACGGGCCGCTCGAAGCCGATGCTTCGCTGGCCGTATTGCCGGCGCGCTTCGCCGTAGGGGCGCTCGGTGAATCGAGTGCAAGCGGTTCGCTCGCGCCGTTGATCTGCACGACGAGGATGACGTGCCAGTCGTCCGGCGTGTTGTTGTAGCGCGGCGCGAGCGACACGAGACGCAGCCGCGCGATGTCGAAACCCGCGTCGCGCAGCAGCAGGTATTTGGCGACGGCGAAGTCCTTGCACACGCCGCTCTCGGCGAAGAACCGTGCCGGAGAATAGTAGGTGCCGTCGGTTCCGTCGCGGTAGCGGACTTCGTTGATGAGCGCGTCGGCGAGCAGCACGGCTGATGCATCGCCGGCCTTCACGCGCTCTGCGCGCACCTGCGCAACGAGGCGCGGCCAGCCGGCGGGTTCGTGCGTCACGTGACTGCGCAGCGCTTCGCGCAGGCGCTGCACGCGGCCGACCGCATCCGACGATGGTTCGAGGTCTCTGTCGGCAAGCGGCAGCAGGAACATCAGATCGCCGACTTGCGCGAGTTCGGGGCGGATCTTGCGATTAGCCTCCCACCAGGTCCCGGCGCGCAGGCGCTCGATACCCGCTTTCAGTGCACGAGGCGTGGTCGATTCGCCGGCGTCCGAGCCGTGTGTGCCGGACGCATAGCGTTGCGATGCGGCCTGCAGGCTCGCGGCGCCCGCGACGGCGGGCAAGAGCACTGCGGCGGCGAGCGAGCACTGGAGAAAGCAGCGGAGCAATCGAGCGAGCGGCATTTGGAACTCCCGAAAGCCACACCAGACGTCGATGCAGCCGGTATTTCGAAGCCTCCCGATGCCGTTTGCGCCATGTGGCGCAAGGCAGCGGTGGCTTGAAAACCAACATTGCATGGGACGTGCCAATTCGTCGTGCCACTCCAAGCTATTGATTAAACGGGAAATTGTGTTTTATGTCGGGATGCTGCGAACGCCCGAATGAATCCGGTGGCCCAACAGGCACGCGATATCTGTTGGTGTCACGCGCACACAAGTGCACTTATCCCGGCGTTGCAGCGCCCCACACAAACAAGGAGGCCCGCCAGCGGAGAACGCACTGGCGGGCCTGAGGCCGTCAAGGGACAAGACCCGACGGCATTCCTCTCAGAGGGAAGTTCTGGCGCACATCTTTTCTTGATGCTTACCCCGTGGTGTGGCGCTGTCTTGAACTGTTCGAAGGGATCGGTGGAACCCGACAAACGTTTTTATATGGGGACGGCTGTTTCACGCCGAGGACTTACAGCAAGCCCTTGAGAAACTGCAGGCCGCCGAAATTCTGCAGCGTCGGAATATCGATCTTCGTATCGGTCTGGATGACCGGCGCAACCACGATAGCCGGGCTGGCAAAACCACCGCCGAACGCCGCGTTCACGTTGCCGAAATTGAAGTTGCTGCCGCCGCGCACCGCGGACAGCGCGTCGTTGGACAGTGCCTGATGATGCGAAAGGTCCGTGATTGCGAGCGAGGCCATGGTGAAACTCCAGGTGTGGCGTGTTGTTGGACGGGAGAGCATGCACGCGGCGGACTCTCCCGTGTGTGTTGCTTTACTTGACCAGCTGCAGGCCGCCGAAGTTCTGGATCGTCGGGATGATGACCTTCGTGTCGGTCTGGGTGACGGGTGCCACCACGATGGACGGGCTGGCGAAGCCACCACCGAATGCCGCATTCGTATTGAAGGCGTTGTAGTTGCTGCCGCCACGCACGGAGGCGAGCGATTCGACGGAAAGTTCTTCGTTATGCGAAAGGTCTTTGATGGTCAGCGAGTTCATGGTCAGTCTCCTGGATGGGGTGCGGAAAGAGTTCGAAGCGTTTGTGATTTACAGCACAGCCTGCAGGCCGCCGAAGTTCTGGATCGTCGGGATCACGACCTTCGTGTCGGTCTGCGTGACGGGTGCGACTACGACGCCCGGGCTGGCGAAGCCGCCGCCGAATGCGGCATTGATGTTGCCGACGTTGTAGTTGCTGCCGCCGCGTACGGAGGCGAGCGTTTCGACGGAGAGTTCTTCGTTATGCGAAAGGTCTTTGATGGTCAGCGAGTTCATGGTCAATCTCCTGGATGGGGTGCGGAAAGAGTTCGAAGCGTTTGCGATTTACAGCACAGCCTGCGCGCCGCCGAAGTTCTGGATCGTCGGGATCACGACCTTCGTGTCCGTCTGCGTGACGGGTGCGACTACCACGGCCGGGCTGGCGAAGCCGCCGCCGAATGCGGCATTGATGTTGCCGACGTTGTAGTTGCTGCCGCCGCGTACGGAGGCGAGCGATTCGACGGAGAGTTCTTCGTTATGCGAAAGGTCTTTGATGGTCAGCGAGTTCATGGTCAATCTCCTGGATGGGGTGCGGAAAGAGTTCGAAGCGTTTGTGATTTACAGCACAGCCTGCGCGCCGCCGAAGTTCTGGATCGTCGGGATGACGACCTTCGTGTCGGTCTGCGTGACGGGCGCGACTACCACGGCCGGGCTGGCGAAGCCACCGCCGAATGCGGCATTGATGTTGCCGACGTTGTAGTTGCTGCCGCCGCGTACAGAGGCGAGCGTTTCGACGGAGAGTTCTGCGTTATGCGAAAGGTCTTTGATGGTCAGCGAGTTCATGGTCAGTCTCCTGGATGGGGTGCGGAAAGAGTGCGAAGTGTTTGTGATTTACAGCACAGCCTGCAGGCCGCCGAAGTTCTGGATCGTCGGGATCACGACCTTCGTGTCCGTCTGCGTGACGGGTGCTACCACGATGGCCGGGCTGGCGAAGCCGCCACCGAATGCGGCGTTTGCGTTGCCGACGTTGTAGTTGCTGCCGCCGCGTACGGAGGCGAGCGTTTCGACGGACAGTTCTGCGTTGTGCGAGAGGTCTTTGATGGTCAGCGAGCTCATGGTCAATCTCCTGGATAGGGTGCGAAAAGAGGACGTAGCGTTTGCGATTTACAGCACAGCCTGCAGGCCGCCGAAGTTCTGGATCGTCGGGATCACGACCTTCGTGTCGGTCTGCGTGACGGGTGCGACCACGATGGACGGGCTGGCGAAGCCGCCGCCGAATGCGGCATTGATGTTGCCGACGTTGTAGTTGCTGCCGCCGCGTACGGAGGCGAGCGTTTCGACGGAAAGTTCTGCGTTGTGCGAGAGGTCTTTGATGGTCAGCGAGCTCATGGTCAATCTCCTGGATAGGGTGCGAAAAAGAGGACTTAGCGTTTGCGATTTACAGCACAACACCTTGCAGGCCACCGAAGTTCTGGATCGTCGGGATCACGACCTTCGTGTCCGTCTGCGTGACGGGTGCGACTACGATGGCCGGGCTGGCGAAGCCACCACCGAATGCCGCATTCGTGTTGAAGGCGTTGTAGTTGCTGCCGCCGCGTACGGAGGCGAGCGTTTCGACGGAGAGTTCTGCGTTGTGCGAGAGGTCTTTGATGGTCAGCGAGCTCATGGTCAATCTCCTTGGATCAGTTGTTTCGGGTTGGAAGAGCACGATTTGTTTGCGCTCGCTGCTACATACGCATGGGGTGTGCCAGTCGTGCCGCTCACTTGGTGAGATGGCGATAACTATATGAAAACAAAAGATATTTATTCGATGGATTTTCTCGAAAGGCCCGCTGGCAAGAGAACCTGCGCAAAAGTAGGTCTGCGTCCCGCAAACAGATCAGCTTGAAACTGTCGGCTTGAATCGAACAGCACGTAATGCGGCCGTTTCCATGACGAATGCGCTTTGCACGGCGGATGAACTGCAACGTCCTGAAACGCGCGAGTGCGGGCATACATCGCACCACAAGCGCCAGGAAGAAGCGGCAAACCTGGCAGGCGTGTGCTTCCTTGAGTTCTTTGCATCGGCGGTCAGAAACCCGCACACGCGTCGTGCGTGCGCGCGAGCGGCCGGCGATTTTCTCGCGTAGTGTTCCGACGCCGACCGGCATCAGCGACTGGCGGAAATCCGCCATCTGCGCTCCACAGACCGTGTCGCACAATTTGTGTTGCGTCCAGTGCCTGGTGCTATGCATATCGCGCGAAAGGGCAGCACGCCGGTGCTCGATGCGGCCGAAGCGCGGCAGCGGCCCGACAGCATCGATATGACGACGCTCATCGGCCGGCATGAACGCGGGATGATTGTGCTGACGGTGATTTCGTTTGCGCGGGGGGAGCGCCGCGCTCGCGATGCGCGACGATGCGTCTGTGCGCCTGCGCGATGACCGGCGCCTGAACAGGTACGTAATCGCATACCAGGATCCGGTCGCGACCAACGTTCAACAAACAAGGAGGCCCGCCAGCGGAGAACGCACTGGCGGGCCTGAGGCCGTCAAGGGACAAGACCCGACGGCATTCCTCTCAGAAGGAAGTTCTGGCGCACATCTTTTCTGAATGCTTACCCCGTGCTGTGGCGCTGTCTCGAACTGTTCGAAGGGATCGGTGGAACCCGACAAACGTTTTTATATGGGGACGGCTGTTTCACGCCGAGGACTTACAGCAAGCCCTTGAGAAACTGCAGGCCGCCGAAATTCTGCAGCGTCGGAATATCGATCTTCGTATCGGTCTGGATGACCGGCGCAACCACGATAGCCGGGCTGGCAAAACCACCGCCGAACGCCGCGTTCACGTTGCCGAAATTGAAGTTGCTGCCGCCGCGCACCGCGGACAGCGCGTCGTTGGACAGTGCCTGATGATGCGAAAGGTCCGTGATTGCGAGCGAGGCCATGGTGAAACTCCAGGTGTGGCGTGTTGTTGGACGGGAGAGCATGCACGCGGCGGACTCTCCCGTGTGTGTTGCTTTACTTGACCAGCTGCAGGCCGCCGAAGTTCTGGATCGTCGGGATGATGACCTTCGTGTCGGTCTGGGTGACGGGTGCCACCACGATGGACGGGCTGGCGAAGCCACCACCGAATGCCGCATTCGTATTGAAGGCGTTGTAGTTGCTGCCGCCACGCACGGAGGCGAGCGATTCGACGGAAAGTTCTTCGTTATGCGAAAGGTCTTTGATGGTCAGCGAGTTCATGGTCAGTCTCCTGGATGGGGTGCGGAAAGAGTTCGAAGCGTTTGTGATTTACAGCACAGCCTGCAGGCCGCCGAAGTTCTGGATCGTCGGGATCACGACCTTCGTGTCGGTCTGCGTGACGGGTGCGACTACGACGCCCGGGCTGGCGAAGCCGCCGCCGAATGCGGCATTGATGTTGCCGACGTTGTAGTTGCTGCCGCCGCGTACGGAGGCGAGCGTTTCGACGGACAGTTCTGCGTTGTGCGAGAGGTCTTTGATGGTCAGCGAGCTCATGGTCAATCTCCTTGGATCAGTTGTTTCGGGTTGGAAGAGCACGATTTGTTTGCGCTCGCTGCTACATATGCATGGGATGTGCCAGTCGTGCCGAACACTCGGCAAGACATGGCTAACTATATGAAAATAATAGAGATTTATGCGATTGTCTTTCTCGGAGGCTCCTTTTGCAGAGGGATCAGTACAGAAGTAGGTCTGCGTTTCGCAAACAGATCCCCTTGAAGCTGTCGGCTTGAATCGAACAGCAGGCAATGCGGCTGTCGCGCTATCGCGTGCACCATACGCTCCCCGATTTTTTGCGAGCATGATAAGGACGCGTCAAAGCCGTCTTGCTCGCCGGCGCCACGTTCGTTCATCATCGAGGTGCCAGTTGGGCGCGAGATGCAACTCAATGCGTCAGGTCAATCAGGAGACACGTCATGTCGGATCAAAGGGAGACGTTGAGCAAAGAATTTCTCGAGCAGCAGCGCGAGCGTCTCGACGCTTTGCGGCAAACGTTGCTTGGTGGGGAAGAGAACACGATCGCAAACGAGCGTATGGATCAGGAGCAGCACGGCAGCGAAGCTGAAGAGTTCGAGGACGCGGCGCAGGCGATGGCGCAGCAGGAAATCAACCAGAACCTGCGTAATGTAAATGATCTAAGGATTAGCGACATCGAACGCGCGCTGCAGAAAATCGCGGATGGAACCTATGGCTTTTCGGACCTGAGCGGTGACCCAATCCCGGTCGAGAGGCTCAAAGCGGTACCGGAGGCTATCCTGACGGTCCAGGAGCAAGAAAAACGGGACTCGGGCAATTAGACGCTGATGCCTTCGCGTCAGTCGCATCAACGGTCTTTTTTCTCTTCGATTCCTTCAAACCACTGTTCAGCGCGAGAGCGGTCAACAACCCACGATCGGGGTTGCTGCTCTCCGAAGTGGTGATCGATATAACGACGCCCCCACTCAGTCGCGTCGCGGATCGCTTCTTCTTCGGTCGACCACTCGGGTTGAATCGTTTCCGGGCGCGTATCGACAACCGTCTGGCCACCACGGCTGATGTTTAAATGCGCGACCCATGCACCATACGCGTTGCGTTCTGGTCGAACCGTAATCAGAAAGCCATCGGGGAAAGAGGTGCTCGTATCCATCAGTGATTTCGCCTGAACAGAGACAATGTGCGGTGCCGATCACGATTGTTTTGATCGGCGGCGTATCCGTTTTGTTCACCGATATCTGCTATCGGAGCCATCGTATCCGGATGCTGACCTATGCTTATGCATGTTCACCAATATGCCGGAGGATGCCGTGTCGAAAGCAGGCAGCGATCCTGATAACACGTTCGTGAAACGCATGTTCTGGTTCGTAGCGTTATGGCTACTCGGCGTAGTCGGCACAGCGTTGCTTGTGCTTCCGTTTCATCTACTGGTTTCTGCAGCAATGCATCATTAAAGCGATTCCATGGAGTTTCCAAAATGCAGGAATTCGATTTCTACATCAACCTCAAGAAGCCGACACTTGGGTTATATGTTCGAAACGGGGCAGGCCTGACTGATCTTGCGAATCCGCAGGAATGGCAGTTCGAAGGACACGTATGGGAGAGTGAACTCACTCCCACCATTCTGGCCGAGCTCAATAAAAACGGTCATGCTTTTCAGGAACTGGGCGCGTGAGTTTTCACGCGCCTTTTCACTCGCCAGAATGCGCCGCATGACGATTCAGACGGGATGCACGTCGAGCGTTGTGGGTAGTTGACCAATCTGTTTGAACACGGACATCCAGTCTTCCAGATGCCAGGTTTTGGCAACCAGCGGACCGCGCAACTGATGAAACGAGTGAATGGCAAATTTGATCTGCTTTGCGCTCGGCGCGATGCCAAGCAATTCTCCCGATTGGGTTCCCGTAATTTCAGCGCGAACACCGACCCGGTCTCCGTGGATCAACAGATCGAGAATCGTAATTTTCATGTCAGGAAGCGCGACGGCCATTCGGGCAAATGGGCCCGCCATCTGATCGGCACCTGGCTTTGCACCCGACGGTTCCGGAAGATATTCCCAGTCCGGCGTCACGACCTCTCGTAGCAGGTCGACGTCTTTCTCGGCGAAAGCCCGGTAGAACGCATTGATGGTCGTGTGGACAACGTCTTCGCTGATTGCCTGGGTCATGGTCTACTGCTCTCCGGAGTGTTGAGTTGATCGTGACAACATGTGCTAGGCAGACTTCGGCGCGCTGGGTTCAATGATCTCGCGCACCGCATCATCGACGGTCTCAAGCAGCACGAAGCGCAACTGGCTGCGTGCATCGGCGGGAATGTCCTCGATGTCCGCCGCATTGCGCGCGGGTAGCAATACCGTTTTGATGCCTCCGCGCAGAGCGGCCAGAACCTTTTCCTTGATCCCGCCGACAGGCAACACGACGCCTCTCAGACTGATTTCGCCCGTCACGGCGCAATCGCTGCGCACGGCCTGTCCCATCAGCAGCGACGCGATCGCAATGAACATGGCTACGCCCGCACTCGGGCCGTCCTTCGGGACCGCACCAGCGGGCACATGGACGTGAATGTCGCGCTTGTCGAAGCTCGTACAGTCGATATGAAGCGCGTCACAACGCGATTTGACCAATGTCATCGCCGCTTGTGCGCTTTCCTTCATCACATCGCCCAGCTGACCGGTCAGGACCAGCCTGCCGCCGCCTGGCGTGCTGCTCGCTTCGATGAAGAGCAGATCGCCGCCAACGGGTGTCCACGCGAGTCCCGTCACCACGCCCGGCATGCTGGTGCGCATCGCCACTTCGCTCTCGAAGCGGCGATATCCGAGTATCGACGGCAGATTGTCAGGTTCGATCTTCTCGCGCGTGGCAGGATCTTCCGCCACGCGTAATGCGACATGCCGGAATACCGCACCAATTTGCCGCTCCAGGCTGCGCACGCCGGCTTCGCGGGTGTAGTCGCGAATGATGGACCGCAACGCCTCGTCGCGCAGATCGCATTGCGCTGATGTGAGGCCGCAGGCTTCCAGCTGACGCGGAACAAGGTAGCGCCGCGCGATCTCGAACTTCTCGGCCTCTGTGTATCCCGGCAGATCTAGCACCTCCATGCGGTCTTTCAGCGGACCGGGAATGCCTTCCGGCTGGTTAGCGGTAGCCACGAACACGACAGCGGACAGATCGAACGGCACGCCCAGGTAGTTATCCCTGAACGTGGCATTCTGCTCGGGATCCAGCACCTCCAGCATGGCAGCAGCAGGGTCGCCATGCGCACCTTGTCCAAGCTTGTCGAGTTCGTCCAGCAGCATCACACAGTTGCGCGCGCCTGCCTTGCGGATGGCCTGGACGATATTTCCCGGCATCGCGCCAATATAGGTACGCCGATGACCGCGAATCTCGGCCTCATCATGCACGCCACCGAGACTCACGCGCACAAAAGGCCGCTCCAGCGCCCGCGCGATGCTCTGGCCCAATGACGTCTTGCCTACCCCTGGTGGCCCCAGAAAGCACAGAATGGGCGCCCTGCCTTGCGGATTGAGCTTTCTGACACCAAGGTATTCGAGGATGCGGCGCTTGACCTTATCGAGGCCGAAATGCGCTTCATCGAGGATGTTTCGCGCCCGCGCGATGTCGATGGGCGCTTCGGGCGGAAGTTGCCACGGCAGTTCGGTCAGCCATTCCAGATAGCTCACACTGATCGAATACTCGGAAGAAGCCTCCGGCATCCGTTCCAGCCGGGCGAGTTCCTTGCGGGCATGCGTTTCGACGTCGGGCGGCATATTGGCCTTCGCAATCGCCTCGGTCAGCTTGCGCGCCTGTTCCTGGCCTTCGACGTCATCGCCCAGTTCGTGTTGTATGGTCCTCAACTGTTCGCGCAGCATCATCTCGCGCTGACGCTTGTCGATGCGGCTACGCGTCTGGTCCCCGATTTCGCGCGACAAGCGAAGCACTTCGATACGCCCCGCGACCGCGTCGAGCACCTTGTCGAGCCGCTTGCACAACTCGAGGGTTTGCAGAATCTCCTGTTTGGCTTCGAGCGATATCTCGATCAAACCCGCCACGGTGTCGGCCAGCAGACCGGGTGAATCGATCGCGTCCAGCGCTTTCACCAGTTCGCCGCCGGCATGGGGCAGCAAGCCAATCATTTCTCCCGCGCGCTCCTTCAGCACCAGTGCGCGCGCGGCGACGGCGGGGTCATCGGTTTCCTTGTCGGGCAGGTAATCCACACGGGCTGCACGGTAGCCCAGTCCGTTCACCGGCGCAATCAGTCGAAAGCGTTCGACACCCTGGCAGATCAGGTGATGCGCGCCGTCCTCGGGACTCGTGACATAACGCAGCACGTTCGCCACGGTGCCGACCGTATTGAGCCCGTCGAAAGACGGATCCTGCATCTGTGGGTCACGTTGCAGCACGATGCCCAACGGCTGCTGGCGCTTGATGGCCGCCTGCACGTCCTCCTTGCTTTGCCCGCGTCCCGCCGCCAACGGGAGCACCATACCCGGAAACAGCACGGCGTTCCGTACAGGAAGCAGGATCAGGTTGTCCTGAGGGAGTGCCGGTTCGGGGGCCGTTTCGAGGCTCGCAGAACCGGATTCGGGAGCGTCGCTTTCGCTGTCCGTGCTCATCTTCGTTCCTTGAATCGCGGCGGTTAGCCGAGTCGCTCGAGTTCCAGCAACAGACAACCGTGTTCGGCGTTGCGCTGTACAAGCCGAAAGTGTCCGGCCGGAAGGCGTATGCGGCGCTCGAAGCGGCCATAAGGAATTTCCATGCAATGCACCGCGCCCACCGCGAAGCCTTGCGGCAGTTTTCTTTCCGCAACCACGGTGAGCATCTCGCCCTCGAAGGTCAGATTCACGTGATCGGGATGCACGCCGGGCAATGCGACCACGATGGCCAGCTGGCCGTCGTGTTCGAATACTTCGATGGGCGGTTCCCATACGGGAGTGCGGGACTGCTGGCCCGCCAGCCGGAAAAACTGACGATGCAATCGCTCGGCACGTTCGATGGCATCGATGGCGCTTTCCAGCAGTGCGGTATGAATGGGCGTTGTCATGGCCGGGTTCCTGCCTGATCAGCCGGCCGTGCCGACTGTTCATTCATCAAAGGCGAAGCGTGAACACCTGTCAAGCACGCGAGGCGAGCCGAAAGAACCTGCCAACCCGCGCCGGCTCCCGCCGAAGCATGCGTCATGCACTTCTTCCGATATCAACAATCGGAAGAGGGTGAATCAACTCTCGTCGAGCAGCGCTTCGATTCGATGTGCCGTTTCACCCGCGTCGGTGCCTGCGCGTCCGAGGATCGCCGGGGTACATTTTTTCAGCAACGCTACGATCATCCGTACCCGCGAAGGAATGGGTCGTTGTGCCTGAAACAGGATGTGCAGATCGAACGGCGGCACGTTGAATTCCGGCAATATCCGCGTCAGCGTGCGGTCCGCGAGTGCGGCCGCGCAGGCGGGCTCTTCGATCACGCCTATACCGACACCGGCGAGGATCAGTTCGTACATCGGTCGCCAATGGCTCGTCTTGACCGCCGGATGAATGGGCGCACTTTCCACGACGCTGTCAACATGTTTGAGCGGCAACTGATCCGAGCCGAACATGCTTTGCACGCGAATGAATGGATGGTTCGTCAGGTCGCCTGGCTTGCAGATCGGGCCGTGTTTCTTCAGGTATTCGGGAGCGGCCACCAGCACGCGATCGATCTGGCCGAGCTTGCAGGCAATGAACGCGCCTTCTCCAAGTTGTCCGAGGCGAAACGAGATGTCGACACCTTCCGTCACGAGGTCGACGACCTTGTCGTTCAGGACGAGATCGAGATCCAGTTGAGGATAGGTCGCGCGGATGAACTTCAATGCCTCGGGCACGACGGTCTCGCCGAAGCAGTGAGGCGCCGCAATGCGTATGGTCCCGCTGAGGTCCTGCTCGTCGTTCGAGACTTCAGCGACGGCCTGCTCGACGGCGCACAGGATCTTCTTGCTGCGCTCGTAGAAGGCCAGGCCTTCGGGCGTGCAGTTGAATGCGCGTGCGCTGCGCAGCAGCAGGCGGCAGCCCAGATATTTTTCGAGCCGCTCGATGCGCTCGCTTACCGCGGGTTGGCCAATATTGAGGTCGCGTGCAGCGCTCGAAATGCTGCCGCGCTCAACCACTCGGGTGTAGATCCGCATGCTCTCCAGCAGGTTCATGGCGTCCACCCTGCCTTCGCTCCAGCGGCGCGCAGTTCGAAACTCGAAGGGTTTCGCCGTTCCAGCCACTCATCGACGGTACGGCCCCGATCCTGTTCCCGTGATGCGATGTTTGTGTCGTTCTTTGCTGTCCCGTACATGACGCGCCTCCGATAGTTACGCATCGGCTTGCACTGTCGAGAGGTGAAGCGATGCACGATGAAGCCAAGGGTAAAGCGCGCCCGTCCATCGCAGTGGGCACAAATCGGGGCGGCGGGAATCAGTACAGTTTTGCTAGGATCTCGATACCGCCCGGAACCAGGCCAGTGGCGGCTTGCGGGAGGGTTGGGCTGTGCTCTTCTCCCGGCCAGTACAGTGTCAGGGACACGTCTGATGAATATTTACGAAAAACTCGCAGACGACATCGAGCGGTTGATCCGCCAGGGTGTCTACCGTCACGGGGAGCGCTTGCCATCCGTGCGTCAGACCAGTCAGCAGCACCGGATCAGCATCTCTACCGTGATTCGGGCGTATTTGTTGCTGGAAAGCCGCGGGTTGCTCACTAGCCGACCGCAGTCGGGCTACTTCGCCAACTTCCGGGGCGGTGAAGAAGAACGGCAGGCGCTCGATCTGCGCGCGTCGAGACCGATTCCGATCTCGTCGTCGGTCGATGTCAGCCGGCTGGTCCTCTCGACGTTGCGCTCGATTGGCGTTGACGATGCGTTGCCGCTCGGTTCGCCGTACCCCGATCCCAGCCTGTTTCCGTTCGAACGGATCAACCGCTATGCGTACGATATCGGGCGCGGCAAGTCGAGATGGGGCGTAACGGACGCATTGCCGCCCGGCAATCCGAATCTCGTGCGCCAGATTGCGCGTCGCTACCTCGAAAACGGCATGGCTGTCGATCCAAACGAGGTCATCATCACGGTCGGCGCGACCGAGGCGATCAATCTCTGCCTTCAGGCTGTCGCGAAGCCTGGGGACGTGATTGCGGTCGAGTCGCCGACCTTCTACGCGATGCTTCATGCGATCGAACGTTTGGGCATGAAGGCGATCGAGGTGTCGACGCACCCCGAATACGGCATCGATATCGAAGCGCTGGCTGCTATTGCGGACTCGCAGCCTGTCGCTGCGTGCATGGTCATGCCGAACTTCCAGAATCCGCTAGGATTTCAGATGCCTGACGAGCGCAAGCGCGAACTCGTCGAATTCGCGACGAAGCGGGATATCCCCATTATCGAAAATGGCGTGTACAACGAGCTGTACTTCGGCAACTCGCACCCCAGCACGTTGAAGGGCTACGACAGGAAAGGCCTGGTGCTGCATTGCTCGTCGTTTTCGAAAAGCCTCACGGCTGCGTACCGCATTGGCTGGGCGTTGCCGGGTCGCTATCGCGATCAGGTCGAAAAGCTCAAGTTCCTGAACACGCTGACGTCGCCGACAATTCCCCAGCAGGCAATCGCCGAATACCTCGAACGCGATGGCTACGAACATCATCTGCGCAGGGTTCGAAAGGCCTATGCACAGCAGGCCAATCTGATGAAGGTCGTGGTGTCGCGTTTCTTTCCGGAAGGCACGCGGATCTCGAATCCCGCAGGCGGCTACGTGCTGTGGATCGAACTGCCGCCCAAGGTCGATGCGATGCGGCTCTACAATCTCGCGCTCGATGAGGGCATCACCATCGGACCCGGATATATGTTTTCCGTGTCGGAGGCGACGTATAGAAACTTCATCCGTCTCAACTACAGCAGTCCGTGGACCACCGAAATCGAGCAGGCTGTAATCATGATCGGCAAGCTGGCGGCTGTTTGTGCCCGCTAGCAAGCTGGACTGTGATGTCGTCAACCGCCGGTGACGGGCGGAAAGAACGCGACCTCGCTGTTTTCGCGCACGACAAACCCGCTGCCGACCATCTCGTGATTCACCGCAATGCGAATCGGGCGACCCGCCTGCAGGGCTTGCGCCATGCGTTCGTCCCGCGAGGCGAGCCTGGCGCGCAGACTGTCGATTGCCAGTTCCTCTGAGTCGACGTGGATGACTTCGGACGTCAGGCCGACCTGTTCCCGAACGCTCGCAAAATACCGGATGGTGAGTTCCATTGTTGTGCTCCTGCTGTACAGCGGCGGCGCGCGAGCAGCGGGTGTTAGCCCCAGCGCAGCATCGACTGTTCGTCGTGCGTCTTCGCGTCAACCCATCTGCGCTCGCCGTCGCGTCTGATTTCCTTTTTCCAGAACGGTGCATGCGCTTTGAGGAAGTCCATCAGGAACTCGCATGCGTCGAAGGCCGCACCTCGATGCTGGGCGGCAACGAGCACCAGTACGACAGGCTGCCCCAGCGCGACGCGTCCCGTCCTATGCACGATCTTCGCCGTATCGAGCTGCCATCGGGCCATCGCTTCCTCGACGATGCTCCACAACGCCTGTTCGGTCATGCCCGGGTAGTGCTCCAGTTCGAGCGCGACGACGTCATCGAAATCGCCGCTCTCGCGCACGACGCCAATGAAGTTGACGACCGCACCCACGCGAGGATTGCGCATGACGGGCACGATTTCAGCCTGAACGTCGATGGGTGCCTGTTGCACGCGAACTTCGAAGCCCGCTGCGATCGTGCCGCGCGAAATGGCCGGGCTGGTTTCATCGGCGTCTTGCCGGGCTTCTGGATAGCACTGCCTGTCGGGCTGTATGCCTTCACGTTCGAACGATGCTGTCATGATGGTTCTCGGGTGATTGTCGGCGGGGCTGGCCGGAATGGGCGTATCAGCCGCCAACCAGCGACATGCGCACCGACGGATAGATCTTGCCGGAGCGTTGTTCCCGTCGAATCGTGCGCAATTCCGAATAGCGGTCGTCGCGCTTGATCCATTGTTCGCGGACCGCGTCGGCAAATTCGTCAACGGACGCGCTGTCGGCGAGCCAGGGCTTGAGGCTCTTGCCTTGCGTGGCGAACAGGCACGTATAGAGCTGGCCATCGGCCGATACCCGCGCACGCGAACACGACCCGCAAAACGGTTCCGAGACACTCGCGATGAATCCGATCTCGCCCGTGCCGTCGGCATGCCGGTAGAGCTCCGCAGTGGCCGTCCTGTCATGACGGGTTACGGGCACCAGCGGGAATTCCGCTTCGACGATTTCGCGCGTTTCGCGGGCCGTCAGAACCGTCGCATTGGACCAGGCGTAGGCGCCGCCTACGTCCATGTATTCGATGAATCTGACCGTCACACCCGTGCCCCTGAAATGACGGACGAGCGGCAGGATCTGGCTGTCGTTGACGCCGCGCTCAACCACCGTATTGACCTTGACGGGCGCAAAGCCGACGGCCTGCGCCGCCTCGATCCCCTGAAGTATCCGGCTCACGGGCATCTCGACGTCGCTCATGCGGCGGAAAACGTCGTTATCGATTGCATCGAGACTCACCGTCACGCGATCGAGCCCGGCGTCGCGCAGCGAGCGGGCCTTCGCCGCGAGCAGCGAGCCGTTCGTGGTCAGGGCGAGTTCCATCGGCTTGCCGCTTGCCGTCTCGATCTTTGCCAGTCGCTCAATCAGGAATTCGAGCCCGCGCCGCAGCAGCGGTTCGCCGCCGGTGATGCGGATCTTTTCGACGCCGAGCCGGGCAAACGCTTGCGCGATCTTTTCCAGCTGGTCGAACGACAGGCGCTCTGCGGATGGCATGAACGGATAGTCCGCGTCGAAGATGTCGCGCGGCATGCAGTACGTGCAGCGAAAGTTGCATTGATCGATCACGGACAGACGCAGATCCTTCAACGGGCGATTGAGTTTGTCGATCGTCGGTGTGGATGCGTCGATAGCCACGGGACGGCCGGATCCGGCGTCTGCCTGTGGTGCACGGTCGAGGATGGCGTTCACGATCAATCCAGAGCTAAGCGGTGCGCGAAAAGGTTGGCTGAGCCGTGAGCTACACCGGCGACCGGCGCTTCACGAATGCCCAGCGCGCTCAGAATAGTGCGGCATTTGATCTCGCTGCATACACAGTCGTGGCCCAATCCAAGCAGCACAGTTCGGCTCTGACCGGGCGGTTTTGCGTGATGTCCAACGATATTCAGGGGCGCATTGGCCCTGATTCACGTGAATTGATAGGGGCGCACGGGTACGACCTCGTCGGGCAGTTCGCATCCGCATAGCTCGAGAACCGACCGTTCGATGCTGCGTGTCATCACATCGAGCGCGAGTGCATTCGGTGCAACGCTGAACGGCTCGGCAACTTCGCTGGCGATTGCTTCGAGGGCGATCAGCGTGTAGGAAATGAATACGCAAAGGAGCGGCGTGAAGAATTCCGTCGAATCGACGAGGCCGAACGGCAGCAAGACGCAATAGGTGTAGACGGTGCGATGCAGCAGCACGTTGTAGGCGAACGGAATGGGGGTGGAAGCAATGCGTTCGCATCCGCCCACGCACTTTTCGAGTTCGTTCACTTGCGCATTCAGCATCCAGAGCTTCGTATCGGAGATCGATCCCATACTTTGCAGATCGGCCAGTTCGCGACGGACCTCTTTGAGAAGCGCAACGGGCCGGTAGCGAAGCTCCCGCAATTTCCCGGCGCGGCCGGCTCCGAGCAGGCGCGTGAAATCGGTGTCCGGATCCGTGCCCCGCAATTGATGCTTCAGTGCGTAGACGGACGCAATCAGCGTACGCGCGATAGAAAGTCTCTCGTCGCTCTCAGGCACATAACATTGCACCTGTGACGTGAGATCGCGAGCGGCGATCAACAGGTTGCCCCAGAGCCGGCGTGCCTCGTCGAATCGTTGATAGCTCGCGGTATTGCGGAATGCGAGGAAGATCGCAAGTGTCAGGCCGAACAGCGTAAAAGGTGTCGTGTTAAGCGGGATCTTTTCGCCAAAGATTCGTCCTTGCGTGAAGACGGCCAGAGTGCTGACGACCGCCATGAACACAAGCTGGGGAATAATCGATTGCAATACGGAACCGTTCCAGACGAACAGCAAGCTGAACCAGTTCTGTCTCGGTCTCAAGATCATGACGTGCTCTTCTTTTATATGAATGGATCCGCCACCAGCGCAGACGTCATGCTGGTAGCTGGAAGGACATGCCCGTTCATGTCCTGCGCAATAGTGGGCTGGTTCAGTGGTAGCCCGGATCTCCCTCCCGCACTTTGCCCCGAAACACACGATATTGCATCGCGTTGTAAACAAGGATGATGGGCAGAATGATCACGGTGCCAACCAGTGCGAACATCTGGCTTGAACGGCTCGACGATGCCTCCCAGATCGTGAGCGACGGTGGCACGATGTTCGGCCAGATGCTGATCAGCAAGCCGCTGTAACCAAGAAAGCAGATCGCGAGCGTGAGGAGGAACGGCATCGCTTCGTGTTGCAGGCGCACTGAACGGAGAATGCCCCACACACAGGCGATCACGAGGATCGGCACGGGGAGAAACCACGCGAGGTTGCCACTGCCGAACCAGCGATGCGCTACGGCAGGCAAGCCAATCAGTGTCCACAGGCTCACGATGCCTATCACCGCGAGCAGCACGCACACGAGCGGTCTCATCAACGAACGCATGTTGCGTTGCAGGTCGCCATCTGTCTTCAGGATCAGCCAGCCACATCCAAGCGTCGCATACGTGATGAGCACGCCTATCCCGCAGAACAGGCTGAAGGGCGAAAGCCAGTCGAACGGGCCGCCGACGAACCGTCCGTTGGCGATCTTGATCCCTTGCAACAGCGAGCCCAGCACGATCCCCTGGCAGAGCGCGGCGAGCCCCGAGCCGCAGATGAATGCGAGATCCCACGCATGCTGCGTCCGGTTGGCCTTGCCGCGCAGTTCGAACGCCGCTCCCCGGAAGATCAGGCCCACGACCATCAGGATCAACGGAAGATAGTTGGCGGGCAGCAGCGTCGAATAGACAACGGGGAACGCACCGTACAGTCCCGCACCGCCGAGCACGAGGAATGTTTCGTTGCCGTCCCAGACGGGCGCTACCGTATTGAGCATCACTTGCCGGTCGTTTTTCGCTTCGAAGAATGGAAACAGAAGTCCGATGCCGAGATCGAATCCGTCCAGCATCACGTAGATGAACACACCCAGTCCGATGATCGCGGCCCAGACGACAGGAAGGTCGATTTGCATGGTGTCATTCTCCTTCCAGCGCTTCGAGCGCGCGGTTGTGCAATACGGGATGCTTGCGCTGCTCGCGGGCCTCGATATGTTCCTCAGGGCCGCGCTTCATCAGCATCAGCATGTAGTACACGCCAACGCCGAATACGAGGAAATAAACGAGCACGAAGATAAGCAGCGACACGCCGGCCTGCTGGGCGTCGACTGGCGACAGGGAATCTATCGTGCGCAGTACGCCGTAGACCGTCCACGGCTGACGGCCAACTTCCGTCGTGATCCAGCCGGCAAGCAGCGCCACGATGCCTGACGGTCCCATGCAGAATACGAAGCCCTGAAACCAGCGCGTCTCATAGAGCTGGCCGCGTATTCTGAGCAGCAGACCGACCAGCGCAGTCAGCAACATCAGCATGCCAAGACCGGCCATGAGCCTGAAGGTCCAGAAAATGACGGGCGAATAGGGTCGGTCCTGAGGCGGGAACTCCTTCAGCCCGCGAATTTCACCGCTCCAGCTATGCGTCAGGATCAGGCTGCCCAGATGCGGGATCTGAATGGCGTATCGCGTGACCTCGGCGTCCATGTCGGGAAAACCGATCAGATTCAGCGCGGTGCCGCCTTTTTCGGTTTCCCATAAGCCCTCGATTGCCGCGATTTTCGCAGGCTGATACTGGCGGGTATTGAGGCCATGCGCGTCGCCTACCAGGATCTGGATTGGCGTGAGCAGGAGCAGTATCCACAATGCCATCGAGAAGCTGCGCATCACGGGCTTGTCGCGTCGGCCGTGCAACAGATGCCACGCGCCGCAGGCGGCGACAATGAAACCGGCCACGATGAAGGCGGCAATGGTCATATGCGCAAGGCGATACGGAAACGACGGATTGAAGATCACCTTGAACCAGTCGACGGGCACGATACGGCCGTTTTCAATGGCGAATCCTTGCGGCGTGTGCATGAAACTATTCGACGCGAGAATCCAGAATGTGGAGATCAGCGTGCCGACTGCCACCATCAAGGTTGCAAAGAAATGCGCACGCGGACTCACGCGATGCCAGCCGAACAGCATCACGCCGAGAAAACCTGCCTCCAGGAAAAACGCCGTCAATACTTCGTAGGTGAGAAGCGGGCCGGTGATATTTCCGGCAATGCTGGAAAAGCCGCTCCAGTTGGTGCCGAACTCATACGCCATCACCACGCCCGAGACCACGCCCATTCCGAATCCGACCGCAAAGATCTTCGACCAGAAAAGGAACATGTCCTTGTACGCGGTATCGCCCGTCAGCAGCCAGCGCCATTCGAGCACGGCGAGAAAGCTGGCCATGCCGATACTGATGGCCGGAAAGACGATATGAAACGATACGGTGAACGCAAACTGCAACCGGGCGAGATGAAAGGCGTCGAAGATTTCCATGATCGGTCAATAGCTCCCGTTGATGACGACATTCGCGGACTGACTCGCCAGGATCGAATGTGACGTGACCCGTGTACCGCGCCGGACGACGAAGCGCTTTTCGCGCACGTGGCCTGCCGTTCTGCCCTCAAGCCGCGTGCGCGCAGACAACCGGTACCGTCAACTCGTGGCCGCGCGCGTGACCTTGACTGGCACAGACTTGTAGGAGGGCGTGCCACACTCCTTGTCGATGTAGTCGAGCGGAATCAGAACATTGGCCTCCGGGTAGTACGCCGCCACCGATCCCTTTGCAATGCCGTATACGATTGCGGTGATGTTCTTCAGGCTAAGCTGCCTGCCGGAGACGATCGTCTCGATGTCCACCAGATCGCCGTGTTCGAGTCCATGCTCGGCGAGGTCGGATTCGTTCATAAAGAGCACGTCCCGTCTGCCGAATACGCCGCGATAGCGGTCGTCCATTGCATAGATGGTGGTGTTGTACTGGTCGTGGCTGCGTATCGTGATGAGGCGCAGTACATTCTCTGCGCCGAGCACGTCCGCGTCTTCCTTCACGCCGTCGTAGACGGAGAAGATCGCCTTGCCAGACGGTGTATGCCACTGCCGCTCGGTTGGCGGGAGCGGAAGACGAAAACCACCGGGATGCCGGATGCGCTCGTTGAACGCTTCGAACCCGGGAACGGTTCGCTCGATCAGGTCACGGATCTTGTCGTAATCGGCAATGAGTTCCATCCATGCGACCTTGCTATTGGGCATCGTCGCCCGGGCGATGCCAGCCACGATGGCGGGCTCAGAGCGCAGATGTTCCGACGCCGGCGTGAGCTTGCCGGCGGAGGCGTGAACCATCGACATCGAGTCTTCCACCGTCACCGATTGCTGACCACCAGCCTGCATGTCGAGTTCGGTCCGCCCGAGACAGGGGAACAGGTAGGTTTCCTTCGAAACCAGCAGGTGAGTGCGATTGAGCTTCGTGCCGATATGGACGGCCAGGTCCAGTTCTGCCATCGCAGGGAAAGACACATCCGGATCGGGCAGCGCGACTGCGAAGTTTCCGCCAAGGCAGAGCAGCGCCTTCGACTTCCCGTCGATCATCGCCTGCATTGCCTGGACGGCATCGTGACCATGTTCCGCGGGTGGCGTGAACCCGCAGGCTTGTTCAATGAGCTTGAGAAACTCGCTGGATGGCTTCTCCGTGATGCCGACAGTGCGATTCCCCTGGACGTTCGAATGTCCGCGAAGCGGGCAGATACCGGCACCCGGCTTACCGAAGTTGCCGCGCAGCAATAACAGGTCGGCAATCAGACGGACATTGGCCGTGCCCTTGTTGTGTTGCGTGATGCCCATTCCATACGTGACGATGGTCGCATTGGACTTCGCGTAAGCAAGGGCGACATCCTCGAGATCCGGACGCGTGAGACCGCTCGCCTTTTCAATGTCGTCCCATGAGGTCGCTTCGAGGTCGGCAGCGAATGCGTCGAAACCTTCGGTGTGCGCGGCGATGAACTCGCGGTCGAGCACATTGCCCTGTTCCGCCTCCATCTGAAGCAGCGATTTCATGACGCCCTTCAGCGCGGCCGCGTCGCCGCCTGCGTCGACCTGAAAGTAGGTCGAGGCGATACGCGTCGAAGCATAGGTCGCCATTTCGATGAAGCTTTGCGGATCCGCGAACCGTTCGAGCGCGCGCTCACGCAGTGGGTTGAACACGATGATGGGGACGTTGCGCCGCGACGCTTCATGCAGCGTTCCCATCATGCGTGGATGATTCGTGCCGGGGTTGTGACCGATCGAGATGATGAGTTCTGCCGAGTCGAAATCTTCCAGCGAAACAGTGCCCTTGCCGATACCAATGGAACGGGGCAAGCCAACGCTGGTTGGCTCGTGACACATGTTCGAGCAATCGGGAAAATTGTTTGTGCCGAATTCACGCGCGAATAACTGGTACAGGTACGCGGCCTCGTTCGATGCGCGGCCCGAGGTGTAGAACTCCACCTGGTTCGGCGAGAGTGCGCGCAACACTTCACCGATGCGCGCAAAGGCGTCTTCCCATTCGACTGCGCGATATGTGTCCGTCGCTCGATCGTAGACGAGTGGATGCGTCAGACGCCCCATGTCTTCCAGCTCGTAGTCCGACTTTTGCAGCAGCGACGTTACGGTGTTGCTGGCGAAGAACTCGGGAGGAACACGCTTGGTCGTCGCTTCCCATGTGACGGCCTTTGCACCGTTCTCGCAGAACTGGAACGTGGAACGATGTTCCTTGTCAGGCCACGCGCAGCCGGGACAGTCGAATCCGTCCGGCTGGTTGGTGCGCATGAGCGTGATCGGAGCCGAGATGCTTTCCATCTGCTGGCGGACCGCCTGAGCCGTGGCGCGGAGCGCACCCCAACCGCCAGCGGGGCCGTCATAAGGGCGAATACCTGGAACTTCGCGTCGTGTCGTCATCTCGCACTCCGTCAGTGTGATAAGGATGGCTAACTAATATTCTATTAACAGGTTGTGCGCCCTTGAAAGGAGCGCACAACCGTTGTCTTTGCGTATATATATCGAGTGAAGAGCGGTAGAGCGGGTAAGCGGTGAAATGAGTCTGATCGATAAGTACTTCACTTGCTAACGAAATTCATTTGACTCACCTGGTATCCTTTCCGGACTCTGTCGATCCACGCTTTTTGCGTGTCTTGCTTGCCCCGGAAACCTTTGGAGGTGGCGCCTCCTCGCTTGTCGCTTCGGCGTCGTGTCCGTTGCCGGATTTCGCTTTTTCTTTCGCTGGTTTCGATGCCGATGCGACCTTGGTGAATTTGACCTCGCCGCTGTTCTTGTCGTACGTGACATCGGCGGTATCACCGGATTTCAGCGCATCGCCGAGCATTTCCTTGGCGAGCTTTCTTTCGATTTCCTGTCGGATCTGTCGCTTCAGTTCGCGGGCTCCGAACTCAGGCCGGTAACCTGCTTCGACCAGATGCTCGATGACGGTATCGTCGATCTTGAGCGTGATGTCCTGCGCCGCAGCTGTGCGTATCACGCGGTCGACCTGGATCTGAACGATAGAGCGGATGTTCTCGCGCGACAGCGAGTGAAATACGATGATCTCGTCGAGCCGATTCAGGAACTCCGGACGGAAGTGGCCCTTGAGCACAGTCATCAATTCATCGCGCAAGGCCTTTTCATTCATGCGAGAGGCTTCTGGGCGCTCCAGGTTCTCCATGATGATCGACGCGCCGAGATTGCTCGTCGCGATGATGATCGTGTTGCTGAAGTCGACGACACGCCCCTTTCCATCCGTCAGCCGTCCATCGTCGAACACCTGCAGCAGCACGTTGTTTACATCAGGGTGCGCCTTTTCGATTTCGTCGAGCAGGATCACGCTGTACGGGCGCCGTCGCACGCGCTCGGTCAGTTGACCGCCTTCGTCGTAGCCGACATAACCGGGCGGCGCGCCGATCAGCCGTGCCACCGCATGACGCTCCATGTACTCGGACATGTCGATACGGATCACCGCCTGTTCATCGCCGAATACGGTTTCGGCGAGCGCTTTTGCGAGTTCCGTCTTGCCGACGCCTGTCGGCCCGAGAAACAGAAAGGTCGCGATCGGCTTGTCAGTTTGACCGAGCCCCGCGCGCGACATCCGTACCGCGTCGCTCACGGCGACGACGGCATCCTCCTGTCCCACGACTCTTTCCCGTAACGTCTCTTCCATCTTCAGCAGCTTCTGGCGCTCTTCCTGCGTCAGATCGGATACCGGAATACCCGTGAGGCGCGAGACGACTTCCGCGATTGCTTCGACAGTCACTTCGAGCGTCTCGGAACCGGTTTTGCGCTGCCACGCTTCGGTTTGCTCGTCGAGCGCCTTTTGCTTTTCGTTAATGCGTTCCTCGAAGCCCTTCGCTTCATCGAAGCGCTTGCGCGATGACGCGTAATCCTGCTCGCGCTTGAGTTGCGCAATCTCGGCTTCGAGTTCCTGAATGTCGGCGGGCCGCGAGGTCGCGCCGATACGCACACGCGCCGCGGCCTGGTCGATCAGATCGATTGCCTTGTCCGGAAGAAAGCGCGACGTGATGTAGCGATCGGACAATTCGGCTGCTGCGACGAATGCGTCGTCGGCAAAGGTTACCTGATGGTGCGCTTCGAGCTTGTCGCGCAGTCCGCGCAGAATGACGATGGTCTGCTCGACTGTCGGTTCCGGGACGAGCACCGGCTGAAAGCGCCGTTCGAGTGCGGCGTCTTTTTCGATGTACTTCTGATATTCGTTCAGCGTCGTTGCGCCGATCAGGCTCAGTTCTCCGCGCGCAAGGGCGGGCTTGAGTACGTTCGCGATGTCGAGTCCACCTTCACCACCGCCCTGGCCTGCACCAACAATCGTATGCAGTTCGTCGATGAACAGAATCAATTCGTCCTGTTTCGCAGTGACCTCATCGATCATCTGCTTCGCGCGCTCCTCGAATTCACCGCGATACTTGGCACCCGCCACCATCGAATTGATGTTCACTTCGACGAGGCGCTTGCCGCGAAGCACCTCGGGCACATCGCCATTGACGATCCGCTGGGCAAGCCCTTCGACGATTGCCGTCTTGCCGACGCCCGGCTCACCGATCAGCACAGGATTATTCTTCTTCCGGCGTGCGAGCACCTCGATCGTGCTCTCGATTTCCTGTGCGCGCCCCAGCACAGGGTCAAGCTTGCCCTGCCGCGCCATTGCTGTCAGATCGCGTCCAAACTTGTCGAGATTGGGTGTGCCAGTCGGCGTATCGACGCGGCCGTCCTCGGCACCTTTGCCGACGACCTTCACGACCTTCTGCCGCAATGCCTCTGGCGTGACGCCATATTTCTTGAGCAGCGTGCCTGCGATGCTGTCCGGCACGGCAGCGAGACCGATGAGCAGATGCTCGGGGCCGACGTACGAATGCCCCAGATCGCGCGAAGCCTGAAACGCGTATTGGAATGCCTTCTTTAGACGCGGGGAAACCGTCATCTTGTCGAGCGGCGTGTCAGGATCGGCGGTACCTTTCTGCGCGTGCTCGTCGATGTATCCCTTGATGTCTTGCGGCGACAGCTTGAGCTCTTTCAGCAGTGCGGCGACGACGTCGGTATCGGCCAGTACGTAGAGAAGATGCTCGGTGTCGAGTTCCTTTCGGTGCAACTCGTGCGCTTTTTCAGCGGCTCGCTGGAGCAACTCCATCGTTTGTTCGCTAAAGGCATCGGTTGCATCGACCGATTCGCGCGGCACTTCGGCAGCGAGTCCCGTTTCGTCCTCGGCATCATCACCAAAGCCGCCAAAGAAACGCGAGAGGCCACCACCGCCACCGAGCAGTGAGTCGAACGGATTAACCATGCTCTGATGCCGCATCAATTGACGGTAATCGTAGTCACATATCGACATGGTCTTACGTTCACCGTTCTGCACGACGCTTACGCGGGCCACGGCGGGACGGGTATGACAGATATCGCAGAGCAAGGCCATGGTGAATGTGCCTCCGTCATCTAGGGCGTTTGCATCCATCCGCTGATACGCACGGATATTGCAGGACAGTCTTCTGCTTCGAATGGTGCGACAGCGAAAACGTGTTCATCCGAAGTCACGATACGGGACGAGGGCGACGTCGCGTGACCGGGCATGTACTGTGTATATAGTCGATCGATACGTGGTCTCCAAGGCGAAACTCGGAGGCTGCCGTCCCGCTCCGCTGGAGATACCGGTGAACAGATTCTAGGGACCGGACAGGTCTGTGTGAATATCGCAAGTACCGATGATATGTATCGGCTTGCGTGGCTCCGTCCCAGGTCGGTTCGACGCGATTTTGCCGTGTCAGATCCCGACTGTTGCGCCATGATGAGAGCAGCGGACCGTGGATGTGTGAAAGCATCATCTGCGCAGTTGGGTCGTGGAATGCTCCGTACTGTGAAGGAGGTATGCGATGAACGATGTTACCTGGGTGATTGTGGCTAATGGTGAGCGTGCGCGTCTTTTCAAAACGCAAGGAATAGCGCTCGATTTGCAGGAAATCGACGATCTGGTCAACACGGAAGGACATGGAACGGGACTAACTGACAAGGAAGCAGAAGTGCTCGACGAGGGCGAGCGAAAGGAAAAACTGAAAGCGAAATTTGCGAAGCGTGTTGCGGAGTATGTGGAGCAGGGACGCCTGCAACAGAAATATCATCGGTTGATCATCGCGGCCGAAGCTAAATTTCTCGGTATGGTTCGCGCCGACCTGAGCGAAGAGACTCGCCGGTTGATATTCGAGCAGGTGAGTGAAGACTTTTCGGAACTCGGCGTGGACGAAATTCAAGCACGCCTGCGGAAAGCGTGATGAGACGAGGTTGGGCAGACTGAACAGCGAGACGCGCGGATAGTCTGCCCATTGTCGGAGACGCTCATATGACCTGCAGCGCTCACTCTGCCTTCTGACTTTATTGTTTCGCACGCTGCGCTATCCAGCGCCGGTACTGCCGGGTGCGACACGCGTTGCTCACCTGCTGCACGAACCCGCAATCGGCCAGGGCGACCGCTGGACTGATCGCGGCACTTCCTGGCAATCGAGCATGTCATCAATGTCGAGATCAGATCGCTCTCGCGGCCGAAAAAGATAACGATCTTGTAATGAGCAGGTCAGCATCGGGACAGGCGCCACCGCGCAGAATGAAGTCAACTTTTCATCGACGCCGATGGAGAGGTTCGAGGCCTCGTTCATGGTGAATGTGGCCGCTACGCTCCCGAGGGGAACCATCATGAAAGCACTGATCAAGACTGTACTGATTGCATGTGCGCTGAGCGCGCCTGCATTCGCGTTTGCACAAGCCACCAATGCGCCAGTGACTCGGGCCGAGGTCAAGGCGGATCTCGTCCGGGTCGAACAGGCCGGTTATCGCCCGGCAGCGAAGGATCCGTACTATCCCGCCGAGATTCAGGCGGCCGAGACGAAAATCGCGGCGCAACAACAAACGCCCGAAGCAGCGCAGGTCGGCGGTGTGGCGGCGGGTTCCTGGCAGGCCGGTGGGCCGCGTGCGCTGAGCGACTCGCAGTCGATCTTCTCGCATCATTGAAACACGCGGCACACTGCTGGATCGCGCTCTGCGGGGCGCGGTCTGGCGATGATCGTGATTGCAATCGACGGCGGATTAAAGCGCGGGCGGACCTTGCTACAAATGCGGCTCACAAACTTTGGAGCACACCGCTCGCCAGCTTGCGCAGTTCGTCGAACTGCGTAACGAGTTCGAGGCACAGAATAAAGGCCAGCATCGCTGAAGGCCCCGGATGACGTTCGATCTGTCGCAGCGCCGGAGTCGCATAGCGCACACGGACCGCATCTCGCGTCATGACATAGGTAATTCCGATTCCCACAGCGGCGCCCACCAGCAGATCGGTTGGATAGTGATAGCCGAGATAGGCGCGCGGCACGCAAATAAACAGCACGGTATACAGAATCGCCAGCACACCGATGCCACGCCACACGAGAAAGATGCCGGTGGCAATTGCCATCCATAGAATTGCGTGATCGCTTGGGAATGAACTCCAGCTTGTCAGCAGAGCGTCCTTGATATTGCTACCTGCAAAGCGCAAATGCAGTTCGGTGCTATAGATGGGGCGCACTCTGAACGGCAACAAGTGGGTCAACAATCTTCCGACGAAGAGCGACACGAGGCCACTGAGAAGCGTCGCGAGAACCATTTCTCGCCGCCATTCGCGGCGCTCGCCCTGCTGGAACCACATCCACAGCAACACGGGAATGAGTACCAGGCCTTTGAAAGTGTAAAGGTCAGCGACGGCTTCTATGGATCGGGTCGCGAAGTGACTGAAGTGTATGTTGGACAGGTACGTTTCGATAGATGAATCGAAGCTATTCATTACTTTGCAGGAAACCGGGCTAATCACATCCCGGATAGCATAGCGCACCGGATGCGCAGCTTTCCAGGTGCTTACTTTCGCTGACAACTTTTACTGCGCGATTGCATCACCGACTGGATGATGTCGCGTGTGGGGTGCCTGATGGCGCGGAAAAACACCGGAGTACGGCGGAGGAGTGGAGCTTTCTGTGCGGTGACGTGGATGGTCACGCCGGAGAGTGAGTGGGCGTAGGTGAGGCGTTCAGCGGCGATACGGCGCGACCGCCCGAACCTGTCCCGGGCGGTCGTCTTGAACACACCTAGACGTTAGCGTAGTCGATACCCGTTAGCGGGCCGAGATGAGCAACGGTGGTGAAATGCGACTCCTGCTTCGTATCGATGTCGAGTTCGCGTACGTTGCCGCCCAGATCGGTCACAAATGCGCGGCGCCCCTGTACGTCCAGCGATACGCCAATGCCTTCCTTCAACTCGCGAGCCAGTACCTCGTGATCGACGAGTCCGGACGGCGTGATTCTCGCGCGATTCAGCGTGTTGCCATCATGCGTATCGTCACCGCGGTCCGTCCAGTACAGCATGCTGTCACGGTGATCGATGTCGAGATCGATCGGTTCCGGCAGGTCGGCGAGCAGGCATTCGATATCGGTGCGTCGATCGGGTGCTTCACCCGATGGCAGCTCGATACTCGCTCTGAAAATGCGGCCCTCTCCGGCATCCGGCGCTCCCTTCTGGGTCCAATAGATATGGCCGTTTGCCTTGTCGAGCACGATGCCGACACAATGGCGCTTCGCATCGCGTGTATCGTCCGGAAAATTTCCCGTCCGTACGAGCACTGTCACCTGCGAACCATCCAGCCGCGCGCGCATCACGCGCATGCCTTCGCGGTCACACCAATACAGATGGTCATTCTCCTTGTCCAGCACGAGTTCTTTTGGTGTTCCGGCCAAGCCTGAAGCGACGAGTACATGGTGCCCGCTTCCATCGAGTTTCGCGCTTTCGATAGTGCCGTCGTTCGGAGGAACTGCGCCTGAAGGCGGATCACCGTCAATCAGATGGATGCCGGTTCCCATATTGGTCCAGTAAACCGTATTGGTTTCGGCATCGACCTTGATCCCGTCGGGCGTTCGCGTGAGGTTCGCGACCACGACTTCGTGCGATCCGTCCGGTGATAACGCGATGATCGCGGGTGGACGAGCCTGAAGGACATACAACGTACCGCCATTCTTTGTAGCCACAGTGGGTTCCCTCTATCTGGTCACAATCATGGTCGTCTTACGAGGCGGTGTGTAATCGCTCGAAGACACGTTGCTGCGGAGAGCCGACAGACTACCTCAGCTCGCGGGATCGTTCTGTGAAGGTGCCGCGTGAGCGCGGTTGGCGACCTGAAAGGCAAGCGGAAGCATCCTCGAAAATCGAAATTAATCCTTGCGAATAATGCGCTTAATTATCAGCGGCAGAGTTTCTAAACTTGATGTCGGCTGCAACGGGTTTGCCCATGCGCTTTGATTTGATGCGCGTCCCTCAATTCGGTGCAACAACGGCCAGAGAAGCCTCATTGGCTAGCGCATCAGTTCATTGTGCATTGGACTCCGTGCTTCGAAACGAAGTGCCGATCATCCCCAGAAATGGGAATTTTTGGTCGGCAGCATGCGTACTACAGCAAACGATCGGTGACATTGGTCGTCACAAGCCGCGGCATAACCAACGCCACGGAGAAATACAAATGGACCGTTTGCCTTTAATTTCCAATTCAGTCAGGAGGGACAAGTCATGACCAGAACAAGCAGCGCATTGCTCGCGGCTTTTGCCGCACTCACGCTGTCGGGCGGCGCTTATGCGCAGAGTAACAATACGCTGGCGACGCCGAGTACCGTGTCGCCCGTCGCGCCCAAGGCAACGAGCGACTATGGCACGCCTGGCGGCAGCAACTCGGACAGCGGCATGAGCAGTCATTCGCAGAATTCGGGTGCGCAGAGTGCAAGCGGTAACTCGACGCCTGCTCCTGGCGCGTACGGTGCCAATAACACGCTGGCGACTCCAAGCACGGCGTCGCCCGTTAAATAACAGCGTTCAAGTCTGACGCCCCGGCGCAATCAAACGCAAAACTTCGAGGCGTTTGAATTGCGCCGGGCGCGATGGTAATTGCGGCTACGGCGCCAATAAGTGTGGTTCGTCCGCTCTCGCAGCGGAAGATGCTTAACGAATCCCGCATGGCATCGCATCTGGTGCAAACAGAACGAGAAAATCTGAATCACCATTATTGCCATATGCAATGACGTTATTGATTTCATCGCATTGCGAGAATAGCGCATGAGTTTTATCTCGGTCTCCATACAACGGAGGCGCCATGAAGATTGTATTTCTGGGAGCCGACGCACTCTGCAACCTGCAGAGGTTGGCCCTTTGGACCAGGTCATTGTTCTTCGCACGCCTGGCGGCACGACACCAACTCCGCAGGCAGATGCGTTGATTGGTCCGTGTCGGGAAATTCTTGAATCTCTACGTAGGTTCTCCGCTTCTAAGTCATGCCGCGCGGGGTCTGGTCGAAAGCGAATGTAGATGAACAACCCGGGTTATTTGCGGCGCCGTTGACTCATAAGCTTCACGATGTTGGTCGTTGGACCGCTGGTCATGAGGCGAGCGACATCGTCGAGGTGGACCCAGCGACACTTTGCGATTTCGTTGTTCGGACGAGCTTTGGCGCGATTCGGGATTTCGCAGGCGAACACGTGATGGTGCTTCTGCTTTCCACGGAAGTCGAAGAGGTGTTTGGCCGACTTCCCGGAAAGTCGCGTTTCTTCCTTGAGTTCGCGAAGAGCGGCGACGGAACTCTGTTCCCCCTGCTTGAGGATCCCGCCTGGCAGGGCCCACTTCGATTGACTACGTGCGACCAGAAGAATTCGTTTGCCTCTACGGCAGATCACGGTTGCGCGTTTCTTCAAACCGGACTCCCACTTGCGTTCCAGACATTTTCGAGGGCACTCGATGCGCCAGCGTATCGGCTAGCACTTTGTGTAGCTCAGTATCCTAGTACAGAAATGCGGGCAAGAAGAAATGTAAATGCCGGGTGCGGGCATATGTGCGACATGTCGAGGCAGTTTTTCATCAACACGTCACATTAACCGTGTTGCTCGCAAATGGGTGTGGTACTGTCTGGACAAAATATTTTCTGTCCGATTTGGGGCGCTGAAATGGATATGGATGGTGACTGGCCGTTGCCGAGGCTTAACGCGTTCTTCAAGACAGACCGAAGGGCGGCCGATCCGTCGCTTTCAAAATCGAGTTCGATAGCCAGTACTTTCTCGTCGCTCGCGGCGCCCGTTGTAGCCGAAGCAGTCCAAAGAGCCAGAGCGCTATCCACCAGCAGCGATGTCGAGGGGTTTCATCAGCTTCGAGTCGCTTTCAGAAAGCTTCGTGCGCTGTTCTGGGCATATTCTCCCTATCTTGGCGAAGAGGCGACGGCGCAGGCTACTGAAGAATTCAGGCGTCTCGCAGCAGTCGCGGGGCAAACGCGTGATTGGGATATCGCAGGCGATCTCCTGAAGGTCGCCCAGGAGTCAGGCGCATCCATCGACCCGCTCGTTGTGGCGGCACGCGAGAAGCGAGCACAGGCGGTATTGCATAGTCAGACGATGATTAAAGGCGACGACGTCGAGGCGTTCCTGAACGACGTCCTGCTTCGTGCGCAAACCACGTTGCAGTCGCGATGCAATGATCTTCCTGTTCGCGCGTTCGCCGAGCAGCGCGTTCGATTGGCGCAGCGTTCGCTTCAAAAGCGGAGCAGGCATGCAGCACGCGGCGAGAGCACAAACGAGGAAGATCTTCACGACGTTCGCAAGGCGGGCAAAAAACTCAGATATCTGCTCGAGTTCTTTCAACCGGTCATCAAAGGCGGACACGGTCCCGCGATCAAGGCTTTGACGTCCGTGCAAAACAAGCTCGGGCAGTTCAACGACATCGCAGCAAGCGAGACACTGATCCGCAATACGGCATTCAACGAGGTACCACCCGAGATCGTGCAGGAGTCGCTGCGGTGGCTGGAGGCACAGAAATATCGTCGAATGCGCGCAGCATCGCGGCGAGTCCGGGCTATCGCGGATTGAAACTGGAACGAGCCTCGAAGATGAGCGATAACGGCGCCGGATTTTCCATCGCCGACAAGCACGGTTAGCGCAACATCCATACAACAGGCCGGGTTGGACCCGGCCTGTTGTCGTCGTGGCGTTACATCACACTGGCTTGATAAGTCCGAGTTGCTGCAGGGCCGTCACGCCATCATCCAGTCCGATCTCTTCGACTATCTTCCCGTCTTTGAGGCGAAGCACGGTCGTTCCGGTGAAGCGCATTTTCCGACCGGTGGCAGCAGGCAGCGACCCGATGAGGAAGTCGCGGAATGCCGGGCCGGTATGTGTGCCGCCGCCTTCCCACCGACCGACGACATAGTCTCCCTCAGCGATAAGATCAGCCGCGCCCCGGAAGTTAAGGTCCGGGAATGCTGCGCGGAAATTGGTCATGAATGCCTTGATATCCTCGTGGCCGCGTCGCGGTTCATGCAGTGAGTATTGAAGCAGCATGTCGGGCGAAGCAAGTTCATCGACGATGTCGAGATTGCATGTCTTGCCCCAGAAATCGGTGAACCAACGGCCCACGACGGATTTGTTGTCATCTTCCTTGGACATGGTGAATTCCTCATTGACTGAAGTTGGCAGAGGGAGACGCCATCGAATCCCTCTGACTGAACGATATTGACGCGGGCAGTCGGGTGCCCTCCGTTTCTTGCGGCAATACTCGATAAGCAGTTTTGCGGTTGATGTGAGCAATGGAACAGCAAGAATCGGAGTGTCTGCGTCTGGCGGCCGGCATATCGTGTCCACGCAATTGCACCGTTGGCGAAGTCGTGGGACGAGGGATGGTGAAATCCGGTCGTCGATGTACGGCTCGCCTGTACTTTTTTGACGGGAGTCCGAGCATGTTGCCGTTACTATCGCTTCACGCACTTGCAGCCCAACGCGGCGATGGGCTGCGCCCAGAACTTAAAGCCTTGTTCGAACGTAGTGCCGGGTTGGCGACGGGTCTTTCCGCAGCGACTGAGCCGGACGAACAGGAGTCGGTTTACCAGGTGACAGACGTGGTCGAGGAGGCTCGTGCGAAGGAGTTTGGGGAAGATGGGGAGACGGCGAGGGGCTCGTGATCGCGCAGGAGTGGACAGTGAGGGACGAGTTGCTGTGTGACTCGGAAGGTGCAGAGACTTTGGCCGTCTACTATGAATTGCAGGCTACGGAGAATTTAGCGTGCAACACGTTCTCGATCTTCAGGCTTACTGTAATTGTGGTCCGGTCTGTAACGCCGACGATGCCGGCTGGTCGACATGCAAGCAGATCGCAAGACCATAAGCTCATAGTCCCCCCGCCCTTAGATTGATTGTTCGCCTGCTGCGCGATCAGTTTGCTTTTGTCACTCGTCGTCGCTGCTTTCGTCATTGCGGACTTCGTCGAAATGGCCGGGTACCGCTGAGAAGCATACCCGGTCGATAGTGCAGATAACTGAATAGTTTCGCGCTTTCACACGGCTTCGACCAACTTGCGCCCTTGGACGTCACGACCTGGAATACCGACAACGAACAGCTCTAATGTGCTGTGCCGTCATTGATCAGCGAAGACAGCACATGATCAGTCCACACACCATTGATCTTCAGATAGGAGCGGGCAAGTCCTTCACGCTCAAACCCGAGCCGTTTCAATAACTGTGCGCTACGAACATTTTCGGGCCTGTAGTTTGCCATTACCCTGTGCAATCCGATTTGATTGAAAATATAGGAAATTGCGGGCATCAATGCTTCACGCATCAAACCCTGTCCTTCAAACCGCTTTGCGAGTGAGAAACCAAGGTGACATGCCTGAAAAGGCCCGCGCACGATGTTGGTGAAGTTGCATTCCCCCACCATTTCCCCGGTTTCCAGCGAGATCAACAACAGGTGCAGCGCATGCCCCGACGTGTTGGCATGCGCCATCGCGCAAAGCCGTTGTGCGACAGACTCAGCCTCGAAGAAGGTCTCGGATCGGAGCGGTTCCCAAGGCTGCAAATGAGCGCGATTTTCAATAGCATACTGTTGAAGCTCTTGCACGAATTGCTCATGTGCTGGCACAAGTTTCAGCCGTGCCGTCGAGATCTTCAGCGGTAGCACATCGGTGCTGGTACTCGTCACGTCGTTCTTCCTTTAAAGAGCGCGTGTGAGTATGTTCAGTCAGGAATTTTTCGTCAGCAATTTGTCTGGCAACACGCCATTCAATGTCCAGTGGGTGAGTCGTGTCTCGTTGCATCGGCTCAAGGTGACAACGCCAGCAGCCAGCAATCCGACTTGCCTTCTCGCCGCACACTTTCTGCACACGCACATGGGGCGCTCATCATGACGTCACGCTGCACCGTTAGTCGGGGAAAATAGTGCTGTAGTAGGCCTCACCCTGTTCAAGATGGTTCGTGAATGCAAAGCCGCGCGCGAGCATATCGTCCATGTCGGTCCGGGTGATTTTCATCACATAGCTGTGTTCGGTTGTGACGAGCCGACAGTCTCCGGTTGTGACAGCGCCGCTGAACCACTTGCCGGGATCGGCGTGTCCTGCTGGAAATGTCCGCCCGTTGGTCTCAACCTGCCAGCCGCCGTCGAGCAGTATCCAGATGTCATGGTTATCCGCAGCGGCCGGATCGCAGGTTGCGACCACCGTGCGTGGAGCAGCTTCCCATTCGCGCGAGTGTTTGATGGCCCAGCGCAACTGGTCGTCACCAAGACCCTTGAAGAAAGGCGTATTCCTGAGCAGGTACAGGTAGGTTACGGAGGGTGTCATCATCGGGCGGGTTTCGCTGACATTGTTTGCGACATCGACTCGACCGCAGCCGGCGATCGACAGCGCGCTCACGGCGGCGATTGCTGCACGGAGGAAGAATTGGCCAGCTTTCATGGGTGCTTTTAAGCGAATTCAAGAACAGAACGCGGCAATGGCAGTGATGCTTTCTTTACCGCGTTCCCGATGCCTCAGAATTCCCGAGGCTTGAGCAGGTCCGACAATCCAACGCGATGAAGCATTTCACTGCGCAAGCGATCGAGCACCGTAAAACCTACATCTGCGCCGTCTTCGGTCGGATCGATGTGTACGCGGAATGGCCGCTTGCCGAAAGGCTTATCCACGAGTTCCACGATGGCATCTGCAACAAGGCCGGCGTCCGCATCGGGCGGGACGATCTCGCCAAACGCTTTCTGCACCTGCTCTCCGAAACCCGCATAAGGTCCGGCTTCGTATTCGGCGGCGCGGGCCTCGTCGGCAGGTTTGCCGGCATGGCTGAAATGGTTGGTGCCGCTCGTGAAAGCACCGGGGACGATGATGGACGTTTCAATTCCCCAGCGCGACAGTTCCCGCGCGTACTGGACGGCAACAGCGTCCATTGCCGCTTTGGCCGCAAAGTAAGGCGCGAGGTAGGGCGGCGTGCCGCCCGCTGAACTGCTGCTGGATACCCACACGAGCAATCCGCTTTTCTGTGCGCGCAAGTGAGGCAATACCGCGCGGTTCACTCGCTGGGTGCTCAACACGTTGACGTCGTACAGTTGCGCATATTGCTCCGGCGTGAACGATTCGGCTGGACCGAATGCCATATGCCCCGCGTTGTGAATCAGCACGTCAATCCGTCCAGCGTCTGCGATGATGCGCGCGACAGCCGCATCAACCGACTCCTGCGATTGAACATCCATTTCGATGGCGCGTAAGTCGGCGGAGTGCTGCGCAGAGAAAGTCTTCATTTGCTCGACCACGGGCGCATTTCGCCCGGCTGTGGCGCGCATGGATGCGTAGACGATGTGTCCTGCTTTTGCCAATGCTTCGGCCGTCAAACGGCCGAAGCCGCTCGATGCACCCGTGATAAGAATGGTTTTGCTCATTTGATTCTCCATGGAGAGAGGCGTCTGTGAGGTTCGATAAATGGCTTTAGATCATTCCGCCGTTTGCGCGAAGCACCTGGCCGTTGATCCAGCCACCATCCGGGCCAACGAGGAATGCGACCGCGTTGGCGATGTCGGCGGGTGTGCCGAGACGCTCGAGTGGATTCATTCTGGACAGGCGCTCGATCAGCTCGGGCGATTTGCCGTTGAGGAAGAGATCGGTTGCCGTCGGTCCCGGCGCGATGGCATTGACGGTTATCGAGCGACCGCGCAATTCTTTCGAGGCGATCGCGGTCAGCGTTTCGACGGCTGCCTTCGTTGCGGCGTAGACGCTGTAGTTCTCGAGTTTCAGGCCAACCACGCTGGTCGACAGATTTACGATCCGGCCGCCATCACGCAGGCGGCGTGCAGCCAGTCGCATGGCGTTGAATGTACCTTTCAGATTGATCGCAATCTGGCTGTCGAACAGCGCATCATCGCTCTCGGCGATCGACGAAAGTTTCATGATGCCGGCGTTATTGACCAATACGTCGACGCCACCGAACGCCGCTTCTGCTGCATCGAACAGGCGCGTCACGGCGTTCGGATCGCTGACGTCGGCTTGTGCAGAAATCGCGTGGCCACCCGCTTTTTCGATCGTTGCAGCGAGGCGTTCCGCGTCGGCTGCGTTCCCTGCGTAGTTGATGACGACCGTGTGACCGTCGGCGGCGAGGCGCTGGGCGATGGCCGCGCCGATCCCGCGTGAGGCACCTGTTACGATTGCGATCCTGTTCTGGCTGTTCATGTTCGTGCTCCGTTCGTTGGATGAGTCGCGCCGTACGGCGCTGCGACGTGAGTCACTATGGCGGTTTCGGGCGAGAAAATAATCGGCTGAAACGGAACGGCACTGTTTCTATGGTGCGAACAACGCAATCAAGAGGCGTTCTATGGACCGGTTGGATGCGATGCGGCTATTCGTCCGTATCGTCGAGCGCAGCAGCTTTACGCTGGCTGCGAACGACATGGAGATTCCACGTTCGACGGCGACGAAGGTGATCGGCGAGATGGAGACCCGGCTGCGTGTGCGCCTGCTGCAGCGAACGACGCGAGTCGTACGTCCGACGCTCGATGGAGAGGCTTTCTATCAGCGCTGCCTTCGCATCCTCGACGACATCGAGGACGCGGAAGGTGCATTTAGCGGAGCACAGCCAACAGGCTTGCTGCGCGTCGAGGTGCAGGGCACGCTTGCGCGCCATTTCCTGATGCCGGGGCTGCCTGCGTTCTTCGAGCGCTACCCGGACATCGAACTGTCGATGAGCGAAAGTGACCGCTGGGTGGACCTGGTACAGGAAGGGGTCGACTGCGCACTGCGCTATGGGCGCTTGCGCGACAGTGAACTGATTGCGCGGCAAGTGGCGACGCTCGACCGTCTGACCTGTGCGACGCCTGCCTACCTGAAGAAATATGGTGTGCCCAAAGATATCGACGACCTCAGCGAGCACTACGCCGTGGGTCTGAGATCCATTACCTCGGGCGTCGTTACGCCGCTCGAATTCAAGGCGGGTGCGAGCGTTCGCACTATTTCGATTCCGCAGAGATTGACAGTCACGGGAACGGAAAGCTACCTCAAGGGCATTCGTCTCGGACTGGGACTGGCGCAGGTCCCGCGTTTTCACGTCGAACGCGAGCTGGCCACAGGGGCGCTGGTTGAAATTCTCGCGGATACGCCACCACCGTCTGCACCCGTTTCAGTGCTTTATTCACGCACGCGCCAGCTGTCGCCACGCGTGCGTGCCTTTCTCGAATGGGTGACGGGGGAGTTCGCTTCGAAAGGGAAAAAGCTGTCTGAGTGATGTGACGAGAATGACGAAAAGCGGCTTGAAACCGAACGCCGCTTCGAGACAGCGAAACGCGGGCTTCGGGTCCCGATAGGAAATCGCACTCGATAAACCTTTGCTGCGATAGAGCTCGTTCATGTCGATTCTCTCCTGAGAGATACAAGTAGAACGCGTCCAGTATTGGACAGTCGACGCAAACCACAACCCAGTTTGCCGCGCACCGGCGATCGCATCGCCTCTGGGCGCTCATCGGTCATTCGACCGATACCGTCGTTGCAGCTCACCTGCGATCCTTATCCTCAAGCCAACCGCAAGCTCGCTGCGCAAACGTAGTGCCCGCTCTGGACGGTTGAACCACGGCATACGCATGGCACGCGTGTTATCAGCGCAGTCGCAGATCGTCGCGCAACGTTCTTTTCCTTCCGTCGACAATGAGGTTTCCTTGAATCACGCCACGATTCATCCCGTATGGGTCCGCGCATTTCACTGGATCAACGCCGCGGCGGTGATCCTCATGTGCATGAGCGGCTGGCAGGTGTATGAAGCGTCGCCCATCTTCAAGGTAATCCACTTTCCGTCGGTTATCACGCTCGGCGGCTGGCTGGGCGGCGCGCTGCTCTGGCACTTCGCGATTATGTGGGTATTGGTTGCCAACTTCGTCGCGTATCTGGTGTTGGGCATCTTCACCGGGCGCCTGCGCAGAACCATTTTTCCCATAACCTTTCGCGCAATTGCGACCGATCTCGTCGCTGCGCTGCGCGGCAAGCTCAGCCACAGCGATCTCGGCGCGTACAACGCTGTGCAGAAGTTGGCGTATCTCGTCGTTATCGTTGCCGTTGCGCTGGTGATTCTGTCCGGCCTGACGATCTGGAAACCGGTCCAGTTTCCGGTGCTGCGGACGCTGATGGGTGGTTTCGATAACGCACGCATCGTCCATTTCGCCGCGATGAGCGTGCTCGCTGGTTTCTTCGTCATACACATTGTCATGGTGGCGCTCGTGCCTCGATCGCTGCTCGCCATGATCCGGGGCCGCTAATCATGAGTTCGGGTAAAGACGTGCGGACGCTCGACGCCGCCTCCATCATCAAGGACGCGCAAAAGGAACTGGGTTCGTCTTCGCGGCGCCTCTTTGGTAAGCGCATTTTGACACTCGGCGGCCTTGCGCTGCTATCGGGCTGCGATCTGACGAACGACAGGTCGGTGAATAACCTGCTACGCACGATGTCCTCGTTCAACGACGACGCACAGGCGCTGCTCTTCGATCGACGCAAGCTCGCGCCGACGTATCCAGACTCGATGATTACGCGGCCATTTCCGTTCAATGCTTTCTATGACATCGATCAGGTGCCTGAGATCGATGCGCAGACTTATCGGCTCGAACTCGCAGGTCTCGTCAAAGGCCGGCGCGTGTGGACGCTCGGTGAGCTAAGCGCACTGCCGCAGCGCAGCCAGGTGACGCGGCATATCTGTATCGAAGGCTGGAGTGCGATCGGCAAGTGGGGCGGCGTGCGCTTCTCCGATTTCCTGCTGATGACGGGCGCGGATACGACGGCGAAATACGTTGCGCTGCATTGCGCCGATAACTACTGGACGAGCATCGACATGCCAACGGCGTTGCATCCGCAGACGTTGTTGACGCTGACCTACGACGGGCAGGTTCTGCCTGCGAAATACGGCTTTCCGATGAAGCTGCGCATCCCCACCAAGCTCGGCTACAAGAACCCGAAACATATCGTTGCGATCACCGTGACGAACGAATTTCCCGGCGGCTACTGGGAAAACCAGGGCTACAACTGGTTCGGCGGATCCTGACCCGCCCGCCGCAGACATTTCAATCGCATCACATCAACGGAGTATGTATGTCCATTCGCTTCAAGCTCGCTGCTTCCTTCGTCGCACTCACGCTTGCCGGTGCAGCGTTTGCTCAATCTCCGGCTGCAAAGCCAGAACGTATTCGTGGCGACATCGTGTCGTTTTCAGGCAGTACGCTGACCGTGCATCGCCGCAGTGGTGAAACCGTGACGATCGCCATGAGCGATGCGTCCAAGGTTAGCGCGGTGAAAGCGATCCAGCTTACGGATATCAAACCGGGTTCCTATGTCGGCGCAGCGGCCACGCCTGGTCCCGATGGCAAGCTGACTGCGAAGGAAGTGCTGGTCTTCCCCGAAGCCGCGCGCGGCACGGGCGAAGGTCACTATGCGTGGGATCTCGGCGCCAATACTTCGATGACGAATGCGAACGTGGACACGGTTGTCGAGAGCACCAACGGACGCGACCTGAAACTCTCGTACAAGGGTGGCAGCAACACCATCACGGTGCCGGCCAATGCGCCTGTCGTCACGCTTGCGCCTGCCACGCGTGCTGATCTGATCGCAGGGAAGAAGGTGTTCGTGGTCGCGGCTCCGGCCAACGGCGGCAGCTACGGCGCGCAATTCGTCGTGGTCGAAAAGGACGGCGTTGCGCCGCCGATGTAATACGCGTAGCGCTACTCAATCGTCCGGCACGGGTTCTCTTGTGCTTTGGCGTTCAGTCAATACGTACTCGAGCCGGGTAATGAAAATTAGAAGAACCCGGCTCGCTTCGCACGACTTGTGAACGCTGAATTCCGAAAGATTGAATTGCGCGGTTTGCGGGGAATATGAGCGTTTTGCATTGCCGATCGTGTCATCGGTGGCGACCCGTCAAACGTTATGAGAGTGACTCGTTCGGCAATGGCCAACGAATGTCCAACACCTTCATTACAGTTCCCCTCTTTGATTTCCCGCGCGAATACGAACCTGATGCAATCTTCTATCGTTTCCATGACAAGGATCGGAGCGCTCGCAGCGTCGCTGTGCGGCATGCTGGCCATAACGAATTGCGCGCATGCCGCGGATAACGTGATCGTGCTCGATTCCGGTGAAGCACAACTGACGCTGATCGACGAAGCTTCGCACAAAGTCATTGGCACTGAATCGACCGGCAAGGAACCACATCATCTGATGATCACGCCCGACGGCCGCTCGCTGATCGTCGCCGATTCGGTGTCGAACAACCTGATGTTCGTCGATCCGCATACGGGTAAGGTGCAGCGCACCGTGCAGGACATCGAGGACCCGTATCAACTGGGCTTTTCTCCTGATCGCAAATGGTTCGTCACGGCGGCGCTCCGTTTGGACCGCGTCGATATCTATCGCTATGACGGTACGAATATGGCGTTGGCCCAGCATATCGAACTGGCGAAAACGCCAAGCCATATGACATTCGCGTCGGACAACCGCACCGTGTTCGTGACGCTGCAGGATTCCGGCGAACTCGCGGCAATCGATCTGCCGACGCAGAAAGTACTGTGGAAAATGAATGTGGGCAAAGATCCCGCAGGTCTGTGGATGACACCTGGCGACCGTTATCTGCTGGTCGGCATGACGGGCGAAGACGACGTCACCGTGGTGGACTGGCATAAGCAGCAGATCGTCAAGAAGATCCACACGGGCCGCGGCGCACACAACTTCCGCAACCTCGACGATGGCAAGCACGTGGTGGTGTCGAATCGCGTCGACAGTACCATCAGCATTCTCGACTACACCACGCTGACCAATGTCGGCGATATAACGGGGCTGATGCCCGGACCCGACGACATGGAACTCAGCGCCGACAAGCGTTATCTGTGGGTGGGATTCCGTTTCGCGCGGCATGTCGGTGTGATCGATATGAGCACGCACAAGCTGATCGATACGGTCGCTGTGGGCCGCTCGCCGCACGGCATCTTTTTCGATAACCGCGCGCCGGTCGTCGCGCCCAATCCCGACTAGGAAACGCAGTTCCTACTCATTGAACAGTTCGCTTCGCGCCGCATTCATGATTGTCGCGACCGCAGGATGACTGATGTGGCGCTCGATCGAAATCGCAAAGAACTCTTCGACGATCGTCTTGATCTGCCCGATCATCGTCAGCTTGTGCTCGGCCTTTAACTGGCTCTCCAGCACAGTGGGTGCGAACAGCAGGCCGCGGCCTTCGCGGCCGAACGCCATGGCCATCGCCCCGTCGTCGAATTCGCCGACGATGTGCGGCGAAATGGCATGTGACGCAAGCCAATGATCCAGCTTGCGACGCACGGCCGATTCCGTGCCGGGCAGCAGCACCGGCAACTGGCCGAGCAGCAGCGGGAAGCGCTTCTTGCCGGTTTTGACGAGCGTCTGCGCCCCGAAGCAGCCCAGCGTCGAACGGCCGAGCCGGTGGTTGAACGCCTTGATGTTGACGTCGGCGGGAATGGGGGCGTCCGTGATGATCAGATCGAGGCGATGCACGGCCAGTTGCGCGAGCAGCGCATGCAGCTTGCCTTCGTGACAGATCATGCGTACCGGTACGGAAGCGCTCAGCGCGGGTTCCAGTAGCCGGTACGCGATCGCCTTCGGAACCGAATCTGCAATTCCGACACGAAACCGCGTTTGCGCACCCGATTCGTTCTCGCGCCGCACCGCGCTCTCCAGCTCCGAGCCCAACGAAAATATTTCGTCGGCGTAATCGAGCACCAGCCGGCCAGCATCGGTCAGTTCGATGGTGCGCCCGCTCTTCCTGAACAGTTTTCTATCCAGCGCTTCCTCGAGCAGCTTGATCTGGCCGCTCAGCGTTTGCGGCGAGATGTGCAACTGCTCGCCCGCCCGGACGATCGCTCCCGCGTGCGCCGCGACCCAGAAGTAATGCAGATGTTTGAAGTTCACGCTCCCTCCGTCGATTGGCCAACGCTACGGTTTTTTCGAGGTATTGGCAATAAAAATACGAATTTTCTATTTGATCCGGTTCGGATAGATTGAAGCCTCGGACGTGGACGCCAACGGGCGGCTATCGATAACGGACAGAGGTGATCTATGGCATCGGTTGCGCAATTTCTTCGCTCAAAAGTTTCGCAGACAGTGTGGACCACAGAGGCGTCCGCATCGGTCTACGACGCAATCGCGATCATGGCGTACCGGAAGGTGGGCGCGCTGATCGTCGCACATCAGGGGCGCCTCGCCGGTATCGTCACGGAGCGCGACTACGCACGGAAAATCGTGCTGATGGACCGCTCATCAAGGGATACGCCGGTGCGCGACATCATGTCGGCGGAGGTGCGCTACGTCAGTCCGCATCAGACCACCGACGAATGCATGGCGGTCATGACAGAACATCGCATACGGTATCTGCCCGTGATTACGGCGGGGCAGGTGATTGGCATGGTGTCGATCGGCGATCTGATCAAGAACCAGATTGCCGAGCAGGAACTCACCATCCGGCAACTGGAGCACTACATCCATGGCAACGGTTTTCACGCTGGCCGTAACGGCGTGCAGACACATTCGGCGCAACTATGATGACCTGAAAATATTACTGTTCGTAATTTAAAGCGTGTGCTCTTTGGGCGCGCGATGCAGGTAGCCCCGACATACCAATGGAGAAATTTTTTATGTTCACGCAATTCGTCAATCAACTTCGACGTGCTGCCGGTGCGGTGACGCGCGGGACCGCGGCGCTCGGCCTGGCGGGCCTGCTCGCGCTTGGCGCCGTGGCATCGAATGATGCCGAAGCGAAGCGGGTGGGCGGCAGTCAAAGTATCGGGCGCCAGTCTCAGGCGGCGTCGCCGTCTGGGCAAACGCAGCGAAGCCAGCAAGCCCAGACGGCGCAACAGACCGCGCAGACGCCTGCAGCCGCGGCAGGTAACCGCTGGATGGGCCCGCTTGCGGGCCTCGCCGCTGGCTTGGGCATTGCGGCGCTGCTGTCGTCGTTTGGTCTGGGTGAAGGGCTCGCGCAAATGCTGTCGAATGCGCTGCTGATCGGCCTCGTGGTTCTCGCGGGCGTGATGTTGTTCCGCTTTATCGCCAACCGACGCCGTTCGGATCTGGCGTATGGACATGGCGCCGCGAACCGGCAGCAGACCAACGGTTCATCGCTGTTCAACCAGTTTGGCCAGGCGCGTTCTGACGCGAGGTCGGGCAACTGGCCGGCTACCGCGATGGGTTCGACGGGAGTTGCAGGCGCCGTGAAGGCGCCGGAACTCGCGCTCGGGTCCGACCAGGCTGCCTTTCTGGCATCGGCGAAGACCCTGTTCATGCGTCTTCAGAGCGCGTGGGACCGGAACGACCAGGGCGACATGTTCGAGTTGACGACGCACGACATGTTCATGCGGCTCAAGCAGGATCTGGAAGCTCAAGGCGGCAAGCCGGGTGTGACGGAAGTGACGCAACTCGACGCCGAAGTGCTGGGCACGGAGAGCAACGCCGATGAAACGCTGGTCAGCGTGCGCTTCTATGGTCGGATGCGAGAGGACGACGCGCAGACTGCCGAGCCGTTCCAGGAGATCTGGAATCTGGTGAAGAACGCGCAGGGCGGTCAGGCGTGGCGTCTGGCGGGTATCCAGCAGATCAACCACTAACCGCGCATTGTTGTAAGGGCATCGGCCTGCTGCATGTCAGCAGGCCGATGCCGTTTGTATTGCCCGGCAATCGCCGTCGAACATGTACGGCGCGAGTCGCACGGCCCTGAGTCCTTCAGGCGCCATCCAGTTCCCCGGTGTTTTCCCCTACGCAATTCATGTTGACTCATCCGTCGACGACGACCAGACTGTGTTCAAGCAAAGTGTGATCACAGGTCACAGATTACAGATCGCCAGTCCCGATTCAACGAAAAACTGAAATGGCCACACGCACGAATTCCGAATTGCCCGAACTCGAACTCGTTGCCCGGGAGACGATGGCGGGCCGCGTCTATGCGCAGCTCAGGGAAGCGATCATGACGGGACGCTTTGCGCCCGGCCAGTTGCTGAGCCTGCGCAGCGTTGCGGAAGCAGTGGGCTCGTCCACGATGCCGGTGCGCGCCGCGCTGACGCGCTTGCAGGCCGAAGGCGCGCTGATCGACGGCCCGGGCCGCGCACTCATGGTGCCGCCAATGACGCCCGAGCTGCTCGAAGAGTTGCGCGACGTGCGGGTCGCGCTCGAAGGTGCCGTCGCCAGACGGGCGGCATCGCGGATGACGCGTGAGCATCTCGATGCTCTGCAGAATGTGTTCGACACGATGGACGCGCATGTCGAAGCGGGCGACGTCCCCGCCTACCTGCGCAGCAATTTCGAGTTTCATATTGCGATCTACACGCACGGCGCAAGCGACATCACGCTGGCGACCATCCAGAACCTGTGGATGCGTATTGGTCCGTTTTTGAATCTCGTCGCGCCCGACATCCCGCATATGCGCCGGTCGATGGCGGCGCATCGCCATATCGTCGAGGCGCTGTGGCGTGGTGATGGCGAAGGCGCGCGCGCGGGGATCGAAGAAGACATCAGCGACGCGGCGGCCGATCTCCACGAACGCTTGAGGAGCGCGGTACAAGGCAACGAAGTCGGCAACGAACAGGCACGCGCCTGATTCCAGCAAACACAAATCCCGGAGACAGGTAATGACGGTACTTCACATGCTGAAGCCGCGCGCGGGCCTGCGCGTGCTCATTACAGGTGGCGCTTCTGGCATCGGACTCGTAATCGCTCGCGCGTTCGTCGAAGTGGGCGCACGCGTGCATGTCTGCGATGCGAGTCAGAAGGCGATCGATGCGCTCATGAAAGCGGAAGAGAGCACGGAGATCAATCGCATTACCGCGACACTCGCCGACGTCGCGGATCAGGATGCCGTCGCGCGCGTGTTTGCCGACGTGCAGACCGAACTCGGCGGCCTCGACGTGCTCGTCAACAACGCGGGCATCGCGGGGCCGACGGGCGGTATCGACGAACTCGATGTGCGCGAATGGGAGAGCACGATCAACGTGAATCTCAACGCACAGTTCTATTTCGCTCGCCGCGCGGTTCCGCTTCTGCGGGAGGCGAAGGACGGCGGCACGATCATCGCGCTGTCGTCGGTGGCGGGCCGGCTTGGCTATGCGTTCCGCACGCCCTATGCCGCGACGAAATGGGCGATTGTCGGTTTGACGAAGAGCCTCGCAATCGAACTGGGGCCGTCGAACATCCGCGTCAATACGATTCAACCGGGCATCGTGAAAGGACCGCGTATCGAGCGTGTGATTGCCGCGCGCGCGAAGCAGATGAACGTGTCCTACGAAGAGATGGAGAAGGAGTATCTCGCCAAAATTTCCCTGCGCCGCATGACGGCGCCGGAAGAAGTGGCCGCCACGGCGCTGTTTCTGTGCTCGCCTGCGGGCAGCGGTATTTCGGGTCAAGCAATCTCTGTCTGCGGAAACGTTGAAGTCCTTTAACGCACGAGGCTTAAATGGCAACGAAACGCAAGGTCATCATCACATGCGCGCCGACGGGCGCTATCCACACGCCGTCGATGTCGCCGTATCTACCCGTCACGCCGCAGCAGATTGGTGACGCCGCGCTGGCGGCCGCAAAGGAAGGCGCTGCAATCATCCATCTGCATGCGCGCGATCCGGTTGATGGCCATCCGACGCAGGACCCCGCTGTGTTTCAGGAATTCCTGCCGCGTATCAAGGCCGAATGCGATGCGGTGATCAATCTCACGACAGGCGGCAGCCCGCACATGACGGTCGCGGAACGTCTGAGACCCGCGCATCATTTTCAGCCGGAAGTAGCGTCGCTGAATATGGGCTCGATGAACTTCGGCCTGTATCCGATGCTCGATCGTTTCAAGGAACTGAAGTACGACTGGGAACGCAAGCACCTCGAAAACAGCCGCGATCTCGTGTTCAAGAACACCTTCGCGGATATCGAATACATCCTGACGTCGTGCGGCGCGAATGGCACGCGCTTCGAGTTCGAGTGCTACGACATCTCGCATCTGTATAACCTCGCGCATTTCGTCGATCGCGGACTCGCGAAGCCGCCGTTCTTCGTGCAGAGCGTGTTCGGTCTGCTCGGCGGTATCGGCGGACATCCTGAAGACCTGGCGCATATGCGGCGCACGGCGGACCGGCTGTTCGGGAAAGACTATGTCTGGTCGATTCTCGGCGCTGGCCGCAATCAGATCTCGCTCGGTTCCATCGGTGTCGCGCAAGGTTCGAACGTGCGCGTGGGTCTCGAAGATTCGCTGTGGATCGAACCTGGCAAGCTCGCGGAATCGAGCGCTGCGCAGGTGAAGAAGATTCGCCAGGTGATAGAAGGCCTGTCGCTCGACATTGCCACGCCTGCCGAGGCGCGCGAGATGTTGCAACTCAAAGGTGCGAACAACACCAACTTCTGACAGCGGAGGCCATTGTGAGTGCCAGGCTGAAAGTAGTCGCGATGCCGACGGGTTGGCTGACCGTCGATCGCTCTTCGCAGGTCTACGGCCGCTATTTCGGCCAGTCGATAAAAGTACCCGTCTGGTCGACGGCTATTGTCGGCGCGCAGAAAAAGATTGTCGTGGATACGGGTGTGCATGATCCGGGCTGGGTGTCGAATTTCGTGTGCCCTTGCGATCAGGCTCCCGAAGAAAAACTCGAACGCGCACTCAAGGAGTACGTCGGCTGGAGCGCGGACGAGGTCGAAATCGTCATCAATACCCATCTGCATTACGACCATTCGGGCGGCAACACGCTATTCAAGAATGCACGCTTCATCGTGCAGGCGAAAGAGTGGGAGTACGCCGGGCATCCGCTGCCAACGCAAGCGACGTACTACCAGGAGTTTCTGATCGGCCGTGAGCCGCTGGCCTATTTCCGCTGGCAGTTCGTGCATGGCGTCACCGATATCGTGCCGGGCGTGCGCGTGGTCCCGACGCCGGGCCACACGCCAGGTCATCAATCCGTTGCCGTCGATACGGCAGACGGCGTCGTGCTGATCGCGGGCGATTGCGCGAACTGCATGGAGAACATCGTCGATCTCGTGCCGGTCGGCATCGTGCACGAAACGCTCGCGGAAATCGGCTCGCTCACGCGCATTCGTCAGATCGCCGATTTCGTGATTCCTGGCCACGATCCCAACGTCGTGCCGGGCAGCGCAGGCATCGCATTGCCGGCAGGCGCGCGCCTGCCGCATGTATCAACTTCTGGCTAAAGCGTAGTTCAAGACAATAAGCGAACGTTTGGAGGAAGACATGAAGGCATGGACGCAATCGATTCGTCATGCGGGCCGGGCAGCGCTCGGCCTGCTATTCGCGGCGACGCTCGCGGTATCGGGGCAGGCGCACGCGGCGGGCAAGTACAAGATCTTTCTGTCGATGAGCTATGTCGGCAACGACTGGCAGACAGAAGCCGCAAACATGGTCAAGGCAATGGCGGAAACGCCCGCGCTCAAGGACAAGGTGGATCTGGAAGTGCAGGTCGCGGGCACCGACGCGCAGAAGCAGATCCAGCAGATCAACTCGATGGTTCAGGCGGGCGCGAAGGCCATCATCATCTACCCGATTTCGCCGACCGCGTTGAATCGCGCGATCAAGAACGCGTGCTCGAAAGGCGTGGTCGTCGCAGCGTATGACGGCGAAGTCACCGAGCCGTGCGCGCACAACGTGACGATCGATCAGCATCAGGCGGGCACCGTCACGGCTGAATGGCTCGCGAAGACCTTGAACGGCAAAGGCAACATCGTGCTGATCAATGGCGTGCCGGGCACGTCGGTGGATCGTGCGCGCACCGAAGCGGCAAAGGCGGTGTTCGCGAAGTATCCGGGCATCAAGATCGTCGCTGAAGGCACGGGCATGTGGAGCCAGGCGACCGCCAAGACCGAGTTGTCGAAGATTCTCGCAACCAACAGCTGGGACAAGATCGACGGCCTGTGGATGCAGGTCGGATGCTTCACGGCAGCGTCGATGCAACTCGAAGCGGGAATCGCCGATGACAAGATCAAGCCTTGCGCAGGCGAGTCGTCGAATGGTCACCGCGTGCAGATGCTGCCGCCGGGCGAAGTGAAGGGGCAGGGCGCGTATCGCTCGATTGGATATCGTTCGATTTCATACGGCGCGCCGCCGTATTCCGGCGCGATGGCACTGAAGATGGCCGTGCAGAAGCTCGACGGCAAGGACTTCCCGCAACGTATCACGCTGAAGCTGCCGCTGGTCGAAACGCCGCAATCGAAGCTGTGCAAGACGGGCAGCATCGACGAACTGAAAGCGGGTTGCACGGCCTTCATGCCGGACAAGGTGCCGCCGGGCTGGTTCGCGGACATCTATTCCGAGGACACGAAGGAAGTCGGCTTCAACGCAGCGCTCACGGGCAAGCAGGACTGAGGGTTCGCCATGAACGACGCTTCTCTCGCCATCGACCTGTCGAACGTGACCAAGCGGTTTGGCGCGACCGTTGCGCTCGACGGGGCGTCGTTCCGGGTCAGGCGCGGCACCGTGCACGCCTTGCTCGGCGAGAACGGCGCGGGCAAGTCCACGACCGTCAAGCTGCTGTCCGGCCTGATGCAACCCGACGCGGGCAGTATCCGCGTGATGGGCAACGACGTGACGATGCGTGGCCCGAAGGACGCGCATCGCGCCGGCGTGCAGACCGCGTTTCAGGAAATGACGCTGGTGCGCGATCTGACCGTCGCGCAGAACCTGCTGATGTCATACGAGCCGACGGGTTTTCTCGGGCGCATCAAGAGCCGCGAGGCAATGCGCCAGGCGACGGAGTGGCTCGAGAAGCTGGAGCTTTCCGACGTGCGTCCCGGCGCGTATATCCGCGATCTGTCGCTGCCCGTCAGGCAGAAGATCGAGATCGCGAAAGCGATCACGCGTGATCCGCGAGTGCTGTTGCTCGACGAGCCGACCTCGGCGTTGTCGGGCGCGGACGTGGCGTGGCTCGCGCGGCGCATCGACGCATTGAAGACGAACGGCGTCACGTTCGTGTTCATTTCACATCGGATGCAGGAAGTGCGCGAGTTCTGCGACAGCCTCACGGTGTATCGCAACGGGCGGGATGTCGGCGAGTTCGAAACTGCTGCTATCTCCGACGATGAAGTGATCCGTCTCGTGATCGGCCGGTCGATGGAAGCGAAGTATCCGCCGAAGGAAGCGCCGCCTGAGATCGCGCAGGATCAATCGCGGCCGCCCGCCATCGAAGCGCGGCGCATCCGCGTAGACGGCGTCGTGACCGACTTCGATCTGAAACTCAAGGCGGGCGAAGTGCACGGCATTGCGGGCTTGCAGGGCATGGGCCAGCGCGAACTCTTCGAGGCGCTGTTCGGCGCGACCTATATCGACGACGGCGAAATTCGCATCGATGGAAAGCCGGTCACGCTCACGTCCACCGCCGATTCACTGAAAGCCGGCGTGTCGACCAGCTTCCTGCCGGAAGACCGCAAGACAGAAGGGCTTTTCCTGCGACTGCCGGGCGGCGAGAACGTGTCGCTGCCGGTGATCGGGCGATACACGCGTTTTGGGCTGATCGACCGCAAGCGCGAGCAGGCTGCGATCAGCCGCTCGCTTGCGCAGATGGAGGTCAATCCGCGCGCGTTGTACAAGCCGTGCCTGTCGTTTTCAGGCGGCAACCAGCAGAAGATCGCGATGGCCAAATGGATGCTCACGCAAAGCCGCGTGTGGCTGATGTTCGATCCGACGCGCGGCATCGATGTCGGCACCAAGCATCAGATTTTCGTGCTGATGCGCGCATTTGCGGCAGCCGGCGGCGCGGTGCTGTTCTATTCGACGGATGTTCCCGAACTCGTCAATGTGTGCGACCGCGTGTCGGTGATGTATCGCGGCCGCAATGTCGGCGAGCTGTCCGGTAATGCGCTCACGGAGGAAAGTGTGATGCGCAAAATGCTTTCCAGCTGAGAGGTTGGTCATGAAGATAGCCATAGCGTCGCCCGACAGCGAGATCGTGCGGCCAGGCGCGCGCGTGGGTTGGGGCGCGCGAATCGATCATCATCGCGGACTGATCATTGCGATCAGCGCGCTCGTGGCGATGCTCGTCGCGTGGATTTCGCTGTCGGCGACGCCCGTGGGTTTCTACGACATCGGCTCCGTCATTTCCAGCGCGACGACGCTTGCGCTCGCCGCGATCGGACAGACCATCGTGGTGCTGTCGGGCGGATTCGATCTGTCGGCGTCGGCTGTCGTGTCGCTTTCCAATGTGCTCGCGGTGCGCTTCGTGCAGGGCTCGCCCGTCGAGCAATGGATGGGTGCGGCGCTCATTCTCGCGATCGGCGGCGGCATCGGTCTGGTGAACGGCGCGCTGATCGCGTGGTTCCGGCTGCAGTCGATCGTGGTCACGCTCGCGACGATGTTCATGGTGCAGGGCATGACGCTGCTGATCCAGAACAAGCCGGGCGGCAGCGTCGGCGATCAGTTCGGCGCGGTGCTCACGTCGGATCTCATTGCCGAGCGGCTGCCGATGTCGGCGGGGCTTCTGATCGTGGCGCTGCTGGTCTGGACGTTCATCAGGCGTACGCGCTTCGGCGTCGGCGTGTATGCGCTCGGCAGCGATCCGGACGGCGCCTACGCCAACGGCATGCCCGTGACGCGCTATCGCATCGCGACGTATGCGCTCGCGGGCGTGTTCTATGCGGCGGCGGGCTTGTATGTGTCGGCGCAAACGGGCTCGGCTGATCCGCTTGTTGGACGTCCGCTGCTGTTGTCGATGTTCACCGCTGTCGTGCTTGGCGGCACGTTGCTCGGCGGCGGGCGAGGCGGTTGCGTCGGTACCGTCTTTGCCGCGATGACGCTGATGATCACGGTGAACATTCTGCTCGTGCTGAACGTGTCGGCGTTCTTCACGACGATCGCCGAAGCGATCATCCTGATTCTCGCCGTGCTGGGTTCGTCGATCGGCAAGCAGTCGGCGGCGCACGAATGCGCGCGTCACGCGGCGCAGTGGTTCAAGGCGGTGCGATCCGGCACGCGTGCAAAAAACGACGTCCATGCGCGCCGTGTGTCGTTCGAAGTGGATAGCTTCCGCACACTCGAAAACACGGAACTGAAGGGTCGCGCGATTGCGGACTGGATCGAGCGCAACCGCGAATGGGTGAAGTACGTGACGCCCGCGTATCTGTTGTTCTTCGCAGTGGTGGTGATCACCGGCATCGTGTACGGGCCGGCCGTGCTGGCAAGCGCGAACTTCTACAGCAGCCTGCTCACGCTTACATTGTTTCTCGCGATCCTAGGCCTTGGGCAAGGCGCAGTGATTCTGACGGGCGGCCTCGATCTGTCGATGCCCTGGCTCATCACGCTGTCCGGCGTGCTGCTGACGGGCCTCACGCATGGCCTCAACGAAGCGGCGGCGTGGGCGGTGCCCGTCGTGCTCGGTGTGGGTCTGCTGGTTGGTGTGTTCAATGGCGTGGGCGTCGTGATGCTCGGCCTGCCGCCGATCGTCGTGACGCTCGCGGCCAATGGCTTGCTGCAAGGCCTCACATTGATCTACTGCAATGGCTCACCGCAAGGCTGGTCGCCGTCTGTTATCAGCGAATTCACCAACGGCAGGCTCGGGCCGCTGTCGCTTGCGGGCTGGAGCGTGCCGCTGTTCCTCGTCGTCGCGCTGTTGCTGTTGCATCGCACGCCGTTCGGACGGCGCGTGTATGCGGTCGGCAACTCGCAGGTGGCGGCGAGGCTGTCGGGCGTACGCGTCGGCTCGACGCTGATTGCTGTGTACTGTCTATCGGGACTGTGTTCGGCGCTCGTTGGTCTGCTGCTCGCGGGCTTCAGTTCGCAGGCGTTTCTCGGCATGGGCGATCCGTATCTGTTGCCGTCGATCGCAGTGGTCGTCGTGGGCGGCGCGCTGATCACGGGCGGCCGCGGCCACTATCTTGGCGTGTTCGGCGGCGCGTTGCTGCTGACGGCGCTCGGCACGCTGCTCGCAGGCACGACAGTGCCGCCCGCCGTGCGCGACATCATCAACGGGCTCGTTGTGCTGGCGGCCGTCATCACGCTGCGTGACAAGCGTGCATAACGATCGAAAAAAGCGGAGGATAAAGCGCATGCAGACAGAAAGGACGGCGGTGATCGGCGCGGGACGTATCGGTCGCGCGTGGGCGATCGTGTTCGCGCGCAGCGGCTTCGAAGTGACGATCCACGATGCAGCCGCGCACATGCTCGAAGGCGCGCTACCCGCGATACGCGAGAGCGTCGAGGACCTGGCGTCATTCGATCTGCTCGATGAGCCGGTCGATACGGTCGTGGCGCGCATCACGGCATGCGAAACGCTGGCGGAGGCCGTTGCAGACGTGGATCTCGTGCAGGAGAACATCGCTGAAGTCGTCGACGCGAAGCGTGAATTGTTCGCGTAACTGGATCATCTGACGCAACCCGATGCGCTGCTCGCGAGTTCGACGTCGGGTCTGCCGGCATCGACTTTCACGGAAGGGTTGCAAGGGCGTGCTCGCTGTCTGGTTGCGCATCCGGTGAATCCGCCGTCGCTCGTGCCGCTCGTCGAGCTATGCGGTGCGCCGTGGACGTCGGCGCAGACGATGGAACGCGCGCACCGGTTCTACGAGCGGGCAGGACAGAAACCCGTCACCGTGAATCGCGAGATCTCGGGCTTTCTGCTGAACCGTCTGCAAGGCGCATTGCTCGACGAAGCGCTGAGTCTCTATGAACAGGGCTACGCAAGCGCCGCCGATCTCGACACCGTGATACGCGATGGCCTCGCGATGCGCTGGTCCTTCATGGGACCGTTCGAGACAATCGATCTGAATGCGCCGGGCGGCGTCGCGGATTACGCGTCGCGCTACGGTGGCACCTATCGCAGCATCGCGGCGACACGTGTTCCATTCGAATGGCAGGCTGCTACGCTCGACAAGGTCGATGCGGAACGTCGCGCCGTGCTGCCGCGTGAAGATATCGAAGCGCGCAGCCGCTGGCGGGATCGCCGCCTGATGGCGCTGCTCGCGCATCGACGCGCACTGAACGACGAGGAGTGACAGGCAGGACCGTCAACATCACGCCAACAAGGAGACAACGATGCCCGAAGTACGCTTGCTTGTGGATGCGAACAATCACCTCGGCGAAGGCCCGCTGTGGGACGTGAATGAAGACCGGTTGTACTGGATCGACAGCACGGCAGCGGAGATTTACAGTTGCCACGCCGACGGCAGCGAGGTGAAGCGTTTCTTCGTGCCGCGTCATATTGGATCGATGGCGTTGCGTGAGCGGGGCGGCGCGGTCGTGGCGCTCGCCAACGGGCTGCATTTCTACGACTTCGACGCGCAGACGGTCGAGTTCATTGCCGATCCGGAAAGCGACGATCCGGAAACGCGCTTCAACGACGGGAAAGTGGACCGGCGCGGACGCTTTATCGCGGGCACGATGTCGTATGACTTCGATCGCTACGACGCCGATCGCGGACAGCGCTCCACGCGCAGCGGCGGCCTGTACCGGCTGGACACGACGGGCGCGGTTACGCGGCTCGACTCGGGTATCAGTTGCTCGAACGGACCGTGCTGGAGCCCGGACAATCGCACGCTGTATTTCACGGACACGTACAGCAAGGAAATGTACGCGTACGACTACGACATAGAAACGGGCGCGGCCGCTAACCGGCGCCTGTTTGCATCGGCATGCAACATGGCGGGTACGTTCGACGGTGCGTCTGTCGACGCCGAAGGCTACGTCTGGTCGGCGCTCGTATTCGGCGGACGCATCTTGCGCTTTGCGCCGGACGGCAAGCTGGACCGCATCGTCGAGTTTCCCGTGCGCAACCTGACGAGCGTGATGTTCGGCGGCCCGAAGCTCGATACGCTCTATGTGACAACGATGGGACGCCCGATGTGGGGCATTCCGCAGAAAGAGCGCGATAAGGGCGGATTGTTTGCAGTGACGGGGCTGGGTGTACGGGGTTTGCCGGAGCCGCGATTCGCCGGGTGATGGGAGCCAGGGAAACTGCGCGATTTTCAAGCTTCTATCCCATCTGCTTAGCCTTGCTAAAAATGTCGGTGCGATTGCATTTTCTGAAACGTGTCTCGCCATTGAAGGCGTCAGGCGCCTATGAAACAATAAACGGAGATCACATATAGCAGGACATAGCGTGCATCATGGCTCATGACCCGCAGCGCCGCCGGACTGTTCAGCATTTCGCGCTCTACGGCGCGGAAGTCGACCCATCCCTGGTCGACATGGTGCATTACGAGCGCATTCCCCATCGTGCCGGCCGTTTCGACTTCGATATCAAGCCGCACGTCCATGATGCGCTGATCCAGGTGCTCTACGTCACCGGCGGGGGTGGCGAGACTTTCATCGACGGTAAGACCTGGGCGGTCGTTGCGCCATGCCTGATCGTCGTGCCGGCGCGCTCGGTCCACGGCTTTCACTTTCGCAGCGACATCGACGGTCACGTCATCACCGCCGCGCAGTCTGCGCTGGAATCGCTGGCGATGACGGCCGCGCCCGAGCTGCTGGAATTCATCCGTACGCCGACGGTGCTGTCAATCGATCCCAACGCTGAGCGCGGCACGCCGCTGGACACCCTGTTTCAGTCGATTGGTCACGAAGCGGCGAACCACGAGCGCTGGCAATTCACAGCCGGCGCAGCATTGACCATCACCCTGTTCGTCAAGATCGGGCGTCTCAGCGAGAGCGCCCGGCTTTCAGCCAGTTCCGAGCAGCGGACCATGGCAGCGCGGATCGAGCGGTTCCGCGCCCTGCTGGACCGCCATTGTCGCGAGCGCAGGCCGGTCGCCAGTTACGCCGATGAAATGGGCGTGACCACCGGCCAGCTCTCCCGTATCTGTCGTGCCACGTTCGGCGTCTCGGCAATCGAGGCAATCGATGCACGCTCGATCCACGAGGCCAAGCGGCTGCTCGGTTATTCGACGCTCAGCGTGAAGCAGATCGCGAGTGAACTCGGCTTTCAGGACGAGGCCTATTTCGGTCGCTTCTTTCGCAAGCAGACGGGACTCCGGCCAACCGAATACCGCTCTGCTGCCCGCGATCAATCGCCGCCGCCTCCAAAGGGACAAACGGGCTGACTCGACGTCGCCATCGCCGTCGGGTTGAGGCCGATAACCCCGCCCAGCTTCACGAACAGATGTTCCGGCCCGGAGTTGGTCAGGTTGTTGCCCCGCACATACTGGATCGGCCGTGCCGAGTCAAGCGCGATATAGCCAACCTTGCGCGCCAGAGCCTTCGTCGCGATCAGCGTCTCCAGCCTGGCAAGCGGCGCGCCAAGGCATTTGTGCATGCCGTTGCCGAAACCCAGGTGGCCGCTGGAATCTCGGTCGATATCGAATATTTCGCCTTCGGCAAACTTGCGGCTGTCGCGATTCGCAGCCGACAGCAGCAGTCGCACCACCGAGCCCTTGGGCAGATCAACACCCGCGACGGTGGTCGCCTCGGTGGTGATGCGGCTCACGCGCTGGACGGTACCGCGATAGCGCGCCACTTCTTCGACGAAACGTTCGGCGTCGGCGGGCGTTTCGCGGATACGTCCGAGCAGATCCGGCTGCTCGGCGAACATGCGAAAAGCGTTGGCGACAAGGATAGTCGTCGTGTCATGCCCGGCGATGAAGACGAAGGCGCATAACTCCTTCGCTTCTTTTTCCGAAAGCAGCCCGTCCTTCCACATGCGCGCGATATGCCCGCCGATCGACTGGCTGCCGGTGAGAGCAAGCCGCTCCATCGCCTCCTTCAGATAAGCGAAGAAAGCCTGCGCGCTCTGCTCGTCGGTGCCGGTCCCCGGCGCATTGCGTGCGAGACGGCCGAAGTAGCTAAAGGTCTCGTCCGACCAGAACTTCATCTTTTCCTCATCCTCGTTCGGCACGTCGATCATCGTGGAGATGGTCGAAATGCTGAGCGGGATCGCGAAATCGTCGACGACATCACCGCCGCCTCTGGCGATCATCGCGTCGAGCAGGTCTTCCGCTCTTTGCGCGATCTGTTCGATAAAAGGATCGAGCGCCAGCGGCAGGAAAGACGGCTGGACGACCTTGCGCAAGCGCGAATGGTCGGGTGCATCGAACAGCGTCAGGAACGTCAGCGGCGGCGGGCTGACGACCTCGGAGGAGAACAGCTTCGGGTTGCGGATTGCCTGATAGACATCGTCGTAGCGCGAGAGGAACCAAACGTCCGAAGTCGTCGACTGGCAACGCAACACGGGCGCATGCTCGCGCATCCAGCGGTAGTGGTCGTAAGGGTCGCCTTGCGAGCCGTCATCGACCACCTTGAACGGCTCCAGGCCCTCGGGCCAGTCCAGGTCGTGAGAATAGGGCGGCAGGGTGCTGGCCGTGAACGGGCAGACCTGCGGCGCGCTCGCCGGCACAGCAGGCGGAAGAGAGCGAGACGCTGCAGCAACTGATGCCGTCTTGCCTGGCGACATGCGCTCCAGCGCCCGGCTCATCGTGGCCTTTGAATGGAGTGCATGGCGTGCAATCAGGTCCCGTACCGCGCTCAGGTCGCCCAGTTCGAAGGCGGCGACAATGTCCCGGTGCTGCTGGACGATATCGCCGACCATCTCGACCTGGTCCGTCAAGGCGCGAGCGATATGGTCCTGCACGGCGAGTTGCCGGTAGAGCGCGATCAACTGGCTGTTCCCGGAAGCCTCGATCGTGAACATATGGAAAGCGTGATTTGCCTCAATGTAGCGTGCAACGTCGGTGAAGCGCCGCCCTGACACGAACGGCGCTGTCGCCTCGGCGAGCTGGCGGAAGGTGATCAATTGCTCGCTCGACAACCGGCCCATGGTCAGCTGGGCTGCACCCAGTTCGAGGACCATGCGCAGTTCGAAGGCTTCATCGACATCGACGGGCGCGATGCGCTCCTCGCCGGTCTGGACCACGAGGCCAGTGCCTGCAAACTTCTCGTAGTAGAAATTGCGCGGCGTCAGCCCCTCGGACGAGAGAAAGCTGCGTACCGCATCGACCATCGGCGGCGGGCCGCAGAGGTAGACATCCGCGTCGCCGCCGTTGAGCTGCGAGGCGGCGATGTGGTGAGTCACATAGCCCTTGTTGGGATAAGCACTGTCGGAACTGGAGACGGTGCAGGCGTAGGTGAAGTTCGGCAGGCGCTGCGCGTACATGTCGAGCCGGTCGATGCCAACCAGATCCTCATCGCTGTTCACGCCCAGGATCATGTGGATCGGGTACGGACTGCCGCCGTCCTCGACGATCTGGTCCAGCATCGAGAGGAACGGCGCGAGGCCCGTGCCACCCGCCAGAAACAGCACCGGCCGCTCGATGGGGCGAAGGTAGAAGCTTCCCATCGGGCCGCGAAACTCGATTGGGTCGCCTGGTTTGGCGGTTTCGCAAAGCCAGGTCGACATCATCCCTTGACGCACGTTGCGCACAAGGAAGGACAGATGCGGCTCGGACGGCCCTGAGCTGAACGAGTAGGAGCGTGTCTGATCGGTACCGGGCACCCGGATGTTGACATACTGCCCCGGAAGGAAGCTGAGATCCGCGCGGTTCTCGAGTTCGACCGAGAAGGCGATCGTGGTGTCTGACGCGCGTTGGCAGGCGACGATCCGCCCACTGTGAGAGGACGGACCGGTACCCGAGACATCGGAGTTCGTGGCGATCTGGATCACACAGTCGGAACGCGGGCTCGTCTGACAGGTGAGAATCCTGCGGGCGGCTGCCTCCTCCGGGCTAAGTGCCTCTTCCACGCAGTCGCCCAGAACGTACTCGCCGGACTCGCAGACCGCCTTGCAGGTGCCGCACACACCATCGCGGCAATCGAGTGGAATATTGATTTTGGCGCGAATGGCGGCATCGGTGATGCGCTCGTTCTCCTCGCACTCGATAAAGCGGGTCACTCCGTCCTCGAAACGAAGGGTTATCTGATGGGCCATCGGGGTGTCTCCTCTAGAGCCGCGCCAACGTACCGCTTCGATGGCGATTTGTTGGGCGGGGCGAGCGCGAGGAAGCCTTGTTTCTCGCGAGCGCCAGGTGGGTTTAATGGCGCCAATTTAGAGCCTGCGCCACGTTCCCCTCAATGGACAGAGACGACGTTAACCCGGACAAAACGTGCATCGTGGTCGATGCTGGAGGAATGTGGTGATCTGGATGTCGTCGGTGTTACAACTTGGTGGTCTCTTTGTCGCCGGGCTTCGCAACCTCTGGACGAGTCGCACGAGCATGCGCATTCCTCCCGATTGCCCGACGTTTTAGCTTTGAGAAAAATTCCGACAGTGTTGACCTGCCCAGTCAACAGACGCTAGCATGGACCTTATGCTTAATCTCAGCCAATCCCTCTCTCTGCTGGTCGACGCATGTTGTCAGAACATGCCAGGGGGAAGCTGCGTCTAGCGTTATCGCTACACGTCGATTCAATTGCCTTCTGGCCGCCCGTTGCAAAACTGGCGGCCTTTTTGTTTTGTCCCAATACTTTCCGGACAGAGAAACGCAATGCCGCTCGCGCTATATGACACCTGGTCGCGCACCGTGCGCCCGTTCGAATCTATCCAACCCGGCAAGGTCGGCATGTATTGCTGCGGCCCCACGGTCTATGACTATGCCCATATCGGCAATCTGAGAACCTACGTGTTCGAGGACACGCTGCGTCGTGTGCTAATGCGCAACGGCTATGACGTTCGGCATGTGGTCAATATCACCGACGTCGGCCATCTGACTTCGGATGCTGACGAAGGCGAGGACAAGATGGAAAAGGGCAGCCGACGGGCCGGAGAGTCGGCGTGGACGATTGCGCGGCGCTACACCGAAGCCCTCGTCGCAGAGTGGCGGGCGCTTAACCTTCTGGAGCCGACGGTGTGGTGCCGCGCGACGGATCACATTGCTGAACAGATTGCGTTCATCGGCGAACTGGAACGCGCGGGCTACGTGTATCGAACCGATGACGGTCTATATTTCGACACGAGCAAGCAGGACGACTACGGCTTCCTGGCCCGGCTCGATCGAGGCGGCCTTCAGGCAGGCAAGCGCGTCGCCGTGGGCAGCAAGAGGAACATCACGGATTTTGCGTTATGGAAGTTCAGTCCGGCTGGCATTACGCGTCAGATGGAATGGGATAGCCCATGGGGACGCGGATTTCCGGGCTGGCATATCGAGTGCTCGGCCATGTCGGCCAGGTACCTCGGCAACTGGTTCGATCTTCATTGCGGTGGCGAAGACCATATTGCGGTACATCACAGCAATGAGATTGCACAGACGCAGGCCGCCCACGGCACGAGGCTGGCGAACTTCTGGATGCACGGTCACTTTCTGACGCTCGATGCCAACGCAAAGATGTCCAAGTCGGGCGGCGACTTCATTCGTCTCCAGACCTTGCAGGGCAGGAATATCGATCCCGTCGCGTACCGGTACCTGTGCATGACCGCACATTACCGAAGCGAGCTTCGTTTCAGTTGGGCATCGCTCGATGCCGCGCAGACCGCCTTGAACCGGCTGCGGCATCTGTATTTCGGCTGGCCAGACGGTGGTTGCGTCGATGCAGACTTTGCCGCGCGCTTTGATGTGGAAGTGAACGATGATCTGAATCTGCCTCGGGCGCTGGCCGTGCTTTGGGAACTCGTCAAGAGCCCTCTGCCGCCGGCGACCTTGCGAGCGACCGTGGACAGCTTTGATTCGGTGCTGGGTTTGAGGCTTCGCGACTGGAAACCGTTGGAGTCCGACATTCCCGAGGACATCCGCACGTTGCTTGGCGAGCGCGAGCAGGCCAGAGCGGAAAAGGACTGGGCAAGATCTGATGAGATACGGGATATGTTAAGTGCGCGAGGCTGGAGAGTTGAGGATGGTAAAGAGGGGCAACGTCTTATTGGAACTCGACAGATATCGGGCGTAGGTTATTGATTGCTGAATGGGCGGCAACTGAGTGGTCGGTCTGGATGGGATCGATTCGCGGTTCAAGGGCGGATATGGAAATTTGGCACTGCTCTGCGGTGGGTGCGACGCTTGTCTTCGAACTTTCGGATCCGGCCAATAAGAGGCATTAGACGCGACGGGATGATTCGACGACAATTTTGCGAGTCGCAGTGTGAAAAACATTACATCGAACACTGCGGTATGCGTGAGCTTCGTCGACCCTTTCGTTCAGAAAAGGCTTCAAGATAAAAGGTAAAGCCCGTCTTGCCGCAAACTGCGACGGCAATTTCGAATCACTTGCGCGCCCTCTCGTTGATCTGGTTGGACCGAAGTTTCCCTTCTCGACGATATTCGTTATCGACGTTGTGTCTATCGAGTCGATTGTTGCGCTGAGCTACTGGTTATATCCGGTGACGGCCGAGTCGCAACAGATCGAATCGGCTCTGAGAGCTTATGGGGTGCGGGCGGCTTGATTCGCCGCAATGCATCCCTTAGCCGCGATCAATACGAAAATATTCGGCATGCGTTACCGGGCGCGTGAATAACAAGTAAAAATTTCACGCATTCTAAATGCCCGAGGCATATTTAACCTTTTTCGATTTCCATTTAAAGATTTTTTAAAATCCGGCCAATGGTTTATTCGTTTTATTCTTGTAGAATCGCGCGGGTTAAATAGTAACGGATAAAAAGAGGCGTTATGGGGGCGCAGGACGTTATCGCGGCCATCACAGGTCGTCTTGCACAGGGCGACCGGCTGCTGAAACTGGATACACTGCTCGGCAGCGATGTACTCGTGCCGCAACGAGTGGTCGGCAACTCGCGCGTCGGGCGACACTTCGAGTTCACCCTGGACGTCGTTTCGATGTCGTCGAACATCGAACTCAAGAAACTGATCGCGCAGCCCGTTACGCTCTGGATCCAGCAGTCCGATAAGTCCTATTTGCCGCATAACGGCTTTGTCCATACCGCACGCCGGCTCGGTTCGGATAGCACGCTAACGAGCTATCAGATCGGCTTTGCGTCGTGGATGCACTTCCTCAAGTTCAGGCGCGATCAGCGTATCTGGCAGGACGTGAGCGTCGAAGAAATCGTCAGTGATGTTTTCAATGCTCATCCTCAGGCTCAAGGACGATTTCAGTTTGCACTCTCCCGGCAGTTGCCTACGCGTTCGTATTGTCGGCAGGACGAGTACGACTGGAACTTCGTGCATCGATTGCTGGAATCGGAAGGTCTTTATGGTTTCTGGCAGCAGGCAGAGGACGGCAAGTCACATACGCTGGTGATCGCAGACAATCTGTCGTCATTCAAGCCCACGTCGCCGAAAACGGTGAGCTTCTACCGTGCTGGAACGAACAGCGAAACGGATGCGCTCACACAATGGTCGGGTACGCGCACGTTGCAAAGCGCGCTGCTGACGACGCGCACGTTCGACTATAAAAGCCCCACCGGTGTCTATAACCCGAAGGGCACCAGCGTGCCGACGATGCCGTCACAGGGCGCATTGCCGGCGCAGGCAGAGGTGTACGAATATACCGGTGCTTATACCTACGGCGAGCAGGATCGCGGCGATCAGCTTTCGCGCATCCGTGTGGAAGAGTGGGAGTCGCGAGCGAAGCGCTTCCATGGTGTCGGCGGTATGCGCGGTATCGATGCCGGACAGCGCTTCACATTGAGCGGCCATCCCGATCACGATCGCGATGCAGCCGATCAGAGGGAATTTGCCGTGATCGAAACCGTCTGGGCGATCGAGAACAATCTGCCTGTCAGCAGCGATGCACCGGTGTTCCCGCATAGTCTTCAGCAGGCAGTTGCGGGTCTGCGTTCTGCGCCAAGCGTGTTGATCAGCGATGGATCGCAAGGCTTCTATCGTGTCGATATCGAGGCGCAGCGAACGACAGTGCCGTATCGCAGTCCGTTCGAGCACGCGAAGCCGGATGTGCAGCTTGAATCGGCGATTGTCGTTGGTCTGCAAAACGAAGAGGTTTATACCGACGAACTGAATCGCATCAAGGTGCGCTTCATCTGGGACCGGCTTAATAGCGGCGACGAACGGGCGTCGTGCTGGCTGCGCGTTGTGCAGTCGGATTCGGGGGGCGGTTATGGCGGTGTGCATCTGCCGCGCGTGGGGGAAGAAGTACTCGTTGATTACGTCGATGGCGATTGCGACCGGCCGATTGTGGTTGCACGTGTTTATAACGGTGCGACGCAGCCGCAGTGGCATTCGAATGGTTTGCTGTCTGGGTATCGGTCGAAGGAGTTCGGAGGTAGTGGATACAACCAGATGGTGATGGATGATGCGACTGAGCAGAACCGCCTTCAGCTTTATAGCAGCAGCGCGAATTCATATCTGCATATGGGTTATCTGATTGCGCAGAACGGGAATGAAAGAGGCGGCTACCTGGGCAGTGGTTTTGATCTGAACTCGGATGCGTATGGCGCGATCCGGGCAGGCCAGGGCATTTACGTCAGCACGCACGCGAAGAGCGCTACAAGTCAGCAACTCGACGTAAGTGAAGCACACACGCAGATCACCAACGCGCAGAGCGTACTGGATGCGCTCTCGCAAGCGAGCGAGACCCATCAGGCCGAATCGTTTTTAGACGGCCAGAACGCCCTGAAGGATTTCGCAAAGGCAACGCTATCGAGCGCAACGGGCGCGAGTGCGAGCGGCGGCAACACGGCTGGGGGTGGCACGGGTAGCGCAAATGCGTTCAGCGAGCCCGTCATGCTGATGGCCAGCCCCGCGGGCATCGCGTTGTCGACGCAGCAATCGACGCATATTGCAGCCAACGAACAGATCAATCTGGTTGCCGGTCAAAGTGTTCATGTGGCAACGGGTAAGTCGCTGATAGCGAGCATCGCGCAAAAGCTCAGCCTCTTCGCGCAAAATGCGGGCATGAAACTGTTCGCGGGCCAAGGCAAGGTCGAGATTCAGGCGCACGACGACAACATCGAAGTGACTGCGCAAAAGTCCGTCAAACTCATCTCGGCGACACAGACGATCGAAGGCGTGGCGAAACAGGAGATCCTGCTGACTTCGGGTGGCGCATACATCCGGCTGAAAGACGGCAACATCGAGATTCACGCACCCGGCGCGATCGATGTGAAGGGCGCTCAGCACGGCTTCAACGGGCCCGTCCGGCTTGACGAGAAGTTCCCGTCGTGGACTAACAGCGAGCCGAAGCGGTCGATAGACTTTTCGGGGTGACGACGATGGGGCGTCCCGTAAAAAACGAACTGAATAAAGGATAGCTAGTGGCGCAGCAACAGGACAAGCCGTCGCAAGTCGAGAATTGGGCGTATCCGTTTTCATTGAAGAACCCCGGTGCGCAGCCCGCTCTCGAAGAGTATCTGAGCGCGCTCAGTGCATCGGAAGATGGCTTCTATCCAATCGGTGCAAACGGGCTATGGCACGGTGGCATCCATTTCGGAAACGGCACAGCTGGCAAGTTCGATCAGGATGCCGGGGTCAAGTGTATTGCGGACGGTGAAGTCGTCGCATATCGCCTCAATTCGAAGCTGCAGGAGCTCGCCTATCCTGACGGGTCCAAGGCTGGATACTCGAGCGGGTTCACGCTGGTGCGGCATCGGCTCGTGTTGCCAAAGCCTCCCGCGCCGTCCACGCCTTCGGCGCAGCCGGCGAATACGGCGAACGGTGCACCGACGCAGAACACAAGCACACCTGCCGAAGACGTTTTGACGTTCTTCAGCCTTTATATGCATACGCTGCCGCTCGATGGTTACGGTGCGGCGAAGGCTCTGCCCGCCTACTATGGCGCGACAGACATTTATACGGTGGGCAACAACGCAAACGATCCTCGCAAGAACGCCGCTGGTTCCGAGGATCACAACCAGCCCGGTCTGCGAGTGCGCGCATCGCATACGGCTGGCAGTGCTGTTTCAGGTTGGCTGGCGCGCGACACGAAGATCAAGGTTGGCCAGAAACACGGCTCGTGGGGCAAGATCGCGAGTTTGGTGTCGGGTGCGGTTCAGTCTTATAAGGAAGGTGCTGCCTTGCCGGCGGATGCAGCGACAGGATGGGTTTTCCTGGGCGAGCTGGACAAGCAAAGCCAGCCGTCTGCGGTGGATCAGATCCATGTCCTGCCGAAGCCTCACGCGATCGCCGCAGGCGAGACGATTGCGCTTGTCGGCGAATACCAGCGGCTCGTGGAAGCGCGGGCGCATCATACCTTGCCGCCCAAACAAAGTGAACGACCACTGCTCCATGTCGAGGTCTTAACGGGCGACGACATCAACGCTTTCATTTCGCGCAGCCGCGCACGGGCGCAGCAACTCGATCCGAAATCCCGCAATCTCTTGCTGATTTCGAAAGGCGCAAAGCTGGTGCAGCCGTCTTTGCCCAGTTCATCGATCCCGCACGGAGTATCCGTCAAGGACGCCCCGGGCTCGCCAGCCAGCGGTCCATGGCGGAAGGTCTTGCAGGTAAACGCGAACGGACAGCCGATCAATAATCAGGCGCTCTGGATTGCACGTTCTGATCCGCAAGGCAATCAGGATCGGCCGGCGTGGAGCCAGTTTCCCTTGATCCTGCAAGCGGCGGCCGGCGCGGCGGCAGCCTGGACACGCGTGGTGAGCACCGCATCGGCACAAAGTTGTGTCGAGGCTGAGAACAAGACGTGGCACGCAGTGAGCATCGCCGACGAGCACAATGCCGAAGTCAATGGCTGGGTTTGCGATCACGGGCATCCTCTCGTTGAGCTGAAAAGTCCCTGGGACTGGCCGGGATTCGATGTCCTGAATCTGCAAACGTCGGTTTCCGACATGTTTGCACGCGCGCTCTATATCGCAGACAGCGGCACGCCGGACGAGATCGCGCAATTCGAGGGCTCATTCGCGAATGCGCGCTCCGACGAAACCATTCGCAAGCTTGAAGACGCGATCGACGCTCAGGGGCAGCGCGATGGCAAGATCACCGCACACGAATTGCAGATGGCGCTCGGCAAGCCTTGGCTCGCGGATCGGATCGATCATCTGGTCGTACGATACGAAAGCGAATGGGGCGGGGAGATGAGCAAGTGGGATGCGCTCGATTCGCATATGCATGCAGGGCTGCCAGTGTGGCAGTCTGAGAAGACGCGGATTGATGTGCTGCGATTTTGGAGTGGGATCAGCGGTGTGAGTGGATGGTCAACGAGCGCTAACGTTTACCATTTGCATCCTCTTGGTCTCGTGGGGAATTTCCGCCGTACCAACTTCCAGTTTACGCTCGCGATGATGCAGCACATTTTCCCGAGCGCAAGTGTTGCGACGCTGCAAGCAGCTATGACGGAATTGAATACGAATATCGATTTGTTTAAACTCGACAAGCCACTAAGACGCGAGCACTTCTTCGCACAAATTCGCCGTGAGGCAGGACCGTCGTTGGGTGTTCACGATGGTGAAAGCCTTAATTATCCGCCTGACCGTTTGAAACTGAAATTTAGCTATTTCCAGGCACATCCTGACGAGGCTGATTTGTACGGACGTACTGCTGAGCATCCCGCCGATGAGCAAGCAATTGCGAACCGCGCGTATGAGCGCAGAAATGGTAATGGAGACATCGCAAGCGGTGATGGGTGGAAGTACCGAGGCAGAGGCTTGATCCAGATTACGGGTCAAACTCAATATCGATTGTTTACCGAATGGCACCGACAGAATTCAAGTGGCTGGGCCGGCGAGGCCAATCTGAACTTTCTGGTAGATTACGCGCTGGTCGGCGAGGTCAAATACGCCGTGAGATCGGCCGCGGCGTATTGGATCAATAACAGAATGTACGAAACGGCCGATCATGGCGCAGCCGAAGACGATGTCGATAACATCACGCGAGCGATAAATCCCGGACTTTTCAAGCATCAGCCTGGTCACCCGATCAATCCGGAGAATATGAACGACATCGTGGATCGCCGAAATAATTTCGCGTCGATTCACAATTGGGGAGGACTGAAGTAATGTGGATAGCACGAATTCTAATGATTACTCTGCTGTCGCTCGTTAAATATGACGTGGCGAATGGGCAGGATCAGACTTCTCAGAATGAACAGACACTTTGCAACGACGGGGAAGAGATTTATTTCAGTTGTCCGCTAGAAAATCAAAAGACTGTCTCCGTATGCGCAAAGGACAACACTGCCCCTAATCGGGGCTACGTGCAATATCGATACGGTAGCAAGGACAATGTTTTCGCATTTCCTGGTCAGAATGTTCCTCCTGCAAGCACAGTCAAGATCACCGACGTCTCCGAAGGCAGTATTCGTGGGCTGCATTTGAAATTCTCGAAAGGAGCTTACACGTATGTCGTTTCCTCTGTTTCGCCAGGCGAGATCTACGTATCGAAGAATGGAAAAGTAATATTTGATCAGGAATGTACGGCTTCGAGATACAAGAGTTTTTCGAACAAAATTTTCGATGGAGTCAATGAAGTGCCTGTGTCGAAGGTTGATATTCACTGAATGATGTTTCTGCACGAAGTAGCGGCAGCCGGTCCTACAGTCATTTGGACCGTTTCGATGCTTCCTGCAGGCGTCTGCTTCGATCGTCCGAATCGGATCAACTGGCGATCGGCACGCGCTGTACGATGTGCGCTATCAGATATGAGCGACCCAGCACGAATCACTTTGCTGTTTTCAGCTTTTCTGGTTTCCCAACAGGCATGGTGTGCGCAGGATAACCAGCAGGAGATCGATTTCCCCAATCACGCGCAACTCGTTTATTCCGCGCCCGTATCGCCGGAACTGAACCGCACGTTCGGGCCCGGTTGGACGCGCCTCACGATCACCCGCCCCGACGGCAGCACGCTTCCGATCATCCCGGACGAAACGCTCACTTCCGAGGGAGGCGTCATCTTTTCGACCGTTGGCGTGAGAGCGCGCTCGCACGATGGACGCTATGTCGTACTCGATCTCACGCGTAACGGAGTGACGGAAACCGAAGATGGTAAGCCTACTGTGGCAAGTCGTGAATTCTGTCCGATCCTGGACACCGTGACTGGGTGTGTCGCGCGTGACTATTCTGGCGCTGTTTGCGGTGGCGCATGGGATGACAAAGAGACGATATGGCGCAGCCAGCTCGACTCAGGCAAAACGGACTCGCAATCGATGAAAGCGCTGGAAAAGCCGACGGCGCGAGCCGTATGGACTCAATTCAGCCAGGCCAAAGCAACGAATATCAAGCCATTCTTGCGCGTCGCGTTGGGTCTGGACAATCTTCGAGCATGTGATCCGCCGAGCGCAGCAAACGCACGGTATTACGCGCAAATACAGGCCGCGCTGGGCGACGCATCCTCTGCCGGGAACCACTCGACGCCCGCCTCCACCAGAGCTATGCCAGCCGATGCTGATGCGTTGAGGGTATCGACGGTGCAGGCCGACCGAGCATGGCTCTACGAGCGGCCTTCAGTAGGAAGCAACCGTCGCGGCTATCTCATCCGCGGCGATCGCGTTGTCATTATTGGCGAACAGAAGCCGGATTGGGTGAGAGTTCGCTATAACCGCGCGGGGAAGGAACCTATCGAAGCATGGCTGGAGCGACCGAACATCGACCGATAACTAACTTCGTGGAGGTGCCCTTGATTGCAACCTTTGTGCTTATCTGAGTGCGCCTCAAGAAGATTGAGCATAGGAAAAGCGATTGAAAGAGTTCATAGACACTCATGTTCTGCCACTTCGCATCCGCTCTTCTAGCATGCACACTGTATCTACCGGCGCGGCGTTTGCCATAGCCTTGATGCTAATCGGCGGTACTGCCGAATCAGCGCTTGCCGCCGCTCCGTCGTCCACATTCCGTTTTGCGTTGCCGGGCGGAGGGGCAATTCTGTATGGCAAGGCGACGAATCCTCAAGCCCCGTTAGCCCGGCGTGCATGGCAGCAGGCCATCTTCTATTTCCCGAACGGCACGACGTTCAGCGTCTTGCCAAAAGCCGGCGATCCGACAGCGCCCGGTGCGTTAATGCAACCTCCGCATGACAGCAATATCTCTCCTTCTGGCCAATATGTCGTCATAGAACGAATCGAGTCGGGATCGGTTTCGTCGGGGCCTGCACAAACGGAGTCTGGTGCGAGCCGGGAATACTGTTCTGCCATCGAGATTCGCACGGGCTGTATTACAGCGGATCAAACTGGTGAGATATGCGGAGCGGGCTGGCGTGCGGGCCAGCCCGCGCAGTGGGGAAACGACGACCAGACGAACCTGATGTTGAAGGAAGACCGTCCATCGGCCAGCCGGCTGATGCGGTTTATCCGTGCTGGTCAGCCACCTAGGTTACTCATTAGCAACGACTCGGGCGCCGGAAATCTCCTGCGTTGCGATCCGCCGTCGGCGGCCAATCGCGGGGCGTATCAGGGGATTACGGCCGCTTTGCATGCAGCAGGCGCGCGAAACGATGCTCGACTGATAGACGACGGGCTTTCAAAAGCGGACATTGATATCGTCGGCACGCCAGTTTCATCTGCCGCGAAAATCGGGAATCAGGCCGCGACCATATCGGTGCAAAGAGCGACACTTTATAACGCCCCGGATGATGCCAGCGCGGGACGCGCCTATCTGGTCAAAAACGATAGAGTATCGGTATTGAAGCAGTCGCCGTCCGGTTGGGCCTATGTGGACTACGTCAACGCTTCTGGGAAGCATCTGCTTCGTTGGATCAAATCCGATCAACTGACGATCGAGCCGTAAAGTGCTCCGTAATTTGAGCGAGATATACGACACGACTCGTATTGCTAGCGTCCGAATGGCAGACATCCAGGCACATGTTGCGCACCGATTCGGCCCGATATGGGATCAAAACGCTATTCAAGCGTCCGTCGATTGAGTGTCCGCTGTCGAGCAATCTCATTGTCCGTTTCGGGTCGACAGAACTCCTTCATCGCACGCCGGATTCCACCCTCCATCCAGAGAACCTGTGTCTCGTAACGGAGCGTGCCAGCGCGATACCCAACACCGCTACCCTTCCATCGGCGATTAACCTCAATCTCCTCGCCCCCATATCCCCACGGCCCAACCATCGCGCTAACCGCTAGAATTGCGGTTTTAGCCCGGACCACGCTCATGTCTTTTGCCTCTCTTGGCCTGATCGATCCCTTGCTGCGTAACGTGCAGGATCTCAATTACCAGACGCCTACGCCGGTGCAGATCAAGGCAATTCCTGCTGTGCTCAGTGGCAAGGACGTCATGGCCGCGGCACAAACCGGAACTGGCAAAACGGCGGGTTTTGCGCTGCCATTGTTGCAACGACTGGTGCAACACGGCCCGGCGGTGTCCAGCAACCGCGCGCGTGTTCTGGTGCTGGTGCCCACGCGTGAACTGGCCGAACAGGTGCTGCAAAGCTTCGTCGCGTACGGCAAAGGCCTCGACTTGCGATTTCTGGCCGCCTACGGCGGTGTGAGCATCAACCCGCAGATGATGAAGTTGCGCAAAGGCGTGGATGTGCTCGTTGCCACGCCCGGCCGTTTGCTGGATCTCAATCGCCAGAACGCAGTGCAGTTTGATCAGGTGCAAACGCTGGTGCTGGATGAGGCCGATCGCATGCTCGACCTTGGCTTCGCGCGTGAACTCAACGCGGTCTTTGCGGCCTTGCCCGCGCAGCGCCAGACCCTGCTGTTCTCCGCCACGTTCACTGACGATATCCGCGCCATGTCGGCGAGCATTCTGCGCAGCCCGGTCGATATCAGCGTCAGCCCACCCAATGCCACGGCCAGCAAGATCCGCCAGTGGGTAGTGCCGGTGGATAAAAGAAACAAGCCCGAACTTTTCATGCACCTTGTGGCTGAGAACAACTGGGAGCACGCGCTGGTGTTCGTCAAAACCCGCAATGGCGTGGATTACCTGGCGGCCATGCTGGAGGAGGCGGGCTATGCGGTCGACACCATCCACGGCGACAAACCGCAGCCCGCGCGCATGCGTGCGCTGGAGCGCTTCAAGATGCGCGAAGTCAGTATGCTGGTCGCCACCGACGTGGCTGCGCGCGGGCTGGATATCGACGATCTGCCGCTGGTGATCAACGTCGATCTGCCGATTGTGGCGCAAGACTATGTGCACCGAATCGGCCGGACGGGCCGCGCGGGTGCCAGCGGTGTGGCGGTGTCCCTTGTGTGTGCCGATGAAGCGCCGCAACTGGCCGCGATTGAAGCGCTGATCCGGCAAACGCTGCCTCGCGAAGAAGAGCCGGGTTTTGAGGCCGAACACCGCGTGCCGCAAACCAGCGAGACGGGGCAGATCATCAAGAAGCCGAAAAAGCCCAAGAAGCCAAAAGTGCCGCAAGCTACGCAGGCGCCCAGCAAAAAGCCGCGCCCGCAAGGTGGCGAAAACAAACACAAGCCTGCGGCGCAGCGCACTACGGCCACGGGTAACGACACTAACTTTTCCAGCGGTAGCCCGTTCAGCGTGCAGAAGCCACGAAGCAAACCAGCTAGCAAGCCCGCTACGAGTTCACGCAAGCCGGCTGGCAAACCCGCTGGTGGCCGCGGCAAACGCCAACCCTGATTCGTGGGGATGAGTAACGCCAGTCCTGGAACAGGCTGGCGGTTTGGTCATCGGTAATGCCATGCATGAAAGGTTATCCCGTCAGAGGACAGCCTTTCAGTATCGATGGAAGACCGCTTGCAATACGTTCGTGTCCGCAGCCTGCGTGAGTGCGAGCATAAGAAGAAGCCTGGCTTTCTGCGGAATCTGATCGTCGACGGTCAGCCAGCCATATTCGTCATCGGGTTGCGCGCCGTTGCGTAACACGATGCCATTGCCCGTACGCGACGCACGCACCACATGCATGCCGCGCCGCGCGGCGTTTCGCAACGGCCCGAGCAGATGACTGGCGATATTGCCATTGCCGGTGCCTGCAAAGATCAACCCGCGAGCGTTCGCTGCAATCGCTTCGATTGCAGCGGCCTCGAGTGCACCGTAGCCGTAGACAATCTCGACCTTGGGCAATGTGGCAAGCGTGTCGGCATACCACGGCGTGTCCAGGGTATGCGCCCGGGCCGGGCGACGGTAGTAATGCGGAACGCCTTCGATCACCCAACCAAGCGCACCGTAGGGCGAACTGAATGCATCGAGCTTGAAGCTGTTGCTCTTGACGACGTCGCGCGCGGTATGGATTTCGCTGTTGGCGACAACCAGCGTACCGATGCCGCGCGACGACGGATGCGCGGCCACCGCGATCGCATCGTAGAGATTGAGCAACGCATCTGAACTCATCGCCGATGGCGGGCGCATTGACCCGACCACGACCACCGGTTTTGCGCTCTTGAGCGTGAGATGCAGAAAATACGCGGTTTCCTCGATCGTGTCGGTCCCGTGCGTGATCACTATGCCGTCGACATCCTGCCGGGCCAGCGCATCGGCGGCGCGCTTGCCGATTGCAAGCAGATGTTCGCTGGTGAAGTTCTCGGAGCCGGTTTGCAACAACTGCTCCGAGCGCAGGTTGGCCAGCGCTTTGGCCTGAGGCAGTGTGTCGAGAATCTCATCGATACCCAGCACCGAGCACAGATAGGCGGATGTGTTGATAGCGGCTTTGCCCTGGCCGGCAATGGTGCCGCCTGTGCCGATCACCAGGATGTTGGGCTTTGCGGTCATGCGGGTTCGATCAGGTTTGAGGAAAGGTGCCGCTCAAACGCGGCTCACCCGTTGATGCGACTGTAGTTCGGCATGAAGCCGAGGAATTGCATCGATCTGCCGGAAAGTAGAAGAAACGCGACAGAGACTGGCGCAGACAGGGTGGACGCAGGCACGGCGCGCTCAGCCAGCGCTGGTGGTTCGCGACGCGCGCAGTTTGCCGGGCGTGACACCATACGCTTCGCGGAACACGCGAATGAAATGCGCGGAGTCCGCGAAGCCACACTCGTATGCGATGTCGGTGATTTTGCGGGCCGTGTTGACGAGCAGCCAGCGCGCGTAACGCAGCCGCATGCGTCGATAGAACTCGTTTGGCGATGTGTCCATCTCCGCCATGAATGCGCGCTCGAGATTGCGTACGCTGGTCCCGATCATCTTCGCGATGACGGCGATGTTCAGCGGCGCTTCGAGGTTCTCTTCCATCAGCAGCACCGCGTGGCGCACGGTCGCGTCGCCGACCGAGAGATAGCCGAGCGCCGCGCGCCGCTCGACGAACGAAGAGCCGCCCTGACGGCTCACGGTCATCTGATGGATCACTTTCGAGGCGCGATCCGGTCCGCAATGCAGGCTGATCAGGCGCGCTGCGAGTTCGACAACGGATATCCCGCCCGCGCACGTGATGCGATTGCCGTCGATCATGTAATCCGCGTGCGTGATCACGCGCAACGCGGGAAACATGCGGCGATAGTCTTCGAGATGAAAACTGTGCACGCAGGCGACGTGATCTTCCATCAGACCGGCTCGCGCGAGCACGAAGCTTCCGGTGCACAGCCCGACAAGTGGAATGCCTTCGTGCGCGGCCAGTTTCAGATAGGCCCAGTACCGACGGTCGACGTGATCGAGTTCCGGCAGCAGCCCGCCGATGACGACCAGATAGTCGAATTGCGCGAGATCGGGAAAGGCGGACTGTGCCTGCACAGGAATGCCGCAACTCGCTTCAACCGATTCGCCTTGCACGCCGACGATGGTCCACAGGCAGCGCAACTGGCGGCTCTGGTCGCCGCGATCCGCTGCGTGGCGCAGTGCATCGCATAGCCCGGCGAGCGACAGCATGGGAAAGCGGGGCCATAGAAGGATCCCGACGCTCAGTTCCGCTTCTGAACGGCTTGAACGCGTCTGAAGCGTGCGCGGCAGCGCGTCCAGTTGCTCGACCAGTTCATGTGCCGTTTGCGCCACGGATTGGGAAACGTTCGAAGGAGGGGCAGCGGTCGGCATGCGCAATCTCGCGGGTGGTTCGTCGGAATTATACGGTCGCGGGCGACGCTTCGACCTTCCCGGGCGCCTGCCGCAATTCTTCTATTTTTCGGCAAATCGGTTCAATGCCGCCGCATTCTGGCTGCATAAATTTCGAACTGCCGGCGGATGACGCCGCGCTGCGAGTGCGAACGATCCCGCGGAAGCGGGACTGGAGCGCATTGAAGCGCATGCGGCTTGTGTACCCGGTCGACAGACGGCGTGGGCCGTTTGTCGTGTCCAACCACAATTACTTTTCGGGTGAAGCATGAGCACAAGCACAGCTTTGAGTCGCGGCATGGCGGCTGTCGGTATTCTGGGAACATTGACGCTCGCTGCGACAAGCGTCGCCCATGCCGACGAGATGGTAAAGATCGGCGAAGCCGCGCCCGTGACGGGGCCGGCTTCGTATCTGGGCAAGGATACCGAGAACGGCGCGCGCCTCGCGATCGAGGAGATCAACCAGAAAGGCCTCGTGATCGACGGGCGGAAAGTGACACTGGTGTTCGACGCCCAGGACGATGCCGGCGATCCGCGCCAGGCGACGCAGGTGGCGCAGAAACTCGCTGACGACAAGGTCGTCGCGGTGGTCGGGCACATGCAGTCCGGTTCGACAATCCCTGCGTCGAAGATCTACAACGATGCGGGGATCGTGCAGGTATCGCCATCCGCGACGAATCCGGCGTACACCCTGCAAGGGTTCAAGACTGCGTATCGCGTCGTCGCCACTGACGCGCAGCAAGGTCCGACGCTAGCCGATTACGCGGCGAAAACACTCAAGGTCAGGACGGTAGCGATAGTCGATGATTCGACTGCTTATGGTCAGGGGCTGGCTGTCGAGTTCGAGAAGCAGGCGAAGGCGAACGGCATCACGGTGCTGTCGCATGACGCGAGCACCGACAAGGCCGTCGATTTCCGCGCGATTCTCACGAAGATCAAGGGAGAAAAGCCGGATGTGATCATGTACGGCGGCCTGGATGGCACGGGCGGCCCGTTTGCCAAGCAGGCAAAGCAACTCGGTATCACCGCGAAGGTGCTGGCGGGCGATGGCCTGTGCGCCGACGATCTCGCCAAACTCGCGGGCGAAGCGGCCGATAACGTGATCTGTTCGATTGCCGGTGCGCCGCTGCTGAAAATGGCCGAAGGGCCGGCCTTTGTCGATCGGTACAAGAAGCGATTTGGCTACGCGCCGGTGTTGAATTCGCCTTTTGCGTACGACGCGGTAGGCGTTATCGTCGATGCGATGAAGCGCGCGCAATCAATCGAGCCGGCAAAGATTCTGGCAGCGATGCCAGCCACCGATTACCACGGTGTGCTCGGCGTAACGCAGTTCGATTCGAAGGGGGATTTGAAGCACGGAGTGATTTCGCTTTACAAGTACGTCGACGGGAAGCAGGCGCTGCTTGGTGTTGTGGAGAAGTAAGCGCGAGTCACGATGATGCAAAGAAAACCCCACGAGAGTGATATCTGGTGGGGTGCCTGCTTAACTGCATATGTCAAAGCGCGAAGGCGAACAGCGGGTAACTCAGGCGATGACCTTCTGCTCCCCGGCCGCCTGCTCGCGCATGCGACGGGCTTCGTCGCGCAGGAACTGCTGGTAATCATCCAGATCGCCGTCGAAGGGCTCGACGCCACCCTTGGTGACGAGCCAGAATTCATCACATACGGCGCGCAACAGGGCCCGATCGTGACTGACCAGCATCACCGTGCCTTCGAATTCGTTGAGCGCCATGCCTAGCGCTTCGCGTGTGGCCAGGTCGAGGTGGTTGGTAGGCTCGTCGAGCAGCAGCAGATTGGGGCGCTGCCACACGATCATGCACAACACGAGCCGCGCCTTTTCGCCGCCGCTCATCGTGCTGACCGCCTGATGGACCATGTCGCCACTGAAGTTGAAGGTGCCGAGGAAGGTGCGAAGCGATTGTTCGGTGCCACTCTGGCCGGGCGCGCGCATGTGCGGCGGCGTGTCTCTGGCAAGGCGGATCATGTGTTCCAGCGGCGTGTCGAGCGGACGCAGCACGTCGAGTTCCTGCTGTGCGAAGTAGCCGATGTTGAGGCCTTTGCCTTCGCTGATTTCGCCAGCAATCGGCGCCAGTGCGTGCGCCACCGTTTTCACCAGCGTGGACTTGCCCTGGCCGTTGGCACCGAGGATGCCGATGCGCTGCCCGGCCAGTACGGATCGGTTAATGCCCCGCACGATGACCGTGGGCGGCGTACCGGGCAATGCGTCGGTCGGCGCCGGATAGCCGAAGCTCGCGTCCAGCATTGACAACAGCGGATTCGGTACGTTGAGCGGTTCCTTGAACTCGAAGCTGAACTCTGCGTCGGCAAGCACGGGTGCGATCTTCTCCATGCGTTCGAGCGCCTTGACCCGACTCTGCGCCTGCTTCGCCTTCGAGGCCTTGGCCTTGAAACGGTCGATGAATTTCTGCAGATGGGCAATCTTGTCCGCCTGCCTGGCCATCGCGGCCTGCTGCAACACGAGCTGCTCAGCGCGCATCTCTTCGAACTTGCTGTAGTTGCCGCCGTAACGTACGAGCCTGGCGTTGTCGACGTGTACCGTCACCTGCGTTACCGCGTCGAGGAATTCGCGATCGTGGCTGATCACTACCAGGGTTCCCTGATAGCGCTTGAGCCACGCTTCCAGCCACACCAGCGCGTCGAGGTCGAGGTGATTGGTCGGTTCGTCGAGCAGCAACAGGTCGGACGGGCACATGAGCGCGCGCGCCAGTTGCAGTCGCATGCGCCAGCCGCCGGAGAAACTGTTGACCGGCTGGCTCAGCTGCGCCTCACTGAAGCCAAGGCCGAGGATCAGCGCCTGGGCACGGGCGGGGGCATCGTGTGCACCAGCGTCGTGCAGGTCCATGTAGGCGTGCGCCATACGCATACCGTCATCACTGGCCTCAGCGGCGGCTACTTCGGCCTGCGCGGCCAGCAGCACGGTGTCACCCTCGACTACGAAGTCGGTCGCGTTCTGCTCGGTTTCCGGCATCTCCTGCGCGACCTGGCCCATCTTCCACGCAGCGGGAATCGAGAATTCGCCGCTATCTTCGTGCAGCGTGCCGTTGAGAAGGGCGAAGAAGGACGATTTGCCGGCGCCATTGCGGCCGACAAGACCAATTTTTTCGCCGGGCGTGAAGGTAATGGACGCGTTGTCGAGTACGACATTAACGCCGCGGCGCAGCGTGAGATTACGGACGGAAATCATAAGAGGCTACTTCGGAGAGGACAGGCATGATAGCCGACCGGTGCGCAGGGCTGTTTTTTTCTGGCCGCACATGTGAATAGCGCACTGGCGCCTTGCGGTGCCCACCGGCCGCAAAGCGAGGCGGGCACGGGCGCACCGGGCGTTCCTGCTTCGGTCGTTCAACGTCAACCCCAGGATCGTCGACAATCGCGATCAAGGCTGACTCAAACTTTGCACTCCCGCGTCGGTACCCGATCTCTAAACAGGGCCGAAACGGATGGGCGGTCGTAGCTGTCCCGCAAGGCGAGGTATCGAGTGAATCGGCCCATCTTCATCGTTTCAATTCGAAGATGCTGTCGATCTCAACCGGGATACCCATCGGCAACGTATGCACGCCAAGCGCACTTCGAGCCGGAAGCTTGTCTTGCCCGAACAATGTCAGCAAGAGGTCACTGGCGCCATTGGCGACTTGCGGATGCTGGGTGAACGACTGTTCAGCACGCACGTAGACTGTCAGTCGGCTGCATCTCTCGACGTTGTCGAGCCCGCATGCCTGATCAACGCAGGCCAGGATCATGAGCATCGTCAGGCGCGCTGCGTGCTGAGCCCTTTCCAGAGACACATCGCCGCCGACTGTTCCGACGATTGGCTTGCCGTCCTCGAAGGGCCCGAGACCCGAGACATAGAGTTGACTCCCCGAAATGGAGACCGTTCGATAAGAACCGAGCGGGTCGATGGGCGGCGGCAATTTGAGGCCCGCTTGTGCAAGGCGTTCGGATACGTTCATGTTCGGCTCAGACTGATGTGATGGAAACAATAGAGTAACTTGGTCAATTCTGTCCGGCGCAATGGGTCCGAAAGTCCACTGTAAAGTACGCTAATCGGTAGTTCAGGGTCGACTGGTGCACGACGCACTGATCGATGGTCGACCACGTTTTCCGTTTTACGTTAGCGTGGATTGGCGAATGGGGGACATTCGGCATCTGAGCGGTATTCGTTGACAATCCGGACCGTACGTTCGGATGCTGGCTATTCTCTACACGAACCGCGACCGCACGCTGACCATGATAAGTCTGTCGAAATCTTGCATCGCAGAGCCCTCCAATGTCCACCGGTTGGTGATCGTCGAGGGGATCATGGGATCGGGCAAGTCAACGACTATGCGATTCATTTCGAAGCACTTGCACGAGGCAGGGAGACCGGCGCTGCCTGTTCACGAAAGGACCGACCCGCATCCAGTGCGTGCGACGGACGAACTCGAACACTGGTTTGAGCCGTGGAAGGATACGACGCCCGAGGATCTCGCAGACCGCGCCTTGGCAAGATGGACCGCGTTCGCCAGGCACACGGAATCAAAGGGTGAAATTCCTGTTCTGGACGGCCAACTCTTTCACGGAGACCTGACGAATCTGCTCCTGATGGAGGCCGATGTCACGCTGATTGCGGACTACATCCGGAAGCTGATGGCAGTCATCGCCTCGCTGAATCCGTTCGTGATCTACCTTTGGCAGGAAGATGTCGAAGCGGCCGTCAGAAAGGTTTGCACAGATCGCGGAGCCGAGTGGATCGACTATCAGGTCAACTGGAAGCTTGCTGCTCCATACTGCCTTCGGAAAGGTTTCGTGGGCCTTGACGGGCTGATTTCCCTTTACCGCGATTACCGCCGACTGACCGACGGGCTGTTTCAGGAACTGCCTTTATCCAAGCTCGCAATTGAGAATTCCGGGCAAGACTGGCGGACCTATGAAAAGCGAATTTTGCACGAATTGGAGTTACCGGCGGAGTGAGGACTCGGGCATAGATGGCCAGCTATCGGCCAGGAACGGTTAGTCGACGTCGCTACCTGGATCGTCAGCAGTGCGGGCATGAACGGAGTTTTGACAATCACGTCACGATCGTCGACGAGTTTCATGCATGTCACTCGAACTGAACAGCCGGGTCGCCTCTGGAAGTTGAGTGTCGAGCGAGGCGCCGCCAACCTCCAGCTATGCTCCCGACGTCAAGGCTGAATACTGTCTAATGACTTACTGAAGACGTCCACCTGCGCCATCATGCCCTCGTCGAGCCCGCTGATTGCGTGAGGAAGATCAGCCACGATGTCGTCCATAAAGTGGTAGGTGTACGGATCTATAGTCTTCATCCAATAGACGTGCTGCCGGAGAAGCACTTCGTGCGTATCGCCAGAAAACATATCAACTTCGCCGACGATCAAACGCGTATAGGCGCTCATCGGGCCGCCAGAGCTATATGCCGGCGACACGCGTATCAAGAGCACCGCGTCGCTCCCCGGGTAGACCGGGCCGCTTGCGTGCCACCGGTTATGTTCATCACGCGAAAAGGTGGGGAGGGAGGGTGTGGAGGCGTCGACTTCATTGACAACATAGCCGTGGGTACGCAGCGAGGCTTCAATGCCGTCGGTGAATCGGCGGTTCAGTTTTGTGTCACCTAATTTTGCCGTGACAACATCGTCAAACGCGAGTCGATTCTGTTTGGCGGTGCTGGCATTTGCGAGGCCGGTTACAGTTCCCGTGAGCGCCGCACCGATCAGTCCGCCGCCAGTCATTAGAAGCGGCATTTGAGCGCGCCCGCCGCTATATACCGTCTTCCCGGGATACACGACCGTTACCGTGCGAACTGTACGAAGCTTTCCTGCATCAACCTCAGCGCGCGGTTCTGCCGCGCAACCTGCGAGGACGCTGAGCGCCACGATCGCACCAAGGCTCAAGAGTTTCGATTTAACTTGCATCAATCATCCCGTTCAACCGCGTTACCGATTATTCGTCTGCCCGTGTTTTATCGGAACGTTCGCGAAAAACTTAAGATCGCCGCTACAAAAGAACGGTTCACGACATCCGTTAGAACTTCGATTTAGATTGACCATGAGAGCGCGATGGATCGCCGTCAGACCCAGTGCGGCTAGAAGCGGTCACTCGACGTGGACCTCTGAACCGTTGACAATCCCTATCATTGACATTTACGACAGGCACACCCGGAAGAGCACGATGATTCCCGGTTTGTCGAGCGCGATAAAAAAGGACCAGAATTGAGGCTGCGGACCCTATTTGCCACAACGGCATCGATCGCTTGCTGCGGATGCTTGCATTCACCACCGAGCTATCCGGGCGCAGGTGGCAAGAACCTTGAACCTGCGTATTACGCATCAAGTTCATGTCCAGATCTCAGCGGAAAATATGAGGGACGTGGATCGCTGGTGGACGGGGATCCCGCTGCCAGGCAGGCACAGCAGAGCTTGCGTATCGATTATGCCTTTCCTTTCAGGGATGATCTGGAGGCGGGCGAAATGCAGGCGGCAGAAAAGGGTAGATCTCCGCAGTCCGGATCCATCGCCTGGAACAATCGAAGGGCGACTGTGACGCTTGCCTTTGCTACCGGACAGCCTGTCGAGTTCACCTCCTCTATGGAGGACAAAGATCGATTCGTGTGCACGGGTCGAAACGGAAGAATTGTATGGGGTGGCGCCAGTGGAACGGGGCGTTCGGAGTTTGGCCCGAACAGTACAGACTCATCGGCTGCGCTTTACCTCGACGAGCATGGCGACCTGATGGTTGAGGACCATATGCAAGTTCACATGAGTATGCTGTTTGGCGCAATCCCGACGGGAACGGCAAAGCATTACTCGATCTATAGATTTAAACGCATATCGGACTGACCGGCGCAATTTGCGGCTACTATTCCAACTGCTTGTAAGATGGAAACGCCGAGAATTTCTTGTATTCATTTGTCTCGCGAAATGTCTGCTCTGGAGCAGATCGAAAGTCCGCGTCGGGTCGAGAGTGCGCATCCCCTAGTAGTGAACGCGACATTAGGGATGCCGAGATCCGAATGGCAGCAAAGGGACCTGACACTACCTCACGAACGGCGACACCTGAATATCGACAGTAGCCGAGAACGCACCACAGATCTCACCAGGCGACACACATCGCCACCCAAATCACTCAAATTCAGCGCAAACCTCTAACCTCGCCCGGCGTAACGCTTCCAGCAAATCGATTACCGAAATGTGTTCTCGTATAGTTCACAACAGCGGCGACCTGCTCATCACTCATCTCGTCTGCAAACGACGGCATCCCCCGTCGCCCATGCAGTACATTGACGATGACATAGGGCGCGGCTTCGACTGCCGGATTGTCAGCGAGCGCCGGATAGTGCCCCGCACCCTGTGCACCTTTTCCATCCGGCATATGACATCCCGCGCAGCTAGCGTTGTATAGCGCTTCGCCGCTAGTTTCGGTAAAGCGATAGCCCGGCGAAATCATAAACGTGCGTGATACGTCTTGCGCTACGGCCCGAGCCGACATCACCACGGCTCCCACCAGCAAGCCCATCAACACCACCGCGCTACGGATCAGCTTCAGCCTATCCATTAACGATTCTCCGATGCAACCGGCTGATCGCATCCAGCGACGACAGCACGGCGCCTTCCTGCCATGCCGGGATATGGGATGCGTGTTCTCCGGCAAGCACGATCCGTCCGTCGATCTGACAGAGATTCGCGTAATGCGCCTTTCTCAACTCATCTGTCCATGCGGCGAAGCAGCCATTCGTGAACGGTGATCGGCTCCAGTTCATCGCAAAACCGTTCTGGTACTCGCGCGCGTACTGCGGGTGAATCTGGCTACCCTGACTCAACGCCACCGCGATACGTTCGCGAGGGGACAACGCACCGATCTCATAGCTGGCGGGTCCCCACATGTAGGCGCCGAGCAGCACCGCAGGCCCGGTCGATCCGTAACCTGTTGCCGGATAGCCGATCGTCGAAATCGGCAGGTCGGTATGCGTGATCCCGCCGTAAATCTGCTCGTCTTCTTCCCAGAACCGCCGGCCGAATTGCAGCCCGATTTTCACCGATGTCTCGTAAGGCACCGCATCGATTGCGGCGCGCATGGACGGGCCGACCGCAATGTCGATCTGACTCAGAATCGAAAGTGGAATGGTGCACACCAGCCAATCCGCGTGTGCGCTCCGTTCGGTCCGGGTAGTCGTATCGGTATAACGCACTGTGACGCCGCGCGCGTCCTGCATGATTGCCGTGACTCTGGCGTTGAACACGACGGCGCTAGCGACCTGCGCATGAAGCGCATGGGCAATCCTGTCCATGCCGCCGACGGGCTGGAAAATGCTGCTCTGATAGTCCTGCTGGTTTCCAGTCGAAAGCCATTGCCATAGACTCGATGCAAGCAGCGGGTCGCGCGGGATCAGATCCGACGGCACGGCTGCCGGCATCAGACCGCCGCCATGTGCGATCGCGTAGCCGCGCCTGTCACTGCTTCGCCGCCCTGCCTGATAGGCTCCATCCCGGTCGAGCGCGCCCCATCGGCGCAGGGATTCGAGTAGCCGATGCGCATCTTCGACTGACAGCGCATCATCGAGTGCGTCCTTGCGGATTGCCTTGGAAAGTAGCTCGGCGATATAGCCTTGATAGTCGGTCTGCACCGCGCGGAATCGCTGCGGCTTGCCACCAAAAGCTTCTGTCGAATGCAGGTACGCGTTGTAATTGACCTGGATGAACGGCTCGAGCGGCACCTTCAGACGCTTTGCATAGTCGAGTACGCCCTGATGGTGATACGGAATGCGCCACGGCCCTGGATTCAGATAAAGCCCGTTAGCGAAATCGCAATACTGTGTGGCGCCGCCGAGTTCTGTATATCGATCACCGCCTCTGACAGTCCAGGACCGCCCGCCTGCGCGATTGTTGTACTCCAGCACCTGCACCTGGTAGCCCGCGCTTTTCAACTCAAAAGCGGCCACAAGGCCGGCCATGCCCGCGCCGAGCACGAGAATCCGCGTTCCTTTCGGCGCGCCTTCGAGCCGGACCGGTCCGGCGTAGGTCGAGGGAGCGGCGAATCCAAGCGTGCCCATGCCTTGCATCATGGCGGCCGCGCCGAGGTTCTTGCCGATCAGCGTCAACAGGTGACGGCGGCTCATCGCATTTGCGGTCATTCTCGGCCTAAGGACGTGGTGTCACGTCTGGAGAGAAACGATGGCGGATGAAATCAGATGGCATTCAGGATTGCAGGCGCCCTGGCCATCTGGAGTTGCATGCTACGGGGTTGCGTGTGCGCACACTGCAACGGGCCCGTTCATTTTATGCGATCGCCTGCCGGGTGTCGTGAATTGGACCGTTACTGGGGACAGAGATTCGAAGCCTGGGGGCAGCCGCGCCGGGACTATGCCCGGATGTGTTCGCAGTTCGATGAAGAGCGGCGATTGAGGGAATGCTCATTGCGATTTCAGCCGCTGGGACGAAGGTTAGAACTTCGTCTGGGTCTCTGGCGAGCAGGTATGTGCTGTTGCTTGAATATGTTCTGGTGCCCAGGGCGGGACTCGAACCCGCACGCCTTTCAGCGCTACCCCCTCAAGATAGTGCGTCTACCAATTCCGCCACCTGGGCAAGGGGACGCAATTGTAGCGACTAATTCTTCGTTTTTGAAGTGGCGAGCAACAGAAGTTTTGTCTGGCAGGTTCAACGAACGGAGAACCATTCGTTGAACCTGCGTCGCGATAGGGCAATTTCCCTCTGCGTGCGTTATCTCGCCCGCTTCGCGCGAGGTTTTCCCGCCGCATCGCCTTGCACGTCGCCGTCGTCCTGCGGGTCTTCGCTTTCCATCTGCCGCTTGTCGGATTGCTCGATGGTCGGCTCGACGGATATGTCGTCCGTGCCCTCGGCTTCGACTTGCCGGCGTGCTATTTCCCAATACTCGTCGGCATGCTTCTTCGGATCCGGGTCACGCTCCCAAAGTTGGTACGCGCGTTCGCGAATCCGTTCGTCGGTATTGCTTTCACCGCCCAGTTCAGCCATGTCGTTCTCCTTGGATCAGTAGCGCATTCGCATTGAGCATTCGCGATGCCTGATCCCGGAGACTCACACGCTACTTCATCCGATGCTCTCGACTGGTGCGTCCGCATGTTCAGCACGCGCCGTGTTGTCGCGCGGACCGGGAATGCCGAAATGCCGCGCCAGCGTATCGACGACGTTTTCCGCCATGCTGCGCCGCGTCTCGCTCGTCGCTGAGCCGATATGCGGCGTCAGCACGACGCGGCGATCGCGGATCAGCGCATCGGGAACAACTGGTTCGCGCTCGAACACATCGAGTGCCGCGCCTGCAATTCCGGCTTGAGCGAGCGTGGCAATCAGCGCCGCTTCATCCACTACCGGACCGCGCGAAATATTCACCAGGTACCCATCCCGTCCAAGCGCATCGAGCACGGCCGCATTGACGAGATGATATGTCGACGGAGAAAGCGGGCAGGTCAGAATCAGCATGTCGCAATCGCGCGCGAGGCGGACGATGTCGTCGTAGTACGGCATATCGACGGGCTTCCGGTTCGGGCCGAAATACGCGAGATCCGAGCCGAACGCCTGCAGACGCTGGGCGATGGCCGCCCCGATCGTACCGAGTCCGACGATGCCGACCTTCATGCGCGAGATCGAACGTCCGAGCGGATATTGCCCATGCTCGGGCCAGGCACCGGCGCGCACGAATGCATCCGCGTTGATGAAGTCGCGTGTCACGGCAAGCGCGAGGCCGACAGCCGCGTTCGCGACATCTTCGGCGAGGATGTGCGACGTGTTTTCGATCGCGATGCCGCGCGCTTTGGCTGCGTGCACGTCGAGATTGTCGAGGCCCGCGCTGTAGCTCGAAATGATTTCGAGCGCAGGCACGGCATCGAGAAACGCGGCGTCGATCTTCGTCTTGCGCAACGCGATGCCGCGCACCTCGTGACCATGCTTCGCGAGAAACGCGGAAGCGGCTTCAGGATCTTTCGGCAGATCGAGCACGTTGAAAAGTGCCTTCAATTCCGCGTTGGTCCACTCGGGCAATTCAGCCGCGTTGAGTATGGTCGGTTTCGCCGTATCCGGTTGTTGCATAGCTTGTTTTCCGTTATGTCCCAGACGTGCTCATCTGCACGCGCTTGATGTTACCCATGAACAGCAGATACACGACAGCGGCGACAAGGCAGTGTGCCGCGACGAAGTAGAGTCCCACCGTATAGCCACCCGTGGCCTGCACGATATAGCCGAACACGATCGGCGTAACGATACCGCCGATATTGCCCACGCAATTGAAGATCGCGCCTGCCAGTCCGACTGCTTCGCGCGGCGCCGTATCGCTGACGATAGCCCAGGTGCCCGCGCCCGCCGCTGCGCCTTTGCCGAAGAAGGCGAGCGTCATCAGCAGCACGATGAAGAGGTTGTTCTCCGTGAAGGCCGACAGCACGAGGCAGCAACCCACCAGCATGCCGACGATATACGGCGTCTTGCGCGCCCACGACACACTCCAGCCGTGACGGATCAGCATGTCGGAAATAGCGCCGCCCGCAATGCCGCCGAGAAAGCCGGAGATGGCAGGAATCATCGTCGCGAAGCCGGCTTCCATCACGTTCATGCCACGCGCCTGAACAAGGTAGATCGGGAACCACGTGATGAAGAAGTAGCTCAGCGCGATGGTGCAATACTGGCCGATATACGAGCACCACAGCATCCGGTTGCCGAGCAGCGTGCGCGCCAGCGCCCACGATGCAGCCGGGCGCGTCTGCAATTCGTGCTTCGAGTCGATGTCGATCATCGCGCCACCCGCAACGATATGATCGAGTTCACCCGACGAGACACGCGGATGCTTGCGCGGCTCGTGCATCACGGCGGCCCACAGGAATGCCGCAGCGATGCCGATCAATCCGAGCGCGAAGAACGGCGCGGGCCAGCCGAATTTCACGGTGAGCCATCCCGCAAGAGGCGAGAAGATTGCGACCGCGAAATAGGACGCCGATGCGAACAGCGATGTCGCGAGCCCACGCTCTTCTTTCGGGAACCACATCACCGCGACGCGGCCGTTCGCGGGAAAGCTTGGCGCTTCAATCAGTCCGAGCGCAAAGCGCAGCGCGAACAGCAGCGAAAGCGCAACGGAAAGATCCGACGTGATATTGCCGATAAAGCCGACCGCCATGGTTGCAATCGACCATAAGACAAGCGTCGCGCCGTACATCTTCTTGGTGCCGAAGCGGTCGAGCAACAGGCCGCCTGGAATCTGGCCGACCACATAGGCCCAGCTGAACGCCGAGAGCACGTAACCCAGCTGCACGTGATTCAGGCCGAATTCCTTCGAAATGCCCGGCCCGGCAATCGACAGGATCGCGCGGTCCGCATACGCGACTGTCGCGAGCAGCAGGATTGTCGCAAGGATCGAGTAGCGCGTGCGCGTCATGCGTTCCGACGCGGTCGATATATACTGGGTCGTTCGGTTTGATGCCATCGATATCTCCTCCTTGGTGCCGCTGAACGGATCACAGGAATGGGGAAACGCTAACTGCTTACAGCGTACGCAAACGCGTGCCGATGCATGCCGTGCGGTTCCTTCTGGTGTGTTTATGTTTTGCATTAAACCGGCGGCACTAATGACCGTCAACCTTGATTGAGTCAATCAACGTGAAGAACTGGATGACACAGGAGGAGGCATGCGCGTCGCTCGGCGTGCGCAAGCAGACGCTCTACGCCTATGTCAGCCGCGGCCAGATCGAGGTGCGCTGGGATCCGGAGCACACCAGCCGCAAGCTCTATCGCGCGTCGGATATCTCGGCGCTGATGAAAAAGCGCGACCTCGGCCGGGCGCGCAAGAACATTGCGGCGAGCACGATGGCGTGGGGCGAGCCGATCATCAACACGCATATCTCGACGATCGTTCGCGGGCGGCTCTACTACCGTGGCCAGGACGCGATCCAACTCGCCGCGAGCGCGACGCTGGAAGAAGTTGCCCAGTTGCTATGGGATTCGGCTTCGTTGCCGCGTTTTCCCTCATTCGCGCCGATGGAGATCGATGGTTCTGCGAGGGCGCGCGTTTATGCCGCGATGAGCGTTGCCGCGGCCGATGGCAGTTCGAATGACGCGTTAGACGTCGAGCGTATGCATGAAGAATCAGCCGCGCTGGTCGGCCGTCTGGCAAGTGCGTTCGTCGCACTCGATCGCGATGAGGAGGCGCCGCTGCATCTGCGTATCGCGCGCGCATGGCAAGCCGAGCGGCACGCCGGTCTGATCCGCCTGACGCTCGCACTGCTCGCCGATCAGGAACTGACCAGCTCGTCCTTTGCTGCACGCGTCGCGGCATCGACGGGCGCGTCGCTGGGCGCATGCATGCTGGCGGGGCTCGCTTCGTTTTCGGGGCCGCTGCATGGCGATGCGATCGCGCGCGTGTATGCGCTGATCGACGAAGCGGGTCGTTCAGGCGTGGAGGAAACCGTTCGACGCCGCCTGGCCGACAGCAAGTCGCTGGCCGGTTTCGGGCATGAGCTTTATCCGCAAGGCGATCCACGCGCGGCGTGTCTGCTGTCGACCTTGAAGGCGTCGCAGACGACGCGCGAACTGATTGTTTGCGTCGACAGATTGACGGGCAGGCCGCCCACTATCGACGTAGCGCTTGCGGCCCTCGTCGAGCATTGCGGATTGCAGCGGGACGCGGCCTTTGCCTTGTTCGGTATCGCAAGAAGCGTGGGCTGGGCCGCACATTCGATCGAACAGATGACGAGCGGAAGCCTGTTGCGTCCTCGCGCGCATTACATCGGGCCCGCCGTCGCAGATGGAGGCGAGCCCGAAGCGTGACGATCGTCTCCGCGCCTTCGTTACCAGCGCAACAGCTTCGGCCCGAGCCACGCGCCGATGCCCGCGGGCAGCAACATCCCGATTGCGTACCACACGCTCCAGAACGCCGGGCTCATCTCGGGACAATGCAGGCAGTACACGACCGTTGCCGTCGAACTCGCGAGCAGACCGGCGACGGCGCCCGCCAGCCTCAGTTGCGTTGGCGCGAGCGCCTTGACGGCCCAGAATACGGCGGGAAACGTCGGCACCGATAGCAGCATGATGTTGAACGGGCAGGTGCGCCACGTGTGGCCGAGCACGATAGGCAAGCGCGTGCCGGGCGCCGCGCTGTCGAGCACCATCATGCTCGCGATCCACACGGCAACGAACGGCAACGCGATGATCGCCCATGAATAGCCCGCCCGCGCACCGGGCCGGCCAAGCCGCATCACCGCCAGCATTGCGCCCACCGCGATGGCGAGCGGATACGCGAGCTTCGCCCAGAAAATCGTCGTGCGCATGACGTCGCCGAGATCGTGCCGAATGCCGAACACGAAGGTCATGAGGACCAGCGAGCCCAGCGCGCCGAGCAGCAGCGCCTTGATGAAACGGCGCGCGATGGCGCCGCGGTCGACGCGCGTCACCTGGTTGGACAGGAGGCCAATGAGATCGTCGGTCTTCATCGCTGCCCCCTGATGAGTGCGGACAGCGCCTTGAGTCCGCGATGCACGCCAACCTTGACGGCCGATTCCGACAGTCCCGTGAGCCGGGCCGTTTCCGTCACCGACAGCCCTTCGAGCTTCATATGCACGATGGGCAGCCGCTGCTTGTCGGGCAGATGTTCGAGCAGCTTGCCGATGTCCTGACGCGCCTGGGCGGGTTCGTCGTCGGTATCGGCGAGCAGTTCGGCGTAGTCGTCGAGCGGGTCGTTCAGGGATTCGCGGCGGGCGCGCGAGCGGAAGAAGTCCATCAGCTTGTAGCGGGCGATCGCGTGGAGCCACGCGGTCAGCGGTTCGTCCGGACGATAGGTGTGACGCGCATTATGCACTGCGAGCAGGATCTCCTGGACGAGGTCTTCGACGTCATCGCGATAGTGCGGGATGCGCTTGCGCAAAAAGCCGCGCAGGTGCCGCGTCAGTGCTTGCAGAAAGCTGCGATAGGCGTCGGCATCGCCGTCGAGTCCGCGCACGAACAATGCTTTCAGGCGGCTTTCCGCTTCTTGCAATATGCCTCCTCGATTGGCGGGACGGGGCGATGATGACGCGTGTGCGTGGCCTGATGCCGCTGCCGCGAGCTTCAGGTCGATTGTTTCAGCGTAGCCGAAATTGTGATGCGGCACTATAACGCGGTCGTCGGTCATCGGTGTCGTCCGCCTCCTTTAAGGGTAGTTCGGTGTGGTGCCTCCGGCGGTTACAGTAGATGTGGTTTTTTTCGCTGGTATCCGCGATGTGTTGTCGGGTTTTGGGTGGTTTGGGTCGCGGCGCTGGGTGGTGTGGTTTTTGTTTTCGCTGGCATCCGCGATTTGTCTTGCCTGCTTCAAGCGTCGCCCCTGTGCGGGGCGGCACCTACTTTTCTTTGCCGCGGCAAAGAAAAGTAGGCAAAAGAAAGCCGCTGAACACCGCCAGTTCTTGTTTCCGCCCACGGGCCCCCAACAGCCCCATCCTGTCTGCGACATCTCTCTTCTCGATGCCCGCTGCCCACGCTTCGAATTGGCTCATCACCCGCTTCACGCTCCCGCGTCGCCCCATACGCGATCGCATCCCCCACGTTCTATAGCGGCAAACTGTGTGTAGGCTGTCGCGGCGCATGCGCACCACTCTGGACCGAAAAGCAAGGTCGCGGCAGGAAAGCGGGATCGGTGTCGTAAGAGCGCTGAGGTGTGGAGTATTACGACCTACACACAGTTTGCCACCTGGGCGGCCGTGGCCTTTCGCTGCCGCTGGATGCGCTACGGGTGATTGAAGTGGGTGAGGCGCCCGTTCGGAGCGCTGGCAATGGGCATTGAGTCACAGGACGCCGTGTGAAGCGGAGGAACTGTTGGGGGCCCTCAGGCGGAGGTCAAGAACGGGCGGTGTTAGCCCGCTTTCTTTGCTTACTTTCTTTGCGGCGGCAAAGAAAGTAAGTGCCGCCCCGCACAGGGGCGACGCTTGAAGCAGGCAAGACAAAACGCGGATGCCAGCGCCGAAGCAAAACCAAAAACCAAAACCCAAAATCATTTCCCGGGCAACGCATACGCAATCACATAATCCCCGAGCTTCGTCCCAAACGACCCATGCCCGCCTGCGGCAATCACCACAAACTGCTTGCCATTCGCCTCATAGGTCATCGGCGTAGCCTGCCCACCCGCAGGCAACCGCGCGCGCCACAGCTCTTCGCCCGTATCGGTGCTGAAAGCCCGCAGATAATTATCGGCCGTCGCACCGATGAAGAACACATGGCCTGCCGTCGTCATCGGCCCGCCGAGCATCGGCATGCCCATCTTGAACGGCAAGGGCACCGGCGCACTATCGCGAACCGTGCCGATGCGCTTTTTCCACACCACCTGGTTCGTCTTCAGATCGAGCGCCGCAACGTAGCCCCATGCGGGTTCCTTGCATGGCAAACCAATCGGCGACAAAAAAGGATTGAGCTCTACGCCGAACGGCACGCCGTATTGAGGCTGGATACCGGATTCCGTGCCGGGGCCGCCCTGGCTGTTTTCAGGCGGCTGGATGGGGTTGTTCGGCCCACGCGCGACCAGCTTCGACACGAACGGCAGCGCGATAGGGTTTGCGATTGCGAGTTGCCGGTCGGTATCGACGGCGAGCCCGCCCCATTCGAACATGCCGAGATTGCCCGGAAAGACCAGCGTGCCCTGTTCCGACGGCGGCGTGAACGGACCTTCGTAGCGTAGCCGGTGAAAGATCACGCGGCACGCGAGCTGGTCGAACATCGTTGCACCCCACATATCCGCGCCCGTCAGGTTCTTCGCGGGGCGGAAAGTGAGTTGCGAGTACGGCTGTGTCGGCGAAAGCCGATCGCCTTGCGCCGCGCCCTGCGGCACCGGTTGCTCGGGCGCGGGCACGATCGGCGTACCCGTGCGGCGATCGAGCACGAAGATGTTGCCTGTCTTCGCGGGCGCGTAGATCGCAGGCACGACGTTGCCGCTTCGGTCGGTGATATCGGCGATGGTCGGCTGCGCGGGCAGGTCCATGTCCCACAGATCGTGATGCACGGTCTGGTAGAACCACGCGAGCTTGCCTGTCGATGCATGCAGCGCAAGCAAGCCGCTCGCATAGCGCTCGTACTGTGGCGTGCGATCGCCGCCCCAGATGTCGGGCGTCTTCACGCCCATCGGCAGATAGACGAGGTCGAGCTTCGCATCGTAGGCAGCGGGCGCCCACGAGTTCGGCGAATTGAGTGTGAACGCGTGCTGGTCGTCGGGAATGGCATTCGGCGTGTCCGAGCCCGGATCGAACGCCCACACGAGTTTGCCTGTATCGACGTCGAAGCCGCGTATCACGCCTGATGGCTCGCGCGTCGAATAGTTGTCCGTCACCGCGCCGGCCATGACGATGATCTTGTCGGTGACGATGGGCGGCGACGTTGGCTCGTATTGGCCGGCCGTCTTCACCGGTTGCAGATGTTGCAGATCGAGGTCGCCGTTGTTGGCGAAGCCGGCGCAGCGCTGCCCCGTGGCGGCATCGAGTTCGTACAGATGGCCATCGTTGACGGGAAGGATCACGCGTCGCGCGCAGGCCGGCAATGCGCTTTGTGCTGCAGCATCTTTTGCGGCGGCGGCAGCGGCCGTCTCGTGATACGACACGCCGCGACAGGTCACGTGCTGGAAGCTCGGGTCGGTCTTCAGGCCGGGATCGAAGCGCCATTTTTCCTTGCCCGTTGCAGCATCGAGCGCGAACAGGATCTGATGCGGCGAGCACAGATAAAGCATGTCGCCTGCTTTTAGCGGCGTGACTTCGTCGGTGATTTCAACGGGATCGTTCGGGCCTTTCTTGTCGCCTGTCTGAAAGGTCCACGCAACCTGCAGGTCTTTTGCGTTGTCCTGGTTGATCTGCGTGAGCGGCGAATAGCGCGTTCCCGCTTGCGTGCGGCCGTATGCTGTCCAGTCGCCGGCGGGCGTATCGGATTGTGCAAGCGATGCCGCAGCGTTCTCCGCAACCTTGCCGTTGATCTCCTGCGGATCGTTGAATGCGGCATACGCGAGCGCAACGCCCGTCAGAACGAGGCACACCACGAGCGCAATGGCGCCGCCGCGCCGCGCGGATGAATCGAATAGACGGTAGACGAACGGCAACAGCAGCCAGATGCCGAACAGCACGAGAATATCGGTGCGCGGCGCGAGTGCCCAGAAATCGAAGCCTGCTTCGAAGACGGCCCATATCAGCGTGCCGATCAGCAGCAGCGCGTATAGCGAAAGCGCAAGCCCGTTGCCGCGATGGGTCAGCCACGCAACCGCAAGCAGAACGATCCCGGCGACGATGTAGTAAGGCGAGCCGCCTATCGTCACCAGCCAGATGCCGCCTGCCAGCAGATACAGTCCGGCAAGCAGGGCGAAGATAACGCTGAGCCAGCGTGCGATGCCCGACGTATCCGCTTTGCGCGCTTCGTTCATGCTGTAAGCCTCCTGTTCCGTGCGTTCACGTGCTACGCGTGCGATGTTCAACGCTATCGCTTAGCAACATGCGGACCTGCTCACTATGCGAAGTGGATCGGTGCAGAGGACGATGTGCGTGACTATCGCGCATGGGTCCTGCAGACACCGCCTCATCGTGCACCGTGTCTGGATGCATCGCAAGTGAGAAGTCAGGAAACGAAACTATCTGAAGGCGTGGTACGCGTGCGTGAATACTGGCGTGCAGATGTTCAGGGCGTGCCGGATTCGAGCGTGCGCGTTTCGATGGGCTTGATCACACTTTCGCAAGCAGGCGCACCTGTCTTCAGATGGACGACGAGATCGTAAGTCGTTGAAGGACGCGTGAGCATGAGACAGGTCGACTCGCTATTTGCGACACGCGTTGCATGCCAGATATTCGGACGCATGCAAAGACCCTTGCCAACGGGAATCTCGAATGCACGCAACGAAGCGAGATCGGGCTCACCGTCTTCGAGCGAGGTTGCGACGATATGCACGACGGGCGCGGTCAACGGCACGATCGCCTGCTGCGTCAGACGATGCAATTCGAGCGACGCAATCTCCGGTTTGCGATTGCGATACACCACCCACAGTATTTCCGTTTCTCCATCCGTGCCGGTGTCGAACAGATGCTCACGCCAGAAATCCGATGCTGGACTGACGAACGCGGGCGCGTCGCCGTCCGTGCGCACAGGCTTTCCGAGCAGCCAGCCATACGGTTCGCAGCGATGCGCTTCGAGTGGTTCGACTGGAATGGAGAGAGCGGTCAGCATGTCGGCGTACTTGTATCGATAAATGGATCGGTCAGGCGTGTGTGATGGCGTCGTCCGATGGCGGGAACAACGCGAATTCGGGCCCATGTTTCAGGCTGAAATCGAGCACGACGTTTAGCGCGAGCCGCGTGATCGACTCGGCGAGCAGGCTGTCAGGCGTGCGTCGATAGGCGGCGACGAGCGGCAAGGCCGGCACACGATGCGTGACTTGCAGCAGTTGCAACTGGCCCGCTTCGAGTTCGCGCATCACGAATGCGGGTGGCAGCACGGCGATGCCGAACCCGTCGATAACGAGCCGGATGATCGCCGCCACCGACGAAAGACAGTTGATCTGCACCTGCACGTCGCCACTCGCCGCGAACAGGCCAGCGAGAAACTCATGCGGCGGCGAATGGCGCGCGAAGCTGATGACGGGATACGCGGCCAGTTCAGTTTCAGTCAGCGCCTGCGCGGACAGATTGAGCGCGGGGCTCGCCATCCAGCGCATCGGCAGGCTGCCGAGCGGCACGTTGGTCATATCGGCGCCCGCGACAGTCGTCGTCTGGAATGACACGTCGATGTGTCCATTCGCAAGTTGAGCCGAGAGATTCGCGGACGTATCGCTGGTCAGTTCGATCACGAGGTTCGGATACTCGTCGCGGATACGCTTGAGCAGATCGGGCAACCATGTATGCACTATCGATTCGATCGCGCCAAGCCGCAGCAGGCCCGACACCTTCGAGCGATCGCCGACGCTTGCGAGCATCGCCTGATTCAGCTTCAGCATCTGTTCGGCGAAAGGCAGCGCCTTGGTGCCGTCCTGCGTGAGCGTCGCTTCCTTCGAGCCGCGCTCGAACAGCCGCACGCCGAGTTCCTGTTCGAGCGCGGAAATGCGGCTCGAAATGGCCGCCTGGGTTGCGTGCAGACGTTCGGCTGTCAGCCGGAAGCTGCGCAGCCGCGCAAGCCAGACAAAGGTTTCCAGAAATCGCAGATTCATTCACAACCCTGACGAGGCAAGCACGAATGGCTCAGTGTAGCGCCGCGTCCCGCCGCATGTGACAAGAAAATTTTCAGCCGCGCGACAACTTTAATTTGTTGGACACGCCTTCGGTACGCGCCAAAACTTTGCAGCGAATACCCGCTTGTGAAGGGGCAAACAGATTGTCAAAACAGAGGACGTTGCAATGAAGAAAGTGTCGTGTGAAATCGAAGGCGGGTTGCCAGTTGAAATCAGCGCGAGCCGTCTCGTGATTGCGGGCTGGGCGGGACGCGATGCGGCCGAGGTCGAGCATCATATCCGCGAACTGGAAGCGATCGGCGTGCGCCGGCCGTCGAGCGTGCCGTGTTTCTATGAAGTCGCACCTGCGTTGCTGACGACGTCGGACGGCATCGAAGTGATCGGCGAGCATTCGTCGGGTGAAGTGGAAGTCGTGCTGTTGCAGACGGAAGCGGACGGCTTGCTGGTCGGTATCGGTTCCGATCATACGGACCGCAAGGTCGAAGGCTACGACGTTGCCGTGTCGAAGCAGATGTGCGCGAAACCGCTCGGCAAGACGCTGTGGCGGTACGCGGAAGTGGCCGCGCATTGGGACGCGCTGATCGCGCGCAGCTGGCGCCTCGATGCGAATGGCGAGCGCATCCGCTATCAGGAAGGCACGCTCGCGCGGCTGATGCATCCCGAGCCGCTGATCTGGCGTGCGTTCGGTTCGACGTCGATGATTCCGGAGACGGTGCTGTTCTGCGGCACACAGCCCGTGCTTGGCGCGCTGACGCCCGCGAGCGCGTATGAACTGGAGTTGCATGATCCAGTGCTCGGACGCAGCTTGCGGCATCGCTATAGCGTCGATGCGCTTGCGCATGCGGAGTGATGGCGATGCGCACTATCCGTGAATCCGGCAAGGCGCTCGCGACGAAAAGCCTGTCGGCGGGCGAATTGCTCGATGCGAGTCTCGCGGCCATCGATGCCGATCTTGCGCGCGGCGGCGCGACCTACACGCACATCGACCGGCTGGCGGCGCGCGAAGCGGCCGACGCCAGCGACGCATTTCGCGAGCGCGGCTATGTGCCTTCTGCGCTGGCGGGCGTGCCGGTTTCGGTGAAGGATCTGTTCGACATCAAAGGGCAGGTGACGACGGCCGGCTCGCGAATACTGCGCGATACCGCGCCCGCCGTGCGCGATGCGGCCGCCGTGGCGCGGTTGCGCGAAGCGGGCGCGGTGTTTGTCGGTCGCACCAATATGAGCGAGTTTGCGTTCTCCGGGCTTGGCGTGAATCCGCACTACGGAACGCCGCTCAATCCCGCTCACGCTGGGCGGCTCGCAGGCGGTTCGAGTTCGGGCGCGGCGGTGTCTGTCGCGCTCGGGCATGTGGCTGCGGCGCTCGGCACGGACACGGGCGGCTCGGTCCGCATTCCGGCGGCGTTCTGCGGACTGGTCGGATTCAAACCGACGGCGCGGCGTGTGCCGCTCGAAGGCATCGTGCCGCTGTCGTCATCGTTCGATTCGGTTGGGCCGATTGCGCGCAGCGTCGACTGTTGTGCGCTGATCGACAGCATCGTCTCCGGGCAAGCGCTGGACACGGCGCCGCGCCCGCTCGCGGGACTCCGTCTGGGCGTCACGTCCGACTATGTAGCCGATGATCTCGACGAAACCGTCAGCACTGCATTCAACCGTGCAATCGGGAGGTTGCGGCGCGCGGGTGCATCGGTCGAACGCTTTGCGTTTCCGGAACTGCATGAAGTAGCGGGACGCTATCCGCTCGCGGGCATTACGGCTGCGCAGGCGTGGGCGTGGCATCGTGAGCACGTTGCGGGCGACGCCGACGCGTATGACCCGCGCGTGCTGAAGCGTTTGCGCGCGGGAGAAGGGCGCAGCGCCGCTGACTATATCGATCTGCTGGCCGCACGCGAACGCTTCGTGCGCGACGCGCGCTCGCGGCTCGCGCGCTTCGACGCCTGGCTGATGCCGACCGTCGCGGTCGTACCGCCTGCCATCGCGCAGGTCGAACACGACGACGAAGCGTTCTTCGCAACGAACGCAAAAGTGCTGCGCAATCCCAGTGTCGTGAACTTCATGGACGGTTGCGCGCTGACGTTGCCTTGCCATCGCGAAGGCGAACTGCCAGTCGGACTATCGATCTGCGGACCGGCGCTTGCCGATGCATCGATTCTCGCAATCGGCCGCAGCGTCGAAGTGCTGCTGCGTCAAAGCATGGATGTCGCTGCCGCATAACGTTTGTTTATCGGCGGCAAAAAGAATTTCTCGTTGGACGCGCAATTACGGCGAACGAATACTGGATTTCAGGCGCGATTCAAACCATAGCGCTCATTTAACTTCATAACCGATGTGAGGCAGCCCGTGAATCAAAACTTTCGCTCTCTGGCCGGTGTCGTTGCGCTGACCGCCATGCAGGCATCGGCCTATGCCGCCGATGCCACTCCCGCTGTCGTGCTGATCGGTCACGCGGCGCCGCTCACGGGGCAACTCGCGAACATGGGTAAGGACAGCGAGAATGCTGCGCGCCTCGCTATCGACGAGATCAATAGCCAGCACCCTGTGATCGGCGGCAAACCGGTGCGTCTGCAGCTTGATTCGCAGGACGATGCCGCCGACCCGCGCACGGGTACGCAGGTCGCGCAGAAGCTCGTCGATGAAGGCGTCGTGGCCGTGGTCGGCGATATCAACTCGGGCGTATCGATTCCCGCGTCGCGCATTTATAGCGAAGCGCAAGTCGTGCAGATTTCGCAAGGCTCGACGAATCCGGCCTACACGCAGCAGGGCTACAAGACGACGTTCCGTGTGGTGGCGACGGATGCATTGCAGGGACCGGCGCTCGCGCGCTATGCGATCAATTCGTTGCACGCGAAACGAATTGCCGTGATCGACGATTCGACGGCATATGGTCAAGGCCTCGCCGAAGAATTCATGAAAGCGGCGAAGGCCAATGGCGGCACGATCATCGCGCGCGAAGCGACCAACGACAAGGCAACCGACTTCCGTGCGATTCTCACGAAGATCAAGGGCTTGCGGCCCGATGTGATCATGTACGGCGGCTCCGATGCAACGGCCGGGCCGCTTGCGAAGCAGGCGGCGAATCTCGGCATGACGGCGAGTGTGCTGGGCGGCGACGGCGCGTGCACGGAGAAGATGGTGAGCCTTGCAGGCGACGCGATCGGCAACGTGGTGTGTTCCGAAGCAGGGCTCGCGCTTTCGAAGATGCCGAAGGGACAGGAGTTCGATCGTCGCTATACGGCGCGCTACAAGGTGCCCATCGATGCCTACGCGCCGTTTGCCTACGATGCTGTCTACGTGATCTACGACGCGATGAAGCGCGCGAATTCGACGGAGCGCGCGAAGATTCTTGCCGCGATGCCTGTCACGCAGTATGACGGTGTGATCGGTAAAATCGCCTTCGATCCGCACGGCGATCTGAAGGATGCCGCGATCACGATCTATCAGTTCAAGGACAGGAAGAAGACCGTGATGGATGTGATTCGCATGTGATGTCGAGTCCGCGCGAGGCGCGGACCATGCAGATCGAGCCACCATGAGCCGGTAAAAAAGACCTCTCGCGCTTCCCGCCTCGCCTTCGATCCCCTAAACACCTGCAAACGTTAGCGCGCATAAAAGGGGGCGCTAACGTCGCATAAATGCTGAAATTTGGACGGCTTCAAGTATTACGGCGGATTACGTGTGATATCGTTCGGACCGTTTGCGGCTTTTCTTATAGTTTCTTAGATTGGCCGCTCAACCTGGCCGTATCGGCCATCGTCGAAAGTACGTCCGGTAGTCCGGCAAACGATATTCATGCAAGTTCAAAATGCCCGTCGCTGGGCGCCTCGGGGGGCGCGGCGATGGTTTGCAGCGGTTGCCGCGCTCTGTATCGCGGCAGGCGTGCGCCTGATGTTGCACCCGCTGCTCGGTCCTGTGATGCCGGGCACGGCGTTCGCCATTGCCGCGGTGCTGGTCGAATATTACTTTGGGCTTGCACCGGCGTTGACCGTGATGCTGGCCGGTCTTGGCATCGCCGACTACCTGTTCGTCCCGCCTTATGCGGCGCTTGGCGTCATCAATCGTTCAGACGTTTTGTTCGTGATCTCGTATCCGCTCGTTGCGCTCGTGGTCATTACGCTGGTCGAACGCTTGCGGCGCGCGCAGTTTCGCGCCGAGCTGATTACGTCGGTTGCGCAGTCGCGTTACGAAATGCTGTTGCGCCACGATAACGACCGCATGCTCGCGCGTCGTGCCGTCGATGAAACGCATCGGCTGCTGCATCATCTGTCCCAACACAGCAAATCCCTCGTGCTGATCCAGGCGCTCGAGCGCTCGCCCGCATGGAGCGACGGCGCTGACGCTGGCAGCGCGCGCGAGGCCGCTGCGAGCGCACCTGCCGTCGCGCTTCCGCCTGCCGAGATCGCACCCGGCTCCCGTTTCGATGACGTCGAGCCGGAAGATGTGCGTCGCCTTTCGAAGGCGCTGTGGCCGGGCTCGCACCGCCTGCGGCTGCGCACACGCGACGCGGCGGCCGGGCACACGTCCCCGGGCACTCAAGCGGCAACGTCCGACAGCGCAGCGCAACTCGTCGACTGCGTCTGCGAACGGTTCACGACGCACGCGGGCGATTTCCTCGTGTTGCGCATTGGCGAGCCACACCCATGAAAGCGTCAGTCCAGACGATCTTCAACGAAGGCGACAGCCATGCGGTCCTGATGCTGCACGGCCTGTCCAGTTCGCCGCTCGAATTGCGCTATCTCGCGCGCTTCCTGAGCGACGAGGGATTCACGACATGCGTGCCCGTGCTGAACGGTTACACAGCCGGCTCGCAGGAACAGGCGATGGAGCATTGGCTCGACGCGGCGACGCGCGAATACGATGCGCTTGCCGCGCGCTACGAGCGCGTGTCGATCTGCGGGCTGTCGATCGGCGCAGCGCTCGCGCTGGCACTCGTGCATCGCCGGCCGCAGGCGCAGGCCGTCGCGCTGTTGTCGCTGACGCTCGCCTACGATGGCTGGGCCATTCCGTGGTACCGCTTTCTGCTGAACTGGGCGTATTACTCGCCGCTGCGCTCGCGCTATCGCTATCGTGAATCGGAGCCATACGGACTGCGCAACGACGCGCTGCGGGCCAAGATTGCACGCGCGATGGAACGCGACGACTTCAGCGAAGTCGGGCCGTCGACCATCTCGCTGCCCGCCTTGCACGAAGCCAGCCGGCTTGCTGCGAACGTGCGCTCGCAGGTGCGCGCGATCCGCAACGACTGCCTGATCATCCACGCAATCGACGACGAAACGTCGAGCCCACGCAATCCGCGTTTCGTGGCTTCGTCGATTGGGTCGACGTTCTTGCGTACGATCTGGCTCGACGATTCGTATCACATGATCACATCCGATAACGAGCGCGAAATCGTCGCGCGCGAAACGGCGCTGTTTCTGCGCGAAAGCGAAATCACCAGCCGCACGGGCGATGCGGGCGGTAAGCCTGTGGTGTCGAAGGCGCTCGCACGCCGGCTGCGGCAACTGGCTGCGATGGGTAAAGGACGCGCGTAATGACCAAAGCTGTTTCGTTCGCCGGGGCAAAGCAGGCCGCTACGGTTGCCGCGGCGTTTTCACTGATGATTCACGCGGCCGGCGCCATGGCCGAAGACGCGCCCGCCGCGCAGGACAGCACCGCGACAGCGCAGCCGGCGAGCAAATGGAAGATCGGCGTCGGACCGGGCCTCATCATCACGCCGCAGTATCCGGGTTCGCACGAACTGCGCTACATCCCGTACCCCGCGCTCGACGTCTCTTATGACGACCGCGTGTTCTCGCAAGGCCCCGACGTGCTGGGCCTGAACGTGATACGCAGCGAGAACTACCACGTCGGCGCGGCGCTCAGCTTCGACTTCCAGTCGCGAGACGAGAAAGACGATCCGCATCTGCATGGGCTCGGCAATGTCGACGGCAGCCCGAAGCTCAAGGTATTTGCCGATTACACGCTGTGGGCATTCACGGGATCGGTCGCGCTGTATCAGGATCTCGCCGGGCATGGACAGGGCAAGTACATTACGACTGACCTGTACGCGTCGCTTCCTGCGGGCGGATGGCTGTTCTCAGTTGGCCCAGGCTTTACCTGGGCCGATGCACTTTATACGCGCACATTCTTCGGCGTATCGACGAAGCAGAGCGCTGCTTCCGGATTGCCCGCGTATAACACCGGTTCGGGCATTCGCGATGTGCATCTGAACGGCTATGTCAGCTACGATATTTCGAAGCACTGGGCGGCATCGGTTGCGGTGACGCTGGGGCGTTTACAGCACTATGCAGCGGGAAGTCCGATTACCGAGCGTCGAAGCGAACTCAATACGCTTGCGTCCGTGAACTACCGCTTCTGACCCGACCCGATGTCGAACCTGAACAGCAGCGAATCCCGATCCGGATAAGCGTACGTGACGGGCAGTTCGCTTGCCGCGATCTGCCGGAATCCCTGGCGTCGATAGAACTCATGTGAGCGCGTCGACACCGACGGCGTATCGAGCAGGATCGTCTCGATGCCCTTGAGTCTTGCATGCGCGATGAGCGCGTCGTAAAGCCGCGACGCGCATCCTTTTCCCGCGCCTCGCCACGCGGCGGATACAAAGAACTTCTTCAGCACGGCAACTTTTGCCGTCACGATCTGCAATGCAATCGTGCCGACCACATGCTCGTCGGAATCGAGCGCGACCCAGAATCCGCCGCCGTTCGCGATGAACTTCCCGTGGATGTCGAGAAGCTCGGGCTGATCTTCAATCGATATACCGACTTGGCTTTCGACATTCTGGATATGCAGGATCAGGCCGACCGCTTCGTCGGTGTGCGAATTCTGAAAGAGGGTGATGCGGGGAAAGGTCGTGCCGGTGTTCATACAGATGCGCTCTCGGGCAATGTGCGAGGCATTACCTTAAGCGTGGCGCAAGAAGCGATCTAGAACGTTTTTGCGCTGCTGCGCCGCGCTACTGCGCCCGGCGTTATGCCGAACATGGCCTTGAAATGCCGCCCCAGATGGCTCTGATCAGCGAAACCGGTTGCTGCGGCGACATCGGACAGCGTCAGGCCGTCCAGCAACAGATGCTTGGCGGTCTTCAGACGCACCACCAACTGATAGCGATGCGGACTCAGCCCGAACGCGGCAGTAAAGCGGCGACACAACTCTGACGTTGAGAGCGACGCCTCGCGCGCCAGTTCATCGAGCGATACATTGCGGCTGGAAAAAGCTTGCAAATACGCACGCGCGTCGTGCAGACGTTTATCAGCGAGCGCATTGGAAGACGGTGCAGACGCATTGTGCCCGCTCATCGCGCCCAACAACGCTTCACACAGTTGGGACCATGCATCCGGCAACGCCGGTGATGCTTGCATCGACAGCGCGGCGAATTGCACGAATGGAGCAATCGCGTCATGCATCGGCACAGGCCGCGAAAACGCGTGCGGCGAAACGCGATGGATATCGCACTGCAAGCGCCATTCGTCATCGGGCACATACAGCATCACGTATTCGCAACCGCGCTCGCCGATCGACATGCCCGCATGCGCGACGTGCGGCGGGATTGCGTACACCTCGCCGGCACTGACGATGTTGGGTTGCCGCGCACTCGTCATCGAATTTTTTGCACCGCGTATCACCGCGCCGATCGCCCACGTATCGTGCGCGTGCGCAGCAAACCGATGGCGCTCGAAGCGTGCATGCAGCACTTCGATGCCCGTGCCGTCGACATAGCCATACTGCGCGTGGTCGTGCGTTCCGGAGTGCGTGTCGTGTTTCAAGGAGGCTTCGGAATTGAATGTGTACTGGCGCTACGCATGCCACTGGCACGCTTTCGCCCTGAGCGTTTCGATCGCGAGATCGAGAAATGCGCGCACTTTCTGGTTCGCATGCTTGCCTTCCCGATGCACGACATGCACGGGCAAGGTCGGAAGCTCGTAATCGGCCAGCACGACTCGTAACGTATCGTCCGCTATTTCGCGCGCGACCTGATACGACAACAGACGCACGATGCCCAGTCCCGCCAGTGCAGCCGTAATTGCCGAGTCGTTCGTGGTCGTCACAAGGCGCGGCTGGATCGGTATGGTCAGCGGCTTTTCGTCGACGCGAAAGCGCCATTCGGGCGCGGACGTGAGGCCCGTTGCCTGAATGGTGACGTGAGACGCGAGATCGTCGGGATGTTGCGGCACGCCATGCCTGTCCAGATACGCGGGCGACGCGCACAACACGCGCCGTACTTTGCCGACAGCGATGGCCTGCAACGAAGAACTCGGCAACTCGCCGATACGGATCGCGACATCCGCGCCTTCATCGACGAGATTCACGACACGGTCCAGAAACCAGCAATTGAGCGTGACGGCGGGATAGCACGTCAGGTAATCGTGAGCGATCGGCGTCACATACATCTTGCCGAACATCACAGGTGCCGTGACAGTCAACTGGCCGCGCGGCGTGGTGTTGGCGCCCGCCGCAGAAAGCTCGGCCGTTTCGACCTCGGCGAGAATGCGGCGGCAATCCTCGAAGAACGTCGCACCCGCATCGGTCATTCGCACGACGCGCGTCGTGCGGGTCAACAGCCGCACGCCGAGATGCTCTTCGAGTTCGTTCATCACCCGGCTGATGACGGACGGCGAGACGTTGAGCTTGCGCGCCGCCGACGCGAAGCCCTCCGTCTCGACAACCGTCACGAAGGTGTTCATTGCCTGGAGCCGGTCCATGTCTGAGGAGACGAGCAGGAAGGTGATAGAAGCGCCTGTCGACGGGCTATACGCTGTGCGTCGGCAGGCAAGGTAGCGCCAAGGATATCAGCGTTTCGAAATGCGCCGCTTGCCATACGCCTTCAAAGATCGAGCAGAAGACGGTCGCCGCCGCCCGTTTCCGCGTTTGCGGGCACGGCGCAACAGATCAGTGCTTCGTCGTCGGGCACCGTGAATTCCGGTGTGACGGTGTAGGCCACGGCGCCCTGCACGATACGCGTGCGACACGTGCCGCAACTGCCGCCACGACAACCGAATTCAGGATTCAGCCCGCGCGCTTCCGCGAGTTCCAGCAGCGAGCCGCTGTCCGGATTCCAGCGCGCTTCCTTGCCCGACTTCACGAACGCGACGGGCACGGGTTGATCGGCTGCGACGCGCACCGGGCCCGAGGCGGCCGCGCTGTCCTTTCTGCGTTGCAGCCCGGATGGACCGAATGCCTCGGCATGGATGCGATTGTCGGCGACGTTGAGATCGCGCAAACCGTCGTACATCGACTGCATGAATGCGCCGGGACCGCACAGGTAGAAGTCGTAGTCGTTGAAGGGTAGCGTGTCGCACAGCAGCGCGACGTCGATACGGCCTTCCACGTCGAAGTCTTTGCCTTCGCGCGCGCCGTCGGTATCGCTCAGGGCGCGAATCACGTTCACCGCGCCGTTCGCAGACATCGCGAGCCGTTCGATTTCGCGGCTGAACGCGCGTTCCTTCAGCGAGCGCGCCGAATGGAAGAACCATGTCGGGCGTACGCGCCGCTTGCGCAGCCCTTCGTAGACGACATGCCGCAGCATCGCGAGCATCGGCGTCACGCCGACGCCTGCCGCGAGCAGCACGGCGGGGCGGCGCTCGGCGGCATCGATCGTGAACTGGCCGGCGGGTGCGCGCGCTTCGATGACACTGCCGATATGCAGCGTGTGGTGAAGATATGACGATACGAGCCCATCGCGCTTCACGCTGATGCGGTACAGAGCATCGGCGGGCGCCGTCGACAGCGTGTAGGTTCTGATCACCGGCTTCTCGTGACCGGGCAGCGCGACGCGAATCGGCAGATGCTGACCGGCGACATGCGGAATGAGGCCCGCGCCGTCGGTCGGTTCGAGGTGGAAGGAGCGGATCGTCGAGCTTTCATCGACGACATTCGTCACCTTGAACGGGCGCCATGCATTCGCCAGTTCGGCGGCCTTCAGGCGGCTTGTCACTTCGTCCCAGCTGCCTGTCATCAGCGAATTCGGCGACCAGCCGTTGGCCTGGAACTTCCACCGCAGCGGCAACGCGCCTTCGCGATAGATCACGCGTCGCGGCGTGAAATGCCACAGCCGTTCGGCGCCCTGAAACGCGGCGATTTCAGGCGAATCGAGATCGACGGTGGCTTCGCCCGCCAGTTGCAGCACGTCGCCCGTTTCGAAGTCGGCGAACATCAGTCCCGCGCGCGGGTTGATGAGGAAATTGCCGAGCGTCGCAAAGAACAGATTCCCGGCGAAATCGGGAATGGTCAGCCGGCCGTCATCGCCGATCCGCACGAAGCCCGCCTTGCCGCCGCGATGCGACACGTCGACCTGGCGTTGCTCGCCGTCACCCACATACGACGCCACGAAAAACGTGTCCGCCGCTTCGATCATCTTGCGGGCACGCCCGGTCAGAGTGGCGGATTCGGCGGGTGCGACGTCGGAGAAGACGCCCGGTTCGCGGATGAACTCGAAATCGCGCGCCTGAATGTACTGCGGGCAATTGCCGAAGCTCTGCACCACTTCGATATCGAAGCCTTGCGCCGTCTTGCCGTGCACCTTGCCGTTCATGCGATTGCGGCGGCGCGTATGCAGCTCGATCCCGAGCAGGCCGATGGCCGCGCCGTCATAGAGTCCCGGGGATGCGGGGTCCTGCGGATCGGCGGCGAGTTGCATGTGCAGGATTTTTTCGGTCGGCGACTGCATGAAACCCGGCTGACCGGTGACAAAGGTTGCCCACACGTCGCCGTCGTCGGCAACCGTGCCGACCGCGATGAACGGCAGTTGCCGGTAGAACGTGCGATGCTGGTCCGGCAAGTAGTCGCGCACCACGCGGCGGCCGAGCTCGTTCATCTTCGCCACCACGCCGACTTTCTCCTGCAGCGCGATTTCGCCTGCGTGCCAGGGCGATCCCTTGTCCGTCGATGCCGTGCTCATGATTGCCTCCGGGAGTAGCAGTGGGGAAGCCGCGCGTTGGGCTTCCCGAGGGCGTGTGCTCAGCTATTGGCAGTGAGGCCAACGGGCGTCTTCTGGAACTCGACGAAGCCGGGCAGCGCCTCGATGCGGCGCAACCATCCCTGCACGTTCGGGTAGAACGACAGGTCGACGTTGCCTTCCGGCGCGCGCGCAATGTAGCTGTACAGCGCGACGTCGGCGATCGTCGGATGCGGCTGGGCGATGAATTCGCGACCGGCCAGTTCTTCGTCGATCAGCGTGAGGATGCGGTGGGCGCGGGCGATCAGCTCTTCGGCGTTGTATTTTGCGCCGAACACGGTAATGAGTCGCGCGGCGGCCGGGCCGAAGGCGATCTCGCCGGCGGCGACGGACAGCCAGCGCTGCACGGCGGCTTCGAGCGCGGGCGTTTGCGGCAGCCAGTCGGTCTTGCCCGATTTGCGGGCGAGGTAGACGAGAATCGCGTTGGAATCGGCGATCGTGGTGTCGCCGTCGACGAGAACGGGCACCTGGCCGAAACGGTTGAGCTTCAGGAATTCGGCGGATTTGTGCTCGGCGGCGGCGAGATCGACCTGGATCAGCTCGTGCCCGATGCCGAGCAGCGACAGGAACAGGCGGGCGCGGTGCGAGTGGCCGGACAGCGGATGGTAGTAGAGCTTCATGGCGAGTTTCCTTGGGTCAGAGGTGACTGGGATATCCAGATCACTTGAGACCGAAGTCTAGGGACGCCAGGCCCTCAACAGAATCCGTCGCCAGGTCAATTCATACTTCTCGAAACGAGAACGGTGCTGCGGCCCGCGAGAACAGTGGCGCGGGCCGCGTCAGGCGGCTGGCTGAAGGTCCTCGCGGCGCAGGAACCCTGTCCGGATGACGCCACAAAACGGCGACTGTCGCGGTCGTCAGGCGCCGAGCTTGAAGAATCCCACCGTCGCGTTCAGATCCTTGCCCTGTGTGCTGAGCGATTCGGATGCGGCAGCCATCTCTTCGACGAGCGCCGCGTTCTGCTGCGTCGACTGATCCATCAGCGAGACAGCCTGATTGACCTCGCCGATCGCCCGGCTTTGCTCGCGAGCGGAATCGGCGATCTCACTGGTGATGGTCGCGAGATTGGAAACAGCGTCCGTCAGTTCCGCGATCGTCTTGCCCGCCAGATTGACCTGCTCGGCGCCCGCTTCGACATTGCCGACGGAAGCTTCCAGCAGCGCCTTGATCTCTTTCGCCGCGCTGGTCGAACGTTGCGCGAGGTTGCGCACTTCCGCGGCGACGACGGCAAAGCCGCGCCCGCTCTCGCCCGCCCGCGCGGATTCGACGGCGGCATTTAGCGCGAGGATGTTGGTCTGAAACGCAATGCCTTCGATCATCCCGACAATGCCGACGATGCGCCCCGATTGTTCGACGGCCGTATTCATCGTCTTCGCCGCGCCCGCCACGGCTTCGTTGCCGCGACGCGCGACTTCGACGGCATTCTCAGCGACGGCGTTGGCGCTCTTCGCCTGATCGGCGGTGCCGCGCACGGTGCCCGCCAGTTCTTCCATGCTCGCGGCCGTTTGCTGGATCGACGCGGCCTGTTGTTCCGTTCTCGACGACAGGTCGAGATTGCCCGCGGACACTTCACTTGCGGCAAGTTCGAGATGCCGGCTATTCGTCATCACTTTCAGCAGCACGCCATGCAGCTTTTCGACGAAGGCGTTGAACTGTTTCGCGAGATGACCGACTTCGTCGTGGCTGAGTTGAGGCAGACGGCGCGTCATGTCGCCATCGCCGGATGCGATTTCGTGCATCGAGTTGGCGAGGTTGCGGATGGGATCGGTCATCCGGCGTCCCAGTGCAACCATGATCAGCACGGCAACGACGAGCACCAGCAGGCCCATGCCGATCAGCGTCCACGTGAGCCGGTTCGCGGCCGACATCATTTCCGCTTCGGGCACGAGCGCGTAGTACTTCCAGCCATTTTTCGGCGACGTGTAGACGAACGACCGGTAGTCGACGCCGTCCATCTGAACGCCGGCAAGTCCGTCGCCTGCATTGGACAGTTGTTCGTATCCGCCGCCAAGGCCTTTGAGTTCCTTGAATTCGTGTTTCTTGTCGCGCGGATCGATCAGGATTTTTCCGCTGCTGTCGGTGACGAGCAGATAGCCCGTTTTGCCGAACTGGATGCCGCTCGTGAGCCTCGCGAAATCGTCAAGTGAGATGTCGCCTTCGAGCACGCCGAGAATCTCGTCCTTGCTGTCTTTGACGACGCGCGCGAACGGAATGATCGCGCCGCCCGAGCCGGCCGCGCTCAGATACGGCGCAGGACGCACGACGCGATCGGGCGCCGTCATCCCCAGTTGATACCACGGCCGCACACGCGGATCGTAGTGCTCGCCATTCAGGCTTTCGATCGGCCATTGCACATAACCGCCCCAGCGCGTCCCGATGTCGAGATAGCGCATGTTGGGATGCGTGTCGCCGAATTGCTTGAGCAGCGCGAAGATCGTCTTTTCGATTTCGCCGTTCTTGTCCGGCGTCATCTGGCCGCCGTGATTCAGATAGTCGGTAATGCTCTGGTCGGCGGATTTGAGTTGCGCTGTTTGCGTCAGATAGTTGAGGTTCTGTTCGACTTCCCTGAAGCTCACGTCGAGCGATTCGTCGGCCTGGACGATACGCGCGTGACTGGACTGCTCGAACTCGTCGACAGCCTGATGACGCACGTTCAATGCACCAACTGTCGTGAGAAGAATGACGATGACTGCGAGCGCGGCACCCGATGCCGCGCTGAACTTGAATGCGATCGAATCAGTAAGCTTCAAAATGACCTCATGCCCCATGACGAACGACTACCCGATACCGTCTGACGGTGCGCAGAAAATGAAGCGATGCGCATCGTCGATTACGTTGGTTGTCGGCCGATATCGGGTCGGCTTGAGCAGATCAGATGAAGATTCGATTAATTTTTATGTTGCTTTTTTTGCACTGTTTTTCGATGTCGTTTTAGTGCGAAAAAGTGTCGCGATTGTTATGACGATAACGCGGCAAACAGGTTATCGATGCCGCATTTCGTACTTCACGCGTGCGCGTTTGTCTGCTGCAGGAATGGCGTGATATTGCGCATCGCCCGCGCAACGTACTCTTCCTTTTCACCGACAGGCGCAACGTAGTGCATCGCGCTCGCGGCTGCATCGACACCTTCAAGGCGCGCAATCACCCACGCGGCAAGATACTGCGACGCGAGACAGCCGCCCGCCGTCGCTACATTGCCTCGCGCGACGAACGGCTGGTTGAGTACTGCCACGCCCGCTTCCTCGACCCACGGCTTCGTAGTGAGATCCGTGCAGGCGGGCACGCCATCAAGTAGCCCGAGCTTCGCCAGCACGAGCGTGCCGGAGCACTGCGCGGCGAGCAGCTGGCGAGTCGGATCGAATTGCATCTGCTCCATCAGCGTCTGATCGGCGACGACGTTACGTGTCAGTGCACCGCTGCCGACGATCACTGCATCCGCAGTATTTGCTTCACGCAACGCAATTTGCCCTTCGACTGTCACGCCATTCATCGATTTGACGCGCGCATGCGGCGTCGCGAGCGACACGCGCCAGCCCGGCTTCCTGATGCGATTGAGAATGCCGAGCGCGATGATCGAATCGAGTTCGTTGAAGCCTTCGAACGTGAGAATGGCGATGTGCATGATGTCGCGCGTGTCGATGAATGAGGTAAAGACATGCTATGCGCCGATACCATTACAATCAAATAATTGTCATGGATACATCTGCATATGGCTCAACCCCGTTACAAGGCGCTGGTCGATGCGCTCGCCGCGGATATCCGCGCGGGACGTCTACAGGCAGGCACGCGGCTGCCGACGCATCGTCAGCTTGCATCGAGGCACGGGCTCGCGCTCGTTACGGCAACGCGCGTCTACGCCGAACTCGCGGCGATGGGGCTTGTAAGCGGAGAAACAGGGCGCGGCACGTTCGTGCGCGAGATTTCGCTGCCGTCGCGGCAGGGCATCGACCAGTTTGCGCTTGCGGCGGGTATGGTCGACCTGAACTTCAACTATCCGGCGCTGCCAGGCCAGACTGAACTGTTGCGCAGCGCGTTGCGTCAGCTTGCTGCATCCGGTGATCTGGAAAGCCTGTTGCGCTATCAGCCGCACGGCGGGCGGCAGCATGAACGCGCGGCCGTGGCGCGGCATCTGGCGTCGCGCGGAGTCGAAGTCGGCTGGGAGCAGGTGTCGCTCGTGAACGGCGCGCAGTTCGGGCTGGCGGCGACTGTAATGGCGTTGCTGCAACCGGGCGATGTAGTCGCCGTCGACACGTTGACGTATCCGGGTTTCAAGGTGCTGGCCGAAGCGTGTCGTCTGGAACTGGCGCCGATTCCTGCGGCAGGACAAGGGTTCGATCTCGACGCGCTCGAGCACTTGTGCAAGACACGCCGCGTGCGTGTCGTCTACGTGATGCCGACGCTGCACAATCCGCTTGGCTGGGTGACGAGCGCGCGCTGGCGCAAGCAACTCGTATCGATAGCGCGGCGTCATGGGTTATTGATTATCGAAGACGCCGCCTACGCGTTTCTCGCCGACAAACCGCCCGCACCGCTCTTTGCGCTTGCGCCCGAGACGACCGTGTACGTGTCGGGCTTTTCGAAGAACATCGCTACGGGGTTGCGCGTGGGCTATGTGGTCGCGTCTGCTGAATCGATGAAGGCGATAGAACGGATCATCCGCGCGACAACCTGGAATACGCCCGGCGTGATGACGGCGATTGCGTGCGCGTGGCTCGAGGACGGCACCGTCAAGCGGCTCGAAGCAGAGAAGCGTCGCGACGCGAAGATCCGGCAATCGATGGCCGCCGACATTCTCAAAGGGCTCGATTGCATTCGTCACCCTTCGTCGTATTTTGTGTGGCTGCCGTTTCCGGAAGAAGTGCGCGCCGATCGGGTTGCAGCGGCGCTGATGCGCGAGCAGATTTCTGTATCGACGGCCGAACCTTATGCGACTTCGCAGCATGTGCCGCACGCGGTGCGGCTTGCATTGGGTTCCGTCGAACTCGATGTGCTGCGTGAATCGCTGGAAAAGGTCAGACAGGTGATAGGCAACTACGCGTATTGAAGCAGTTGAAGCGTTACACGTCGCTCAGACTCTGCGCGATCGTGTCGCAGAACCACTGCTGCGCGGCTGAATCTTCCGCATGCGGATACCAGTACAGATTCACCTCGAACGGCGGTATCTCCAGCGGCAGCGGCAACACGCGCATTCTGCCGTCGCTCGCAAATGACGACGCGATGCGCGTCGGCAGCGTCAGCACGAGATCGCTCGACGCGATCACCGCGACGAGACTCGTGAAATGCGGCACGCGCAGCGAAATCTTGCGGGTCAGTCCCATGCTTGCCGTGACATCTTCGACAAGATGATGACCCGTGAACGGCGCGACCACGACGTGATTGGCCGACACATAATCCGCGAGCGTCATCGTGTCGCGGATTGAAGGATGCGACGCGCTGAGCAGACACGAATAACTCTCGGTGAACAGCGCCTTCTTGCGCACCTGCCCGCCGACGAATTGCAGATTGCCCACCACTGCATCCACGCTGCCCGTTTGCAGCCATTCCGTGATCCGCTCGCTATCGATCTGCACGATCTCCAGTTCCACCGAAGGCGCGATGGCCTGAAGTTCGCGCACCAGAAACGGCAGGAAATGCAGTTCACCGAGATCGGAAAGCGCGAGCCGGAAGCAGCGGTTCGAATCGGTTGGATCGAACTGCCGGGTCGCCGATATCGCCGTTTCGATGCTGTCTAGCGCGCTCTTGAATGCGTTGAACAGTTGTGTCGCGTTGAAAGTCGGCACCATGCCGTCGCGCGTGCGCGTGAAGAGCGGATCTTGCAGCAGGTCGCGCAGACGATTCAGCGAATAGCTGACGGACGGCTGCGTGATGCTCAGCCGGCGCGCTGCGGCGCTGACGCTCCGGGTCTCGTAGATCGCGACGAAGGTGCGGATCAGGTTGAGGTCTGTGGTCACGTCGGCGAGAGGAATATAGACACGTTCTATTATAAGAACAAAAAAACGATGATTGGATTTATCGGGTGTCGCTGCCTAGCATGAACCTGTTGATCAGGAAGACCGCTATGAAAACAGTCCACCAGGCATGCTATGAAATCCTTCGCGAGCAAGGATTGACGACGTTCTTTGGAAATCCCGGCTCGAACGAGCTGCCGTTTCTGCAGGACTTTCCCACCGATTTCCGCTACATCCTCGGGCTGCACGAGGGCGCCGTGGTCGGCATGGCCGATGGCTACGCGCAAGCGACCGGGCAGCCCGCGCTCGTCAATCTGCACTCCGCCGCGGGGACGGGCAACGCGATGGGCGCGCTCGCCAACGCGTGGAATTCGCACACGCCGCTCGTCGTGACTGCGGGCCAGCAGGTGCGTGCGATGGTCGGCGTCGAAGCGCTGCTCGCCAATGTAGATGCGCCGAATCTGCCGCGTCCGCTCGTCAAATGGAGCTGCGAGCCTGCCTGTGCGCAGGAAGTACCGCTCGCGCTGAGCCGCGCGATTCATACGGCGGCTACGCCTGCCAAGGGTCCGGTTTATCTGTCCGTGCCGTATGACGACTGGAAGCAGGAAGCGGCGCCGGGCGTCGAGCATCTCGCGGGGCGGCGTGTCGAACTCGCGGGCGTGCCGTCGGACGAGACGCTCGCGCGGCTCGCTAGCACGCTGGAGCAGGCGAGGAACCCGGTGCTGGTCGTCGGGCCGGACGTCGATGCTGCGGCCGCGAACGGCTTCGCTGTGACACTGGCCGAAAAACTGTCGATGCCCGTCTGGATGGCGCCTTCCGCCCCGCGCTGTTCGTTCCCGACTACGCACGCGTGCTTCCGAGGCTTGCTGCCGGCCGGTATCGCGAGCATCAGCCGGTTGCTGGAAGGGCACGACGTCGTGCTGGTCGTCGGCGCGCCGGTGTTCCGCTATCACCAGTACGAGCCGGGCGAGTACCTGCCGAAAGGCACGCGCCTGATCGCGATCACCTGCGACATCAACGAAGCGACGCGCGCGCCGATGGGCGACGCGATCATCGCCGATATCGCGCCTACGTTGCGTGCGCTGGCTGGACGAGTCACGCAGAGCACGCGGCCGATGCCTGCTGCGATGCGTCGTCCGGAGCCAGCCGAGGAGCAGGCGGGCCCGCTCGCGCCGGAACGCGTATTCGACATACTCGACGACATGGCGCCGCGCGATGCAATCTACGTGAACGAATCGACGTCCACGACGAACACGTTGTGGCAGCGCCTTCGCGTGACGGAGCAGGGCAGCTACTACTTCGCCGCAGCGGGCGGGCTCGGCTTTGCATTGCCTGCAGCAGTCGGCATTCAGCTTGCGAAGCCGGAGCGCCGCGTAATCGGCGTGATCGGTGACGGCTCAGCGAATTACGGCATTCAGGCGCTGTGGACCGCCGCGCAATACAACATTCCAGCGATCTTCATCATCATGAAGAACGGCACGTATGGCGCGCTGCGCTGGTTCGCGGGCGTGTTGCACGCTGAAAACGTGCCGGGGCTCGATGTGCCGGGTCTCGACTTTTGCGCACTGGCGCGCGGCTATGGCGTGGAGGCGTTGCATGCGGACTCTGGCGAAACGCTCACGCGCGCATTGCGACAGGCACTCGCGAGCAACAAGCCGATGCTCATCGAGGTCGAGACGCGCGCCTGAGAATGCAAAGGACCGAGCTATGAGCAAGCCAGTCAACGTCGCGGACTTTCGTGCACTCGCGAAGAAGCGGCTTCCCAAGATCGTTTTCGATTATCTGGAAGGCGGCGCGGAAGACGAAACGGGATTGCAACACAATCGCGACGTCTATCAAGCGACGAAGTTTCAGCCGAAGCGTCTCGTCGATGTGAGCAGGCGTGATGTGCAGACGTCGCTGTTCGGCAAGCCGCTGACTGCACCGCTTGTAATCGCGCCGACGGGACTGAACGGCATCTTCTGGCCCGACGGCGATATCGCGCTCGCGCGCGCGGCGGGCAAGTTTGGCATTCCGTTCGCGCTGTCGACGGCATCGACGGCTTCGATCGAGCAGGTCGCGAAGGCGGCGACGGGCGAATTGTGGTTCCAGCTTTACGTCGTGCATCGCAAGCTGGCGGAACTGCTGGTCAAGCGTGCATTGGCCGCGGGCTACACGACGCTGATCCTGACCACGGATGTCGGCGTCAACGGCAAGCGCGAGCGCGACATGCGCAACGGCTTCGGCATGCCGATGCACTACAGCCTGCGCACGATCGCAGATGGCGCGCTGCATCCGCGCTGGTCGCTGGATTTGCTGCGGCACGGCATGCCGCAACTGGCGAACTTTGCCAGCGCCGATGTCAAGGACACGGAATTGCAGGCCGCATTGATGAGCCGTCAGATGGACGCGAGTTTCGCGTGGGACGACCTGAAGTGGTTGCGCGATCGGTGGCCGCACACGCTGCTGATCAAAGGCATCAGCCGTGCCGACGATGCACAGCGCTGCATTGCGCTCGGCGCAGACGGCGTGATCCTGTCGAATCACGGCGGCCGTCAACTGGACAGCGCGATTGCGCCGTTCGAAGCGTTGCGCGAAACGGTATCGCGGGTCGATGCGCCTGTGTTGATCGATAGCGGTATCCGTCGCGGATCGGATGTCGTCAAAGCGGTTGCGATGGGCGCGAAGGCAGTGCTGCTCGGCAGGGCGACGCTGTACGGTCTCGCGGCGCGCGGCGAGCCAGGCGTCGAATCCGTGCTGTCGATCATGAAGAGCGAGATCGATACGACGCTCGCGCAGATTGGCTGCGCTGACATCAACCGGCTTTCGCGCGATTATCTCTGGACACACGAGCCGCGCGACTCCCGCGTCGCGGCCATTCAGGATTATCTCGAATCATGAACGATATTCAGATCACCGACCTGCGCGCACGGGCTGTCAACGTGCCGCTGCAATATCCGATCAGAACAGCAGTCGGCACGGTCGATACCGCGCCGCTGGTACTGATCGACCTGATGACGGACGCGAATGTAACCGGTAGCGCGTATCTGTTCACGTATACGCCGCTGGCATTGAAACCTGTGCAGCGCATGGTCGAAGAGCTGGCAGTGCTCGTAAAGGGCATGCTTGTCGCGCCGTACGAAATCGACAGGCTGATGCAATCGAAGTTCAGGCTCATCGGGCATACGGGCATTCTGCGGATGGCGACGGCGGGCATCGATATGGCCGTGTGGGACGCAAAGGCGAAGCTGCACGGCGTGCCGCTCGTGACGCTGCTCGGTGGCGTGCCGCGCCCGATTGCCGCCTACGACAGCCACGGCATGGACGACGTCGATCTCGCGCAAAGGCGCGCACACGATGCCGCCAATGCAGGCTTCAAGGCGATCAAGACGAAGATCGGTTATCCGACGCTCGCGCATGACGTGAAGGTGGTGCGCGCGATTCGTGAAGTCGTCGGCGACGCCGTGCAGATCATGGTCGATTACAACCAGGGGCTAAGCGTGCCGGAAGCGATGCGCCGTGGCCGGGTGATCGAACAGGAAGGCGTGGCGTGGATAGAGGAACCGACCGTACAGCACGACTACGTCGGTCACGCATTGATACGCGAGGCACTGCACGCGCCCGTACAAATGGGCGAGAACTGGTTCGGCCCTGAAGAAATGACGAAGGCGATCGCAGCAGGCGCATGCGATCTGTGCATGCCGGACGTCATGAAGATCGGCGGCGTGACGGGGTGGCTGCGAGCCAGCGCGCTTGCAGAGCAGCATGGCCTGCCGATGTCGAGCCACATCTTTCAGGAGTTCAGCGCGCATCTGCTGGCCGTCAGTCCAAGATGCCACTGGCTAGAATGCATGGACGTGGCGGCGCCCGTTATCGAACCTGTTCTGCAGTTCAAGGACGGCATGGCGCATATCGACGATATGCCAGGCGCGGGAATTATCTGGAATGAAGAGGCAGTGAAACGCTTTCTCGTTTGAGTGACACGCTTTCGCATCGAATGGTGCGAATGACAATTATGTAATTCGGTATCCGAATCAATGCGCCATCAAGAGCGCCATTTCAATCATCAAAAACTTGGAGACAAAACATGAGCCGGAACATCTTCGACGATGCGCTGGGGGATCTACGCGTGAACAGGTTTCATCTGATGATCCTGTTCTGGTGTTCGATGCTGATGCTGTTCGACGGCTATGATCTCGTGATCTACGGTTCGGTGCTGTCCCAGTTGATGAGCGAATGGCATCTTTCGCCCGTCACGGCGGGGATCATCGGCAGCAGCGCGTTGTTCGGCATGATGATCGGCGCATTGACGCTCGGCAGTTCGTCCGACCGCTTCGGACGACGGCGCGTCATTCTCACCTGTCTGATCGTGTTCGGTATTGCTGCGCTCGGCAACGGCTTCTGCGACAACGCAAGCCAGTTCACGGTCTGCCGCTTCCTGACGGGTGTCGGACTGGGCGGCATGGTGCCGAACATCGTTGCGTTGATGACGGAGATGTCGCCGCGCAGCAAGCGCAACATCATGGTCACGTTGATGCTGAGTTTCTTTTCGGTGGGTGGTGTGATCGCGGCGCTGACTGGCATGGTCGTGACGCCGTCGTTCGGGTGGCGGGCAAACTTTCTGATTGCAGGCCTGCCGTTGCTTACTTTTCCTTTGCTTTACCGCTGGTTGCCCGAGTCGATCAGCTATCTTCTGGCTAACGGACGCTATGCGCAGGCCGAGCCGATCCTGAAACGCTATGCACCGGAATATCGCGGCACGGCAGCAGCGCTCGCCGCGTTTGCGGACGAACACGGCCATCGGTCTGGCCGCTCTCGTACAGTCGAACTGTTCACGAACGGCCGGGCCGTCGACACCTTGCTGCTATGGCTCGCATTTGGCATGTGCATGCTGATGGTCTATGGCCTCAATACCTGGCTGCCCAAGCTGATGTCCGCGAACGGCTATTCGATCGGTTCGAGTCTGACGTTCCTGATCACGCTCAACGTTGGCGCGATGCTCGGCGGTTTGTTCAGCGGCTGGCTCGCGGATCGCTATGGCGGCAAGCCGACGCTGTTTCTGTTTTTCGTGGTCGCTGCGTTGTCGATCGATCTGCTCGGATACCGGCAAAGCCCGCTGGTGCTCAACGTGCTGCTGATGTGCGCAGGCGCGACGACAATTGGCACGCTCGCCATCGTGCACGCGTTCGCCGCGCAGCACTATCCTGCATCGATTCGATCGACAGGCGTCGGCTGGGCCGCTGCGGCCGGGCGCCTGGGCGCGGTTGCCGGGCCGGCGATGGGCGGCTATCTTCTGAACCAGCGTTATCCGATCAGTTTCAATTTCATGGTTTTCGCAATCCCTGGCGTGGTGGCGGCCATTGCGGTGCTGCTTATCTCACGGCGCGGCAAGGCGCTTGCAAGCGATGCGCAAACCCTGGCCGCACGCGCTGAATAACGCGATTCAACTGTCTTTGGAGACGATATATGACCAACGTCAATCAGACGCGCAAGTGGGAAGGGCGCATTTTTTCTAACGGATGGACGAACAGCGCGGGTGGCGCGGCCGATGTGATCGAACCGTCGACGGGCGAAACACTCGCGCGCATCGGCATGGGGCTTCCCGAGGATATCGACCGCGCGGCGAATGCGGCCCATGTGGCGCAGCACGCGTGGGCATCGACACCATTCGACCAGCGCGCCGCAATTCTGCGCGAAGCCGCGCGTCTGCTGAAAGAGCGCGCGCCGCAGATCAACGACTGGAACGTGCGCGAGTGCGGCTCCACGCGCGCCAAAGCAGAGTGGGAATTGCACGCGACCTGCGAACAACTGCTGATGGCCGCCGCGATGACGATGCAGCCCGACGGCGAGCTTTATCCGTCTTCGATGCCCGGCCGTTTGAACTTCTGCCGGCACGTGCCGATTGGCGTCGTCGGCGTGATCGCGCCATGGAATTTCCCGATTCTTCTCGCGATGCGCTCGGTCGCGCCCGCGCTCGCTGTCGGCAACGCCGTCATTCTGAAGCCCGATCCGCAAAGCGCGGTGGCAGGCGGTCTGCTGCTCGCGGAAGTATTCGAGGATGCCGGCCTGCCCGCTGGCGTGTTCCATGTGATTCCAGGCGGACCGGCAACCGGCGATGCGCTGGTGCGTCATCAGAAAGTCGGGATGATTTCGTTCACGGGATCGACGGCCGTGGGGCGGTCGATCGGCGCGGTATGCGGTCAGATGCTGAAAAAGGTCGCGCTGGAACTGGGCGGCAACAATGCGATCGTCGTGCTCGACGATGCCGATGTCGATGCGGCTGCATCGAATGGCGCGTGGGGTTCGTTCCTTCATCAAGGCCAGATCTGCATGCAGACGGGGCGGCATCTCGTGCATCGTTCGATTGCAGAGGAATACGCGACGAAGCTGGCCGCCCGCGCGAAGAATCTGCACGTCGGCAATCCGTACCGCGAGCAGGTGCATCTCGGACCGCTGATCAATCAGAAGCAGCGGGATCGTATCGACGGGATCGTGAAGCAGAGCATCGCGTTGGGCGCGACGCTGCTGGCGGGCGGGCAATATGAGCGCCTGTTTTACCAGCCGACCGTGCTGGCTGGCGTCACACCCGCCATGCCCGCGTTCACCGAAGAGATCTTCGGACCCGTCGCGCCCATCACCGTCTTCGATATCGACGATGAAGCCGTCGCGCTCGTCAATGCATCGGAATATGGACTCGCGGCGGCCGTGCACACGCGGTCGCTGTCGCGCGGTCTAGCGATGTCGTCGCGGGTTCGCGCGGGCATGGTGCATATCAACGATCAGACCGTGAACAACGAGTTCCAGGTGCCGTTCGGCGGCATGGGCGCGTCGGGCAATGGCGGAAGGTTTGGCGGACCGGCGAATCTCCACGAGTTCACGCAGACGCAGTGGGTCAGCGCGGTGGACAAGCCGATCGTCTATCCGTTCTAGTTACGTGCGTTCATCATCGCGATCGGGCCGGGACGCTTTCGCTGCCGTGTAGCGTCCCGGCGTGGTACCCGTCGCGCGCCTGAACATGTCGATGAAGGCGCTCACGTTGTCGTAGCCGAGTTCGAGCGCGATCGTCGTCACGCTGACGCCTTCCGCGACCAGTTCCAGCGCGCGCAACAGCCGCGCCTGCGCACGCCATTGCGCGAAGCTCATCCCCGTTTCAGCGACGAAGCGCCGGCTCAGCGTGCGCGGCGAAAGCCCGGCCCATTCCGCCCATTCTTCGAGACGCCGGGAGTCGGAGAGATCGCGGGCCAGCGCATCCGTGATGCGGGCCAACCGCGCATCCTCGGGCGCGGGCAGACCGAGCGATTCGGCTTTCGACGCCGCCAGTTCATCGAGTATCACGTCGGCGATGCGTGTCTGCTGCGCATCCAGTTGCGTGCCATCCCAGCTTGCTGCGCGGCTGACGGCGGCGCGCAGCAGCGGCGTCGTGCGGATCGCGCGGGGCTCGGACGGCAGCGCCGCGCAACGCGGCTCCGCGATAAACACGCTCCACCCGGCGAACGGACCGTGCGAGCGCACAGAATGCTCGCAATGCGGGGGAATCCAGATCGCATGAATCGCGGGCACGACCCACTGCTGCCGGTTCACGCCAACAGACACAAGCCCGCTCAGCGCGCCCATTAGTTGCCCGCGCGCGTGGCTGTGCGAGGACGTCGCGCGGGACTCGCGCTGCGTGAGTTCGGCGGCAGCCAGAAAAGGCCCATCGGACGACAGGACGAGATCGGGGCGGATCAGCGGAGTGAGCGGAATCGTCATGGCCGGAAAACCGTATCGAATGGCTTTTATACCTGAGTCGCGCCGATCCTGCACACATAGACTGGCTTCATCACCACTTCGAGGAGTTCAGTCGATGCGAGCCGAACAGTTTCTTCCCGACCACGTCGATCAGGTCGACATACAGGGCACGACGGTCCGTAAAGGCACCGTTGCGGCGTTTCTTGCCAACGCGCTGACATGGAGCGATGCGCAAGCGAGCGAGACAGCCCGCGCGCAGGCCGCCGCGGATATCGTCGATGCGTTGCCCGCGCTGCGCGCGACCGGCTTGTTCGACGTGCTGGAAATTCGCAATCGCGAATTGCGTGTGTGGATCGAGGAGCAGTCATGAAAGCGGCCGTTGTTACGCAAGCGGGCCAGGTGCCTGTGTATGCCGAGTTCGACGCGCCCGTGGCTGAAGCGGGCCATGTACTCATCGACGTCGAAGCTTCCGCATTGAGCCACGTCACACGTGCGAAGGCGTCGGGCTCGCATTATTCATCGACGGGACGGTTTCCGTTTGTCGCGGGCGTCGATGGCGTGGGACGCCGCGAAGACGGCACGCGCGTGTACTTTTTCGGGCCTAAGGAGCCGTCGGGCGGTCTCGCGCAGCGAGCGCTCGTGCCGCAGGCGCGATGCCTCGCCATTCCCGAAACGCTCGATCCTGTCAAGGCTGCAGCGATGGCGATTCCGGGCATGTCGTCATGGGCCGCGCTCACCGAGCGCGCGAAGTTCGTCTCGGGCGAAACGGTTTTGATCAACGGCGCGACGGGCGCATCAGGGCGGCTCGCGGTGCAGATCGCGAAGCATCTCGGCGCGGCGTGCGTGATCGCGACGGGGCGTCATCAACAGACGCTCGACGCGTTGAAGGTGCTTGGCGCCGATCATGTCGTTTCGCTCGCTCAGGACGAAGCGGCGCTGCAGCGCGCGTTCGAGCCGTATTTCCGCGCAGGCGTCGATGTCGTGCTCGACTATCTGTGGGGACCGGGCGCGCAAACATTGCTGACGTGTGCAGCGCGCTCACTGCCTGATGGATACCCGATGCGCTTCGTGCAGATCGGCTCGATTGGCGGCGCGACGCTTGAACTGCCTGGCGCGGTGCTGCGTGCATCGGCGATCAGCTTGATGGGTAGTGGGATCGGCAGTGTGCCGTTAGAGCGGCTGATGCATGCGGTCAGCGAGGTGCTGCACGCGGCTGTGCCCGCAGGCCTCGAGATCGCGACGCTCGCGGTGCCTTTGGAAGAACTGGCCTTGCATTGGCTGAACGATGCGGGACGCGCGCGGACGGTGTTCACGATGCAGTCTTGACAGCGTGACATCTCGCGGCGGTGTTCGATCGATGCCGGTTATGATGAACGCCGGACTTTCAAACAACTATTGACGGGATGGAGCATGGTTCGTCAGGCGGAAGCTCCGGCGCACAGCCGTGATCGACACCACGGCGGGCGTGCTTCTGGTTGGGCTCGGCGGTCGGATGCTTGCGGGGCGCTGACCGCGCTGCCGTCAGACGCTACACGCGTTCCCGAACGATCGCCATGTGTTGCTTCTCGCGGCGTCCCCGCTGCGTTGCGCGAATCAGGCTCATCGCTTCCGCATGCGTCGCCACGCACGGACCCGAGCCGGGCAGCGGCTTGCATGATGTCTCGCGCAGTGCGAGCACCGACACGATGCCGATGATCGATGCACCCATCAGGTAATACGCGGGCATCATCGCGTCGCCGGTGGTTTCTACCAGCCATGCGGCAACGAGCGGCGTCGTCCCACCAAACAGCGATACCGACACATTGAAGCCAATCGCCAGCGCGCCATAACGGATCTTCGTCGGGAAGAGAGCAGGCAGCGACGAGGGCATCACACCCGTGAACGTCGACAGCAGCGCACCGAGAATCAGCAGCCCACCGAATACGGGCAGCACGGCGCCCGTACGGATCAGCAGCAGCGCAGGAATCGACAGCACGAACAGACCCACGCAGCCCAACAGCATCACAGGCTTGCGGCCGATCTTGTCCGACAGGTGACCCGCATAGATCGTCATCGGCATCATCAGCACCATCACGGCCAGCACGAGGAACAGACCGTGCGATTCGTTGAAGTGCAGCGTCGCCGACAGATAGCTCGGCAGATACGACAGCGCCATATAGTCGGTCACGTTGAAGATCAGCACGAGGCCGACACACTGCAGCAGCGGTTTCCACTGCTGCGCGAGCAGTTCCATGAAGCTCTGCTTCGGACGCGACTTCTCGTCGGCTTCACGTGCTTCCGCTTCCTTCTTGAACGCGGGCGTTTCTTCGAGCTTCATCCGGATGTAAAGACCCACCAGACCCAACGGACCCGCGATGAAGAACGGCACGCGCCAGCCCCACGACAGCAGCGCTTCCTGCGACAGCGATGCCGTCAGCACCGCCACCGTTCCGGCACCGAGGATATAACCCACCAGCGTGCCGAATTCGAGGAAACTGCCCGCGAAACCGCGTCGACGGTCGGTGGCAAACTCGGCGATGAAAGTCGCTGCGCCACCGTATTCGCCACCCGTCGAGAAACCTTGCACCAGACGCGCAACCAGCAGCAACGCCGGAGCGAGAATGCCGATCGAGCCATAGCTCGGAATCAGGCCGATAGCGAACGTGCCGATGGCCATCATGATCATCGTCATGGCGAGTACGCGTTGTCGGCCGATGCGGTCGCCGAGCGGGCCGAACACCATGCCGCCGATCGGGCGCACGAGGAAGGCTGCTGCGAACGTGCCGAACGTCGCGATCAGCTGCGCGGACGGGCTGCTCGACGGGAAGAAGACTTTGCCGAGCGTCACAGCGATATAGCTGTACACGCCGAAGTCGAACCATTCCATTGCGTTGCCGAGCGCCATGGCGCCGACCGCACGTTTGAGAAGGCTTTGATCGACGATCGTGATGTCATCGAGCGTGAGTGTCGGGCTCGAAGAACGGCGGCGTGCAATGCGCGCTTGCGAATGGCTCAATTGACTCACTCCTGATTGCATGGCCAACCCGTCAGATGCAGCGTCCGATCAAAGCAATGCCGATCGCGTAATGGGCGCCAGAGGACTGTGGAATGCCTTCGCGTCGAACACGCGAAGCAAAATCGATCAGGTAGAGTGTGCTGACATGCACCCGGATGGGCCGTCGCTCATGCGTCCAGAAACCGGTGGAAAACGACAGACGCAGCGTGCGTCGCGCTTCCTGGCGACGATTCGAGGTTGAACATTTCAACCAGGAATGAACTTCAGGAATATAAGTTCTGGATCGTCCGCGTCAAGATTATCGATCCATCCGCTGGGTTTGTAGCCTGCGCGCGCCAGAAGAGCGCGCATCGGTGCGTTCGACGCGTTGGTAGATGTAAAGAGCTTGCTTCCGCGACATTGAGTTTCAAGCGCGAGAAGAATAGTCGTTGCAATGCCAAGTCGTCGCTGATTTTCGTGGACAATAAGTAACTGAACAAAGTGCTGATGAAAGAACGAGCGGTTTAGTATCCCAAAGCCAAGCACGGTCATTGGGTCGTCGGCACGTGTGGCCACCCAGCACTGTCCGTCCGCGATCGATTGTTCGATTAACTCTTTTCTCCGCGGCTCGCACGCCGCAAGTTGATCCACAGCAGCCAACTGTCCAGCGTCGGAGTCGACAGCGAGTCTTATGTTCAGGTGGCGGTTCATCATGTGGGAACGTCTGGATCGGGTTCGTAGCGTAGCATTGAACCGGGCATCTCTCTTGCTCCCCATTCGCTTCTAGCGATTCACCACCGAGTCGCATCGCCTTTCCTGAAAGTACTTCTCTCAATCGGCATCTCCGTTGTGCGCCTTTTAGTCGTGTAAAGGAGGGAACGGTGAACGGTCGTTTCGACAAAAGAGCGCTTGCGGGCTGCATTGTCATGGTCGGGCTGGCGCTTGCGGCCGTCGTGCTGCACATCGAGTCGATCGACATCTGGCCGTTCCATCACGACGACATGTCGATGACGGACTACACGCAAAATGCGCCACCCGCTAGCGATGTGCCGCCAGTTGCAGCGCTCGACGATACCTCCGATGCGGATATCGCCTACGTCCTGCAGGCAATCAGCGACAACTTGCAACGCAACGATCTGACCGCCGCGAAAGTGCTGCTCGACGAAGTACTCGCCGTGCATAAAGATCTGCCGCAGGCATTGGCGCTGCAGCAGGAACTACGCGCACGCGAACTGAAAGCAGACCGAGCAGACCGCGCGATGGCAACGGCAACCGTCGAGACGACCGGCAGCGCAAGAATTTCCAATGCAAGCGGATCGCACAACCACGAACGAACGGTCGCACACAGGCCACTCACATCGACAGGAAGGCATCACGTCGACTCGCGTGAGCCTGGAAACATCGCACAGCGTAACCACCCGGTCACTGTTTCGAACGGACGTCCGAAGACGCGTGCTGAAGTTGTTGCTGAACTCAAGCGTGCACGCGCGAATGGAACGATGCCGAACTTCGGTGGCCGCCATCCTTAAGCATCTTGTCGGCCGCGCCCTTCCAGAATCACCTTGAGCCGAGTGAGACCAGCGAGGTACAGACTCCTGTAGTTCGCGACAAGCGATTCCGCTTCGTGCGGATCGTTCGGCTCGAACCGGCTCGCCCACGTCACCGTCGTGCTGCGCGCGTCGATGCCGCGCACCGACATCGATGCGGTGTAGTCCGTCACCGCGTCCGGTCCTTCGATGATCGTATAAAGGTACTGCAGGTTGCTATCGCTATGATCGAGCAGCCTTTCGACGATGATCGAGCCGTTGGCCGCCGCCAGATGGCGAACCCGGCCGTCGTCCGACAGCCGCGACGAGCGGATGAGTTCGAGCCACACCGGCAACCCGTCGAAGTCGCCGACCAGCGACCACACTTCTTCCGCAGATGCTGCAATGTCGATGGATACGCTAACGCTCGCCATGTCCTTTCCCTTAAGCATTAAACGCGCGGCGTCCGCGCGTGCTCGTTGTCGATTCGCACGACGGTTTCCCGTCAGCCGTTCGTGCCTGTGAGGGCCGGGTAATCGGTCAGCCCTTGAGCACCGCCGCCAAATAGCGTCTCGCGATGATGCGTCGCGAGTTCAACATTGGAGCGCAGGCGTTGCGGAAGGTCGGGGTTCGCCACGAATGGTCGGCCGAACGCGACGAGATCGGCCCAGCCTGCCGCGATTGCCTCGCGCGCGCGCTCCGCCGTGTATTTGCCCGCGTAAATCAGCACGCCCGGAAACGCTTGCCGGATGCGTTGCTTGAATTCGACGGGCATATGCGGCGCGTCGTCCCAATCGGCTTCCGCGATATGGATGTACGCGACGCCGATCTCGCCTAGCATCGTCGCGGCGCCGATATAGGTCGTTTCGGGGTCGGCATCGACGCAGCCGTTCAGCGTCGTCAGCGGCGCGAGCCGGATACCGACGCGTTGCGCGTCGCCCGTGCCTTCGATCAGCGCATGCGTGACCTCGTTCAGAAAGCGCAGACGATTTTCCAGCGAGCCGCCGTATTCGTCGGTGCGGTTGTTCGCTCCGGAGTCGATGAACTGATTGACGAGATAACCATTGGCCGCGTGCAGTTCGACACCATCGAAGCCCGCGAGCATCGCATTGCGTGCCGCATCGCGATACTGTGCAACGACCTCGGCGATCTCCGCCTTGCTCAGCGCGCGGGGCGCCGAGGCCTCCACGAAACCCGGCACATTGCTGCCGTCAGCACCGGCGATAAACACATTGACGCCTTGCGCCTGAATCGCCGATGACGACACCGGCTGTTCGCCGCCAAGCAGGCTCGTGTGACTCAATCTGCCGACATGCCAGAGCTGCGCGAAGATGCGGCCGCCTGCCTGGTGGACAGCCGTCGTGACCTTGCGCCAGCCGTCGATCTGCGCCTGCGTGTGAATGCCAGGCGTCCATGCGTAGCCCTTCGCGAGGGGCGAAATATACGTGCCTTCGCTGACGATCAGACCGGCACTCGCGCGCTGCGCGTAATAGGCGGCCATCAGATCGTTGGCTTCATCGCCGGGCTGGCTCGCGCGCGAGCGCGTCATCGGCGGCATCACGATGCGGTTGGGCAGCGTGAGCGAGCCAAGCGTGAGTGATTCGAAAAGCGGGTCGTTCTTCATGATGCGATTCCTTGCGATTCCTTGCGATGTGCGCGGCAATCAGGCCGCGCGCATCAAGCGTAAGAGCGTGGTGTGTGCTTAGTCCCAGACGGGTGCAAGGCCTTCGGGACTGACTTCGCGGCCGTTGCGTTCGAGCGTGGCGATCTGCGCCATGTCGTCGGCGGTCAGCTTGAGCTGTTGCGCGAGCAGGTTGCTCGCGAGGTTTTCGCGTTTCGTCGACGACGGAATCACCGAATAACCGAGTTGCAGTGCCCATGCGAGCGCGACTTGCGCCGGCGTCGCGTCGTGGCGTCTGGCGATCTCGCCGATAACGGGATCGTTCAACACCTTGCCGTAAGCGAGCGTCATGTACGACGTGACATGAATGCCTTGTTCTGCGAGGAACTCGACCAGCTTGCGGTTCTGCAGATACGGGCTCAGTTCGATCTGATTGGTCGCGATGTTGTCCTTGCCGACCGCAGCAATCGCCTGCTTCGTCAGTTCGATGTTGAAGTTCGAAACGCCGATCTGGCGCGTGAGGCCTTGCGCTTTTGCATCGGCAAGCGCGCTCATGAATTCTTCGAGCGGCACGCCATTGTTGGGTGCGGGCCAGTGGATCAGCGTCAGGTCGACGCGGTCGGTGCGCAGCTTCGTCAGGCTGTCTTTCAGGCTCGCAACGAGCTTGCTGCGCGAATAGTTGTCGACCCAGATTTTTGTCGTCAGGAACAGCTCGTCGCGCGCGACGCCCGATGCGGCGATCGCTGCGCCGACTTCGGCTTCATTGCCGTAAATCTGCGCGGTGTCGATGGTGCGATAACCAAGTTCGAGACCATTACGTACCGAATCGATTACGACCTGACCTTGCAGGCGAAACGTGCCAAGACCGAATGCTGGAATGTGACTCATGATGATGCTCCCCAGAATGGATGAATTCGTATAGCGATGAACAAGGCTTATTCTGCTCCGCCCGATTCGATCGAAAAACCGTTAGAAACAGGAAAGAATCTTGATTTTTAATCAAATATTGCTTACCGCTTCCAAAGCGAATGAAGACGGCACGTTCTGTTCGGCTGCATGGAAACGCGGCAGCACGTCTTGCGCAATCTCATGCAACGTTTCGTCGAGCGGCCGACGGTTGCGCCTGAAATGCAGCGCGATGTGATGCACGCCCGCTGCGTGCATCGCGGCAAGTTCGTCGATCAGTGCGAGACGTCCCGTACGCACGCCAAAGCGATGGCGCGTGAGCGGCTCGTGAGGATCGTCGGCGAGATCGAGATGGATAAAGCTGATGTACGGCTTGTTGCCCGCCACCGCGCGCCAGGCGGCGGAGCGGCGCAGATGGTCACCGGGCGTGCCGGGATAGGCGAGACAGCCGTCCATCTGCGCGCCAAGCCATTCGGGCTGCTGCTGCGCGAGACCCGCTACCAGCAGCGGCAAGCGGCGTTGCATATGCGGCAGCACTTCGATGCCGGGCGGCAAGTGCTCGCGTGCGCCCGTGCGCAGCATCGCGATCTGCTCGCGGAACTGCGCGCCGCGCGTTGCGAAGTCGCGGCCAAAGAGCGGATATTCAACCGGGCGGTCACCGCTTGCGACACCTAGCAGCAGACGATCGCCGCTCAACTGCTGGATCGTTGCCGCCGATTTCAACGTGAGCAGCGGCTCGCGCAACGGCAACACGACGGCTGCGGTGCCGAGCAATACGTCGCGCGTGATGCCCGCGAGATAGCCAAGGTACGAGAACGCTTCGAAGACCTGCGCGGCATCGCCGAATGCGGGATCGTAGAGCGGCACGTCGCGTACCCATAGCGCACGGAAACCCAGTGTGTCGACGAGCCGCGCAAGTTCTGCGTGACGGCTCATGTCGGGGACGCCGGGACGACGCGGCGCGTGTCCGTGGTCACGTTGCGCAGCGGGCGACCAGTCGTTGTCGAGCGGCAGTTCGACGCCGATGCTGAAGCCGCCTTGCGTGAGTTTGTCGAGTGAGTCGGTCATGAGTGGTTCCGTTCAGGTTCGATGCGCACTTCAATGGGTCACGGCAACGGCTTCCGCCGGGCGCTCGGGCAGTCCCGCGCGGCGGTCGAGGCGGCCGCTCAATGCCGTCAGCGCGAAGGCGAGCAGGGTCACGGCAGCCGCGATCCAGGGCGTGTGGCCCAGCCCCAGATGCGCGACGATCACGCCGCCCAGCGACGAACCGCCCGCCACGCCGAGATTGAATGCGGCGATGTTGAAACCCGATGCGACATCCGTGGCTTGCGGCGCGAACTGCTGCGCCTGCTTGACGACGTAGACCTGCAACCCCGGCACGTTGCCGAACGCGACGGCGCCCCACGCGAGCATCGTCAGAACGGCGAGCCACGCGTTGTGCGACGTGAACGTGAACACCAGCAGCACGGCGGCGAGCAGCAGGAAAATGCGCTTCAATGCCTTGACGGGGCCTTGCGCATCGGCGAGCTTGCCGCCCCAGACGTTGCCGAATGCGACCGACACGCCATACGCGACGAGCACCATGCTGACCTGCGACGGCGTGAATCCGCTGATCTGTTCGAGAATCGGCGCCATGAACGTGAAGGCGATCAGCGAGCCGCCATAACCGACAGCCGTCATTGCGTACACCAGCAACAGGCGCGGATGCGCGATCACGCGAGCCTGTTCGAGCAGCGCGGCAGGGCGTTTATGCGGCAGATTGTTCGGCATGAAGAACAGCGCGCCGAGCATCGCGATGAGACCGAACAGCGCGACCACGAGGAACGTCGCGCGCCAGCCGAAATGCTGGCCGATGAACGTGCCGAGCGGAATGCCCGCGACGAACGCCACGGTCATGCCGCTGAACATCGTCGCGATGGCGCTCGCGGATTTCTCTTTCGGCACCAGCGTCGTCGCGATGATCGAACCGACGGAGAAGAACACGCCATGCGCAAGGCCGGTCAGAATCCGCGCGATGACGAGCGACTCATACGAAGGCGCGCGCCACGCGACCAGATTGCCGATCGTAAAGAGCGCCATCAGCGCGACCAGCAAGGTCTTGCGCGGCACGCGTCCCGTCAGCGCAGTCAGCAGCGGTGCGCCGATCGCGACGCTCAGCGCATACAGGCTGACGAGCAGGCCCGCTGAAGGAAGATTGACGCCGAGGTCGGCGGCGATGGTGGGAATGAGTCCGACGATAACGAACTCGGTCGTCCCGATCGCAAAAGCGCTGAGTGTCAGCGCAAAAAGAGCAAGTGGCATGGTCGTCTACCGGAGAGCTTCAAAAGGATGGACGCAGTGTGCCGTCTTTACTTTTGCAGAAAAACTGGTCTATAAAGGAAACACTTTTGATTTCAGATCAAGTATGAAAGTCACACTCGATGAACTGCAGACCTTCGCAACCGTCGTCGATACGGGTTCGATCACGGCCGCCGCCGAGCAACTGGAGCAAACGGTTTCCGGTGCGAGCCGCACGCTGGGACGGCTCGAAGAAAAGCTGCAAACCACGCTGCTGCGCCGGACCACGCGGCGGCTCGAACTGACGGAAGAAGGCAAGGCCTTCCTGCAGAACGCGCGCGAAATCATCGGTGCCGTGGAGAATGCAGAAGAACAGCTTGCCGCGCGGCGCGAGAGGCCATCGGGACGCTTGCGCATCGATGCGGCTACGCCGTTCATGCTGCATGTGATCGTGCCGCTCGTTGCGGGTTATCGCGAGCGCTATCCGCAAGTCGAACTGGAACTGAACAGCAACGAAGGCATCATCGATCTGCTGGAGCGACGCACCGACGTTGCGATCCGCATCGGCAGGCTGAAGGACTCGACGCTGCACAGTCGTCCCGTTGGCAGCAGCCGCATTCGCGTGCTCGCGACGCCGGAGTATCTGAAGGCACACGGTCATCCGAAACGCGTCGATGAACTTTCGAAACATTCGCTGCTCGGCTTCACGCAACCCGAATCGCTGAATGTGTGGCCACTCGTCGGACCTGACAACGAGCCGTACCGGATCGAACCCAGCATTGCGTCGTCGAGCGGCGAGACGCTGCGCCAACTGGCGCTGGAAAGCGCGGGCATTGTCTGCCTGTCCGACTTCATGACAGGCCGCGACCGTCGCGAAGGCCGTCTGATTCAGCTCTTTGCGCGACAGACACAGGACGTGCGTCAGCCGATCAATGCCGTCTACTATCGCAACACGGCGATATCGGCGCGCATCGCTTCTTTCGTCGATTATCTGGCTGAAGCAGTGAAGACGACGGAGTTCGCGCGCTAGTCTTCGCGGCGTCGTTTTACCCGCTACATCCCGCTCAAATCCTTCTGCGTCTCACCGTGATTGTTGTCGTGCAGGCAACACGGTGAACTCGCGCGCGGTGCTTCTGGCACTGGATATCCCTACCTACAATCGGTTTCGACGATGGTCGCACAGGCCATGTTTCCAACGTCGGGCTGGCGCAGTCGCGCACGCTTTCGCCCGACGTCCCCGCGCCTGTCGTCGACTTCGCAACTCTCTAACGGAAGGCAACATCATGTCGCAGAAGATACTGATCGTAGGTGCCGGTTTTGCCGGTGTGTGGGGCGCGTTAGGCGCAGCGCGTGTGCTCGACCGCGCAGGTGTCAGAAGCAGCGATGTTGAGATCACGCTGATTTCGCCGAAGCCTGAACTGCAGATTCGTCCGCGCATGTACGAAGCCGAACCGCAGCAGATGGCCGCGCCGCTGCTGCCTTTGCTTGACGCAATCGACGTGAAGTACGTCGAAGGCAGCGTCGATGGTATTTCCGTTCAGAACAAGACGGTGAGCGTCGTGTCGGCCAATGGAGCAAAGCGCTCGCTCGCGTATGACCGCCTGTTGCTGACGAGCGGCAGCAAGCTCAGCAGGCCGCCCGTTCCGGGTCTGGAGCATGCGTTGTCGGTGGACTGTATCGAAGACGCGGTGGAACTCGACAAGCACCTCGCCAGGCTCGCGACGCTGCCCGCAACACCTGCGCGCAATACCGTCGCTATCGTCGGCTGCGGCTTCACGGGTATCGAAGTCGCAACGGAACTGCCGAAGCGGCTGCGCGAGAAGTTTGGCGCGGACGCGCAGATGCGCGTTGTCGTGATCGGCTCGAAGGCTGAGATTGGACCCGACCTCGGAGCGAACCCGCGTCCGTATATCGCCGATGCGTTCAAATCGCTAGGCGTTGAGGCTGTGCTCGGATCGGGCGTGGTGTCCGTGGGCCCGGATGGCGTACGCACGGCGTCGGGGCAGCATATTGAGGCGAGCACGGTGATCTGGGCCGGCGGCATGCGCGCGAGCCCGCTGGCGGCGCAGGTGTCGTCGAATCTCGACCCGCTCGGGCGCGTCGCAGTGGCGCCCGATCTGCGCGTGCCAGAGGCGCCGCATGTATTCGTGGCGGGCGACGTCGCACGCGCACTCACAGACGACGACGGCCGCTACGCGTTGATGTCGTGCCAGCACGCAATCGTAATGGGCCAATTCGGCGGTCATAACGTGGCGGCGGATCTGATCGGCGTGCCGACGCTCAAGTACCGTCAGCCGTTCTACGCGACGTGCGTCGATCTGGGCGAGTGGGGTGCGATCTACTCGGAAGGCTGGGACCGGCAGATCAAGCTCACGCACGCCGAAGGCAAAGCGCGCAAGCAGATGATCAACACAAAGTGGATCTATCCGCCGGCGCCGAATCGCGCTGAAGCACTGGCAGCGGGTAATCCTGAAGCCAGCTTCGGCTAAGCCTTCAGTGCCGCCCGCAGCCGCAAACGGCGCGGGCGGCATGCATTCACGCATATTCCTCCCGATGGAGTTCACCATGAGAGCCAACGCTTCTTTGCTGGCAGCGATCTGCCTGTGCATGTTGATGGCGCTGATGCCGCCCATCGCGTTGGCCGCGCCGTTCACGGTCACTGTCGATGGGCTGGATCGTGGCCGGTTCGTGAACGAACAGGTGTACGGCGGATTCGGTTGCCACGGCGACAACGTCTCGCCGCATATCTCGTGGACCAACGTGCCGCCCGCGGCGAAAAGCATCGTCGTGACCATTCACGATCCCGACGCACCGACGGGCGGGCTCGGCTGGACGCATTGGGAAGTGGTCAACATTCCGGCGTGGGCATCGTCGCTGGAAAAGGGCGCTTCGGGAAATGCGAAATTGCTGCCCGCGGGCGCAATGGAAACGTTGACGGATTTCGGCGATTCGAAATACGGCGGGCCGTGCCCGCCGCAAGGCTCGGCGCACCGGTACATCGTGACTGTGTCGGCGCTAAGCGTGCAGGGCATCGACGTCAAAGCGGCGTCGAGCCCGGCGCTGGTCGCGTATCAGATGCACGGCAAGGTGATCGCGCAGGCGCGCTACATCGCACGGTATTACCGCATGCCTGAATGAGTGCGATCCGACTACCGATGCAGTCGGATCGCATCGGGTCGATTCGACACGGCATGTTCTCACTTCGTTGAAAACAAGGCATTCACGACCTGGCCTGATCCTTGATAGAGAGAGCGGGTCGTGATGGCCTGCGTCGTAGGCCAACGACAAGAAAAATATATTTAACGAATGAAAAGGAATCAGCATGTTTGAGGGATTTGAGAATCGGCTCGCGGTGGTGACGGGCGCGAGTTCCGGAATTGGCCTTGCAACGGTCGATCGTCTGCTGGCGAGCGGTGCGCGTGTACTGGCGATGAGCCGGACAATGGGCGAACTGGACTCATTGCAGAGCCAGTATGGAGAACAACTCGAGTGGGTAAAAGGCGATGTCACGCAAAGCAGTGATCTCGCCGCTCTGGGCGAACGCGCGCGTCAATTGGGCCGCGTTGATTTTCTGGTGCCCAATGCGGGAATAGCCCAGTTAGCGCAGGGTCTGGATGTGGCCGCGTTCGAGCGTCAATGGGCCGTCAACGGCGCCGGTGCACTGAATACGTTGTCTGTGATGCGGGAACAGATGGCGAAGCCTGCATCGGTGGTCTTCATCGGGACATTTCTGTCACAGGTCACGTTTCCGGGGCTCGCTGCCTATATCGCGTCGAAGACAGCGCTCAAGGCACAAGCAAGAACGCTCGCGGTAGAACTGGCAGCCGACGATATCCGGATCAACATCGTGTCGCCCGGACCGACGGCAACTGCCATCTGGTCGAGTCTGGGCTTGCCGCAGGATCAACTCTCCAGCGTCGCGGGCCGCGTGAATCAACGCCTGCTTCCTGGGCGCTTTCTTGAACCTGCTGCAATCGCCGATGCGATCATGTTTCTGCTTTCGCCTGCTTCGCGCGGCGTTTATGGACAGGATCTGATCGTCGATCACGGCTATACGCTGCAGTAAAACTCTCTGCGGAGAGTGTCCGTTGGCAAGCGCGTCGCGCAACGCGGACGCGGATGCCTTGGACACCACGCGTAAGCTCACTTGCGATTTAGTTGTGCGTCGCTTGCAGTGTGTTCGCGAGAATCATGTCGAACGCGTTGCGCGGCAGCACGCCAGCGCGTTGAAGTGGCCGGAACACAGGGTCGCCGCGACGCACGGGTTCGCCTGTGAGTCCACAAACGCCGGACGTGCGTGCAAAACCGGCACGCCAGGTCTGATCTTCGAAATGGCCGAGCGTCGAATCGCTCCATGAAACCAGAATCGTGCAGGTGGTCTGCCATTCGATGCGACGGATCGATGAAGCGTTGGCCATTGCAACTGTCATTGGACTGCAGCGTTCGCTCGGTGCGAGTGACTGTTGTGCTGTGAAGCGGCTGCGCCCGTGCAACCCGCTGACAATCTGGAGCCATGGATCGATTCTGTTCATTTCCAATCTCTTTCCGATGAGTCGGACCGCGTCACGACTCGCCCGCTTCGCCGGACACGACGAGTGCGACGACATTCACGATGCCTTGCCTTGCCATCTTTGTGTAAGGACGAAAGCGCGCGGTCTTGCGAACCAGTTCTTCAGCCACGGCGCGTCCGAGCGTGCTGCCAGCAGACTGGGAGCGCCATGAAAACAGGCTGCATAACCCGCGACGAATAATTGCTCGGGGTTGGTGCCGTCTCCGGGGGCGCCGAGTGCCTTGGGTAATCGCAATTCAACTGCCAGTTGCCCGTCTTCCGAGCTCGCGATTCCTGATGCGCGCCTGTGGCCCGCGTTGCCACCCTTCACGGTGACTGTGGTCGAATAGAGAATCTGAGTCTCTTGTTCGGAGTGCTTGTCGAGTGATGTTTGTGGCTGCGTCATTCTTTTCAGTGCGAATTTTGTTGCTTGATTCGTGGTTTGTGATTTCTGTGTAGGTTGAATCGTAGAGAGATGCGCTTGCGTGTAGAAGGCTCCTGGAGGGGAGCATGATGTTGCATCGGGGGCATCAATCGGTGTTGTCTTGTGACGTTGGTTTGGTTTTGTTTGGTTTTTTTTGCTTTGCTTTTGCTTTCGCTGGCATCCGCGGTTTCGTATCGGTGCTTCAAGCGTTGCCCCTGTGCGGGGCGGCACTTACTTTCTTTGCCGCCGCAAAGAAAGTAAGCAAAGAAAGCGGGCTAACACCGCCAGCTCTTGACCTCCGCCTGAGGGCCCCCAACAGTTCCTCCACTTCACACGGCGTTCTGCCTTTCACTGCCCGTTGCCAACGCCTCGAATCGACGCCTCACCCGCTTCACTCGCCCGTAGCACAGCCAGCGACAGCGAATGGTTACGGCCGCCCAGGTGGCAAACTGTGTGTAGGTCGTAGTGCTTCACACCTCTGCGCTCTTACGACACCGATCGTGTTTTTCAGTCCGGAGTGAAGCGCGTACGGCGCGAAAGCCGACACACAGTTTGCCGCTATAGAACGTGGGCGATCTGATCGCGCTTGTGGCGACGCAGGAGTGTGAAGCGGGTGAGGCGCTCAATAAGAGCGTTGGCAACGGGCAGTGAAAAGCAGGTTGCCGTTTGAAGCGGAGGACCCGTTGGGGGCCCTCAGGCGGGCACAAGGATTGGCGGTGTTCAGCGGCTTTCTTTTGCCTACTTTTCTTTGCCGCGGCAAAGAAAAGTAGGTGCCGCCCCGCACAGGGGCGACGCTTGAAGCAGGCAAAACAAAACGCGGATGTCAGCGAAAACACAAGCAAACCACCCAAGCGTCGCAAGACAAAACAAACCAGACCAAACCAAAAACCAAACCAAATGCCGCCCCGCCAAAGGGGGCAACACTACTTCACACGAACTCCAAACGCACTAACCAACCGGGCAACAAGCCTTTCAGCCTCGCTACGATCCCGCACATTAGTAAACCCCATCAAAATCCCACGCCGCCCAGGCGCCCCATTCCGCCATGTCGTCAGTGCATGCACAGCAAACCCAGCCTTACGCGCGCGGCTGGCCAACTCGACATCGTCGAGATCATCACGCACGTCGACGAGAAGATGCATACCACCGTCCTGAAGATGAACAACGAATCCATCTTCTGCATAGGCCGCCAGCGCATCGGCCAACAGCGCGCGCCGTCGCGCATAGAGCGTCCGCATTCGCTTGATATGCCGCGAGAAATGACCTTCGCCGATGAAATCAGCCACCACAGCCTGCATCAGTTCCGGACATCCACCATGCACAGTGCGCCTGCAAGCAAGTTCGAATTGCGGGACAAGGCCAGGTGCGACGACCACATACGAAAGCCGCAACCCAGGAAACAACACCTTGCTCAACGTGCCGCAATAAATCACACGCCCATATGAATCCATGCTTTTCAAAGCCGGCAGAGGATGACCGCGATACCGGTACTCGCCGTCGTAGTCGTCTTCAACAATCCACGCGTCGTGCCCGTTCGCCCAGTCGAGCAACTCGACGCGCCGCTGCAGCGGCAGCGCGACGCCAGTCGGACTTTGATGCGATGGCGTCACGACGGCGAGGCGCGCAGCAGCGAAATGCGCGCGTCCAGATGCGACGTCGATGCCATGCTCGTCCACGGGCACGTCGCGGACCTGCAGGCCCAGTCGCTTGAGCGTGAGCGCGGTGGGCGGATAACCGGGCTGCTCGATCCAGGCGTTCTCACGCGCGAGCCCAAGTGCATCGACGATGAGCGCCAGGCTCGCGGTGTAAGCAGGTGAGATAAAGATCTGGCCTGCGTCCGCGTCGATACCGCGCGAGCGGTGCAGATACGCGGCCAGTGCCTCGCGCAAGGGCATATAGCCAGCCGGCGGTGGCTTGGTCAGCGATCCCGCTCTGCGTACCTGCCGCGCCATCAGCCGCGCCCAGAGCTTCCTCGGAAATTCGTCGAGTGCTGGCAAGCCCATCTGAAGCAGCGAGGGACCGCCGCCTTCCGCATCGATGATGTCTTCGGGCGCAATCTGCGCCGGCAGCACGCGGATCGCAGCAGCGGCTTTCTTCGGGCGCGCGGGCCGGGCGGGAGCGGTGTGCTCCGAAACGAATGTCCCCGCCGGGCCGCGCGCAACGAGGTATCCCTCGCCAAGCAGGCGGTCGTACGCGACCTGCACCGTGCCGCGCGCCACACCCAGCTCGGTCGCGAGCGCACGCAGCGACGATACCTTCTGGCCGGGACTCAGTTGCCCCTGTTCGATCATCGCGCGAAACCGCACGTAGATCTGCTCGTGGATAGGCGTAGCGGCAGGCGCCGCGCGGGCCGTTGGCTGGGTCATGGCCTGGTCTAAAGCTCAAAAAATGTCCCTGTCGGCTGGGACATGGAACGACGACACTGAAGCCTACACCAACCCCTCGCCATCAACATCATGACTGACACGCCCATCCTCCGACACGCCGAAACGGACGCCGATTTAAAGGCCTGTTTCGCCGTCATGCAGCAACTGCGTCCCCATTTGAAATCGGTCGAGGAGTTCGTCGCCCGCGTCGCGGTGCAACGCGCGCAGGGATACCGGCTGCTCGGCGTGTGGGAGAACGGCAAGCCCGTCGCGCTGGCCGGCTATCGGCGTATCGACAACCTGATTCACGACCGCTTCGTCTACGTCGACGACCTGATCACGGATGAAGCAGGGCGCGGTAAAGGCCACGGTGAGCGCCTGCTCGCCGAGATCGGCGCACTGGGCCGTGCCGATGGCTGCCAGCGCCTCGTGCTCGATACGGCGCTTGCCAATGCGCTCGCGCAACGCTTCTATTTCCGCTGCGGTCTGCTGGCACGCGGTCTTCACTTCAGCATGGACCTGGCATGAACAGCCTCAAATTGCTGCTGCTCGATTGCAGCCCGCGGCGCGACAGTTCGACGAGCCGGCACTTCACCCGTCATCTGCTGCCCGCCATGGCCGAGCGCCTTGGGCGAGACATCGAGATCACGCGGCGCGAACTTGGCGCACAGCCGCTGCCCGCCATCTCGGAAGCGTATGCGGAGTCGCTGGTGCTGCCCGCCGACGTGGCCAGAGAGCGATATGGCGATGCGCTCGCGCTATCGGACGAACTGATCCGCGAACTGAACGAAGCCGACATGCTCTGGATCTCGACGCCCGTGCACAACTTCACGGTGCCCGCCGTCCTCAAGAACTGGATCGACCACGTGGTGCGTCTGGATGTGACGTTCACCGCGACCGCGCAAGGCAAGGTCGGCTTGCTGCGCGACCGGCCGACTTTCGTGGCGGTGACGGCGGGCGGCGCGATGTTTCGCGAGCCGGCCTATCAGCCCGATTTCTTCCGGCCTTATCTGTCGGCGGTGCTGGGCGTGATCGGACTCAAGGACGTCACGTTCATGCATGCGGCCGGCCTCGCGAGAACAGACGAGCCACTTGCTCTCGTCGAACAGAAAGCGGCGCAGTGGCTGCGTCATGAGTCGCCCGGACACACACTTTCTTCGATCGCTTAACTCATTTCATACAGGAACACATCATGAATTCACCCCGTTTGCCGTGGACCGCCCTCGCACCCGCGCAATACAAATCGATGTACGCCGTCAGCCAGTCGCTGGTCGAATCGCCGCTTGGCGGCAAGCTGATCGAAATCGTGCAGACGCGCGTGTCGCAGATCAACGGCTGCGCATTTTGCCTCGACATGCACGTGCGCGAACTGCGCAGGAGCGGCGAAGCGTGGCAGCGTCTGAACGTGCTGTCCGCATGGCGCGAGACGGAGTTCTTCAGCGCCAGAGAGCAGGCCGCGCTCGCATGGGCCGAAACCATGACTCGCCTCGCGGATAGTCATACGGAGCGTGAAGTCGAATTTCAGGCCTTGCGCGCGCACTTTAGCGACGCTGAGATTGTCGAGTTGACATGGGTAATTGCGGCGATCAATGCGTGGAATCGTATGGCGATTGGCATGCATCAGCCCGTGGCCGCGGATCCGATCGACTGACGGCGCAAAAGGGCAGGGAACCGGGATTCGATTGGCGCATTGTCTACGCACGCAAAAACTGACGACCGCCTTTCAAATTGATGTTCCATTTTCCTGAAGAACGTCTATGTTTTTATGGTGCGTTTTCTTTACGCGCGCGGGGCTTACCGGCCCTCTGACGATTCTTCAGGTGCATCTGCCACCTCGAACGCCAACCGCGGTGATGCCGCGTCCCCTTTTCTATCGAAACCAGGCAGCAAGCCAGGCGCGCAGCCGTGCATCCGGCGCGCTCCGGCTGCGTACGGAACCGTCAGCAGTGCCCGTCAGGCAACGCATGCCGCGGCATCGTCTTCGACGAAGCCAGCGCGGCTGCCCGTTCCGAAACGTGATGTCGTTTTGAAGGAGTCAAATCATGAAGACACGAATCATCCTGTGCGCGGCGTTCGCCACCGCGCTCTCTTTGGCAGGCGTCGCGCACGCCCAGAACACGACGACGCAGCAGAATGCACAACCGGCCGCGACGACGTCCACCACCACCGAGTATGGCGGCGTGTCCGGCAGCAGCACGGCAATGGGCGGTTCGACACGCGCGGGCTGGGTGCAGTCGTCCAGCTGCAACTATCTGCCGCGCTGCGCGCCGAATTCGGGCCACTGAATCAGCAGGTGCATTTGCATGGAGGGTGAATCATGAAGATCGTTATCATCGGCGGCACGGGTCTGATCGGCTCGAAGACGGCGGCTATCCTGCGTCAGGCGGGTCACGATGTCGTCGCCGCGTCGCCCAGAACGGGTGTCAACACCATCACGGGCGAAGGGCTCAAAGAGGGCCTCGCGGGCGCGCAGGTGGTAATCGACCTGTCCAATTCGCCATCGTTCGAAGACAAGGCGGTGCTGGAGTTCTTCGAAACCTCTGGCCGCAATCTTCGTACGGCTGAGGCGGAAGCGGGCGTCCAGCACCATGTCGCGCTATCGATCGTCGGCACCGACCGCACGCCCGAGAATGGCTACTTTCGCGCGAAGGTCGCGCAGGAAAAGCTGGTCGCGGCCTCCGGCATTCCGTACACGGTCATCCGTTCGACCCAGTTCATGGAGTTTCTCGGCGGCATTGCCGATTCGTCGATGCAAGGCAACACGGTGCACATGTCGCCGGGCATGTTCCAGCCCATCGCCGCCGATGATGTCGCCGCGATCGTCGCCGATGTCGCGCTCGCTGCGCCGCGCAACGGCATCATCGATATTGCCGGGCCCGATCGCGCGCCGTTCAACGAGATCATCGCCCGCTATCTGAAGGCGGTCGGCGACCCGCGCGAAGTCGTGCGCGACCCTGAAGCGCGCTATTTCGGCGGCATCGTCGAAGAACTGTCGCTCGTGCCGCTTGGTGACGCGCGCGTCGGCACGACCGGCTTCGACGAATGGTTGCGCCGTCCGCAGAACAAGGCGTGATTTCTCATGCATCGAACTAACAACAACAGGTGGGACATGAAACGCATCCTCTGTTCGCTGCTCGTCGCCAGCTTGCCGTTCGGCACCGCGCTCGCGCAGACGCCAAAGGAAAAGAGCGCCAAAGTGACGCTGGTCTATCAGCATGAATTGCCGAACGTGCCGGGCAAGAGCGTCAAGGGCGTGCTCGTCGAGTATGGTCCGGGCGGCTATTCGGCCGGGCATACGCATGCGAAGTCGGCGTTCATCTATGCGACCGTGCTCGAAGGCGCAATTCGCAGCCAGGTCAACGACGGGCCCGTGACGGTCTACAAGGCGGGGCAGAATTTCTCCGAGCTGCCCGGCGACCGTCATCGCGTCAGCGCAAATGCGAGCAAGACGAAGCCGGCAAAGCTGCTGGCCGTGTTCGTGGTCGATACGAACGAGACGGAACTGACGACACCATTCGGCGAATGAATGCGCGGATCAGCTGATCCGTCTGCCCAGTTGAACCGCGCGTTGGCACACGGCCTCCATCAGCACCGTTGCGCTGCGCGACGGCGGCGAGAACTTCGAGTAGACGAAGGTGGCCGTCATCTCCAGGTCTTCGACGAGCGGCCGCACGATGCAGTCGGCTTCGCTGGCCGCGAACTCGTCGACGATCGCAAGCCCGAGTCCGCCGCGCACGAGCGCAAGCGCCTGGTCGGCGCGCGTGACATCGACCACCGAGGTCAGCTCGACATCCGCCTGCTGGCACGCGGCAACGATGATCGTGCCGAACGGGATATCGCGGCGAAACAGGATCATCGGCTCGTGCGCGAGGTCCGCTAGCGCGATGCGTTTGCACGCTGCGAGCGCATGGTTCGGCGGCAACGCGCAGACCATGCGGCCGCGCATGAACGGCACGGCTTCGAGATGTTCGTGTTCGATGGGCAACGACGTGATCGCGACGTCGACTGTCTTGCTCAATACTTCCAGCGGCATGCCGGCCATCAGCGTCGTATGCCAGTCGACGTTCAATGCGGGCAACTGGCGCTTAAGCTCCACGATAGCGGGCGCGACCACGGCAGGCGCGAGCGATGGGCTGCACGCGACGCGCAGCAGGCTCGCGGGTCCGAGCGCGAGCGCACGTGCGAATTCGTCGACACGCAACGCCGACTGATACACCTGCTCGACCTCGCGATACAGCGCATGCGCTTCGGCTGTCGGGACGAGCCGGCCTTTGGCGCGCTCGAAGAGCCGCAGCCCGAGCGTGGTCTCCGTGTGCGCGACGAGCTTGCTGACGGCCGGCTGCGAGACGTACAGCATCTTTGCCGCTGCATTGATCGAGCCAGTCAGCATGACGGCTCGAAATACTTCCATCTGTCGCAGCTTGAAACGCATGGTTGTTCCGTATTCGGGCGGTGATTAACAAAAGGTTATAGGGTAGCCTAAAGACGGCATACGACAGCGGCACGGCCGCGCATTAGTATTCCCGTGCCACGAATGTGCGATGCTGACACGCTGGCCCGCAGATGGAACCTGAGATGAGCGTATTCGACGAAGACAAGATCGACTGCCACTGTCATATTTTCGATCCCGCGCGCTTTCCGTATCGCGAGGACACGGCCTATCGGCCTGCGCAGCAGGAGATCGGCACGGCCGCGCAGTTCGTGCGCGTGATGGACACGTATGGCGTGCGCCATGCGCTGCTCGTCGGCCCGACGAGCGGTTATCGCACCGACAACCGCTGCCTGCTCAACGCGCTCGATACTTACAAAGACCGCTTCCGCGGCATTGCGGTGGTCGACAACGATATCAGCCGAAGCGAGCTTGTGGCGCTGAAAAACGCAGGTGTCGTCGGCGTCGCTTTCAATCCGGCGATGGAAGGCATCGAGCTCGTGCGCGATGCTGGCGCGCTGTTTGCCATGCTGGCGGATCTCGGGATGTTCGCGCAGGTGCAGGTGTGCGGCGATCAGATGGCTGCGCTGGGACCGTGGCTCGCGCAGCAGGGCGCGCAATTGCTGATCGACCATTGCGGCCGGCCCGATGTCGAAGCGGGCATCGGCCAGGCAGGTTTTCAGGCAGTGCTGCGGCTGGCGGATACCCGTCGCGCGAGTGTCAAGCTGTCGGGCTGGCAAAAGTATTCGAAGCATGCGCATCCGTATGAGGACGTGTGGCCGTACGTGCAGGCATTGCTCGATGCCTTCGGTCCGCAACACTGCTTGTGGGGTTCCGACTGGCCGTTTCTGCGCGCGCCCGAACGTCTCGACTATGGCCCGCTGCTGAACCTGTTCGAACAGATCGTGCCCGACGCGGCCACGCGTCGTCAGATCCAGTGGGACACGCCGCGGCGGCTTTTCGGTTTCGATACGCACGCGGCGTGACGCGCCGCGCACTCATATCAACGATGGAGAAACAACGCTTGGAACACATCGTCAACCGGCACGGCCTCGACATGCCGAAGCTCGGTCTCGGTACCTGGCCGATGGTCGGCGAAGACTGCACGCGCGCCGTCGTGCAGGCACTTGAACTCGGCTATCGGCATATCGACACGGCCGCCGGCTATCAGAACGAAGATGCCGTCGGCGCCGCGTTGTCTGCGACGACCGTGCCGCGCGAGCAGATCCATGTGACCAGCAAAGTCTGGTGGGACCAGCTCGAACCGCAGGCGCTGCGCGCGTCATGCGAACGCTCGTTGCGCGATCTGCGCAGCGACTACGTGGACCTGTTTCTGCTTCACTGGCCGACGACGGACATGAACCTGCGCAGCACGCTCGATGCGCTCGTCGGGTTGAAGGAGCGCGGGCTGGCGCGCGCGGTCGGCGTGGCGAACTTTCCGCTGCCGCTCCTGAAAGAGGCCGTCGAAACGATCGGCGCGCCGCTTGCAGCACTTCAGGTCGAATATCACGTGACGCTCGGTCAGACGAATCTGCTCGAATTTGCGCGACGACATGACATGGCGCTGACGGCGTATAGCCCGCTCGCGCGCAATCGCGTGTCGGAGATCCCGGCGATCGTCGAGATTGCACGCAAGCACAACGTGCTGCCCACGCAGATCGCACTGGCATGGCTGCTCGAACAGAAGAACGTTGCGGCCGTGCCGAAGGCGGCTGGCGCGGCGAATCAGACGTCGAACCTCGCATCGCTCGATGTGCGTCTCGACGATGAAGACCGCGCGACGATTGCCGCATTGCCGAAGAACGAACGCCTCGTGAATCCGGCGTTTGCCCCGCAATGGGATGACGCTGCGTGATCAGGCGCCGACGGTTCACCTAGAACCGGTCGATCATCCCTAACTGCACGCCTCGCACCGCCGCGCCCGGCCACGACGGTGTGAGGCCCGTCACGTTCACGCCCTTGAGCGTGAACTCTCCCTCGCCGCGATTTCTCAACCAGCCTGCGGCCGCGTACAGCAGCACGCGTTTGGACAGATCGTATTCGCAGGCCGCGCTGAACTGGTCCGCGTTGTTATCGCCGCCAGAACGGTCGCGCAGATACGCGTAGCCGAGCGACGCGCGAAAGCGCGCGTTGACGGCATAACGCGCGGAAACCGAGACGCCATCGTTGTGATAACGCGGCGTGCCGCCATCGCCATTGAAGAACGAGACGAAGCCCGTGACCGGTCCGTACGCGTACGAGACGCCGCCAAGGTTCGCCCGCAACGCGCCGTCGCCGTGTGTCTGCTGATGCGCGTAGGAAACGCGAAATCCGCCGCTACGCCACGCGAAGGTTTCGATGTGACCGGCGAGGCCGTTGCCGTCGTCGTCGGCGGGATCGCGCAGCATCGCCATCACCGTCGTCGAGAAGCCGTGATATTCGGGCGACAGATACGTGATCGCGTTGCTCGCGTACGGCGTGATCTTCGACAGGTTGTTGAGGCCCGATGCGATCGTGCCTGCGCCGAAGGCATCGAGTTGTCCCTTGAACGGAATGTAGATCGGCGAATACTGACGCCCGATTCGCACCGTGCCATACGGTGTCGACGCGCCGATCCACGCCTGCCGGTTGAAGATCGTATTCGCGACAGCCAGCGAGCCGTTGCCTGAGCTGAAGCCATTTTCCAGGTCGAACAGAATCTGGACGCCGTTGCCGATATCTTCGGAACCGCGCAGCCCGACGCGCGAGCCGCGATAGGCGCCCGAATCCATCCGCGCGACGTAACCGCCGCCAGGGTTGGTGATTTCGATGCTGGTATCGAGCGTGCCGTATAGCGTGACAGAGGACTGCGCGTGCGCGCTCGAGGCGCAAGCGGCAAACGCCGCGAGCGCAATCGACGTGCGCCGCGCGAGTAGCGAAGGTTTCATGAGAGAAAAAAAGAGCGCCGTGAAGCTGGCGAGAAAGACGAGCGCCCGACGCGCGCAGGATCGTGCGCGCGTCGGGCTCGTAATGCGTGTGTGTTACTGCGGCAGCGCGTAAGCGATCACGTAATCGCCACGATCAGGCGACTGACGCGCGCCACCCGCCGAGATCACGATGTACTGCTTGCCGTTCACCACATAGCTCATCGGTGTGCCCTGGCTGCCAACAGGAAGACGCGCTTTCCACACTTCACGTCCCGTCGAGCTGTCGAACGCGCGCAGGTAGTAGTCCTGCGTCGCGGCGAAGAACACGAGGCCACCGCCCGTGCTCATCGAGCCGCCGATAGTCGGCATGCCGATCGGCGTGGGCATATGCATCTGCACGCCCCACAGACGCGTGTCTTTCACCGTGCCAAGCGGCACTTGCCACGCGATGCTGCGCGTTTTCAGATCGATTGCCGTCAGGCTGCCGAACGGCGGCTTCTGGCACGGAATGCCGAGCGGCGAAAAGAAGCGGTCCTTCGTCACCGAATACGGCGTGCCGCCGAGCGGCACTGCGCCCATGCCTGCATTCACTGCTTCGTTGCCGTTCGACGTGCCTTCTTTACGCTCTTCCTTGACGAGATGCACCCACAGGCCGAGGCGCATGTCGTTCACGTAGATCATGCCCGCGTTCGGATCGTACGACAGGCCGCCCCAGTTCATGCCGCCGAGCGAGCCGGGGAAGCTGAGCGAGGTGTCCGTATCCGGCGCGGTGAACAGGCCGTCGTAACGCATGCCGTGGAAGACGATGCGGCACATCATCTGATCGACGGGCGTCATGCCCCACATGTCGGCGCCTTTCAGCACTTCCGCGCCGATCTGCGGCATGCCGACCGACAGCGGCTGCGTCTTCGCGTACGGCTCGTTCGGAATCGTCGCGGACTTGACCGGCTGCTCGATCACCTTCGTCAGCGGCTTGCCCGTCAGGCGGTCGAGCACGAACAGCTGGCCCATCTTCGTGCCGACGATCAGCGCCGGCACCGTCTTGCCATCGACAGGGAAATCGACGAGCGTCGGCTGCATCGGCACGTCGTAGTCCCACAGATCGTGGTGGACAGTCTGGAAGTGCCACTTTTCGATACCCGTCGTTGCGTCGAGCGCGAGAATCGACGCGCCGTACGATTCGTCGAGCTTCGTGCGCTTCACGCCCCACAGATCGATTGCCGCGCTGCCCACGGGCATGTACACGGTGTTCGAAGTCGCGTCATACGACATCGGCGCCCATACGTTCGGCGTCGAGCGCGTGAAGGTCTTGCCAGGCGCGGGCGCCTGCTTGTCCTGCGGATTGCCTGGATCGAACGCCCATTTCATTGCGCCCGTCATCACGTCGAAGCCGCGAATCACGCCGCCGGGCATGTCGAGCGACACGTTGTCCGCGACGCGGCCGCCGACGACCACGGTCGTGCCTGCGACCGTCGGCGGCGAGGTCAGTTCGTACAGCGGGCTCGCTGCGTTGCCGAGGCCTGCCTTGAGATCGATGATGCCGTCGTTGCCGAAGTCGGCGCACAGCTTGCCGTTGTCGGCGTCGAGCGCGACGAGCTTCGCGTCGATCGTGTTCATGTAGATGCGGCGACGGCATGCTGCATGTTCATCCGCCAATGCAACCGGCGTCACAGGCGTCGAACCGGCCACGCTCGGCTGCTGCACGGGCTTCGTCGCGTCGAAATACGCGAGGCCGCGGCAGCGCACCCAGACAGTGGTTTTGGTCGGGAATTCGTGACGCCACTTTTCGTGACCGCTCGCGGCGTCGAGTGCGATCACCGTGTTGTGCGGCGAGCACAGGAACAGCGTATCGCCGATCTGCAGCGGCGTTTCCTGGTCTTCCGCGCCGCCACCGCCGGGGCTGACGGGCGTGTCGCCCGTGTGGTACGTCCACGCGACCTGCAGGTTCTTCACATTGTTGCGATCGATCTGCGTGTAGCCCGCGAAACGGTCGCCGCCCGCCGAGTGTCCGTATGCGGACCAGTCACCGCCATTGCTGTTCGCATTTGCAGCAATCGGTGCATTCGACTCGCTGCCGAATATGCCGTGCGGCACGAACATGCCATACACAAACGATGCGTTGCACGCGAGCAGCACGAGGCCCGCCGTCCACGCGGCACCCTTCGCGGGGCTCTTGCCCTGGAAGCGGCGCAGCGCGGGATAAACGGGTGCGAGCACCATGCCGATCATCGTGAACATGAAGATGCGCGCCTGCAGCGGCCAGAAATCGAAGCCGCTTTCCCACACGGCCCACAACACGGTCGCGACGATCACGAACGCGAAGATCACGCACGCGGCGGGTTTGCGTCGCGCGAGCTGGACGCCCGCCGCGCAGACGGCGAGACCCATCAACAGGTAATACCAGGTGCCGCCGCGCGCGACGAGCATGGTGCCGCCGATCGCAAAGTACAGGCCGAGCAGCAGGCCCAGTACGCCCGCGAGCGCCAGGACAACGCGGGCTGCCGTCGATACTGGCTTGGTTTGAGGTTGCTTGGACATTGCTTGTCTTCAAAGGTACGCAAAAGTGGGCGCGTGCCAACCGTCGCCGGGCCGCGCAAGCGCGGGCAGCCGGCCGCGAAGTCGACGCGCGATGGCTTCCACCGTGACGGGTTGGCTCGGGTGCGCGCCGGGCAACGGGCTGGGCGCGACGAGCGCGATGTGGACAGATGCGCCGGGAACGGACCTGTTACGGCGGCGCAAATTCACATAGGACTAACTAGTTCGTACATTTTAACGCAATTCGGGGAATCCCGAAGCAAAGTCCGCAGGAGGCACTGCGGACTGCCATCCTTCCGTGTTCTACAAGAGTGTTTTGCAGCGCCCTTCCTGTGAAGCGCGCACGGGCTGCTGCTAGACTTCAGAGGTCGAAGTGAGAGGACGTGCGGCGCCTTGCCCAACAAGGTTTCCGGCGTGAAGGACCATGGATATTTTCAAGCCACTTGCGTTGAGCTTGCTGCTGGTTGGCGGTGCCGCCAACGCCGGCACGTTGCAGCCTGCCAGTCATACCGCCGACCGTGACGGCCGGGCGCCGATGTGCGATTCCGTGTCGTTTGCAACGGGCACGGCGCAGAATCGCGCGGCATGTCGTCGGATGTTTGCGCGCGAGGCGCGCCCGACGGTGCAGACGTCGCCGCTCACGGCTTCCGATTACGCGTCCTGATCCTGCCTGACGGTGGGCGTGGGTGGCGTGATTGACGTGGTCGAGGTGCTGGCGCGCACGACCAGCTCGAAGCCGACATCGACGATACGCGGTTCGATCTCCGCTTCGGGTTCGTGTTCGGTGCGCTCCATCAGTTCCTGCGCGATGCGCAGGCCGATCTCGGTTGCGCGCGGCTGAATGGTGGTGAGCGGCGGTACGCATTCTTCGCTGAACGGCAGATCGCCGAATCCTGCCACACGCAGTTGCTGCGGAATCGGGATGCCGCGCCGTTGCGCTTCGAACAGCACGCCGAGCGCGATCACGTCATTGGAACAGGCGATCGCGTCCAGATCGGGCATCGCTTTGAGCATGTCGGCGAGCGCGTGGGCGCCCGTTTGCGGCGATGCGTCGCCCGCCACATCCTCGACGTGCACGTCAATGCCCGCCTTCAGCATCTCGCGCCCAAAGCCTTCGCAGCGCTGCCGCGCGCGCACGTCGCTCGCCATCCGCGCGCCGATGAACGCGACGCGCCTGGCGCCGATATCCAGCATATGCCGCGCGACGGCTTCGCCTGCCGCGTAGTGCGAAAAACCGACTTGCAGATCGAACGGCTGTTCGCCGAGTTCCCACATTTCCGCAACGGGCGCGCGTGCGCTACGCAACAACGCGCGCGTTTCATCGTCGTGACGGCAGCCAGTGACGACCAGCGCGGTTGGCGACCATGACAGGAATGTGCGCACCAGATCCGCTTCGCGGCCGGGCTGATATTCGGTCGCGCCGAGCAGCAACTGAAATCCGTGGCGGTCGAACTCCTTCTGCATCGCGGCGACCGTCGCCGAGAAGAACGCGTTACCCAGCGACGGCACGACCACGCCGATCGCGCGTGTGCGCGCCGCGGCCAGACTGCCCGCCAGCAGGTTCGGCACGTAGCCGAGCACGTCGATGGCCTGCTTGATGCGCGGCGCGATACGGGGCGACACCGCCTCGGGATTGCGCAAAAACAGCGAAACGGAACTGGCGGACACGCGCGCGCGGGCGGCGACGTCGTCCATCGTGACCCGGTTGGTGCTGCGCCGGGAGCGCGGTGCCTTGGCTGTCTGAGACATGGGCTGCAAGCGGTGGGAAGGGCGGGCGCCGCATTCGGCGCGGAGCTTATATTGTAATTGACGCAGCGCAACGAGTCATTGTCTCCGCACTAACCCTGGTATCGGTCTCCAGAATCGTAGCGCTATTATTTCGCAGCGCTGCGATTTTAGCGATGCGCCCTAAACAGCTTACGCAAACATGTCTTCTTCCGATCTCCGCTGCGTCCTCGACGCCCGTGCCGAACTCGGCGAATGCCCGCGCTGGGACGAGCGCGAGCGCGTGCTGTATTGGGTCGACATTCTCGAGCCGGCGCTGCATCGCTTCGATCCCGCGACGGGCATCGACCGGACGTTTGCGCTGCCGGAGCACATTGGCTGCTTTGCGCTGCGCGAGGGCGGCGGTTTTGTCGCGGGATTGCGCTCGGGCATCTGGATGTTCGACGAGGCGGCGCGCCCAACGGGGCAACTCGCCGCGAACCCCGAAGACGTACGCACGAGCCGCTTCAACGATGGACGCTGCGACGCGGCGGGCCGCTTCTTCGCGGGCACCATCGACGAACCGAAGGCGGGCGGCAACGCCCATCTCTACCGGTTTGCTGACGGCAAGCTCGACGCGCTGGCGGCTGGCCTGCTGACGTCGAATGGACTGGCCTTCAGCCCGGACAACCGCTGGCTGTACCACTCGGACACGCCGAACTTCACGATCTATCGCCGCGCGTACGACCTCGCAACAGGCGCCGCCGGTGAAGCCGAAGTGTGGGCGCGCATCCAGCCGACCGCGACCGATCGCGGCCGCCCCGACGGCGCAGCCGTCGACGCCGAAGGCTATTACTGGAGCGCGTTCTACGAAGGAGGGCGCGTGGTCCGCTTTGCACCGGACGGCAGCGTCGATTCGGTTTATCCCGTGCCGGTGCGCTGCCCGACCATGTGCGCGTTCGGCGGCGACGATCTGCGCACGCTCTACATCACGACGGCGCGCGCGGGACGCAGCGCCGAAGAACTGGAACGCGAGCCGCAAGCAGGCGGACTCTTTGCGATGCGCACGGACGTGCCGGGACTGCCCGAGCCGCGCTGGCGCGCATCTGTGTGATTCACATTCGACGGACCCCGACATGCCTGATCTGAAAGACTCCACCCTGTTACGCACGCACTGCCTGATCGGCGGCGAATGGCGCGCGGCACGCGACGGCCGCACCTTCGACGTCACCGATCCCGCAACCGGCGCGCTGATCGCCAGCGTGCCGTCGATGACCGCTGTCGAAACGCGCGAAGCCATCGATGCGGCGCAAGCTGCGCTGCCCGCGTGGCGCGCGCTGACGGCAAAAGCACGCGCCACGCTGCTGCGCAAATGGCACGACCTGATGCTCGACCATCAGGACGACCTCGCGCTGCTGATGACGATGGAACAAGGCAAGCCGCTCGCGGAAGCGAAAGGCGAGATCGCGTTTGCTGCGAGCTTTATCGAATGGTTCGCGGAAGAAGCGCGGCGTGTCGATGGCGACGTGATCGCGACGCCGTCTAACGACCGGCGCCTTCTCACGATCCGTCAGCCAGTCGGTGTGTGCGCCGCGATTACGCCGTGGAATTTCCCCGCCGCGATGATCACGCGCAAGGCCGGACCGGCGCTCGCAGCGGGCTGCACGATGGTGCTCAAGCCCGCGTCCCAGACACCGTTCTCGGCACTCGCGCTCGCGGCGCTTGCCGAACGCGCCGGCATTCCGGCGGGCGTGCTCAATGTCGTGACGGGCGATCCGCAGCCCATCGCTGAAGAACTCACGGGCAACCCGATCGTGCGCAAGCTGTCGTTCACGGGTTCGACGGGCATCGGCGCACGGCTGATGGAGCAGGGCGCGCGGCATATCCAGAAGCTGTCGCTGGAACTGGGCGGCAATGCGCCGTTCATCGTGTTCGACGACGCCGATCTCGACGCAGCTATCGAAGGCGCGCTGATTTCGAAGTACCGCAACGCGGGCCAGACCTGTGTGTGCGCCAACCGCTTCTACGTGCAGGCGGGCATTTACGAAGCCTTCGTCGACAAACTCGCGACGCGCGTGCAGGCGCTGCGTTGCGGCGACGGACGCGAACCGTCGACGCAGATCGGTCCGCTGATCGACGCTCGCGCGTTGTCCAAGGTCAGCGAACTCGTCGACGATGCCCGCGCACAAGGCGCAAAGATTCTCTGCGGCGGCGAGCCGCTCGCGCTGGGCGGCGACGGTACGAACCGCCACTACGCGCCGACCGTGCTGACCAACGTCACGCCGTCGATGCGCGTCGCGCGTGAAGAGATCTTCGGCCCGGTCGCGCCCGTGATGCGCTTCACCGACGAAGCCGACGTGATCGCGCTTGCCAACGACACCGAGTTCGGCCTCGCCAGCTACTTCTACACGCGCGACATGGCACGCGTCTGGCGTGTCGCGGAAGCACTGGAGTTTGGCATGGTCGGCATCAACACGGGGCTGATCTCGACCGCGGAAGCGCCGTTCGGCGGCGTCAAGCAGTCGGGCCTCGGACGCGAAGGTTCAAAATACGGTATCGACGAGTACCTGGAAATGAAGTACCTGTGCATGCAAGTGGCGTAACGGCTGGCCTTCCGGCGAGCCTTACGACACGCTGCAAAGCTCGCGCAGAAATCGCAGCGCTGCGAAAATAGCGGCGCAGGTTGCCAGCGGATCGCCCGCTCGAAGTCCGACGACAACCTCAAAGGGACGAGGAGACAATGATTTTCACCATATTGAGTTTTGCTTTTTTCACCGCGCTGGTCGGCTTCGTGTCGTACCTGTTCACGCGGCGCGCGAAGGATCACGGCGCGCGCGGTTACTTCATGGCGAGCGGCGGGCTGACGGGCTGGTTCATTGCGGGCTCGATGATGCTGACCAATCTTTCTGCCGAGCAGATGGTCGGCCTGAACGGCGATGCCTACGCGCATAACCTCTCGGCGATGGCGTGGGAATGCACCGCCGCGATTGCGACCGTCGCGCTCGCGATGTTCTTTCTGCCGCGCTACCTTCGCGGCGGCTTCTCGACCTTGCCGCAGTTCCTCGAAGAGCGTTTCGACTCGACCACGCGCCGTGTGGTCAGCGCATTCTTCGTGATCGGCTACATGCTGGTGGCGAATCCGTCGGGTCTGTATCTCGGCGCGATCACGTTCAATCAGGTGTTCGGCGTGCAGGCGCTGCTCGGCACGTCCTATCCGGCGACGATCACCATACTCGTGTGGATGTCGGGGATCATCGGCGCGTTGTATGCGATCTTCGGCGGACTGCGCGCGGTGGCCGTGTCGGACACGATCAACGGCGTCGGTCTGCTGGTTGCCGGTCTGCTCGTGCCCGTGCTCGGTCTGTTCGCGCTCGGTCATGGCGACTTCTTCGCTGGCGTGCACACCGTTGCGACGCAAGCGCCCGAGAAGCTCTCCGCAATCGGCGGCCCGCACGACTCCGTTCCGTTCGGCACGCTGTTCACGGGGATGATCTTCGCGAACCTCTTTTACTGGTGTACAAATCAGGCGATCGTGCAGCGCACCTTCGCAGCGAAGAGCCTTGCTGAAGGGCAAAAGGGCGTGTTGCTGTCGGGCCTGATGAAGTTGCTCGTGCCGCTCATCATGATGTTGCCGGGCGTGGTTGCGTTTCATCTGTACGCATCGCATCCGTTGGGCCGCCCGGATCTCGCATACCCGACGCTCGTCACCGACGTGCTGCCGTGGTGGGCCAAAGGCTTCTTTATCGCAGTGCTGTTCGGCACGGTGATGAGTCACTTCAACGCGGTGATCAACAGCACGGCAACGCTGATCGCATTCGACTTCTATCGCGTGTGGAAGCCGGAGGTCAGCGATGAAAAGCTGATCCGCGTCGGCAAGACAGCGAGCGTGGTGATCGCTGTGGTGTCGCTGCTCGTCGCGCCGCTGCTGATGTACGCGCCGGATGGCATCTATACCGTGATGCGCCGCTTCACCGGCTTCTACAACATTCCGATTATTGCTGTGGTGCTGGTGGGCTTCTTCAGCAAGAAGATTGGCGCGTTCCCCGCGAAGATGGTGTTGCTGCTGCATGTGATCGTCTACACGCTTGGCATTCTCGTGTTCCAGGTCGACAAGAAGCTCGGCATCAACTTCATTCACATCATGGGCGTGCTGTTCGTGTGCGAAGTGGCGCTGATGCTTGTGCTCGGTACGTGGCATCAACGTGCGAAAGCGTATGAGCCGCAATCGCGGCAGACAGGCGATCTCACGCCGTGGCGTCATGCCAGCACGATGAGTGTGTTTCTGATCGCCATGCTGGTCAGCATCTATCTGACGTTCTCGCCGATCGGTGTCGCGCGGCAAGGCGGCGTGACGACGCAATACGAAGTGCTGATCGCGCTGACATGGTGTGTGGCCGTTGCATTGATCGCGCTGTTCCGGCGGCGCGCATCGGCGGGCGAGCGTGCGCTGGCGTGGAACCAGTCGCCGAGCGAATCGAACGGGCACTGATCGACCGTATTAACCAACGCAATAGCAAGGTAAAGCTGATGAACTGGCAGAAAGAAGCGGGCGGCAAGCTCGTATTGCGCGCCGCGGGCCGCACGCTTTTCGAACATGCGCCGGATGCACCCGCTGTGTTCGTGGGACATGGCGTCGAGACGATCGACATGTATCGCGGCAATTTCGACATCAGCGATTATGTGGAAGAACGCGTGGCGCTGCGTGACGCGCGTTTGACGTTGCTCGAAGATGGCAGTGCGCGTGTGGAACTGGCACGCGATGCACAAGCTGCGCCTGAGTTGACCATCGTCGCCAGTCAAACGGCGCACGGTGTGCAACTGGCGCTCACGGCAGCAAACGGCGAGATCAACCGCGTGTGGTGGCGCGTGCCCGCGCAGCAAGACGAGCATGTGTGGGGCTGCGGCGAGCAGATGTCGTACTTCGATCTGCGCGGCCGCAACTTCCCGCTGTGGACCTCCGAGCCCGGCGTGGGCCGCGACAAGAGCACGCATCTGACGTGGCAGGCCGATACGACGTCCAAGTCGGGCGGCGATTACTACAACACGAATTATCCGCAACCGACTTTCGTATCGTCGCAGAAGTACTGCCTGCACGCTGAAACTACGGCTTATGCAGACTTCGATTTCCGTCATGCCGAGCGGCACGAACTGCAATTCTGGGCCGTTCCTGAGCGACTCGAGTTCATCTTTGCCGACGATTTCGTCACGCTCGTCGAACGCGTTTCGCAACGCTTCGGTCGACAGCCTGCGTTGCCTGAATGGGTGATGGACGGCGCGATTCTCGGCCTGAAGAATGGCCGCGAACATGCGCAGACCATCATGGAGCAAAGCCGCACAGCGGGCCTGAAGGTCGGCGGATTGTGGTGCGAAGACTGGGTCGGCATTCGCCAGACGTCGTTCGGCAAGCGTCTCTTCTGGGACTGGCGCTGGAATGAAACGCGCTATCCGCAGCACGCGGAATGGGTCAGGCAACTCAATGCGGAAGGTGTGCGTTTTCTCGGTTACGTGAACCCGTATCTGTGCAATGACGGCACGCTGTACATCGAAGCGAAAGCAGCCGGCTATCTGGCGACACGTGCAGACGGCAGCGACTATCTCGTCGATTTCGGCGAGTTCGATTGCGGCGTGGTGGACTTCACGAATCCGGCGGCATCGCGCTGGTTCGAAGAGCGCGTGATTCGCGATGAGATGCTGAACAAAGGTCTCGATGGCTGGATGGCGGACTTCGGCGAATATCTGCCGACGGATGTCACGCTCGCGAACGGCATCGACGCGAAGCTGATGCACAACGCGTGGCCGACGCTGTGGGCAGAGGTCAATGCAAGCGCCATCGAACGCGCGGGCCGCACCGGCGATGCTGTGTTCTTCATGCGTGCAGGCTACACGGGCGTACAGGCACATTGCCCGTTGCTGTGGGCAGGCGATCAATCCGTCGATTTCACGCGTCACGATGGTTTGCAGACGGTGATCTGCGGTGCGCTGTCGTCGGGTCTGCTTGGCAACGCGTATCACCATAGCGATATCGGCGGCTATACGAGCCTGTTCGGCAACACGCGCACGCCGGAGCTGTTCCAGCGCTGGGCCGAAATGGCGGCGTTCACGCCGATGATGCGCACGCACGAAGGCAATCGTCCCGGCGAGAACTTCCAGTTCTGGCAGGACGACAACGTACTCGCACACTTCGCGCGCATGACGCGTGTGTTCGTCGCGTTGAAGCCCTATGTGCAAGGTCTCGTCGATGAAGCGGCGGCGCGCGGTCTGCCGTTGCAGCGTCCGCTGTTCCTGCACTACGAACACGATCGCGCCACTTACGCGATCCAGGATCACTACCTGTACGGCCGCGATCTGCTCGTCGCGCCTGTGCATGCGGCAGGTGCAGAGCAATGGCGTGTGTATCTGCCGCAAGGCGATGCGTGGACGCATCTGTGGAGCGGCAAGCGTCACGAAGGCGGTCAGCACGTCGACGTGGCTGCTCCGCTCGGCGAGCCGCCTGTTTTCGTGCGTGCCGGTGCGGCGCGCGAAGCGCAACTGCTCGCACTGGCGAAGGACGCAGCGTGAGCCTCAGTCCGTTCCTGCACCATCTGCTGTTCGCCGTGTGCGTTGCGACCGCGACGTTCACGCAAAGCCTCACGGGCTTCGCTTTCGGACTCGTATTGCTTGGCCTCGTCGCGGTGTTTCATCTCGCGCCGCTGCCGGTCGCAGCGAACGTGGTCACGGTGATGGTGCTTGCCAACGCAGCATTGCTGGTGCGCGGCGTGCCCGCGTTGCCGCGTCGTTTGCTGGTGCCTTCCTATGGCAGCAGCCTGGTCGGTGTCGCGTTGGGCGCATGTCTGCTCGCATGGCTTTCCGATAACGCAATCGGCGCGGTGCGCTTCGCGCTCGGGCTGGCGATTCTCGCGTGCAGCCTGTTGCTCGTCGTGCAATCGAAGCCGCGCGCGCAGCTTGCATCGCCCGGTACGTTTGCATTCTATGGCTGCATCTCCGGCGTGATGGGCGGCGTGTTTGCCAGCGCCGGTCCGCCGATGGTGTTCCATCTCTATCGCCAGCCGCTCGATCGCGTCGTCGTGCGCGACACGCTGGTGCTGCTGTTCGCTGTCAATGCCGTGCTGCGGCTCGTCATCGTGCTTGCGCAAGGTCGCTTCGACGCGGCATCGCTTGCGCTGAGCGCGGAAGCGTTGCCCGTCGTGCTGACGGTGACGTGGCTCGCGCGCCGTTATCCGCCCAACTGGTCGCCGACGGCCGTGCGGCGCGTGGTCTTCGTGCTGCTGGCGATTGCCGGCGCGAGCCTCGTCGCGCCCGCCGTCACGAGCGCGAGCGCGCACGCACGCACCAAGGTCAGCGTGGCATTCCCTCAACTTCGTTCTATCACGGCGTGAATATCGTGCAACAAAAGCTCAAACAACTCAGCGAACTGCGCAGCCAGCGCTGGCTTGCACCCGACGACATGCGCTCGTTCGCACATCGTCAGCGCTTGCAGCAAATGGGTTTGCGCCGCGAAGAATTCATGTCGCGGCCGGTGATCGGCATCATCAATACGTGGAGCGACCTGTCGCCGTGTCACGCGCATCTGCGTGAGCGCGCGGAAGCCGTGAAGCGCGGCATTCTGCAGGCCGGCGGCATGCCGTTCGAACTGCCCGCGATGTCGCTTGGCGAAGTGATGGTCAAGCCGACCACCATGATCTACCGCAACTTCCTCGCGATGGAAACGGAAGAACTGCTGCGCTCGCTGCCCATCGACGGCGCGGTGTTGATGGGCGGTTGCGACAAGACCACGCCCGGCCTGCTGATGGGCGCGCTGTCCGCGGATCTGCCGTGCATCTTCGTGCCGGCAGGCCCGATGCTCAACGACCGTCATCGCGGCCAGGCGGTCGGCGCAGGCACGCATACCAAGAAGTTCTGGGACGAATACGTGGCGGGCAACATCGAACAGCCCGAATGGATTTCGCTCGAAGCGCGCATGACGCGCGCGCCCGGCACCTGCAACACGATGGGCACCGCCAGCACGATGACGTCGATTGTCGAGGCGATGGGCTTCACGCTGCCCGGCGCAACGAGCATTCCCGCGATGGATGCTTCGCACACGCGTATGTGTTCGACCAGCGGCGAGCGCATCGTCGGCATGGTGTGGGAAGACCTGAAGCCGAGCCGCTTCTTCAATCGCAAGTCGGTGGAGAACGGCATCGTCACGTATATGGCGCTGGGCGGCTCGACCAACGCCGCGATTCACACGATCGCGATTGCAGGCCGCGGCAACGTGCCGTTGACGCTCGACGATATCGCGCGTGTCGGCAAGAACGTTCCCGTGCTCGCCGACGTATTTCCGTCGGGCAAGCGCCTGATGGAAGACTTCTATTACGCAGGCGGTCTGCCCGCATTGCTGAGCGGCGTGAAGGAATATCTGAAGCTCGATTGCGTGACCGTGACGGGCGAAACGCTCGGCGAGAACATCGCGCGTTTCGAAGCGGGCCAGCGTCCGCAAGGTGAAGACGCGATCCGCCCGCTGACCGATCCCGTCAGCGAACGCGGCGCGTTGGGCGTGCTGCGCGGCAATCTCGCGCCCGACGGCGCGGTCATCAAGCCGAGCGCAGCAAGCCCGCATCTGATGAAGCATCGCGGCCGCGCGCTGGTGTTCGATTCGATTGCCGAGATGAACGCGAAGATTCACGCGCCCGATCTCGACGTCGATGCCAACACGGTGCTCGTGCTGCGCGGCGGCGGTCCGATCGGCGCGCCCGGCATGCCTGAGTGGGGCAATCTGCCGATTCCGAAAAAGCTGCTTGCGGCAGGCGTGCGCGACATGGTCCGTATCTCCGATGCGCGCATGAGCGGCACGCACTACGGCACCTGCGTGCTGCACGTTGCGCCCGAAGCAGCGGCGGGCGGCCCACTTGCGCTGATCCGCACGGGCGACATGATCGAACTCGACGTCGAAGCGGGACGCCTCGACGTGGTGCTGTCCGACGAAGAACTCGCGCGTCGTCGCGAAGACTGGCGTGCGCCGCCGGCGCCGCGCAAGCGCGGTTACATCCGTCTTTACATCGAGCGGGTTTCGCAAGCCGACAAGGGCTGCGACTTCGACTTCCTGACGGGCTTCGAAGAACCCGTCGAACCGTCGATTTTCTGAACACAGGACACAACACAATGGCCAACAGGATCAAACAGGACCCGACGCGCAATGCGTTCCGCGACGCACTGAAACACAAGGACGGCAGCACGATGCGCGCGAAGCCGCTCGGCACGTGGTTGATGTCGGGCTCGGCGGCATCGGCGGAAGCATTCGGGCATGCCGGTTTCGACTGGCTGGTGATCGACATGGAACACGCACCGCTCGAATTCACGGACGTGCTGCACATGCTGCAAGCCGTCGAGTGCGGCGGCGCGGCGCCTGTCGTGCGTATTGCGCGCAATGACGCAACCCTTGCCAAGCGCGCGTTGGATATGGGCGCGCCGACGTTGATGTTCCCGTACGTGCAAAGCCCGGAAGAAGCACGTGCAGCCGTTGCATCGACCAAGTTCCCGCCGCTCGGAACGCGCGGTTTCGCGGCGATGCATCGCGCGAGCCGTTATGGCACATGGAGCGAATTCGGCACGCGCGCCAACGAAGCGACTGCTTGCATCGTGCAACTCGAAACGCCGGAAGCTGTTGCGCAACTCGAAGCGATTGCGGCCGTGCCGGGGGTCGATGCGCTCTTCGTCGGGCCGGGCGATCTGTCGGCGGCGATGGGCAAGATCGGCAATCTTGCTGACCCGGAAGTGCGTGCCGCGCTCGCCGATTGCGCGCGACGCGCGAACGCGATCGGCATGCCGATTGGCATTGTCGGACCGACGCCCGCGATGGTGCGCGAGTTCGTCGAAATGGGCTACGACTACGTGGCCATTGCGTCCGACATGGGCATGATGATGCGCCAGGCCAATGCGTTTATCGCCGAACTCGATCAGGTGAAGGCGAACGCGAATGCGGGCGGGCCGTACTGATCATGTCGAGTGCACCGGAACTGTTCTCGCTGGGTAACGACGCGTGGCAGGTGCGCGTTGCGCCGTCGCTGGGCGGCGCGATCGTCGATGCGCGCTGGCGTGGCCGCGACGTATTGCGGCCGACGCCCGTCGCGGAACTCGAAGCGCGCAACGTCCGCAAGACGGCGTGCTATCCGCTCGTGCCGTTTTCGAATCGCATCGCGTTCGGCGTGTTCAGATTCGGCGATTCGCGCTACACGTTGGCGAAGAATCTTGCTGGAATGTCGCATGCGATTCACGGCGTCGGGTTCCAGCGGGCGTGGTCCGTGCGGGAAAGCAGTGCGAACGCTATCGATATGCGACTGGCGCACACGCCGGATGAGAACTGGCCGTTCGCGTTCGAAGCGCAGCAGCGTGTCGCAATCGACGGCGATCAGTTGACGCTGCATATGCGCGTCATCAACACCGATTCACGCACAGCGCCTTGTGGCGTGGGCTGGCATCCGTTCTTTCCACTCGATACGTCTGAAGGCGCAACGCGTTTGCAATCGGAGTTCGCATCGATGCTGGTCAGCGACGCAAACGACCTGCCGTGCGCGAGCACGAAGCCACCGCAATTCAGCGCACTGGATGAAACAGTCGTCGATAACTGCTTCACCGGCTGGAGCCGAAGCGCGCATATCGACACGCCGCACCATCGGATCGCAATCGAAGCGAGCGATGCGTTGCGCTGCGCAGTTGTTTTTCGTCCCACAGGCCAGCCATTTTTCGCATTCGAGCCTGTCAGTCACGCGAACAATGCGCTCAACGGCAACGAGCCACCCATGCATGTGCTCTCGCATGGCGAAGCACTCGAAGCAAGCGTCGCCATGTCGATGCAAACGCTGAACACAGAATCACTCAGGAGCGAGTCATGAATTCAAACCGTCCGTTGTATCCGGCGCTGGCTGGGCAAGTCGCGTTCGTATCGGGCGGCGCATCGGGCATCGGCGAAGCGATGGTCGAAGCGTTCTGGGAGCAGGGCGCGCAAGTTGCGTTTTGCGATCTCGACGACGAGGCCGGCAACGCGCTGTGCGAGCGGCTTGGCGGGGCGGGTGGCGACGCGTCGTCGGTCAGGCGTGTACGGCCCTGGTTCGCGCGCTGCGACGTGCGCGATATCGACGCGTATCGCCAGGTACTCGACGATGCGGCGCATGCACTCGGACCGATCCGCACGCTCGTGAACAACGCAGGCCGCGACACGCGCCACGCGCTCGATGATCTGTCGGTCGAGATGTGGAACGAGATGCTTGCCGTCAATCTGACGCATCACGTGTTCGCGACGCAACGCGTTGCACCTGGCATGCGTGCAGCGGGCGGTGGCTCGATCATCAATCTCGGCTCGATTTCCTGGCTGCGCGGGCGCCCGAACCTGATCGGCTATACGGCTTCGAAGGCGGCGATCTCGGGCATCACGCGCACCCTGGCGCGTGAACTCGGCGACGGTGGCATTCGCGTCAACGCAGTGCTGCCTGGCGCAGTCGTCACGCCGCGACAGACTGCTCTGTGGCGCGACCCCGCCGCCGATCAGCAGTTTATCGATCTGCAATGTCTGAAGTTCCGCGTCGAACCCGCGCATATCGCGGATTCGGTGCTGTTTCTCGCGAGTCCGCAAGCGGCGGCGATCACGGGCCAGAACCTGATCGTCGATGCCGGACTCGCGCAGGTGTCGGTCGTCGGATAGACGGGCGGCGGCCGCTCTCGCGTCATCACTAGAAGAACCACTAAAACCAAAGGAATCTGGAGACTTTCTGATGCTTCACACGAAAAAGTGCCTGAAAAAGGGCGCGTGGGCGCGCTCGTGCCTGCGAAACGGCGTAGCGGCTGCGGCTTTGGCAGCAGTGGGACATTCTGCTGCATGGGCGCAATCGACGCTCACGCTGTACGGCATCGTCGATTCGGCCGTGCAGTACGGCAAGTTCAACGATACCGTCGGCGCAACGGCGATGGCTGCGAGCGGCAATCTGCAGGCGTCGCGTTTTGGTTTTAGAGGAAGCGAGGACCTGGGCGGCGGGTATCGCGCGAACTTCCAGCTGGAAACCGGCTTTAACACCTATACGGGCGTGGGCGGCGGTTCGACGATGTTCAATCGTGGCGCGTCTGTCGGGCTGTCGAGCACGACGTATGGCAGCGTCGACGCGGGCTTCATGTATCTGCCCATCTACTGGGTGTTTCTCGCATCGGACGTCGCGACCTACGGTCTGTCGAATCCCGCCGCGATCATGTCGCTTGAACATACGACGACGCTCGGCAAGTCGGGCACGGGAGGCTTCTATCCGAATGCGGTGCGTTATCGCACGCCGAACTTCAATGGCCTGACGAGTGAAATCGGCTATTCGTTCGGCGCGCAGAACGCATCGGGCCAGACCGCCGACGGACGCAACATCGGCATGAACGTGATGTACCAGCGCTTCGGCATGATGCTCGGCTATGGCTTCAACCGCTACCAGTATTACGCGAACACGGGCACGCTGACGGCGTCGTCGCAACTGACGCACGTGGTCGCCGCGACCTATGGTTACAGCGGCAATTTCATCGGCGCGAACTATATCTACTCGAAACGCACTGACGCGACCAACTGGTTTGCATCGGCGTTTCTCGTCAACGCGAAGATTCCGGCCGGCCCGGGCGATATCGAACTGGGCGTCGCGCGACGCATCGAGAACGCCGACGCACGCGCGATGGCGTACAACGCGGGCTACGTGTACTTCCTGTCGAAGCGCACGCAGCTCTATGGCTATGCATCGATGATTTCGAACAACAGCCATTCGACCCAGGGCTTCGCGCTGCTCAATTCCACCTATGCAACGGTGACGCCGGGCTTCGACCCATGGGCAGTCACGGTGGGCTTGCGCACTTCGTTCTGATCATCCCTGCGTGTGCGGACTCGCACACGCCTTTCCACTGAAGGAGATTCCATGACAGAGCCTTTGAGATACGGCGTGATCGGCGCCGGCATGATGGGACAGGAGCATCTTCGCAATATCGCGCTGCTGCCGAACGCGACTGTCACGGCGCTGGCGGATCCGCATGCGGAGTCGATTGCCTCGGCGACGAAGACCCTGGGACGCGACGTGCAGGTATTCGCCGATCATCGCGATCTGCTGAAAAGCAACGCATGCGACGTGCTCGTAGTCGCGACGCCGAACGACACACACCGCGCCGTTCTCGAAGACATTCTCAGCGCGCCGACGGCGTATCCGACGCTGATCGAAAAGCCGCTCTGCACGACGATCGCGGATTGCCGGCAGCTGGCTGAAGCGGCATCGGGCTACCGTGCGCCGCTCTGGGTGGGGATGGAATACCGCTATATGCCGCCGCTCACGGCCATGATCGACGAGATCAATAACGGTCAGATTGGCGCACTGAAAATGTTCTCGATTCGCGAACATCGCCATCCGTTTCTCACGAAGGTCGGCAACTGGAATCGCTTCGCTGCGCGCACGGGCGGAACGCTGGTCGAGAAGTGCTGCCACTTCTTCGATCTGATGCGTCTGATCGTCGACGACGAGGCGGTGCGCGTGTTCGCTTCGGGTGCCGCCGATGTCAATCATCGCGACGAAAGTTATGACGGCAAGGTGCCCGACATGATCGACAACGCGTATGTGGTTGTCGAATTCAAAAGCGGGCGCCGCGCGAGTCTCGATCTTTGCATGTTCGCGGATGGTGCGTACTGGCAGGAAGAGTTCTCGGCGGTAGGCGACAAGGGCAAGGTGGAGTGCTACGTGCCGGGCGCCGGCAAGCATTGGCCGGGGCGCGGCGAGCGTCAGGCTGAACTCGTTGTCAGCCCGCGTGATCCGAAAGGACCCGTGCGGCGAACCGTCGAAGTTGATGAGAAGCTGCTGAGCCTCGGCGCGCATCACGGATCGACGTATTTCGAGCATCTTGGTTTCCAGCAAGCGGTGCTTGAAGGTGCGCCGGTCAAGGTCACGGTGGAAGATGGGTTGAAGGCTGTCGTGATTGGTCTCGCAGCGGAGCAGTCGATCAGGGAAAAACGGGCAGTGGAGATCGACGGTTTGCGGCTTCATTGACGGATAGTCCGCAATGAAAATGGCGCTCCTGACATATATGGCGTCAGGAGCGTGATTCTTGTATTCTTACTGACGTAATTCGGGCTAATTTGTTCACGGCAATCGTTTGCCCTGTATTAAATGTGGTGAATAGACCAAGGCATTCCTTTAATGATCGAGTGCATCTTGTCGGCAGTCGCTGGCTACATTTTCTCTCGCGCTCATACGCACAACAGCATGACGTGACGCGCTTTTGCATCACTTTTCATGGCAAACGTTTGCCGGTGTGCATATCGCGTTGATTACGGGAAAAGAGTGGCTCTTTTCTAATTGTCATAGCGCCATTTGCATAAAGAATTCGGGCAATTCCGTCGCTAATTGTCTAAAGAAAATATTCTCTGTCACATAAAGTACACAGAGAAACATTAGCGTGCAGGGTTTCTCCATACACCGGCCCGCTTCGCCATGCATCCCGCGTTTTCACGGTTACGCCGTCCATCCGCACAGGGAGAACCGCGCTCTGCAGGCGACCTGTGCCAGCAGGTTCCATCCGTCGATGCGGAAGACCCCAATTCGGTCGTGATGGAAATCTTCTCTTCGCGTCGCGACATGACGAGTCTCGCGGTGATCGAGGGCAATCGTCCAATCGGGCTGATCAATCGCGATATCTTCCTGTCGCAGATGAGCAAGCCTTTTCATCGCGAGCTCTACGACAAGAAGAGTTGCATCGCGTTCATGGACAAGGAGCCGCTCGTCGTCGATGCCGACATGAGCATCGAAGCGCTGACGTTCAAGACGGTCGAAGTCGGCGAGAAAGCGCTGGTGGATGGTTTTATCGTTACGCGCGACGGCAGTTTCGTCGGGCTCGGCAGCGGGCTTCAGTTGCTTGGCGCAGTGGCCGAGATGCAGGCGGAAAGAAACCGCCAGATCATGCAGAGCATCGAATACGCGAGCGTGATCCAGCGCGCGATGCTGCGTGCTTCTCGCGACACGCTTGCCGCAAGGCTTCCCGATGCCGCACTCGTGTGGGAACCGCGCGATGTGGTCGGCGGCGACTTCTATCATTTCGCCGCATTTCCGCATGGCTGGTTCGGCGCGGCTGCCGATTGCACGGGCCACGGCGTGCCCGGCGCGTTCATGACGCTGCTCGCGTCGGCGTCGCTATCGCAGGCGCTGGAGCAGATCGGGCCGCGCGATCCGGCGGCGCTGCTGGCGGCGGTCAACCGCAACGTGAAGAGCCTGCTTGGCCAGGTGCATAGCGCGACGGAAGTATCGCAGTCGGATGACGGTCTCGATGCTGCGTTCTTCTGGTTTGACGCGCGCGAAAACCAGCTGCATTTCGCGGGCGCACGCATCTCGCTGCATATCCTGACGCCGGACTCAGACCAGTTCGAAACGATCGCGGGCGACCGCATGGGCGTTGGCTATGTGGACAGCCTCGCCGACTACGAATGGAAGCTGCGCACGTTGACGGTGCCGCCCGGCAGTCTGCTGTTCATTTGCACAGACGGCCTGATCGACCAGATTGGCGGCCCGAAAAACATCGCGTTCGGCCGACGCCGCGCACTGGACCTGATTCTCGCGCAACGCACGCAGTCGCCTTCGGCAATCTGCGAAACATTGCGGCACGCGCTGGCCGACTGGCAAGGCGCACAACCGCGCCGCGATGACCTCACCCTGTTTTGTGCCCGCATTACCGACCAATAAGCATGTCTCAACTACTCGATCAAGACAGCGCCTTTTTCGATCTGGCGCAGCGGCGTAATGTCCTCTTCTATCACAAGGGGTACTTCTCGCATAACATCGTTGCCGCGATGGGCGAGGTCGTCAAATTGCAACTTGAAATTGCCGGCGTGAGCGGTCCGACGCGCCGCAAACTGTTCTCGTCGTTTGTCGAACTGTCGCAGAACATCGTTCACTATTCATCGGATTCGCTTCAGCCCGACAACGAAGGCGGCGGCTCGATTCGCGAAGGCGCCGTGTGCATCAGCACGGAAGGCGAGAGGCACCTGATGATGTGCGTCAACCCGATTGCAGCGGAAGATGTCGAGGGTCTGCGCACCAAGCTGGAGCCGCTGCGCAGCATGTCGGTGGAAGAGATCAAGCAGGCCTACAAGGTCTCGTTGCGGGCCGACACGCCCGAAGACAGCAAGGGCGCAGGTCTGGGTTTCCTGACGATGGCGCGCGATGCGAGTGCGCCGCTCGAATTCGAATTTCATCCGCGTGCCGACGAACCCGGAACCACGCTGTTTTGCCTCAAGGCCATCATCTGAGTAAAAGGCTCACGAGCTATGGACAATCTCTACATTGCCGCAACGGCGACGTCTCCGGAAGTCGACTTTCGTTTCGATCAGCACTCGCTGCTGCTGCGGGGCGAGTCGTACCCTGAGAATGCAGCGGCGTTCTACGCGCCGATCATCGAACAGTTGCGCCAGTATCTTTCAGAGTCGGTTGGCGCAGTGATTACCGTCGACGTCGTGCTGACCTACTTCAATAGCTCCAGCACGAAGATGCTGTTCAGCGTATTCGACGCACTGGACGAAGCCGCGCAGTCGGGCAGCCGCGTGCTGATGAACTGGTATCGCGACGAAGAAGATGAAACGATCTTCGAGTTCGGCGAAGAACTGAAGGCCGATTTCCAGGCGATCGAATTCACCGATCGCCCGGTCTCTCACCAGGGACAATAAGGTGCCGCGGATCTCATCGCCGGACGCGCCCGCAAGCGACGCACCGGATCTGTTCCAGAGCGAGAACGACGCGCTCGACAGGGCGCGCGCGATCCATGCGGCCGCCAATGCGGATGCGCACGATTATCGCCAGTCGCTCGGCGAACTCATCACGCACTACGAGCGCCTGATGCGCGAGACGCGCCGTTTGATTGGCCGCAGCGACCGCGCCGAGCGCGAGATGCAGGCGCTCGCGCAGCAACTGGCGCACCGCGCGACGCACGACGCGCTGACGGGCGTGCTCAATCGCAGCGCCGTGATCGAACGCGCCACGAAGGCGCTGCGCCACGATAGCGCAGTGATGATCATTCTCGACATCGACGAGTTCAAGCGCGTCAACGACGATTTCGGTCATCCGGCAGGCGATGCGGTGATTATGGGTATCGTCGAGTGTCTGCGGGGAATCGTGGGTGAGCGCGGCTTGATCGGCCGGGTTGGCGGCGAAGAATTTACGGTGCTGCTGCCCGGCTACGAAGTGGAGGATGCGCTGCAAGAGGCGGAAAACATGCGTGAAGCGATTGGCCGGCACGTGTTTGCATCGCCCGTGGACCGCCGCATCACGGCGAGCTTCGGCGTCAGCGCGAATGCCGTCGGGAGCGGTTTCGACACCGCGTACGGCCTCGCCGACGCTGCGCTCTATCGCGCCAAGCGCGGTGGCCGCAACCGCGTGGAATTCGCGAACCCGGAAAGCGCGGCCGCCTGCAGCCGCTAGGTCAATGCAGGTTGCAGATAGCCCGTCAGAATAAGGGCCGTCTGCACGGCGCCGAACAGCACGATAGCGGCGGCGCCAGCGATGGCAGCCACGCGCTGCGTCGTTTCGATCCGTGCGCGAACGCGCAGGCTGCGGGCCATGACGAAGCGGTTCGCGCCGATCGCGCCGAGTCCGAAGAGCGTGACGGTCAAAGCTACGCCCGCACCGATGGCGAACGTCGCTGCGATACCCACCCACGGCGCGTGCGCCGCGACCGACGCAATCAACACGAAGATCGATCCTACGCATGGCCGCACGCCCGATGCAAAACCCGTCGCGAGAATCTGCGATGCGGCGGGGAACCTGGCTTGCACGAATCGCGTTGAGCCGACGGGTTGCCGCGCGTGGAATTGCAGCTTCGTGCCGAGATACGCGGGTTCGTCCGTCGATGCCTCGTTGCGTTGCGCAGGCACGAGTTTCAACGCGCGCGGATCGGCGCAGCAGTCGCGCCGCGCAAGCGTGCTGTAGATGGTCCAGCCGCCCGCCAGACAAAGCAGAAGGTAACTGACGATGTCGAGCGAAGCCGCGCTCGACAGCACGCCCGACACACCCGCCTGCGCGAACCATACTGCGCCGAACACGAGCACGATTGCACTCATCGCCTGCACGATGGCGCTCCAGCTCGCGAGTGCGACAGCCTGGGCGACACGCGTGTTACGCGAGCCGAGCCACGTGCTTGTGACCAGCTTGCCGTGCCCAGGGCCGAGTGCATGCAGCACGCCATACGCGAAGGAGAGCGCGAGCAGCGTTAGCCACTTCGATGGCGCGGGTGTTCGCTGCAGCGCATGCGCGGCGTCTGCAATGCGCGCGTTGAGCCTGCCTTGCCATACGATCGATGTCGCCAGCACGCGGCGCACGAATTCGGGAAGCACGAGCGTGTGACTGGCTGCTTCGGCGGAAGGGTTTTCGGGCGCGCTCGCGCTTGCCGCAGTTGCTGAAGACGGTTGCACGGGCCGGCCGAAAACATCGACAGCGGGCGATGCCGCGTGTGACGGCGCAATCATCGCAAGGTTCGCGAGCATCACGAAAAGCGCAAGCAGTAGACGGCGTAACAGACGTTCGGGCATCAGCATGATATTGCCGTCGCCTGTGGAACGACGATGCCGTTGAAGATGGGATGCGCGTGATCCTGAAAGGGCTTCGCCGTGCAACTGGACGCAGCGTGTCCGTCCAGCGTGACTGCGTTGGCGTTGTCAGGTTCGTAATCGACGAAGAACGAGTCGTCCCAGATGCCGAGCGAAACTTTGTGTGCGCTTACGTCGATGGGCTTTTTCAGCGGCAACGTGAAGGTGTAGACGAGCTTGCCGTGATCGACCGAGACGCGGAAGTTCGCGGGTTCCCCCAGAGGCTGCGCAGTGCCGTCGACGTAAAGATGGCTGAAGTACCCTGCACCCGCGAGCGAAGCAAAGGCCTGTTCGCGGAAGATCGCGGTTTGCTTTGCGTCGAGCGGGCCGTTGTCGGGCAATGTGTCGATACCGACTAGCTGGACAGGAAAGCCTTCTGAAAACCGCCACGATTGCGCTATCGACACCACGGATGTGCCTTGCATCTGCACATGCGCTGCAAATCGTATCCACACATGCGGATGCGCAGCGGCGACCCCGGACACCACGAATGCGGCCGCGCCTGCGAGCCGCCTGATGACAGAAAGATTCAACATCGCTTTTGATTGTTGGTTCTACGATCACACGCCGACATGGTGCGAAGCACTGTCGAGCATGCCGATGCTTTCTTTCAAACGTGAGGCGGCAGCGGGAGAAAGCGCGCTATTGTCGCATGAGCGGTGGGTGCACGCCGGAAGCGCGATATTGGCAGAGCGGGCATCATGCGGGACAATCGCCACCATCCAGCGACGTCTGTCACGAGGAGCCGTCATGTTGATACTGATCTTGGGCTTGGTGCTATTCCTGGGCGGACATTCGGTCCGTATCTTCGCGGAAGACTGGCGCAGCGCGCAAATCGCGCGGATGGGCGAGAAGAAATGGAAGGCGGCATATTCCATTGTGTCGCTGATCGGACTCGTGCTGATTATCGTCGGATACGGCATGGCGCGGCGCGAGCCCGTCGTGCTGTGGGCGCCGCCAGTATGGGCGCCGCATCTCGCGGGTTTGCTGACGCTTTGCGCGTTCATTCTGTTTCCGGCCGCGCATGCGCCGGGGAATCATTTCAAGGCGATTTTCAGGCATCCCATGACGCTCGGCGTCGCGCTATGGGCGTTGGCGCATCTGCTGGCGAACGGGACGCTCAACGCGCTCGTGCTGTTCGGCACGTTTCTCGTGTGGGCCGTGCTGGATATCGCGGCCGCGCTGAAGCGGGATCGCGCTGAAGGCGTGGTGTATCCGAAAGGGACGCTGTCGCGCGATGTGATGCCCGTTGTCGCCGGTGCCGTTGTCTGGGCTGCATTCGCATTCTTCCTGCACGGCTGGCTGTTCGGCGTGAGGCCGTTCGGCTGAAACGCGGCATGAAAGCTACGATCTGAGATCGGCCAGCATCTGCTCGGCGAGAAAGTCGCACGGCGGCCGCGACGAACGCGCGCTGCGCGCAAGCACGACTTCTAACGAAGCCAGAGCCGGTAAATCTTCTGCTTCGCCGAGTTGCGCGAGATGCGCAGGCACGCTGCATCGCGCGAGCGGTGCGACGGCGAGACCTGCCTCGACCATGCAGATCAGGCCCAGAAGACTCGGGCTTTCATACGACATTCGATACCTGATATTGGCCTGTTGCAGCGCGCCGATGGCGTGCGCGCGCGCCGTGCTTCCAGGCGCAAACACGGCGATTGGCAGCGGACGCTCCTTCCATATCTGCTGATTGCCGCGCGCGGCGGCCCATACCATCGGTTCCGCGCGGATCGTTTCTCCCGTGATACCGCGCGTCTTCGTGATGCACGCGAGGTCGAGCGTGTTGTCCTTCAGCAAGGGGACGAGCGCGCTGCTCGGCATGCCGATCACGCGGACCTGCACGCGCGGATGCGCAACCGCGAATTTGCGCAGCACGGTGGGCAGCAGCGACGACGCGTAATCGTCGGGCACGCCGATGGTCACACGGCCGCGTATCTCCGGCCGCACTACCGACGACCACGCCTCTTCACGCATCGCCAGCATGCGCCGGCCGTAATCGACGATGGTCCTGCCTTCTTCCGTCAGCGCCACGTTGCGGGTCGTGCGCACGAAAAGCGGCTTGCCTAGCGCTTCTTCGATGGTCTTGATCTGCATGCTGACGGCCGACGGCGTGCGATGCAAGGACGTCGCGGCGCGCGCAAACGAACCCGTGTCGGCCACGGCGACCACCATTTCCAGAACGTCGAGATCGAGTTTTTTCATCACTCAGAAAAATTGAATAATTCATTCAGTTTAAATCGTTTTACTTAGCGGTCGTGCGTCCCGATACTGGAATCGTGATTGAAACCGGGAACGTACGGGGCAGCGCATGAGAACGATGGTCGAATTCATTACCGTGGGCGGCATGCTAGCCGTGACGCCCGGTCCCAATATGGTCTACGTGATGATGCGCTCGGTCGCGCAGGGTACGCGTGCGGGGTTGATCTCGCTGTCCGGCGTGATGCTCGGCTATCTGACGTATATGTTCGGTGCGGCGTTCGGCATCACCACGCTGTTTCTCGCGATACCGGGCGCGGGCCGCATGCTTGCCGTCTGCGGTGCGCTCTATCTGCTGTATCTCGCCTGGCAGATGCTGAGGCCGGGCGGCCGCTCGCCGCTGCAAGTTGAAGTGGCGTCGATTGAAAGGCCGCGCCGGCTGTTTGCGATGGGTGCGACGACGAGCCTGTTGAATCCGAAGCTCGCGCTGATTTTCCTGTCGCTGCTGCCGCAATTCATCGACTATCGCGCGGGAGGTGTGTTCAGGCAGTCGCTGACGCTTGGTTTTTCGCTGATCTTTGCGTTTGCTTCCGTGAATACGGCGGTGGCGATGTTTTCGGGCAATCTCGCCCGGTTTCTGGCGACGCGGCCGAACTGGCTCGGTGTTCAGCGCTGCGTGATGGGCGTGATGCTGTTCGCGCTCGGCGCGAAGATGGCGCTGGATGCGTGGGAGTGGAATCTGTCTGTGTGATACAGATCAAATCCGCTGACATTTGCGCAAGGCAGGCGCATATGACCGCCTGAAAAACCACCCACACAAGCAGTCGCCCGCGTGCACAACACCTACACTAGACAAGGTGTGGTGTTGCATTTTTAAGCGCGCAACGAGAACCAGACTCCGGCGACGACGATGAATATCGAACTGTGGTTGGGTGGACTTGGGCTAGATCAATACACACAGGCGTTTGTCGACAACGACATCGACGCGACGATGCTGCCCGGACTGACCGACGCCGATCTGAAGGAACTCGGCGTGCAATCGCTCGGACACCGCAAGCGGCTATTGGCGGCGATTGCGCAGATGTCGGCTGCGGGAGCCGATGCGCCGCCTGAAACCCAGCCTGCCCGCGATAAACCCGTCGCGCCTGCCGTCAGCGCACCTGTGGACGAGCGCAGACAGGTCACCGTGCTTTTCGCCGACCTGTGCGGCTTCACGGCGCTCTCGAGGACACTCGATCCCGAGGAGTTGCGCGAGTTGATCGGTCGCTTCACCGCATTGGTCGACGACATCGTGCTCGCGTACGGCGGCACCATCGACAAACACATCGGCGATGCGGTGATGGCGCTCTTTGGCGCACCACGGGCACACGAAACCGATCCATTGCGTGCGGCCCGCGCCGCGCTAGATATTCACGATGCGCTCGACCAGTTGAGCGCGAAAAGCGGGCGCAGCTTACAGGCACATATTGGCATTGCAAGCGGCGAGGTGGTTGCGGGCGCAGTCAGCCGTGCCGATGCACAGGACTACACGGTGCATGGCGACACGGTGAATCTCGCCGCGCGCCTGGTGTCGGCGGCGGGCGCGCGGCAGACGCTGTTGTCCGACGGGGTGCGGCGTGCGCTCGGCGACAGCGCGGTCTGCGAACCGATTGAGGACATGCACCTCAAGGGTATCGACGGGCCCGCGCGCGCGTGGCGCCTCTCCTGCATGGTGCGCGAGCCTGCCCGTGCGAGCCGCAGCCGATTCGTCGGACGCAAGGCGGAACTGGAACAGTTTCGTGGCATCGCGCGCACGTGCGTCGAACAGCGAACCGGACATGTCGTCTATGTGCGCGGCGATGCGGGAATCGGCAAGACGCGGCTCGTCGAGGAGATGCGCGTGTTTGCCCAGACGCAATGCTTCGCGGTGCATCGCGGCCTCGTGCTTGACTTCGGCGTCGGCAAGGGGCAGGACCCTGTTCGCGCGATCATCGACAGCCTGCTTGGCCTGGCGCCCGCGGCCGACAGCGAAACGCGCGAGGCCGTGGCCGCGCGGCTTGTCGACAGTGGCGTCATCCAGCCTGAGCAGCGGGTCTTTCTCGACGATCTGCTCGATCTGCCGCAAGCGGGCGAATGGCGCACGCTCTACGACGCGATGGATCACGGCGCGCGCAAGCACGGCAAGCAGGCCGTCGTCGCGGCGCTGACGGCCGATGCATGCCGGCGTGGCGCGAGCATGATCGTCGTCGAAGACCTGCATTGGGCCGACGCCGAGGTGTTGGGCTACCTGTCTGCGTTTGCGTCGGGTATTGGCGGCGGTGTGGGATTGCTGGTACTGACGTCGCGCATCGAGGGCGATCCGCTCGACGCCGTGTGGCGCGCCCGCATGCGCGACACACCGCTCGCGACGATCGATCTTGGTCCGCTGCGCCGCGACGAAGCGCTGACGCTCGCGGGCAATTTTATCGACGCGACGCAGCGCGTGGCGCTTGCGTGCATCGAACGCGCAGACGGCAATCCGTTGTTTCTCGAACAGCTTTTGCACAACGCCGAAGAAGGCAGCGGCGATGCCGTGCCGGCGTCGATCCAGAGCCTCGTGCTCGCGCGTATGGACCGGCTCGACGCGCTCGACCGCGTCGCGTTTCAGGCGGCATCGGCGATCGGGCAGCGCTTTGGGCTCGCGCTGCTCAGACGGCTGATCGACAGGCCGGACTACGACTGCCGGACACTCGTCGCCAACGCGCTCGTGCTGCCGGAAGGCGACGACTTTCTGTTTGCGCACGCACTGATTCAGGAGAGCGCGTACTCGACGCTGCTGCGGGCGCGGCGGCGCGAGTTGCATCGCTGCGCCGCCGACTGGTTCGCAGACACCGACGTCGTGCTGCGCGCACAGCACCTGGATCGCGCCGAAGATGACCGCGCGCCGCAGGCTTACCTCGATGCGGCGCTTGCGCAGCGTGCCGTGCATTTCACGGAGTCTGCGCTGCATCTGATCGAGCGAGGGCTTCGGATCGCGCACACGCCGCACGACACGCATGCGCTGACGTGCTTCAAGGGCGAATTGCAGCGGGATCTGGGCGACATTGCAGCGTCGATTGCGACGTATCGCTGCGCAGTCGATGCAACACCCGATGATGCCAGCCGTTGTGTCGCGCAACTTGGACTCGCGGAAGGTTTGCGGGTCAACGAGGGCTTGAGCGAAGCGCTTGCGCTGCTCGACGCTGCGCAGCAGATAGCGGTGCGCGAAGACCGCGTGAGCGAGCTCGCGCGCCTGCATCATCTGCGCGGCAATATCCTGTTCCCGCTCGGACGGATCGACGATTGCCGGATCGAACACGAACGCGGGCTGGCTTACGCGCAGCGACTTGGCTTGTCCGAAGCGGAGGCGCGCGCGCTGGGCGGTCTCGCCGATGCCGCCTATGCGCAAGGACGGATGCGCACAGCGTTCGAGTACTTCAGCCGTTGTGTCGCGCTTTGCCGCGAACATGGCTTCGGTCGTATCGAAGTGGCCAACCGCTCGATGCAGGGCTTTAGCCGCATCTACCTGAACGAGGCGCGCGAGGCACGTGTCGATGCGATCGCTGCGTCGCGCGATGCGGCGCTCGTGGGGCAGCCGCGCGCGCAGTTGCTATGCGAAACGCTGGGCGCATTCGCGTGCTACGAAACGGGCGACATGCGCGCGACGCAGGTTCATCTCGAACAGGAAATGCAGTTGATCCTGCAACTTGGCGCGCGGCGGTTCGAGGCGCAGAACCTGGAAATGCAGGCGCGTGTGCTGCTTCACAACGGGCAGCGGGAGCAGGCGGTGCGCGTGCTGAGGGAGTCGTTGGCACTGTGTCGCGAGGTCGGCATGCAGTTCAGCGCGCCGAAGGCATTGAGCGTGCTGAGCCGCGCTGTCGACGATGATGTCGAGCGGGTCCGTATGCTTGAAGAGGGCGCCGAACTGCTGCGGCGTGGTGCAGTCGGTCACAATCATCTGTGGTTCTATCGCGATGCGATCGATGCAATGCTGTCGATGCGCGATCCGGCGGGCGCGCTGCGTTATATCGAAGCACTCGAGCAGTACACGCGTACGGAGCCATTGCCGTGGGCTCAACTGTTCGCGGCCCGGGGGCGCGTGCTAGCTGCAGTGCTTCGTGATTCGGCCGATGAAGCCGTTCTTCAGGAACTTAAAAGCGTGAGTGGGGCACTGGCGGCGGCGGGGTTCGATGGCGCGCGGCGTGAGGTGGATGCGGCGCTGATAAAGTTCCAGAGTTCGCGGAAGGAGGGGCGGTAGATACGGCTCGGTAGCGACTATTCGACCACCACGACTGATTTGCCCGTTTCTCTTTCCAGTTTGCCCGGCAACGCGATCATGATCAGATAGGTGCGCACCATCATACCCGCCGACCACAGCGACATAGGCATACCAAGGACCGCCAAAAAGAGCAGCACACCGTTTGCGCCAAAGCTCTCCGACAACAGGCGGCTCAATATCAGGTAGAACGGTGCGATTCCCATTACGACGTACATCAGGACCTTGGGGAACGGAGAGCGCTCGCTGTTGAAGCGTTCATAGAGTTTCCCGGCCTCTGCAATGTTGTACGCATAGTGGTCGCCGTTATCGGCAAATGCCTTGGCGACGAATGAGGTCTTGTCGATCGTGTGCCGCACGCTTTTGTACGCGAGCATGATCCAGCGGGCCGTCAAGGCAATCCCGCCCAGCAGGCCTGGCCAATGCATAGCGGCAGGCATCGGTGAAAACAGAAAATAATAAAAGTAACAAACAATGCCAAAAAAATAATAGACAGCGAACATCGCAACAGTCACGACGATGCCGCATGCCCTTAGTGCGTTGCTCCCGCGAGATATGAAAGCGACCACGAACGGGCCGCCTGCGCAAAACAATGCCAGCAGCATGCCGATTATCCACGGCGCAGAGCCGACGGACAGTTCATCTGTGTAGACCAGATACGAGAAACCCGCTGCCAGCAACGTAAATATCAACGCCATTGGTGCGACTTTCTTCGCATTCGCCAATACGTGATTGGGCTTTTGCTGTCGGGGCTTCGAGATCGATTCAGTACGCGACATTGAGTGAGATCGAAAAGGTGTGCTTCAGGGCATGTACATCAGCGGATAGGAATCGTAGTCCTTCGGCATCGACTTGGCCAGATACTCCGCGGCATGCTTGAGCGATTCGCCGATAGACCGGAACCATGACGTGACGTGCTCCGTCGCATGGACCTTCTTGTCGAGGTAATCGAGTCCGTAGCCCACCGCAATGGCGACGACGATCGTACCGACAACAATAGCCACCACGGGCAGCGCAACAGTGCCCGCCAGTCCCGCGACGATCGTACCGACAGCAACGGACGCGACGGCCGCGCTCAGGCCGGCTTTGGCGAGATCGATACCGATCTTGCCGAGCAGATCGGCAAAGTCTTTCTTGCGTTTGCCGTCCGGTCCGACCTGCTGGTAGTCATGCAGCCATTCGGCGACATCCAGCGAGACGGTGAAGATCAGCGCGATCAACCCGGCCTTCTTGAACGCGCCTTTCGAACTCTCCCACGCTGCGGCGGCACCCGATTCAACCGTGCCGGCGCCACCTGCCAGGGTCAACACTTTTTCATTCCTGACACCATAACGCGCAGCTGTGATCAGCTTGCGCAGGCGCGGATTGCCGGTGAAAACAACATACCAGCGCTCACCCACGTTCTTGTGCACGATCTTCATCAGCTTGAATCTTTCCAGGAGCAGTTCCTTGATCCATTCCTTGTTGTCGCTGAGAAAGGCCGTCGTGCCGGCGAGCTGACCGATGAGCCAGTTGCGCGTCGCGATCTTGTTCGTGTCGATCGCCGTCTCGTCGCCGCCGCCTGCTGCGATGCCGTCGAGTATCTCCTGTGGCAACGACTGTTTGTTGACTTCGGCGACATGCGCCTGCTGCGCCGGCTCCTGCACGGTGCCGGCCGCGAGCTTGACCGGCACGGGACAGGTCCATTGCTGCTGCGCCGTCGTCAGGTCGAATGGCTGCGGCGCGCGAAGATAGTCGGGAAGGGCAGGCTGCGGGTATGACAGCAGCGCTGGGGTGCGCGGGCTCGTGGCAGGCAACATTGCGAATGGCGGCCCGCTTGCCTGATTCGTGCCCATCGCGATGATGATGGGATCGGGCTTTGCCTTCGGATCGGGATTGCTGCCCGTCAGGCCGAATTGATGCATCGAATAGCGTTGCAATACTTTGCCGTTCTGCTTGAGCAACAGTTCGCCCTTGAACGCACGGCTGATCCAGATGTGATAGCGCTGCCCGTCGGCGAATTGCCCTTGCTGCACGCGCTTTTTCTTCACGACGTCGTAGATCCAGTCCTCCGGTGCCTCGACCGTATAGGTTGCGCCTTTGTTGACGTGGATGTCGAAGATCACGTCGCGATGTTTGCGCAATAGCACGATGACATCGGTCTCTGCCCAGCATTGGACCGGTTCGCCTGGCAGGTCGATGCAGACCTGGTGCTGAATCATGGGGCGATTGCCCATTGTTATTCTCCGCTGCGTTTGAGCTGATTCGCGACGAACCGGCCGAAATCGATACCCTTCAGTTCGCCTTTGCCTTCACCGTCGAGCACCAGGTTGTGGACCGCACCGTCCTCCGACATCAGCTTGATCGGCTCGCCCTGCGGGACGTTGCCATCCGCGTCGACATAGCGGAGCCGCATGTCCGCCTTTTTGCCTTCGGCGTTGAAAGTACGGCTCAGGCTCGTCGGCCCGTTGAACGTATGCTGAGCACCCTTGATGTCGATATTGCCGGGCGCATGAATCTCGATGTTGCCGTCCTTGATGCGTATGTAGGCACCACCCGATGTCAGTAGCACTTCCTGTTTTGCGGCGGCCTCGATCTGATCAGTGGCGGACAGCAGCTTCAGCGTCTTCTGCGCCGTGATCTCGACGTTATCCGACTGCGCCTGCACTTCGACCTTGCCTTTCGCAGCGAACAGCTTCATGCCCGCGTTCTGCACGAACAGGCTGATCTTCTCCCCGACACTTGCAATCAGCGACTTGCCTGCCGCGATATGCGTGCTCTGTCCGCTGATGAGATTCGTGTGTTGCGTCGAAGCGATATGCGCGGATTGCTGCGTCGATATCGCAAGACCCGAAGGCGTCGCGAACAGCATGATCGGTTCCTTGAACGCGTTCGCGTTGCCGGTTCCGCCGCCCGCTGTGTTGCCGCCGCTGCCGCTCGAACCCGCGACGCTATTCTGCGTCGCATCGCTGAACGATTTGAGCGCATCCGTGCCGTCTTTCAGCGACTCGGCCTGATGCGCCTCGCTCGCCGACGACATCGCATCGATCACGCTGTGCGAGTTCTCCAGTTGCGAGCGCGCCGCACTCGCGTCGAGCGGCTGGCTTGCCGTGCCATTCGACGGATGCGTCGACACATACAAACCTTGCGACGCGCGCACCGCGCCATACGCATCCGATTTCAGATCGAAGCCGCTGCCCAGATACGCGCCGCGTGTATTGCCGTTCTGCGCGACCAGATAGCCGAGATGCAGGAACGAATCCGCGCTGCTGCTATAAAGCTGCACGCGGTTCTGCCCGGTCGCATCGTCCATCACCATCTGGTTGTAGCCGCTGCCCTGGTACTCTTTCGAGCGATAGCCCGACAGAATGCCGTTCGAATGCCATTGCGGCGTCTTCGCGCCGTTATAGACGCGCCCCGTGACGACAGGCCGGTCGCAATCGCCATCAAGCCAGCTGACGATCACTTCTTCGCCGATACGCGGCACATGCACGCTGCCATAACCGCCACCTGTATCCGACATCGCGACGCGCACCCAGCACGATGCGTTTTCATCGCCCTGATTCAAACGGTCCCAATGAAAACGCACCTTGATGCGATTCAGTTCGTCGGTATAGACCTCTTCGTTCGCGGGGCCGACGACGGTAGCCGTCTGCAACCGCATCTCGGGCTTGCGATGCTCGAACGGACTGCGGTACGGAATGACCTTGCGCTGCGCCTCGACCCGCGCCATGAAAAAACCTTCGCTGCCGTCGCTGCCTTTTATCGCCAGCGATTCCGCGCCGTGCTGCGCACGCGCCTGCGCAATCACGCTATTCAGGCTGTGAGGGAAATCCGTCGTACCCGACGACA
>NZ_JAAGPI010000151.1 GCF_017104715.1 Burkholderia sp. Ac-20365
CTTTCGCGACGTATGCACTCCACTCCAGACTGAAAACCACGATCACGGCTCGGAAGCATGATCGGTGTCGTAAGAGCGCCGACGTGTGAAGCACTACGACCTACACACAGTTTGCCACCTGGGCGGCGCGAGCCATTCGCTGCCGTTCGCTGCACTACGGGTGATTGAAGCGGGTGAGGCGTCCGTTCGGAGCGTTGGCAACGGGCGGTGACTGAGAAGTTGCCGTGTGAAGTGGAGGAACTGTTGGGGGCCCTCAGGCGGTGGTCAAGAACGGGCGGTGTTAGCCCGCTTTCTTTGCTTACTTTCTTTGCGGCGGCAAAGAAAGTAAGTGCCGCCCCGCACAGGGGCAACG
>NZ_JAAGPI010000152.1 GCF_017104715.1 Burkholderia sp. Ac-20365
AGGCTGTCTTTCGACAACCCTTAAATACTTTCGATACAATCACAACCCTGATTCGCCTACTTACGTACCCATCTCTAAGTACGCTTTCGCGAATCTCTTTACTACTTCTTCCTGATTGTTAAAGAACATAAGCCGATATCGATCACGATATAGCTATGACTGTCTTCAATTAACAGCCGACAAGTGTGAGCACTCAACTTTGAAACGCTTAGCTCTGGAAAGGAGGTGATCCAGCCGCACCTTCCGATACGGCTACCTTGTTACGACTTCACCCCAGTCATGAATC
>NZ_JAAGPI010000153.1 GCF_017104715.1 Burkholderia sp. Ac-20365
GTGTGGAAGCGCAGTAATGCGTTAAGCTAACTGATACTAATTGCCCGTAAGGCTTGATCCTATAACAGGTGTGTCTTACCCCGAAGGGGTGAGCGGAACACACAGGTTGAGAGATCGGTGTTGTGCCGGAAACAACACAACCCTCTTTACACACACTTCTTCCAGATTGGCTGTGGCGCGCTAACCCGCGACGCAGCAACCCCTCATGCCTGATGACCATAGCGAGTCGGTCCCACCCCTTCCCATCCCGAACAG
>NZ_JAAGPI010000154.1 GCF_017104715.1 Burkholderia sp. Ac-20365
GTCTGGATGGATTCGAACCATCGACCCCCGCCTTATCAAGACGGTGCTCTAACCGACTGAGCTACAGACCCCTGAGCCTGTCTTCAATTAACAGCCGACAAGTGTGAGCACTCAACTTTGAAACGCTAGCTCTGGAAAGGAGGTGATCCAGCCGCACCTTCCGATACGGCTACCTTGTTACGACTTCACCCCAGTCATGAATCCTACCGTGGTGACCGTCCTCCTTGCGGTTAGACTAGCCACTTCTGGTAAA
>NZ_JAAGPI010000155.1 GCF_017104715.1 Burkholderia sp. Ac-20365
GGTAAGGAGCCTGACGATTACCTACTTTCACACGGGCAATCCGCACTATCATCGGCGTAGAGTCGTTTCACGGTCCTGTTCGGGATGGGAAGGGGTGGGACCGACTCGCTATGGTCATCAGGCATGAGGGGTTGCTGCGTCGCGGGTTAGCGCGCCACAGCCAATCTGGAAGAAGTGTGTGTAAAGAGGGTTGTGTTGTTTC
>NZ_JAAGPI010000156.1 GCF_017104715.1 Burkholderia sp. Ac-20365
GGGTTGCTGCGTCGCGGGTTAGCGCGCCACAGCCAATCTGGAAGAAGTGTGTGTAAAGAGGGTTGTGTTGTTTCTGGCACAACACCGATCTCTCAACCTGTGTGTTCCGCTCACCCCTTCGGGGTAAGACACACCTGTTATAGGATCAAGCCTTACGGGCAATTAGTATCAGTTAGCTTAACGCATTACTGCGCTTCCACAC
>NZ_JAAGPI010000014.1 GCF_017104715.1 Burkholderia sp. Ac-20365
CCTTCAGGCCGAAGCGGCTGCCCGCCCACACGCCCGTGACCATCTTGAAGGCCGAGTGGCCGCCTGTAGTCGAACCCAGCGACGTCGAACTCGACTGATAGCCGATGCCGTTATCGATAATGCCGTATAGCGTCACGCTGCTCTGTGCGAATGCGGGCGCCGCGGTCGCCAGCGTCGCGCCGATTGCCAGCACCGCCTTGACGCCTGTGTAGTACTTCTTCTCCATCTGTATCCCCTCCTGGGCGTGGTTATTGATGTTGATGCGTGGTGGCTTCGCGTCGCGCTCCGATGGCAGCGCGGCGTATTCGTTCATTCAATCGATCACGCGTTCACCGTGGCCGCGAACTCGCGCTCGAACACGAGCAGTTCGCGCGCTGCCGCCGCGACGGCAGCGTGATGCTCGACCGGCGTCGCGCTAAGCAGCGGCAGCATCGAACCCATGTCGGCAATGCCCGTGAACGTGACGGCATCGTGCAACACGCGGATCAGCGAGATGTTGTCGCGCAGCGTTTCGAGCGGCATGAATGCGTCGTAGAGACGTTGTGCATCGGCGGCACGGCCTTCTTTCGCGGCGGCAAGCAGACCCATTACGGCATGCGAAGCGATACACCCGCTGCCGGTTGTCCACGCAGCAAGGCCGAAGTCGCGCACATGCGTAAGCGCGGGACGCTCGCCCATGCCGGAGATCACGCGCGACGGGCTCACGCTTTCGAGCAGTCGGCGCAGATAAGGATCGTTCGACGGGTTCTCGCGCACGATTGCGTACTTGACGGCGATCAGCGTGCCGCGATCGACGAGTCGCGCCAGTGTGTCGACGTCCACGTAGTCTTCGCTCTTGATATAGAGCGTGAGCGGGATGCCCGCTGTGTCGGCGATACGCGTGAGACCCGCTTCGACGCCCGCCGGCGTCGTGAAGCCCGACAAGGGCAACACCATCGCCGTGCGGTACGACGTTTGCGCGAGGATGCGCGCCTCGTCGAGCATCTTGCCGTAGTCGGGGCCGATAGCAGGAATCACGCGCGTGCCGGGCGCGGCGCTCGCGGCGAGCATGTCGAGCAGTTCGCGGTACTCGCTGACAGCCACGTGATAGAAGTTCGCGTTCCCGCCGTACAGCAGCGTGCGCACGCCACCCGCTTCGATATGGCGGATCAGCGTCTGGTTGGCTTCGACATCGAGCGACAGGTCGGCGCGGCGCGCGAGCGGCGGGACTGCCATCACGGTCGACGCGAACTCGCGCTCGACGATCTGCGACTCGTTCATAAGATCTCGTGGGTCGGATGGGTGGCTGACAAGCCAGAAAGCTAGCACCCGCGTCGCGATGTTGTCAAACAACCTTTTGACGACTTAGTGTTTTCCATGAAATCGTTTGACAACAGTTCGGGCATACCCCGACTTGCATCGCCACCAAAGGTCACATCCGGGTAAATTGGAAGACCGGCAGCAAGCCGCATCGAAAGGAGACAGATGATGATCAAGTACGCACTGTTCGCGCGATTCGAAGCGAAGCCCGGCAAGGAAGCCGACGTCGAAGCCTTCCTGCAGAAGGGACTGGAACTGGCGAACCAGGAAACCACCACGCCGATCTGGTTCGCGTTGAAGATTGCCGAGCGCACCTACGGCGTGTTCGACGCGTTCCCCGACGAGGCCGGCCGCCAGGCGCATCTGGACGGACCGATCGCGACGGCGCTGATGGGCGTTGCAAACGACCTGTTCACGGGTCCGCCGCAGATTGGCCGCATCGACGTGCTCGGCATGAAGAACACCCTCGGCTGACCATCAACACAAATAAAAGGAGACCAACCGATGGCCATACGCATCGTTCTACTCGGATCGGAACGCGCGCCAGATGAAGGCGTGCGCATCGGCACCGTGCGGCGTCCGCCGCGCGGCGTGCCGAAAGCCGAATTCGGCAGCCGCAATTACTACGACGTCTGGCTGCCGACGCTATCGCCCACGCCGGAGCTCGTCAGCGAAGCGCTATCCGCTCAAACCGATGCCGAGTGGAAAGCGTTCGTGCGCAAATTTCGCGCGGAGATGAATCACGGCGACGCGCCGAAAGTGCTCGACACGCTCGCCGCGTTGTCCGCCACCGCGAACTTCTCGGTGGGCTGCTATTGCGAGCATGAGAACCGCTGCCATCGCAGCGTATTGCGCGAACTGCTCGCCGAGCGCGGCGCGACGATCACATAACGCGTGATCGTTGAGAAAGGCGCTCAGGCAATCGCCCCGCCGCCGTCGACCAGCACCGTCGAGCCCGTCGCATAAGGCGTCGTCGCCAGATAGACGATCGCGTTCGCGACGTCTTCGGGCTGGCCGACGCGCCGTGCGGGCAAGCGGTTGGCGGCGCCTTCGAACATGCTGTCGCGCGCTTCGTCGGAGAGCTTCGACCAGAGCGGCGTTGCGATCAGTCCCGGCGACACCGTGTTCACGCGCACGGGCGACAGTTCCAGTGCAAGACCGCGTGCCAGCGCTTCGAGCGCGGCGTTGATCGCGCCTTGCAGCACGGACGTCTTGCTTGGCCGCACGGAGAGGAAGCCCGAGACGAAAGTCAGCGAGCCGCCATCGGCGATCTTCGCGGCGCGCGCCACGCGGTATGCGCCCCAGAACTTGCTGTCCATCGCCTTCTGCGCGTCTTCGAGCGGCAACTGGCGCACCGGGCCCGACGGCGTCTGCGCAGCCGAAATCACCACGTGATCGAACGCCTGCTGCGCGGCGAAGAATGCGTCGACGGCTGCGGCATCCGTCGTGTCGAGTTCAGCCGTCAACACGCCGTGACCGATTTCCTGCGCCGCCGCCGACAGCTTCTGCGCATTGCGCGACGCAATCGTCACCTGCGCGCCGAGCGCGGCGAACGCCTGCGCCGCCGCGGCGCCAATACCCGAACTGCCGCCGACGATCAGCACGCGTTTCGATTGAAGCGAATTCATGTCCATCTCCTTGCCAGAAGTGAGTGAAGAGACTGCGCCGTTACTTCGCAACGACGCCAAGTTGCTGCAGGAACGTCAGGTTGTCTTCGAGGTGCCAGTTATCGGCAATCCGGCCGTTTGCGACGCGGTAGATATCCGTCGCGATGAAATCGACCGTCTGGCCTTGCCCCTGCACGCCCTTGAACTGGCCCGTGAAGTGGCCGTGAAAGCGCAGATGCACGACAACGCGATCGCCCGCCACCACCATCTGCTCGATGTCCGCCTGCAGGTCGGGCACGGCGCCGCGCACGAACTTCGACGCGGCAAGCGGCCCTTCGATGCCCTGCGCGCGGCCCGGCGGCAGCGTGCGGTCAGTGAAGTCCGGCGCGAGCGCGGCGCGGGCCAGCGCTTCGTCGCCCGTGCTCCAGAACGTGTCGTAACGGCGCGCCGCGAGAATCTGCGCGTCGCGCTGCTGCTTCGGCAGGCCCGGATCGACGGTGATGTGCTGCGGCTGGACGAGCGAACCGGCTGTCGCGGCAGCAAAGACCGGCGTGGCCGCAATCGACACGACAGCCAGCGCGGCGGACAGCGCACGGCGCAACAGGGAAGCGAGACGAAACGACATGATGGGCTCCTTGAAGAAAAACAAAGCATTGATTGATGTGTATGCTAGTCTTCGCGCTACGGAAGAAATACCGCTTCCAGACTGATGAATCCTTTCCTTTTTGAGAAGAATGAGCGACACCCGGATCGACAACCTGCCCGCGCTGATTGCGTTCTCCCGCGTGGTATCGGCGGGCAGTCTGTCGGCGGCTGCGCGAGAAATGGACCTGCCGCTGTCCGTGATCAGCAAGCGGCTCGCGCATCTGGAGAAAAGCGTCGGCGTGCGGCTGATCCAGCGCACCACGCGCCGCCAGACGCTGACGGAAGAAGGCGCGCTGTTTCATGCGCGCGTCGTGCGGATACTCGATGAGATCGAACAGGCGGAATCGCTGCTGTCGCAACGCCGCCAGGAAGTGAGCGGCCTGTTGCGCGTGACGGCGCCCGGCCAGCTCGGGCGCCAGAAAATCGCGCCGCTGATCGCCGGTTTCCAGCGGCTGCATCCGCAACTCACCGTGCAACTGGAACTGACGGACGCCGTTGTCGATCTGGTCGAAAGCGGCTTCGATCTCGCGATCCGCTTCGGCAGTCTCGCGGATTCCTCGCTGATTGCCCGCTCGCTCGCGCCGAACTTTCGCGTGCTGTGCGCGTCGCCCGCGTATCTGAAAGCGCATGGCACACCAAAGCATCCGAACGATCTGACCGCGCACCGCTGCATCCTGATCGGCGACCAGCGGCGCGCCGAATGGCGTTTCGAAGGCGATGAAAGCATCGCCGTGCGCGTCGATGCCGCGATCGTCACGAACGACGGCGAAGCCGCGCATCAGTTCGCGCTGGCCGACGCGGGCATCGCCGTGAAATCTATCTGGGACGTTGGCGACGACATCCTCGCCGGCAGACTGCGCCGCGTGCTGCCACAGCATTCGATGTCGGCCGCGCCGCTGCATGCGATCTATCCGCATAGCCAGCATCTCGCGCCGCGCGTGCGCGCGTTCGTCGACTATCTGCGCGAGCGGCTTGTACAGGCGTGGCGGTGGGAGGCGCTGTAGGCCGCGCAGGTCGACGCCACACAGCGCCGCTGCTTGATGATTTCTTCATGATCCGTCGATAGCGCGAACCTCGTGCGGCTCGCACCATGTCAGCAGCGAATCCCGCCACGCACCGCCGCCAGGCTCAGAGCGATGCGCCGCCTCCGGCTTCGCCTTCCGGCCAGTCACCGCTGACCGTCCCCGCACCGTTTCGAAGGAGTCAGATCATGAAGACGCTTCGCATCGCGGCGACCTGCGCGGTCGCTCTGTCAGTGGGATACGTTGGACACGCGTGGGCTCAGGATCAGCCCGCGACCGCGCCGGGCGCGCAAACGACGCAGGATGTCGGCGGCATGCCCGATGCGTCGGTAAGCCAGTCCGGGCGCGCGATGGGCGAGACTCGCGCCGACGTGTATCAGGATCTGCAGCGGTTCAGGCAGTCGGGCGACCAGCAGCGCCTGAACAGCAGCCTCTATCACGGGAAGTAAGCGTTGCGTACGGCGCGCCGCAACTGAAACGCGGCGCGCTTCAATAGCCGATCCGCTTCTCGACACTCCTGAATTTTCCCAGCGACCGATAGCGGCTGAACCACGGATTCGTACGCAGCTCGCACATGCGCGGCGAGCGCTCGGCCAGCGACACCTCGAGCCAGCGGAACATTTCGTCGGCCTGTCCCAGCCTTGCGTAAAGCTCCGCGAACAGCAGCGGCGACGTATAACGCGTCTGGCGCCGCGCCTGCAGATCCTGCAGATACCATTGCAACACCTTGTCGTAACCACCCTCGTCCCAGGCCGCGCGCACGCTTTGCGCACGCGTGAATTCGTTGCAGCGCGTGAGGGCGTCGACGGTGGCCTCGATGGCGCGCGGATAATCGCCGCGCACCTCGAACGCAATGGCGAGCAACTGATACACGAGCGGCGAACGGTTGCCATGCCCCGCGCTCAGATAATCCCGCGTGACTTCGTCGTAACGTCCCGACTGCACCAGACCAAAAATGCGCGAGCCTTCGAAACCGAGCGGATCGGCCCGTTCCGCGCGTTCGAACTGCGCGCGCCCTTCGGCTTCACGACCAAGCACGAGCAGCAGCCGCGCATACAGGCGACTCGTTTCCGCATGCTCGGGGTTCAGACGCAGCGCTTCCAGAAACTCTTCCTCCGCGCGCCGCCAGTCCCAGTCGTAGAAGTAATGCACGCCGGCCAGCGCCTGATGCGCTTCAGGCAGGCTGCTGTCGAGTTCGAGCGCGCGCAGCGCCGTTTCACGCGCGCGCGGATAGCCTTGCGACGAAGCATAGAACCCATGTGCAGCCGTGCCGCCGAACACGTTCGACAGCCCGACATAGCCGAGCGCATAACCCGGATCGTGCTCGACCGCCTCTTCGAAGTAGCCGCGCGCGCGAATGAAATCCTCGTCGCTCAGCGCGTGATGCGCGGCGAAGCCCGCGTCGAAATGCACGCGGCGCGTCCAGAAATAGCGGCCACGCAGATACGCATCGTGCGCACGCGGATCGATGGGCAGACGGCGCGCAAGCTTCAGTTGCAACTGCTCGCCCAGTGCCGGCGACACTTCGCGTGCAAGCGCCGCGCCTACTTCCATTTGAATATCGAGCGCACCCTTCGCGACAGGCTCATATGCGTGCCGCCACACCTGCACCTGATCGAAACAGCGGATCAGTTGCACGAGAATGCGCAGGCGCCCGCCATCGCGCGTGAGCGAGCCTTCCAGCACGTAATCGACCGAAAGCTCGAAAGCGATCTCCGCAATGCTCTTCTTCGCGCTCCGGTAGTGCGCCGCCGTCGTGCGCGCCACGACGAGGACACGATTCGCGCCGTGCGTGCCGATGTTGGCCGAGGTCTCGTCGGCGAGTGCATCGCAGAAGCCGTCGAGCGCGGGGTCGCCCGTCTGGTTGCCGAATGGCAGCACCAGCAGCCGGGCCGCCACGGACGGTTCGGGCGATGCCTCCACCGCCGCCGTCCGGATGCCTTCCAGCCGGTAGCCCTTGCCTTTGACGGTCAGCAGATAGCGCGGTTCGTCCGGGTTCTCGCCCAGCGCGATGCGGATCTTGCGAATCGCCGTGTTGATGCTGTTGTCGGTCTGCCGGTACGCGTTGCCGCCCCACAGCGCGCGCACGATATCGGCGCGCGTCACCAGTTGGCCCTTGCGCGACACCATCAGGATCAGCAGTTCCATCGGCAGGCGTTCGAGACGGATCGGCTCGCCGCCGCGGCGCAACGCATAGCGCCCGATGTCGAGTTCGACGTCCGCGATCCATACGGAATCTGAGGGTTCCATGTCCGCTCCTGCCACCACATGCCGGGATCCCTGCCTGCCGCGCTACCGCACGCGCTTCATGCCGAAGGTCGATGCCAATGCGATCAGTGCGCCCGCCAGCATCGCAAGCGCGGGCGCGAGCGTCCAGTGCAGGTCGGCGACGAGAAAGCTCACGGTGAGCGGCGTCAGGCCCATCGTCACGGCGAGGCCGACGTTCATCGCGGCCGCGACGCCGCTAAAGCGCACATCGACAGGAAACAGTTCGGCGATCGCGCAACCAAACGTCCCGTTGATCAACGAGGCAATCGCCCCCGCGATGAAGAACAGCAACACGAGATTGGCGTGCGCGTGCGCAATGGCGATGAAAAACACCGGCGCAAACAGGGCTGTCAGCACAGCACCCGCACGGAACACACGGCGGCGGGAGAAGCGGTCGCCCGCTGCCGCCGTCAACGGAATACAGGCGGCGATCGCGACCACATAGAGCGTCTGCGCCCATGCCACATCGCTGGCACTGCGGCCGAGCGCCTGCAGCCAGCTCGGCATGTACGCGATGAACAGTCCGCCCGTGACGCCTGTCATCACGCCCGCGCCGGTACCCGTGACGACGGCCGCAAGGTGATGACGGAACAGCACGGCAAGCGGCTCGCGGTGCCGCCGCGCGATCGCACGCGCGTATTCCGCCGATTCGTCGAGCCTGCGGCGCAGCGCGAAGATGCCCAGACCGCAGATTCCGCCCAGCAAAAACGCGATCCGCCATCCGAACGCATCGATCTGCGTCATATCGAGCAGCAGATGCACTGCGAGATTCACGCCCGACGCGAGCAACAGCGACAGGTTGACAGCCACGAACACGAAGCCGCACATCAGCCCCGGATGCGCGGCTCCCGTCTCAATCGCATAGACGAGCGCGCCCGGCAACTCGCCGCCGAGGCACAGGCCCTGCACAAGACGCAATGCAAGCAGCGCGACGGGCGCGGCAACGCCAAGCGCGGCATATGAAGGAAGCATTCCAATGGCGAGCGTCGCGAGCGCGGCAACGAGCGCGGACGACATGAAGACAACGCGCCGGCCGTACTTGTCGCCGAGCCGGCCGAGAAACAGGCCGCCCAGCGGACGCGACAGATGACCGATGGCGAGCACGGCAAACGACAGCGTGGCCGGCGCGAGCCCGATGCCGGGCGGAAAGAACGCACGCCCGATGTGCTGCGCAAAGAAACCGTAGATGACGAAATCGAACACTTCGAGCGCGCCGCCCGTGCTGGCGACGAAGATCGTCCAGCGTTGGCGTGCGCCCAATGACGCCGACGGCAGCGAAAGCGTATCGTCGAGCATGACAACTCCAGATATCGCCGTGCACATCGGCTACGCCCGTTCCGCGCAGATCGACGGGGCGGCATTTCGCGGTCGACACCCGGCCAGAGTGTGTTTCCGACGGCGCATGCAGTGTTACGAAACATTCTGGGCGACAAAACCGCCCGCGCATAGCCTTCTTATGCAATTTGCAACAGCGCTGCGGCGGCCTGGGCATTTTCCCGCAGATCACGCGCAAAGCTCGCGAGCCCGCGTCGGCCATAGCCTGACAAGCTGCAGCGTGTCCAGTCCGTCGAAACCCTGATCGCCCTTTACTGGTAACCACCTGGCCTCGCTTTCAAAACGACGATCTGGCACAGGTTTCGCAAGCTTTTTGGGATAATGCAACGCCCGGGAATCAATTAAATTCCAGCTAGTGTCGGCGCAGACCGTCCGGATGCTCGTCATCCGCTGCGCCGCCTCACACCATCCACACCGGAAGAGTCATCGACAATGGCCACAGCGACGCCCCGCACCAGCGACACCACCCTGCTCGACCCGAAGCACGCGGCCCGATTCACGCTCGGCAACCGCATCATGCTGAGCTTCGGCGCGCTGTTCGTGCTGATGCTGGTGATGGCCGCGATCTCCTGGTCGCGGCTGCACGTGATGGACGACGAAGCGCTCAGCATGGGCCGCGACTCAGTGCCCGGTCTCTATCTCGCGACGACCTTGCGCGCGTCGGCCAACGAAGGCTACGCGACGCTCGAACGGGCGCTCTTCGTCGATAGCACCGATACCGCGATCCGCCACGATCTGGAACGCATGCCGCAGGCGCTGCAAAAGTTCGATCAGGTGTCGGCCGAATATCAGGCGACGCTCTATCGCGACGCGGACCGCGAGCACTTCCGCGCCTTCCGCGCCGCCTGGGACCAATACCTGCCGCAACTGAACGAAGCGATGCGCCTCGCGCCGACCTCGAAGGCCGACGCGCAGACCCTGTTCGTCAAGCTCACGCCCGCATGGGACAACGTGATCCGCTCGGCCAACGAACTCGTCAACGAGAACCGCACGCAGGCCGACGAATCCGCGAAATCGATCCGCGATTCGGTGACGGGCACCGAGATCACGCTGGCGGCGGCGCTCGGCGTCACGCTGCTGGTCGCGCTCTACACCGGTTTCTCGCTGTATCGCGCGATCACGGTGCCGATGGCGAGCCTCGTCGACGTGCACAACGTGATGCGCACGGGCAATCTGACGCAGCGCCTGAAGCTCGGTCGACGCGACGAATTCGGCACGCTCGAAGACGGCTTCAACCGGATGGCCGAGGAACTCAACAGCCTCGTCGCGCAGGCGCAGAAGTCGTCGCTGCAGGTGACGACCTCCGTGGCCGAAATCGCGGCGACGTCGAAGGAACAGCAGGCGACCGCCACCGAAACGGCCGCCACCACGACGGAAATCGGCGCGACTTCGCGCGAGATTTTCGCGACCTCGCGCGATCTGCTGCGCACGATGAACGAAGTGTCGAGCGTGGCCGAGCAGTCGGCGACGCTCGCGGGCGCAAGCCAGAGCGGCCTCACGCGCATGGAAGACACGATGCGCAGCGTGATGGAAGCAGCCGGTTCCGTGAATGCGAAACTCGCGATCCTCAACGAGAAGGCGGTCAACATCAATCAGGTGGTCGCAACCATCACGAAGGTTGCCGACCAGACCAATCTGCTGTCGCTGAATGCGGCGATCGAAGCCGAAAAAGCGGGTGAATATGGCCGCGGCTTTGCTGTCGTCGCGACGGAAATCCGCCGTCTCGCGGACCAGACAGCCGTGGCGACTTTCGATATCGAACAGACCGTGAAGGAGATCCAGTCGGCCGTGTCGGCGGGCGTGATGGGCATGGACAAGTTCTCCGAGGAAGTGCGGCGCGGCATGCGCGACGTGCAGCAGGTCGGCGGCCAGCTGTCGGAGATCATTCACGAAGTGCAGACGCTCGCACCGCGCTTCCAGCTCGTCAACGAAGGCATGCACACGCAGGCGACCAGCGCCGAGCAGATCACGCAGGCGCTGTCGCAACTGTCGGAGGCCGCGCAGCAGACGGCGGAATCGTTGCGCCAGTCGTCGCAGGCCATCGACGACCTCACGCTCGTCGCGAACCAGCTTCGCACGGGTGTGTCGCGCTTCAAGATCGAAGCGTGATGCCGATGCGCACGCGCGACAGCCACTGATACCGCGATGCTCTTCCTTCTCTTCGAACTCGACCGCGACCGCTATGCGCTCGATGCCGCCGACATCGTCGAGGTGCAGGCGCTGACGGCTGCAAAGACGATACCGGGCGCGCCTGCATGGGTGGCGGGCGTGGTCGAGCGGCACGGCGAGCCCGTGCCCGTGATCGATCTCGCGCAACTGGCGCTGGGCCGTCCTTCGCAGCAATGGCGCTCGACGCGGCTCGTGTTCGTGCGCTACCACGACGCGCGCGAGCGGGTCAGCGGCGACGCGCCGGCGCGGCTGCTCGGCGTGATTGTCGAGCGCGCGACGCAGACGCGCCGCATCGAACGCGCGCAATTCGCCGATAGCGGCATCGCCACGCCGCATGCGCGCTGGCTCGGGCCCGTTGCAAGCGACGAACTGGGCATGATCCAGTGGATCGACGTGCAGCAGATGCTCGACGACGACGTCAAGGCGCTGCTCTTCCCGCAACCCGAACCTCATCCGCGATGAACGCCGCGAACGCTTTCGTACCGCGCTTCGAAGCCTGGCTCCTGCGGGAGACGGGTATCGACGCGTCGTCGCTCGGCGTCAATGCGCTGGAGCGCGCCGTGCTCGAACGCGTGCGCGTGACGCGACTGAACGCGTCGGCGCACGACACCAGCGTTGCCGTCGATCCCGCCGACATCGAAGCGTACTGGCAGCAACTCAATCTGGCGCGCGACGAGCGGCAGGCGCTGATCGAAACGCTTGTCGTGCCCGAAACATGGTTCTATCGCGACCGCGAGGCGTATGTCGCGCTGGCGCGGCTTGCGAACGAGCGGCTCGTGCGCGATCCGATGCATGTGCTGCGCGTGCTGAGCCTGCCCTGTTCGACGGGCGAGGAACCGTACACGGTCGCGATGACGTTGCTCGACGACGGCATCGGCGAAAACCGCTTTACCGTCGATGCATTCGATATCAGCGCACGCGTGATCGAACATGCGCGCGCGGGCATCTACGGGCGTAATTCGTTTCGCGGCCATCCGCTCACGTTTCGCGACCGGCATTTCACGGCGCGGCAAGACGGCTGGCAATTGAGCGAGCGCGTGCGCGGAACAGTTCGCTTTTCGCAGGCGAATCTGTTCGATTTGCAGGCGGGCGCGCAGGCGCCGTATGACTTCATTTTCTGCCGCAACGTGCTGATCTATTTCGACCGCGAAGCCCAGGACCGCGCGATCCGGCTGCTCGACGCGAATCTCGCTGACGGCGGCACGATTTTCGTCGGCCCCGCCGAAACCGGCCTGATGATGCGCCACGCGATGACCTCGGCGCGCATTCCGCTCGCGTTTGCCTTTCGCCGCAGCACGGCCGAAGAAACGTACGCAGCGCGCGCGGTCAGGCCGCTGTCGGCCAGCACGGCAAGCGTCACAACGCTAAGCATGAGTTCGCCTGCTTTCGCAGCGGCGTCGCGCGAACCCGCCAAACCGGCGCCGGCGCCTGCCGCCCGCCGCGCATTCGCGCCGCCAGCGCCGCCCACGCGCGCGCAACACGCCGCACGACCGGTCATCGAGCAGGCGCCGCCATCGCAACCCGCCGCTGCAAAATCGCTCGATACCGCGCGCCGTCACGCCGATGCCGGCGAATTCGACGAAGCCGAGCGCCTCGCGCACCAGCATGCGATCGTGCATGGCCCGAACGTCGACGCGTTCTATCTGCTCGGCCTGATTGCCGATGCGCGCGGCCGCAGCGCCGATGCTGCCGATTTCTATCGCAAGGCGCTCTATCTCGATCCGGCGCATTACGAAGCGCTCACGCATCTGGCAGCGCTGCTCGACATCGGCGGCGACCGCGCGGGCGCGCAGAACCTGATGCAGCGCGCGCAACGCTCCGCAGCGCGCGCGGCGCCTGCATCGACGGAAGAGTCGCAACGTTCACGAGGCTTCCATGCTGCACGACGCTCCTGATTCTCCAAGCGTGTCCGTGCGCGTCGACGACTGCTGGAACCGCATCGGCACGCGCGGCGACAACACGTGTCCGCGTCTTGTCGAACATTTTCGCTGCCTGAACTGTCCCGTCTTCGCGGAAGGCGCGGCGCGGCTTCTGGACCGCCCATTGAGCGATGTAGATCTTGCGCGTCGCACGGATTCAGGCGCAACGAGCGCGACCACGCGTGAAGCGTCCGCTGCGATGCAATCGGCCCTCGCCTTTCGCGTCGCGGGCGAATGGCTTGCGCTGCCGACGCGCGTGCTGCGCGAAGTCGACGATATCCGCGCGATCCATTCGCTGCCGCATCAGCGCTCGCGCGCGGTGCTCGGCGTCGTCAATGTGCGCGGTGCGCTGACCGTCGCGGTGTCGCTCGGCGAACTGCTGAACATGGACCGCGCCGCCGACACGACGCAGGCCGCGCGCAACGGCTACGCGCGCATGCTGGTCGCCGCGCACGACAGCGAGCCCGTCGCGTTGCCCGTCGATGAAGTCGAAGGCGTGGTCCGTTACGCTGAAAGCGATCTGCTGCCCGTGCCCGCCACGCTCGCGCATGCCACCGCGTCGCATGCGCGTGGCGTGCTCGCATGGCACGGCGGCACCATCGGCCTGCTCGATCCCGCGCGGCTATTCGACTCGATTGCACGGAGCCTGCGATGACAGACGACGATCTGAGCCGCCTGTCGCTGCTCGAGCTGTTCCGCGAGGAAGCCGCTGCGCAAACGCGCGTGCTGTCCGACGGGCTGCTCGCGCTGGAACATCGTCCAACCGATGCCGCCGCGCTCGAAGCGTGCATGCGTGCCGCGCATTCGCTCAAGGGCGCGGCGCGCATCATCGGCTTGCAGGACGGCGTGGATATCGCACATGTGATGGAAGAGTGCTTCGTCGGCGCGCAGCGCGGCGAACTGAACTTGACGCCGGCGCATATCGACGTGCTGTTGCGCGGCGTCGATCTGTTGTTGCGCGTGGGCGAAGCAAAACCGGATGCGCCCGTCACGCGCGCCGATATCGATGAGTTTGTGCGGCGGATGTCATCGCCCGTGAGCGCCACGCGCGAGCCGGGCGTTCGCGACGCAGCGCCCCTCGATCCGGATGTAGACGTGTATGCGCAACTGCAGGCGCAGTTGCAGGCCGAAGCGCTCGAGCAACGCCAGGAAGCGCCTGCAATCGAACCGCCCGACGCGGTCTTGCAAACTGAAGCTCATGCGGGCACACAAGCCGCCGCGCGACACCCCGACCGCATGCTGCGCGTGCGTGCCGCCAATCTCGACCGCGTGCTGAGCCTGTCGGGCGAAGTGCTCGTCGAATCGCGCTGGCTCAAGCCGTTCGCGACGTCGATGCTGCGCATCAAGCGCACGCATCGCGATACGTCGCGTGCGCTCGACGCGCTCTACGACACGCTCACCGGGCATCTCGACGACGCCGCGCTGTCGGCGCTCGCGGACGTGCGCACCGCGCTCAACGCGATGCAGCACACGCTCGGCGCACGCATCGACGAACTGGATCACTACGACCGCAGCAGCTCGAACCTCGCGCAGCTGCTGTACGACGAAGCGCTGCAATGCCGGATGCGTCCGTTCGGCGATGCGACGCATGCGTATCCGCGTGTCGTGCGCGATCTGGCGCGCTCGCTCGGCAAGCGCGTGAAGTTCGAAATCGTCGGTACGTCGACGCAGGTGGACCGCGACATTCTCGATATGCTCGATGCACCGCTCGGCCACCTGCTGCGCAACGCAATCGATCACGGTATCGAAACGCCCGACGAACGTATCGCGCGCGGCAAGTCCGCCGAAGCGCAGGTCACGCTCGAAGCGCGCCATAGCGCAGGCAAGCTGCTGATCAGCGTGAGCGACGACGGCGCGGGCATCGATCTCGAACGCGTGCGCGCGTCGGTGATCCGCCGCAAGCTCGCCGACGAAGACACGGCCGCGCGTCTGTCGGAACAGGAACTGCTCGATTTTCTGCTGCTGCCGGGCTTCTCGATGCGCGAGCAGGTCACCGATGTATCGGGGCGCGGTGTCGGCCTCGATGCCGTGCATGAAATGGTCAAGGCCGTGCGCGGCGCGGTGCGCATCTTCAGCGAACCGGGCCGCGGCTCGCGCTTCGTGATGCAGTTGCCGCTGACGCTCTCAGTGGTGCGCAGCCTGCTCGTCGAAGTGGGCGGCGAAGCGTACGCGTTCCCGCTCGCGCACGTGCGCCGCACGCTCGAACTCGCGCGTGCCGATATCGACATGCTCGAAGGCCAGCAGCATTTTGCGTTCGACGGCAAACCCGTTGGCCTCGTCACCGCGCATCAGCTGCTCGGCGCAGCGGCAGGCGCTGAGCAACGGATACGCGAATCGGTGTCCGTCGTCGTGATCGGCGATGAACGCGAAACGTATGGAATCGCCGTCGACCGCTTTCTCGGCGAGCGCATGCTCGTCGTGCAGCCGCTCGACGCGCGCCTCGGCAAGATTCGCGATATCGCGGCGGGCGCGCTGATGGAAAACGGCGACGCCCTGCTGATCGTCGATGTGGACGACCTGCTGCGTTCCGTCGACAAGCTCGTGCGCGGCGGCCAGCTTGACCGGATCGGCCGCGCGCAGGGTGTGGCCGCGCGGCAGCGCAAGCATGTGCTCGTCGTCGAAGATTCGTTGACGGTGCGCGAACTCGAACGCAAGCTGCTGGAAAAGCGCGGTTACGCAGTGACGGTCGCCGTCGACGGCATGGACGGATGGAACGCACTACGCGGCGGCAGTTTCGATCTCGTGGTCACGGATATCGACATGCCGCGCATGGATGGCATCGAACTCGTCACGCTCATCAAGCGCGACCCGCTGTTCAAGCCCGTGCCCGTGATGATCGTGTCGTACAAGGATCGCGACGAAGACCGCCGGCGCGGTCTCGAAGCGGGCGCGGACTACTATCTCGCGAAGGGCAGCTTCCATGACGAAGCGCTGCTCGATGCCGTACGCGACCTGATCGGAGAGGCATCAGCATGAACATCGGCATCGCCAACGACCTGCCGCTCGCCGTCGAAGCGCTGCGCCGCGTGATCGCGCTGCGCCCCGAGCATCGCGTGCTGTGGGTCGCCGCCAATGGCGAAGAAGCCGTCGATTTCTGCGCCGCGCAGACGCCCGACGTGGTGCTGATGGATCTGATCATGCCGAAGATCGACGGCGTGGAAGCGACGCGCCGCATCATGGCGCGCACGCCCTGCCCGATCCTGATCGTGACGAGCAGCGTCGGCGCGAATACGTGGCGTGTGTACGAAGCGATGGGCGCGGGCGCGCTCGACGCCGTCGATACGCCGACGCTCGGCGGGCGCGGCATCGGTGAGGCCGCGCAGTTGATGCTGCAGAAGATCGACCAGATCGGCCGGTTAGGCGACAAGCCGTTAGCGCCGCGCCAGACAGCCGTTGCGCCGCTCACGCGACATGCGCAAAGGCTGGTGGCAATCGGTGCATCGGCGGGAGGACCGGCCGCGCTCGCGACCGTGCTGGGCGGCCTGCCCGCGGGCTTTGCCGCGCCCATCGTGATCGTCCAGCATGTCGACAAGGTGTTTGCCGACGGCATGGCCGAGTGGCTCGACGGACAGACGCCGCTGAAGGTACGCACGGCGCGCGAAGGCGAACAGCCGGACGCGGGCGTCGCGCTGCTCGCGGCCACCAACGATCACATGCTGATGACACAAAACGGCACACTGCACTACACTCGCGAACCGGCGGAATTGCCCTACCGTCCTTCCGTCGATGTGTTCTTTCACAGTGTTGTCGAGCATTGGCCCGGCGAAGCACTCGGCGTACTGTTGACGGGCATGGGCCGCGACGGCGCGATCGGCCTGAAAGCGATGCGCGCGAAAGGCTACGACACGATCGCGCAGGACGAAGCGACAAGCGCCGTCTACGGCATGCCGAAGGCAGCCGCGACGCTTGGCGCCGCGCGCCGGATTCTGCCGCTGGGCGGTATCGCGGATCAACTCGCCGCTTTCGCGCGGCGCTGAGCTATCACGCGACGACACGTTCAACGGCAAACGGAGCATTCGATGCAAGGGTGGCACGCAGTCAAACATAGAGACAACGCATGACCAGCATTTCCGACAGGGGTACGCACATGGACTTCGATCAAATCGGGGCACGGGACCAGGGGGGTTCCACATCGACGTCGGCCGACCGCGCGAACGCCGCGCTCGACGCTGCACGCGCCGCGCTGGAAACGGCCGCGCTGTCGGATGTGCCGATCATGGTGTTGCTGGTCGACGACCAGGCGATCGTGGCGGAAGCCGTGCGGCGCGCGCTCGCGAATGAAGACGGCATCGACCTGCACTACTGCGCGAGCGCCGACGAGGCGATCCACGCGGCGACCCACACGCGTCCCACGGTGATCCTGCAGGATCTCGTGATGCCCGGCATCGACGGCCTCACGCTCGTCAAGGCGTACCGCGCGAATGCGAATCTGCGCGACGTGCCCATCCTCGTGCTGTCGACGAAGGAAGAGCCGACTATCAAGAGCGCGGCCTTCGCGGCGGGCGCGAACGACTATCTCGTCAAGCTGCCTGACCGGATCGAACTGGTCGCGCGGATCCGCTATCACTCGCGCTCGTATGTGAACCTGCTGCAACGGGACGAGGCGTATCGCGCGCTGCGAGAATCGCAGCAGCAACTGCTCGAAGCGAATCTGGAACTGCGCAAGCTCACGCAGTCGGACGGGCTGACGGGCCTGTCGAACCGCCGCTATCTCGACGAATATCTGAACGCCGAATGGCGGCGCGGCATGCGCGCGCAAACGGAAGTGTCGATGCTGATGATCGACGTCGACAACTTCAAGCCGTACAACGATACCTACGGCCACGTTGCGGGCGATGAAGTGCTCAAGACGATCGCGTCGACGGTGGAAGGTTGCCTCGGGCGGCCTGGCGATCTCGCTGCGCGCTTTGGCGGCGAGGAGTTCGCGGTCGTGCTGCCGGGCACGTCGGCGGGCGGCACGCGGCTGCTCGCGGAAAAGATCCGCCTCGAAGTGGAGGCGCTGCGCATTCCGCATGCGGGCTCGTCGTCGGGACAGTATGTGACGATCAGCATTGGCTGCGCGACCCAGGTGCCGGCGCCCGATGCGCCGATGACGACACTGATCGAAGCCGCCGACCTTGCGCTGTATCGCGCGAAACGTGACGGGAAAAACCGCGTGGCGGCGACGGAAGGCGGCAGAAGCGAGGCGCGCGCGACGACCGGATAATGTGCCCGGTTAGCGTGAACGCGCTAGCCAGGTTTGCCGTCCGCGCGTGGCCGCAGCAACGGCAACGCGTAGGCGCCGGCATAGATCGCGAACGCGGCGATCCAGCAAGCGCCCGCACTCCAGATCCACAGTTGATAGTGGCCCGGCGCAACGAGCGGGCCGAGTATCCGCAACGCGGAGCCGAGCGTGACGAGCGCATAGCTGGCTACATCGCGTGTATCGGCGACGAGCGGCCTGCCTGTGTGACCGCGCGCCGTGCGCGTAATCATTGCGATGATCGCGCCGCCTATAACGCCCGCTGTGAATGCATGCATCGCGACGGAGTGGGCAACCCAACCGAGCGCATTGAAGGCCATCAACGCGAAGCCAACCGGCATCCACGCGTAGGCGATGTGAAGAATCAGCAAAATCGCCGGGCCGCGCACCTTGTACGAACGCCAGCCGATCAACCGCGCGCAATGAATCGCGCATGCCGCGAATGCGAGTGTCGCAACGATGGCGTGCGGCAACGCGGCTGCATCGGCGAATAGCGCGGCTAGCGTCAACGGCGCCGCGCTCCATTCCACCAGCTTCCAGCGTCGCGTGACAAAACCCGGAATTGCATTCGACGTGAACATCGGAATCACACGCGCACCAATCACGCTGACCAGCAGTACGACCATGCCCGCTGCCGCGTATAGACAGCGCAGCGCGAGATCGGGACGTCCTGTCTGCACCAACGCATGAAACGCGATATTGAACGCGGCGAACGTCAACAACACAGGCACCAGAAAATAATTGCGCCGATTGCCCGCCTTGATCAGCACGCGCAGCAGCACGAACGCGACGGCAGGCAGAAACGCGCTATCGATCAGCGCAGCGGGTACGGCTGGGCCGCTCCATACCATCACGCGTGCAGCGAGCCATAGCAGCGCGAGCGCGGCGAGCGTGCGTGGGCTTGTCGTCTGCATGCCTGTCCACGCGCGCACTGCCGTCAGCAGAAAACCCGCGACGATCGATGCCGCAAAACCGAACACCATTTCATGCGCGTGCCAGGCGATGGGATCGAGCTTGAGCAGATAGTTGCCCGTCAGCGGCACGCCGGCGAGCACGAGCAGCCATACGCTCAGTGCGAGCGCGGCGAAGGCAGCGCCTGCCAGGTAGAACGGACGGAAGCCGAGGTTGAGCAGCGCGAAGCGTTGTGCTGGGCGGTAGCGTCCGGGTGGCGGTACGAAGGTCGCGCGGGGTTCGGCGGGTTTCATGAGTGGCTCGGCTGATGCGACATTGGTCTAGTCATGCCAATGCAGGGTCTGTGCCAATGCCGAATCCGTTGAGGGACGGCCGTTCGATGGCCGCGTGAGTCGATTTCACCAGAGTCGATTTGACTGGCAATGGAGTCAAAGCAACCCATAAAAAAACCCGCCGAAGCGGGTTTTTTTATTCATCACCGAGCATTGATCAAAGACTTAAGGACCGAGCGTCGCAATCACCTGACTCTGCACGATACCTTCCTCGACAACAACCGTAACCTTCTGCGGCTGCGCGTTCGATGAATGCGCATTGGCCGCGATCAGCGCAGCCGTCAACACGAGCTGCCACCAGGGCACCGACTTTTGCATGACATCCTCCAAAAGGGCAAAAGCCCAAAATAGCGAGATGTCGTTTGCCGCTCTATCGGCCCATTCCTAATCGGCCGCGCACAGCGTGCGATGAATTGTCGCGCGTGCCCACATAACACCAGTCACGCCGACTCGCGCTCCACCACACTGAACCCGACATCGACGAATGCGCGTTCATGCTCGCCGTTCAATCTGTCGAGCAGCGCTCGTGCGGCACTCACACCAATGCGCGTACCGTCGACGCGCACCGTCGTCAGTTGCGGCGTCGTTTCCGTCGCGAAGTCGAGATCGCCGAAACCGCAGATCGCGAGCCGCGACGGCACATCGAGGCCCATGCGCTTCGCCGCGCCGAGTGCGCCGATGGCAAGCAGATCCGAGCCGCAAAACACGGCATCGACATCGGGCGCTTCGTGCAGCAGTTGCGGCAATGCGGCCTTGCCTGTCGCCACCGAGCTAGGCGGCGCGACGATCGTCTCCGCCACATTCGTGATGCCCGCCTGCGCGAGCCGCTCGCGAAAACCCGCACGGCGCGCGAGCGCGCGCACGTCGCTCGCCGACATCAGCGCAGGCCTTTTCGCGCCGCGCGCCAGAAAACGCTCGGCCACCGCGACGCCAATCTCGTAGTGGGAAAAACCGACCAGCATATCGATGGGCGTCTGTGTCATATCCCAGGTCTCGACGACGGGAATACCGACGTTGCGCAAGCGCTCGCGCAACGAATCCGTATGCGCGACACCCGTCAGCAGCACGCCCTCGGGACGCCGGCTCAGCACCGTATCGAGCAGCGTCTCTTCGTTCGTATCGCTATAGCCGCTCAACGCGAGCAACACTTCATAGCCCGCGCGCGACATGGTTTCGCTGAACACCTGAATGGTCTCGGAGAACAGCGAGTGCGCGATGGTCGGCACAATCGCCGCGATCAACCTCGAGCGCGCCGACGACAAGCCGCCCGCAAGTTTGTTCGGCACATAGCCGAGTTTTTGCACGACCTGGCGCACGCGCTCGAGCGTTTCGGGCGCAACGGAAGCGGGATTGTTGAAGACGCGCGACACCGTGATCGGCGACACACCCGCCTGCGCTGCAACGTCCGTGATGCGCAAGCCCTTCGGACCGCCTCGCGTGCGACGCGCGGGCGTGGCGCTGCCCGGTAGATCGATCGGTGCGTCGGTGGGTTTGGCGGTTGGCATAGGTAAATGGACGGGTGACGTTGCGCGGCTATTGTAGCCAAAGGCTACTCGGTGACTGGCGCGCCGTTCACGCCCTGCGCGATGCGGCCGCTGCGGCGCAGAACGAACGTCGTCACGAGCGCGAAAATCAGCATGCACGCCGCGGGTATCAGCATCGGCGCCTGCGTGCTGCCCGTTGCCTGCTTGACGAACGGCACGAGATTCTGCGCGATAAAGCCGCCGATATTCCCCAGCGAGTTGATCGCAGCGATTCCCGCCGCGGCGCGCGCGCCGAACAGGAACTTCGGCGGCAGCGTCCAGAAGCATGGAATCAGCAAATACATGCACGGCGCGCCAAAGCACAAGGCAACGAAACGCAACGTATTGGTCGGCATGAATACCGACGACAGAAAGAACACCATGCCGAGCAGCGCCGACGCCAGCATCGCGATGATCGCGCGATTGCCCGCACGCAGTTTCGACGGCAGCCACGCGAGCACGATCGTCGCCATCAGCCACGGAATGATGTTGAGAAAGCCGTTGGTCGTGTTGCTGACGCCGAAGCCTTTGACCAGCGTCGGCAGCCAGTAGCTCACGCCGTAGACGGAGATCGACAGCATCATGTAGTAGAGCGCCATGCCGATCACGCGCGGCTCCGTGAGCACGCTCAGCAAGGTCGAGTGAGTCGCGGCGCTTTTGCGTGCCTGCGCGCTTTCGCTGTCCAGCGTGCGTGCGAGCCAGTTCTTTTCTTCATCGGAAAGAAACGTCGCGGCGCGCGGTGACGCGGGCAAACAGAACAGCACGACGAGCGTCAGCAGCACGGACGGAATGCCCGTCACGACAAACACGAGCTGCCAGCCTTGCAGTCCGAACAGACCGCCTTTGTCGAGCAGCCACCCGCAGATCGGCGCGCCGACCATGTTGCCCAGACTGCTGCCGACCGTGAAGTAACCGAGCATCCGCACGCGATGCCGCTGCGGAAACCACAGCGTCAGGTAATAGATCACACCGGGATACAGCCCCGCTTCCGACGCACCCAGCAGAAACCGCAGCACATAAAACATCGTCGCGTTCTGCGTGAACGCGAGCAGGATCGTCACGACGCCCCACGTGAACATGATGCGCGCCATCCACTTCGGCGCGCCGTACTTGTGCAGCAGTACGTTGCTCGGCACTTCGAAAATCAGATAGCCGATAAAGAACAAGGAAGCACCGAGCCCATACGCCACTTCCGACAGCCCGAGGCTGCCCAGCATCTGCAGCTTCGCGAAGCTGATGTTCGAGCGGTCGATATACGCGACCAGATACAGCACGCCGAGCAGCGGCATGAGCCGCAACGCGAGGCGATTGATGAGGCGCGATTCGTCGATCGCGGAAGTGACGGTGTTCACGGTGTCTCCCGGGCCCGGCTGCGTGCGCGCGGGCCTCGTTGTGCTGGTTGCGGTCGTGACGTTTCGGACAACGCGGCGCGCGTTCGCGTTACTTCTTCTGCGCTTCGCGCCACGCCTTGTAGGCAGCCAGCGTTTCCTCGTTCGGCGGATACGTGCCGCGCAGCGGACTGCCTTCGGCGACACGCTGCTGGATGAACACTTCGAGCTGCTCCTGCTCGGTCGCATCGCGCGCGACTTCTTCGGCCATTTCCTGCGGCACGATCACCACGCCGTCCACGTCCGCAACGACGATATCGCCCGGATACACGGGCACGCCGCCGCAAGCGATGGGCACGTTCATATCGACGGCATGATGCTTCGCGAGATTCAAAGGCGCGCTCGCGCCCGCACACCAGATCGGCAGACCGAGCTCGGAGATCGTGCCGCTGTCGCGCACGGCACCGTCCGACACCATGCCCGCCACACCGCGCTTCGCGAGCCGCAGCGCGAGAATCGAGCCCACCGATGCCACCGTGCGGTCGCCACGGCAATCCTGCACGAGCACACTGCCGGGCGGCGCCGTTTCGACCGCCTTGCGTTGCGGATGATCCGGGTTCTGGAACACGCCGACATGATCGAGATCTTCACGCGCCGGAATATTGCGCAGCGTGAACGCGGGGCCGACCAGATTCGGCGCGCCCGGAGCAGGCTTCACGAGCGGCGCGACGCCTTGCAGGAACACGTTGCGCAGGCCGCGCTTGAAGAGTTGCGTGGTCAGCGTCGCGGTGCTCACGTGACGCAGTTGTTCGAGCGCTGCGGCGCTCACGGTCGTTTCGGATGCGGTCATTTTCGGTTGGCTGTGTCGTGCTACGCGTTAATGGATTTCCGGCTCGTTGCTGTCCGCTTCGCTGGCAACGGACGTCGTCAGTTTTTCTTCGAGGAAATCGAAGTCGCAACCCTTGTTCGCCTGAGTCACGTGCAGTTGATGCATCACGCCGAAGCCGCGTTCGAACGGACGCTTCGGCGGTTTCCACGCTTCCTTGCGCGCGGCGAGTTCCTGATCGCTGATCTCGAGATGCAGACGGCGCGACGCCACATCGAGTTCGATGATGTCGCCGTCCTTCACCAGTGCGAGTGGCCCGCCGACGAACGATTCAGGCGCGACGTGCAGCACACACGCGCCGTAGCTGGTGCCGCTCATGCGCGCATCGGAAATGCGCAGCATGTCGCGCACGCCCTGCTTCAGCAGTTTCTGCGGAATCGGCAATTGGCCCCATTCGGGCATGCCGGGCGCGCCGACAGGACCGGCATGCTGCAGCACGATCACCGAATCGGCGGTCACATCGAGTTCTTCGCTATCGATACGCGCCGCCATGTCGTTGTAGTCCTTGAACACGACGGCGGGACCGCGATGCTTCAGCAGATGCGATTCCATCGCGGCGGGCTTGATGACCGCGCCATCCGGCGCGAGATTGCCCGTCAGCACCGCGAGACCATCGCGTTCGACGAGCGGATTGCCGCGCTTGCGGATCACGTCGTCGTTGAAAATCTCAGCGCCTGCGATGTTGTCGCCAAGCGTCGAACCGTTCACCGTCATCTGCGTGCCGTCGATCAGTTCGCCCAGTTCGACCAGCAGCGCGCGCAGACCGCCCGCGTAATAGAAGTCCTCCATCAGATACTGGCCGGCCGGACGAATGTTGCCGAGCACGGGCGTCACGCGCGCCAGTTCGTCGAAGCGCGCCGTCGTCAGATCGATGCCCGCGCGGCGCGCGACGGCCACGAGATGCACGATCGCGTTGGTCGAACCGGACATCGCGAGCACGGTGGTGACGGCGTTATCGAAGGACTTCGCGGTGAGAATGTCCGACGGTTTCTGGTCGGTCCACACCATCTCGACGATGCGCTGGCCGGTCAGAGACGCGTACTGCGCGTGACGCGAATCGGCGGCGGGAATCGACGAGAAACCGGGCAGCGTGAGGCCAAGCGATTCCGTTGCGCTCGTCATCGTCGAGGCGGTGCCCATCGTCATGCAATGTCCCGGCGAGCGCGCGATGCCGCTCTCGATGCCCTTCCATTCGTCCTCGGTGATCTTGCCCGCGCGCAGTTCAGCCCAGTATTTCCACGTGTCCGAACCGCTGCCGAGCGTGCGGCCGTTCCAGTTGCCGCGCAGCATCGGCCCGGCGGGCAGATAGATGGCCGGCAGGTCCATGCTGATCGCGCCCATCAGGAGGCCCGGCGTGGTCTTGTCGCAGCCGCCCATCAGCACGCAGCCGTCGAACGGATACGACTTCAGCAGTTCTTCCGTCTCCATCGCGAGGAAGTTGCGGTAGAGCATCGTGGTCGGCTTCTGGAAAGGCTCGGCGAGCGTCATCACGGGCATTTCGACGGGAAAGCCGCCCGCCTGCCAGATGCCGCGCTTCACTTCCTCGACGCGCTGCTTGAAGTGCGTGTGGCACGAATTGATTTCGCTCCACGTATTCACGACGGCGATCACCGGCTTGCCCATGTAATCCGACGAGTGATAGCCCATCTGCGCGGTGCGCGAACGATGGCCGAACGAGCGCAGATCGTTGACGCCGTACCAGCGGTAGCTGCGCAACTCTTCGGGCTTCTTGCGATTCGAGGACAAATCCGTCTCCTTTGGTAACGCTATCATTTCCGGCCGCAAAGACCCGCGGCGGGACGTGTCGATTGGGTCTCGCCATGACGAAACAGCGATGGGATGAACGGATGGTAGCGTTATCATCGCGCCGCGTGTGCCAGGGATAGTACGGAGACGCAGCGGGAAAACCGAGTGAAAAGACGCGCCGGGCGGCGTCAGACTTCTTTGGTATCGAAGACGAGCAGTTCGACGCCCGCCTGCGCGAAATTCTGCAGATCGGCGGTCGTGGCGGCCGCTTCGGGCGTGCCCATTGCCTGCTGCAGCGAGTCGAAGCTGTCGAAGCTGAGAATGGCGGCGAGCGCATAAGGCGACTCGCCCTTCGCGCTCGCTACCGGCCCGACACTCACTTCATAGCGGCGCAAGCCGGGGATCGACTTGGCGAGCGGCACATGTTTATCGAAGTAATGGGCGTCGAATGCGGTGCGGTCGGCTGGGGTCTTGTAGAGCGCGATGAGCTTTGCCATGTCAAACCTCCTCTAACGGACGTTCAATGCAATGCGGCCTGATGCGGATTCAACAGCCCAAGGATTCTACGCTCGACATGTGCAACCGCTGTGTCGAAGGGACGCGTTTCACGTGGCGCTGTCTGCTAGCTCGACGGCCTTCGGCGCAATGCCCACCAGCCCGCCAGCACCGTAAAGCTGACGACCAGCAGCACCATCACCCAGAAGCCGTGCTTGTTCTCCGCGAGCGGCACGCCGCCCACGTTCATCCCGAACAGACCCGCGATGATGTTGATCGGCAGCGCCAGCACCGTGACGATGGTCAGCGTGAACAGCGTGCGGTTGGTCTGCTCGTTCAGGCGCGCGGCGATCTCTTCCTGCAGCAGCTTGATGCGTTCCGCGAGACCCGACAGGTCGCCGAGCACCAGCGAGAACTCTTCGGTCGAATCGCGCAAGCCTTGCACGTCGGCGGGCGCGAGCCAGGCGGGCGGCCGCACCAGCAGACGGAAAATCGAGCCCGGCTCCGGCGCGAGCAGCCTTTGCAGCCGCACCAGCACGCGGCGCATCGCGCCCAGATCGCGGCGGCTCTGATACGCGCGCTGCGACAGAAAATGATCTTCGATGCGGTCCACTTCGACGCTCGTGCGTCGCACGATCTCGACCAGCAGATCGGCCTGATCGCGCAGCAGATGAATCAGCAGCTCGGCCACGCTATCGAAGCTCTCGCCGTTGCGCACCGACGCGCGCAGCCGGTCGACCGAGCGCAACTGCTTCAGGCGCGCGGTGATCATGATCCGCTTGTGCGTGTAGACCCACAGCGTCGCGATTTCGGAAGGCGTCTGCTCGAAGTCGTACATGACGTCGTTGACGACGGCGAACAGCGCGCCGTGCTGATGTTCGATCCGCGTGGAATGCGAGCCTTCGCGCAGGCCTTCGAAAAAGGTTTCGGGCAGATCGAGGTGCGTGCGGATCCAACGCTCGCTCGATACATGCGCGAGGTTGAAATGCAGCCAGAGGAATTCACCCTGATGCGCGGCCGACGTCTTCGTCTCGTTGTGACATTCGGCGAGCCACTCGGCTGCCGAGTCGGTATCGACGGGCGAGCCGGGCTTGTCGGGTGCAAAACGGAATCCGCAAACGAGGCCGGAGCGGTCGGCCCCATACGTGGCGGGCGCCAGGTTCAGAGTCATGTGCGTTTCGAGGTCAAATCCACGAAAGCGCCATTCTGACATGCGTAAGCGGCAGAAGCGTTACGTGACAGCCGCTTGACGTTTATTTGTCGATGCTTTGACGGCTTTTTGACAGGTTCATGCGCGAGCTTCGACTCCAGCTTCGCGATGAACCTGTCGGCGTGCACCGTTACTTATGCAGCAAATCCGCCGTCGATCGTGAGGCTTGCGCCCGTCACGAAACCCGCTTCGGGGCTGGCGACGTACGCGACCATACCGGCGATTTCATCCGGCGTGCCGTGACGCGGAATCGCCATCAGACCATGCAGCGACGCCGCGAAGTCGCCCGCTTCCGGGTTCATGTCGGTATTGGTCGGGCCGGGCTGCACGTTGTTCACGGTGATGCCCTTCGGACCCAGATCACGTGCAAGACCTTGCACGAGACCCAGCAGCGCCGACTTGCTCATCGCATACACGCCGCCGCCCGCGAACGGCATGCGGTCCGCGTTCGTGCTGCCGATGTTGATGATCCGGCCGCCTTGTCCCATATGCGCCAGCACTGCCTTGGCCGCGACGAACACGGCGCGCACGTTGACCTGTACCGTCGCGTCGAAGTCTTCGAGCGAGAACGTGTCGATCGTGCCGAGGCGCAAGACGCCCGCGTTGTTCACCAGAATGTCGATCTTGCCGAGTTGACGCGCGGTTTCGTTGATCGCGTTCGTCAGTGCTGCTGCATCCGCGACATCTGCTTTCACGGCAATCGCACGGCCGCCCGCCTTTTCGACGCTCGCAACCAGTTCGTTCGCGCCTGCCGCCGAGCTGTTGTACGTGAAAGCGACCGTTGCGCCTTCGCTTGCCAGCCGGCGAACCACCGCCGCGCCGATGCCGCGTGCGCCGCCCGTTACGAAAGCAACCTTGCCTTGCAGATTCGAGTTCATGTTGTGCTCCAGTGGGTTTGTGTTGATCAGGTGATGCCAGTATGGCGGGCGGATTACATCACCGGTAGTATCGAATCATGATCAACAGTTTCAACCATTGGTATAAGCTGAGCGCTTCGACAACGGCCGTCCCGGACACTAAATGGAAGCGCTGAACCTCATCGAATCGTTTATCCAGACGGCCGAAACGGGCAGTTTCTCGGCGGCGGCGCGGCGTCTCGGCCTCACGCCTGCCGCCGTCAGCAAGAACGTCGCGCGGCTCGAGGCGCAGCTTGGCGTGCGGCTCTTTCACCGCAGCACGCGCAAGCTCACGATGACGCCCGGCGGCGAGCAGTTCTGGGCCGATGCGAGCGGCCCGTTCACGGGTCTGCAGGACGCGTTCGCGCGCGCCGCGCAGCATGACGGCAAACCGTCGGGCGTGCTGAAGGTCAGCATGGCCGTCGCGTTCGGGCGCGAGTATCTGGTGCCGCTGCTCGGCGACTTTCTGGCGCGCTATCCCGACATCGTGCCCGACTGGCATTTCGACAACCGCGCCGTCGACCTGATCGCGGGCGGCTTCGATGCGGCTATCGGCGGCGGGATCGAACTGACGCAAGGCGTGGTCGCGCGCAATCTGGCGCGGCCCTGCGTGATCGTCGCCGCGGCGCCCGACTACATGGCGGGCCGGCCGCTGCCCGCACATCCGTCCGATCTCGCCGAACTGGACGGCATTGCGCGCCGTTCGGGCAACACAGGACGCCTGCGCGCGTGGACGCTGCGCAATCAGGTCGGCGAAGAAGCGCTCGCCGAATGCCGTACGCGGATGATTTTCGACGATCCCGAAGCAATGGCCCATGCAGCGCTGCAAGGTCTCGGCATCGCCTTCCTGCCGACGCCGCACGCGGCGCCGCACCTCGAAAGCGGCAAACTGATGCGGCTGTTGCCCGGCTGGCATGCGGAAGTCAGCCCGATCACGATCTACTACCCGAACCGCACGCTGCTGCCCGCGAAGACCCGCGTTTTCATCGATTTCATCGTCGAAGCTTTTCGCGACGCCCGCCTCGCGTCGCGCCTGAACGCGCGCTGAGCCGCCTGCTCCGCACAATCCATGACAGGGTTTCCCTGTACGCAAGCCCACGCGACATTGGTCGATATATCAGGTGGAGACATGCGCGCCGCATCCACGGACGGCGTGCCCACATTTCAAATATCGCCCACGTAGCGAGGCGTCCGAATGGTGAAGCTGAGTTTTACCCAGAAGCTGTGGCTGCCGCTCGTCATCAGTCTGTTGGCGTTGTTGATGGTATCGGTGTCGGCGGCGTATCTGTCGCGCGAGACACGGATCGAGGAACGCAAGAACGACCTCGTGAATGTCGCGCATGTCGGGTTGTCGCTGGTGCAGGAGTATGCGGCGCTCGCGCAGAGCGGCAAGCTCAGCGATGCGGACGCGCGCAAGGAAGCGCTCGCCAGGCTGCGCGATATCCGCTACGGCGAAGACGGCTACTTTCTGGTGATCGATTCGACGCCGCGCATGATCATGCATCCGATCAAGCCCGCGACGAACGGCAAGGATCTCGCCGGCACCGCCGATGCGGACGGCCGCCATCACTACGTGACCTTCGCGAAGGTCGCGCAATCGGCCGAAGGCGGTTTTGTCGATTACGTGTTTCCGCATTCGCGCCCGGCGTCCGCTTCCGGACCGGCTGAAGCCGTCGACAAGATCGGCTACGTGGTGCGCTACGCACCGTGGGACTGGATCATCGCGACAGGCGCGTATGTCGACGATATCGACGCGGCGTTCATGCGCTCGCTGTATCTGATCGGCGGGGTGTTCGCGGGCATTGCCCTGCTGCTGGCCGCGCTCGTCGCCGTGACCAATCGCAGCATCCAGCGCACGATAGGCGGCGATCCCGGCTACGCGGCAGACGTTGCGAATGCGATTGCCGTCGGCGATCTCACCGTGTCGATCGATACGCGCCGCGACGACGAGCGCAGCCTGCTGCGCGAAATGCGCCGCATGCGCGACACGCTGACGGACACGATCCGCGCCATCAAGCAGGCCGCCGATCACGTCGCGACCGGCGCGCGCGAAATCGCGAGCGGCAATGCGAATTTGTCCTCGCGTACCGAAAATCAGGCCGCGTCATTGCAGGAAACGGCGGCGAGCATGGAGCAGATGACGTCGATGGTGCGGCAAACGGCCGAGAATGCGCGCACCGCGAGCGAGCTTGCCGAAAGCGCCGCGCAGATTGCAAATCATGGCAGCGAAATGGTCGGCGAAGCCGTTTCGACGATGCGCGATATCTCGACGGAATCGCAGAAGATGGTCGAGGTGATTGCGGTGATCGAGAGCATCGCGTTCCAGACCAATATCCTCGCGTTGAACGCCGCCGTCGAAGCAGCACGCGCGGGCGAACAGGGACGCGGTTTCGCCGTCGTCGCGGGCGAAGTGCGCACGCTCGCGCATCGTAGCGCGGGCGCCGCCAAGGAAGTGCGGCAACTGATCAGCCGCGCCGTCGACAAGGTCGGCAATGGCGCGGGCCTCGTCGAACGCACGGGTTCGACGATCCAGCAGGCGCGCGACGCGATTGCGAGCGTCACGGGCGTGATGCAGGAAATCGCCGCGGCGGCCGCCGAGCAGAGCGCGGGTATCGATCAGGTGAATCTCGCCGTCACGCAGATGGACAGCCTCACGCAGGAAAACGCCGCGCTGGTCGAACAGGCGGCGGCTGCCGCGCATTCGCTGACCGAGCAGGCCGGGCGATTGCAGACTTCTGTCGACGCGTTCCAGGTCGCTGAAACCGTCTGATGTGTTGCGTGTCTTTCCCGCGCGGATCTGGTTTGACCAGTTTGGGCTAAACCGCCTGGACTCAGGCCTGACGGTCGCGAATACTGCGCACGAAGTCGATGTGCGTGTGCATCGCCGTGCGCGCTTCTTCGGGACGTCGCGTGCAGATGGCGTCGGCCACCGCGCGATGCTGGATCAGTAGTTGCCCTGATTCGGCCGGACCTTGCAAACGCACGTCCGTGCCACTGATCGTGATGTGTTCGCGCAGCATGCCGAGCACGCTCGTATGCAGGTGCAGGAACATCGTGTTGTGTGAAGCGAGTGCGATTGCATCGTGCAGCTGCGCGTCGGCGACGGCTTCACTGTCCTTGTCGTCGCATGCGTGCGAGCGCTCCAGCTCGCGCATCAACGAACGAATCCGCTTGATGTCCGCCTGCGTTGCGCGCATGGCCGCGAAATACGCAGTTGCCCCTTCCAGCACGCGGCGAAATTCGAGAATGTCGTCGCGCAATACCGGGTGATCCGCAACCAGTTGCCCCCACGGCGACGCAATGCCCGCGCGCAACTGCTCCGTTGCGAATACGCCTGCACCTCGCCTGCTCTGCAGCAGACCTCGCGCCGCGAGCCGCTGGATCGCTTCGCGCACCGTGTTGCGCGACACGTCGTACTGTTCGGCGAGCGCGCGCTCGGCGGGCAGGCGTGACGCCGGCGGCCACGTGCCGTCGAGCAACGCCGTTTCCATCTGGCGCATCACGCGCTCGACTGCGCCCCGCTCTCTCGTCCCTGTCGCCATGTCCGTCACCTCGTGCGTCGGTTCTACCGTAGTGGTCCAACCAATTTGTATTGTCGCGCACATTTCGGAATCATGCGTCAACGATTCAAGCGATCCGCGCAGCCGCTTCCATAGCGGGCGGCGCACAAAGCGGACGCATTCTGGAGCGAGATATGAAGGAAAGGCAATATCCGGCGGCCCCACGCGATGTCTATCTGTTCGCGACCTGCCTCGTCGATCTGTTCGTGCCCGAGGCCGGGCTCGATGCGGTGAAGCTGCTCGAACGCGAAGGCGTGGTTGTCCACTTTCCTCAGGAGCAAAGCTGCTGCGGCCAGCCCGCATATAGCAGCGGCAATCCCGAACAGGCCCGCGACGTTGCGCGCGCTCAACTCGATCTCTTTTCCAACCCCTGGCCGGTGATCGTGCCGTCGGGGTCATGCGCAGGCATGATGCGCCACCACTGGCCGAAGCTCTTCGCCGATGATCCCGTCATGGCGGAAAAAGCGCATGCGCTCGCCGGGCGCATCTACGAACTGAGCGAATTCCTGCTGCGCGTGTTGCACATCGATTTGCCCGCCGTGAGCGATGCACCTGATGAGCGCGTCGTGCTGCACACGTCGTGTGGCGCGCGGCGTGAAATGGGTACGCGCGTGCATGGCGTCGAACTGGTCGATGCGTTGCCGGGCGTCACACGCATCGAGCATGAGCGCGAATCGGAATGCTGCGGTTTTGGCGGCACGTTTTCGCTGAAGCACCCGGATATCTCCGGCGCAATGGTGCGTGACAAGATTGCGTCGGCGTGTGCGACGGGCTGCGAGCGCATCGTATCGGCCGATTGCGGCTGCCTGCTGAATATTGGACATGCGGCGCGTCATCAGGGCGCGCCGATCGAAGTCGAACATATCGCGAGTTTCCTGTGGCGCCGCACGCAAGGCACCGGCGCGCAGAACAAGGGAGGCAAGCGATGAACGCGCGCGAACGCATGCTCGGACGCCTGCGCGCTGCCGCGCCTGCTGCTGTTTCCAGCGACGCCCTGAAGCAGCTCGATGACAGCATCGATCTGCATTACGACAGCCGCCGCGTCACGCAGCCTGCGCAGGCGCTGATCGAATCGATGCAATCGGCGCTCACCGCGTCGCATGCGGAAGTATTTCGCGCGTCGGAGCGCACGTGGGCCGCCTTGATCGCGCAACGCTTGCGCGAGTCGAACGTGAAGCGCCTGCTGCTCGATACCTCGCTCGCTGAAGGCGCCGCCTTGCAACAGGCACTGCCCTCTTCCGTGACCGCTCGCAACTACGATCAGCCGATCGAAAACTGGAAGGCCGAACTGTTCGAAACGATCGACGCCGGTTTCACCGTCGCGCGCTCGGGTCTCGCCGCAACGGGTACGCTGATCGTCACGCCCGACGCCGGCTCGCCACGCACGATGTCGCTGGTGCCGCCGCTGCATATCGCGCTCGTCTACGCGCATTCGCTGCACGCGGATCTGCACGCCGCGATGCGTGCGGAGCACTGGCAAGCGGGCATGCCGACGAATCTCGTGATGATCTCCGGCCCGTCGAAGACGTCCGATATCCAGCAGACACTCGCCTATGGCGCGCACGGTCCGCGCGAACTGTGGGTCGTGATCGTCGAACCTCAGACGGATGAAAGCGCGGCCACGCACGGAGACGCAGCATGAACGCCACACCGATGCACTTCGTGCCATCGCAAGACTTCAAGGCACGCGCCCGCGCCGCGCTCGATGATCCAAAACTGCGCAGCAGCTTTCGTGGCGCGATGGACTTCCTGCAGACCAAGCGACGTTCGCAGTTTCCCGACGACGACGAATTGCAGCATCTGCGCGATCTCGGCGAAGCGGTGCGCCGTCATGCGCTGTCGCGTCTGCCAGACCTGCTCGTGCAACTCGAAGAAAAACTCACGGCACGCGGCGTACACGTGCATTGGGCCGAAACGGCTGCCGACGCAAACGCGATCATTCATGGCATCGCGCAATCGCATGACGCGAAGCGCGTGATCAAAGGCAAGTCGATGGCGAGCGAGGAGATCGAGCTCAACCATTACCTCGAAGCACGCGGCATCGACTGCATCGAATCGGATATGGGCGAGTACATCGTTCAACTGGCGCACGAAAAACCCTCGCATATCGTGATGCCCGCGATTCACAAGACAAAGGCCGATATCGCTGAACTCTTCGAGCAGCACATTCCCGATACGCGCTATACCGAAGACGTCGACGAACTGATCCAGACAGGACGCCGTGCGTTGCGCCGTGCGTTCGTCGATGTAAACATCGGACTGTCGGGCGTCAACTTCGCAGCCGCCGATACAGGCACGCTGTGGCTCGTCGAAAACGAAGGCAATGGACGCCTCTCCACCACCGTACCCGATGTGCACATCGCGATCATGGGCATGGAGAAAGTGGTCGAAAAGCTGTCGCATATCGTGCCGCTGTCGAGCCTCTTGACACGTTCCGCTACGGGACAGGCGATCACAACATACTTCAATCTGATCACCGGACCACGCTGCGAAGGCGAACGCGACGGTCCGCGTGAAATGCACGTGGTGCTGCTCGACAACGGCCGTACGCAAGCCTACGCGGACGAACAGTTGCGCGCGACGCTGCAATGCATCCGCTGCGGCGCGTGCATGAATCACTGTCCTGTGTACACGCGTATCGGTGGACACGCGTATGGCACGACGTATCCTGGGCCGATCGGCAAGATCATTTCGCCGCATCTGCTCGGCCTCGACGAAACGGCCGACCTGCCGACAGCATCGAGCCTGTGCGGCGCATGCGGCGAGGTGTGCCCGGTGCGCATTCCAATTCCCGAACTGCTAGTGCGTCTTCGCACCGAAGCGAACCGCGATCCGCATGAAGTCGTCGCGCATCCGCTGCGTGGACAGGGCGCGAAGTTCAGCCGCGAGGAACAGTTCGTGTGGCGCTTCTGGAGCGGCGCGTTCGCGCATCCGCGCGCTTACCGGATGCTGAGGTGGGCCGCGACTCGTTTGCGTGCATTCGCGCCGAAGAACCAGATGGGCTGGACACGCCATCGCGAGCCGCTAAAGCCCGCAGCGCGCAGTCTGCATGACTTGATGCGCGAACGCGGCCAGCCCGAGTAACGCGCTTTTATTCCCGGAACACACACGTGCATCGCCGTCAGCGGCGATGCACCGGGTGCGGCTGCGCGCCGCCTACAAGAATTCATTTCACGCATTTTCGGAGGAGACCGACATGCACCCGTGGTATCAGACCTATCTGCCCCTCGGCAGCCTCTGGCTATCCGCGCTCGCGGCCAGCATCCCCATCATCTTTTTCTTCGTCGCGCTGGCGGGACTGCGTTTGAAGGGGCATGTCGCGGCAGCGGGGACGCTTGCGCTGTCGCTCGCGGTTGCAATCTTCGCGTATCGCATGCCGGTTCCACAGGCGTTCGCAGCGGCGGGCTTCGGCTTCGCGTACGGCATCTGGCCGATTGCGTGGATCATCATCACGGCCGTGTTCCTGTACAAGCTGGTCGTGAAGACGGGCCAGTTCGACATCATCCGCGCATCGGTGCTTGCGCTGACGGATGACCAGCGTCTGCAAATGCTGCTGATCGGCTTTTCGTTCGGCGCGTTTCTCGAAGGCGCCGCGGGCTTCGGCGCGCCCGTCGCGATCACGGCGGCATTGCTCGTTGGTCTCGGCTTCGATCCGCTGAAGGCGGCAGGAATGTGCCTGATCGCGAACACGGCACCCGTGGCGTTCGGCGCGATGGGCATTCCCATTATCGTCGCGGGCCAGGTGACGGGCATCGACCCGTTCCTGATCGGCGCGACGGCGGGCCGTCAGTTGCCGCTGCTCTCGCTCGCGGTGCCGTTCTGGCTCGTGTTCATGATGGACGGCAAGCGCGGCCTCAAGGAAACGTGGCCGGCTGCGCTCGTCGCGGGCGGCAGCTTCGCCGTCACGCAATACTTCACGTCGAATCACATCGGACCTGAACTGCCGGATATCACGTCGGCGCTCGTCAGCCTCCTCGCACTCGCGTCGTTCCTGAAAGTCTGGCAACCGCGCCGTGCCAATGATGCGGCACGCGGCACCGTCAGCGGCGGCGCTGCAGCGTTGTCGGGCTTCGGCGGCGGCTTCGGCGGCGGTTCGAATGGCGCTGGTGGCGTGAGCCGCCGTGCTTCGCCATATACGCTTGCGCAGACCATCCGCGCGTGGGCGCCGTTCGGCATTCTGACGGCCGTCGTCACGGTATGGAGCCTGCAACCGTTCAAGGCGCTGTTTGCGGCCAAGGGCGCGCTCGCGTGGACCATCCTCAAGTTCAAGGTGCCCGCGCTCGATCAGCTCGTGATGAAGACGGCGCCCATCGTCGCGACGCCGAAAGCCTATGAAGCCGTGCTCAAGATCGATCTGCTTTCCGCGGTCGGCACCGCCATCCTGGCAACAGCACTGATCTCGATGGTGCTGCTGCGCGTGAAGCCGCGCGACGCGCTGGTGACATTCGGCGAAACGGTGAAGGAACTGCGCCGCCCGGTACTGTCGATCGGTCTCGTACTGTCGTTCGCGTTCGTGGCGAACTACTCGGGCATGTCGTCGACGCTTGCGTTGCTGCTCGCCGGAACGGGCGCGGCCTTCCCGTTCTTCTCGCCGGTGCTCGGCTGGCTCGGCGTGTTTCTGACGGGTTCGGATACGTCGTCGAATGCGCTCTTCTGCTCGCTTCAACATACGACCGCGCATCAGATCGGCGTGTCGGACACCTTGCTCGTCGCGGCCAATACGACGGGCGGTGTGACGGGAAAGATGATCTCGCCGCAGTCGATCGCGGTTGCCTGCGCTGCGACAGGTCTGGTCGGACGCGAGTCGGAACTGTTCCGCTTTACCGTGCGGCATAGCCTGCTGTTCGCGGTGATCGTCGGTTTCATCACGTTGCTGCAGGCTTATGTGCTGACTGGCATGTTGCCTGGCTGACGCGCTGTTTGCACGACGACTGATGAACGCCCGCTTTTTCAGCGGGCGTTCTTGTTTATTCGCCCACGAACCACGTCTTCAACGTCGCCGCGCCCGGCTTCAGCTCGATCGACTTCGGATGCACGACGTAGTACGCGGTCTTCAAAGGTAGCGTCAATCCAAACGGATCGATCAGCGATTTCGCCGCTGTTTCAGCCTCTGTTAAGACTGCGCTCGTCAGCACGACGCCCTGCCCGCGCACGGCGGCTTCGATGGCCATCAGCGACTGATCGAAATGAATCCCCGCGATCGCATCGATCTGTCGCGCGGACAGCTTGCCGAACTTTCTGAGCCACGTGGTCCAATGCGGATGCAGCGTGTTGTGCAGCAGCGTCGCACGCTGCAGATCGTCGGGGCTTTTCAGCTTCAGGCGCTTCGCGTACGACGGGCTGCAATAGACGCGCGCCTCGTCGGGATGCAGCAGTTGCACGTCGAGTTCGGGCGCATTGCCGTCGAAGTAGCGCACGGCCAGATCGATCGACTGCAATTCGAAATCGACCATCGCGGTGGTCGTATTCAGTTCGAGCGCGATGTCTGGATGCACGATCAGAAATTCCGTCATGCGTGGCGCGAACCATTTGGCGGCGAAACTGGGCGGCATCGATACGCGCACGCCCTTGCTCTGGTTCTCGCGCATGCGACGGCTCGCGTGGATGATCTGCGCGAGCGCGGGTTGAATCTGCGCATAGTAGGTGCGCGCTTCATCCGTCGGCACGATCTGCCGAACCTGGCGCGCGAATAGCGCAATGCCTAGCCATGCTTCCAGTTTCTGGATCTGCTGGCCGACTGCGCCGGGCGTCACGTTCAGCTCGTCGGCGGCTGCAGAAAAACTGTTCAATCGCATCGCGGATTCGAACGCAACTAGCGCTTTGAGAGGTGGCATGGCGGACATGAAATAGTTTTTCTGCACTATCGACGAGAACAAATCGTTTGTACCGCATCTGTGCGCGCCGCACAATCGGCGCATCGTTCTCGCACCGGATAGTGTTTGCCATGAATCCCGCTTATCTCGCGTTCGCGCTGCTCGGCCTGATCTGGGGCAGCAATTTCCTCTTCATGAAATGGGCCAGCGTGCTGATCTCGCCCTCGCAGATCGTGTTCTTGCGCGTGCTGTTCGGGTTTTTGCCGTTGCTCGTGTATGCACTGGCCACGAAGGCCTTGTCGTGGAAGCACTTGCGCCACGCGCATCATTTCGTCGTGATGTCGCTGCTCGCGACGACTGTCTACTACTATGCGTTCGCCAAAGGCGCGTCGTTGTTGCTGTCGAGCGTCGCTGGCATGCTGAGCGGCGCGATTCCGCTGTTCTCGTTCGTCTGCGCATGGGCGCTGTTGCGCGCAGAGCGGCCGAGCGGTCGCATGATTGTCGGCGTCGTGTGTGGCTTTATTGGCGTGCTGATGATCGCGCGCCCATGGCATGGCGCGGTTGCGAGCGTGAATCTGAGCGGGGTTGCGTATATGGTGGCAGGTTCGTTGAGCGTGGGCTGCTCATTCGTCTACGCGAGGCGCTTTCTATCGAAGCTCGACATGTCGCCTGTCGCGCTGTCGACCTGGCAGATTGGCTTTGCGTTGTTGACGATTGCCTGCGTGACACCATTTGGCGGCATCACGCAGATCACGCACGAAGCACGCGCGGCTATCGGCATCGTGCTCGGACTGGGACTGCTCGGCACGGGCCTGGCGTATATCCTGTACTACTTCATCGTGCAGCGGCTCGGCGCGCTGGCGGCGTCGAGCGTCACGTATATTCCGCCCGTCGTCGCGTTGAGCATCGGTGTGCTGTTTGCGCATGAGCCGATCCGTCCGCTCGATCTGCTCGCGATGCTCTGCATTCTCGGCGGTGTGTTCCTGCTGCAAAGCGGCCGCAATCCGCAAAAGACTGCGACCGTCGCGCGACGCACTGCGTAACGCGTCAGCGACCGCTCAGGTCTCGCTCCACATACGCAGCAGGTTGTGATAACAGCCCACCAGCGTGCGGCGCGCCGCTTCATCGCCGTTCGACGCATTGAGCCGCTGGATCGCGCCGTCGAGATCGAACAGCATCGCGCGTTGCGTATCGTCGCGCACGAGGCTCTGCGCCCAGAAGAAACTCGACACGCGCGCACCGCGCGTCACGGGCCGCACCTGATGCAGGCTCGTGCCCGGATAGACGATCGCGTGCCCGGCGGGCAGCTTCACTTCCTGCATGCCGAAGGTGTCTTCGATCAGCAGTTCGCCGCCGTCGTATTCGTCGGGCGGCGTGAGAAACAGCGTGATCGAAATATCGGTGCGCACGCGCACGCCGCTGCCCGGCACGAGGCGGATCGCGCCATCGACATGACTGCCGAAATGCATCCCGCCTTCGTAACGGTTGAAGATGGGCGGATACACCTTGTTCGGCAGCGCAGCGCTGATGAACAGCGGATGACGCTCCAGCAACGCGATGATCCGGTCGCCAAGGTCCAGCGCGATCTGCGAGCCTTCCGCGATCTGCTGGTTGTGCTTGACGGGCGCGCCCTGGTAGCCGGCCGTCGCGCGGCCATCCACCCATGCGTCGCTGGCTTCGAGCGCCGCGCGCATCGCGGCGGCTTCGGCGGGACTCAGTACGTCCGGAATCGAGACAATCATCGTTCAACGTTCCTGCATAAGCGGCAGCGCCGCGCGCCTTCCCCGCTTCATGCGGGAAGGCGCGCGGCGTGCCGTGGGCTATCGCTTCAGGCGATCAGAAGAAACGATAGTTTACCGTCGCGAGGAACGTACGGCCGTAACCCGGCACCGCGCGTCCGCCGTCGGACGGAATCAACGCGTCGTAGTAGTTCTTGTCGGTCAGGTTCAGCACGTTGATCTGAACGTCGTAACGCTTCGCGTGATACGCAGCCATTGCATCCCAGCGCGTGTAACCGCCGACCTGCACGAAGTTGTTGTTCGCCGCATAACGCGAGGACATATAGGTCGGACCGCCGCCGATCTGCCAGTGCGGCGTGAAGTCATACGTCGTCCACAACGTGAGCGTGTTGCGCGGCGTATTGGCGGGCGTTTTGCCTTGCGTGCCGTCGAAGGCTTGCAGGATCACGCCATCCATATACGTATAGCCGCCGAACACCTGCCACTTGTTCGTGATGTGACCGGCAAGACCCAACTGATAGCCGCGCACGCGGATATCGCCGTCGAGCGTGTAGCTGCCGTCCGGGTTCGCGGTACGCGCATTCGTCTTCTCGATGTTGAAGAGCGATTGCGTAACCGACAGCCCGCCGCCGAGCAGATCCCACTTCGAGCCCACTTCATACGACTTGTTGTGCTCCGGCGGCAGGTTCTGCTGGCCGTTCGTGAGCGTCAATGCTTCGAGCGACGGATCGAACGAGGTGCCATACGACACGTAGTACGACTGCCAGTCGGTCGGTTGCCAGATGACGCCGCCGCGCACGCTGGTGAAGAAATTCGTCTGCGTTGCGTAGCTGGGCAGGTTGATCGAGTTGTGGATCGACGCTTCGTAGCGGTCCCAGCGCACGCCGCCCACCACCTTCCAGTGCTGGCCGATCGACACCGTATCGTTCAAATACACGCCCACGCCGTTCGCGCTCGATTCAGCGAGATTGGTCGCCACTTCCTTCACGTTCGCGGGACGCGTCGTGTACGGCGGGTCGATCAGCGGCACCACGCCGATCGTATTCGACGTCATGCCCGGCGAAGTCGCCGTGAAGCTCTGGTTGCTGTACGTTTCGTGGCTCAGATCGACGCCGGCCAGCAGGTCGTGTTTGATCGGCCCGGTGTTGACTTTCCATTCGACATCCGTCGAGTTGTAGACGGAGTGGTCGTTGATGTTGCGGTCTTTACCCTGCAGCTTCACGAACAGTTTCGACGGATCGATGTTCGTGAAGTTGCCGTTGGTGAGCGCAGTCGACGTCGACAGCGGGCCCGTCAGCACCGAGGCCGCGTTGGTCGCGCGTGCTTCCGTGCTGTAGTGGCTGAACTGCGTCTGGTTGCGCAGCGTCAGGTCGTCGTTGAAGCGATGCTTGATGCGCGCGTTGAACGTCTGCACGTCCTGGATCGTGCGGTCGTCGGTGTAGCCGTAGAACGTGCCGCGATTCACAGGCGCCGGATGGCCATTCAGCGGCGGAACGCCGTAGTCGGGCTGATCGCGGTTGTGCTGGATCAGCGCGGACAGCGTGATTTCCGTCGGCGTGCCGATGCCGAACTTCACTTCCGGCGCAACGCCGTAGTCCTTGTTCTTCATCACGTCGCGCGACGAGCCGAGGCTCTGGCCGAACGCGTTGATACGGAACGCGGAAGTGTCGGTGATCGGCGTGTCGAGGTCGACCGTGGTGCGGTAGCGATCATGCGTGCCGGCCTGCACGGAGACATCGGCGCGCTTTTTCAGCTCCGGTTCCTTGCTGACCTGGTTGATCACGCCGCCCGTCGAGCCGCGTCCGAAGTACAGCGACGACGGGCCGTACAGCACGTCGATCGACTGGAGGTTGAACGTGTCGCGATAGTACTGGCCGCGATCGCGGAAACCGTCGAGGTAAATGTCCGTGCGCGCCGAGAAGCCGCGCAAGTTGATGTTGTTGCCGATCTGGCCGCCTTCGGCTGCGCCGATCGTAATGCCGGGCACGTTGCGCAGCGCGTCGGAGAACGAGCTGGCAGCCTGCGATTCCAGCACGGCCTTCGGAATAACGGTGACGGCTTGCGGAATATCGCGCAACGCGGTCGGCACCTTGGCGCCGACGCTGGACGTGTCCGCCTGGAAGTCGGTTGAATTATCGGCCTGGCCCGTCACCTTGACGGTCGGCAACGTGCTGCTGGGCTGGCTGGCGGAGGGCTGGCTGGCGGGAGAACTGGACGGATCGGCTTGTGCAACCTGTGCTGCCGGTGCGGCTGGCGTCGTCGTTTGAGCGTAGAGCGGCGTCGCAAAGACGGCCATGACGGCCGCTGCGAGTGGCGTTGTTCGAAGCATCGCGATTCCCTGTCGTTGTAACTGATCTTTTTCTTGGTGCAACGGGCGCAACCTGCCCGTCCGGTACGCGCTGTGACGCGAACCGCCCCGCCGTGCCTGCGTCCCCGGCTGGCCCCTTCTAAATGAGAATCGGTATCATTACATGAACGGTAATGGTTCGCAATCATGCGTAAGGCATGTGTGGTCTTTGCGCGTCATTCTTTTAAATGACGATTGGCTTTCTATAAATGCATTAACGACGCCTGTTTATTGGCTTTTACGGATTTAACTCAGTCGAATAAAAAAACGGGCGGCGTCTTTCGACACCGCCCGCTTCAACTTCCCGCTGTTTCAGTCGACCGCTTAGCGCACCTTGCCTGCCTTCCACGCTGCGAGCAGCTGGTCGTATTTGACCGTTTCGCCCTTCGGCTTTTCATTCGCGAGCTTCTTCCACGGAGCATGTTGATCCGACAGCCATTTAGCCGGATCGCTTTCCGGATTCAACTCTGGCGCGCACACTTTCATGCCCGCGCGCTGCAAGCGGCCCATCACCTGATCCATTTCCTTCGCGAGATTATCCATTGCGGCTTGCGGCGTCTTTTCGCCGGCCGCTGCCGTCGCGACGTTCTTCCACCACAGTTGCGCCATCTTCGGATAGTCAGGCACGTTGCCGCCCGTCGGCGTCCACGCAACGCGCGCAGGACTGCGATAGAACTCGATCAGACCACCGTATTTGTCGGCGTTCTTCGTGAAGTAATCGCTATGAATGTCGGAATCGCGAATGAACGTAAGACCGACAATCGACTTCTTCAGCGATACCGTTTTCGATGTCACGAATTGCGCGTAAAGCCATGCGGCAGCACGCTGATTCGCGGGCGTCGACTTGAAGAAGGTCCACGAGCCAACGTCCTGATAGCCGTTCTGCATGCCGTCTTTCCAGTACGGGCCATGCGGCGACGGCGCCATGCGCCATTTCGGCGTGCCGTCCGCGTTCGTCACGTTGCCGGGCTTGAGCATCGACGCCGTGAACGCCGTGTACCAGAAGATCTGCTGCGCGATCTTGCCTTGCGCGGGAACAGGGCCGGCCTCACTGAAGGTCATGCCGGACGCTTCCGGTGGCGCATATTTCTTCATCCAGTCGACGTATTTCGTGGTCGCGAACACGGCGGCCGGACTGTTCGTGCCGCCGCCGCGCGACACGGATGCGCCGACAGGATGACAGCCGTCCGGCGTCACGCGAATGCCCCATTCGTCGACGGGCAAGCCGTTCGGAATGCCTTTGTCGGCTTCGCCAGCCATGGAGAGCCATGCATCGGTAAAGCGCCATCCGAGCGACGGATCTTTCTTGCCGTAATCCATGTGACCATAGACTTTCTCACCGTCGATGGTCTTCACTTCATTCGTGAAGAAGTCGGCGATATCTTCATACGCCGACCAGTTCACCGGCACGCCGAGATCGTAGCCGTACTTCGCCTTGAACTTGTCCTGCAGATCCTTGCGAGCAAACCAGTCCGCGCGGAACCAGTACAGATTGGCGAACTGCTGGTCGGGCAACTGATAGAGCTTTTTATCCGGCGCGGTCGTGAAGCTAGTGCCGATAAAGTCCTTGATATCGAGGCCTGGATTCGTGTACTGCTTGCCCTCGCCCGACATGTAATCCGACAGCGGCATGATCACACCATAGCGATAGTGCGTACCGATCAGATCCGAGTCGGAAATCCAGCCGTCATAGATGCTTTGACCGGATTGCATCGACGTTTGCAGTTTTTCGACGACATCGCCTTCCTGAATGATGTCGTGCTTGACCTGAATGCCCGTGATTTCCGTGAATGCCTTGGCAAGCGTCTTCGATTCATACATGTGCGTGTCGATCGTTTCCGACACCACGTGAATTTCCTTGACGCCTTGTCCCTTGAGTGTCGCAGCCGTATCGATGAACCATTTCATTTCGTCCATCTGTTGCTGCTTGGACAGCGTGCTCGGCTGGAATTCGCTATCCACCCACTTCTGCGCTTCGGGCGTGCCCGCCAAAGCAGCGTGATTCGCACAAGCCCCCGCGACCACTCCTGCCACTGCGAGCGCGACGATCCGTCTCCTGTGTTGCATGGTCTTCTCCTGTGTCTCCACACCCCTTTGGATCATCAGCCGGTTTCCGCCCGGGGTATCAACGGAACCGGTTTGTTCTATTGCCTTATCCCTTCCACATGATCGCGAGCAGCACGAGGACGGAGGCTGCGAAACCCGGCCACGCGCTCGCGCCTTCGCCGCTGACTGCAATCCATGCGAGATTCACATACGCAGCCGTCAATAGCCCGATAAAGAGCCTGTCGCCGCGCGTCGTCGCAATCGGCAGAAAACCCTTGCGTTCGATGGTCGGCGTGCGCAATTCCCACAGCGTCATGCCTGCCAGCATCATGACGACGCAGCCAAAGAAAATCGCGACTTCGGGTGTCCAGTACATCCACGTGAACATCACACTCTCCCCATCGCAAAGCCCTTCGCGATGTAGTTGCGCACGAAGTAGATGACGAGCGCGCCGGGAATGATCGTCAGCACGCCTGCCGCCGACAGCACGCCCCAATCCATGCCCGCCGCCGATACCGTGCGCGTCATCACGGCGGCGATCGGCTTCGCATTCACGGTAGTCAGCGTGCGCGCGAGCAGCAGTTCGACCCAACTGAACATGAAACAGAAGAACGCCGTCACACCGACGCCCGCCTTGATCAACGGCAGAAAGATCTTGATAAAGAACGCGGGAAACGAATAACCGTCGATATAAGCGGTCTCGTCGATTTCACGCGAGACACCCGACATGAAGCCTTCGAGAATCCACACCGCAAGCGGCACGTTGAACAGCATGTGCGCGAGCGCCACGGCGACATACGTGTCCATCAGTCCGACACTCGAATAGAGCTGGAAAAACGGCAGCAGAAACACGGCGGGCGGCGTCATCCGGTTGGTAAGCAACCAGAAGAACATGTGCTTGTCGCCGAGAAAGCGATAGCGTGAGAACGCATAGGCCGCCGGTAACGCGACGAGTACCGACATCACCGTATTCATCAATACATAGACAATCGAATTGATGTAGCCCCAGTACCACGACGGGTCGGTGAAAATGATCTTGAAGTTATCGAAGGTGACGTGCTTCGGCCAGATCGAAAACGCCGACATCGTTTCTTCGTTCGTGCGCAGTGAAATCGACAACATCCAGTACAACGGAATCAGCGCAAACGCGATATAGACGAGCAATACGAGTGCGCGTATCCAGCGGCGGTCATCACGCATTGTCGTCTCCCATCGTTGCAGCACCGCCTTTGCCGACACGTTCCATCCAGTTGTAAAGAATGAAACACAGCAACAGGATGATCAGGAAGTAGATCAGCGAAAACGCCGCCGCAGGTCCGAGATCGAATTGACCGACTGCTTTCTGCGTCAGGTACTGGCTGAGAAAAGTAGTCGAGTCGCCGGGGCCGCCGCCGGTCAGCACAAACGGCTCCGTATAGATCATGAAGCTGTCCATGAAGCGCAGCAGCACGGCAATCATCAGCACGCCACGCATCTTCGGCAACTGGATATAGCGGAACACCGCAAAGCGGCTTGCACCGTCGATCTCCGCTGCCTGATAAAACGCGTCGGGAATCGCGCGCAGACCCGCATAACAGAGCAATGCAACGAGCGGAGTCCAGTGCCAGATATCCATCACGAGCACAGTCACCCATGCATCCGTCGGACTTGCCGTGTAGTTGTACTCGACGCCAATGCTATTGAGCGCGTAGCCGAGCAGGCCGATATCCGGACGGCCGAAGATCTGCCAGATCGTGCCAACCACGTTCCATGGAATCAGCAGCGGCATTGCCAGCACCACGAGTGCCGCCGATGCACGCCAGCCCGAAGCGGGCATCGCGAGTGCAAGCCCGACGCCAAGCGGAATTTCAAACAGCAGCACACACGCCGAGAAAATGATCTGACGGCCCAATGCGCCGCGCAGATCGGGGTCAGTCATGATGTTGCGAAACCACTCGGTGCCGACAAACACATGCTGAGTCGGGCTGATGATGTCCTGCACCGAGTAATTGACGACCGTCATCAGCGGCAGGATTGCGGAGAACGCAACGCAGATGAACACGGGCACGACAAGCAGCCACGCCTTCTGATTGAGCGGCTTCATCGCGCGCCCCCTGCGGCCCGCACTGCGACGCGTTCGTCGTTGCTGAAATAGACGGTTTCAGGCGCGGCAACGCGCAACCACACAGGGCCATCTTCGACGCGCAAGTTCGGCTCCATCTTTGCGTTGAATACATGACCTTCGCAGTTCGCGGTCACGAGCTGATAGTTGCCGAGCTGCTGCGCGCGCGTGACTTGCGCGCGTACCGCGCCCGCCTCGCCATCGCTTGCGAGCCGCACGAACTCGGGACGAATGCCCAGCTTCAGATCGCCTTGCGTGCTCTTGAGCGTCGCGAGCGTATTTGCATCGACGGCGACGCGTTGCGAACCCAGTCTGATCGCGCTGTCGTCGAGACTCACCGGGCACAGATTCATCCCCGGACTGCCGATGAAATACCCCACAAATGCGTGATCGGGCCGCAAAAACAGCGCTTCCGGACCGCCCTTCTGCACCACGCGCCCATTGGTCATCACGACCACTTCATCGGCGAATGTCAGTGCTTCCACCTGATCGTGCGTCACGTAGATCAGCGTGAGCTTCAATTGCTGATGGATCTTCTTCAGCTGACGCCGCAGCATCCACTTCATGTGCGGGTCGATAACGGTCAGCGGCTCGTCGAACAGAATGGCGGCGACGTCCTTGCGCACGAGTCCGCGTCCGAGTGAAATCTTCTGCTTCGCATCCGCCGACAGGTTGCTCGCCTTGCGCGGCAAATCGCGCGCCATATCGAGGATGTCGGCCACTTCATGCACGCGGGTACGCACTTCTGCCGCGGGCAGGCCGCGATTGCGCAGCGGAAACGCGAGATTGTCGAACACGCTCATCGTGTCGTAGATCACGGGGAACTGGAACACCTGCGCGATGTTGCGTTCGCGCGCACCTTGCGTGGTCACGTCGCGCCCATTGAAAAGGACTTTGCCTTCGGATGGCGTCAACAGGCCCGACACGATATTGAGCAAGGTGGACTTGCCGCAACCCGACGGCCCGAGCAACGCGTAAGCGCCGCCGTCTTCCCACACCATGCTCATCGGCTGCAGCGCGTAATCGTCGAGCGATGCAGGATTCGGACGATAGGCATGCCCGAGGTTCTGAAACTCAATGCGCGCCATACGCCACCTCCTGCACCTTCGGCCGCGCGACCAGATTGGCGTCCGCGCCGAACACGAACAGTTCGTCGGGATCGATATAGACATCGAGCTGGGTGCCCAGCTCGATCTGATGCACGCCTTGCAACTGCGCGACGAGATCGATGCCACCATTGCGCGTGTGCAGATGCAGATAGGTTTCCGAGCCGCTCAGCTCGGCGAGTTCGAGCAGACACGGCACGGCGATCGAATGCGCGTTGCGCGGCGCGAGACGCAAATGGCCAGGCCGGATTCCGATCCTGCAACTGCCTGTGCCGACCGCTGCCTGCGCGGCGCGGCGCACAGGCACATCGATGCCGATGGGCAGACGCGCGTCGCCGTTCTCGAGCAGCTCGCTCGTCAGCATGTTCATGGGCGGATCGTTGAACACAGCGGCAACATCGACGTTCACGGGTGCGTTGTAGACGTCGAGCGTCGGTCCGAACTGCAGCACGCGGCCCTTGTCGACGACCGCCGTATAGCCGCCCAGCAGCAGCGCTTCGAGCGGTTCTGTAGTCGCGTAGACGACCGTGGTCTTGCCATCGGAAAAGAGCGTCGTGAGTTCGGCGCGCAATTCTTCACGCAGCTTGTAGTCGAGGTTCACGAGCGGTTCGTCGAGCAACACGAGCGACGTGCGTTTGACGAGCGCGCGCGCCAGCGCGCAGCGCTGCTGCTGACCGCCCGACAGTTCTCCGGGCCGCCGGTCCAGCAGATGCTCGATATGCAGCTTCGACGCGACCTCGTTCACGCGGCGGCGTATTTCGTCCGCGTCTGTCTTTTGCAGCTTGAGCGGCGACGCGATGTTGTCGAACACCGTCATCGCGGGATAGTTGATGAACTGCTGATAGACCATGGCGAGGTTGCGCTGACGCACGCTCACGCCCGTCACATCCTGGCCGTCGGCGAGCACGCGTCCCGTCGTCGGCCTGTCGAGTCCTGCCATCACACGCATCAACGTGGTCTTGCCTGCCTGGGTCGGACCCAGCAGCACATTGATCGCCCCCGGTACGAGCCGCAGGTCGACGCCGTACAGATGCGTCAGCCCGCCCGAAACGACGGTGACCCGTTCCAGTTCCAAAACCAAATTGCTCTCCTTTGTTCGATGCTTCTGATGCAGCTTGCTTTTGTTCTGCTTGTTCTTTATTCAACTGCGGCTTCGACGCAAATTCAGATGCTTTGGTACGGCTACAGCAATGCTGCCGTTAGTGCGCTCGTGGCGCTAACAGGCACCGGGCGGCGCGAATGCGCGGTCCGGTTTGCTGACGAGAGGCAGGGCAAGGGATAGCGCCGCAAGGGCGCGGGAGAAACTGTTGTCGATCCATTGTCCCGTTGGTTTTTATTCGGGTACTTCAAAAACAGGCCATACGGCCGATGTTCAAAAATGAAATCAAAACAACAGCAACAATGTTCTCTTTTGTTCGTTTACGTTTAAATCGGGGTTAACCATACAAAACACGAACAACTGCCATCTACTGTACTTACGAACAGTAGAACAATCTATTACGCATTCACCCGTCTTTACTTACGCAACGCAAGTTGGCGGTCAGCGTAACAGAAGAAACGAACATGCCGATTCGTCCGGCACCAGCCTGTACAAGCCGGAACACCGTGCCATTGATGCGCGCAATTTAATCGCATGCGTTTTATCTGTTGCCCAACGAAAAAAGCACCTTGCTTATGATCTGGCTCACGCGTGTATGTCGCGAACGCGTTGGCAGATCATGTGAACTTCGCTAACCATGCCGTTCGTTAAACGACGCTATTCGCGAAGCACTCCATCCGTGAATGCGTTCAGAAAATGCCTTGTTTCATGGGCTTTTCTCACGCTTCGCTTTGTCGCCAAAGGAACTTTGAATAAACCCGCATGCATGCGGGTATACGTTAATTTGTACGCGACGATCATCCCCGTTTACTGAATTGAAAAACCAGGTCGTCCGAACTACTTTGATCAGACATGATCAAGGGGTTCGGACGTTGTTTGTCCGTACCGGAGGTGTAGCATGGCGAATCTGTCCAGCAGTGCAATCGACGAACTCAAAGCTCTCACACGAGGCCAGGTCGTATTGCCCGGCGACCCGACGTTCGATGAAGCACGCAGCATCTGGAACGCGATGATCGACCGCCGCCCCGCGATCATCGTTCGCTGCGCGGGCACAGCCGATGTCCGGCGCGCCGTCAATTTCGCGCGAGACAACCAGTTGCTGCTCGCCGTGCGCGGCGGCGGCCACAATATCGCGGGCAGCGGCGTGTGCGAAGGCGGCATGCTGCTGGATCTATCCCAGATGAAATCCGCGCGCATCGATCCCATTGCGCGCCGCGCCTATGTCGAGCCGGGCTGTCTGCTGCGCGACTTCGACCATGAGGCGCAAGCGTTCGGCCTCGCGACGCCGCTCGGCATCAACTCGACGACGGGCGTTGCGGGCCTCACGCTCGGCGGCGGGTTCGGGTGGATCAGCCGGCGTTTCGGCATGACCGTCGACAACCTCATTTCCGCCGACGTCGTCACGGCCGACGGCAACCTGATCCGCTGCAGCGCCGAATCGCATGAAGATCTGTTCTGGGCAATCCGCGGCGGCGGCGGCAACTTCGGCGTCGTTACGATGTTCGAGTTCCAGTTGCACGAACTCGGCCCCGAAGTCTTTGGCGGCCTCGTCGTGTTGCCAATGGAACAGGCGCGCGACGCACTCGTCAAATACCGCGCCGCGGTCGAAACCTGGCCCGACGAACTGACGGTATGGGCCGTCGCGCGTTTCGCGCCGCCGCTGCCCTTCCTGCCCGCCGACGTGCACGGCAAGCCGATCATCGCCTTCGCCGTCTGCTATACCGGGCCTGTCGCGAACGGTCCCGCCGTGGTCGAAGAAGTACGCAAGTTCGGCACGCCCTACGGCGAACATCTCGGGCCGATGCCGTTCACCGCGTGGCAACAGGCCTTCGATCCGCTGCTCACGCCTGGCGCGCGCAACTACTGGAAGTCGCACAACCTCGCGACCCTCGAAGACGGCCTGATCGACGCGTTCGTCGATGCCATCGGCAAGTTGCCGTCGCCGCAGTGCGAAATCTTCTTCGGCGCCATCGGCGGGCAGACGATGCGCGTTGCGCCCGACGCAATGGCTTATTCGAACCGCGACGCGAAGTACGTGATGAACGTGCACGGGCGCTGGACGGAAGCCGCCGACGACGAGCGTTGCATTGGCTGGTCGCGCGCGTTCTTCGACGCATCGGCGCCGTTCGCGCTCGGCAGCGTGTATGTGAACTTCATGACGGAAGAAGAATCCGCGCGCGTCGGCGCCGCTTACGGCCCGAACTACGCGCGGCTCGTCGCGGTGAAAGACCGTTACGATCCGCAGAACCTGTTCCGGCATAACCAGAACATCAAGCCTTCCGCGATGGCCTGAGCGCTACAACCAGCGTGCCGGATAGCAACCGCCAACGCGTTGCTATCCGGCACGGCCGTTTCAATGCCCGCCTCACCCATCCTGCGCTGCACTGCGTCACGCAGGAAATCCGGTATCGTGCACGCTAACGACATCACCCTTCCCGCACGACACACCATGCCGCGCATGCGCATCGCCTTGCTGACGATCGTTGCCATGTTCGCCTTCGCAGGCAACTCGTTGCTGTGTCGCGTCGCGTTGAAGGGCACATCGATCGATCCCGCGACGTTTACCAGCGTGCGCATCGCGTCGGCCGCCATCGTGTTGTGGCTGATTCTGCGCAGCCGCCGCGCGTCGCAGCCGGTCGCCGGAAACTGGCTCTCCGCCTTCGCGCTGTTCGCCTACGCGGCAGCGTTTTCATTTGCGTACGTGTCGCTCGCGGCAGGCACGGGCGCGCTGCTGCTGTTCGGCGCAGTGCAGGCGACGATGATCGGCTATGGGTTCTCACGCGGCGAACGTCTGCATCTGCTGCAATGGACAGGCCTCGCCTGCGCGCTCGCGGGTCTCGTTGGTCTCGTATTGCCTGGCGTGAGCGCGCCGCCTCTTCTCCCGTCGCTGCTGATGCTGGGCGCGGGCGTCGCGTGGGGCGTGTATTCGCTGCGCGGCAAGCGCGCTGCCGATCCCACGGCAACCACAGCCGGCAACTTCCTGCGCGCGATTCCGTTCGCGGCGGCCGTCAGCCTCGCGATGGTTGCGCATACATCGATCGACAGAATGGGGCTGATTTTCGCGGCGATTTCAGGTGCGCTGACCTCGGGCGTCGGCTATGTAATCTGGTATGCCGCGCTGAAAGACCTGAAGGCTGCCACAGCCGCCAGCGTGCAACTGAGCGTGCCGCTGATCGCCGCCGCCGGCGGCATCGTGCTGCTCGGCGAGCCGCTGACGGCGCGCCTCGCGCTGAGTTCCGTCGCGATACTCGGCGGCATCGCGCTCGTGATCGCGCGCCGTTAAGCGCTCCTTATAGGGCTAATCCCAGTTTCGCCGCACCACCGATATATCCGGTAGAATACATCGATCGTTCGAATCGCAGGAGATACGGGGTGGCCAGCACACGTCGCCATGCGCAAACGGATGCGCTATCCGGGAAAATCAGCACGCTCAAGCCGCTGTCGGGCGACGTGCGCGCACAGCAGATCCGCGATGTGGTCGATGCGTTCAGACGTCTGCGCAGCAGCGTCACGCGCTTCGTACAAATGTTTGCGGCTGCGCGGGACGCCGCGCTGGCGGCAGACGATCTGTCCGCCGCTTCGCTGCGCGAATTGCTGTCGATGCTGGCAAGCGAGGCGCAGGCTGCCCGCTTTGCAAGGCTGCGCGAACTGAAAATCGCAATCCGCCAGGCTCGGGTGCTCGAACGCACGCGCGACGCGGTGTTTTCCGAATCGTTCAGCACCGACCCGAACGCGATGCGCGAGACAGTGACCGCGCTTGAGCGCGTCGACGCGATTCTCGTCGGGCTGTGCGTCGAACACGTGCTGGAGCGGCATAAGCCCGCGCCGCCGCGCACGGTGACGCTCAAACCCGCGCCGCTGCCCGCGCGACGACGCCAACCCGAACCGGTGCACTGATTCTGGCGCCAGTCCGCATTCGATATATTCGATGGTATATTTCGATTATCCGTTCGCGCATCCACCCCGGTCCGTCGTCATGTCCGGATAGAGGTCATCATGCACGCTCCGCCCTTTCGTCTCGCCCGCACGGGCATCGATACGTCCCTTAGTTCCGCTGGCCGCGCCGATCCCTGCTGCGCGCCGTCGAAAGCGCAACTCGCCGATCTGAAGCGACGCACACGGCTTGCCGAACTCGACGCGCACCTGCATTGCTCGATCATCGGCACCTGTCTGAGCACGCACGAATTGCGCAAGCTCGTGCCGAAGTTCACCGACCTCGACCGTCAGCGCGCCACCGACCTCGAAATTCACCACACGGCTGTGGAACTCGCGATCGAAGGCGGCGCCGGCGGCAAGGCACTGCAAAAAGCGCTGGATGAGCGCTTTTCAGGCGCGATCCGTCTTTTCGACAAGGCGAAAGATCCCGACGCTGTGCTCGCGCTGTGGAAAGACGCGCTCAAGAACGGCGACATTCCGCCCGCCTACTGGGCGTTGATGACCCATCCGCAAACGACGATGAGCGTGCGTCAGGCCGCGTTCGGCGACCTGCACATGCTGTCGCATCTGGTCGGCGCCGCGAATCGCGCGGACATTCGCCGGCTCGTCGCGCTGGAAGAAGAAAACGCATCGTTGCGCGCGAAGATCGATCGCCAGCAAGGCCGTCTGCAGGAGATGAGCCTGCAGCGAGACGCCGCCGCGCATGAACTGGAAGCGCACGCCGCGCACGCAAAGGCGCAGGATGCCGACAGCGACGCCGAGCTGCGCGCCGAAGTCCATCAACTGCGAGAAGCACTGACGGCGCGCGACGAACGTCTCGCGCTGCACACGAATCGCCGCGAGGCAGCCGAACAGCGCGCCGCCGCCGAACAGGAAAGCACACGCGCGCTGCGCGCACGGCTCGACGACATGGATGCGCTGGTGAAGACGCTGCAAGCGGAAGCCAGCGCGCTGGAACGCACGCTGCAGGCCACCGCGGGCGACGATCCGTCCGAACGTTCGGCATCGCTCGCCATTCTGGAGCGCATGCGCATCGTCTATGTGGGTGGACGGCCTGGATCGAACGCTGCGATCAAACGCATCGTCGAAACGGCGGGCGGCGAGATGACCGTGCACGACGGCGGTATCGAAGATCGCAAGGGCATGCTGGCGGCGGCATTGCCGGGCGCGGACATGGTCGTGTTTCCCGTCGATTGCATCGACCACGACTCGATGAACATGCTCAAGCGCGTTTGCGAGCGCGGCCACATTGCATGGTATCCGCTGCGCACGGCGAGCGTCGCGAGTTTCGTCGAACTGATCGGGCGGCTCAACGCGGATGCGCAGACCAACACGCAATCAGGCGGCGCCCCGCGCTTCTGCCTGCGTCACGGCTAGCCGCACTTCAATCACGACCCGAACTAACGCCGCACCATTTTTGTGAGCGCGGCGATATCGTCGGCGCAGGCGGCATACGCCTGCGCCTCGATGCCGCGATAGAGCCGGATAATTTCCTCGCCGACAGGCGTCAGCGCGCTGCCGCCGCCACTCTGGCCGCCATGCTCGGACACCGTCGCGGGCGACTTCAGCGACCGGTTCAGCTCATCCATCAATAGCCACGCGCGCCGGTACGACATGTTCAGACTGCGCGCCGCCGCCGAAATCGAACCGTGCTCGCGCACCGCTTCGAGCAGCGCGACCTTTCCCGGTCCGAGCGCGATCGTGCCTTCCTGCTGAATGCGCATTCTGAAGCGCACCTCGGGCTTGGGATGTGCCGATGTCTTCATGTTGTTTGCCGGTTGACTCATGCGCGCAAGCATACACGATGCCATACGCGGTATTTCAATCGGCACTTGCACCAGTACGACGCAACTCAACGCAGCGCGAACGCACAAAGCCCCTTCGTCAAAGCTCCAGTACGCGCGCCACGATGCCTGCCAGCCGCTTCACATGGCGCGGCGCGGGCAGGATATCGGCGGCCGAGAACAGAATGGGCGCGCCTTCGTCGACGGAAATCGGTTGATCGCCGCGCTCGAACGCGACCAGCACGCGTTCGCCGATGGGCGTATTGAACAGTTCATGCCACGAAAACGTCACGGCATAACCGTCGTGCGCATGCGCGATGAAAATGGTCCGCTTGAAATCGCCGGGACTGTCGTTGCGCAGGCCCGCCATGTCGATCAGGTCCTTCAGCAGCACACCGCGATACTGATCGACCTTGCGGATGAAGCGGTTGGTCGTGTAGCAGCGCAGGTCGAAGGGATCGGCCGTGACGCTCGCGTGCTGCCGCAGATCGTCGAGCGTCACTTGCATGGGGCGCAGGAAAGCGCCCGCCAGCATGACGGCGCCCGCCGTCGTCTCCTGCAGCGGCAGCGCCGCCGAGCCAGTCAGTCCCATCTTCCATCTCCTTGCGTTGCGGCGGCCCGCACGATGTATCGGTGGATATATTACGCTGCTCGCGAGCCGGCTGCCGAAGGGAAACGCTGCATAAACGGCATACTGGACGGCTTATGACACACGCGACTGGCAAGCGCGTTGCGCGCCTGCAGCACGGGTTGTCCCTGGTGGATTGCGCGGTCTGGCACTGCAGTTGCTCGACTCCATGAGGAGCAAGCACATAAAACAGGGAGCCGCCATGAACATGAACACGATCGGATTGTCGCAGCGCATCGAGGAAATCGAACTGGCCCTCATCGGCACCTTCGAGTCGCCGAAAGCACCGACCGTCAGCGCTTACCAGGAAGGCGACACGACGTATCTGACGCTCTCGTGGGTGGTCGAAACAGGCCGCGAAACCGGGAACGATGCAACACTCGACGCGCGCTGCATCGCGACACTCAGGCTGGGCGAGGCGCAGATAAACCGCTACTCGGCGCTGGACACGGACAAACGTCACGTCGTGCAGGACCGGCTGCGAGATCTCGTGCGGCAGCACGTCGTCGCATCCCGGGCGCAAGCCCATTCCACCGACAACTGTTCGATCGAACTCGACGTTGCGGACGCGATCTTCGACGTACCCGACGAACCGTACGGCATGCCTTGAGCCGTCAAGGCGTCAAGGTAAAGCCCCGCACGCCACGCCGCTTCCGGTCCCGCCGGCGGGACAATAGACTATGCTAACGCGCGAGCCTGTGCGCTCGCGCCGTTCCATCCAGGTCTATTGCCCATGAATTCGACTCCCGACGATACCCCGCGTCCCGCCATGCGCGCGCTCACGCCCCTCGAAGCCCGCGTGCTGGGCGTGCTGTTCGAAAAGCAGCACACCGTACCCGACACGTATCCGCTGTCGCTCAATTCGCTTGCGTCGGGCTGCAATCAGAAAACCTCCCGCTCGCCCGTGATGAACGCCAGCGAAGCCGAGATTCTCGATGCGATCAACAATCTCAAGCGGCTTTCCCTCGTGTTCGAGGCGAGCAGCAGCCGCGTGCCGCGTTTCGAGCACAACATGGAGCGGGTGCTCGGCCTGCCGCGCCAGTCGGCGGCACTGCTGACGGCGCTGCTGCTGCGCGGCCCGCAGACGGCCGCCGAATTGCGTCTGGCCACGTCCCGCCTGCATAGCTTCGCCGATACCTCGTCCGTCGAGGCGTTTCTCGACGAACTCGCCGCCAACGACCCGCCGCGCGTCGTCAAGCTGCCGCGCACGCCGGGCGAACGCGAGAGCCGCTGGATGCATCTGCTGTGCGGCGAGCCGTCGCCCGAACAGTTGCGCGGCGCCGCACTCTCCGACGAGCCGCTGCCGCCCGGCGAACTCGAAGCGCTGCGCGCACAGCAGCGCGAGTTGAGCGAACGTGTCGAGCGGCTCGAAGCGCTCGTCACGCATCTGGCGGGCGAACTCGGCGTTTCGCTCGACGATCTGAAGGGACGCCTGTAGCCACACCTGTCGGGCGGCTAGCTTGCGCTTTCTTTGGCGCCAACCCCGTTCCCACCCGCATGCTCAAGCGCCGCGTGTCCTTGCGACACGCGGCGCCCGGGCAGACAATCCATCGCCGGAAGGTTGCTAAGCGCCCGCAACGAATGCGACGATGCGGTTTGCGCGCGAGCCGGCGCCATGGCGCGCCACGCTTTGCCATGCATCTCGCAACGCCTTCCGCGCGTTACCGCTGTGCCTCTTACGCGTTTCACTGTGCCAGGAGACTGACCGATGAACGAGCACGACGACCCCAATCTGCCCACTTCTGCCGACCTCCCGGCCGACGACCGTCCCGACGATCCCGAACGCCGCCGCGTCCTCACCGGCATTGCGGCCGCGGGCCTCGGCCTTGCGCTGGCAGGCTGCCAGTCGGTGGACTCGACCGCAAACGCGGCGCCGCGCAGTGCAGCCGACGCGCGCCTCGACGCCGCCTTGCATGATCAGGTCAAACGCATCGTCGTGATCTACGCGGAGAACCGCAGCTTCGCGAACCTGTATGGCAACTACCCCGGCGTGCAGTATCCGCTGTCCGCCGTCACGCCCGAACGCTTCGTGCAACTGGATCGCGACGGCACGACGCCGCTCGCCACGCTGCCGAAAATCTGGGGCGGGCTCGTCCCGCAGGCGCAGGAAGTGGACGGCACGCGCTATATGATTGCCGAGCGCGATATCGTCGGCTTGCGCAACCAGCCGTTCCATCTGACGGACGCGCATGGCGCGCCGCTGCCGAACAGCGTGATCACGCGCGATCTCGTGCATCGCTTCTATCAGAACCAGATGCAGATCAACGCGGGCCGCAACAACCAGTTCGCCGCCTGGGGCGATTCGGGCGGCCTCGTGATGGGCCATTACCGCAGCAGCGGCGAGTCGCTGAAGCTGTGGGCACTCGCCCAGCAGTACACGCTGTGCGACAACTTCTTCATGGCCGCGTTCGGCGGTTCGTGGCTGAACCACATCTTCCTGATTTCGGCCCAGGCGCCGCTCGTGCCGGGCATCGGCAACGGTCCGGGCAAGAAGCTTGTCTCCGTGGTCGACGGCGACGACCCGGCGGGCACGCGGCTGAAGCAGGCGCCCGACTCGCCGAAAACCGCGCTAGAAGGGCCGCCCAAGTTCGTCAACGACGGCCTCTTCACGCCCGACGGCTACGCGGTCAACACGATGGCGCCGCCCTATCAGCCGAGCATGATCCGGCCCGCCGAGGGCGGCGACCCCGCGCTCGCCAATCCCGCCGACCCGAAGGTGCTGCCGCCGCAACACTATGCGACCATCGGCGACCGGCTGAGCGACAAGGGCGTCGACTGGGCGTGGTATTCGGGCGCATGGCAGTACGCGCTCGATCATCGCGACACAGGCGCCGTGCCCGACTTCCAGTATCACCATCAGCCGTTCAACTACTTCGCGAATTTCGCGCCTGGCACCGCGGCGCGCACGCGGCATCTGCGCGACGGCGGCGTCGGCGACGATGCGTCGACCAACCGCTTCATCGCCGATATCGATGCGGGTCGCCTGCCCGCCGTCACGTTCTACAAGCCGCAGGGCAATCTGAACATGCACGCGGGGTACGCGGACGTCGAATCCGGCGACCGGCACATCGCGAATGTCATCGAGCATATCCAGCGCGGGCCGCAGTGGCAGAACACCGTGATCGTCATCACGCATGACGAGAACGGCGGCTGGTGGGATCACGTCGCGCCGCCCAAAGGCGACCGCTGGGGACCGGGCTCGCGTATTCCCGCGCTCGTCATTTCGCCGCTTGCGAAGAAAGGTTATGTCGATCACACGGTGTACGACACGAACTCGATCCTGCGCCTGATCAGCCGCGTGCATGGGCTGGCGCCGCTCGATGGCATCGTCGTGCGCGACCGCGCGTTCACGCAGAACGGGCTCACGCCGATCGGCGATCTGACAGGCACGCTCGATCTCGCCTGATCCGACGGGCGATCAGGCATCAAAGGAAACCCATGTTTGTCGTGTACTGGCTGGAAGAAGGATCGTCGCCGGCAACCGCTCGTTTCGAGCGGTTTGCCGACGACGCAATGACCGAGGCGCTCGCGTTCACCGAAACGCTGCGCAAGCAGCAGGCTGCCGGCGACGACGTGAGCTTCGTCACGCTGTGCAGTGAAAATCCGCGTTCTGTCGGCCGCGCGGGTGCAGCCGATCCACCCGCCGATTACGCGTGGAAAAAGCGCCGTCCGTGATGGCGAAAAGTACAAACGGCCGCGCGCTTGCGAAAACACTTCGCCACAACACATGAACAAAGAGTCATAGCGCGAAACATTCAGGATTCCAGAGCCATTCGTTTCCGCGATAGGCACGCTGCCCATCGCGGCTCATGCATCACAGCACGCTCGCTTCGCTTAATTCAGCGCGTTGGCTTCCAGCAGCGGGTCCAGACGCCCTGCCGTTTCAAGCGCGTTCAGATCGTCGAAGCCACCCACATGCGTTTCGCCGATGAAGATCTGCGGCACGGTACGACGCCCCGTGCGCTCCATCAACGCAACAGCCGTGGCGCGATCGTTCTGCACGTTGATTTCCTTGTACGACAGCCCCTTGTTCGTGAGCAGCGCTTTGGCAGCGTGACAGTACGGGCAAGTCGGTGTCGTATAGATCGTGATGGCGGACATGGTTATCTCCTTGAGCGTTATCGGTTGAGGTGAGTTACTGACCGCGGTAGACGTCGTCGAACGACGACGAAACGTTGGACAGCGAACGGTCACGTGCCACGCGGAAGCCCGCATCGGCGCTACCGTTCGTCGACGGACCATATGAAGCGGCGATCACGTCATGCGACCGGTGGAACACGTGCGGCGCAGCGGCGGAGTAATTGGCCGGCTCCGGATAGCTCGTATCGCTTTGCGGATACTGGCCGGATTGCTCTGCGGCGATCAGTTCGGCGCGAACCTGCGCGCGCGTCGCCGACGATTGCGCCTGAGCGTGGCTGGCAAGCGGCAAACCCAGTGCCGCCGCGAGAACGAGAGCTTGATAAACGCGTGTCATGTTGAGCACCTTCGAGAAGAGTTGCCGTCGTCGACGGGTTGGCTCAACTGTAGGCGCGCATCCCGCGACCGTTAATGTCGGCGCGTCTCATGAAGATGCTCGATCGGCTCACCGGGCGGTGGCGCAATCACGGCGCGAGCGTAGGTGGGATCTCGGCGCGATGGCCGGAAGCCTTGTGAGGCAAGGCATTGCGCACGACGCACGCGGCCTCGCCGTGAAGCGCGGCAGTGTGCTGTGCGGATTCTGAAATTCTCTATTGCTCTGCGTCGGCAGGCGTTTCGTCCTCGGACGCATCCTGTGCAGTCTGCATATGACCGCCCGATGCGCGCCAGCGCGCGGGCGTCACGCCGATCTGCTTCTTGAACACGCGCTGGAACGCCGCTTCCGACTGATATCCGACCGTTTCGCCGATATCGCCCACGGGCGTCGTCGATTCGAGCAGCATGCGGCCCGCGATCGTCATGCGGACTTCCGTCAGCACGTCGGTTGCCGAGCGCCCGATCGCTTCCTGGAACTGCCGCACGAAGGTCGCACGCGACATGTTGCACAGCGCGGCGAACTGATCGAGCGTCCACGGCTTGCCGGGCGTTTCGAACATCGCCGACACCGCCGCCTGCAGGCGCGGACGGCCGGCCAGCGCGAGCAGCCCGTGCGGCGGCTGGGTAGCCTCGCTGGCAAAGCGCAGCGTCAGCGCGAACAGTGCCGCCGACAGATGATTGACGAGCGTCTCGCTGCCGGGGCATTCGTCGGCGGCTTCCTCGCGCATCAACTGGATCAGGCGGGCCAGCCGCGAGCCCGCGACGCTTGGCGCGCCGTCGATGCCTTCGCTGCTCACCGGCGGCTCGCCGTTCGCGCTCGTGCGCGCGCCGCTGCGCACGACCAGCCGCGACGGCAAGTGATCGCGCAAAAGCCGGTCGGGCACGGCGCCGAGCAGAAAGCGGCCACACAGGATATCGACCGAATCGCCCGTGCCGCTGTTCTCCGCGACCGTCAGCATGATGTTGCGCCGCTCCGTGACGGGCACCGGTTGCGCGCCGCTGCCGTCGTGGATGCGATGCGGGCTGCCCGTCGGGAACACGATGATGTCGCCCGCCGCCAGCTGCTCGGGCGGCCCGTTGCCGTCTTCGAGCACCGCGCGCCCGGACAGCAGCACGTGATACGGAATTTCACGCACGCCCGCGGGGCCCTCTTCGATTGCCCACGGTGCGCCGAAGTGGCAGCGAACATCGACGCGGCCACTGACGGGCATCAGCGACAGGAAACGGCTTAGAAGATCCATGTGAGCCGCCGGTTGAGGCGCGGGTTGAGCCGATTAAGCATGTTTTTGAATCGTTCGAGGATTAGCAACGGGAAGCCGAAACCGTACATTGGAACCGTGCAATGCAAACCGATTCTACTGGACGGCAGCGGCACGCGCGGCACAGCACGCTGATTCCGCCGCCCGCCCGTCCGAACGAGGAAGATCATGAAGACGCTTCATATCGATGTTGCAGTGATTGGCTCGGGCAGCGCGGGCCTACCCGCCTTTCGCGCCGCGAAGGCTGCGGGCGCGAGCGTGGTGCTGATCGAGGGCGGCGCTTACGGGACGACCTGTGCGCGCGTCGGCTGTATGCCGTCGAAGCTGCTGATCGCCGCTGCCGAAGCCGCGCATGCCGCGCGCAGCAGTGCGCCGTTTGGCGTGCATGTCGATGGCGCCGTGCGGATCGACGGACGCGAGGTGATGGCGCGTTTGAAGCGCGAGCGTGACCGCTTTGTCGGCTTCGTAGTGGAATCGACGGAGAACATTCCTGCGGAAGAACGGCTGATCGGCTACGCGCAGTTTATCGACGACAACGTGCTGCAGGTTGGCGAGCACACCCGCGTGCATGCGAAGCGGATCGTGATCGCGACGGGTTCGTCGCCGTATGTGCCGGCGATGTACCAGGCACTCGGCGACCGCGCGATCGTCAACGACGACGTGTTCGCATGGGACGACCTGCCGCGCAAGGTGGCGGTGATCGGCGCGGGCGTGATCGGGCTGGAGCTGGGTCAGGCGCTGGCATGGCTCGGCGTCGACGTGACGATGCTTGGCGCGCGTGGCCGCGTCGGCCCGTTGAGCGATCCTGCGATCAAGGCATACGCACAGAACGTGTTCAAGGACGTATTCCACTTCGAGCCGCATGCGCAGGTGGAAGCCGCGACGCGTGACGGCGACAGTGTGCATCTGCGCTATCGGGACAGCGCCGGCGAGTTGCGTGAAGACACGTTCGACTATGTGCTGGTGACCGCGGGACGTCGTCCGAACATGGACAGGCTGGCGCTGCACAACACGACGCTGGAAGTCGATGCGCGCGGCGTGCCGGTGTTCGATCCGCTGACGTTGCAGGCGGGCAAGCACCCGGTGTTCATCGCGGGCGATGCGAACGATGTATTGCCGCTGCTGCATGAAGCTGCTGACGAGGGCCGTAGTGCGGGCGAGAATGCCGCGCGGTATCCCGATGTGAAGCCGCTGGTGCGTCGTGCGGCGATTTCGGTGGTGTTCTCGGAGCCGGGAATTGCGATGGTGGGTGCGCGGCATGCGGATCTTGCTGCCGGGTCGTCTGTGACGGGCGAGGTCAGCTTCGAGGATCAGGGCCGCAGTCGCGTGATGTTGCGCAATCGCGGGCTCATGCATGTTTATGTGGATCGCGGTACGCGGCGGTTTCTGGGTGCTGAGTGGATTGGGCCGGATGCTGAGCATATTGCGCATTTGCTGGCCTGGGCGTTGCAGATGGGGCTTACGGTTGATGCGATGCTTGCTATGCCTTTTTATCATCCTGTAGTTGAGGAGGGTTTGCGGACCGCGTTGAGGGATGCTTTGGGGGCGCTGGCGCGTGGGTGAATTTCGGGTCTTGTGTGTCTTGCGACGCTTTAAGTGGTTTGCTTTTGGTTTCGCTGGCATCCGCGATATGTCTTGCCTGCTTCAAGCGTCGCCCCTGTGCGGGGCGGCACCTACTTTTCTTTGCCGCGGCAAAGAAAAGTAGGCAAAAGAAAGCCGCTGAACACCGCTAATTCTTGACCTTTACCCACGGGCCCCCAACGGCCCCGTCCTGTTCGCGGCATCGCTCTTATCAATGCCCGGTGTACGCGCTTCACTCCGGACTGAAAAACACGGTCGGTGTCGTAAGAGCGCTGAGGTGTGAAGCACTACGGCCTACACACAGTTTGCCACCTGGGCGGCGCAAACCATTCGCTGCCGTTGGCTGCGCTACGGGTGATTGAAGTGGGTGAGGCGCCTAGCCGAAGCGCTGGCAACGGGCATTGAACGGAGCGGTTGCCATGTGAAGTGGAGGAACTGTTGGGGGCCCTCAGGCGGTGGTCAAGAACGGGCGGTGTTAGCCCGCTTTCTTTGCTTACTTTCTTTGCGGCGGCAAAGAAAGTAAGTGCCGCCCCGCACAGGGGCAACGCCTGAAGCACCAATAACAAAACGCGGATGCCAGCAAAAACACAAGCAAACCACCCCAAAGCGTCGCAGACAACAAACCCGAGAGGTTTACACATACTCGCCCCCTGCGCTAAGGTGAACAAAAGCCCACCGCGCCCTCGCCCCGAGACCTCAAATGGCTGACACCGACAACGACCTCCAGCAAAAAAGACCGATCGCACCGCAACAATTCTCCCTCGACGTGCTACTGGAAAAATACGCCAAAGGCGACGAAGTCACTGCCGACGACGTCTACCGCCGCGTAGCCCGAGGCGTCGCCATGGCAGAGCCAGAAGCGCTACGAACAGCCATCGAAGCCCGCTTCACCGAAAACCTGCAAAACGGCGCACTCGGCGCCGGCCGAATCATGAGCGCTGCCGGCGCAGGCATCGCCGCAACCCTGATCAACTGTTTCGTGCAACCCGTCGGCGACAGCATCCAGGATGTCGATGAACAAGGCCTGCCCGGCATCTACGTCGCGCTGCTGCAATCGGCTGAAACCATGCGCCGCGGCGGCGGGGTCGGTTACAACTTTTCGGCCATCCGCCCGCGCGGCGCGCGAGTGAAAACCACCAGTTCGTCGGCTTCGGGACCCTGCAGCTATATCGACGTGTTCGATGCGTCATGCCGCACCGTCGAAAGCGCCGGTTCGCGGCGCGGCGCGCAGATGGCCGTGCTCGACTGCACGCACCCCGACCTGCTCGAATTCATCGAGGCCAAACATTCGAAAGGCCGATGGAATAACTTCAACGTGTCGGTGGCCGTCACCGACGAGTTCATGCGCGCCGTCGAAAACGACGACATGTGGCAACTCGTGCATCGCGCGGAACCGACGCCAGCCATGCGCGCAGCCAACGACATGCACCAGCGCGAAGACGGCATGTGGATCTACAGCGAACGGCGCGCAAAGGAAATCTTCGATCGCATCATGCGTTCGACCTATGACATCGCGGAACCGGGTGTCGTGTTCATCTCGCGCATGAACGACGACAACAATCTGCGCGCCGTCGAAACGATACGCGCCACCAATCCCTGCGGCGAGCAGCCGCTGCCGCCCTACGGCTGCTGCAATCTCGGCCCGCTGAACCTGACGCGCTTCGTGATCGATCCATTCGCGCAACGTCACGGCAGCACGCCGTCGTTCGACTGGGACGCGCTCGCGCAACGCACGCGCACCCACGTGCGCTTTCTCGACGACGTGCTCGACGTCACGCTCTGGCCGCTGCCGCAGCAATACGACGAATCGCGCGCGAAGCGCCGTATCGGCGTCGGCTTCACCGGGCTCGGCGATACCCTCGTGATGATGGGCCTGCGCTACAACTCGCAGGAAGGCCGCGACTTTGCCGTGCGCATCGCGCGCCTGATGCGCGACGAAGCGTATCGCGCATCCGTCGAACTCGCGCGCGAACGCGGCGCGTTCACGCTCTTCAACGCGAAGCATTATCTGGAAGAAGGCACGTTCGCGTCGCGTCTTCCCGATGACATCAAGGACGCCATTCGCACGCATGGCATCCGCAATAGTCACCTGCTCTCCATCGCGCCGACCGGCACCGTCAGTCTGGCCTTCGCGGACAACGCGTCGAACGGCATCGAACCCGCGTTCTCGTGGACCTACACGCGCATGAAGGTCATGGCGGACGGCAGCCGCGAACAGTTCGCCGTCGAAGATCATGCGTACCGGCTGTATCGGGAGCTGGGTGGCGATGTCAGTCATCTGCCCGATTATTTCGTCAGCGCGCTCGAAATGTCCGCGCGCGATCATCTGGACATGATGGCGGCCGTGCAGCCGTATATCGACACGTCGATTTCGAAGACCGTCAATGTGCCCGCCGACTATCCGTTCGATGCCTTCGAAAGCCTCTATTTCGATGCATGGAAAGGCGGCCTCAAAGGGCTTGCCACCTACCGGCCGAACGACACGCTCGGCGCCGTGCTCAGCGTGAGCCCGGAGCCCGCCGCCACGCCCGACGACGCGCTCACGGAAGCCGATCTCGACCCGCTGCGCATTGCAATCGATCATCGCCCGAAAGGCGAACTGCCCGCGATCATCGAGAAGGTCGAGTATTTGACGGCTGCGGGAAAGAAGTCGCTGTATCTGGCCGTATCGTTCATCGAGGTGACGGGACGCGTCGGCGGCGAGGAGGTGACGATCGAGCGGCCGATCGAGTTCTTCATTCCCGCCGGCCAGCGCGACGAATCGCAGCAATGGATCACCGCGACGATGCGTTCGCTGTCGCTTGCGGCGCGCGGTGGTTTCGTCGCGCGCAATCTGCAGGATCTGCGCAAGGTGTCGTGGGATCGCGGACAGGTCAGGCTCGGCGAAGTGCAGCGCATGGACGGTCATCATTCGCCGCGCTGGCACGATTCGGAAGTCGCCGCGCTCGCTTATGCGCTGCAGCAGATACTGCATCGGCGCGGCTTTCTCGACGCGGAAGGCAACCAGGTGCCGTCGCGTCTGCTGGCACGGCTACCGCGCGGTCTGACCAATCCCAATGCATCGACGGCAGACCATGCGCTCTCGGCTATCGAAGACAGCGGGTCGGAACAGCACGGCGCGCAGGAATTGCGCACCATGCATGGCCGAAAATGCGGCAATTGCGGCGCAAACGCGGTGATACGCAAGGACGGCTGCGATTTCTGCACCGCGTGCGGGGAAATCGGCGCGTGCGGCTAAGCGTCCCCTGAACCCGCAGCTGACTGATTCAACGCCCTTCTGCCGTTTCGCCTCGCAGCGTCATCACCGCGCTGGTGACGCTTGCGACCAGCTTGCCGTCTTCGCGCTGGATATCGCACTGGTAATGGCTGAGCGTGCGTCCGCGATGCGTGGGCCACGCGTGCGCGCGCAGTCTCGCCTGCCACACGGGACGCAGGAACGTCGCCTTCAGATCGATACTGGTGAAGCTCTCACCGGGCTCCATCAGCGTCGAATGCGCGGTGCCGATGGCGGCGTCGCCTAGCTCGCATAGCATCCCGCCGTGCACGGTGCCTTGCTGGTTGCCGTGCATCGCGGCATCGGCGTCGAATTCCAGCACCGCCCGAGCCGCCCCGATCTCGACGATACGAAAACCCAACAGCTTCGAAATGGCGGTCGGATAGCGCATATGCGTGACGTCTGCCGTCGTCAGCCGGCCATCGAGTTGACGTTGCAGATAGTCCAATACGGGTAAATGCCGCGGCACTTTGTCGGTCATACCGGTGTCTCGCTCTGGTGAATGACCGCAGCGTAGTCCCGTACACTAGGACGATCAAAAAATTGTCCCAGGTACAGTCGATGCCCCGCTCTCCCGTCGCCGCAATCGCCGAAACCCTTGCCGCCGGGATCCGCAGCGGCAAGCTGGCGCCGGGCACGGCGTTGCCCACGCATCGGCAGCTCGCCGCACGTCATGGTGTGGCGATCGCGTCCGCCAGCAAGGTCTACGCGCAACTCAAGTCGATGGGCCTCGTGATCGGCGAGACGGGACGCGGCACCTTCGTGCGCGACCGCCCGCAGCAGCGCGAGTGGGACAGCGGCGACGAGGCGAGGCTGAGCGCCAGTGCCGTCGATCTGTCCTTCAACCATCCCACGTGGCCCGGGCAGGCGGACCTGTTGCGTTCGATGCTGCGCGAGCTGGCGGCATCGGGCGATCTCGCCGCGCTGATGCACCAGCAGCCGCCCGGCGGCCGGCTGCACGAACGGCGCATCGTGGCCGCCTTCCTCGCGAAGCAGCGCGGCATACAGGCGGAGGCCGATCGCGTGTTTCTCGTCAGCGGCGCACAGCAAGGACTCGACATCGCCACGCGCGCGTTGCTGGCTCCGCATGACGCCGTCGCCGTCGATGCCTTGACGTACCCCGGTTTCAGGATGCTGGCCAGCTTGCAGCGACTGACGCTGCGTCCCGTGCCATGCCTCGACAACGGCCCGGACCTGGACGCGCTCGACGCGCTGTGCCGCCGCCACCCGGTTCGCGCGATCTATACGATGCCGACGCTGCACAATCCGCTCGGCTGGGTGTTGACGAATCGACAACGCGGGCGTCTCGTCGACATCGCGCGCCGTTACGACTGCCTGCTGATCGAAGATGCGGCGTATGCGTACCTCGATCCGAAAGCGCCGCCCGCACTGGCCGCGCTCGCGCCCGAGCGCACGATCCACGTCTCCAGTCTGTCCAAGAGCCTCGCGAGCGGTTTGCGCTTCGGCTATGTCGTCGTCCCCGATCACTGCGCGGGACGCATCAAGGCAGCGATACGCGCCAGCTACTGGAGCCTGCCCGGCATCGTGACGGCGATGGCCACGCGGTGGATGACGAACGGCACCGTGGCGCGTCACGAAACGCGGCTGCGACGCGAGGCGCGCAACAGGCAGACGATCGCGCGCGAAGCATTCGACGGCATGCGGATCGTCGCGCATCCCACGTCGATGTTTCTCTGGTTGCCGCTGCCCGAAGACCTGCGCATGGACGCGATCGCCACTGCGCTGGCGCAGCGCGGCATTGCGGTATCGAAAGCCGAGGCCTACGCGGCGACCCGTCACGCTCCACATGCTTTGCGACTCGGTCTGAGTTCGGTGCCGTTGGAGCAGCTTCGGTCCGTGTTGATGCAGGTGCGCGAAACCATCGAGCGGTTTCCGATCTAGCGCGCCATCGCGCGCAACAGGCACGCGCATGGGTGCAGGAACAGGGCTTGCGCGGCGTCAGCCCAGCGTCTTTACGGGCGTGCCCACGCGCAGCCACAGGCCCATGAACGCGTCCCTTCCATCGCAATCGCCAGCCGCCATCACCGACGAACCGCGCATGCCGTCCGCGCGGAGCCCGCGCAGCACCGCATGCCTGAAACGGGCGGCCCGATTACTGAGGCTGGTGTAATACCTGATATGCCAGCGCCGACGGTTGAATAGACTACAGGCGACTGTGTTTTTCCCATATGTTTGCCTGCCCACCATATCGGGCAATCGTCAGAACTAAAATAATTTATTCATGCCTTAATCGATAAGGCTTCTAACAATCAGGGTGGCCGGTGGTGTGATCAGATTTGACGTCGGTTGGATAACGCATAAGACGCGCCGCAATCCGGTGAAATGGATTGCCGGTGTGTTATTGCTTCTGTCGGCCGGCATGTCGTTCGCGAATGACCATCTGCATATCGCGCCAGAAAGGCACTCTCCGTTTGTTCTCTTTTATTCCTATCCCGTCATCACGACAGTGGCTTATGCGCCACAGCGGCACGTGCACCGTTATGTCGTGAAGAACACCAGTCAGTTGGGTAATTCCGCCTATGCCGGCGCCGATAACGACAGGATCACGCCCGGCAAGCAGCGGTATCGGGTTGGACATGCGCCGGGCAATCCGTATCTCGCGCCGCTGGAAGGTGTGCAGGTCGGGCAGGCGCCCGCATTACCCGCATACGGCTTCGGTCTTCCGTCCGACCCACAGAGTGTCCCGCCCGTCGCTGCCAGCGACGACGACTGGAGTTTCAGGGCCAATCCGCTGCTGAACCTGAATCACGCGCATGAGCGAGGCGCGACGTTTTCGATTCGGCACGATTTCTAAACGCCCACTCCAATGAAAAAAATGCTGCGTTCCTAACGAGAGGAAACGCAGCATTGTCCACAACAGCGACAGAGGAGACTTCGACCTGCTACCTGCTCGATGCGAACCACCCGTTTCGCATCACGCAGCCTTCAGCAATCCATGCGGATCGAGAACGAATTTGCGCGGCGCGCCGCCGTCGAACTGACGATAACCCTCCGGCGCGTTATCCAGCGAAATCACCGTCACGTTGACGATATCCGCGATCGGCAAACGGTCCCACAAAATCGCCTGCATCAGATTGCGGTTGTACTTCATCACGGGCGTTTGCCCCGTGTGGAGCGAGTGCGACTTCGCCCAGCCAAGGCCGAAACGAATCGACAGACTGCCCTTGCGCGCCGCCGCATCGACTGCGCCCGGATCGTCGGTGACATAAAGACCAGGAATGCCGATTGCGCCAGCCACCTTCGTGATATCCATCAGCGAATTGAGCACCGTGGCGGGCGCTTCCTCGCGCGAACCGCTGCTGCCGTGGCCGTGCGCTTCGAAGCCCACGCAGTCCACTGCGCAATCCACTTCGGGCTTGCCGAGAATCTGCGCGATCTGCTCGCCGAGCGTTGCGTCCTTCGACAGATTGACCGTCTCGAAGCCGACCGCGCGCGCGTGCGCAAGCCGCTCTTCATTCATGTCGCCGACGATCGTGCACGCCGCGCCGAGCAACCGTGCCGATGCAGCCGCTGCCATGCCGACAGGGCCAGCGCCTGCGATATACACCGTCGATCCCGGCTTCACACCCGCCATCACGGCACCGTGATAGCCCGTCGGCAGAATGTCGGACAGACACGTGAGGTCGCGAATCTTTTCCATCGCGCGATCGCGGTCGGGGAACGCCAGCAGATTGAAGTCGGCATACGGCACCATCACGTATTCGGCCTGACCGCCGATCCAGCCGCCCATATCGACGTAACCATAAGCGCCGCCCGCGCGCGAAGGATTCACATTCAGGCACACGCCCGTATGCTGCTCCTTGCACGTCTGGCAGCGGCCGCATGCGACGTTAAATGGCACGGACACGAGATCGCCGATCTTCAGCGTTTCCACGTCGCGGCCCACTTCGATCACTTCACCCGTGATTTCGTGCCCTAAAACAAGGCCGACTTCCGCTGTCGTGCGGCCGCGCACCATATGCTGGTCCGAGCCGCAGATATTGGTCGACACCACTTTCAGCACCACGCCGTGGCCGATCGCGCGTCCGCGCGGATCGACCATCTTCGGGTAATCGATCGGCCGCACTTCGACCTTGCCTTGTCCCAGATACACGACACCGCGATTGCTGCTCATCGTCTCGTCTCCATGTTGGTCTGAATGCGCAAAAAGGCGCTGAGTCGAGGTTAGTCCCTTTGCCCCGTGGCCCAATGTTCAAAAACCGACACGTGTTTTCCCCAAACCGACACGACCGGTTCGAGCGGTTTTTGTTGATTGATCGTTCAATAAAAAAAGACTAGAGTGACGGCTTTCGGGAGCATTGCGAGCCACCATGCCCAAAGTCGGAATGCGCGAAGTGCGTCGCGCGCAGCTGATCGACGCCACGCTTCTCACCATCGACCAGGCCGGTCTGTCGGGCACGACGCTCGCCTCCGTGGCGCAGCGCGCGAACATTTCGACGGGCATCGTCAGCCACTATTTCGGCGACAAGGACGGCCTGCTCGAAGCGACCATGCGCCATATCCTGCGCGACCTGTGGGCCGCCACCACGCGCCGCCGCATTGCAGCGAAACCCCAGCCGCGCGCGCGTTTGCGCGCCATCGTCGCGGCGAATTTCGATGTCTCGCAGGTCAGCGGCCCGGTGATGAAAACGTGGCTCGCGTTCTGGTCCGAGAGCATGCACGAGCCGTCGCTGCGCCGTTTGCAGCACGTCAACACGCGGCGCCTCTATTCGAATCTGTGCGCCGAGTTCGCGAAAGAACTGCCGCGTGCTGCGGCGCGGCGGGCCGCGAGTGGCCTCGCCGCAATGATCGATGGTTTGTGGCTGCGTGGCGCGCTGTCCGGCGATCCATTCGACACCAAAGCGGCACTGCGCCTCGCCAACGATTACATCGACCTGTTGCTCGCGCAAAGCGCGTCATAACACGCCACACCCGCATTTCAAGGAGAAACCCGGATGCCTGCCTACGGCCTGCAACGTCTCTACATCGGCGGTGAATACGTCGACGCCACCAGCGGCGCCACGTTCGACACCTTCGATCCCGCCACGGGCGAGCCGCTCGCCACCGTCCAGCAAGCCAGCGAAGCCGACATCGACCGTGCCGTGCAATCGGCGCGCGAAGGCCAGCGCGCGTGGGCCGCGATGACCGCGATGCAGCGCTCGCGCATCCTGCGCCGCGCGGTCGAACTGCTGCGCGAGCGTAACGACGAACTCGCCGAACTCGAAATGCGCGATACAGGCAAGCCGATTGCCGAAACGCGCGCCGTCGATATCGTCACGGGTGCGGACGTGATCGAGTATTACGCGGGCCTTGCGACGGCCATCGAAGGCCAGCAGATTCCGCTGCGCGCCGAGTCGTTCGTCTACACGCGGCGCGAGCCGCTGGGCGTGACGGCAGGCATCGGCGCATGGAACTACCCGATCCAGATCGCTTGCTGGAAGTCCGCTCCCGCGCTCGCCACCGGCAACGCGATGATCTTCAAGCCGAGCGAAGTCACGCCGCTGTCGGCGTCGAAACTCGCGGAAATCTATATCGAAGCAGGCGTGCCGCCCGGCGTGTTCAACGTCGTGCAAGGCGACGGACGCGTTGGCGCAATGCTTAGCGCGCATCCGGGCATTGCGAAGATTTCGTTCACGGGCGGTGTCGACACGGGCAAGAAAGTGATGTCGATGGCGGGCGGTTCGTCGCTGAAGGAAGTGACGATGGAACTCGGCGGCAAGTCGCCGCTGATCGTATTCGACGACGCCGATCTCGACCGCGCCGCCGATATCGCCGTCACCGCCAACTTCTTCAGCGCGGGACAGGTCTGCACGAACGGCACGCGTGTGTTCGTGCATCAAGCGGTGTTGAAGGCGTTCGAAGACCGCGTGCTCGAGCGCGTGAAGCGCATTCGTATCGGCAAGCCGTCCGATCCGTCGACCAATTTCGGCCCGCTCGCCAGCGCCGCGCAACTGGACAAGGTGCTTGGCTACATCGAAAGCGGCAAACAGCAAGGCGCGCGACTCGTGCATGGCGGCGCGCGCATCAACGAAGGCGATTACGCGCGCGGCCAGTACGTGCAGCCCACGGTGTTCGCCGATTGCCGCGACGACATGAAGATCGTGCGCGAAGAAATCTTCGGCCCGGTGATGAGCATTCTCAGTTTCGCCGATGAAGACGAAGTCGTCGCGCGCGCGAACGACACGATTTACGGCCTCGCGGCAGGCGTCGTGACGGAGAACCTGTCGCGCGCGCATCGCGTGATTCACCGGCTCGAAGCGGGCATCTGCTGGATCAACACCTGGGGCGAGTCGCCTGCCGAAATGCCCGTGGGCGGCTACAAGCAGTCGGGCGTGGGCCGCGAGAACGGCATCACCACACTCGAGCACTACACGCGCATCAAGTCCGTCCAGGTCGAACTGGGTCAATACCAGCCCGTGTTTTGAGGGAGCGCAGCATGGCAGCCAAAGAGTACGACTACATCATCATCGGCGCGGGTTCGGCGGGAAACGTGCTCGCCACGCGTCTGACGGAAGACCGCGACGTAACCGTGCTACTGCTCGAAGCAGGCGGCCCCGACTACCGCTTCGATTTTCGCACGCAGATGCCTGCCGCGCTCGCGTATCCGCTGCAAGGTCGCCGCTATAACTGGGCCTACGAAACGGACCCCGAGCCCTTCATGAACAACCGCCGCATGGAATGCGGGCGCGGCAAGGGTCTGGGCGGTTCGTCGCTGATCAATGGCATGTGCTATATCCGCGGCAATGCGCTGGACTACGACGGCTGGGCCGAACGAAAAGGCCTTGAAAACTGGACCTATCTGGATTGCCTGCCGTATTTCCGCAAAGCCGAAACGCGCGATGCCGGCGCGAACGATTATCACGGCGGCGACGGCCCCGTGCATGTGACGACCAGCAAGCCCGGCGTCAATCCCCTTTTCGAAGCGATGGTCGAAGCGGGCGTGCAGGCAGGCTATCCGCGTACCGACGACCTCAACGGCTACCAGCAGGAAGGCTTCGGTCCGATGGACCGCACGGTCACGGCGAACGGCCGCCGTGCGAGCACCGCGCGCGGCTACCTGGATCAGGCGAAACCGCGTCCCAATCTCACCATCGTCACGCATGCGACCACGGATCGCATCCTCTTCAGCGGCAAGCGCGCGCAAGGCGCGGTCTATCTGGACGGCGACGCGCGCATCACCGTGCATGCGCGCCGCGAAGTGCTGCTGTGCAGCGGCGCGATCGCGTCGCCGCAAATCCTGCAACGCTCGGGCGTCGGCCCCGGCGCATGGCTGCGCGAACTCGACATTCCCGTGGTGCTCGATCTGCCCGGCGTCGGACAGAACCTGCAGGATCACCTCGAAATGTACATGCAGTACGAGTGCAAGGAGCCCGTGTCGCTCTACCCTGCACTGCTGCTGCGCAATCAGCCTGCCATCGGTCTCGAATGGATGCTGAAGGGCACGGGCATCGGCGCGAGCAATCATTTCGAGGCAGGCGGCTTCATCCGCACGCGCGACGACGACCCGTGGCCGAACATCCAGTATCACTTCCTGCCCGTTGCGATCAACTACAACGGCACGAATGCGATCAAGATGCACGGCTTCCAGGCGCACGTCGGCTCGATGCGCTCGCCGAGCCGCGGCCGCGTGAAGCTGCGTTCGCGCGACCCGCGCAAGCATCCGTCGATTCTCTTCAACTACATGGCCGAAGCGCTCGACTGGCGCGAGTTCCGCGACGCGATCCGTATCACGCGCGAGATCATCGCGCAGCCTGCGCTCGATCGTTTCCGTGGACGCGAACTGAGCCCCGGCGCCGAATTGCAGAGCGATGCGCAGATCGATGCGTTCGTGCGGGCGCGCGCGGAAACCGCCTACCATCCGTCGTGCTCGTGTGCGATGGGTTACGACGACATGGCTGTGGTGGATGGCGAAGGCCGCGTGCATGGTCTCGAAGGACTGCGCGTGGTCGATGCATCGATCATGCCGCGCATCACGACGGGCAATCTGAACGCGCCGACCATCATGCTGGCCGAGAAAATCGCCGACCGCATTCGCGGACGCACGGCGCTCGCGCGCTCCACCGCGCCCTACTATGTGGCGAACGGCGCACCGGCGCGCGGCGCGAAGCACGTTGCGCACGCACCGGTACAGAGCATGGCGGCACACACGCATTAAGGGAGGCTGTGCGCCATCCGTCGATGGCGCACACGTTCCATCCCAATGCCGAATCTGTTCTATGTGACCGATTAATGGCGGCGTCTACTGGAACGAGCCGGACCGCGAAGCGCTCACGCTTCGCGGACACAACCGGTCTCTTCCAACATCCATCTGAGGATGCCATGCCGACCACTGCTACGCCGTCCGCTTCTTCATCCGCCAAACGGCCCAGCGCCGCCGCGCGACTCGAACGCCTGCCGTTTTCGGGGTATCACCGCACCATCTTTCTCATCATCGCGATTGCGTTCTTCTTCGATTCCGTCGATCTCGGCACGATGACCTTCGTGCTCGGCTCGATCAAGACGGAGTTCGGTTTATCGAGCGCAATGGCGGGCCTCGTTGCGAGCGCCAGCTTCTTCGGCATGGTGGTCGGCGCGGCCGTCGCGGGTCTGTTCGCGGATCGTTTCGGAAGGCGCCCGGTGTTTCAGTGGAGCATGGTGCTGTGGGGCGTCGCGTCGTATCTGTGCTCGACGGCGCAAACCGTCGATGCGCTGATCGTCTATCGCGTGCTGCTCGGCATCGGCATGGGGATGGAGTTTCCGATCGCGCAGACGCTGCTGTCCGAATTCGTGCCGACCGCTTCGCGCGGACGGCTCGTCGCGCTGATGGACGGCTTCTGGCCGCTCGGCTTCATTACGGCCGGTGTCGTGTCGTTCTTCGTGCTGCCGCATTTCGGCTGGCGCACCGTGTTCGCGCTGCTCGCCATTCCAGCCGTGTTCGTGCTGATCGTGCGGCGCATCGTGCCCGAATCGCCGCGCTGGCTCGAACATCGCGGACGTCTGGCGCAGGCCGATGCCGTGCTCGGCCAGATCGAAGCAAAGGTCATGAAGTCCAAAGGTCTCGGTGCGCTGCCCGCGCCGTCACTGCTCGCCGATCCCGTCGCGCCGTCGAAGCACGGCGCGTTCCGTGAAATCTGGAGCACGGCGTATCGTCAGCGCACGATCATGGTGTGGGCGCTGTGGTTCTTCGCGCTGCTCGGCTTCTACGGCCTGACATCGTGGCTCGGCGCCCTGATGCAGCAGGCGGGCTTTGCTGTCACGAAGTCGGTGTTCTATACCGTGCTCATTTCCCTTGGTGGCGTGCCGGGCTTTCTGTGCGCCGCGTGGCTCGTCGAGCGCTGGGGTCGCAAGCCGACATGCATTGCGTCGCTGGTCGGCGGCGGTGTGATGGCGTATGCGTACGGTCAGACAGCTTTGCACGCTGACAGCGTGACGCTGCTGATCTGCACGGGCCTCGCGATGCAGTTCTTCCTGTTCGGCATGTGGGCCGTACTCTACACGTACACGCCTGAACTCTACGGCACGGGCGCGCGCGCCACGGGCTCCGGCTTCGCGTCGGCGATTGGCCGCGTCGGCTCGCTGATCGGCCCGTACGCGGTCGGCGTGGTGCTGCCAATCTTTGGACAAGGCGGCGTGTTCACGCTCGGCGCGCTGTCGTTCGGCGTGGCCGCGCTGGCCGTGTGGGTGATGGGCATCGAAACGAAAGGCCTGTCGCTTGAAACGCTCGTTTCGCATGCCGATGACGAAACGCCCGCATGGCGCGTCGCCGCCGACGACGCGCGTTGACGCCTCACTGCCACGCGCTTTCCAGATGCTGTAGCGGGCTTACCCGCGCGTAAGCCTGTTACAGCCGCACATCGCATCAGCACGGCATGTTTTCGCGCCTTGTGCAGCACGCGCCGCGCTCGCCACCGCCTTTCGCTACTGTCAGACCTGTAACCGCGTAACGTGATGAAACACACCCGTAGTCAAACTGTCGCGTCATCCCATTAGCATGACCGGACTGATCGCTCACTTGTCCACGGAGGTGTCCTGATGTTGAGCCCTCACGAACTCGCGACGCTCATGCTGTTGCATAGCAGTGAACGCCGTATCGAATCGCTCGACCCGGATGTACTTGCATTGCGCCACTACGAGCTCGTCGAAGTGCACGAGCTGCGCGGCGGCATTGCCGCATTGCAGATCAGCGCGCGCGGGCGCGATCTGCTCAAGCGGCTAGGAAGGGATACCGCGCGCTGAGTAGCAGCGCGCGCTGGATGGGTTTATCGCCGGCGCGTGGCGACTGTGTCGACGGCAGGTTGCCGCTCGCTGACCACGTTGTACATGCTCATGCGCACCGTGATGTGCATGCCGTTCGCGACGAATTTCGACAAGGGCTCCGGCCTGGGTCGCGCTTCGGGTGCGATATGCGGCACGTCGTCGTACGGGGTGCGAGCAGGTTCTACCTGCGCAGCAGGCTGGGCTACCGTGACAGGCCGTTCGGCCAGCGCCACATCACGCTCATCGCGTTCGTCGCGTTCGTCGTGCAGGTCGGCGGCGCTATCGTCGCAGCTGTCGCTCACGATTCTGTCGTTGACCACGGGCAGTTCCGCGTCCGCCAGACTGTGCGCCAATGCTGGTTCGCGCCACATCGGCTCGGCATTCACGTCCGCCTCCGTCGAATGACGCGGCGACATGTCGATCCATTTGGGCAGATCGGCGAGATCCATGATTGTCAGCTTGCCGCCATAGACCGCGCCCGTGTCGACGTTGATCACGTTGTCTTTCGCGGTGACGACGGATACCGGCGTATGGCCGACGATCACCGCCGTCACGTTGTCGATCCGTCCCGGCGCGTGCGTCTCGCCACGGACACTGTGGCGCGCCTTGTCCAGCAGGCTGCGCAGCGTATTGCGCGACGGCGCGGGATGCGGCTGATACGTCTTCCAGCGTGTGCGCGACCAGATGGCCTTGCGGCGCGTCTTGCCGTCCGCCCGTTCTCTTTCGATATCGGCAACCAGCCGGTTCCAGTCCGACACGGGCGAATCCGCGTGGACGATGCCGACCAGCCCGTGCTCCGTTTCGATCTCGATCAGATATGGCAGCGATGCCATGTAGGCAGCAATCGCGCCGACCCATTGCCGGTCCTCGGCTCTGTCGAGCAGCCAGTCCGCGCCGTTGCCCAGCAGCGCAAGCGCCTGCTCCTCACCCGCATGCCAGCGCACGATCGAGTCTTCGTGATTGCCTTTCACCGACTTGATGCCGTATTGCTCCACGGCCTCCAGCACGCTATCCGATTGCGGGCCGCGATCGACGAGATCGCCGACGGCGAACAACCGGTCACGTTGCGGATCGAAGTGACGCGCCTCCAGCTCCGTGCGCAGTTGCGCGAAGCAGCCGTGGAGGTCGCCAACGACGAAGTCACGTCCCAGGTCGTTGCGCGGATAACGGTGAACGGCGCGATAGGGCTCTGTCATGGTTCAGGCAACACAAAAAAACTGCATGGACGGAAAAAAATAATCCGCAAAAAAATCGAAAATAAATCAGTGAAAGAAATCGGGGCAGATAAGCGTTTGTGTTTAAAACGCGCGCGCCTGTATCGCTGACGGCAAGCATAGCGCGCCGAAGTGTGACAAGGTGCTACACAAAAAAGGTTTGTGTAACCATTCGTGAGACGAATTCAGCGCCGCGCTTCAAACAGGAAGCCGGCGACCATTTCCGCGCTTACGCGGAATCCACGCGTAACGCTGCGGGGGGATCCAGCGGCCGCCTGACGGGTGACGCCAGCATCCGCGCCAGCAGTACCTTCGAGATGCCCAGCTCCAGCGCGGCGGCTTCAAGACTGCCCTGATTTCGCGCGACGGCCAGTTCCACCGCGTGCCAGTCCGGGATGTCGTCGGTGTCGTCGGCCGCTCTCATCAGCGGAATGCTTTCCATCTGGTCGAAACCCAGATCGTTGGCCGTAATCAATGGACCTTCGCTCGCAACGATCGCGTGCCGGATGCGATTGATCATCTCTCGCACGTTCCCGGGCCAGATGTGCGCGTCGAATGCTTCCCACGCACAGACGGAGAAACCCTGAACGCCATGACGCGAATCGGAGCGAAAGCTTTTCAACAGATGCGCCGCCAGCAGACGGATATCCGGACCGCGCTCGCGCAGCGGCGGAATGGTGATCGTATCGGGCGACAGCCACGAGAAAAGACGCGCATGCAGACGATGCTCGTCTGCCGCGCGCTGCAAGTCGATATGTGTCGAGCAGATGATGCGCACATTGCGGATGCCTTTGTCGAGCACATCCGCGAGACGCTGCTGGGTGGACAGCGGCAGTTCGCAGATGCCATCGATATACAGTGAGCCGCCTTCCGCCATCTCGAGACGGGAACGCTGATTGCCCTCTTCGACTTTCTTCTCCTCACCGCCCAATGCCCCGAACAATTCAGCCTCTACGCGCTCCGGTGCGTAAGCCGCGCAATCGATCGACACGAACGGTCCTTCGCGGCGCGACGAACCCAGATGGATCGACGATGCAGTCAGTGCCTTGCCACTGCCCGATTCGCCGATCACCGTCACCGGCCGTTCATGCTCCGACGCATTGCGTATTGCCGCGCGCACGTCGCCCATCGCTGCGCAAGCACCGATCATCGCAAGCGAACCCGTGCTCGCGCTCATGTATTCGCTCGTCTCGCCCGCCGACATGTCGTACGCACGATCGAGTTCCTGCGCGATTGCCTCGGCAGCAGCAGGCAGCCGGATGTAGCTGACACACCGCGTACGCACGATGCGGCCGATCTCCGGATCGCTCAGATGCGCGTTCGTCACGACGGCCACCCAGCTGACGGCTGCGCTCGCCCGCGTCAGCTCATCGACTTCGTTCAGATCTGCAGGAATGTTCAGTGACGGAAATTCAATCAGACCTGCGGCCCGATCGTTCGCGAGCATTGCCGCGCCCTGCCGTTCGCGAATATCGATGCAGCGGATGCGCCATTGCAGCGACGGCAGATTGCCATCGAGACATGCGCGCTCGGGGTTGCATACGTGATAGAGCCGTTTCAGATTGACGTTCATCGTGTGACCGGTTGACCCGCCTCGAATGATCGAACAAGTACCGACTGCTTCACGCCCCCCGTACAACGTCCGCGATCGGTTACCGAAAAAGTAATCGCATCATCTCTCCATCGACCCGTCGGGTTGTTACCGTTTGAAAACATCCACACCCGGCCGTTGGTAGGCGATCAGTTGTAGAAGTTGAGTGAAGATATCGCGCGAGCCGCGCTGCTGATTGCGATGGAAGGGTAACAACAGGGAACCTGGGGGGCGTTGCATCGTTACGCGAGTAACGATCCTTTACATTCGACATGATTGACTGTGGCGTGCGGAACACATCGGTAATTTACGGCACTACGTGCCGACTTGATTTTCCCTGTTCTCACGATGAATAACGACAAAAGTACCTTATTTTAAGGGGCCATTTCCAAAAGAACCGGAAACGACGGACAGGCCATGATGAATAGCGACAGCATTACCGAGGCCGTCAGCAGACAGAAGGCGTACATCACGGGATGCAATGCTTAAGGAAAGCTGATGCGAAGCGTGCGGCTACGTGTAGATGAAAGAACCCAGTCAAGTTTTCTACCCAGACGTTTGCATCGGGGCGGTTCCCAATTCCGAAATCACCACGACTCATCAGGTTGCGCATTCAATGATTGTTCGATTGCATGGCGGTCAGAGCACGCAGCAGCCGAACGGGACTCACGGGCTTGTGCAATACAGAGAAATCCTTCAATGCCGTGGCCTCGGGCTCAGGCGGCCCACCTTTATTCGTCACGAGCACGACCACCGCGGAACGGCCGCTGCGTCGTATCAGCGTGTCGCGGATGGCATGCAGATTCCGCACATCGGCGTGTGCGATCGTTGAAGCGTATTCGCACAGCACGGCGTCGAATGCAGGGTCGTGCTCGATCACACGCACTGCATCTTCCACAGTCTGCACACGCTGCATCACCCATCCGAGGCGGTTCACGCAGTCATCGGGAATGAAGGCGCCTTCGCCGGCCAGCAAAATGCGCCGCCCTACGCTTGCCGCACGCGCAACAACGACATGGCGCGCGCTTCCGACGCCGTTGGTCGCCTGACTCGCATCGCCAATGCGCACCCAGAAGCGAAATGTCGTTCCGCGTCCTGGCGCCGAGCGCATCTTCAGTTCGCCACCCATCAGCCCAACGAGCCGGCGCACCGTCGCAAGACCCAGTTCCCGGTGCAGAAGCGCATCACCTTCGGCACTCGCGTCACGATTCAATCCGCTACGGATGCACGCCTGTTCACCGGGCGAAAAACCGGCGCCTGAATCGCGGACTTCAATGTATCCCCCTTCGCGCTGCCCGGCCCGCCTGAAGCCGATCCACACGCCGCCCGCGTCCGTATAACGAATCGCATTCGAAGCTAGATTGTCGAGGATCCGTTCGAGCAGCAAAGGATCGTGATAGATGACGACGTTCGTCGGTGCAATACGCAGCGAAAGCCCCTTCGCTGCCGCAAGCGGCCGCCAGGCGCGGTCGATCTGGTCGAACAGTTCGGATACGCGGAAATGCACTCGCGCCACCGAAGTACGTGCGCTTTCGACCTGGGCGAGATCCAGCAGTTGATCGAACAGGCGGTTCGCGGTTTCGACGCGCTGCGCAATATGTCTGGCCACATGCGCGCGCAACGCGGGCGTAGCAGGCGCGCCGTTCAATGTCGCCGCGAGCAGTCCTACGGCGTGCAGCGGCTCGCGCAGATCCCGGCAAGCCGTGCTGATGGACTGGCTTCTCGCTGCGCTGACCTGATCGACGATCTGCATCTGCTGCGCCAGCAGCGTTGCCATATGCTGCTGGTCCACCCTTGCTTTCATGACGCGCGAATAGATCCTCCGATAGCCCCACGCGTATAGCCCCACAAGTACGCCGACGACGCCGCACACGAGCCCGAGTGTTTCCCAGTCGACACCCGGAATGTGCAGGTACAGGCGCATGGTGGGCAATAGCACCCATGGAATCGCGCTGAGGAAGTTGAGCATGTCGAACCCCGTCGACATGAGCAGCACCATCGCGATCACGGACAGCAGTACCGTGTGCACCAGCGGAAACCCAGCACCCGGCGCACCGAACGCAAAGCCAACGGATAGGCCCGATGCCCCCGCGAGCATCGCGCTGCCGATTGCGTGGACTACGATCCAGCCACGAGGCGACAACCGCGCGGGAGCGTGGCCATGCCAGAGCCAGAACGAAGCAGCAGCACAGATCGCGATTGCGTAGAAGACCACCCACACTACGAATAACCGCGGATCGGGCGTGTTCGCCCAGTAAAGACTGGCAAGTACCGCCACTGCCAGCAAATGGGTCATGACGTTGAGACGATCCAGCGTGAACAGGTCGCGTGCGCGATCGTCGTCGATGGCATGCTGGATGGAGTCGTACGGCATCATGCTGCCCCTTTCACCCCCTCGATGGAAACCGACGAATCACCAGTTTCCATCGAGCATCTTCTGACTATTGCTGATGATGACCGTCCAGCCCGGCTCTGCCGTACTGCTGCGCGTGGCCTCAGAGAGCCCCGGTTGCGGCTCCGCTCCAGCACCATGCGCGCGCGTGATCGACTCCAGCAGGCTCAGCGCACTATAGAAGCTGCGATCCACCTGCAGGGTCCAGCCATTCGTCTCGCTTGCCTTGCGCGCCTGTTCCAGCGCGTCATAGATCTGCACGGGAAACTTCACCCCCGTCGATTCGATCCTGATCATCAACGTGCGCGCCCGCAGAATCTCCTCGTGCACGGGCGCCTCCATAACCGCCCCGGGTTCGCGAATCCGCTCCACGCGCCCTGCCTGTGCTTCGTCTCGCGGAGTCAGGCTCAGCACCTTGTGCAGGCGTGACAGATCGGGGAACAGAGCGCGCATGATCATGGACCTCGTCGTGTGATTGGCACGACTCCATGCTGCTCGCCCGGGACTTTCGAAAAAACCGGCTATGCCGGGGGAAATTCACGTCCAGACGACGGTACCCAATGAGTCCCCCACTAATGGGGGATAGTAAACCTTGCCGCTACGCGTACCATGGTCATCACGGGAGACATTGCCATGGATATTCAGTACTTTCAGCACGTGCTGCTCGTCGAAGACGAAGGCCTCACGCGCACCGCGATGAAGAGCCTCATTCTGTCGTCGCAGCCGACACTCGACATCGATGAAGCAGGCGGTTTCGAGAATGCGGTCGAGCGGCTGCAGAGCAAGGCATATGACCTGATCTTTCTCGACTTTCACCTGGGGCCAAATCACACCGGTATGGATCTGCTGCACTGGTTGCAGGAAAACGAAATGGCCCTGCACGTCGTCATGCTGTCCGCGCAGGACGACCGCGAAACGGTGCTGGACTGCATCAAAAACGGCGCGGGCGGTTTCATTTCGAAGGCCAGCGAAGGCGGCAGCGCGGTATTCCGCGAAGCAATCGAAACCATCCTCGGCGGCCGGGTCTATCTGCCCAACAGTGTGCTCGGCAAGGGCGGCCATACGCCACAGCCAGCCGCACCGAGCAAGGGCGTCCCCATCGATTCGCTCAACCTGCCGCCGCGGCTCGCGCAAACCCTGCGTTTCGTGCTGCAAGGCCTGTCGAACAAAGCGATCGCGAGAAAGATGGACATCTCGGAGAACACCGCGAAGGAGTACATCAGCGACCTTCTGAGCCGCTTCAATGTCGCCCGGCGCACGTTTCTGATCGTCGAAATGGCGCGCCGCGGTATCGAGATTTCTCCGCCGCAAAATGCCGTGGCCTAAACACCCATCCGGCGCCCTTCTGTCAATTCCAGCATGCGCGCGGCCAATTCGTCTGCGGAAATCGGTTTGCTGAGCACGTAGCGTTCGGGCAACGTGCCCGCGGCCGTCGCCGTCGTCTCGCCGGTGATCACGAGACATGGCACGGGCCGCGTCAAGCGCGTGCTCAACATCCGCACCACGTCATGCGCAGTCGAAAACTCCGGCAGGCGGTAATCGCTGATCACCAGGTCGGGCAAACGCTCGACCGTGTCCAGCAGCGCATCGAACTCCGCGAGTGAACGCGCCGACTCGCACAGCACACCCCACTGCACGAACAACGCATTCATCGAAGCCCTCACCAGGCCGTCGTCCTCGACCAGTATCACGTACAGGCCGCGCAGCAATGCCCGCGACGGCACGAGTTCGACGAGCGGCGCAACGGCGTCGCATCCCGCAGGCGATTCGACGGCCGGCAGACGCACCGAGAAACGCGAACCATGTCCCACGACTGACTTCAATTCGATCCGATGTCCCTCCAGCAACGACACCACCGCGTTGACGATCGACAATCCCAGTCCGAGCCCCTTCTCGCGGTCGCGCTCCGGATTGCCGATTTGCACGAACGGTTGAAAGATCGCGTCCCAATGCTGCGAAGCAATGCCGATACCGTTATCGACGACGTCGACGCGCACGTAATTGGGCGTGCGCACCACGCCGACAATGACCGTGCAGCGGCCGGTTTTCAAAGGGTCCGAATATTTGATGCCGTTCGAGATCAGATTGCTCAGCACGCGCGGCGCCCAATCGGCATCGCTGCGCACTAGCGCTCTCTTCTGGTCGATGCGGCGTGGTCTGTACCGCAGCTTCACGCCGCAACTTTCGGCGAAGGGCGCCAATTGCTCGATGCTTTCTTGCGCAACGGCGTCCAGATCAATGCAGGAGTAGTTCGGCTTGACGTGACCCGATTCGAGCTTGGACAGGTCGAGCACGGCGTTGAACAGTCTGGCCATGAGCACGGACGCCTTGCGTGCTTCGCCGATCAGCTTGACCGACTCGTCGAGATCGCGCTTGTCGAGCGCCTCCCCGGCCGCTGCGAGAAAGAGGTTCAACGCATGCATCGGCTGTCGCAGATCGTGGGCGGCCGCTGCGAGAAAACGCGATTTCGCCTGACTCGACCGCTCCGCATCTTCGCGCTGCTGTTCACGCAGTGTGATCAATGCATCCGACCTGTCCTGCTGGTCTCGCCTCGCCCGCTCGAGATCCTGGTGCTTTTTCGCCAGTTCTGCGTTGGCGCCTTGCAAGGCATCGTTGCTGTTCGCAAGCAGACGCACGGCGACGAAGCGATCTCGTACGTGCCGCTCCTCACTGACGTTGACGCTGTAGCCGAGTAGAGCGACGTTCAACAGATAGAACATTCCCGCAACGAAGTTGTCGGCTTCGAGCGACTGGGTAATGAGTTGCGCGGCAACGATCAGGCAGATGACGACCGTCGTGAGCAAGAATGTCGCTTTGGCACGCAAGCGAAGAAAGCCGAACAGGTAGAAGAAAATCAGATAGAAGCCAACAAAGAAGTGCGTGAAGTTCACCGGTCGCGGCGCAAGTATGGTCTGCACCAGAAGGCACATGCACATGCCCGCGAGACCCGTCAGCAAGATCCGGTGTGCGATCGCATCCTTGTCGAACTGAAGCCTGAAGGCCAGCACAATGCCGACGCCGGCGACGAGCACGCCGAGGCATCGAAACGCAAATATCTCTGGAAAATACGGGCGAAACACTTCGTTCGACTGCGCGAGATTGATTTCCCACCAGCCAAAGCATGCCCAGATGAGCGTGCCGAGCACGAGCGCCGCGCGGCGAAACTCGGCGAACCGTCGACCGTAGTCGATGGTGAATTCGCGTTCGACTTGCGGATCGTCGAAGCGAGCCGGCCAGAACATCAGTTCGGCAAGCATCGCGCCCGCTGCGCGAAGTGCGGGCCAACGCTCGATGACCTTTGACCGGGACGCTGACGGCAACTTGAACATGTTCATCGCATTCCGCCGTTGCAGGCTGGCGGCCCTTGGTTTCAAGGCACGCGAGCCGGATCAATCGAGGTTCATTCTAGGCTTCGTTTAATGTCTAAACAATCGGCTTGCACGCCGGGCTTTTCCGAACCGAAACAATGACCGCGATTGACAACAAAGTCGGTTCAATGACTATGTTTTCCTCAAACGCTTCACGCCGGTTCGGCGGCGGGCTTTCTCTTTCGCGCGAAGCTCGACCACAATCGGTTGCATGTTGAAAAGGCGGTCGCTGTGGCCGTCCAATGCAGAAATGCAATAGAAGGTTTTTTCCGCAGCGGTCGTGAACGTCCCCGAGCCAAGGAGAAACAGGAATGCCAGAGCATGCACCTAAACGCGTTGCCGTCGCCGTGCAAGGCGGCGGAGCACATGGCGCCTTCAGTTGGGGCGCGCTCGACCGGCTGCTCGAGTATGTCGAACAGGGAAAATTGATCATCACGGCACTCAGCGGCACGAGCGCGGGCGGATTCAATGCCGCGTTGTGCGCGTACGCCCTCGGCTTTGACAAGAACCAGGCATCGCTAGCCAAGAACGCGAGGCAATTGCTTAGAGAATACTGGATGGCCGACGCTGCAGATGCACCGTTTAGCGCTTACTCGGCGACAGCGAAACTATGGCACGACACATTCAACAGCTGGAATATCGACAGCTCACCCACCAGCATTCTTTCCGCGGTGAACAATCAGATCTGGTCGCCTATCTTCTATCTGCAATACGACTGGCTCGCCCAGGTTCTCGGCAACAAGATCGACTTCGATAAACTCCAAAGGCAGACAGAACCACCCGAGTTGTACATTGCAACAACCAATATCACGGCAGGTCGACGCGACATCTTCGCAAAGAGTGCGGTGACACTCGATGTACTCAAGGCATCCGCGTGCATTCCCCAATTATTCCTGCCCGCAAAGTACGAGAACAATTACTACTGGGATGGCGGATTCATGGGCAACCCCGCTATCACGCCTCTGATTAATCATTCGAGCGACGTGGTTCTCATCCAGCTCAATCCCTTCTCCCGCGACACGCCGCCATACACCGCAATGGAGATCAATAACCGCGTCAATGAAATCACGTTCAATTCGTCACTGGTCCACGAGATCAACGCTATTTGCGCGGTCAACAAACTGATCGACTACTTCGATGCTCTGGCGAAGACCAGCGACGCGGCAGCGCAAGCGGCGAAACTGTTGCCCGTCAACCGGGTCCGTCTCACGCGGATCACCAACGAGCCATTTATGCGCAGACTCGGCTATGCATCGAAATCGGTGATCGTGAAAGACTTTCTGCTTGATCTCTACAAGGAAGGATGGACGGAGGCAGGAAAGTGGTTCGACGCTTCGTATTCATCGCTCGCAGACACCGAGCCTGCGCCGCGTCCGGCTATGCCCGCGGCAACCGACACGAAAAAGCCCGGCTTCCCGGCCGATATCCTCGATACGCTTCTGAGCCGGAAGAACATTATCCGAAAGCGTCACACGGCAAATTGAGTGACGTTCTTTGCCGAAGCTCGACGTCAAAAGCGATAGCCCACACGCAGATAGGTGACGATAGGATCGAGCGTAAGCTTCGACTCGGCGCGCCGTGTCAACGTGCCGATCGGCGTCTGCGACTGGGTCGTGAAGGTTCCGGTCGTGCTCATCGGAATGTACGAAACCGAAAAGCCCGCGAACCAGTGTTCGGAAAATGCATACGTGAACCCGACGTTGAACACGGGCGCCCAGACTGTGCTCGCTTCAACCGTGGTCGGTCCGCCGAGCACCGTGGACTCGAATGTCGCGTTCGTGATTTGACCATCGCTGAACGATGTTCGCGTGACGCCAATGCCGAGATACGGCCTGAATCTGGCTTGGGGTTCAAGGAAAAAGTATTTAAAGAGCAGCGTCGGGCTCCACTGCTTCACCGTGCCGACCTTGCCGAATCGCGCGAATGATCCTGTACCGCTGACGTCGAAATCAGGTGGAACCCCGATTTCGAATTCCGCAGCGATATGGCCCGTGAAGAAGTACCCGGCAGTAAAGCCGATGGTGTCCGAACTGGAAATCCCCGCACCCGTGTTCGGAACCGTAATATTGACCGGATTCCCGCCTACGGATGTGATCTTCAGCGGCGTGCTGCTGTCTTGCGGCGCGAAATGAAACCAGCCTGTCGTCACGTAGATGCTGCCAGCTGTTTGAGCATGGCTTGCGGTCGATAAGGTAATCGCAAGCACACATGCAGCGGCGATTCGAGATGCCTGCATGCTGTACTCCTCCAGAACGTGTAACGCCTCTTTTTCACTTCTTCTACGCAGGCTTGATGTGGCCTCTCTGATTGTGAGTGTCTTGCGTCGCGGTGAAGATCTTCACCATCTGGAATTGCTTTCTCTGTCACGAACTCCTTTACAGGATATGCGACAGAAAGGACATCAAAAAGGAAAATAGCCTCGACATGCATCATCTGATTTTTATGTCGATTTCGACACTTATTGACGTGGCTTTTTCAATTCAACGAGGCAGTCCTCGTTCTCGGCATCGCCTTTGTGCGCTACCGCGCAGAAAGTAATTCGCGGCCACAACCATTCACTATATTTACCTGATGGAGGAGCAAACCACGTTCCTTCTCCGCGAGAGACGCAACACTGATCAGGAGGACGTATCGTGAGCAAGACGATCATATTCTGCTCTGATGGAACCTGGAACGGTCCCGGTGGCGACAAGGACGACACCTCGCCGCCGAGCAATGTCTGGAAGCTCTTCCTGCACCTGAAAGGAGAACTCGACCACGACAGCCTGCTGCAAGCGTCCGAGCAGGAAAAGACGCTCGCGGGCGAAGGCGGGCAAGTCGCGAAATATATCCATGGTGTCGGCAGTTCGATCGGCCCGCTCGACAAGATCTTCGGCGGCGTATTCGGAAGCGGAACAATCGAGCGCATTGTTCGCGGTTATACGTTCGTGTCGCGGAACTACCAACCGGGCGACAGGATCGTCCTCGTCGGTTTCAGCCGCGGCGCGTATACAGCGCGAGCGCTGGGCGGCCTGATCACCGACATGGGACTGTTGAACCCGGCGGCGCATGACCTCACCGACAAGGCGCTCGCTTACCGCCTTGGATCGATGGCGTGGAGCGAACATCGCGCGAAGCGTGTGGACGATCGGGTGGCGGCACAGAACGGAAACAGATCGCTTGTCGACAAGCTGTCGGACGTGCTCGATGGACTGCCCCGTTTCATGTCCGGCAAGCTGTCGCAAAACGAACTCGTTCCTGCCCAGGACGGCATTCTCGCGATAGCCGTGTGGGACACGGTTGGCTCATTGGGGATTCCGCTTTATGTCGACCATGACGACGACCGCGTCGACGTATTCCGGTTCGCCGATACGAATCTGAGTGAGAAAGTCCAGTTCGGCTTCCATGCGATCAGCCTCGACGAACAGCGCGGCGACTTCGTGCCGACGCTGTGGACGCCTCGCGACAATGTGCGCCAGGTGGTGTTCCCAGGCGCGCACTCGGACGTGGGCGGCGGCTATGAAGCCAGTGGGCTCAGCAACGGCGCCCTGCGCTGGATGGTGTCCTCTCTGAGCAAAATCGGGGTGCTATTCGACGATTCACAGGCGCTTGCCGCGGACAATCCTGCCGATGTGGGACATCGGCCTTGGGCCAAAGGCGTTTTCGAGTTCCGTCCGCGTGGCCCGCGGACAATTCTCGAAGACCCCGCCTATGCCGGCAAGCTGCTATTTCATAGTTCGGTGAAGTCGCGGCTCGCGGCCAGGCCATCGACGTGGGATCCCACTGACGGGTCATCGGAGTACGTGCCCACCGTGCTGGGCACCGTCATCGGTACAAATACGGCGTGGGAAGCCTGAGCACACGCATGCTCAATCCCTGACGGGCGCATGCGCCCGTCGGCCATTCACTGCGCCGGTTCGAAACTCCAGCTCCCCTCCACGTCGATCACCGTCTTCACCGAGTTCGCGAGAAAACAGGCATCGTGCGCGAGATGGTGCAGATGCGCGAGCGCTTCATCGCCCGGCGCTTTCGTCCCTGCAAACGCAACGGCGGGTTTCAGCACCACACGCGTGACGACTTCCTTGCCCGCGTCGTTCTTCGCCATCGTGCCTTCGGCCTCGTCGCGATACGACGCGACGACATAACCTTCTTCAGCCGCAATCGACAGAAACCACAGCATATGGCAGCTCGACAGTGCCGCGACATAGGCCTCTTCGGGGTCCACACCTGCAGGATCGGAAAACGGCACGCGCACGACATGCGGCGAACTCGACGCGGGCACGACCGCGCCGCCGTCGAATGTCCATCGATGTGCGCGGCTATAGCGGTTGTCGGTGAACTTGCTGCCGTTGCCGCTCCATTCGATCAGCGCCGTATGCTTTGCCATGCGCGAGAGTCCTCGTGATGTAAGAGATCAGATAGGCGTCAACACGTCTTCGCCAGCGAAGTACCGTGTCGCATTCGTGATGAAGTTCCCGACGGACGCCGCGATCGCTTCCGGCGACGTGCCCGCCACATGCGGCGTGAGCACGACGTTGGTCAGATGCAGCAGCGCCGCGGGCGGCGTCGGCTCGCCTTCATACACGTCGAGACCTGCGCCTGCAATCGTGCCTTTTTCAAGCGCTTGCGCAAGCGCCGCCGTATCGACGACGCTGCCGCGCGACACGTTCACCAGAAAGCCCTTCGGCCCCAATGCCTCGAGCACGGCGTGATCGATCAGATGCTGCGTGCCCGGACCACCCGGCGTTGCAACGACCAGATAGTCGCTCCAGCGCGCAAGTTCTTGCAGATCGCCGAAGTAGCGCAACGCGACGCCTTCGCGCGGCTTGCGGTTGTGATAACCGACTTCGATATCGAAGCCGGCCGCGCGCCGCGCAACCTTGTGCCCGATATTGCCGAGTCCCACCACGCCGAGCCGCTTGCCCGAAACAGAAGGCCGCATGGGCAATGCGTCACGCCAGATGCCTTCGCGTGTCGCGCGATCGCGCTGCGGCACGTCGCGCACGACGGCGAGCAGCAAGGCCAACGCGTGATCGGCGACGCAATCGTCGTTGGTGCCGGCGCCGTTTGCGAGTACGATGCCGCGCGCTTTCGCATGCGATGCCGCAATGTTTTCATAGCCTGCGCCAAGCGCGCTGACGAATTCGAGCGCGGGCATCTGATCGATCTCACTGGCCGTGAGACCTGTGGTGCCATTGGTGAGCACGGCACGGATCGTCGAGCCTTGCGTTGCGATGGTTTGAGTGCGTGTTTCGTGAGTGGGAGCGTAGTGAATATCGAACGATGCTGCGACACGCGCGCGACTGTCGTCGCCAAGTGGAATCAGTACGAGCAGGGAAGGTTTCATGACATCGACGCAAGCGGAGGATGGGAATGCTGCAATGAAGTACCGAACGCGCAGTGTAGCAACAAGCCCGCATTGCCGCAGCGCCGATCGTCATGATTGCGCAGCCCACTGCGCGAGTGTCGCGATCGTGTTGATGTTGCGCGCGGTACCCGTCTTCGCGGCAGGTATTTTCAGCTTCGTCTTCGCCATGCCGTCGCCGTAGTGAACGTAAATTTCGTGCTTGCCGAGCGCGACCTGTTCGTTCTGCTGCCCCGTCACGTGCGCGAGCGTATCGGCGGGCGGCGCCGCGTCGAGAAAGATCGCCACCGTGCGATTGGGCGCCTCGCCGCGAAACGGATTCGCATCCAGTACCGCAGCCATTTCCTTGCCGGTGCGGATCAGCACGCCCACCGTTTTGCCTGCATAGGCCTCGAGGCAGCTTTCGAGCGCCTTCTGCACAGCGCGTTTCGCAAGCGTGCTGTCAAACACGACGTTGCCGCTCGCGATATACGTACGCACATTCGTGAAGCCCGCGGCTTCGCACATGCTGCGAAGCTCGGCCATAGGAAGCTTGCCTGTGCCGCCGACATTGACGGCACGCAACAACGCAACATAAGTGGTCATGTGCGGATTGAAGAGTCGCAATGGTTCGATGCTACCGCATCGACATTGCAGCGATCACGCCGGGCGCCTCTTGTACTGCGATACGGCCCGGCGTCGAAACGCATCAGTGCGCGCCGCCCCGCTCGCTGTCGAGATTCGCCATCTGCGCCGCCGCATACCGGTCACCCGCTGCTGCGCCCTTCGGCACCGCCTGTTCGATCGCGGCAAGCTCACGCGCATCGAGCGTCACATCGAGCGCGCCGAGCGCTTCCGTGAGCCGGTCGCGCCGCCGCGCGCCGACCAGCGGCACGATGTCGTCGCCCTGCGCTGCGACCCACGCAATCGCAATCTGTGCAACCGAGACGCCCTTGTCGTCGGCGACCTTACGGAGTGCTTCGACGAGCGCGAGATTGCGTTCGACGTTATCCCCCTGAAAGCGCGGGCTCACGCCACGGAAATCGCCCTTGCCCGCCGAGTCTTTCTGCCAGTGTCCGCTGATCAGTCCGCGCGACAGCACGCCGTAAGCCGTGACGCCGATGCCGAGTTCGCGCAACGTCGGCAGGATGTCGTCTTCGATGCCGCGCGAAATCAGCGAGTACTCGATCTGCAGATCGCAGATCGGCGTAACGGCCGCCGCCTTGCGGATCGTCTTCGCGCCGACTTCCGACAGGCCGACATGCCGCACATAGCCCACCTTCACCATCTCCGCGATTGCGCCGACCGTCTCTTCGATCGGCACGTTCGGATCGAGCCGGGCCGGACGATAGATATCGATATGTTCGACGCCCAGACGTTGCAGCGAGTACGCGAGAAAATTCTTCACGGCGGCTGGCCGCGCGTCATAGCCCATCCAGCCACCCGCCGCATCACGCATCGCGCCAAACTTCACGCTGATGAGCGCGTTGTCGCGCCGCGACGCCGGCGCGCTCCTGAGCGCTTCGCCGAGCAGGATCTCGTTGTGGCCCATGCCGTAGAAGTCGCCCGTATCGAACAGCGTAATGCCCGCTTCCAGCGCCGCGTGGATCGTCGCGATGCTCTCGGCGCGATCGGCCGGACCGTACATGCCCGACATGCCCATACAGCCAAGGCCGATTGCCGAGATCGCCGGGCCTGTCTTGCCGAGTTGCAGTTGCTTCATCTGAGTGCTCTCCGTGGATTCGTTGAACCGGTTGGTCCGTCGCGTTGCGCGACGCTTGAGACGCAGTATCCGCGCAAAGCGACCGTGCGATAATCCCGTTCAATCCGAATGCCCTGTGCGGAATATCGAACAATGGTCGAACCCGATCTGGCCGATCTGAAAGCCTTCGTCGCTGTCACCGCCGCGCGCGGCTTCCGCCTTGCGGCGTCCACGGGCGGGCTGTCGGCGTCGTCGCTGAGCGAAGCGGTCAGGCGTCTCGAACAGCAACTGGGCGTGCGCCTGCTGAACCGCACCACCCGCAGCGTCACGCCGACGGAAGCCGGCCAGCGCCTGTTCGAGCGGCTCGCGCCCGCGTTCGGCGAAATATCGACCGCACTCGATGCGATCAACGTGTTCCGCGACAGCCCGACAGGCACGCTGCGCCTGAACGTGCCGTCAATCGCCGCGCGCAAGATCCTGCCCGCGTTGATGTCGCGTTTTCTGGCCGGGCATCCCGGCATCACCGTCGAGGTTGCGTCGGACGACACCTTCGTCGATATCCTGGCGGCCGGTTTCGACGCGGGCATCCGCTACGACGAGCGGCTCGAGCGCGACATGATCGCGATCCCGATCGGCCCGCCGATGCAGCGCTTCGTCGCCGCCGCCTCGCCCGCCTATCTGAAGCAGCACGGCGAACCGAAGCATCCCGATGAACTGGTGCGCCACGCGTGCATCGGCCACCGCTTCACCAGCGGCGTGCTGGCCGTGTGGGAATTCAGGCGCGGCGACGAGACTGTGCGGATCGTGCCGAACGGGCCGCTGATTGCGTCGGTGGTCGACATGCAGCGGCGCGCGGCCATCGACGGTCTCGGCATCGTCTATTCGTTCGACGAGTTCATCCGCCCGGCGCTGGACGACGGCACGCTCGTGCCGATCCTGCGCGACTGGTGGCAGTCGTTCACCGGGCCGCGCCTCTACTACGCGAGCCGCGAACACATGCCCGCGCCGCTGCGCGCGTTCGTCGACTTCGTGCTGCGCGACAATCGCAGCCGCGAGGCGCCGTGAATCGCTTCGGGTGAAAGAAGGCTCAACGCCGCTTGCCGTACTTTTTCCAGTATCCGAACGTGTCCTCGTGACATTCGATATCGAGTTCCGACACGCGCGCATGCAGCCGCTCCTGCGCGTCCTGCACGGCGAGGTTATAGATTACCGGCCCGATTTCCTCGACGAAGAAGCTGAGCAGCGCGCCCGCCTGGATGTTGCCGATCGGCTCGTCCATGTTCTCCGCGAAATAGCGTTGCAGCGAAGCGATCGCTTCGCTGCGCACGTCCTTGTCCAGTTCAATTGCCATGCCTGTTCATCCCAACGTGGTCTGCACCGGTTGATGCAGCATTGCGGATGAAACAGCAAAGCGGCGCATCCCGCAAGGGCGCGCCGCTTTCGAACCCTTCTCCGGACTTCAGCTATTGATGAACGCAAGCAGGTCGGCGTTGACCTTGTCGGCTTCCGTCACGCACATGCCGTGCGGCGCGCCTTCATAGATCTTGAGCGTTGCATTCTTGACGATCTTCGCCGACAGCTTGCCTGCTGCGTCGATCGGCACGATCTGGTCGTCGTCGCCGTGCAGGATCAGCGTCGGCACGTCAATCTTCTTTAGGTCTTCCGTGTAGTCGACCTCGGAGAACTCGCGGATGCACAGATACTGGCCGTGGATGCCGCCTGCCATGCCCTGCGCCCAGAACGCGTCGATGGTGCCCTGCGCGACCTTCGCATCCGGCCGGTTGAAGCCGAAGAACGGCACCGCGAGGTCCTTGTAGAACTGCGAGCGGTTATCGGCGACGCCCTTGCGGATGCCGTCGAATACGTCCATCGGCAGGCCACCGGGGTTTGCTTCCGTCTTCAGCATGATGGGCGGCACCGCGCCGATCAGCACCGCCTTCGCGACGCGCTTCGTGCCATGCCGGCCGATGTAATGCGCGACTTCGCCGCCGCCCGTCGAGTGGCCGACCAGCGTCGCACCCTGGATATCGAGCGCATCGAGCAGCGCGGCGAGATCGTCGGCGTAGGTGTCCATGTCGTTGCCCGCCGACGGTTGGTCCGAGCGGCCATGTCCGCGGCGATCATGCGCGATCACGCGAAAGCCGTTCTGCAACAGGAACAGCATCTGCGCGTCCCACGCGTCCGCGTTGAGCGGCCAGCCGTGAGAAAAGACGACGGGACGGCCCGAGCCCCAGTCCTTGTAGTAAATCTGCGTGCCATCCTTCGTGGTGATCGTGCTCATTCAGTTTTGCTCCTTTTGGGTGGTAACGCATGAAGCCGCCGTTGCGGCGGCCGGATCAACGGACTACGAGTGGGGCATGGAGCGACTGCCTGACGGCTCACTGCACGGGCAACCGTCGCTTCGAGAATCGACAGGCATGGTACAGCGCGATTAAACATCCTTCAGATGAGGGGGCCCCATCACGAACGTGCGGACGAACGGACGCGCAGCGCGATCCGTCAGGATGCGCTGCGCTTCATGTTCCCGGACTTCGGGATGCCCGCAACGGATCTGCGCGGTGCGCCGCTTCAATGCGCTTCGCGCGGCTGCGCAGCGGCGACGGGCGTTTCCTGCGCGACGAGCGTCGGTGTGGCAGCCGCGTCGCCCGTTTCCATATCGTTGTGGTGGGAAATGACAGCCTTGACGCCCGCCTCCGCCGCTGGCGTCGCGACATAGGGAATAAAGGCCGAAACGGCGACGACGATGATGTAGGCAAACATGACGATCCCCTGCTTCGTAGCATGGAGAGAACGCACCGGCAGGCCGGCGCGCTGCAGACTGATCGTCGCCCGCTTCACGGCGAAGCGCGTCGAACGCCTCGCCGGAAAACACGTCTTCCTCGTATTGCACTGGCCGCCCGCGTGTCGTGCCGCGATGCGTGCTCACATGGCCAATCCGCGAATTGCGTGTACCCTCCGAACAGAATTCAGTGACTTGTATGAAGCTTCGCACCGATATAACCGACGACCGGTTAATTCGATTCGTAGGGCATGGAAATGCGAAAGTCAACTTGTCGGGCGGATCGCATGTGGCGCCCGCTATGTGATGGCGGATTCGATCGATGACAGCGCATCCATTACCCGTCGTGCTGTTCGGTGCATTCGACCGGCACAACTTCGGCGACATGCTGTTTGCCCATGTTGCCGGGCGGATGCTTGCGGGGCGCGACGTGCATGTCGCGGGACTGGCGGCGCGCGATCTGCGTGCCTATGGCGGGCATGACGTGCAGGCGCTCGAGCACTTGCACGAACGTGCGGTCGACCTGTTGCACGTCGGCGGAGAGATTCTGACCTGCGATGCGTGGGAAGCCGCCGTGATGCTGCAATCGAATGATGACGCACAGCGGATCATCGCAACGCAGCAACACGACCGGTATGGATGGGCCCAACACACGCTCGGCACGCGTGAGCTCGCGCCGTACGTGCTGTCGAAGGATCGCTGGCCGCACGCCGCGCGCGTGCTGTTCCATGCGATCGGCGGCGTGAACCTCAATGAACGCGACAGCGCCATGCGCGACGAAGTGCTCGCCAAACTCGCCCATGCGGACGCGATCAGCGTGCGCGATCTCCACACGCAGGCGCTGCTCGCGCAGTCGGGCATCGAAGCATCGCTTGCGCCCGATTGCGCGGTAATGGTCGCCGAACTGTTCGGCGACACGATCCGCAGACACGCCACGCAGCAGGCCGTCGCCCGCATCCGCGATGCCGCGCCGGACGGCTATCTCGCCGTGCAATTCAGCGCCGACTTCGGCGACGACGCGACGCTTGCGCAGATTGCCGCGCAACTCGACGAGGCCGCCCACGCCCATCGATTCGCAATCGTGTTCTTCCGCGCGGGTGCCGCGCCATGGCACGACGATCTGGCGTGCTTTGCTCGCACGGCTTCAATGATGCGCGCCCCGTCCGTTCATCTGTTCAATTCGCTGAATATCTGGGACATCTGCGCGCTGCTTGCGTATAGCTGCGGTTATATCGGCAGCAGCCTGCATGGCCGGATCGTCGCGATGGCGTACGCCCTGCCGCGCGTCAATCTGCTGCACGACGACGATTTCGTGCGGCCCTGCAAGCAGACCGCCTTCGCGCAAACTTGGGAAGACACGAACACGCCCGTTGCCGTGCGCGTGCGGGAAATTGCGGCAGGCATAGACGCCGCCTTATCCGTCGAACGGGCCGCGCTGAAGCAGACTGCCACGCGGCTCGTCGCGCAATGCCGGGCCGCGTTTCAAACAACTGTTTCAGCGCTCGACTGACGCCGTGCCGCGATACGCGCAGCAGCTTTGCTCGCCATGCCTGCAGAATCGCGGCGAGTTGCCGTTATAACGGTTGCGACCGCATCCGTCGCGACGCTGCCGGGCGCCCGGGATTTTCTCCAGGCGCGAACGGCACCGTAGAATAGCGAGAAATTCGACTCTGGACCCGTCATGCCCAATCAGCCTCGCCCGCGCACCACAGCCGACGACGACTCGGAAATGTTCGATCTCGCGCCCGTTGCGCTCTGGCTCGAAGACTTCAGCGGCGTGAAGGCGCTGTTCGAAGACTGGCGCGCGCAAGGCGTGACGGATCTGCGCGCGCATATCGGCGACGACATCAAACGCGTGGCCGAATGCGCAAGCCGTATCCGCGTGATCAAGGTCAACCGGAAAACGCTGTCGCTGTTCGAAGCCGCGGATTTCAGCGCGCTGACGGACAACCTGTCGGCCGTCTTTCGCGACGACATGCTCAAGACACACCTCGAAGAACTGTGCCAGCTGTGGTCCGGCCAGCCGCACTTCACGAGCCAGACAGTGAACTACACGCTGGGCGGCCGGCGCCTCGACGTGCTGCTCAAGGGCCAGGTGCTGCCCGGCCATGAAGAACGCTGGGACCGCGTGCTGGTATCGACGGAAGACATCACGGAACTGGAAGGCGCGCGCCATCGCGTGACGGCCGCCGAGCAATACGTGCGCGGGCTGTTCGAGTATTCGCCCGTGTCGCTGTGGGTCGAAGACTTCAGCGCCGTCAAGCGCCTGCTCGACGACGCGCGTGCGGCGGGCATCTCCGATTTCCGCACCTTCACCGATGTGCACCCCGAGTTCGTCGACCGCTGCATGGCCGAGATTCACGTGCTCGACGTCAACCAGCACACGCTCGACATGTTCGGCGCGCCCGACAAAAAGACGCTGCTGTCGCGCCTGCCCGAAGTGTTCCGCGACGACATGCGCCCGCATTTTCGCGAGCAGCTGATCGATCTGTGGGACGGCAAGCTGTTCCAGCAGCGCGAAGTGCTGAACTATTCGCTCGACGCGAGCGAAGTGCACGTGCATCTGCAGTTCTCCGTGCTGCCCGGCCACGAGCGCACGTGGGATCTCGTGCTCGTCGCGCTCACCGACATCACCGCGCGCAAGAAGGCCGAGGCGTATCTGGAGTTTCTCGGCAAGCATGACGTGCTGACCAAGCTGCGCAACCGCTCGTTCTATGTCGACGAACTGAACCGGCTCGAACGCAAGGGGCCGTTCCCCGTCACCGTCATCATGGCCGACCTCAATGGCCTGAAGCGCGTCAATGACCAGCTCGGCCACGCCGCGGGCGACGCACTGCTGCGCCGCGCCGGCGAAGTGCTCGCGAAGGCGATGGAAACGCCCTTCAACGCAGCGCGGATCGGCGGCGACGAGTTCGCGATCCTGCTGCCCGGCACCGACGAACGCGGCGGCGCCACGATGATGGAGACGATCCGTCAACTCGTCGATCTGAACAACCAGTTCTATCCGGGCTCGCCGATCAGCTTCTCGATGGGCATGGCGACCGTGCAGCGCGGCGAGCGGATCGAAGCGGGCGTGCAGCGTGCGGATTTGCTGATGTACGAGGAAAAGCGCGCGCACTACACGTCGCAGGAAGCGAACGGCGTGCAGAAATAAGCGCGTTCAGTTTTTGACGGGCACGCCGTAAGCACTGACGATGCGGCGGTCCTGCTCGGCTGCGGAAAACAGCTCCCATTCGAGTCCGTTCACATCGACATTGCTCGAATAGCCTTCGACATCGTCGTCTTCGAAGCCGACGTGACGCAACTGCCCTGCTTTTTCAGGCTTTTCGTTGATCGAGAAGTTGAGCAGATCCGTGCGCCACATCGCGTACTGGCCAGCCACAATGGCCGTGGGCTGCTGCCCGAGCCGACGGCTATAGTCTTCAATCGATTCATCGAGATTCGCAACGGCCAGCGCGATGTGAAAACGCTTCATGATGGTGGGCTCCGCAAGTTGTTTTTACAGACTGCGCAGCCATCGTAATCACTGCGCGCTGACGTAGCCAGATCAGCAATTATGCTGGTATCGGCGTTACCTGCCTCTACGGATTTCGATCTGCAAGGAGCCGCTTCTGATGCTTTCCCACGTATTTATCGGCGTCAACGATTTCGAGCGGGCATTTGCTTTCTATTCGGCTGTACTCGGCGAGCTAGGCCTCACGCTGAAGTTTCGCGAGGACGAGAGGCTGTGGGCCGGATGGATGACGCCGGGCGTCGCGCGCCCGCTGTTTCTGGTCGGCAAGCCGTTCGACGGCGCGCCGGCCGTGGCAGGCAATGGACACATGATCGCGCTGCTGGCGGCGGACCGCGCGAGCGTCGACCGCGTGCATGCAACAGCACTTGCGCACGGCGCCACGTGCGACGGGCCGCCCGGGCTGCGGCCCGAATATCACGCGAATTACTATGGCGCGTACTTTCGCGACATCGACGGTAACAAGCTGTGCGTGTGCTGCCACGACCCGGCGTGAGGCCGTTCTAGTTCGTCGTCACGTACTTGCGCGCGATCGCGGCGGCCCGCTGCGGCTGCGGCAGCACGACGGGGTCGAACGTGCCGCGCATGCGCTTCACTTCATCGACGGGACTCAATCCGAACAGACGCTTGAATTCGCGGCTGAACTGCGACGCGCTTTCATAACCGACGCGCGCCGCCGCCGCGCTCGCGTTCAATCCGTCCTGCACCATCAGCAGACGCGCGTGATGCAGGCGCGTCGTCTTCACGTACTGCATCGGCGAAGTCGACGTGACGCTCTTGAACTGCGCGTGAAAGACCGCGAGGCTCATGCCCGATTCGCGCGCGAGCGTTTCGACGTCGAGATCGCCGTTGTACTCGGTGTGAATGCGCCGCAAGGCCTTCGCGATTCGCCCAAAATGGTGCTGATGCGTGAGCGCCGCGCGAATCGCGTCGCCCTGCACGCCCGTCAGCACGCGGTAGCAGATTTCACGCACGATGGACGGCGCGAGAATGCGTGCGTCGAAGGGCGAGACCAGCGCTTCGAGCAGACGCAGCACGGCATCGCCGAGCGGCTGGTCGAGCGGCGTCGAATAGATGCCGCGCGGTTCGCTATCGACTGCGCCGTGCGTTTCGTTGAGCAGCATCAGCAACTCGGCGACCATCGTCAGATCGACGCGAATCGAGATGCCAAGGAACGGCTCGTCGATGCTCGCTTCCGTCTCGCATTCGAACGGCAATGGCACGGACAGCACGAGATACTGCTGCGCGTCGTAGATATACGCGTGATCGCCCAGATAACCGCGCTTGCGCCCCTGGCAGACGATCACGATGCTCGGCTCGTACATCACAGGGCGCCGTGGCATCGGATGATTCGCGCGCAGGAACTTGACGCCGTCGAGCGCTGCGTCCGTCATGCCTTCGGCGGGCGCGAGCGTGCGCAGCAATTCGACCATGCGCTGTTGCGGCGTGCTTGCTGCGAGCGATGCGTCTGATGAAAGTTTTGTGTCTGACATGATGAAATCCAGTCGGCGAAAACATGCATCGCCAGAGAATATGGCTTGAAATCTAGCATTAAATGGCCTATAGCGGACGCCGCCAGGAGAATTAGGCAAGCCTTCAAGACGTTCAGGTATTCCCTGGGGCGCGCTCGCTCCCTAACATGGGAACCCTGTCGCAAAGCCCGCTTCCTGTCCGCGACCCACCGTCCACCGCCTCGCACGAGATTGGCGAACCACGCGTTGCCGCTTGCAAGCGGCTTTCACGCTTTTCGGACGGACCACACGCCGGACATTCCGCGCGCCACGGCGCACGACAGATTCATCCGCCGCGCAGGCTCGCCGCGCGGCGCCTCGCGCAATTGCATCTACAAGCTGGAGCACCCATGTCCACGACCTACGCCTATGCCGCAACCGACGCGCAATCGAAACTCGCGCCGTTCGAATTTCAGCGTCGCGAACTGCGCGAACACGATGTACAGATGGAAGTCCTGTTTTGCGGAGTCTGTCACTCGGACCTGCATCAGGCGCGCAACGAATGGAAGAACACGATTTTCCCGGTCGTGCCGGGCCATGAAATCGTCGCCCGCGTAACGGACGTTGGGCCGGATGTGACCAAGTACAAGGTCGGCGATCTCGTCGGCGTCGGTTGCCTGGTCGATTCGTGCCGCACCTGCGCAAGCTGCCAGGAAGGCCTCGAACAGTATTGCGAAAACGGCTTCGTCGGCACGTACAACGGCAACGACAAGCAGACGGGCGCGGTCACGTACGGCGGCTACTCGACGCAACTCGTGGTCGATGAAGAATTCGTGCTGCGCGTGCCGGAAAATCTCGACCCTGCTGGCGTCGCACCGCTGCTGTGCGCGGGCATCACGCTGTATTCGCCGCTGCGCACGTGGGGCGCGGGGCCGGGCAAGAAGGTCGGCATCGTCGGCCTGGGCGGCCTGGGTCACATGGGCGTGAAGATCGCACACGCGATGGGCGCGCATGTCGTGCTGTTCACGACGTCGGCCTCGAAGATCGAAGACGCGAAGCGCCTCGGCGCGGACGAAGTGGTGATCTCGAAGAACCCGGCGGAGATGGAAGCACATGTGAACAGCTTCGATCTGATCGTCAACACGGTCGCGGCGCAACACGATCTGAATCCGTTCATCAATCTGCTCAAGCGTGACGGCACGCTGACGCTGGTAGGTGCACCAGAGCACGATCATCCGTCGCCGCAGGTGTTCAACCTGATCATGAAACGCCGTCGTCTGGCGGGCTCGCTGATCGGCGGCATTGCTGAAACGCAGGAGATGCTGGACTTCTGCGGCAAGCACGGCATCACCTCGGAGATCGAGATGATCAAGATGCAGCAGATCAACGAAGCGTATGAGCGCATGTTGAAGAGCGATGTGAAGTACCGCTTCGTCATCGATCTCGACTCGCTGCGCAAGTAACACCGGGCAGCAGGACCCAAACCGCTTTACCCCTTCCTTCCAGGCCGCGCAGCACGGCGGCCTGTCCCTGCTCCCCGCCTTGCATCACTCGCTGTATGTGCCATACCGGCGCGCCTTCCTAACGGGACGAGGTGTGCCGGCGTGTTTTCCGCTGGTTCGTCTTTTTCAGGAATGTCCCGTCTTCTGGAGAGTTCCGTGATCGATCGTATCCAGGCGATGCGCACGTTCATGCGTATCGTCGATACCAATAGTTTTACCCGTGCGGCCGAGTCGCTGGAGATTCCGCGCGCGACTGCAACGACCATTGTTCAGAATCTTGAAGCGCTGCTTGGCACGACATTGCTGGTGCGCACGACGCGGCGTCTGAGCCTGACAGCCGAAGGCGCGGCGTATTACGACCGCTGCGCGCAGATACTGGCCGACATCGACGAGATGGAAGCGAGCCTGCGGCAGACGCTCGACAATCCAAGCGGGCGTTTGCGGGTGGAAATGCCTGGCGCGGTGGCGACTTCAATCGTGCTGCCGGCGCTCGATGATTTTCATGAGCGGTATCCGGCGATCGATCTCGCGATTGGCGTGAGTCATCGCAATGTCGACCTTGTCGGCGAGGCTGTGGATTGCAGTATTCAGCTTGGTGAGTTGCCGGATTCAGGTTTGGCCGCTAAACGGCTCGGGACGTTGGAGCATGTGACGTGTGCCAGTCCGGCTTATCTGGAGCGCTATGGGATGCCTGAGAGTCTCGATGATCTGTCAGGGCATGTGGCCGTGAATTGCATGTCGATGATTACCGGGCGCGCTGTTGACTTTGATTTTGATGTTGCGGGGAGTCCGTTGACCGTCAAGGTCAATGGGTTTATCAAGGTCAGCGATGAACATGCTTATCTGACTTGCGGGTTGCAGGGGCTTGGCTTGATTCAACCTGCGAGGATTGCTGCTCAGGCTTTGCTGGATCAAGGTTCGTTGCGGGAAGTGCTGCCCGAATGGAAGCCTGTGCCTATGCCGGTTTCTGTTGCTTATGTGAAGGGGCGGCGCGTTTCGCCCAGAGTTCGGGCGTTTGTTGATTGGCTTTCAGAGTTGTTTGAGCATCAAGGGCATGTGCAGGCGGATATTTCTCGGATACGCCAATTGATGCGGGGAGACTTGCATGCCGCGTGATGGCGCTTCACATTTCACGACATTTTTTTTCAATCTGCTCCTGACTCGATGCTAAAAGCCAAATCTCCAGGCAACAGAAGGAGACTGGCTTTATGGCAATCCCATTGCATCTATGGCTGAAAGACGAAAGCGGTGCCGAAATCCGCGGATCAAGTCAGGTAGCGGAACGTGAAGGAAGTATCGAAGTACTGAGCCTCACGCACGGCATACACGCTGATACAGACCACTCAACCGGCAAACTGATGGGCGGGAGGTCGCACCGCCCGCTAACCATCGAGAAGGAGCTTGATCGTTCTTCACCGCTGCTTTACATGGCAATCGCGCGTGGTACGACCTTGCAATCTGCCGAGCTCAAGTGGTATCGCATCAATGATTCGGGACGCGAAGAAGAGTACTTCAACATACTATTACGCCACGTGAAGATCGTCTCGGTCACTCCAAAGGTTCTTAATATCAAGGAGCAGGCGTCAGTCCATCGCAATCACTTTGAAGTTGTCGAGTTCCGTTACGGGGAAATCACGTGGTGCTATCTCGACGGAAATCTGAAATTCAAAGACGCATGGAACCTGGTTTGAGGGAGACAACACAATGCCCGTACGCTGTACGTTCTCACTCAATAATCAGGAAACATCGGATCTGTACTGCTCTGGATACGGCACAGTCAAAGCATTTTCTGGCACGGGGCGCGGGCGCGACAATCCAGAAGCCACTGCGACGCCTGATGTCGGACCTTTGCCTCGCGGAACCTATTACATCGTCGACCGGCAGTCGGGCGGGATGATGGGATGGTTGTACGATTGGGCCGGTGAACACGGAATCGGCACGGCGGACCGCTCTAGATGGTTCATGCTCTGGAATCCGAACGGTGGTGACACGACCAACATCAACGGAGTCAAACGAGGTTCGTTCCGGCTGCATCCGCGGGGGCCGCTTGGTCTGAGTCACGGTTGCATTACAGTGGTGTATCCGCCCGATTACGAATCATTAGCGCGATATATTCGCGCGCGACCGCCCGAGCTTCCCGTACCGGGCTCGGCATTCCGTGCGTACGGCACGCTGGAGGTCTGGTGAGACGACTGTTGTTCCCTGCAGTTTTTTTGGCTTGCAGCTGCGGCGGTGGCTGGTTGCTGGCGTGCATCGTGACATCGTTTCCGTTTGAAATGCCGGTACCGCTTTACTACTTGATCCGTCGCTCGATCGCTATCACTGGCTTTGATGCGCTTGATAATCCCGAGGACATTCAAACTCTTGGACTGTTGTGGCTTATCGTCTCGTGCTGGGTATTTGTTGCTCTGGTCGGGTGGCTTTTTTTGCTGCTCGTTCGGTGTTGGCGAAGGCGGTGAATTTGACGTCAGCGTTGCGGGGTTTTTGGTTTTGGGTTTTGGGTTTTGGGTTTTGGGTTTTGGGTTTTGGGTTTTGGGTTTTGGGTTTTGGGTTTTGGGTTTTGGGTTTTGGGTTTTGGGTTTTGGGTTTTGTGCTGGCATCCGCGTGATGTTTTGCCTGCTTCACGCGTTGCCCCTGTGCGGGGCGGCACTTACTTTCTTTGCCGCCGCAAAGAAAGTAAGCAAAGAAAGCGGGCTAACACCGCCCGTTCTTGACCTCCGCCTGAGGGCCCCCAAAGGGTCCTCTCCTTCAAACGGCGTCCTGCCATTCACTGCCCGTTGCCAACGCCTTGAATGGGCGCCTCACCCACTTCAATCACCCGTAGCGCAGCCAGCGGCAGCGAATGGTTGATGCCGCCCAGGTGGCAAACTGTGTGTCGGTCGTAGTGCCTCACGCGTCAGCGCTCCTACGACACCGATCGTGCTTATCAGTCTGGAGTAGTGCGTGTACGGCGCGACAGCCGACACACAGTTTGCCGCTATAGAACGTGGGCAATTTGATCGCGCTCGCCGAGACGCGGGAGTGTGAAGCGGGTGATGAGCCAATCCGAAGCGTTGGCAGCGGGCATCGAGAAGAGCGCTGGCGGGGACAGGACGGGGCAGTTGGGGGCCCGCGGGCAAGAAGAAGAACTGGCGGTGTTCAGCGGCTTTCTTTTGCCTACTTTTCTTTGCCGCGGCAAAGAAAAGTAGGTGCCGCCCCGCACAGGGGCGACGCGTGAAGAACCGATAACAAAACGCGGATGCCAGCAACAGCCCAAGCAAACCAAACCTACCCTCGCCCATACCTCCCAACCCGAGCGCGAGCCTCGCCAACTACTCTAGCGAGAGCATCCGAACTCATCCGCGCAGCAACACCCCGCACATACTCATGATGGCGAACATCAAGCACAGCCTCAAGATACTGCGCCTGCAAATAGCGAATCAAAGCAATCCGCCGATGCCCAAGCGCGATACTCTGATCAAGCAATGCAACGGCAGCGGCCGGATCGCCAGCCACATAAGCCTGCTTGACCAGTTCAGCCGTACGCGTCCGCGACATAGCGACAATTCAGCCCAAAAAAGAACCCACACGATGCGCTTCAAAATCGCCCCGCGTCCACTCCAGCTCAATTCCGATGCGTCGAGTGCCCTCACGAATCTTCGGCTTATACAAAGCCAGCGTAATAGCATCGAGTGCCGGCCACTCTTCAAACGATAAACAGGCAATCTCGACCGCTAACGTCTCCAGCAATCGCGTATGCGGCTTCCCGGAAAGAAACTCACTCACGCGATTGCAATACCGCTCGTAATCGATCATCGCATGCGAACCCTCTTCCGAAGGCTCGCACCGATATGCAAGACTCGCGTCGATCACAACCGGCTGCGGCGCAAGATGCTCATGCGCATGAATCCCGATGCGCGTCGACACCACAAGCTCATCGATAAACACACGCCAGCCTTTCCCTCGCAACGAAGAAGGCCGCACATACGCCGCTAATGGCGCCTCGAACGGCTTCACGACATCAGCGGCTCAGCCGCGTCGAGCATGATGCGAACGAAGTAGTCGGCAAAGCTGCGCCGCACGACGATCTCGTACGTATCGTCGGAAACGGGCACCAGCACGATCGACGCCTTGAAATAATGGCTCTGCGCGCATTGCCCCGGCGCGAACATGCGCGGATGCAGATCGAGCGGACAACCACGCGCAATCACGTCGCGCACCTTCTCGCCGCTCACTTCGAGCACCGTCCAGCCGCTGCCGATATCCACGGCGGAAGCAAACTGGCCATTTAAAGCCGCGACCAGCTTGTCTTCAGCGACAGGCGCCTGGCCCTGCTGCGAGCGCACCAGCCATTCATCGGGGCCAAGCCACAGCACGTCATAACCATTGCCGCGCGCAACCGTATTCGGCTTTGCGGGCGGACGGCAACCCGTCACGCTTTCGACGGCACCGGCAAACGCCGCATCACGCACATCGCCACGCAGATTCACGAGATCGCAAAACGCCTTCTCGCGCAGATGAAACTTCTTCGACGGCGCAGCCGCGTGCTTCTTCACCAGATCGCCGACGCCGACGAGGGGCGATTCCTGCCACGGTTGACCCGCCACCCGGTTAGCGACAGCCGACGTTGCGCCCGGTGCATTGTTCCTTGCTTCATTCCACATGTTGACGCACTCCTTCGGTGTCGTAGAAAACGGGGCTGGCGATCTTCGCGACGATCTGTTTGCCGCTCGACAGCGGAATCGTCACGCTCTGCCCCATCTTGTTCAGGCCGCCCTTGACCACGGCTAGCGCAATCGAACGATTCAGAATCGGGCTGTAGTAGCTCGACGTCACATGCCCGAGCATCGGTGCCGTGTCGCCCTGGAACGGTCCAGCGACGATCTGGCTGCCCTCGGGCAGCACGAAGTTCGGATCATCGGTGAGCAGGCCGACGAACTGCTTGCGGCCTTCCTTCGCGGTATCCGAACGCGTCAGAGAACGGCGTCCAAGGAAGTCCTTCGACTTCGCGACCAGCCCGCCCATGCCGAGATCGTGCGGCGTGACCGAGCCGTCCGTATCCTGGCCAACGATGATGTAGCCCTTCTCCGCGCGCAGCACGTGCATCGTTTCCGTGCCGTACGGCGTGATGTCGAACTCCGCGCCCGCAGCCATCAGCGCTTCCCACACCGCGCGGCCCATGTTCGCGGGCACGTTCACTTCGTAGGCCAGTTCGCCCGAGAAGCTGATGCGCATCACGCGCGATTTCACGCCGGCCACCGTGCCGTTGCGATACGACATGAACGGGAACGCTTCGTTGGCGAAGTCGATGTCGCTGCACACCTTTTGCAGAACCTTGCGGCTCTTCGGGCCAACCACGGCGAAGGTCGCCCAGTGATCGGTGACGGACGCGAGACGCACCTTCATGTCCGGCCATTCCGTCTGCAGCCAGCGTTCCATCCACGTCAGCACGCGCGCCGCGCCGCCCGTCGTGGTCGTCATCATGTAGTGCTGGTCGGCGAGGCGCACCGTCACACCGTCGTCGAACACCATGCCGTTCTCGTCGAGCATCAGGCCATAGCGGCACTTGCCGACTTCGAGCTTGCTCCACGGGTTCGTGTACATCCAGTTCAGCAGTTTCGCCGCATCCGGGCCCTGAATGTCGATCTTGCCGAGCGTCGATGCATCGAGAATGCCAACGCTGTTGCGCACCGCGAGAGATTCGCGCTTCACCGCCGCGTGCAGATCTTCACCGCTCTTCGGGAAGTACCAGGGGCGCTTCCAGTTGCCGACGTCCTCGAACATCGCGCCGTTCTCGACGTGCCATTCGTGCACCGCCGTCTTGCGGATCGGGTCGAGCAGATCGCCCAGTTCGCGGCCCGCGAATGTGCCGAAGGTCACAGGCGTGTAGTTCGGGCGGAACGTCGTCGTGCCCGTTTCGGGAATCGTCTTGCCGAGCGCGTCGGCGAGAATTGCCATGCCGTTGATGTTGCCGAGCTTGCCTTGATCCGTGCCGAAGCCCATCGCCGTATAGCGCTTCACGTGCTCGACGGATTCGAAGCCTTCACGTGCAGCCAGCAGAATGTCCGCTGCCGACACATCGTTCTGGAAGTCGACGAACTGCTTCGGACCGCGCGACGCTTCCGTGCGGCTGCCAACCAGCCACAGCGGCTGCAACGGCGACTCGACGACTTCCGCGACCTGCGGCACTTGCGGACGCGTCACCGCATAACCAATCGATTTCACCGCTTCGACGCCCGCATCGACTGCGAGACGCAGACCGCGCGCCAGGCTGAATTCGCCCGCTGCCGCGCCGATGCTCGTTTCCGGCTGCATGCCCTTGCCCGGCACGAAGCACGACTTCGAGTCGTTCCAGTGCGCCTTGCCGCCCGATTGCGCGAACAGGTGCAGCACGGGGCTGAAACCGCCCGACATCGCGACGAGATCGCACGGCAGATCAGCCTGCTTCGCGCCCGTCTTGCCGTTCGCATACCCGACCACTTCGACCGAACTCACGCGCTGCTTGCCGTGCGCCGTCATCACGGCTGCGTTGTTGATGACCTTGACGCCATGACGCAGCGCCGCTGCCTGCAATGCGCCACTGCCCTTCGCACGCGGATCGACGACAGTAACCGTCGCGCCGCATGCCTTCATATCGAGCGCGCATTGATAGCCCGCGTCGTTGTTCGTGAACACGACGGCATTACGGCCCGGCAGCACGCCAAAGCGATGGATATACGTCGACACAGCCGACGCCATCATCACGCCCGGCAGATCGTTGTTGCCGAATACGATGGGACGCTCGTGCGCGCCCGTCGCGAGAATCACGCGTTTGGCGCGGATCTTCCACAGCAGTTCGCGCGTGCCCTTGCGCATCGACACGGGCAGATGCTCCGTCAGACGCTGCGTCACCGTGACGAGGTTGTGATCCTGATAACCGAACGCCGTGCTGCGCGACAGAATCTTCACGTCGGGCATGCGCGAGAGTTCGGCTTCCATCTTCTCAACCCAGCTCAGCGCCGCACGTCCGTCGATCTCGCTCTTGCACGACAGCAGGCTGCCGCCCAGTTCGCGCTGATCGTCGACGAGAATCACACGGGCGCCGCTCACGGCTGCCGCGTGTGCTGCCGCGAGGCCCGTCGGCCCGCCGCCGACCACCAGCACGTCGCAATGCGCGAAGCACTTGTCGTAGCGGTCGGCATCGCGCACTTCAGGCGATTTGCCGAGACCCGCTGCTTCGCGGATCTTCTCTTCGTACTTCGGCCAGAACTTCGCCGGCCACATGAAGGTCTTGTAGTAGAAGCCCGCGGGCATGAAGCGCGAGAACTTCTGGTTGATCGCCATGCGGTCGTTCTCGAGGCTCGGCTCGGCGTTCACGCTCGTGGCAACCAGCCCCTGATACAGCTCGATTTCCGTCGCGCGTGCATTCGGCACCGTGTACGCGCCGCGCTCCAGCTGCACGACGGCATTCGGTTCCGCGACGTCAGCCGTGACGATGCCGCGCGGACGGTGATACTTGAAGCTGCGCGCAACGAAGTGCACGCCGTTCGCGAGTAACGCGGACGCAAGCGTGTCGCCCTGAAAGCCCTGATACGTGCGGCCGTTGAACGTGAAGGTCAGCGGAATCGCGCGGTTGATGCGCCCACCGGCGCCGAGTCGGTTCTTCTGGCTCATTGCTTGTTGCCCTCGTTGACGTCGCCGGACGTGAGACCGTTCTTGAAGGTCTCGTAACCCTGAATCTGATAGCTAACGGTATCGCGCGTCGCCATGAACCAGCGGCGGCAGCCCTGCGTGTGCAGCCATTGCTCCTTGTGCACGCCGCGCGGGTTCTTGCGCATGAACAGGTAGTCGCCCCACTCTTTGTCGGTGAGCGCGTCGGTGTCGAGCGGACGTGCGATGTCGGCCTCACCACCGCAGTTGAATTCGGATTCGGCGCGCGGCCCGCACCACGGGCATTCGATCAGCAGCATGTTGAGTCTCCCTGTGGATTTAATGGGCCACGGCAGCAGCGCCGTGTTCGTCGATCAGATGGCCGGTGTAGAAGCGGTCCAGCGAGAACGGCGCATTCAGCGGATGCGGTTCGTCCTTCGCGATGGTGTGCGCGAACACCCAGCCCGAGCCCGGCGTCGCCTTGAAGCCGCCCGTGCCCCAGCCGCAGTTGAAGTACAGACCCTTCACATCCGTCTTGCTGATGATCGGGCAGGCATCCGGCGATACATCGACGATGCCGCCCCACTGACGGTTCATGCGCACGCGCGAGAACACCGGGAACATTTCGACGATCGCTTCCAGCGTGCCTTCGATAATGTTGAAGCTGCCGCGCTGGCCAAAACCCGTGTACTGATCGACGCCCGCGCCGATCACGAGATCGCCCTTGTCGGACTGGCTGATGTAAGCGTGCACCGCGTTCGACATGATCACCGTGTTGACCACCGGCTTGATCGGCTCGGACACCAGCGCCTGCAGCGGATGGCTTTCGAGCGGCAGGCGCACACCGGCCATGTCGGCGAGCGTGCTCGTGTTGCCCGCTGCGACGACGGCGACTTTCTTCGCCTTGATGAAACCCTTCACGGTATCGACGCCCGTCACGCGGCCGCCATCGCGGCGAATGCCCGTGACCTGGCAGTTCTGGATGATGTCGACACCTGCCTGGTCCGCGCCGCGCGCGAAGCCCCATGCCACCGCATCATGTCGCGCCACGCCGGCACGACGTTGAATCGACGCACCCAGCACCGGGTAACGGCTATTCAGATTGATCGTCGGCTCGATTTCCTTGATCTGCTCGGGCGTCAGGAACTCGGCATCGACACCATTCAGGCGGTTCGCATTCACGCGACGCTCGGTGTCGCGCACGTCCTGCAGCGTGTGCGCGAGGTTCAGCACGCCGCGCTGCGAGAACATCACGTTGTAGTTGAGGTCTTGCGACAGACCTTCCCACAATTTCATCGCCTTCTCATACAGCGCCGCCGACTCGTCCCACAGATAGTTCGAACGCACGATCGTCGTATTACGCGCCGTATTGCCGCCGCCAATCCAGCCCTTCTCCAGGATCGCGACGTTCTTCACGCCGTGTTCCTTCGCCAGGTAGTACGCGGTCGCAAGACCATGCCCGCCGCCGCCGACGATCACCACGTCGTATTCCTTCTTCGGTTCCGGGCTTCTCCACTGTCGCTCCCAGTTCTCGTGATACGACAACCCGTTGCGGAACAGACTGAAAATCGAATAGCGGCTCATCTTGCAGACCCCTTCGTCGTTGCCTTGCTGGTTTCCATTAACATTCGATGACGTTCACGGCGAGACCACCGCGTGACGTCTCCTTATATTTCGTTTTCATATCGGCGCCCGTTTCGCGCATCGTCTTGATGACGTTGTCGAGCGTCACGTAGTGCTGGCCGTCGCCCTTGAGCGCCATGCGCGACGCGTTCAGCGCCTTGATCGCGCCCATTGCGTTGCGTTCGATGCAGGGAATCTGCACGAGGCCGCCGACGGGGTCACAGGTCATGCCGAGGTTGTGTTCCATGCCGATTTCGGCGGCGTTCTCGACCTGGCTCGGCGTGCCGCCCATCACGGCGGCGAGTGCCGCTGCCGCCATCGAGCACGCAACGCCGACTTCGCCCTGACAGCCCACTTCCGCGCCCGAGATCGACGCCGTTTCCTTGTAGATGATGCCGATGGCGGCAGCGGTCAGAAGGAAGTCGACGATGCCGTTGTCGTTCGAGCCCGGCACGAACTTCACGTAGTAATGCAACACGGCGGGAATCACGCCGGCTGCGCCGTTGGTCGGCGCCGTCACGACGCGGCCGCCCGCGGCGTTCTCTTCGTTGACGGCCATCGCATAGAGGTTGACCCAGTCGAGCATCGACAGCGGATCGCGCAGCGATTCTTCCGTACGCGAGCGCAGTTGCAGGCAGAGATCGGCGGCACGGCGCTTCACGCGCATCGGGCCGGGCAACTCGCCGTGCATCTTGCAGCCGCGCTCGACACACGCAGCCATCGTGCGCCAGATCGCCAGCAGGCCTTCGCGCACCTCTTCCGCCGAGCGCGACGCGCATTCGTTGGCGAACGTCACCTGCGCGACCGAGAGACCGCTTTCGCGGCACACGCGCATCAGATCGTCGCCGGTGCGGAACGGATACGGCACTTCGCCACCGGCGCGCACGCCGTTCACGCGGTCGCCCTCGCGGTTCACGACAAAGCCGCCGCCGACCGAGTAATACTCTTTCTCGACCAGCAACTGGCCGTTTTCATCGAATGCCTGGAAGCGCATGCCGTTCGGATGCACGACGCTGCCCGTGCCGCTCATCAGGCGGCGGAAAAAGGCAATGTGCTCTTTTTCTTCAAACGCGACTTCGTGCTTGCCGAGCAGCGACAGGCGCTTGTCCTTGCGGATCTGCGCGAGACGCGGTTCGATCAGATCGGGATCGATGGTGTCGGGCAGATGGCCTTCGAGGCCGAGCAGCACGGCCTTGTCGGTGCCGTGGCCCTTGCCCGTCGCGCCGAGCGAGCCGTACAGTTCGACTTTCACGCGGCGCACGAACGCGAGCAGATTCGCGTCCTCGATGTGCGAGGCAAAGCGGCAGGCGGCGATCATCGGGCCGACCGTGTGCGAGCTCGACGGGCCGATGCCGATCTTGAACAGGTCGAAAACGCTGACGTTCATGGAAACCTTGCTCAGTTGAGTGGGCGGATGCGCTTCTTTTCCGCAGTGACGCCAGTACACCAAAGCGTAAAATTGGCAGATAGAACAAAAACGGCATCGACGTGGGATGGCGACGCCAGATCGCGCCCCAACTGCGTTTCTCCGCAACTCGGTGACGGAAAAACGCAAGTCCGGGCGCAGCACGAGTGGCCCGATCCCAAGCCAGATGGGGGCGAACGCGCTTCGCTTCTGCGACAATCGGTGTCGGAAAAGGACAAGAGGCGCGGGCGCGAATCGGCGACGCTAGGGTTATCCCGCGTGCGCGCGCGTTATCAGCGCTTTCTGTTGCCTGTCGATTGAACTTGCCGGACCACTGCGCCATCGCGCCATGACCATTGTTGATTCGCTACCGCTGACTTCCATCGACGCGCTGCCCAAAGAGCGCATCCGTTTCGGCATCATCCTGCTGCCGAACTTCACGCTGACGGCCTTCTCGGGCTTCGTCGACATGCTGCGTCTGTCCGCCGACGAAGGCGACTACAGCAAGCCGGTGCGCTGCTCGTGGAGCGTGATCGGCGACACGCTCGCACCCGTGCGCGCGAGTTGCGGGATCCAGATCACGCCGTGGGAAACCTACGCCGATGCCGAACCGTTCGACTATGTGGTCGTGGTCGGCGGGCTGCTGCACTCGGGGCCGCAGGCCAGCGACGAGACCTTGCAGTTCATCCGCAAAGCGGCACGCGGAAGCACGACGGTGGTCGGCATCTGCACGGGCGTGTTCGCGCTGATGCGCGCGGGCGTGCTCGACGAGCATCGAATTTGCGTCAGCTGGTTTCACTACTGGGATTTCGTCGAGCGCTTTCCTTCCGTCAATCCGGATGCGCTGGTCGCGGACCGGCTGTTCGTGATCGATCGTCGAAGGATTACCTGCTCGGGTGGACGCGCTTCGATCGATGTGGCGGCGGCGATTCTGTTGCGACACTTCGAGACGGCGACCGTGCAGAAGGCGTTGAGGATTCTGCTGGTTGGGGAAATGCAGAAAGGGAACGCGCCGCAACCGCATCCGCCAGGGCTCGAGCCAGCGACGCATCCGAAGGTCAAGCGCGCGATCCTGCTGATGGAGCAGCATGTCGGGCGGACGTTGCCTCTGGAAGAACTGGCTTGCAAGCTCGATCTTTCGCCGCGGCAACTGGAGCGCCTGTTCAAGGCAGAGACAGGGAAAAGTCCGCAGGCGTTTGCGAAGCAGGTGCGATTGAGGACGGCTGCGTGGCTGCTGACGAGTTCGGATAGAACAGTCGCGGATATTGCTTCGAGTTGCGGGTTTTCGGATGCTTCACATCTTGGGCGTGAATTCAGAAAAGAGTTTGGCATGCCGCCGGTGATGTTCAGGGAGCAACGGGGTGGGACGCCGGTTGAGGGCGATGCGGCGGCTGCGTATGAGGAGACGTTTCCGGGGCGGGTGGATGTGTTTTGAAACGAAACGACGCTACGCTATTAAACCCCGATAATTCGCGCCGTCCGCCAAAGTGGATCATCGGATTCAAAGGGTGAAGAAATTACCCGGATCAATTCGATAATTCCGGCAATTTATTCACCCAATGTTAAATGCGAACTGCATAACGCGTTGACGATTTACCTTGCCGGATTTTTTAATAAATCTTAGATGGTTTATTCATCCGACTTTTTGTAGAATCGCGCGGGTTCACTAGCCGATATACAAAAAAGAGGCGTTATGGGGGCGCACGACATTATTGCGGCCATTTCGAGTGGCCTCGCGCAGAGCAATCGTTTGTTAAAGCTGGATACGCCTTTCGGCAGCAATGGTTTGCTGCCGCAGCGCGTAATTGGCCATTCGCGCATTGGGAGGCACTTCGAATTCACCGTCGACGTGATTTCGACTTCTTCCGGCATCGCACTCAAACAGCTGATTGCGCAATCCGTCACATTGTGGATCCAGCAAGCCGACAAATCGTATTTGCCTCATAACGGTTATGTGCACACAGCACGCCGACTCGGCTCCGATAGCGCGCTGACCAGTTATCAGATCGGCTTTGCGTCGTGGCTGCACTTCCTCAAGTTCAGACGAGACCAGCGTATCTGGCAGGATAAAAGCGTCGACGACATCATCAGCGATGTTTTTAATGCTCATCCACAAGCACAAGGACAATTCCGTTTCGCGCTTTCAAAGGCGCTGCCGACGCGTTCTTATTGCCGTCAGGATGAATACGACTGGAATTTCGTGCATCGCCTCCTTGAATCTGAAGGGCTGTACGGTTTCTGGCAACAGGCTCAAGACGGGAAATCGCACACGTACGTCATCACCGACAGCCTGTCGATGCTCGACACCCTGTCGCCGCAGACAGTAACGTTTTACCGCGCCGGAACGAACAGCGAGACGGATGCACTCACGCAGTGGTCCGGAACGCGCACGCTGCAGAGCACGTTGCTGAGCACCCGCACATTCGACTACAAAAACCCTGCGACGGGATACAACCCGAAGAGCACCAGCACACCGACGATGCCCAATCAGGGTGCGTTGCCCGCGCAGGCGGAAGTCTACGAATACACGGGCGCCTACACCTACGGCGAACAGGATCGCGGCGAAGCGCTGTCGCGTATCCGGATGGAAGAGTGGGAGTCGCGCGCCAGGCGCTTTCATGGCACAGGCGGCGTGCGCGGCATCGATACGGGGCGGCGCTTCGCGCTCACAGGACATCCGGATCATGATCACGACGCGGCCGGTCAGCGCGAATTCGCCGTACTCGAGACCATGTGGACCATCGAAAACAATCTGCCCGCTGGCACTGAGGCGCCCGTGTTTCCGCACAGTCTCCAGGACGCTATCGAAGCCACCCGGGCGAAGCACGAAGACGCGAGCCCGTTCATCGTGGCATCCAGTGACGGATCGGAAGGGTTCTATCGCATCGACATCGAAGCGCAACGCACGAACGTGCCCTATCGCAGCCCGTTCGACCATCACAAGCCTGACGTGCAGATGGAATCGGCCATCGTGGTTGGGCCACAGAACGAAGAGGTCTTTACGGACGCGTTGAACCGCATCAAGGTGCGCTTCGTCTGGGACCGGCTCAACAGCGGCGATGAACGCGCGTCGTGCTGGGTGCGCGTCGCCCAGTCGGATGCGGGCGACGGATATGGCGGCGTGCATCTGCCACGCGCCGGCGAGGAAGTGCTGATCGATTACATCGATGGCGATTGTGACCGGCCCATCGCGGTCGGGCGCGTCTATAACGGCGCGAACACGCCGCAATGGCATTCGAATGGTCTGCTGTCCGGTTATCGCTCGAAGGAGTTCGCCGGCAGCGGCTACAACCAGTTGGTCATGGACGACGCAACAGCTCAAAACCGCGTGCAACTCTATAGCATCAGCGCGAATTCATCGCTACATCTTGGCTATCTGATCGCGCAGAACGGCAACACGCGTGGAGCATATCTCGGCAAAGGTTTCGATCTTGGCACCGACGATTACGGCACAGTTCGCGCCGCGAAAGGTCTTTATCTGAGTACGTATCCGAAGGCGGCAACCAGCCAGCAAATGGATGCGACGGAAGCTCACCAGCAACTCGTGAATGCCGCAAGTGTGATCGACGCGATGTCGAGCGCGAGTCAGACGCATCAGGCGGAGAGTCTGAAAGACGGCTCTGCTGCGTTGAAGGCATTCACCGACGCGACACAGGATACCGTGGCTGGATCTTCATCAGGCGGACAGACCGCAGGCGGCGGCACCGGCAATGCGATCGCGTTCAAGCACCCCGTGATGGTGCTGGCGAGCCCGGCGGGAATCGGCATGTCGACACAGCAGTCGGTGCATGTTTCGACGCAGCAACAGATCAATCTGGTGAGTGGGCAGAGTACGCATCTGGCAAGTGGCAAGTCGCTGATCGCGAGCGTATCGCAAAAAATCAGTCTGTTTGCGCAGAATGCCGGCGCGAAACTGTTCGCGGCGAAGGGAAAGATTGACATGCAGGCGCATACAGACAACATCGAAGTGACGGCGCAAAAAAGCCTCAAACTGCTCGCCGCGACAGAGAACATCGAGGCCGCTGCAAAGCAGGAGATTCTGCTTACATCAGGTGGCGCGTATGTGCGCATCAAGAATGGCAGCATCGAAATCCATGCACCGGGCACGATCGATATCAAAGGCAGCCAGCATTCATTCGCGGGCCCGGCAGACACCGCTTACCCGCTTCCAGCATTGCCCGTTTCCCGCTATGCAGCCTCCATGCAGTACCTCTATCACGACAATGAGCCCGTGCAAGGCGCAAAGTACATCGCTACGCTTGCGGACGGCAGCACGCAGGAGGGCTTGCTGGACAGCACAGGCCGTATGAATCTGCATGACACGCCCGCCGGCCCCGTCAGTGTCACGCTTGGCCCGGATGCGCGCGCCTACAGCCGCAAGGACGCGACGCAAAACCCCGATTTCAAGGGTACGCAGCTGACCGACGCGGATATCGATTCGCTACTCAGCAAGCACGGGGGAGCCTGACCATGAGCTGGACACTCGAAGATTTCAAGCGTACCTCGCTGGAAGTCGGTCAATGGTGCTGGGGTACGCTCGAAGGCGCGTTCAACGAAAAGCAAACCATCAGCCAGGTCATCGTCGACGCCGTGATCGGCATGGTTCCCTTGCTCGGCGATGTCACGGCGACGCGCGATCTGCTCGCGGTCAGTATCGGCATGAGCACGGATGCCAGAAAGCGACAGGAAGTGATGCAATGGGTCCTGCTCGTCATTCTGCTGTTTGCGTTGATTCCTGTCGTGGGTGGCGTAATCAAGGGTGTCGGCCGGCTGGCATTGCGCGTGGCGGGTGACGTCGCCAAAGATACGGAACTGCTCGCCGAGATCGTCCAGTTTTTGAACCGGATGGGGCATGGCAATGCGCCGCAGTGGCTCAAGGCCCTCGATGTCGCCAGGTACCAGGCGCAGCTTCTGGATAAGTGCAGGGATTTCTGCTCGACGGTTCGACTGGCCATTCGCAAATCACTCGATGCGCGCGTCGGGAAGCTACTCCCGGATGTGTGGCGAACCAGGCTGGAGCAGGTGCGCGATGGTTTTGCCGTGTTGCAGGATCTCGCGGACAAGATGATCCCGCAAGCACTCAAGGAACTTGATGCCAGGCTCAAGGCATTGCAAAACCTGGTCTATCGCGGTGAGATTCATGAGATCGCGACCGGCGGTGTGCCGAGGATCAAGCGTGAAGCCGAGGCCTATCTTGAAGAGCGCAAACTCGCACGACAGATTCGTCAGGGGCGCTTTCCTTCTTCGGAATGTCAGGCGGACAAGGGTGCCATCGAAGCGAGATTGCGGTCGAAGTATCAGCCCAACATCGACCAGGGTTGGCCAGATATCCTCAAGACACAAACGAGAACCAGTCCGTCCTTTCCAGGCACGCCGGTTTTTCAAACCGTCGCGTCCTTTCATGGTGAAATCCAGGCTGTGGACGCCAGTCATCTGGCAGGAAAGACACTGTTTCGCGTGTTTGGCGTAAAACGCGCACCCGCGCCCGAAACGTACGCAGGCGGCATGTTTTGGGGCTTCGGCAAGGTACCCGAAAGCGCCGAAGAATGGCGCTCGCTCTCCGCTGTGCTCGACGAATGGAATGGAAACGGCTTCATCGCAATTCTGCATTTCCCTTCTGACCTTGCTCATCAAATGCCCGAGGCAAAAGGATGGGTCGGTCAGATTGCAGAGCAGTTCGGCAACGAAGTTCCGGCACAGTATCTGGAGGGCGGCGGCCAGCAACTTTTTATCAACCTGGGCGAGCTCAGCAAGGACATCTCGACGATGGGCAATAACCTGAAAGCCGGAGATGCGATCGCACCCATTGAAAAAAACGGCGTCAAGGTTGAATTCCATGCGACCAACTGGACTAACGTCAGCGGCGTCGTGGGCTATAGCAAGTTCTCTGACGACATCAAAGGTGCAGTACGAACCCGGCGGCTTGCCAGTGACGAAATTCGAACCAAGGTGACGAACAGCAAAGTGACGGCTGCCGCACGAACCGACACTTCGAATAATCAAAGCGCGGATTGAGCCTCGATGAAACAGTACGACATGAATGACGATGTGACGCGGCGTCAGGTGTTCTGGTTGCTCCAGCGACTGACGAGCTACACACTGTGGGAACGAAAGCGCGACGCATGGGAGGCATTCACGCGCGCCTATGAGACCGCCATTAGAACGTGGCCAAAAAGCCAGCCCGAACAGATGGAAGCGGACAAGCTGCCGCGCATTTACGATGTCCTGAGCCTTTATAACAAGGGCCTCGAAGATCTGGCAAAGGGTAATCGCATTGTCTGGAACTTCGGACAAGCGTTGTATGAAGCGGAACGCAGCGCCGCAACGATCCAGAGCAACTTCTATCGCGACCCTGAATACTGGGAGCGTGGGATGCAACTACAGCCCTATCCACCTAAAGTCGAAGCGCTCAATCAATTGATGATTGCCGCGCAGTATCAGGGCGACCAGGCACCACTGGAAATCGACTATGGCGCATCGCATCTGGGCGCCCAATGGTCCAGCCCCGGCCTGCTACTGAATCCGGACGCGTACGACTATGGTTTCTTTGTGTTGCCCTACCCGGTCTTTCCAGAGCCGCTACCCGAGGTTCCGGAACCGGGGGATGTGATTATCCAGTCAGGTGAAAGCGTGCCAGTCGATGGCATATGGGAGCCGGTCGATGTCCGTCAGGATCGCCTGCTAGGCATCATTCCGTTCGGCGAGAAGGTCATGGCAAACAATGGCTGCTTTAACTATCTGGTGAAGGGGGTCAAGGCACCCAGGATAACGGGCCAATATAACGAGGCCACGTCGCGCACGGAGCAGGTGGAAACGCACTGGCAATTGCTATGGGAAGATCGTCGCTACAAGGATGGCACGCTCCCCGACGAATCACAGTACTTTCTTCAGGCGCAGGCAAGCAGGCCCGTCGATGCGACCAGCAATCCTGGCGAAGTCAGCACGGGAGAGCGTTGCCCTGTATCCGGGCTGTGGGCGGCGAAGGAGTATGACGTGGCCCCCGTGCGCGTGCTGGCAGGCTCGACGATGCCGGACCTGCTCGTACGGGACAATCTCGGCGAACGCAAGGTGCATTGGGTTACCTGGCGATTGATCAAAGCGGACTGAGAGGTGCCCGTGCTGCGCGAGCAATTCGCTTACGGGCTTTGCTTAACATGCCAGTAGTCAAGGATGTGATGGACATATCCCGATACGCGATCGTCGAGCTCACCCAGAACGGCGATTGGGGAAGCACGTGATTCGATCGCCTCTGGTAGTTGCACTATCAACCGTCATTCTGTTCTCGTCATTGCCGGCTTGCACTAGCCGTCAGGATTCCATCATAGGTCAATCTCACACCGCCTCGGGTAACGAGCCCGCCAGGACCCTATGCGTCGGCCGATATACGATCGACCTTCCGCAATCCGCGACGGATGTGCATCTCGCACAAAGCTTCCAGGGCGTCGATATCGACGTCACTTACCCTGCAACGAGCGCAGCGCTCGACGAGGCGCTGAAGCGCAAACTGGCCGATGATGCGAAACAGGTCGGTTCTGCGCCGACCCTCGTGCCAGCTCAAACAGGCGACAGGGACGAGGTCGTTCAGGTCTGGCAAGGCGGTGACAATCTCTATTCGGTACACGGCGTGCTGCTCAGGAATGACACCGGTTTTGTGTTCAGCGCTGGCGTCACAGGTGAATCGCTTCAGGAAGCCAAAGCGGTGATCGGCAAACTCGCGCAGACTATCCAGTTGCGCGACACGCTGGCCGTTCCTGCTCAGCAAGGATTTTGCATCGAACGAGGATTCATTCCTGGCGGATATGCCGGAGGGGAAACCGCCACGCTATCCGCCAATATTCCGGCGCGCGAAGCGTCGCTGCTGGTGTCGACAAATTCCGAGGCTCAGAACACAGGCGGCGGTTTGCTCACGCGTTTGATCAGCCTGCCCGTTCCGCTTGCGAATCTGATGTCCAGCGACACCGAAATCTTGCGCCGTGGCGAAAAGACGGTAGCGGGAAGAACAGGCGACGAATATGCGTACGTCGTCAAAGAATCGAAAGACGTATCGTTCGAGTGGAATGCGTTGACGGGAAACAATCACGCCAGTGAGCCTGCGATGAAAATCGCCATGGATACCGGCTCGGCTGTTTCTCCCGATGGCCGGGGCGCACTGATGAATCTCTGGGAAGACCTGCTGACGTCCGTGAAACTGCGTTGAGCGGCGCTGGAAAAGAAGGCGAAGAAGTCACCTTCTTCGCCTCCTGGATCGATTTCTCGGCATCCTGACCCATATAGCGCATGCGCCTGCCGCACATCACGCCGATCCCCCTTCCCCCCTACTGCCCCGTATACCCCACAGGCCCCGTGTACTTCCCCGAAAACACATTCGCATTCGTCGACACGACGTAAATCGGTGATTCAGTCAGCGTGAGGTTCACCACACCATTCATATAAGCAACCGACACAGGATTGCCCATCATATCGATCACCGTGACGTTGCCGCTCGTGCCGGGCGAATCCACTGTCAGCGCATAGCTGGTGCTATACGTCGAACTGTAGATACCCGATGACGTCGGCCAGTTCGCGTTGCTATGCGTCCATAGCGCAGTGATGATGCGTCCGTTGTTCAGTTGCTGGAACGCATAGCCATACACCATCGATGGCAAGCCGTTCAAACGCCCCAATGTCTGCGTGCCGTCGATCACGCGCGTCAGCGCAGCGAATGCGAGTGCCACCGGCTTCGGACTCACATTGCTCACGCCATACTGCCCCTGCGGATTGACGATGTCGAAGAACGTGCCTTCGCCGACATCGGCGGGATAATCCGCGCCATAGAAAAAGTACGTAACCTGCACGCCCTCGCCGAGCATGATCAGATGCGCTCGCAGCGCAACAGCTGCTTGCCCGTACAACTGGTTTGCTGGCGGATAGCTCGCGCCATACGCTGCGCCGGCATCGTAGCTGATGCCGAGTTCCGTCACCCACAAGCGCATATTCGGCTTGACCGTCTGCATTTGCGCCCGCAACGAACGCATCTGCTGATCGAGTGCATTGGCGACATTGGACGGATTCGGATCGGTGTCGTACAGCTCCGGCGGATGCGCGGCATAGGTGCCCGCGTTGTAATACCCGTGCGTCGTCACGCCATCGATGTAATTACCGATACCGAGCGGCCCATAAGTCGACAGATAGCCTTGCGTGCACTGCGTCTGGCAATTGGCGGGGAAGACATTCGTCGTGCCCATCACGACGGCATTGGGATCAGTCGAATGCAATCCTTTGTACACGGCCGCATACATGGCGATGAAGTTGGCCGTGGAATCGACCCATTGTGGCTCCCATGTCACCTGGTAGTAGTTGTTCTGCTGATTCGGGAAATACGCTTTTCGAATTGCATCGCTGTCGCTGCCGACACGCGCCATGTAGTTCTGGTAGTAGGTCAGATTGGCCGGCGCATTGGTATCGTCCTGGAAGCCGCCTGTCGAGCTGGCCCACGCTGGAATACCGTCGAGCCGGATAAGACGCATGATCTTTCCATTCGTATAGAACGGGTCGAGACCCGATAGCGACGGCGTCCATGTGTTCGCGCCATTGGGTTCCATCGCTGACAACTCGCGATCGTCGATCGTCTGCGAGATGCCGAGTGCGGTGAGCATCGCTGCGTTGTCGTTGAACCCTTGCATGCCGAAGCGATGCTGCTCCTGGTGCGCATAGCTCACTGCGGGAATGGTGCTGGACAGATTGGGCAGGATGCCGAACGTTGCGATGCCTGCGGGACGCGTGCCCGCTTGAGGCAATGTGCCGCCTGCGTGCGAGAGCGTCGCCGTCATCGCGAAGTAGCCCGCGATGGAGGATGTACAAGACAGCGTGTTTGTCTGCTTCCCACTCGATACCGCAAACGAGCCGCTGCCCTTGATGTTGCCCAGTTGATCCTGCATCGACCAGACAACGGTATCGGCGGAAGTCGCCGCCGTCACGAACGATAGCTGGAATGCACTGCCTTGCGCGAACAGGCGCGTGCCGTTGCTGCTCGGCGTATCGGCGGCAATCAGGCCATTGGTCGTTCCGCCCGCTGTTGCAGTCGGGTTGCCGCAGGAGATGGCGCCTGTCGGTGTCGGTGTCGGTGTCGGTGTCGGTGTCGGTGTCGGTGTCGGCGTTGGTGTTGGTGTTGGTGTTGGCGTTGGCGTTGGCGTTGGCGTTGGCGTTGGAGTCGGCGTGCCCGAAGTTGTCCCCGACGGAATCCAGCAGTACTTGCCGTATCCGTAATCGGGATCGGTGCCGAAAGCGGCGTTCGAACAGGCCGTGCCGTTCGTAAAGACCTTCGACACGTTGTGCGAAGTCGTGCTGCCGCCATACAACACGGTCATCGTGCCGGAGAACGCGCAATAGCCATTTTCGGCGGCGCATTGTGCCCACGAACCAGATGGAGATGGAGATGGAGACGGTGCCGGTGCAGGTGTCGGCGTAGGCGTAGGCGTAGGCGACGCAGCATTACTCGCGTACCAGCAACTCTTCGCGTACCCGAATGCGGGATCCGTTTGCGACACGGCTCCCGTCGAGCACTGCACGCCATTCGTGAACGGGCCGTTGATGTCGTATTGAAGCGTCGGCGAGGTCGTGCCGTAAACGACCCGCGCGGTGCCGCTGAACGCGCAGTACTGGTTTTCGGTCGCGCAATACGTGTATGTCGTCCCGCTGATCGTCAACGAGCTTTGTGCGTGGGCGGCACCGGCCAGCATACCGCCCACGCGCGCGAACATGAGTAGCGCACGTTTCATGACAGACTCCGCGACGGATTCGTCGGAACCCTCTCGCGCGATAAATCGCACTGAGGTTCGAGGCGTGATCACTGCCGATCTGCTCGTAAAACTACGTGCTATTAGATTCGCGTTATCTCCCTGCTATCGGACAACAAAAAGCAAAAATCGGAAAAAATGTCTTAAACGTGCACCTATTAAGTAAAGTTTGCTGACACGTCGCTTTCAGACGATAGAAAAGAAAAAGGCGAAGAGGTTGCCCTCTTCGCCCTTTACCGACGGAGTGTCCTTCCGGCTTATGACTCTTCCGACCAGACCATATTCTCTCTGGCCATCATCGCCGTCGAAGCGCCCGGCCCGAAGGTCCCGGCCGTATAACCGCGCGGCTTGTCGCCGTTGCGCTTCCACGCCTCGATGATCGGATCGACCCACGTCCACGCCGCTTCCAGTTCGTCGCGACGCATGAAGTGAGTGAGCCTGCCGCGCACGACGTCGATCAGCAGACGCTCATACGCTTCCGCGCGACGGCTCGTAAATGCCTGTTCCAGATCGAGATTCAGATTGACCGGCAACGTGCGCATGCCGCTACCCGGTTCTTTTGCCAGCATCTGCAACTGGATCGCCTCGTTCGGCTGCAACTGGATCACGAGACGATTACCGCAATTACGCGGACCACACGGACTATTCGGCATGATCGAAAACGGCATGTCCGCGAACTCGATCACGATCTCCGACAGTTTCTTCGCCATCCGCTTGCCCGTGCGCAGATAGAACGGCACGTTCGCCCAGCGCCAGTTGTTGATATGCGCGCGCAACGCGACGAAAGTTTCCGCGCGGCTATCGGGCGGCACGTTCGCTTCTTCCAGATAACCCTTCACCGGCTCGCCGTTGACCGCGCCCGCCGTGTACTGCCCGCGCACCGTATCGCGCGAAATGTCTTCGGCCGTCATCGGACGCAGCGAGCGCAGCACCTTCAGCTTTTCGTCGCGCACGGCGTCCGCGTCGAGCGAAACAGGCGGCTCCATCGCGACGATGCACAGCAATTGCAGCAGATGGTTCTGCACCATGTCGCGCATCGCGCCCGTGTGATCGTAGAAGCCCGCGCGCGTACCCACGCCGACCGACTCCGCCACCGTGATCTGCACGCTGCGGATATACGGCGCCTGCCACAGCGGCCCGAAGATCGCGTTGCCGAAGCGCAGCACCATCAGGTTCTGCACGGTTTCCTTGCCCAGATAGTGGTCGATCCGGTAGATCTGATGCTCCGCGAAATGCTTGCCGACGGAATCGTTGATCGCCTTCGCCGATTGCAGATCGTGACCGAGCGGCTTCTCCAGCACGACACGCGAGTATTCGTCGAGCAGACCATGCTGCGAGAGGTTGTCGCAGATCGTCGTGAACAGTTCGGGCGACGTCGACAGATAGAACACGCGCAGCGCATTCGGACGCGATGCTTCGGCAAGACGTTGATAGTCGCTTGCCTGATCGACGTCGACGCGCACGTATTCGAACAGCGACAGAAAGCGGTCCCAGGCGGCCGATTCGAACGCGCCGGATTCGATGAACGGACGGCTCTGCTCGTCCATCCATTTCAGATAATCGTCACGCTGCCATTCGCGGCGGCCGATCGCGAGAATGCGCGTTTCGGCGGGCAGATTGCCGTGCGTGTGCGCCATATAGAGCGCGGGCAGCAGCTTGCGGGCTGACAGGTCGCCGGCGCCGCCGAAGATGATCATGTCGAGCGGGCGGTCCGGCGAAACAGGAGCGGAGGAAGTCGTCATAGCGCGATCGCAAAAATTAACTGCTGGGAAATACGCAAGCCTGTCCGTGCTGCCCCGTTAAACCCCATCAAGGCAGCGCTGAAAGCAGGCAGGTTTGCGCGAGACGACTATGTTGCAACGTTTTGCGATTGTTTGCACGCTTACTGACGTGATTACTGACGTGACACGGCACGGACGTTCGTTCCGCTTCCTCTTTGCTTCGAGCCTCGCAGCCTTGCACGCGAGGCGCGACTGACGGCTTAACTGACGGCTTAACTCGTGCCCAATGCCGCGCGCGCAACGCGCCCCGCCGCCAGATCCCACGCTGCGCAGCCGACGGTCTTGAAGACGATCGGTGTATCGAACGACGGCGCACTGACCAGCGCGTCCTTGATGCCCGTCACCGTCGACCAGTCGATATTCGCCTGGATGAAATCGCCCGCTTCATGCTTCGCGCCCGCCAGATCGTCGACAAAAAGCGCGCTGCCCGCGAGCGTGCGCGCGCCGATCTCGCACATCTGCGGCGTGAACGCGCCGACGCCGATCACGAGCCGCCCCGCGCGCGGCGCTTCGTCATAGACGGCCTGCCGGCTGGTTGTCAGTGCGATGACGGTATCGACGGAATCGGGAGTCGTTGCGTCGCTCAACGGCTGCAGGTCGCGCACCGTAGCGCGCTGCGCGTCGCAGAACGCCTGCGCGCGCGCTGTTGAGGTGCCCCGTACACGCACGCGTGCATCCGGATACAACTCGCCGATCGCCTGAAGATGGCTCGCGGCCTGCGTACCGCTGCCGATCAGCAGAATATCGCGGGGCGCACGGGGTGACAGCGTCTCGATGCCGAGCATCGTCATCGCGGCCGTGCGGCGCCCTGTGACGGTCGGACCGTCGAGAATGAACAGCGTCTTGCCCGTATCGGGATCGAAGGCCATCACCTGGCCGTGGATGGTCGGCAACGCGCGTTCGCCGTTGCGCGGGCAGACGTTGACGAGTTTGTGGATCGCGAGATCGGCGGCCGCGGCGGGCATTGACAGCATGATGCCATTGTCGTTCAGCGGCACGACGAGCCGCTCGGGGCTCGCGACGCGTCCTGCTGCGTAATCGCCGGCGGCCGTCTTGAGCGCATCGACGAGCGCGCGAAACGGGATCAGGCGGGCCGTGCCGGCGGCGTCGAAAATCGGCGTGCTGCTCATCTCGGGGTTGCTCCTTTGCGCGCTCAGCGCACCAGAAAACCGTAAGTCAGCGGATCGCGTTCATCGACGATCCAGTTCGCGAAACCACAAATATGCGCGTCGCCTTCGATCTCGGGAATCACCGCGTCGAAGTGCTCGAGCTTCGTCTCCGACAGCACGCGTCCACGAAACACCGTGCCGATGATCGATTCGTTGACCAGCGTGTCGTCCTTGCCCAACTGCCCGCGCAGATACAGTTGCGCGACGCGCCCGGCCGTGCCGGAACCTGTCGGCGAGCGGTCGACTTCGCGATCGGCGAACACACAGCAGTTGGCCTGCGTCGAACCCGCGTGACGCGGCGCGTTATCGATGATCGTGCCGTAGATGTGATTGATCTCGGGAATGTGCGGATGCTGGACCTTGAAGGCTTCGTTGGCCGCGCGCTTCACTTCGGCGCCGAACTGGATCAGCCGGTCGACCTGATCTTCGCGCACGGCGAGCCCGAACGGCTCGCCCGACGTGTAGAAGTAAAACGCGCCGCCGAACGCGATATCGCCGCGCACCGTGCCGAAGCTTTCTGTCTCGACGCTCACGTCGCGCTGCCAGATGAACGACGGCACGTTGACGAAACGCACGCTGCCCGCGTGATCGCCGTCCCATTTGACGAACGCTTCGATGAAGCCGCACGGCGCATCGATGCCCACGCGCGTCTCCGGCTCCGTGCGTTCGACCCAGCCAAGCGCGACGGCCGCCGTCGCAAGTGCGATCACGCCGTGGCCGCAGTGGTCGCTGTAGCCCTCGTTGTGGACGAAGATGATGCCGAAGTCCGCGCCTTCCGTGACGGGATCGGTCAGATAGCCGCCGTACATGTCGGCGTGGCCGCGCGGTTCGAGCATCAGCGCGCGGCGCAGATGATCGGCGTGTTCTTTCAGCCATGCGCGCCGCTCGACGATGGACTTGCCGGGAATCTTCGGCAGCCCGCTCGTGACGATCCGGAACGGTTCGCCGCCCGTATGCACTTCAACCGTGCTGATGACGCGGTTCAACTTCATGATGCGTTCGTTCCTCGCTCGGCGCGTTGCATGTCCAGCATAGTGTCTCGCTCCATTGTCTTTGTCTTATACTGGATCGAAATGTAGACCAGCTTTGGTCGACGATCAACCAGTTTCAAAATTGTCGGGTTAAACTGGTCTGAAACCGGTCCACATTACGCAGTTTCCGCCTATCGGTATGCATCCAATGGCCTCGACCTCATTCGCACTCGAACGCGCGTTTCGCCCGAAGCAGATTTACGAGCAGGTGGCGGAGCGCATGCGCGGCGACATTCGCAGCGGGCAGTTCGCGCCTGAAGCACGGTTGCCGTCGGAGCGCGATCTGGCGGCACGGTTTGGGGTCGGCAGGCCCGCCGTGCGGGAGGCGCTGGGCGCCTTGCAGAACGAAGGGCTAGTCGTCACGCGGCGCAATTCCGGGACTTATGTATGTGCGGACGCGTTGCAGCGGTTGTCGTCTGCGCCTGCGGCCGGTGAGATGTCCGGCGACGCCGATATCAGTCCTACTTCCGCGCTCGATGTGCGTCTGATTCTGGAGCCGGCGATCGCGCGGCGGGCGGCGGCGCATGCGAAGCGCGACGAGCTCGCCGAGCATTACCTGGCGCAGATGGATTCGATCACCGACGTTGCCGATCCTGTGCAGCGGACGCTATGGAACGATAGCGATCGTTTGTTTCATCGGCAGCTTGCTGTGATGACGGGTGATGCCCTGCTTGTCAAGATCGCTGATGAAGTGGCTGCGGCTATGGATCAGCCTTTGTGGAAACGGCTCAAGGATGATGGGATTCATGATCCTGGGCGGATCAGGCTTTATGTCTCGGAGCATCGGCTCATTTATGAAGCCATTGTGAATGGTGATGCTGATGTGGCTGCTTTTTATGTTGAGCAGCATATTGTTCGGGTTCGGCGGGATATTGCTCCTAAGTGAGGTTTTGTTTAGGTTTGCTGATGGGTTTTTTGTCTGCTTGCGCTTTGTGTGGTTTGCTTGGGTTTTTGCTGGCATCCGCGTTTTGTCTTGCCTGCTTCAAGCGTTGCCCCTGTGCGGGGCGGCACTTACTTTCTTTGCCGCCGCAAAGAAAGTAAGCAAAGAAAGCGGGCTAACACCGCCCGTGCTTGACCTCCGCCTGAGGGCCCCCAACGGTTCCTCCACTTCACACGGCAACTTCTCAGTCACCGCCCGTTGCCAACGCTCTAATCGAGCGCCTCACCCACTTCAATCACCCGTAGCACAGCCAGCGGCAGCGAATGGTTACGGCCGCCCAGGTGGCAAACTGTGTGTAGGTTGTAGTGCTTCACACCTCAGCGCTCTTACGACACCGATCGTGCTTTTCAGTCCGCAGTGAAGCGTGTGCGGCGCGAAAGCTTACACACAGTTTGCCGCCATAGAACGCGGGCGATTTGATCGCGCGTGAAGCGATGCGGGAGCATGAAGCGGGTGATGAGCCAGTTCAAGGCGTTGGCAACGGGTGGTGACTGAGAAGTTGCCGTGTGAAGCGGAGGACCCGTTGGGGGCCCTCAGGCGGGAACAAGAATTGGCGGTGTTCAGCGGCTTTCTTTTGCCTACTTTTCTTTGCCGCGGCAAAGAAAAGTAGGTGCCGCCCCGCACAGGGGCGACGCATGAAGCAGGCAAAACAAAACGCGGATGCCAGCGACATCAAAACCAAAACCAAACCCAAACCCAGCGTCGCAAGACAAAACAAAAAAAACCTGTCACAACATACTACGAGGCCTCTGCATACTCCCATCAAAAAAGCGTCGCAGACGAAAAGCAGAAAGATCCAGCGACGGCTGCCCATCGACAATCCACTCAGCCATAAGACGCCCAACAATCGGCCCCATGGCAAAGCCATGCCCACAAAACCCGGTAGCGACCAAAAGGCCCTGCGCCTGCGAAGGCGCATCGAGCACGGGAATCCCATCGGGCAACACATCAATCAACCCGGCCCACGACTCGACGATCCGCGCATCCTTCAGTGCAGGAAACAGCGCGCGCAACTTCCGCAATGCCCGCGGCTCGTGCGACCGGTTCGGCTGCGGATTCGGATCCCGCGGATGCAACACCCGCTCGCCCGAAGGCACAACCCCAGGCAACCGGTCCCGCAGATCCCGAACCAGCGCACCGTTCAGATGAAAACTGAACTTCTCACGCTGTGCCCACAGTTCCGGCAAGAACCACTTCAAAGCCCGGAAATGCCCAAAGGTCATATCGACATCGACCTGCATATCGTCGGCAAGATTGATCGCGCCGTTCGCACGCTGGCGTATTCCAAGCCCGTGCCCCCAGAAGGTAGAAGCCGTCACGGCAGGCAGCGGATTCGTCCGCATGCACGTGCCACGCACCGCCTGCTGCGGCAACGCAATGCCTAGCGTATCGAGCAATCGCCAGCTGCTCGCGCCCGCCGCGCAGATCACCTGACGCGTGCGGATCGTGCCGCGCTCGGTGACCACGCCCGTCACGGCACCCGCCGCCCGTTCGATGCCGATCACGCCGCAGCCTTCGAAAAAACGCGCGCCCGCTTCGACCGCACGCGCCGCGAACGCGGCTGCCGCGCGACGCGGTTCGGCCTGGCCATCGGTTGCCGTGTACAGGCCGGCTAGCGCCTTGCCGTGCATGCCCCGCACATGCTGGTCGATCTGCGCGCGATCGAGCACGCGCGTGTCCAGCCCGTACTGCTTCGCGACGTCCATCCATTGCTGGAACGATGCCCAGTCCTCGTCGTTGTCCGCGACGTACAGGCAGCCGCCTTGCCGCCATTCGAGATCGAAATCCAGCTCGCGCTCGAGCTGCTCCCAGATCCGCATGCCCGCCATCATCAGCGGCACTTCTGCCGCCTCGCGACCCTGCTGGCGCACGAAACCCCACGCGCGCGTCGATTGCTGGCCCGCGATGCGCGACTTGTCGAGCACCACCGCCTTCACGCCGCGTCGCGCAAGGTAGTACGCCGCCGCGCAGCCCATGATGCCCGCGCCCGCGATAACGACGTCGGCTTGATCGGGAAACGGCGCGTCGGCCGGGCTCAGGTTCGCGTGCAGCGGATAAGTGGTCGTCATCGGGAAAGCGGTCAAGGATGGACGCCGAGGCGTCGGCGGACACGCATCTTCTCAAGTCAGCCCGCGCGCCGCAATCCTGCCCGGAAAAGCAGCCAGCCATCCCAGAATCCGCAATTGCGCGGACGAAACCCCGAAAAAATCGGCAAACCGGACAGTTTACTGATTCCTGTCATGCTTTTCGCATACATTTCGCCGCTAAAATAGACAGGCTGCGCATCAATCGGACGGGGCTTCAGTCGCATGAGGCGGTCGAACTCATTAGAATCGGCGGGTTCGTCGAAAAAAACTCGATCGATGCGGGTATGGCGCGACACCAGGCGCGCCCGAGGTCTTGCGGTACAGTGGCTGTCCCATGCAGGCGTCACGCCCGCCCGGCGCGACGCGTGACAACGCGCTGCCGCCACGACGGTCCGTCATATACAACTATTTACACAGACACACTTCGCGCATGTCCAACGAAGCCACCTCAACCGACTCGCTCGCCGTCGCCGAACGCGTGCGCGAGTTGATGAGCCGTCACGGCATCGGCAAGCGTCAGCAAACCAGCGAGCTTTGCCGGATCCTCGATTTGAGTTTTTCTCAGGGCCACCGCAAGCTGCGCGGCAACAGCCCGTGGACGCTCTCCCAGATCAAAAAAGTCGCCGAGGTGTTCGGCGAGCCAGCCGCGCAGCTGTTCGGCGCGCAGTCGCTCGACCCCGGCATGGTCGGCGCCACCGCGCAGGAAGCGGTGTTCGCGATCGGCGGCATCGAGCTCGCCTGCACCGCGTGGATCGGCGCGCCGATCGAGGCAGGCAGCCGGCCCGAGTTCATCGCGTGGTCGAAGCTCGATCAGTGGCGCGTCGTGCGGCACGACGGCGCGCTCTATCAGAACGCGTATGAAGTCCACAAGATCGAGATCTATCCGCGCCGTGCCGAAACCGACAAGCCGTTGATCGCCGTCGTCGACGACGATCAGGCATCCGCCGACAATCTGCGCGACTACCTGGAACGCAGCGGCTTCGCGGCGATTGCGATCTACGGCCTCGCGGCGTTTGCCGAGACGCTGCAGACGCAGGTGTTCGACGGCGTGGTGATCGACTGGCTGTTCGGCCCGCAGACGTCGGCGGAGGCGATCCGCGCGGTGCGGGCGTCGGAGAATCCGGACGCGCCCATTTTCGTGCTGACGGGCGAATTGCTGACGGGCAAGGCGAGCGAATCGGAAATCAGCGATATCGTGCGCAACTACGACGTGGCGTGCTACGAGAAGCCAGCGCGCATGGCGATTCTCGTCGCCGATCTGTCCAAGCGCCTGAGCCGGGCTTAACCACGCCGCGCCGCGCGAGCGGCGCTACTCGATGGCGTTCCGGTCAGCCCGCGACGGACGCTCCGTGCCGCGCCGCCAGCGCGCGCTGCACGGCGCCGCGCAGCACTTCGTAGTGAACGGGCTTGGTCAGGCTGTCGAAAAACATCTCCCCTTCCGTGCGCGTCCCCGGCTCGGGTGCGTAAGCGCTCACGGCGATCACGGGCGTGCGCGCCGCCTCGCCTGATTTTTCCGCCTGTTCTTCATACTCGGCCATGAACGCATAGCCGTCCTTGTCCGGCATATGCAGATCGAGCAGCACCAGATCGCAACGGCGCGCGGCGAGCCACGCATGCGCGTCGTCGGCATTGGCAACGGCGGCCGCGTCGCATCCCATATGTTCGAGCATTTCGCACAGCGACTCGCGGATCAGCTGGTTATCGTCGACGATCAGCACCTGCGGGCGCCCCTCGCCATGCGCCGCCTGCGGCGCGGTGGCGACACCGGCCGGCGCGGCTACCGGCTTCACGGGAATTGTCACCTTGAAGCGCGTGCCCTTGCCCACTTCGCTATCGACACCGATCGTCCCGCCAAACAGATCGACGAGACCTTGCACGATTGCAAGGCCCATCCCCGCGCCTTCGAAACGCCGCGTGCGCGATGCATCGAGCTGCGTGAATTCCTTGAAAATCAATGGAATCTGCTTGTCCGGCACGCCCGCGCCCGTGTCCGTGACGATGATCGCCAGCGCGTCGTCGCGTTGGTCGAAATGCAGCGTGACCGTACCGCGCTCCGTGTAGCGAATCCCGTTGGTCACGAGGTTGTTGACGATCTGCCGGATGCGGTGCGGGTCGGAATCGACGAGACCGATCCGCCCGCTCGCGCTGCCCTCGAACACGAGGCCCTTCGCGCGCGCCGCCGGTTCGTGTTCGTCGAGCACCGAACCGAGCAGCTCGCGCGGATCGAAATGTTCGTAGCGCAGTTCGAGCTTGCCGGCGCCGAGGCGCGCGTAGTCGGTCAGATCCTTCATCTGCGCTTCGAGATGGCGCGCGGCCGTGTCGAGCCGCTGGATCACCTTGCGATCCGCCTCGGAGTGAAAGTTGAAGCCGAGCAGTTCGATCGACGAAACGATCGCATGCAGCGGCGTGCGCAGTTCATGGCTGATCATGCCCAGAAACGCGTCTTTCGCGAGACTCGCCTCGCGCGCGGCGCGGCTCGCCTGATGTTCGGCGTCGAGCGCGGCGTGCTGCTGCAAGATGAGATTGGTACGGCGCCGGCCGTTCATCACCAGCAAGGTGGTCGCCGCCGCCGACAGAAGCAGCAACACCAGCCCGCCCGCAAACAGCATCCGGCGTTTCGCGATGAAATCGGAATTCATCGCCTCGCGGTCCTGCAGGTCCACGTTGCGGCGGCTCAGCGCGAGATCGTTGAGTTCCTTCCAGTGGCTGCGCAGTTCTTCGACCATCTGCGACGCGAGCTTTGGGGAATCCGGCAACGCGTCGAGCGAAGGCTGCAGCCCGACCATCATCTCCGAAAGCTGCGCAATCTCCTCCTGCTGACGCTGGACCGTATCCGTCTGCGCGGCGAGCTTCTGCGTCGAGCCCGCCATCACGCGCAGCTTCGATTGCAGCACCTGGAAATGCAGCGTGAGCCGCTGATAGTCGGGATCGACGCCCGTCTGATATTGCAGCAGCTGGCTTTCAAGCCGCGCGTAGGCGATCTGAAGCTGCGCGGCGTCCCAGTAGAAGCCGTCGTAGGTGCCCGTCAGCTGCTGCGTCGCGCGGGGATTGAGCAGGTTCGAGTACAGCAGATAGCTGATCGCCGCGGTCGGCGCCGCGAGCGCGGCGATCCAGATGACGACGAGCACTACGCGGCGCAGCGGGCGCCGTCCTATTTGACGATGAGAGCCTTGATCTGCCATACGAATTTCGCGTCCGCCGACGCTCCCGCCAGTTCGCCGGGAAACGCGTCGCGCGGATAGATGAGAAACAGCGGTCCGAAGTCGCTGACCTGCAGGCGCTTGCCGTTCATGCTGTACGCGACGATCACGCCGTAGCGGCCAGTGTCCGACACGGGAACCGTATACGTATAGTCGTCCAGCGTATGGATTTCGATCTGATCGCCGTATGCGCCCACGGTCTTCAGGATATCCGCGAGCAGCGGCCCCGTGAAGGTGGACTTCGCCGTCCATGTCGTCGACGTCGAAATGCTATGCGCGGGCATCGCCAGCAACTGGGCTTCAGAAAAATGAAAAACGGTGTGATCGGCGTCGTTGGTCTTCGCGATCTTGCCTTTCACGTCGAGCGCGAGCGTGGTCGCGAGCGGCGCGGCGGTCGCGCCGAACGAGCCCAATGCCAGCGCGAAAACGGCTGCCAGCCCCGACATCAGCGCGAGCCCACGCAGCCATCCGTATTTCTTGTAGAGCACTTTCAGGTCCCTCTAGTGTGGTCTTGTTGTTAGTCGTGCCCGCATTGTGCCTGACAACGTTGTCGGACGATAACTACAGCCCCACGCGGCATGCCCCGACACAGAATCTTTACATGGCGTGCATAATATCGGCTCCATCTTAAAAAAAGCCGCTTCGCCGACGCGCGTTCACCCGGCCACCACAAAGCGCAACATCCGCCATGAAAAAGCCGGTTCTACCGTTATCCTACGAACAGCTCGACCACTGGATCGAATCGTTGCAGCCCACCCTGCTCGAAGAGCGATTCGCTGCAGCCGTCGGCATTTTACGAGGCGGCGCACCGCTCGCGCTGATGGCTTCGCATGCGATCGGCGTGCCTGTCGCGTTTCTCAGCTACGACCGCCGCGCGCGCCACGTGACGTGGGATTCGGCCCAGCCGCTGCCGTCGCCCGGTTCGAAAGTGCTGCTGTGCGAGGACATCGCGGGACGCGGCTTCACGCTGGTCGACTGCATTGCGTTTCTCGAGCAGCACGGGCTGATCGTCAAGACGCTGACGGGCGCGTTCGATGAAATCAGCCGCATCCGCCCGGACTACGCGAACGATGCATCGGGTTTCTTCGCGCTGTTTCCGTGGGAGAGGCAGGCTTACACGGACGACTATCGCGAGGACTGGCTGAACGTCGAGTCCGGTTCCGCCGACAAAATGGCGGACGACCACGAGTACGCGACGTACGCGATCGATCTCGACGGCATTCTGCTGCCCGACGTGCCGCTGTCACGGTATGACGAAGATCTCGCCGCCGCTTTGAATGAACGCGACGCGCTGCTGCCATACGAAGTGCTGCCCGATGTCGATCTGCAAAACGTGCGCGCCGTTATCACGGGCCGCCCGCAAGCGGATCTCGCGCGCACCCGCGCCTGGCTCGAACGCCACGGTTTCGGTCATCTGGAACTGGTGATGCGCACGCCCGACACGCACGACGAAACGCCCGAAGGCGCGGCCGCGCACAAGGCGGCTGCCGCGCTGCGCTGCGGCGTCACACATTTCATCGAAAGCGACCCGGTGCAGGCGCTCTATATCGCGAAGATCGCGCCGCTGCTGCGCGTGATCTGGTGGGACGCGCTCAAGCACAAGGGCACGCTGATCAGCGCGGCGGCCTGGGGCTGAGTTTCGCCCACGCGCCTGACCGATGGCGCGTCAGGCCACCTGCTCCTTCGCTTCTCCGAGTTGCAGATGCCGCGCCGCGCGCTGCGATGCGACGACGATCAGCTTCATGGTCGCGCGCGTCGCACCGACGAACAGCTTGCGCGCATTGCGCTCGTCGAACTCGTCGAAATCCACTTCGCTCAGGATCACGCACGGCGCCGACTGCCCTTTGAAGCGGTAAATCGAGTCGAGCAGCACGTCGCCTTCCCGATACGCGGGATTGCCGAACAGATCGTATTTGCCCGTGAAGCTGCGCAGCCGGTGCGGGCCGAGATGATCGAGCGGCCACAGCACGGAACCCTCGCGTCCACGGAACGACAGCACCGCGATGTCCTGCTTGCGAAATCCGAGTGCCAGCGCCTGGGTGATCGCGCGCTTGGTGGCGTCGATGCAGCTGTCGGGCGTCTGGGTTTCGTCGTAGGTGGACAGCGAGATGTCCGAGCCGTCGAACGGGCCGCCCGCCGAGAGGCCCGCCGCCAGCGGCACCGTGGCGCCGACCACGTTGCGCAGATAGTCGAGGATGTCGCGCGGACTGCGGTAATTGGTCGATTCGCGCAGCACCGTCCAGCCTGGCAGCGCCACCGGTTCGCGCATGTACAGGTTCTGCAGCGGGTCTTCGAGCCACCACCACGCGCCGCCCGGCTTCAGCAGCCGTTCGAGCGCAGGCACCCACGGCTGCTGGAAGTCCTGGCCTTCGTCGACGATCAGCACGTCGTATTGCCAGCGCGCGTCGATCGGTGTGTCGGCAAAGGCGTTTTCGAGGCGTTCGAACACGTCGCTGGTCTGGAAATCCGGCGCGCGACCGCTTTCACGCACGATCCAGTCGCATAGCTGGTGATAGTTCGCCACCTTCGCTTCGGGCGGAGCGACGCGCGCGATGTGATCGGCAAGCGGCCGGTTGAAGCACACGTACAGCGGACGCTGGCCGCGCGCGACGGCGTCCTTCATCACCTGCACCGCGAGCTGTGTCTTCCCCGAACCCGCCGTGCCGATCACGCGCAGCCGGAACGGCGCGAATTCGAGCCGCCGCGCCCAGGTCGCGAGCCCGCCTGCAAGGCGCGTGACGAGCGTGCCCGCCTGGCCGACGAGCGCGCTCGTGTCGGGTGTGAGCGCGAGTTCGTCGGCGAGAAAGTGATGGATTTTCGGCGCGCAGGCGAGCTTCGTTTCATCGGCGGGCAGGGCCTCGCGGATGACGCTGACGAGCTTGTCCTTGCGCGTCGCGTCGACGATACGTGCCGGATTGACGCCCGCGATCGCCGCGTCCCTGACGATGTGATCCGGGCAATACAGCAGCTCTTCGATGAAATACGTGCCCGCGCCGAACGCGGCCGTAAAGCGGCGGTGCAGCCCTTCGATCGTGCGCGCCAGCGCGATTGCCACATTGCGCTCGGTCTGCATGTAGACCTTGACGAGGCCTTTCGGCGTCTCGCGCAGAAAGCCCGTTTTCTGCTCGACGATCATCACACGCCCCGCCGGACTGACGATCACGAAGTCCGCTTCGCCGAACACGGAAAAGCCTTCATGCAGCCGCGTCCAGTGCACGCCGTGATAGACCGTGTAGTCGCGCGGCAGCGCTTCTTCGAGCAGCGCCAGGGTTTCGCGCTCGCGCGAGGCGGCGCCCGTCGTGGCGAGGCTCTTCCAGTCGTCGGGGACAATGCGGGCCATGCGCGCCTCGTCAAAATGGGGTGCGCCCATTGTACGCAACGCGTGTAGGGGCATTGGCCGCTGCGGGAAAGAAAAGCCCGCTTCGTGTATGGTTTAGGGTTCCATGCCGGCTTTGACGCCGGGCTGAACGCCGCGCCAGGCGCGGCTTGCCAACCTGAAGAAGACGAAAGAGGATTACCGGATGATTACAATCTGGGGACGCGCCAACTCGGTCAATGTGCAGAAAATCCTGTGGGTGTGCGACGAGCTGGTCTTGCCCTACGAGCGCATCGACGCCGGCCTGCAGTTCGGCCGCAACGACGAGCCCGAGTACCTCGCGATGAACCCGACAGGCAAGGTGCCGACGCTCGTCGACGGCGACTATGTGCTGTGGGAATCGAACTCGATCATCCGCTATCTGGCGATGCAGTACGGTGCGTCCAGCCTGCTGTATCCCGACGACCCGAAGGCGCGCGCGAGCATCGACCGCTGGCTCGACTGGGCACTGTCCACGCTGCAGCCTGCCGAGCGCCCGGTGTTCTGGACCATCATCCGCACGCCGGAAGCCGGGCGCGACACCGTCAAGCTCGCCGCCGACATCGACAACGTCGCGAAACTCTGGAAACTGCTCGACGCGCAATTGCAAGGACGCTTCTTTATTGAAGGCGAGAAATTCACGCTCGCGGACATCGTGCTGGGCGCGTATGCGAAGCGCTGGTTCGGGCTGCCGGGCGTCGAGCGTCCGTCGCTGCCGAATCTCGAACGCTGGTATACGCGGCTTGCCACCCGCTCCGGCTTCAAGCAATACGTCGACTTCGATCTGACCTGAACCTATGACCATCTCGCTTTATGCCTGGGGCACGCCGAACGGCCGCAAGATCAGCGTCGCCCTCGAAGAAATGGAACTGCCCTATAAGGTCACGCCGATCAACATCGGCAAGGACGAGCAGTTCGATCCCGACTTTCTCGCGATCAGCCCGAACAACAAGATTCCAGCGATCGTCGATCCCGGCGGGCCGGACGGCAAACCGATCAGCGTGTTCGAATCGGGCGCGATCCTGCTGTATCTGGGCGAAAAAACGGGCAAGTTCCTGCCCGCAAGTCTGCGCGACCGCGTGCCCGTTCTCGAATGGCTGATGTGGCAGATGGGCGGTTTCGGCCCGATGCCGGGCCAGGTGCATCATTTTGCGGCGCTCGCGTCGGAAGACGACAAGCGCTATGGCCTCAAGCGCTTTTCCACCGAAACGCGACGGCTGTACAAAGTGCTCGACACGCGCCTCGCGAAGGCGGAATACGTCGCGGGCGACCTGTCGATCGCCGATTTCGCGATTCTCGGCTGGGCGTGGCGGCATGAGCGCCACAAGGTCGATCTGGCCGACTTTCCGAACGTGAAGCGCTGGTACGACGCGCTGTTCGAGCGCCCGGGCGTGAAGCGCGGATTCGACGTGAAGCTCGATTGACGCACCGTATAATCAGCGGATGAAAAACGCCAAGCCAATCGCTGCCGATACGGCGCATCACGTGCACGCCACGGGTCATGTCCATTCGCATGAGGGGCATGAAGCGCATGATGCGCACGACCACGCGCACGCCACGCCTGCATCGGCGGAAGCGGCGCTCGCGCTGGCCGAAGAATACTGCCGCGAGCGCGGCGAGAAGCTCACGCCGATCCGCCGCAAGGTGCTGGAACTGCTGCTCACATCGGGCCGCGCGACCAAGGCGTATTCACTGCTCGACGACATGCGTCAGATTCACCCCGGCTCCGCGCCGCCCACCGTGTATCGCGCGCTGGATTTTCTGCTGTCCGCCGGGCTCGTGCATAAGATCGAGTCGATCAACGCGTTCGCCGTCTGCCACGACCTCACGCAATGCCAGCACGGCATTCTCGTGGTGTGCCAGCAATGCGGCAACGTCACCGAACTGCACCAGCCGGCGCTGCGTGAAGCACTGGTCGCGCAAATCGAAAACGCGGGATACCGGCTCGCCGGCGATGGAATCGAGCTGAAAGGGCTATGTTCAGCATGCCAGGCAGCGCAAGCTGCCGGCAGCTGATCAGCCCACGAAAAGCGCCGCGGTTCGAGCGTCAGGTCAAACCGGCGGCGCGCGCGCCTATCGCGTCATGCAATAGCGTCACCAGCGCCTCAGGCGGCGCCGGTTTCGTCATGAAATGCTGGAATCCTTCGCCGATGCTGCGCAGCCGGTAGGCTTCATCGGTATGGCCCGTCAGGGCCACTGCGACCGAAGGGGAATGATCGCCGCGAATCTCGTGATCCCGCACGCGCTGAATCAGATAGAAGCCATCCATTGCGGGCAGGTCCAGATCGCAGACGACCGCATCGGGCAACGCCCGCACAGCCGCTTCGACACCCTCTTCCGCATCCGCCACGGCAATGACGTTGGCGCCTTCCGATTCGAGCAGAATTTTCAACGATTCCCTGTTCTGCGGGTCGTCTTCGACGAGCACGATCGTAGCCTGATCGAGCCTCAATACTCCGTTCATCTTGATGTTATTGCTTGAAAAACTGGTTATGCACTCTGACGTGGCCATGATGTAACGCTTCGCATTGTGTACCGCGCCAGCGCCGGCAGCGGAAAACAGTTCAACGTTTCTACTCTCGTATGGACGTTCTTACCAACGAATGCCGGACGCGCTGTTCGCCCGGCAGTCTCCTCTGTTTCGCGAATTCGCCTCTGCGCGCGGATCGCATCGCGCATATCGTTCATTCGGACTCGATTTTACCGAACGAGTTGCACACGACCGTGCGCTTGTCCGCTCCGGCATACAGGTTGACGGCAAACTGCACCGCGCCATGTTGACGATTGCGCAAGGCGCTTGCGTGAACGGCCGAAGGCAGACTTGCGAAACGCATAGCATGAAGCACGTAGCGTGCCGCATCGGTTCAGGGAGTTGCGCGACGGCAGTATGCGTCGGTTAACTTTGGCTGCGCTTCTGTTATTCCCGTTCCGTTTGCGATTCGCACGTCACGACGCAGCAGGCCGCGCGACGCCGTGCGTCAACAGCGCAACTGCATGGCGCGCGATATCGTCGGCTGTCAGCTTGCGGCGCGCGGGGTCGTTGCGCCACATCGCGGACGTGGCGAGCGGCAGGATGGCGAGACCGATCACCGACAGAAACACCAGCGACGGCTCCAGCGCCGGGTTCAGCTTGCCTTCCTTCTGCCATTTCTCGATGTACGCGATGCCGTTCTTCTGGTTGGTATCGCCGAAACGCTCATGCATGCGCTGCTTGAGCAAGCCGCCCTCGCTGATCACCTCGCGGATCCACAGCGACGGAAACCACGGATAGTCACCCGCCACTTCGACCAACCGCTGAGCGAGCAAGGTGATGGCTGCGATGGGGTCTTCCGGATTCGCCTGAAAAGCGCCGCTGAGCCTGGCGCGCAGCGGCACGAAGCGCTCGTCGATCAGCACGTCGAGCAGTTGATCGCGGGTCTTGAAGTAGTAATGCATCATGGCCGGCGTGAACCCTGCCTCACGCGCGACCTGTCCCAGCGTCGTATCGACGATTCCCTGCCGCGCGAACAGCGCAAGCGCTGCATCCAGCAGACGGGCGCGCTGCTCCGGCCCACGGCCGCTGCCTGTGGGACGTCCCGGCCGGCGCGCCGCGGGCGCTGCGGGCACCTCTGGCGCGTGCCCAATCTGATCCGAACCCAATACCGCTGACGCTTTCCTTGCCATGACAGTGAATTTGACGAACGCTGGAATAAGGCATATATTAATCTGCATGTTAATTAATTTCAAGGCAGCCTGATAGCCATGGAAGCCCAGATGGATAGCCAGACTCTTCCTTCCGACGCGGCGCCCGCTAACGCTGACCGCCCGTCCCTGCGCGTGCTGTTTCCCGCGCTGCTGCTGGTGATGCTGCTCGCGGCGCTCGACCAGACCATCGTGTCGACCGCGCTGCCGACCATCGTCGGCGAACTCGGCGGGCTGGACAGCCTGTCGTGGGTCGTTACCGCGTATCTGCTGACCTCGACCATCGTCGTGCCGCTTTACGGCAAGTTCGGTGACCTGTTCGGCCGCAAGATCGTGTTGCAGACGGCGATCGTGCTGTTTCTGATCGGCTCGGCGCTATGCGGCGTCGCGCAGAACATGACGCAGCTGATCCTGTTGCGCGCGCTGCAAGGACTGGGCGGCGGCGGGCTTCTCGTCATCACGATGGCCGCGATCGGCGACGTGATTCCGCCTGCGGAACGCGGCCGTTATCAGGGCGTGTTCGGCGGCGTGTTCGGTCTGGCGACGGTGATCGGTCCGATGATGGGCGGCTTTCTCGTCGACCATCTGTCGTGGCGCTGGATTTTCTATATCAACGTGCCGCTCGGCATCGTTGCGCTGCTCGTGATCGGCGCCGTGTTCAAGCCGCGCGTCGCGCATGTGAAGCACACCATCGACTACATGGGCGCAGCCTTTCTCGCGGGCGCCCTCACCTGCCTGATCCTGTTCACGAGCCAGGGCGGCACGGTATTGCCGTGGACCTCGATGCAACTCTGGTGCACGCTGCTGCTCGCGTTCATCTGTATCGCAGGATTCATCTATGAAGAGCGTCTCGCCGTCGAGCCGATCATGCCGCTCGAACTCTTTCGCGACCGCACGTTTTTGCTGTCGAGCGCGATCGGTTTTATTGTTGGCGTGTCGCTGTTCGGTTCGGTGACGTTCCTGCCGATGTATCTGCAGGTCGTGAAGAATTCGACGCCATCGGAAGCCGGCATGCAGATGCTGCCGATGATGGGCGGCGTGCTGCTGATGTCGATCATCACGGGCCGCATCATCAGCCGTATCGGCAAGTACCGGATGTTCCCGATCATGGGCACGTTCCTCGTCGGCGTCGCGATGGTGCTGCTGACCACGCTGAAGCTCACGACACCCGTTCATGTGATGTATGCCTACATGGCCATACTCGGTTGCGGGCTCGGCATGGTGATGCAGGTTCTGATTCTCGCCGTGCAGAATGCCGTGCCGTTCAAGCATCTCGGCACGGCGACCTCGGGCGCGACATTGTTTCGTTCGATTGGCGGCTCGGTCGGTGTCGCGGCATTCGGTGCAATCTTTTCGAATGGCCTTGCATCGCGTCTGCAAGCACTGATTCCGCCCGACACCGAATTGCCGCACGCACTCGGTCCGGCTGCGATTCATCATCTGCCGGCCGCATTGCGCGACGACTATCTGCAGGCATTCGCGAGCGCGTTGCATTCGGTGTATATCGTCGCGGCGTGCGTGGTGGTACTCGCGTTCGCACTTGCGTGGCTACTCCGGGATCACCCGCTGCGCAAGCAGTGAAGCACTGGCGAAAAACGACAAACGCTAGCAAACGGAAACACATCACGCACAAAAGCCGTGCGAACCTGTTCGTCAAGCTCTGCAGTTTTCACATATAAAAGGCCGGCGCGTTTTGCGCCGGCCTTTTTCCTTGATCTGAACGATGTGTTTCCTATGATTAATCGCAGAGATGCAGCGTTGTATTCGCGTCTATGCAAAAACCCTGACGCACCCTCGTTTTCCCCCTGAAAACACGAGGCGAAGTGTGCGATAGGTAACAACGTCGATTGACGCGCCGGGCGAAAGAAACCATATTGGCACACACAGCGGCCCCGTAACGAAAGGACTGGGCCGGCCGCTACCCAGCGCATGTGGATCGCGAGTTCCGCTAACTGCGAGTTTGCTTCAACTTCGATCCTGAGCATGCCGAAATGGCATCGCCTACAACTGGTTGGGGTTAAGCATGTCTGCTGAAACATCACCTGCCCAGGGTTTCCCAACGCCGTGCACACGTTGCGGCGGCGTGTTGTACCAACATGTCGATTTCTGCCCGTACTGCGGCGCCGATCATCCTCTCGAGCGCACACCGCCCAGACGCGCGGGCACGCAGTTGAGAGCCGTCGACACGCAAGCGCCCGCTCCCGCTGGAATCCCCACAAACGAACCCGCTGCTGTCGCCGCGCTCGCCGCGCACGACCTTCCTGTTCCGCCGCTCGACGGGCCGCAGCCGTTCTGGCAAACAGCGGGACACTGGCTCATCACGAAGGGCGTCGTGTTGCTGCTCTTCATTCTTGCGCTCGGCTACGCGGGCTATCTGCTGCTCGGCGACAACCACCGGCAGGACACCGGCGCCGATGAAGCGACCAACAGCGCGAGTTCGTCGGGCGGATCGATTTCGCCTTATTCGCCGCCTCAAAATACGCGCAACGCGCCGACGTCCACCGTGACCAACGTACCCGCCGCGAAGACGCCGCCTGCGCCCAATGCACCCATTGCGCCGCCGAGTCCGCGCACGGCGCCGCACTACAAGAATGTGCCCGATGCATTGCGTGCGGCGCGCGACGCACTCGCGCACAGCAATCTGACGGATGCGAAGTCCGCGCTGTCCGACGCACTGTCCGTCGAGGCCAGCAATAAGGAAGCGCTGCAGATGCAAAACGATCTGCAGGATCGCGAGAACAAACGCGACGTCGCGCTTGGCGTTGCGAACACCTGTGCGAAAGACAAGCTCTGGGGTTGCGTGCGCGATCGCGCCGCGCAGGCACTCGCGCTCGACACCAGCAGCGTCGATGCACAGGCGCTGCTCGAACGCGTCATTCTGACGACTGGCTGGAAACCCTTAACAGGCGCAGCCGCGCCGCGCAACGCTACACCGCAAGCAGGCACCGGCGGCAACGCAAACACAATCGCACCCGCGAACAACACGGCCACGGCGAACACCGCCCCCGCGGCTGCGGCGGCGACCCCGCCCGCTGGCAGCGCAGCGAGCGCCGTCGGCAGCATCGACGCGCAGATGCGCGCAATCCGCGAATCTGGATGGAAGCAGGCACCGTCAACGAAAAAACCGTAGAGCACGTCACGCAATCGAGAAAACGAAGCTACTGAACGTATTGCAAGCCTGATGTAACGGAACATGCGCGTCAGCCGTTGGCGCATGCTGTTCAACACACCTAAGGTAGATAGACCATGCTCAAAACAATACTGACGGGATTGACGGCACTGGTGGGCATAGTGATCACGTCGCTGGCGATGGCTGCCGGAGGCACCGCGACAGGCGCGCACTACAAGATCGTCACGGGTCAGGAACGCGGCACCTACATACAGATCGGCGCGGATCTCGCGAAGTATGTCGCGCAGCCCGCGGGCATCGACCTCGAGGTAATGCCGTCCAAAGGCTCGGCGGAGAATGTGCAGCGCATGCGCTTCGAACCGGGCGTCAAGCTCGCGCTGGTGCAATCCGATGTGTACCAGGCGTATATCGACATGGCGAATTCCGGCAACGCAGACGCGGGCACCACGATCCGTCCCTTGCGCCTCATCATGCCGCTCTATAACGAGGAGATCTATTTCGTCGTGCGCAACGACTCGCCAATGACGACGATCAATCAGATCAAGGACAAGGTGATCAGCATCGGCCCGATCGGCAGCGGTACGGCGCAATCGGCGACCACGCTTTACCACCTGATGTTCAATCAGCCGATTCCCGAGCAGAACGTTCAGAGTCTGTCGAATGAAGATGCGATTGCCGCGCTCGTCGTGAAGAAGATCGATGTGGCCGTGATCGTCGCAGGGCAACCGGCCAAGCTCTTCACGGACATGAATCCCGATCTGCTCGCGCAGATCCGCATCTTGCGCGTCGATCCCGGTGCACCTGAAACGGCGCGCGCAAAAGAAACCTATTTTCCCGCGACGATCCGCCAGAGCAGCTATCCGAACTGGCTGAAGGACGACGTGCCGACACTGACCGTGAAGGCGTTTCTCGTCACGTACGACTATGGTCTGCGCGACACGGTGAGCAACCTGAACCGCTTCGCCGATTCATTGTGCGAGAACTTCGATACGCTGCAGGAAAAAGGCCACCCGAAGTGGAAACAGGTGAAGCTCGAACTGCCGCCGCTCACGAAAGGCTGGCAATACTATCCGCCGATCGAACGGCACTTGCGCTCCTGCATCGCGCGTCGCGCGTCGATGCCGGCAGGCGGCACGACGGCAGCAGCGTCGCAACAGCAGCAGGCTGCGCCGAAAGTGAACAAACGTCCGTGCTCCGATCAGGAACGTCTGCTGTTGTTGTGCGGCAAGTGACCACGCATTGATGCGGGCATCATAAGAAAACGCCACGTCGGAAAACGCCACGGCGCGTCATGTGCCGTGGCGTTTTGTCATTTATGCGCCTGCCCGCTCAAGGCATAGCAGCGATGCCTTCCCAGCCCAGACCCAGACTCTTCTGCAACGCGACGTAGTCCTTGATCAGTTGCGCGTCGCTCTGCACGCGATTCTGCTCGGCCGTATAGCGCGTGCGCTCGGCGTCGATCCAGTCGAGCGCCGTCGCCGTGCCCGCGCGGTAACGCTGCTCGGTCAAGGTCGCCGCACGCGTCGCGGAGTCTTCCACCGTGCGCAGGCTCACGACGTTCTCGCGTTCGTGCCCATAGCGAGACAACGCGACATCGGCATCGCGCAGCGCGCCGAGCACGGTGCTCTCGTACTTCGCCTGCGCTTCGTCGAACGACGCGCGCGCCTGATCGACCTTCGCCTTCGTGCGACCGAAGTCGAACGCGTTCCATTGCAGGTACGGCACACCGAGCCACGTGAGGTTGTCCTTGCGCACCAGATGGCCCGGGTCCGCTGCGCTATAGCTCAAGCTGCCGAACAGCGTGACTTTCGGAAACCAGTCCGCTTCGCGCTCGCCGATCTGCGCGCTCTGCGAGGCGAGCCGCCGCTCAGCGGCGCGCACATCGGGACGCCGCCGCAGCAACGTCGCCGGATCGCCGACCGCAATCGTCTGCGGCAGCGCGGGCAATGGCGCGGGCTGGTTCAGCGTGGCGTCGAGCGCGCCCGGTTCGCGGCCCGTCAGCAACGCGAGTTCGTCGAGCGATTCAGCGATCTGCGCATCGAGCGGAATGAGCGCATTGCGCGTGTTCTCGACCTGCGTGCGCACGCGCTCGACATCGACCAGCGATGCCACGCCACGGTCGCGCCGCTGCTCGGTCAGCGACAGCACCGTCGCTTCGAGATCCGCGGATTTGCGCACGATCGCGATGCGCTGCTGCTGATCGCGCAAACCGACATACGCACTGCCGATTTCCGCGGCGAGCTGCACGTGCGCGTCGGCGAGATCTGCTTCCGATGCATCCGCGTCCGCCGATGCCGCCTGAACCGCGCGACGCGTGCCGCCGAACAGATCGAGTTCCCAGCTTGCGTCGAAGCCCGCCAGATACACGCCGAGCGGACCGCGCCCACCCGACGAACTGCCGCCCGTCAGCGAAGACAGATCGGGCTCGCGCATCCGCAGATAAGCCGCGCTCGCGCCGACTTTCGGCAACGCGTTGCTCTTCTGCTGCGAGAGCCCCGCACGCGCCTCGCGCACGCGCGCCTGCGCCGCGCGCAGATCGGGACTGTTGTCGATGCCCGCCTGGATCAGCGCGGTCAGTTGCGGATCGTCGAGCGCGACCCACCATGCGGCGACGCCCGGCGCCGTCGCTACGACGCCATCCGGCGCGCGCTTGAAGCTGCCCGATTTGAGCGTGGACGGCGCGCCCTTGTAATCGGGGCCGACCGTGCAGCCCGCGAGCAATACGGTCAGCGCTACCGCGACGGTGGAAAGCACCGGCGCAACGTGCGAAACGCGACGCGCGGCTATCACGCCGCGTCGAGCGGCAAAATCAAATGGCTTCATCACAGGTATCAATGTCCGGCCGACGGCGTGCCCGGTGCCGGCTTCTTGAGAAGAAAAGCGAGAGGAATGCACAGCAGCAGCGCGACGGCGAGCACATAGAACGTTTCTGAAAACGTGATGACGCTCGCCTGCAACTGCATCTGCGCCGCGAGCTGGCCAAGCGCCTGCATCTTCGCGTACGCCATGTCGCCGTGTTGCGCGAAAAAGCCCGCTGCGCTTTGCGTGACATGCTCCTGGCCGATCAGCGAATTCGCCGTCACCGACTCGCGGATCATGTCGTCATGAAACGTGTTGCGACGGTCGATGAACGTGCCAAGCAAAGCCAGTCCCACCGATCCGCCCAGGTTACGCGCCATGTTGTAAAGACCCGCGGCATCGCCTGCCTGTTCGCGCGGCACGGCTGCCATCGACGCCTGATTCAGCGGCATCATCGCGAGCACCTGGCCGACGCCGCGCAGCAGTTGCGACCACGTGAAGTCATCGCCCGCGCTTTGCGATGTCAGCGCGACGTCGAGCAGGCAACTGCCCGCGAAACATGCGAGGCCACCCATCACGAGCAAACGCGTGTCGACACGGCCCATCAGGCGCGGCAGCACAGGCATCATCAGAAACGCGGGTAGGCCCGACATCAGCATCACGGCGCCCGACTGCTGCGCGTTGTAACCCGCAATGCCCGAAAGAAATTGAGGCAACAGATACGACACGCAATAGAGCCCCGCGCCGACCGTGAAGACGATAAAGATCACGCTCGCATAACGTGCGTTGGTCAGCAGCTTCAGACGCACGATGGGATGCTTCGACACGAACTGCGCAGCCAGCAGCAACGCGATGCCAACCACGGCAACCACGCTCAGCCACACGATCATCGACGATTCGAACCAGCGCTCACGCTGCCCTTCTTCGAGCACGACGGTGAGCGAACTCAACCCCGCCGCCATCCCGACGATGCCAAGCCAGTCCGCGCGCACGAACTGCTGCCAGTTGGTTTTCGCCGTATCCAGCCCGGCGACGAGCAGCACGACGAGCGCCACGCCCACGGGCAGATTCAGAAAGAAGCACCAGCTCCAGTCGATATTCTCCGCCAGCCAGCCGCCCACCACGGGCCCGAGCAGCGGCCCGAGCAGCACGATCAGTCCGAACGCCGTCATGCCGATGGGCATCTGGTGACGCGGCAAGCGCGTCGCAACGATGGTCTGCGCGGTCGGAATCATCGCGCCGCCCGCGAAGCCCTGGCCGATGCGCCCGACGATCATCTGCGGCAGGCTATGCGACATCCCGCACATGATCGAGAACAGCGTGAAAAGTGTTGCGTTGCCGAGCAGGAAGTTACGCAGCCCGAACACGCGCGTGAGCCACGCGGCGAGCGGAATCATCACGATCTCGGACATCAGATAGCCCGTCGATATCCACGTGCCCTCCGTACCCGTTGCGCCGATCTGCCCTTGAATCTGCGGCAAGGCGGAGTTCGTGATGGAGATGTCGAGCGTTGCCATCAGCGCGCCGAGCGCGCCCGCGGCAACGGCGATCCAGTCGGCCGCCGTCGCGTTGGCAGGTTTCGCGGCGGCGTGCTCAGCCACGGCCGTTCTCGCTTTCGATGCGCGCTTCGTTGTCGCGCGCGCCGCGCGTGTCGACATCGACATTCACGGAAAGGCCCGGCAGCAGCACCTTGCGCGTTTCAGGACCGACATCGAGCTTGATGCGCACCGGCACGCGCTGCACGATCTTCGTGAAGTTGCCCGTCGCGTTCTGCGCGGGCAGCAGCGCGAACTGCGAACCCGTGCCCGGCGAGAAGCTGTCGATCGTGCCGTGCAGCTTCGTGCCCGGCAATGCGTCGACGCGCATCGTGACAGGCTGGCCCTTACGCATCATGCCGATCTGCGTTTCCTTGAAGTTCGCGATGAGATACACGTCCTGCACGGGCACGATCGTCATGAAGCGCGTGCCCGGCTGCGCGTACTGACCGATACGCACGCTGCGGTCGCCGACGCGGCCGTCGATGGGACTCTTGAGCACCGTGTCCTGTGTGTCGAGTTGCGCCTGGCGCGCGCTGGCTTCGGCGGCGGTCAACTGCGCGCGCGCCTGTTCGATCGCGGCCTGCGTGGTCGCGATCTGGCGTTCGGCGCTTTGCAGCGCGGCGGCATCCGCGGCACGCGTGGCGCTTGCCTGGCGCTGCGTGTTGCGCAATTCCTCGACGCGTTCGGATGTTTCGGCACCTGTCGCGGCCAGCGGCTCGTAGCGCTTGACCTGGCCGACGGCATGCGCCTCGTTCGCGCTCGCGCCGTCGAGTTGCGCGCGGGCTTGCGCGATGGCCGCCTGCTGCTGCGAGAGTTCCGCCTGGCCGCGCAGGATATCCGCGTGACGTGCGGCGATGGTGGCGTTCGCCTGTTCGAGCACGGCATCGTACTGGCGGCTATCGAGCCGCACGAGCGGCTCGCCGCGCTTGACGGCCTGGTTGTCGCCGACCAGCACTTCGGCCACGTAACCGGAGACTTTCGGCGCGACGGTCATGCCATCGGCCTGCAGATACGCGTCGTCCGTACTTTCGATGAAACGGCCCACCGTCCACCAGTGCGCGCCCCATGCAATTGCGCCGAGCACGGCAACGCCGCCGATGACAAGAAATACGCCCTTCTTTCTGGACCGTTGCGCGTTAGCGGCGCGCCCCGATTCATCGACGGGCAAAGTGGCTGACATGTTGACCTCGAATAATTTATACCGATCGTTATAATTATTCCAGTTGGTACAATTTAGTCAACAATATTGTTTTTACGATCCTTACCTTTTACCTTTCCGCTTATCCCTCATTCACCCTCAAACGACGTGACCACACGCACACCGAGACATCGCCCCGCAGCGGAAGGCGGCTATCAGCGCGGCGAAGAGACCCGCGCGAAGATCATCGAGGCGGCGCTGAGCCTGTTTGGCGAGCGCGGCTTCGAAGGCGCGTCCACGCGCGAGATTGCCGAGCATGCGGGCGTCAACGCGCCTGCGCTGGTGTATTACTTCGACAACAAGGAAGGCGTCTATCAGGCCTGCGTCGAGTACATCATGGCGAACGTGGCGGCCTTCTTCGCGGATGCCGTCGAGGCCGCGCAGAAAGTCCTCGACGCGAATCCTTCCGACGATCAACTGATCGAAGCGTTTCGCTCGATTCAGGCGCGCGTCGCCAGTTATCTGTTCACGACGGAAACGCCCGCTACGTGGCGGCTTTTCATGGCACGCGAACAGGCGGGACTCGGTCCGGCATTCGCCGCCGAACGGTTGAACGAGCGCATGCGCAAGCCATTGCTGAGCGTGAGTTCGGAGATCGTCGGGCGCCTGCTGGGACGGCCCGCCGATGATCCCGAAACGGTGATCCGGCTGCTGGCCATCAACGGTCAGCTCGTGTCGTTCCATCTCACGCGTTGCACGGCATTGGCGGCGCTGCAGTGGAAGTCGATCGACGGCGAGCGGCTCGAGCAGCTCCGCACGATCATCGACGAGCAGAGCGTCGTGCTGTTGCGCGCGATGATCGAGTGGCGCGAGGCGAACAGCAAGCCGCGCAAGAAGAAGTGAAGCGTCGTTGCACGCCTCCGAATGCCTTAACGTCCCTTACAAAGGCAGACAGATCGTGACAGGAGAATTTGTACGTCGACCACGCGCGAAGTCTTGCGCGACAAGCATTGACGCGCATTTACAGCGCATAAGACACGCGCCGTCGCACGCAAACTTCTGTTGATTTTGTAACGCGGATGTCAAGCGCGATTGTCCTTCGATGGGTAAGGTGCGGGCTTCGTACTGCACCGCGTGTTCGCAGCGGTGCAGCGAAACGCACAACTCATAGAAGGAGCAATCGATGCGCAAGCTCGCGATTCTGGCCGTCATGGCCGCATTGACCGCCACGTTGTCCGGATGCTGGTGGGGCCCGCCTCCTGGTGGCGGCGGCTGGGGCGGCGGTGGACCGGGACATGGCGGCGGCGGACCTGGCGGACCGGGAGGCGACGGCCCGCATGGCGCGGTCGTCGTGCCGCATGCAGCGGCCCAAGCCTAAAGCTGCACACAACGCGCGCTGCTCTGCAAACTGCAGCGCGCGCGTCGTTCAACCTCGAGCGGCGGGCTGGCGTGGCGCGTTCGACAGCGTCATCCCGCCTTCCGCCGCGCTCCACTGCACGACCCAGTCGGGCAATGCGGGCGATGCCTGCGTGACGCCCGCCAGCGCCAGGAGTTCATCGGTCGGCACGGTGCCGCCGCTGCGCTTCAGAAAACGCGCGCGCACGACACCGAGCGCAACCTGCACACCATCGCGGACGAATCCCTGTTCGATGAACACATGCTTGTCGTCCCAGCCGATCACGCGCGTCGCGACGTCGTAACGGTCCCACCATTCCAGCGAGCGGTGAAAGCGCATCGTTTCCAGCGTCACGACGGGATACCAGCCTCGCTTCCGGATCTCAGGCCACATGCGCGAGCGAATCATCAGATCGACGCGCGCGAGATCGAGGATCGTGAAATAGCGGCCGTTCGTCATATGACGCAGCACGTCGAGATCGTTGAGCCACACACGAAACGGCGTGATGCAGGTATCGAGCACATGCAGCTGCCCGCGACGCGGACTCAATACGAACGTGAGGAACAGGCGTAACAGCAGGTTCATGGCAAAGCTCGCCTGGGCGATGCGGGTGATCTGAAAGCTCGCATGTTAATCGACAGCTTGCTGCGCCGACGCCCAGTTTTATAGAGCTTCTCTTCGCATCAGGTCGCGTTGGCCGCGACACCGGCCGCCGCCAGATGCTCCGTGTGCATGTCGCTCAACCGGCACAGCAGGATGCCGTAGCCCGCAAGATGCCCGAGATAGACACTGGTGAACACGCCGGGCGCAGGCAGCGTATCGACGATCTCGTGCAGCACCTCCATTTGCAGCGGCTTCACGGCGAGCGCCTCGCGCTCGACGCGCAGATCGGCTACCTGCGCGAGCTTGCCGTGCGCATCGATCAGTCTGGCAAGCCCGGTGCGAAAAGCCTCGCGCCAATGCGGATCGAGTGCGGCGAACTGATCGTGGAAGGTGGCGACCGTTTCCAGGAAGTTGACGAGCGAATCGAACAGTTCGTGATAACACCAGAAAAGCGGCAGCCGCTCGCGATTGCGCTGCAGATGCGGCGACATCCACGCCTGCTGCAGATCCATCTTGAGCAGGCCATGCGCTTCCTTCAGGTCGGTGCTCGCCGTTCTCAGCTTGCCGATGCTCGCCTTCAGTTGCGCCGGATCGTCCGCGCCCGACGCAATCTGGCCAAGCGCCTGCAAGGCCTGTTCGTTGCCGTCGTTGACGAGCCGGTTCGCCCAGAAGCCGTGATCGGGCGGAAACGCGAGCTGCTGGAGGATGAAGCCCAGCAGCATGCCGAGCACCACGCCGATCAGACGCTGTTCCAGCAGCGGCAGATGCTCGCCCGTGTAGAGCACGAGCGTCATCGGAATCGTGATGCTCGTCATCTGGAACAGCGACGGCCGCAGCCGAACGATCGCAAAGATCACGAGCGGCAGCAGCAGCGTGCCGAGCCACAGATGCGGCGCCGTCACCCAGATCACGAGCGTGGCGATCGGCATTGCGACGACGTTCGACATCACGCGCCGATAGAAATAACCGCGCGCCGCCGAGATCGAGCTGCCGAGCGCGAGCGTCAGCATCGTCGAACTGGCGAGCGCAACGGCCGCTTCGGGATAGCCCAGGTTGTAGGGAATCGAAAAGCCGATCCACAGCCCGAGCGTCAGCTTGACGTACTTGGCGTTTTCCGAAAGGGAGAAGCGCGCAAGTGCGCGGCGAAACGGCGTCAGCGGCTTGTGTGCGTACGAAGCGGACGACATGGTTGCTCCTGCAAGCGGGACAGCACTGGATGCGCGGCATCGGCATGGTTGATGGGAATTGTACCGATGCATCGACGACAGCCGTGCGAGTTTCGTTGCTCCTGGATTGGCTCACCCTCCTGGATTGGCTCACCTTGATCGGCTTTGACCGCGCGCGTGTCACCAATTTTGACCCGCTTCATTTCCTCGCACGCCACAGGCATAGTGATAGCTTTCCAGCCTCGACACCGCAACCCGACACAATGAGCGAGACCTCCCCGGCCGCCGCGCCCGTCATCCGCGACGCCACCGACGCCGACTTCCACGCCATCCAGGCCATCTACGCGCACCACGTTTTGACAGGTGTCGCATCGTTCGAAGAAACGCCGCCCTCCGCCGAAGAACTGCAGCAGCGCCGCGCCGCCGTGCTCTCGCACGGTCTGCCGTATATCGTGGCGCTCGTCGACGGCAAGCTTGCGGGCTATGCGTACGCGACGCTCTATCGTCCGCGCGTCGCGTATCGCTTTACGATCGAAGACTCGATCTATATCGACGATGCATGCCGCGGCCGCGGCGTCGGACGCGCGCTGCTCGCCGCGCTGATCGAGCGATGCGAACAGGGACCGTGGCGCCAGATGGTCGCCGTGATCGCGGACGGCGGACGCGGCGGTTCGCTATCGCTGCATCGCGCCGCCGGGTTCGAGCTGGTCGGCACATTGAAGGCGGTTGGTTTCAAGCAAGGCCGCTGGCTCGATTCGACGCTGATGCAGCGCGCGCTCAGCCACGGCAGTGACGCGTTGCCCACCGACGCCCAGGCCATCGACGGGTAATGCGGTAGCGCGCCGCGCTAGAATCACCGCATGCCCAGAACATCCAGACCCGCGCTGGCGAGCGCAGCCTCGCCAGTCGCGCAGCGCAACGAATACACCGTCGACGAACTCGCGCGCGTGACGGACTCGACCGTGCGCAACATTCGCGCGTATCAGGACCGCGGTCTGCTCGCGCCGCCAGAAAAGCGCGGCCGCGTAGGCGTGTACGACGACACGCACGCGTCGCGGCTCAAGCTCATCAACCACCTGCTCGCGCGCGGCTACACGCTCGCGAACATCCAGGACCTGATCAAGGCGATCGACGAAGGCCACGATCTGCGTTCGATCCTCGGCCTTGAAAACGCTATCGGCAGCCGCTGGTCGCATGAGCATCCGAAGCAGTATTCGCTCGTCGAACTTGCGCGGATGTTCGGCGTCAAGGGCACGCCGGCTGCGTTGACGAAGACGGTTTCGAAGGCGATCGAACTCGGGTTGCTCGAGCGCGACGGGCTCTCGTTTGTCGCGCGCAGTCCCGCGACGCTCAACGCCGGCGCGACGATGGCGCAAGCGGGCATTCCGCTTTCCGATCTGCTCGATGCGGTGAACGTATCGCGTCCGCATTTCAATGCGATTGCGAAGGCGCTGGTCGATCTTGTCGTACGGCAACTGGATCGCTACGACGCTGATGCGCTGCCGCCGCCGGCCGATGTTCCTGCTCTCGTCGATGCGGTCTGGCGCGTGCGGCCGCTCGGTATGGTGCTGGTGGAAAGTGAAATGAATCGCGCGCTGGAAGAGGCTTCCGGTGATTATCTTGGTGACCGCGTCGCGGCGATTATGGGGAAGCTTGAACGCAAAGATGCGGGTGGGGGTGGTTCGGTTAATGTCAGTAAGAAGAAGAGATAGTTTGTTTGGTTTGTTTGGTTTGTTTGTCTTGCGACGCTTTTGTGGTCTGCTTTTGGTTTCGCTGGCATCCGCGATTTGCCTTCGTGCTTCATGCGTCGCCCCTGTGCGGGGCGGCACCTACTTTTCTTTGCCGCGGCAAAGAAAAGTAGGCAAAAGAAAGCCGCTGAACACCGCCAGTGCTAGTTCTTGCCTGAGGGCCCCCACAGGGTCTTATCCTTCACGCGGCATCGTTCTTCTCGTTGCCCGCTGCCAACGCTTCGAATTGGCTCATCACCCGCTCCACACTCCCGCGTCGCCACACGCGTGATCAAATCGCCCACGTTCTATAGCGGCAAACTGTGTGTAGGCTGTCGCGGCGTATGCGCTCCACTCCGGACTGAACACCAAGATCACGGCTCGAAAGCACGATCGGTGTCGTAAGAGCGCTGAGATGTGGAGTACTACGACCTACACACAGTTTGCCACCTGGGCGGCCGTAACCAATCGCTGCCGCTTGCTGTGCCACGGGTGATTGGAGTGGGTGAGGCGCCCATTCAAGGCGTTAGCAGCGGGCGTTGGCTCGATGGACGCCGTTTGAAGCGGAGGAACTGTTGGGGGCCCTCAGGCGGTGGTCAGGAAACGGCGGTGTTAGCCCGCTTTCTTTGCTTACTTTCTTTGCGGCGGCAAAGAAAGTAAGTGCCGCCCCGCACAGGGGCAACGCGTGAAGCACCAATAACAAAACGCGGATACCAGCGACACCACAAGCAAACCTCCCACGCGTCGCAAGACAAACCAGCAACAAATCGCGGATGCCAGCGAAACCAAAAGCAGACCACAAAAGCGTCGCAAGACAAAACCAAAACCAAAACCAAAACCAAAACCACAAAACCAACCTCGATCACAACGCAAGCGTTTGAACAAATCGCAAACACGCCCGCCGCGCCGCGCCGCACATCCACACACAGCGTTTAAACGACGCCGTCTTTAAGTCCACATAGAGCCGCCAGTCTAAAAACACGCCTTGCGCAACACCCACACGCCCCCTATCGTTACATCCATCAATGTAACAGTTATCACTGACCACAACAGGTAAAAACAGGGAGACAGAAACGGATGAACGACAAGACGCCACGCGTCGCCCCCTCACGCGACGACACGAGACCCATCGAGACGGATATCGCCATCATCGGCTCGGGCTTCGCGGGGCTCGGCATGGCGATCCGGCTGCGGCAGTCCGGCATCACGGACTTCGTGATCGCGGAGAAAGCAGAATCCGTCGGCGGCACCTGGCGCGACAACCACTACCCCGGCTGCGCGTGCGACGTGCAATCGCATGTCTATTCGTTTTCGTTCGCACCAAATCCGCGCTGGTCCCGCATGTTCGCGCGACAGCCGGAAATCCGCGCGTATCTGGAAAATTGCGTGCAGCACTTTCACATCACGTCGCATCTGCGCTTGCGTCACGAACTCGCAAGCGCGGTCTACGACGAAACGCGGCATCGCTGGCAACTGCGCTTTGCAAATGGGCAGCAATGGTCCGCGCGCGTGCTCGTGTCGGGTATGGGCGGGTTGTCGCGCGCGGCGTTTCCGGACATCGAAGGCCTCGAATCGTTCGAAGGCAAGATGTTCCATTCGCAGCAATGGGACCACACCTATCCGCTCGACGGCAAGCGCGTTGCCGTGATCGGCACCGGTGCGAGCGCGATCCAGTTCGTGCCGCAGATCGCGCCGCGCGTCGCGCATCTCGATCTGTTCCAGCGCACGCCGCCGTGGATCATGCCGAAGGCCGATCGTGCCGTGCGGCCCGTCGAGCAATGGCTGTTCCGTCATCTGCCGTTCACGCAGAAGCTGATGCGCGCGAGCCTCTTCAGCATGCTCGAATCGCGCGCATTCGGCTTTGCCGTGCATCCATCGCTGATGAAGACCGCGCAGAAGGTCGCCGTGCGTCATCTGCACAAACAGGTCAGCGATCCGCAACTGCGCAAGACGCTCACGCCCGACTACACGATGGGCTGCAAGCGCGTCCTCATCTCCAACGATTACTTCCCGGCCGTTGCGCGCGCAAATGTTTCGGTGAAGACGACAGGCATCGCGCGCGTCGAGCCGCATGCAATCGTCACGACCGACGGCGTGCGCCATCCGGCCGATTGCATCATCTTCGGCACGGGCTTTCAGGTCGCCGATCCGTTTCCGCGCGGCGTCGTGAAGGGACGCGGCGGCGTCGATATCGTCGATACATGGCGCAACGGCGCGCATGCGTATCTCGGCACGACGCTGCCGGGCTATCCGAACTTCTTCATGATCGTCGGCCCGAATACGGGGCTTGGACACAACTCGATGGTGTTCATGATCGAGTCGCAGGTCGAGTACATCCTGCGCGCGCTCAAGACGATGCAACGCGAAAACGCGGCGGCGATCGAAGTGCGACCGCACGTGGAGCGCGAATACAACGAACGCATCCAGCAGAAACTCGGGCGCGCGATCTGGTCCGTGGGCGGCTGCAAGAGCTGGTATCTCGATCCGCGCAACGGCAAGAACACGACACTGTGGCCGGGCTTCGCGTATCGCTTCCGCAAAGCGACCCGCACCTTCCGCATCGACGATTACTTCGCGTACACGCATGCATCGCATGACGCGCAATCCGTACAAACGACGCACGCGACACCCGTCGAAGCAGCATGACACAACGATAAAGGCACAAGCTCAGGGAGACGATCAATGAAGCACTTCAACGACCGCGTCGCGGCGATCACAGGCGCAAGCTCCGGCATGGGCCGCGCGCTCGCGATCCAGCTTGCGCGCGAGGGCTGCCATCTCGCACTCGCCGACCGCAATGCAGCGGCGCTCGCCGAAACCGCGCAACTGGCACAGGCCGTTGCGCCGCAACGCATTGGCGCGCCGCTGCGCATCACCACATGCGTGCTCGATGTCGCCGACCGCGCCGCGATGTACGACTGGGCGGCCGACACCGCGCGCCAGCACGGACGCGTGAACCTTGTCTTCAACAATGCGGGCGTCGCGCTGTCGAGCACGATCGACGGGATGGATTATGACGATCTCGAATGGATAGTCGGCATCAATTTCTGGGGCGTCGTGCATGGCACGAAAGCGTTCCTGCCTTTGCTGAAAACATCGGGCGAAGGACATATCGTCAATACGTCGAGCGTATTCGGACTCTTCGCGCAGCCCGGCATGAGCGGCTACAACGCAACCAAATTCGCCGTGCGCGGCTTCACTGAAGCATTGCGCCAGGAACTCGATCTGATGAAGTGTGGTGTTTCGGCGACCTGCGTCCATCCGGGCGGCATTCGCACGGCGATTGCGCAATCCAGCCGCATTGCGTCGAACATGGTCGGCTTCATGATCGAGAACGAACAGCAAGGCAAGGATGACTTCGAGAAGTTCTTCATCACGACGGCCGACGATGCCGCGCGCGTGATTCTCGACGGCGTGCGCCGCAACAAACGGCGTGTGCTGATCGGCCGCGACGCACGCGCCGCCGACTGGCTCGCGCGCACATTGCCCGCTGCTTATCAGGCGCTCGTCGTGCTGCAAACGCGCCGCCTGAAGCGCCTCGCACAAAAGCGCGCACGGCGCGACGCAGCCGTCGAAGGACGGCGCGCATGAGCGCTTTCTTGCCGCCATCGAATCAATCTCGCCAGGGAGACAGGCCATGATGCCCGTACGCCGCGACCTCCGCTTCGCCCTGCCCGCAGATCGCGCCTGCGACTGGCATCGGCTCGGCCCGCACGTCACGCATTTCTTCAACGCACTGTCGTTGCTGTTCCCGGCGGGCGAGCGCTTTTTCATGGACAGCGTGCGCCACTATCGCGACCAGATTACGGACCCGGAGCTTAAAAAGCAGGTGCTCGGCTTCATCGGCCAGGAAGCAATGCACACGCGCGAGCATATCGAGTACAACGATCTGCTCGAATCGGCGGGATTGCCCGCGCATCTGCTCGACAGGCGGCTCACGATGTTCCTCAACCTGAACCGCAAGCTGCTGCCGCCTTCGTATCAACTGGCGATGACAGTCGCGCTCGAACACTACACGGCGATGCTTGCGGGCTTGCTGCTCGAGGACGGCTCGCGCATCGAAGGTTCGGTTGAAGGCTACGCGCAGATGTGGACCTGGCACGCGCTCGAAGAGACGGAGCACAAATCCGTCTCGTACGATGTATGGAATACGGTGATGAAACCGGGCATTGGCCGTTACCTGATCCGCACGGGCACGATGATCGCCGTGACCGTGTTCTTCTGGCTGATCGTGTTCGACTATCACGTGCGTCTGCTGATTCGGGATCGCAAGCGTGGTCACAATCTGCGCGGCTTATGGAGCGTGGTGAAGTTTCTGTACGGTCCGAAACACGGCGTATTCCCCGGCATCGCACGCGAATGGCTGCGGTTTTTCAAGCCCGGTTTTCATCCGTGGGATCACGACAATCGTGTGCATCTTGCGCGTATCGACGGACTCGTCGCCGCGGTCGACGCCGCTAATTCCGCGAACCCCGGCGCGCTGAAAAAAGCGCGGCGTGGCGTGCGCGCGGCAGCGTAACGCGCATGATCCACGACATGCAGGCCGTCGATGCCGACGGCGTTCAGCTCGCCGTCTACGTCAGCGGTCCGCGCGATGCGCCGCCCGTCGTGCTCGTGCACGGCTATCCCGACTCCGCCGCGGTGTGGGAGCCGATCCGCGCGCTGCTGCACACGCGCTATCGCGTGATTGCCTACGACGTGCGCGGTGCAGGCGCGTCCGATGCGCCGCGCGAGCGAACTGCATACCGGCTCGAACGGCTCGCCGCCGACCTGAAAGCCGTCGCCGATGCAACCTGCGGCGCGCGGCCATTCCATCTCGTCGGGCACGACTGGGGCTCGATCCAGTGCTGGGAAGCCGTGACGGACGACGCGCTGCGCGGACGCATCGCCTCGTTCGCGTCGATATCCGGGCCGTGTCTCGATCATGCTTCGCTCGGACTGCGCGGCGATCGCGCGCAAACTGCCGCGCGTCCGTTCGGCGCGGGCGTTCGACAATTGCTGAAGTCCTGGTACATCGTGTTCTTTCATCTGCCGATGCTGCCGGAACTCGTGTGGCGCTGCGGCGGCGCCTATGGCTGGCCGCTGTGGCTGCGCATGACCGAACGCGTGCGTACGCCGCGCGACCCGGCGCAACTGCGCAACGCGTTGAACGGCTTGAAGTTGTACCGCGCGAATTTCATCGACCGATTGCTGCATCCACGCGCGCGGCACGCGCATGCACCTGTGCATTTCATCGTGCCGCTGCGTGACCGCTACGTCGGGCCAGCCCTGTCGCTTGGGTTGGACGCGTGGATCGGCCCGCATTCGCGTGATGAAATCGATGCGGGCCATTGGGTCGTACTGCGCGATCCGGCGCGTGTGGCGGCGAGCATTGACGGATTCGTCACTGCGCGCGAGGCCTCGTGTCAGACGAGCGGCAACGTGCGCGTGAACATCATCGGATAGTCGATCACGAGCGCGTCTTCGTCCACTTTCAACTCCGCCGCAAAGCCGGTGTCGATGCCTTCGTAGCGGTACTCGCTGCCCGGCTCGATGCAGGTGTAAGCCTGCTCGACGCGCGAAACCTGCAGATCGGGCGTCGAAATGAACAGGACCGCAATCGGTTCGCGCGCGCCTTTCGCGAGTTGCAGGCGGCGGATCGGCAGCGTATTGGTGAATGGCGTGGCGGCGATGTCGATATCGATGCAGCCCGCCAGCGACGGCAGCACGAGGCCGTGCCCATCGCGCCAGTTGCCTTCGCCATCGCCGTGCAACTCGAGTTCCGGGCCGCCCATTACTTTCAGCCAGGCATCCAGCGTGCGCCATTGCAGATCGCATTTCACGCGATACATGAGGCCGTAGGCGCGCCCGTCGCGCTCGCCGGCCAGCACGCTTTCGGCATAGAAGCCGTCGGCGCGTGCATCGAACGCGAGATGCTCGATGCCTTCGCCCTCTTCCGGGGTCCATCGCACTTCACGCATGGGTCCGTCTCCTGTGTTCGGGCGCTGAAAATGGCGCGCCCGTCGGTCACATCGTATAGCCAGCGGCGTGCCCGCCAGCGCACGCACGTGCCGCTCAAATAGCCGCTATCAACGCACGCGCATGCCGCGCACGCCTCACCTGCCCTATGCTCGCGTTTCGTCTGCTTCGAATCACGAGCGCCGCGCGAGTTCCGTCTCGCGCGGCTTTGTCACGTCTTCGTCACGTCAGTTCAAACGCTATTGCCGCCATGTCCGCCGCGCTCCATGAAGAATCGTCCGATGCGTCCAGTGCGTTCCATGCATCAGGCACGCTGCTGCGCAGCTTCGGCCAGATCGTCCTGCAAGGCAATGCGGCGACGGGCGCATGCGTGCTGGCGGCGTGGCTCGTCAGCGATCCGCGCCTCGCGTGCGCGGCGCTGACCGGCGCGATTGCCGCCAACGTCGGCGCGGTGCTGCGCGGTTACGACTGCGCCGCGACGCGCGACGGGCTGCACGGGTTCAACGGCGCGCTGGCCGCGCTCGCTGCGTTTTCCTTCATCGCCGACGATGCAACCGCGATGGCCGTCGCGATCCTCGCCGCGACCGCAGCCGCATGGCTGCTCGGCCCGTGGGCGCGCCTGCTGCAGGCGCGCGGCCTCGGTTTCTATTCGAGCCCATGCCTGCTCGTGACATGGGCGTGGCTGCCGCTCGTGCATCTCACGCCCGCGCATGTCACCGTGAGCGATGCAGCATCCTGGCTCGGACCGCTGCATGGCGTGCTGGCGGGCATCGCGCAGACCTCATTTGCGTCCAGTGCGCTGGCGGGCGCGTTGATACTGGGCGGCATTGCACTGTCATCGAAGCGCTCCGCGCTGTTTGCGCTGGCGGGCGCGGCAATCGCGACAGTGGCGCACGGGCTGCTGGGCGCGGACAGTGCGTCGCTCGCTGCGGGCCTGTCGGGATTCAATGGCGCGCTCACCGCGCTCGCGCTGGCCGATTGCGGCGCGCTGGCGGCGCTGGCTGGCGTGGGCGTGTCGGTGGTGCTGCAGCAGGCGGCCGTTTGGTGCGGCGTGCCGGCGATGACGGCGCCCTTCGTCGTCGCGACGTGGACGACACGCTGCGTCATGCGCGATACTCGCCGCAAGCGCACAATCGACCCGACGCGCCCGCCGGCATCCGCGATTGGAAAACGCCTGGAATCCGGGCACCATCAGACAACAACCCGCGCCGCTTCGCCTGAAACCTGAAGGTGACGCGGCCAGCACAGGAGACGTCATGTCGTCGTTCGCCCATAAGCCTGCGGGCCGCATTGCGCAGTCGGAGCAGATGTCCGGAGGAGAGCGGCGCACGCGCGTCGATCTCGCGGCTGCTTACCGGCTGGCGGCGCTGAACGGCTGGGACGATCTCGTCTACACGCACATATCCGCGAGCGTGCCGGACGAGCCCGGCCATTTTCTGATCAACCCGTTCGGCCTCGCGTTCGATGAAGTGTGCGCGTCGAACCTGGTGAAGATCGACATTGCGGGCAACATCATTGGCACGAGCGAGCATCCCGTCAACGCGACGGGTTTCGCGCTGCACGCAGCCGTTCACGCGGCGCGCGCGGACGCGTTCTGCGTGATGCATCTGCACAACACGGCGGGCATCGCGGTATCGTTGCAAAAGGATGGGCTGTTGCCCGGCTCGCAGCATGCGCTGCGTTTTCACGGGTATCTTGCCTATCACGATTACGAGGGACTGGCGTTCACGCCGGCGGAGGGCGAGCGGCTCGTCGCCGATCTGGACGACAAACCGGCGATGCTGCTGCGCAATCACGGCACGCTGACGGCGGGCCGCACGATTGCCGAGGCGTACGTGCTGATGGCGACGCTCATCAAGGCGTGCGAGATCCAGTTGCAGGCGCAGGCGGGCGGCGGCGTGCTGGTGATGCCATCCGAAGCCGTGGCTGAGCGTACGGCCGAACAGCTTTACGACGGCGGCGCGATTGAAGGCGCGCTCGAGTGGCCGGCTTTATTGCGGAAGCTCGATCGGCTGGATGCTTCGTACAAGGACTGATTTTTTGACCTGGCTGGAGGAAATTGGATATGCCTACATTTCGTATCGAGCTTTTTGAAGGACGGACGGTCGAGCAGAAACGTCAATTCGTCGAAGCGATTACCAGGGCGACGTGTGAGTCGCTGAATGTCGAGCCTGGTTCGGTCGATATTATTCTTGTCGATGTAAAGCGGGAGGACTGGGCGACGGGCGGTAAGTTGTGGAGCGACGTTTGACGCTGATTTTGCCGTTTGCTCGCGCGGTCTAAAGTTTTCTGAACTAGTGCCGATGTAGTGCGTGTCTCCAACGACACTATGCATCGACTTTATGGATCGCAAGGAAGCTGGGCTGTTTCGTGAAGCTACGTTTGATGGTTCCTCTTCTACGATCTCCGATCGGGTTATGGAAACTGCTGGGGTTTTGCTCGCGGCAGTTTTTACCGTAATCGCGGGGGTTGGGACTGTTATGCAGCTTATTGCATGTTTTAAGTGAGTTTTCTTTTTGTCTTGCGACGCTTTTGTGGTCTGCTTTTGGTTTCGCTGGCATCCGCGTTTTGTTATCGGTTCTTCATGCGTTGCCCCTGTGCAGGGCGGCACTTACTTTCTTTGCCGCCGCAAAGAAAGTAAGCAAAGAAAGCGGGCTAACACCGCCAGCCCTTGTCCCTGCCTGAGGGCCCCCAACGGGTCCTCTCCTCCACACGGCAACTTCTCAGTCCTCTCCCGTTGCCAACGCATCAAATAGATGCCTCACCCGCTCCACACGCCTGCATCACCGCATGCGCGATCAAATCTCATACGTTCTATAGCGGCAAACTGTGTGTCGGCTGTCGCGCCGTTTGCGCACCACTCCGGACTGAAAAGCAAGGTCGGTGTCGTAAGAGCGCTGACGTTCGAAACACCACGACCTACACATAGTTTTCCACCTGGGCGGCATTAACCAATCGCTGCCGCCGGTCGTGCTACGGGTGATTGAAGTGGGTGAGGCGCTCAATAAGAGCGTTGGCAACGGGTAGTGAATGGCAGGACGCCGTGTGAAGCGGAGGAACTGCTGGGGGCCCTCAGGCGGTGGTCAAGAACGGGCGGTGTTAGCCCGCTTTCTTTGCTTACTTTCTTTGCGGCGGCAAAGAAAGTAAGTGCCGCCCCGCACAGGGGCAACGCGAGAAGCAGGCAAGACAAAACGCGGACGCCAGCGACAACACAAGCAAACCAAAACAAAGCGTCGCAAGACAAAAACCAAAACAAATGCGACAACACACCACACACCCCGCGTCGCGACCAATCAACAACAAACCCACTGCGACGCGGTCGATTGCCGCACTTCCCACGAAAACGCGAGCCTCCCACCTGCCGAACGGCACACAACATTCCTGATCCACATCAACGCTTTACGGCAAAAATCAGAGCCGAAAGAACCCCACACCTGCGCCATATCGCCACATCAGGCGCCGCAGCAAAAGAACCCACCTTCCCCTACTCTTGCGGTCATCGGCAAGCGCCGACACACAGTGTCAATTTCCCGGATTCAGACACATGACCACCGCACTCTCTGCCTTCGACCTGGCGCGCATGCAGTTCGCCTTCACAGTCTCGTTTCACATCATCTTTCCCGCCCTCAGCATCGGGCTCGCCAGCTTCATCGCCGTCCTCGAATGGCGTTGGCTCAAAACCGGTAAGGCCTACTACAAAGATCTTTGTCTGTTCTGGTCGAAGATCTTCGCCGTGGCCTTCGGCATGGGCGTCGTCTCCGGCGTCGTCATGAGTTACGAATTCGGCACCAACTGGTCGGGCTTTTCGTCGTTCGCCGGCCCCGTCACCGGTCCGCTGTTGATGTACGAAGTCATGACCGCGTTCTTCCTCGAAGCCGGCTTTCTCGGCATCATGCTGTTCGGCTGGCAGCGCGTCAGCCCGCGCGCGCACTTCGGCGCGACGCTGATGGTCGCCATCGGCACGCTGATCTCGACGTTCTGGATCCTCGCGTCCAACAGCTGGATGCAAACGCCGCAAGGCTTCGATATCGTCGATAACCATGTCGTCCCCGTCGACTGGTTCAAGATCATCTTCAATCCTTCGTTCCCCTATCGTCTCGCGCACATGGCCATCGCCGCGTTCATCGTCACGGCACTCGTCGTGGCCGCCGTCGGCGCGTGGCATCTGCTCAAGGGTCGGCGCGACAACGCGGTCATGAAGATGTTCTCGATGGCGCTGTGGATGCTGCTGATCCTCGCGCCCGTGCAAGCCTTCGTCGGCGACGCTCACGGTCTCAACACACGCGAACACCAACCCGCCAAGATCGCGGCGATCGAAGGCCTGTGGGACACGGAACAAGGCGGCACGGCGCTGAACCTGTTCGGCATTCCCGACATGCAGGCGGAAACCACGAAGTACGCGGTGTCGATTCCGCACCTCGGCAGCCTGATCCTCACGCATAGCTGGGACGGCGAAATTCGCGGGCTGAAGAGCTTCCCGAAAGAAGACCGCCCGAACTCGACGGTCGTGTTCTGGAGCTTCCGCGTGATGGCGGGCCTCGGCGTCGCGATGATCGGCTTTGCGATCGCCGCGTGGGTGCTGCGCCGGCGCGGCAAACTGTACGACGCGAAGTGGTTCCACCGGCTCGCTATCGCGATGGGACCGACGGGCTTCCTGTCGCTGCTGGCCGGCTGGGTGACGACGGAAGTCGGCCGTCAGCCGTGGGTCGTGTACGGCGTGAAGCGCACCGTCGAAGCCGTGTCGCCGCTGTCCGCGCAACAGGTCGGCATTTCGCTGATGGCGTTCGTCGTCATCTACTTCCTCGTTTTCGGCACGGGCATCTACTACATGTTCAAGCTGATGCGCTCGGGCCCGGCGCTACCAGGCCACACGCCGGATGGCGTTCCGGACGCGCCTGAGCGCACCGCGCACCGCCCGCTGTCCGCCATCGACGCCTGATCCTTCAACCCAAAACCCGCGAGAACACTATGGATGTGACCGTAATCTGGGCCGCGATCATCGCGTTGGGCCTGTTCATTTACGTCGTGCTGGATGGCTTCGATCTGGGCATCGGCATCGTGTTTCCATTCTTCCCCGACGAAAAAGAGCGCGACCTGATGATGAACACCGTCGCGCCCGTCTGGGACGGCAACGAAACGTGGCTCGTGCTCGGCGGCGCGGGCCTGTTCGCGGCGTTCCCGATCGTCTATTCGACGGTGCTGTCGGCGCTTTATCTGCCCCTCGTCTTCATGCTCGTCTGCCTGATTTTTCGCGGCGTGTCGTTCGAGATCCGCGCGAAAGCGAACCGCACGAAGCATCTGTGGGATCTCGCGTTCATCGGCGGATCGACGGGCGCGGCGTTCTTCCAGGGCATCGCGCTGGGCGCCTTCCTGCAAGGCATTCCCGTCGTCGACGGCAGTTTTACGGGCGACGCATTCGGCTGGCTCACGCCGTTCTCGCTGCTGACGGGTCTCGGCCTCGTGGTCACCTACGCGCTGCTCGGCTGCTGCTGGCTCGTCGCGAAGACGGAAGGCGATCTGCAGCGGCGGCTGCACCGCGTCGTGTGGCCGCTGACGATCGTGCTGCTCGGCTTCATCGTCGTGGTCAGCATGTGGACGCCGCTGCAGGAACCCGACATCGCGCAGCGCTGGTTCGACGCCGGCATCTTCTGGCGTCTGCTGCCCGTGCCCTTCCTCGTCGCGATCTGCGCGTTCTTCATGCGGCGCGCAGTGCGCGACCGGCATCACAACACGCCGTTCATGATGGCGCTCGGGCTCGTGCTGCTCGGCTACGTCGGGCTGCTCGTGAGCCTGTGGCCGTACGCGATCCCGTCGAGCCTCACGCTCTGGGAAGCGGCCGCCCCGCGCTCGAGCCAGATGTTCACGCTGGTCGGCGCGGCGGTCATCATCCCCATCATCATCGGCTACACGACGATGGGCTACTGGGTCTTCCGCGGCAAGGTGCGCCATGGCGACGCCCACTACCACTAAGCCAGCGCGCACCCGCCTGCCCGGCTGGCTCTGGTTCGTCGCGCTGTGGTGCGGCGGCGTGGGCAGCGCGATGATCGTCGGCTACGCGTTCAAGGCGCTGATGAACGCGACGCTGTTCGCCATCACCTGAACGGCCGAAACAAACCACGCATGCCCGGGCGTATCCACCGCGCATAATCTGTCGGGCGGCTTGCAACGGGCCGCCCTCTTCCCTTCAAAATCCCGCCGGGAAGCTCGTCTACGTAGCAGGCCGCGAGAGCTGCATGCTTGCCGCCTCCGATGCAGTGCCGTACAGACCAAGGAAGCCATACGCGCGACACCGCGACGACCCAGCCGGGCTTTCCGGCAAGGCCGCAGCGGCTTGCGCGAGCGAGACCAAAGCAAGACCATGGAAGCGTGCCGACACCGTGCATTCCCGGCGGGTGGTGCGAAAAACGGAGCACGGACGCGTGCGGGAGCCGCAAGGCTTGCACAATCGCGCCACAACACGCATGACCAGTCCGACGATCAGGCATATGATCGCGGCTTGGGAAACAAAACAAGCTGTTGCTGCATGGACGGCCCACCGCTGGTCGGGTCGCAGGGAGTGCAGCGGGTTGCGATGCGCAGTGGGCGTTTCACGCCCGGCCGCGTCGCGGCCTTGCGGACGAGCCGCGCGCAACGGGGCGCGCACGGTTTGTCCCCGTCCCGACCGATAACCTGGGCATAACATCGGCAAAGGGGTAAGGCGCGCAAGCGCCGACTCTGGTCGAGGCGCCGTAGGATCCAGATAAGCGCTCAAGCGCTAACCTGAATCGATGCGGCGTGGGACCAGAGTAAGCGCTAAAGCGCTAACTCTGGTCGACTCGCCGTAGGATCCAGATAAGCGCTCAAGCGCTAACCTGAATCGATACGGCGTGGGACCAGAGTAAGCGCTAAAGCGCTAACTCTGGTCGACACGGAGACAACATGAAGTTCCTTGTAGCCGACGATCACGAACTAATCCGCCAGGGCGTCAAAGGTCTGCTGCGCGGACTCGATCCCGACGCGGTATTCGATGAAGCCGACAGCTGGGAAACACTGGCCGCGGCCGCGCGACCCGACGCCGACCACGATCTGGCCATCGTCGATCTGCACATGCCCGGCATGACGGGCGCCTCTTCCTTGCAAACTCTGCTGAAGGCTAATCCGGCGTTGCCCGTGGTGGTGCTGTCGGCGGAAGAATCGCCGGATGAAATGCGCGCCGTGCTAGCCGCTGGCGCGCTCGGCTTCGTGCCGAAGCGTCAGCCCGCCAGCGTCATGCTCAAGGCGATAGAACTCGTGCTTTCCGGCGGCGCCTATGTGCCGATGGAAGCGCTCAGCCTGCTCGGCTCGCGCGAGGCGACCACCGCGACAGCAACAGCGACGGCCCCGGCGGAAACGGCTCTGGCGGCGGGCGCTTCGGCCAGCGCCGCGCAGACGTCGGCGGCCTTGCCAGAAGCGGCGCCCGTCGCGCGCGTCGAAGCGCTGCAGCCGCATCAGCAGCATCTGCTGGAGAATCTGTCGCCGCGTCAGCAGGAAATCATGCGGCTCGTGCATCGCGGCTGGACCAACAAGATGATCGCGCGCGATCTCGGCGTTGCCGAAGGCACGATCAAGGTCCATCTCTCCGTGATCTTCCGCGCGCTCGGCGTGCACAACCGCGCGACCGCGATCGCCGTCATCAACGGCTGGCTCGAAGCGGGCAAGACACTCTGACACTGGTAAAAAAGAAGGCGACAGAACGTCGCCTTCGGTAGAACGCAACGCGGCCCTTGCAGCCGCGCGTGATGCATGCCCGTCAGAGCATTTCGGTCGCCAGCGTGACGCCCAGCGCAAGACCGCCGATCACGCCGATCAGACGGCCGAGCAAGGTCGCATTGAGATCCTCGTCGAGAATGAATTCGCTGCGGCGCTCGCGCAGCACCGTGCGATGCAGCAACGGTACGGGAAACAGCAGCGCGCACGACAGCGCGGCGGGCGCGCCCAGGCGCATTGCCATGTTCGCGTGTTGCTCGCCGGGAATGCCGAGATACAGCATGGCGACCACGAAGATCGTCGTCAGCAGCGCGCCGCCCAGCACGCCGGTGACCAGCCGGTCGGAAGGATGTCCGTTCACTTCAATACCTCATCGTTTCAATTGCCGCGTGAGCCGGATGTGCCCGACGCGGCGGTTGCTGAAAGCGACCACGGCAGCGCATCTGCCGTCGTTATCGCGAATCGGTCTATTTCAGCAGCCAGGCATGGAAGCGGTCGATCAGACGCTTCTCAAAAAGGCCGACACTTGGGTCGCCGGGATGAGAAGCGATGAGGCTACGCAGGGAAAAGGAAAACGAAACGGCGCGTCCTCGCGAAGAGGCAAAGGACGCGCTTGGTTTGGGTGAAATGCAGTTTTTATGAGCTTGAGACGAGCGCGTGCTGCGCGAGCGAGCGTCGATCCGGCGGCAGCCTCGGCCTCAGCCTCAGCCGAACGCCGCGTACGCCAGAAACTGGGAAGGTCAGCCGCGCGTCGTCAGCGGTTGCTCGACCGCCCTATGTTCCACACGCTGACCGGCCGCCTCGGCGGCCACGCCCGGCTGCTGCCATAGCATCTCCAGCGTGCGGCGCAACCGCGCGGGCGTCACCGGCTTGTGCAGCACGGGAATGCCCTGCAGCGCCAGCGCCTCCAGTTCCACCGACGCCATATCGCCCGTTATCAGCAACGTCACGACGCGCTCGCGGCCGCGCCGCCGCAGCGCGTCGCGCACGGCGCCCAGCGCCTGCGCACCCGTGCGATGGTTCGCCAGCTGGTAATCGCACAGCACGGCGTCGGGCATGAAGCCTTCGTCGATCGCCTGCAGCGCGAGACGCTCGTCAGGCACGCCGCGCACCACGCAGCCCCAACGGCCGAGCAGACTCTGAATGCCTTCGAGAATCGCCGGCTCGTCGTCGATGCACAGCACGTGGCGCCCAAGCGCCGCCGCGCTGCTCGCGGCCGAATCGTTCAGCCCGGCGACGATCCGCGCCGGATCGCCCGCCTGCACCGGAAACCGGAACACCGAGCCGCGCCCCGGCACCGAGCGCAATTGCAGCTGCCCGCCCAGCATCTCGACGAGCCGCTTGACGGTCGGCAGCCCGAGGCCGTGGCCTTGTCGCGCGTCACGCTGCGGGTTGGCGACCTGATAAAACTCCTCGAAGATGCGCCCCTGCTCGGCGGGTGGAATGCCGATACCCGAATCGCGCACCTCGATATAGCCGCCACCGCGCCGCCCCGCCCGCCGGAAGCCCATCCAGATCGCGCCGCCTTCCGTGTAGCGCACCGCGTTCGACAGCAGGTTGCTCAAGATCCGCTCCAGCAACACGGGATCGTCGTGAATCACCGCGTCCGTCGGCGCGATACGCAGTGCGAGCCCTTTCGCGGCCGCCTGCGGCCAGTACTGGTTGCCCACACGGTCGAACAGTTCCGAGAGCCGGAAATGCAGCCGGATCACCTGCGTGACGCCACTTTCCAGCCGCGCCAGATCCAGCACCTGGTTGAACAGCTGGTTCAGCGCCTCGACGTTGTTCGCAATGTTGCTGGCCGTCTTCGCATGTTGCACGGGCGTCGCCGACGTGTCGTTCAGCGACGCCGCCAGCAACCCGATCGCGTGCAGCGGCTGGCGCAGATCGTGGCTCGCGGCGGCAAAGAAGCGCGTCTTCGCGAGGCTCGCCTCTTCGGCGACCAGCTTCTGCGCAGCGAGCGATTCAGCAAGCGCCTGCTGGTCGACGCGCGCCTGCACGACGCGCTGGAACAGCTTGCGATAACTCAACGCGTAAACATTGATCGCGCAGAAGAAGAACGCGAGAACGATTGCAAGAATGGTGCGATCGAACGTGTGCGTGCCGAAGTGCAGCACGATGGCGGGCAGCAGCAGAAACGGAATCGCCGTCACGAAATTGGCGACATCGAAACCGTTCGACATGAACACGCCCGCCGCCAGCGTGACGAGCATTACGGTGTGCAGAATCGGCAGATCGGTATGCGGGCTCTGGAACGCGAACCAGATGGCCAGCCCCGGTGCGCTGTAGAGCAGCGCGCCGCGGGCTGCGTGCAGATTGATCCACGTGCGCGGCGACGCGGCCTCGGGCCAGCGCCGGTTGCACATCCACAGCGCGAGGCTCGCGCAATTGGCGAAGCCATAGAAGATAAAGCAGGCCGCGAAAAGATGCGGATGCGGGATGTTATTCCAGTAGATCGCCACCAGCACGGCAATCGAGAACCAGTGCGTAAAGAAGGCAATCGGGTCCTGCGCGTACAGCACGCGCACGAGATCTTCGTCGATCGCGCGCTGGATGGGATCGGCCCGCATCGTGCGGTCTCCTTTGCGGACGCGGCAGAGCGTAAGCGCCTTGCCCGTCCCATGCGGTTTCGTTGTGATCGGCCGGGATGGGCGCACGCGAAACGCAGCGCCATGTTCCGGTCCCGTGCAAACGCCGGCCGCCCGGCCTTTGCAGTTCGATGGTTGTTTCGTTTTCTGTCAAACCGCCGCCGATTGCACCGGATCGGGAATAAAACCCGCGCGTCGCGCGTCCTTAGAAATGCACCGGTACAGTCTAAAGATAGTTTACCCGTCTTACCGGCGGTTTACCCTTCAGCTATGACTTAATCCATATAGGCGGCGCCGAGTGCAAAAAGCATACTGGGTACAACGATTCAAACATCAAGCGCGGCCAACAGCCTCTGAAGGTGCAGCTTCACGCCCTGTTTTACGCCTGTTTGTCGAGGCTCAATTGGCGGTTTCTCCCGCCGCCTCCGCGCTCCTTGCCCCTTACCGATGGAGGCCTTCATGGGCGCAGTTCCGAGCCAGGATTTCGCACGCACTCTCGACGACGCCGTTCTTCCCGACCTGTGGCGCCGCCGCACGCAGCTCACGGACGACGAAATGATGTCGATGTACGACCTCGTGAAGCGCGCGTTGCGCACCTACCACCCGCTCGAATTGCACGCGCTCGGCGAAGACAAGGAAGAGCTCGTGCATCAGTTCATCTACACGAAGGTGCTGCGTCTTGCGCCCGGACATGTCGAATCGAAGGCCACGCCGGAAAGCGCGCCGTCCAACGGCTACGCGATCTGCGCTTACTTCCGCCGCTATCTGATCGACTGCCTGCGCAGTGCCAGCCATCAGCGCAACGTGTCGATGGAACACGAAGGGATGATGCAGGAAATCGATCTGCGTGCGCAGGCGCTCGAAGATCCCGTCGAAAGCGTGTTGCTGCAATACGGTCTGAACGAGCGCTACGTGCGCGAAGCGGCGCGCGCGTTCATTGCGTCGCTCGATTCGCCCGAACGCATCGTGCTGGCTGGCAGCCTCGGCTGGTGCTCGGAAGCCAAAGGCGGTCTGTCGGCGGTGGCCGCGCAGCATCGGGTGCCCTCCTATCACTATCGCGCCGTCAAGCTCGGTGTCACCATGAAGAAGACGGACGACGCCACGCAGTTTTCCAACACGAAGATTGGCCAGTGGCTGCGCGACGATCTCGGCATTGAAATCCATGCTGAAAACCGCGAGGCGATCCTGATTGTCTTCAACCTGCTCGCCGCGGAAGCGACGGAAGCCGCCACCGCGCCCGATAACGACGAACTGATCGAAGCGGCCGCTTAAGCGCTCCGCGCGCGGCCGCTTTACATTTGACATTTGACGTTTAGCGATCAACGCCCTCTTGTCGCATTTGACGTCTGTTTGACACTCCGGCTCGCCTGTTACGAGTCCGCCTCTACGCTTCATCCCGCGTGCACTTCGCGCGACCGCTGCCTGATGGCACCCGTCCGCCCGAACGCCGGACCGCCGGAACCTGTTTCGCGCCTGCAATCACGGCATTTTTTTAAACACGCGGCTAAACGCGCGTTTTCCCTTTGCATTTCTCTGCGCGCCGTCCAGGATAAAGAGGCTGCGAGCGCCAGCCTGCCGTCCCTATCGCCGGAGTTCCCCCAACCCGGCGCACATCCAATATAACGAGGTGGTCGAATGAACCGCTTGTCCAGCGCCCTTGCGGCGATGAAGGACCATTACGAGGTGGTTGTCGTGGGTTCAGGCTATGGCGGCGCGATCGCCGCGAGCCGTATGGCCCGTGCGAAACGCAGCGTGTGCCTGCTCGAACGCGGCCGCGAATTCATGGCGGGCGACTTTCCCGCGACGTCGCTCGAAGGCGTCGCGCAGGTGCAGTACAACACGGGCGTCGCGCAGGTCGGTTCGCCGCTCGCGCTGATCGAAGTGCATGTGAATCCGGATGTGAACGTGGTGGTCGGCTGCGGTCTGGGCGGCACCTCGCTGATCAACGCGAATGTCGCGCTCAAGCCCGACGCGCGCCTGTGGAACGATCCGCGCTGGCCCGCCGCCGTGCGCGATGACCAGGCAAATCTCGAAGTCTGCTACGAGCGCGCGAAAACGATGCTCGGCGCGACGCCCGTTCCCGACGATTACCCCGACTTGCCGAAGCTCGACGCGCTCGAGCTGTCGGCGAAAAAGCTCGGCATGAGCGACCGGTTCTACCGTCCGCCCATCACGGTGACGTTCAAGGACGGCAAGAATGCGGCGGGCGTCGACCAGAACCGCTGCATCGGTTGCGGCGATTGCAACTCGGGCTGCAACCACGGCGCGAAAAACTCGACGCACATGAACTATCTGCCCGACGCCGTTGCGCACGGCGCGCAGATTTTCTCGGAGGCGGCCGTGCATTCGGTGGTACGTGACGAAGCGCGCGGCGTCTGGCGCGTGCTTTACGAGCCCGCCGACTTCAAGCGCGATCTGTACGACGCGCCCGACCTGTTCGTGACCGCCGATGTCGTGATCCTGTCGGCGGGCACGCTTGGCTCGACGGCTATCCTGCTGCGCTCGCAGGAAGGCGGCTTGCCGGTATCGAAGCTGCTTGGCCAGCACTTTACGGGCAACGGCGACGTGCTCGCGTTCGCCTTCAATACCGACAAGGTGATCAACGGCGTCGGCTGGGGCACCCATCCGCCCGGCGACATTCCGCCCGTCGGGCCGTGCATCGCGGGCATCATCGATCATCGCAACACGCCCGATGTCAAAGACGGCTTCGTGATCGAAGAAGGTTCGGTCGCCGCGCCGATCGGCGCCGGCCTGATGGGCGTGCTGGGACTCGCCGCGCCCGCCGAAGGCGTCACCATGCCCGATCCGGAAGGCGACCCGCCGCTCGCCGACGAAGCGCGCATCGCCCAGAGCATTTTGCGCGGCCCGTATCACGGCGCGATGCGCAATACGCAAACCTTTCTCGTGATGGCGCACGACGACGAGAGCGGCCAGATCAGCGTCGAAAATGGGCGGGCGCGCGTGAGCTGGCCAAACGCGGGCAAGCAGCCGATCTACGAAACCGTTGAAAAAACGCTGATCGATGCGACCAGCGCGTTGGGCGGCTCATACGTGCGCAACCCGATTTCCGCCGATCTGTTCCAGAACCGCACCGTCACCGTGCATCCGCTGGGCGGCTGCGGCATGGGCGAAGATGCCGCGCACGGCGTCGTCGATCAGGCGGGCCGCGTGTTTTCCGGCGCGGATGGCAACGCCGTGCACGAAGGGCTATACGTGATGGACGGCGCGGTAATGCCGCTATCGCTCGGCGTGAATCCGTTGCTGACGATCTCGGCGCTGGCCGAGCGCAATTGCGCGCAGCTTGCGCAGTCGCGCGGCTGGCAGATTGACTACGACTCGGTAGGCAAAACCGCCCCGCCGCCCGCACCGAAAATCGGCCTGCGCTTCACCGAGACGATGATCGGCACGTACTTTGTTGGCGACGTCAAACCGGAAGGCCAACAGGACGATCGCGCGGAGGGCACGCCCATCAGCTTTACGGTGACGGTGGTTTCCGACGATCTCGACGACATGCTGGCGAACCCGCAGCATCAGGCGCATATGGTCGGCACACTGACGTGCACCGCACTGTCGCCGCAGCCGATGACCGTCAACGACGGCATTTTCAACCTGTTCGTCGTCGACGAAAACAACGTCGAGCGGCGCAACATGAACTACCGGATGACGCTCGATACCGTCGACGGCAAGCATTTTTACCTGACAGGTCAGAAGATCATCACGCACACGTCTCTGACGGAACTGTGGACGCAGACCAACACGCTCTACGCGAAAGTGCGTGCGTCGGAAGCCGAAAACGCGCCCATTATCGGTCACTCGACGCTCATCATCACGCCGGAGAATTTCCTCAAGCAGCAGCGCACGCTCGAAGTCACGAATGCGCCCGATATCGAAACGCGCCTCGCGTATACGCTGAAATTTGGCCGCTTTTTCGCGGGCGTGCTGTACACGGAATACGGCGGCGTGGCTGCGCCGCTGCAATACTTCGACCCCGACGCGCCGCCGCGCATGCGCCGCGCGTTGCGCGCGCCGGCACCGCAGATCACCTACTTCAATACCGAAGACGGCAAGACGCTGCGGCTTGCGCGCTATCACGGCGGCAACAAGGGGCCGCTGCTGCTGATTCACGGCTCGGGCGTGTCGAGCCGGATCTTCTCGACGGATCTGATCGGCACGAATCTCGTCGAATTCCTGTGCGCCGCGCACTACGACGTGTGGCTCGTCGATTTGCGCGTGAGTATCGAATTGCCGAGCGCAACCGAGCGCACCACCGCCGATGAAATCGCGCGCTACGACATTCCCGCCGCCGTCGCGAAGGTGCGCGAACTGACGGGCGTCGATCAGATCCAGGTGCTTGGGCATTGCCTGGGCGCGCTGGCCTTCAGCATGTCGCTGATGTCGGGGCTCAAGGGCGTGCGCTCCGCGTTGTTGTCGCAGGTGTCGGCGCACCCTGTTCCCGGCCTGTTGCAGCGGATCAAGGCGGGCCTGCACACGCCGCAGATCCTTCAGCATCTCGGCATCAAGGATATGACGGCCTATACGCAGCACGAAAAATGGCCGCACAACCTGCTCGACGAAGCGCTGAAGTTTTTCCCTGTCGAACATGACGAGACGTGCAACAGCCCTGTCTGCCATCGCGCGACGTTCCTGTATGGCCTGCTCTACGAGCATGCGCAACTCGACGAGCAGTTGCACGCGAACCTGCAGGAGCTATTCGGTATTCACGATGTCGAGTTGTTCAACCAGCTTGCGGCGATGGTGCGTGCCGGACACGTGGTCGATGCGAATGGCGACGACGTGTACATGCCGAATATCGATGGGATGAAACTGCCTATCGCATTCATTCACGGCACCGAAAATCTCTGCTATTTGCCGACCAGCACGGAGATGACCTACGATCTGCTAGTCGAGAAATTCGGCCCGGAGAACTACGAGCGGCATTTGATCGAGGGTTATGGACATATCGATTGCGTGTTCGGCAAGCGCGCCGCGCTCGATGTGTTCCCGATCATGGTCAGGTATCTCGACGCGCATTGAACGCTGATGACGGTTCGTCATGCATGGGATCTTATTCATGACGAACCGTCGCAGGCGACATAACTAGAACAACTTGCCCGGATTCAGAATCCCGTTCGGATCGAGCGCACGCTTGATCGCCTTCATCACTGCCAGTTCTTCGTCCGAGCGCGAGACGGGCAAAAACTCACGTTTGAGCAACCCGATGCCGTGCTCGGCCGACACCGAACCGCGCAGCGGCGCAAGCATCTCGTAGACGAGCGCATACACATCGTGATGATCGACGCCCGGCACGGAGTGACCATCCACGGTCACATGCAGATTCGAATCGCCGATATGCCCGAAGAAATATGATTCGTTGCCGGGCCACGCACTATCCAGCGCCACACGGCAACGATCGACGAACGTGCCAATTTCGCCGATCGGCAGGCTCACATCGAAGTTGATCGGATCGAGCTTGATGGGGAATTCCGCAGTGCATTCGCGGATCGCCCACAGCGAGCGCGTGTCGGCAACCGACTGCGCGATCACTGCATCAAGGATCGCGGATTCGTCGAGTGCATCCGTGAGCACACTGGAAAAACGCGAGCCGTCGTCATCTACATCGAAACTCGCATGCTCGATCAACGCGTATAACGGATGCGCGTCGGCAAACGGCGAGCGCGTGCCCGTCAGCTTCACGCCGAAGTCGAAGAAGTCCGGCCACATGATCTCGAACGCGCCGATGTCGTTACCGAAACGCGTCGACAGTCGGCGCAGCAGATTCACTGCCTGCTCATAGCCACTCAGCGCGACGAGCGCCGTATGACGCGATGCGCGCTGCGGCTGCAATTTCAGCACCGCGCGCGTGATGACACCAAGCGTGCCTTCCGAACCGATGAACCAGTGCTTCAGGTCATAGCCGGTATTGTTCTTCACCATCTTGTTCAGCGAACTCAACACCGCGCCGTTCGCGAGCACGACTTCGAGACCGAGCACCTGATCGCGCGCAGTGCCTGATTGAATCACGCGATTGCCGCCCGCGTTCGTCGCGAGATTGCCGCCGATCTGGCACGAGCCGCGCGCGCCAAGATCGAGCGCGAGTTCGAAGCCCGCTTGCGCCGCGGCTTCCTGCGCGGTTTGCAACGTCGTGCCTGCACGCACCGTGATGGTCGCGGCTGCGCTGTCGATTTCCTCGACGCCTGCGAGACGATCCAGCGACAAGGCAATATCCGTCGTTCGCGCAATCGCGCCGCCTGCCAGGCCCGTCATTCCGCCTTGCGGCACGACGGTTTGACGTGCGTCGTTGCAGATCATCAACGCGCGCGCCACCTGCTCCGTCGTGCGCGGCAACAGCAAGGCAGCGGGACGCGTCGGCTCGTGACGCGTCCAGTCCGTCATCGAGCGTTCGCTGATTTCACTGCCGACGCGCACCGCGTCGTCGCCCAACGCTTCGCGTAAAGCGGCCAAAGTTACTGTAAGCGCTGTCCCTTCGCTTGATGTCATGCGATTCCTTATGTCGTACCTTGCGCCGCCGCGAGTTTCTTCCGATAACCCATCGAACTGTTGATGCGGCCCAGAATATAGTCGCCCGCGGCAACGGGTTCATATTTGCATTCAGCGTCCGCTGTGCCCAGATCGCGCGGGTCGACGCTCGACGTATAGGTCGGATCGTAGAACGTCGCGATCGAATAGCGCTCGCGTCCCGACGCATTGATCACGCGATGCAGGGTCGAGCGGAAACGGTCGTTCGTCCAGCGCGCGAGCAGATCACCGACATTCACAACGAAACTGCCTTCGACAGGCGGCGCTTCGATCCATGTTTCGTTTGCGATCTCGCGCACCTGCAGCCCGCCCACGCGATCCTGCCACAACAACGTGATGCAGCCGTAATCGGTATGCGGTGCGACACCGAACTGCTCTTCATCCGATTGCGGCGACTGCGGCGGATAGTAGACCATCTGCGTGCGCTGCATCCGCTTCGTGTAGCGCGGCGCGAAGAAATCCTCGCTTACGCCGAGGCCCGTTGCCACCGCACGCAACAGAGCTGCACCACACGCGCCCACTTCCTCGTAATAGCCGTACAACGCGGGCTGCAACTCGGGCATGAAATCCGGCCAGTTGTTCGGACCGCGCAGCGCCTGACCTGCACGCACGTCGGGATCGTCTTCGGGCAACTCCAGACCGATGCTATAGAACTCCTTGTAATCAGGGCGTTTTGCCTGATACATCGTCGCATCGCCAAGCGCGTTGAAACCGCGATGCCGATGATTCACAGCCGCACGCCGTTTCGTCTCGACGGGAAACGCAAAGAACTGGCGCGCCGCCTGTTCCGCGCGGTCGATCACGGCCTGCGGCACGCCGTGATTGACGATATAGAAGAAGCCGATCGTCGTGCACGCGTCGCGTATCTCGCGGCCCGCGCGCGCGAGCGCGTCGCGGTCGCCGGCGCGCACGCCGGCCAGATCGACAATCGGAATGCGAGTGGCTGCCTGCATCGAGAGACTCCTTCATCACGAAGATTGGACTGACGATTTCGAACCGTGCGCGATCCACGCGTACAGATCATGCGAGAGTTTCACGTTGTATATACCGCCAAAAGCGCAATCGCAAGTTGCGCTGCACGCGTCGCCTTTCATCTGCAGAAGATACGCCAGCGGCATTAGGGTTTGACAGCATGCGATTATTTTTTTCACGCAAAAGCAGCGGTATATACTGCCTCGCATGACTCGCGCCCCGCTATGTCGAGCGCGACACCGCTTTGCCAACGGGAGAATCTCAATGGGTATCTTTGCAGGCTGGAAGTGTCGTGTTGCGATGGTTGCGTTCTGCGCCGCCGCGTCGGTCGCGAGTGTGAGCGCGCACGCGGAAGACCAACTCGCGAAGGTCAAGAAAGCGGGTGAACTCGTCGTCGGCACGGAGATGCAGTTCGCGCCGTTCGACTTCCTCGAAAACGGCCAGCAGGCGGGTTTCAACAAGGACCTGTTCGCCGAAGTTGGTAAAGAACTCGGCGTGAAGGTGCGCTTCATCGATCTGCCGTGGCCAAGCGTGCTGCCTGGCCTCGAAGCCGGCAAGTTCGACATGGTGGGCGGCCCGCTTACGGTGACGAAGGCGCGCATGGAGCGCTACACGTACACGCTGCCCGTCGCCGATGCCACCGACGCTCTCCTCAAGCGTGCAAACGATACATCCCTCAAACAGTCTTCCGATATCGCCGGCAAGATTGTTGGCGCGGGCAAAGGCTCGGCGCAGCTCGATCAGCTGAAGGCCTACATCGCGACGCTGCCGAAGCCGCCTGAAGTACGCGAATACGTCGACAACAATCAGGCGTATGCGGATCTCGCAGCCGGTCGCATCGCCGCAGTCGCTAACTCGATGACGAACATTGCGTACGTCGCGAAGCAGCGTCCCGAAGCGTTCGCCGTCGTCACGCCGCCGTTCGGCGCGAAAGTGTACTTCGCGTACTGCCTGCGCAAGGACGCCGACAGCAAGCCGCTCGCCGATGCGTTCAACGCAGCGCTCGTGAAGATGCACAACGACGGCCGCCTCGCGACGTTGCAGAAGAAATGGTTCGGCGTAGCGATGGACGCACCGACCACGATGCCCACGCCGAACTACTGATGCTCTGACTCACGCGACGCGCCTGCCTGACCTGCCTGACAGGCGCGCCGCCCGCATGTCCTCTCTTGCACGCCACAGGCCATGTTCAGCGTCCACGTTTTCGCTCAAGGTTTTCCGCTGCTATTGCAAGCCGCGCTCGCGACGATCGGCATTTCGCTGACGGGTCTCGTGATCGGCTTCTTCGTCGGCATCGGCGTGTGCTCGGCGCGGCTGTCGTCGAATACGCTCGCACAACGCTTCGGCGGCGCCTACGTGTTCTTCTTTCGCGGCGTGCCGATGCTCGTGCAACTGCTGCTCGTCTATTACCTGCTGCCGTTCGTCGGCATCAACGTGTCGCCCATCGTTGCGGCGATCAGCGCGGTGTCGCTCTGTTCCGCGTCGTATATCGCGGAGATTCTGCGCGGCGGCTTTCTGAACATTCCACCGGGCCAGATTGAAGCGGCACGTATGCTGGGCCTCTCGCCCGTCGACATGCTGCGGCGTATTCAGGTGCCGCAGGCCTTTCGCCTGACGCTGCCATCGCTCGTCAACGAAATGGTGCTGCTGATCAAGGCGTCGTCGCTGATTTCCGTGGTTGGCGTAGCTGAAATCACGCGCACTGCGCAGAACATCGCGGCGAGCACGTACCGGCCGCTCGAAGCGTATGTCGCTGCCGGACTCATCTACTTCGTGATCTGCGGCGCGCTCGCGCTGGTGGCGCACGCCGCAGAGCATCGTTTGATGCACACCTGAGGGCCGAACGATGCAGCAATTCGATCCCACCGTCATCACGCACAACCTGCAACCGATCGCCGCCGGTCTGGCGACAACCCTCGGCACGTGGGTGGTTGGCGTTGCGCTCGGCCTGCTGATCGGCTTCGTAATTGCAGTGCTGCAACTCTTTTGCGGGCGTTGGGTGCGCGGCGTGTTGCGCGTCTATATCGAACTCTTTCGCGGGACGCCGTTTCTCGTGCAACTGTTTTTGCTCTACTACGGCGGCCCGTCCTTCGGCCTCACCCTCGAACCGCTGACAGCGGGCGTGCTCGGTCTTGGTCTCTATGGCAGCGCCTATTTCGCAGAAGCGTTCCGCTCCGGTTTTCAATCGATCCCGCGCGGCCATCTCGAGGCTGCATCGTGTTTAGGCCTCACGCGCTGGCAAGCGGTGCTGCGTATTCAGGTGCCGCAAATGCTGGTGCTGATCGTGCCCGCGCTGACGAATCTGATTATCGTGCTCAGCAAGGAAACGGCCGTGCTGTCGATCGTCACCGTGCCCGAACTGACTTTCGTGCTGACGGGCATCGGCTCAGCAACCTTCGCGTTCGTCGAAACGCTGCTCGTGTTGTGTGTGTGCTATCTCGCGCTCGTCGAACTCACGTCGCGCGCCGGCATGTGGGCGGAAACGCGCGTGGCCCGCTTCATGGCGTAATCGAAAATCAAGGTTCATCATGAATGCACTCGTCGATATGCCTGCTTCTTCTACGCTCGGTTCGATGCAATCCGGCCAGACACCGCTGATCGAAGTACGCGATCTGCGCAAACGCTTCGGTGAAGTCGAAGTGTTGCGCGGCGTCGATCTCGACATCAACCGCTCGGAAGTCGTCTGCATTATCGGGCCGTCGGGTTCGGGCAAGAGCACGCTGCTGCGCTGCCTCGCGGCGCTGGAGACCTACGATCAGGGCGACGTGCGCATCGAAGGCGAACTGCTTGGTTATACGGAGCGCAACGGCAAGCGCGTACGCGCATCGCAGAACGAGATCAACCGTGTGCGCCGCAATGTTGGCATGGTGTTTCAGCAGTTCAATCTATGGCCGCATATGACGGCGCTCGGCAACGTGATGGAAGCACTGCTGCGCGTGCGAAACCTGTCGCGCGACGATGCGAAGAAACGTGCCAACGCGATGCTCGAAACCGTCGGCCTTGCGCACAAGGGCGACGCATATCCGTCGAAGCTTTCGGGTGGTCAGCAGCAGCGCGTCGCGATTGCACGCGCGCTCGCGATGGAGCCGCACATCATGCTGTTCGACGAGCCAACGTCCGCGCTCGATCCTGAACTGGTCGGTGAAGTGTTGCAGGTGATGAAGCAGCTTGCACGCGACGGCATGACGATGGCCGTCGTCACGCACGAAATGGGTTTCGCCGCGCAAGTCGCCGACAAGGTCGTGTTTATCGATCAAGGCCGCATTGCCGTGCAAGGCAAGCCGCAGGATGTCTTCCATGATGCGAATCAACCCCGCCTGCGGCAGTTCCTGCAGAATTACTTCGATCGCAACGCATTCTGGTCGCGCGGGGCGGATAGCGCGGACCCGGTATGAGTGTTTCTTTTAGCCGATAAGGCGCTCTGATGCCCGCCCCTGCCGTCCGCGACAAGCTGCGCACGCGAGGCCTTGCGAAAACGCGCAAGGCGCGTGCGTCGAGCGCGAGTGCGCATCAGGCCGAACCCGCTGCATCGAACGGTGTGCCCGCGGCACGTTACGAGCAGGTCAAGCAATATATCCGCAACACGATCGACTCCGGCGAACGACGCGCGGGCGATCGCATTCCATCGGAACTCGATCTCGTCGAATCGCTCGGTGTGTCGAGGATGACGGTGAACCGCGCGTTGCGTGAACTCACGAATGAAGGGTTGTTGACGCGAGTGTCCGGTGTCGGCACGTTCGTCGCTGAATCCAAGCCGCAGTCGACGCTGCTGATGATCGCGCATATTGGCGATGAAATCCGCTCGCGTGGTCATGAGTACAGTTATCAGACGGTGCTCGTACAACGCGAGGTCGCGCCGGTGCACGTGTCGAACGCGTTGGGTTTGCCGCTGGGGGCGTCGGTGTTTCATGTGATCTGCGTGCATCGGGAAAATGGCCTGCCGGTGCAACTCGAAGACCGATATGTCAATCCGGCGATCGCGCCCGACTTCATCGAACAGGATTTTTCCGCTACGCGGCCTTCCGAGTATCTGTTTAGTGTCGTGCCTGCGCATGATGTCGAACATGTCGTCGATGCAGGGCTGCCTGGGCGCGCTGAGGCTGAGCTATTGGAGATCGCGCCTGAAGAGCCTTGCCTTACCTTGATGCGACGTACGTGGACGAGTGGTGTTGCCGTGACGTTTGCGCGGTTTGTGCATCCTGGCTCGAGGTATAGGCTTGGGTGTAGGTTTGTGCCGGATACTTCGCAGAGGCAAGGATAAGGTTTGGGTTTGGTTTTGGTTTGGTTTTGGTTTGGTTTTGGTTTGGTTTGGTTTGGTTTGGTTTGGTTTGGTTTGGTTTGGTTTGGTTTGGTTTGGTTTGGTTTGGTTTGGTTTGGTTTGGTTTGGTTTGGTTTGGTTTGGTTTGGTTTGGTTTTGTCTTGCGACGCTTTTGTGGTTTGCTTTTGCTTTCGCTGGCATCCGCGAAGCGCCTACGCGGCGCAGGCGTTGCCCCTGTGCGGGGCGGCACTTACTTTCTTTGCCGCCGCAAAGAAAGTAAGCAAAGAAAGCGGGCTAACACCGCCAGCTCTTGACCTCCGCCTGAGGGCCCCCAACGGTTCCTCCGCTTCAAACGGCGTCCATCGAGCCAACGCCCGCTGCTAACGCCTTGAATGGGCGCCTCACCCACTCCAATCACCCGTGGCACAGCAAGCGGCAGCGAATGGTTACGGCCGCCCAGGTGGCAAACTGTGTGTAGGTCGTAGTACTCCACATCTCAGCGCTCTTACGACACCGATCGTGCTTTCGAGCCATGATCTTGGTGTTCAGTCCGGAGTGGAGCGCATACGGCGCGACAGCCTACACACAGTTTGCCGCTATAGAACGTGGGAGATTTGATCACGCGTGGGGTGACGCGGGAGTGTGGAGCGGGTGATGAGCCAATTCGAAGCGTTGGCAGCGGGCAACGAGAAGAACGATGCCGCGTGAAGGATAAGACCCTGTGGGGGCCCTCAGGCAAGAACTAGCACTGGCGGTGTTCAGCGGCTTTCTTTTGCCTACTTTTCTTTGCCGCGGCAAAGAAAAGTAGGTGCCGCCCCGCACAGGGGCGACGCGTGAAGCAGGCAATACAAAACGCGGATGCCAGCGAAAACACCAGCAAACCACCCCAGCGTCGCAAGACAAAACCAAAACCAAACCCAAAACCAACCCCTAAACATTCCCCGCAAGATGAAACCTCGACGCAGGATGCCACAACTGCACCGACGTCGCGACGTGTTCCCCCACCCACGTCCTGCGCCACAACATCAAACAAGGTTCACCAATTTCCATCATCAAATGCCGCCGCACATGCGCATTCGGCTTCTGCGCATAGATCCGAAACTCAGCTCGTTGAATCGGCGCAAGCCTCACCATATAGTGATTGGGAGTCTCAAGCGTAAAGTCCTGATTCAGATAATCCGGAAACACACGCGGATTCACATAGCGATCCTCATACTGAATCGGCTCGCTCTCTTCGTTATGCACGATGCGCGAATGAAAGACCGGACCTTTCCCGAGTACCAAAGACTCAAGCGCAAGAGGATCATCGCTCGCTTCGAGCGTCAACACACGCGCCGAATGACGATGACCACGCGCAGCAATCTCATCGGCGATGTTGCGAATTTCGAGCACCGTCGATTCGTAGCGTTGCGGCGCGACGTACGTACCCGAGCCCTGCACGCGCGTGAGCACCCGCTCCGTGGTCAATTCCCGCAGTGCGCGCGATACCGTCATGCGGGCGACGCCAAACTCCTTCACCAGCTCCGCTTCCGACGGAATCAGACCGCCCGGCTTCCACACGCCCTCCTCGATCCGGGCGATCACGTAGCGCTTGATCTGCTCGTATGCAGGCATCGCCTTTGCGGGCGTTGCGCGCGCGCCGATCGACTGCTCTTCCGCCATCTCCAGTTGCCCGTTCATCGTCATGTTCACGTCGCCCCCGTGCGTTGAACGCATTCTTATGCAGCCGATTGCGGCGCCTGCTGCGCGGCGCCCGTCGGATCATTCGCGGCGTGCGCGGCAAAGGCCGACTGATCGCCATGCGTCGGCGTCGACGGCACATCGCCGGATGCCGGTGGCAGTGGCGGTGCCGCTTCGCCGATCAGGCGGAACGCCACCGCCATGTCGTCGGCCAGCGGACGGTCGTCGCGATACGTCGGCACGATCGCGCGCACCCGGCGCCACAATGCATCGGTGTGCGGCGCACGCGATGCATCGATGGGTTGCAGGTCGTACGCCTGCGCGGCCGCCAGCAGCTCGATTGCGATGATGCGGCCCGTGTTGTCGACGATCTCCAATGCCTTCAGCGCGGCAGGCGTCGCGTGACACAGATGATCCTCCTGCAAGCCCGACGTAATGCCGCCATCGAGACTCGCGGGCGCAGCCAGCCGCCGGTTCTGCGCGACCAGCGAAGCCGCCGTGTACTGCGCAATCATGAAGCCCGAACATGTACCGCCCGGCTCCGCGAGAAACGCGGGCAATCCGCTCACCAAAGGATTCACAAGCCGGTCAAGACGACGCTCGGCCATCGCAGCGACCTGCGCAATCGCGGTGGCAAGACTGTCCATTGCGAGTGCGATCGATGCACCCACCGCATGCGCCTGCGAATACACACGCGGTGAATCAGGCGTGCCCGCGACGATCGGATTGTCGGTGATCGACGCGAGTTCGCGATTCACGACGTCGGCAGTCGCATCGAGCACGTCCCGCGCCGCGCCGTGCACGTGCGGAATCGTGCGCATCGACAGCGGGTCTTGCGTGCGCTGCCCAACCACCGACGCGAGAATGCCGCTCTCGGCCAGCGCATTGCGCATCCGTTCACCCACCAGATTCAATCCCGGCGACACGCGCAGCGCGAGCGAATCGGCATCGAATGCGGCGAGCTGTCCGCGCAGGTTCTCAAAGCTCATCGCGGCAATTGCATCGGTCCAATCGAGCACGCGTTCGGCGCGCGCCAGCGCGAGCGCGGCGAGACCCGTCACGCAAGGCGTGCCGTTGATGAGACTCAAGCCTTCCTTCGCTTCGAGCACGAGCGCTTCGCGTCCTAGCCGCGTGAGCGCCTCGCGGCCGCTGATACGTTCGCCGTCATGCCGCACATGGCCTTCGCCGATACACACCAGCGCGATATGCGCCATGTGGCTCAGATAACCGACCGAGCCGAACGCAGGCACTTCAGGGATATAACCCGCATCCAGCAGTGCGACGAGCTGATCTGCAATCTCCAGCCGGATGCCCGAATGACCGTGTGCGAAATTGTTGATCGCTGCCGCCATGATCGCGCGCGTTTCCGCGACGTCGAGCGGTGCGCCGACGCCCACCGCGTGGCTCATCAGAATGTTGCGCGACAGTGCGCGCTGTTCGGATGGCGACACGATCACATCGCACAGCGCGCCCACACCCGTGTTCACGCCGTAAGCGCGAATGCCGCGCTCGACGATCTGCTCGACAAGCACACGCGCAGCCGCGATACGCGCCCGCGCAGCTTCGGAAAGCACGAGCGGCTCGCCTGCCGCAACCGCGGCCAGCTCACGCCAGTTCAGAGGACGGTCGGTTCGGATGACTGCCATGATGTTGCCTTTCTCAGTACGTGTACTGCTTTTCTGATGTTTCTTGTGTCTCAGGTTCCAGCGCAACCGAACCGGTTTTTAATTCGTCGTGCGCGAATGGTGGCTCGATACGAATTGCCGGAAACGCTCGGACTTCAGTTCGCCGAAAACTTCGTCGGGCGTGCCATCGCATTCCGTCTGCCCTTGATGCAGGAACATCACGCGATTCGACACGTGGCGCGCAAAACCCATTTCGTGCGTGACGACGAGCATCGTGCGGCCTTCTTCCGCGAGCGAACGCATCACGCGCAGCACTTCGCCGACAAGTTCTGGATCGAGTGCGGAAGTCGGTTCGTCGAACAGCATCACTTTCGGATGCATCGCGAGCGCGCGCGCAATCGCCACGCGCTGCTGCTGGCCGCCCGACAGATGCGCCGGGTAATGTCCGCGCTTTTCGGCAAGGCCCACTTTCGCGAGCAACGCCTCCGCTTCTTCAACGGCTTCCGCGCGGCTGCGCTTTTGCACGCGCATCGGCCCTTCGATCAGGTTGTCGAGCACCGTCATGTGCGACCACAGGTTGAAGTTCTGAAACACCATGCCGAGCTGCGAACGAATGCGATCAACCTGTTTGCGATCGTCCGGTTGCAGCTTGCCGTCCTTGCGGCGTTTCATCTTCAGTGTCTCGCCTGCGAGTGCAACGCTGCCGTCGTCGGGCGTTTCCAACAGATTCAGGCAGCGCAAAAACGTGCTCTTGCCCGAGCCGCTCGCACCGAGAATCGAAATGACGTCGCCTTCATGCGCGTCGAGCGAAATGCCCTTCAGGACGTGATGGTCGCCGAACGACTTGTGAATGTTCTTGACCGACAATGCAACGGGCGCCGTAGCGTTCATGAGATTCTCCAGATTGAGCCGTCAGTGAGCGGCACGACGTGCTTCGGTAGCGGGCGGCATCGCGCGCGGTGCGGCGTTCGACGGCATCGCGCGCAGATGGCGCGACAGACGGCGTTCGAGCAGTCCGAGCACACGCACGACAACGAAGTTCAGGAACAGATAGATCAGCGCGGCGCAGATGAACACTTCCGTGGTGCGGTACGTCTGCTGGATGATCTGCTGCGCGACGCCCGTCACTTCCCACACCGTAACGAGGCTTGCGAGCGCCGTCGATTTGACGAGCAGCACGGCTTCCGTCGAATACGCCGGCAGACACTGGCGAATCGCAATCGGACCGATGATGCGGCGCAGAAGCCCGAAGCCCGACAGACCAATCGCATAACCCGCTTCGATCTGCCCGACCGGCACGGCCATCAGACCGCCGCGAATTATTTCAGCCGTGTAGCCTGCCGTGCACAGTGCGAGCGACAGCACCGCGCACACATACGGCTCGCGCAGCACGGGCCACATAAAGCTCTCGCGGATCACGCCGAACTGACCAAGGCCGTAGTACACGAGAAACATCTGGATCAACAGCGGCGAGCCGCGAAACACCAGAATGTACGCACGTGCAAAGCGGTTCGGCAGCCAGTGCGGCGATACGCGCATCGTGACGATCACGAGCGACAGCAATCCGCCCAGCACCAGCGACGCGAAAAACAGGCCCAGCGTAGTCGGCACGGCTGCGAGCAACTGGCGCAGCGTGTCGAACAGAAAGGCGAAATCGAATGACATGTTGGCGCTCCGTCGTCAGTTGCGCGCGAAGTTGCGCCGGAAGGATTTGCCCACGTGCGCTTCGGCACGGTTGAAGACGCGGTTCGAGATACCCGTCATCACCAGATACAGCGCGCCGCCCACGACGAAGAAAAGGAAGTACTGATGCGTCGAACTCGCAGCGATCTGACTTGCGCGCAGCAGTTCAGCAAGACCCGTCACCGAGATCAGCGCGGAGTCCTTGAGGCTCAGCTGCCATACGTTGCCGATGCCCGGCAGCGCGAATCGCAGCACTTGCGGAATGAGAATGCGGCGTGCCATCACCATGGTCGGCATGCCGATCGAACGTGCGGCTTCGAGTTCGCCTTTCGATACCGCGAGCACCGCCGAGCGATACACCTCGGCCTGATACGCGCCCGAGATCATGCCGACAGCCAGCGCGCCGATCACGAACGGCGGCACGCCAACGAAGCCTTCGGCGCCGAACCACTGGCCGACCGTCGTCACCAGCGTCGAGCCGCCGAAGTAGAACAGATAGATGACCAGCAGTTCGGGCACGCCTCGAAACACCGTCGTGTACAGATCGCCCAGCACGCGTGCCGTGCGAAAGCGCGACAGCTTCGCAGCCGCGACGATTGCGCCGAACACGGCGCCTACAGCGAGCGCCGCGAGCGTCAACGCGACAGTCATCAACGCCGCGAGCAACAGCACGCCGCCCCAGCCTTCCTGCCCGAAGCCGAGCGTCTCGATCAGAGCCATGGCTTACTCCTCATCCTGCTTTCGTTGATTGACCTGCTTCACTGAAACAGGTCGTTCCAGCAAACGCGCGCCATCGCAGCGCGCGCAGACAACTGTGGTTTAAGGCGTCACATCCGTCTTGAACCATTTGTCGGAGAGCTTCTTCACGGTGCCGTCTTTCAGCGCGTCGGCGATGGCCGTGTCGAACTTCGCCTTCAGGTCGGCGTCCTGCTTGCGGAACGCGAGGCCTTCGCCCGGACCCCAGATCGGGCCACCGATCTTCGGGCCGGCCATCGAGATCTGCGCGGATTCCTTCTTGTCCGAATTGGCGGCGTAGTACGTCACGTCGTCGAACGACGCGTCGATGCGGCCGTTCGCCAGATCGAGGTCACGTTCCGGCGAGGTCTTGTACACGCGGATGGTCGAGATGTCCTTGAAGCCGTCGTTGATGAACTTCGTGTAGACCGTGCCCGACTGGATGCCGATCGTCTTGCCCTTCAACTGCTTGCGCAGCGCGTCGACGGTCGGCTGGTCAGTCTTCGGGTCGCCTGTCAGCTTGACGACGGCTGCGCCCGGCGACGCCTTCGGCAGAATCTTCGTATCGGAGACAGCGAACGTCGCCGGCGTGGCTGCGTACGGACGCGAGAACGCGATGATCTTTTCGCGCTCCGGCGTGATCGAGATCGCGTCCATCAACACGTCGAACTTGCCTGCCTGCAGGCCCGGGATCATGCCGTCCCAGTCCTGTGCAACCAGGTTGCACTGCAGCTTGATGCGCTGGCACAGGTTCGCCACCAGTTCCGGCTCGAAGCCGCCGAGCTTGCCGCCCGGCAACGTGAGGTTCCACGGTGCGTAGCCGCCTTCCAGCGCGATTGTCACGGACTTCCATTCCTTCGCCTGGGCGGGCGCGCCAGCCAGCGCCACGGCGCCGAGGACCGCGCCCATCACTACTTTCGACAACATTGTGCGGCTTGCCTTGTTCACCTTCACGTCGAATCTCCTTTTGGTCTGAACGGGTCCCTTCGCTTGTCGCGTGCCGGACATGTATAGACAAGTCTGCATGAGGTCAAAAATGATCGCAACTGGATTTCCAAAAAATTATTGAATTGTTCGGGTAAGCCCTTAGGCCAAGGGACTCAGGGGATTCGGGTGGTCGGCGCGCAGACCGTGCAAGCTGCGCCATACTGGTGCGGCTGACTAGACAAGTTGGCGATTGGCGCATCGTTTTTGCACCGCGCTGGCTCCCTGGAGCCATGCACCACGCAATCCTTGCAATGTTGAAAGCCCACCTTCGCCGCCCCCGCTGCGCTCATACGTTGGTATGGCAGACGGGAACCTTCCGCGTGAACCGCTCATCCGCGCAGCGGCATCGCGTCAGACACGCGCATGGCGTGGCAGTGTTTTCACCATCCACAGGTTCAGCCAGCGCAACGAAAGTTGGTCTTCGTTCGTGCGTAGGTACGGCTGGAGTGCGGCGCGGCCTCGCACTACATTGCATGCACTGCTGGCCGATCCGATAGCCAGCTGTTGAAGGGGCAGATTCAGCAAGGCCCCGTGCTTCAAAAGTAAAAAGTTTGGCTTGGCGGGAATGAAATTCGTAGTCGTCGTGTTTGCCCTTATGTAGCAAGCGAAATCGAAACAGGGTTCACCGAAGCACAAGACCAGACAGCCGTACGACAGACAGCAGTTGATGCAGAAGCTTTAACGACGTTTCACGCTCATTCAGCCGGTTCGAGTTGAAATCAGTTCGATCAGGATGCCGAATCATCTGATTCGCCAAATGAATGCACTGAACGTTTAAACACACCCATTCAGGAGTTACATCATGAAGAAGATTTTTGTTTGCCTCGCAGTTGCCGCTGGTGCACTCGCCACCCCCGCTCTGAGCTTCGCGCAATCGAATGCGCCCATCACGCGCGCTGAGGTTCGTGCCGATCTCGTCCGCGTCGAACAGGCTGGCTACCAGCCGGCGCGCGGCGAAGACGTCGACTATCCGGCCGACATCCAGGCCGCCGAAGCAAAGGTCGCCGCGCAGGACAACCAGAAGATGACGAACGAAGCCGTCGGCGGTGTTGCGCAAACGGGCACGTCGTCCTCGGGCAAGTCGTCGCGTGCAGCGTCGGGCAACAACGCATGCGTCGGCCCGGTCAGCTACTGCAACATCTTCTTTGGCAGCTAAATGGCGCGCATGTGACCCTGCGGCCCCACTGTCAGCCGCAGGGTCTCGCCAGCATCCGTCTCTGGTCTGTTTTCTGTTTCCTGTTCTGATTTACGGAGTTTCTTGTGAAAAGTAAGTTGCACGTAGCCGCGGCCCTTGTGTTGTCCACCGGTCTTCTCGCCTCTGCAGGCGCGATGGCGCAGGACGCCCAACCGGCACACGCCCCCGTCAGGAATATCGTTCTGGTTCACGGTGCGTGGGTGGACGGTTCGGGCTGGAAGCCCGTCTACGACATCCTCACCAAAGACGGTTACCACGTCAGCCTCGTGCAGGAACCGTTGACTTCCCTCGACGACGACGTCGCGGCAACGAAGCGCGTGCTCGATCTGCAAGACGGCCCGACGATTCTCGTCGGCCACAGCTACGGCGGCTCGATCATCACGGAAGCCGGCGAGGATTCGCACGTGGTCGGTCTCGTGTACGTCGCCGCGCATGCGCCGAACGTCGGCGAAGATGAAGCCACGCTCGGCAAGGGCAAGCCCAGCTATACGTCGAAGCAGCCGGGCGCCATCGAAAAGACGGACGACGGTTATACGTATCTGAATCCGTCCGTGTTCCCGAAAGATTTTGCTGCGGATCTGCCGCAGCAGCAGGCGAAATTCGAAGCGCAGTCGCAAATGCTGACAGCCGCGAAAGTTTTCTCGCAGCCGCTGACGTCGGCGGCATGGACGACCAAGCCGAGCTGGGGCATCGTTGCGGCCAGCGACAAGATCATCAATCCCGATCTCGAGCGCTGGTACTACGAGCGCGCGCATAGCCATACGACTGTGATTCCGGGCGCGAGCCACTCGGTTTATGAATCACGTCCGCAGCAGGTCGCGGCCGTGATCGAGGATGCCGCGAAGCACGCACAGCAGTAATCGTGCGCACACGCGAAGCACCAGGCATAAGCGGTTGCTGAATGAAAAGCGGCGCGCCCACAAGGCGCGCCGCGTGCATGTTTGTTGCAGGTGTTCAGCTCAGTTGCCGAAGTAGATGTTGCATTCAGGTCCTGTCGAGCATTTGCGCGCATGCATCATCGGCACGCCCGACGAAGTACGCGTATCCATCGAGCCGCCGTACGACATATCGGTCGTCGCCTGGGCCGATGCATTCGCGTTGTTCTGCATCGTGGCCTTGGATGGATCGCTGCTTTGCGCCACATCATCTGCCATTGTCGCGACGGGCATGGCCATCAGCAGTGCGCCCGCCACGGATAACGCCATCATGATCTTCATGTCGAACTCCTTCCATGCAGACGAATCGCCGTGGTCTGCATTGCGATTCGCCGGACGCCCATCAACGCCTGCGGCATCTGCATCGTTTCGAGCGACGCACGCAAACGCGAAATCGCGCGCAGCAGCCATCCGCGCCGCAGCGTGCCTTTGTTGTATATGCGATTGATTGGCTCAAAGCCCCCGAGTCTGTCGGGCGGCGCAGCGCGGCGCGAAAACGCCGGTTTCTATCGTTTGACTGTCGGCCGCGCAAAGAAGGTCCGCACTGCTGCTTCTGTTATAGACCTTTGCAGCGGGACTGCAATAGCCCGTTGCTGCATTGCAATGCAGCGCGCTTCGACTGGCGAGGCGCGCTGTTTTCCTTCTACGTTTGCGCTTCACATGCTCAATGCTTAGCGCAGATTCGTCTTCACCAGTTCGACGATTTCGTCACCGCGTCCATTGAGGATCGCGCGCAGCATGTAGAGGCTGAAGCCCTTGGCCTGCGCGAGTTCGATGGTGGGCGGCATCGCGAGTTCGTGCTTGTCGGTGACGACGTCGACCAGCGCCGGTCCCTGATGCGCGAACGCCTGCTTGAGCGCCCCCTCCAGTTCTTCCGAATCCTCGACGCGGATCGAAAAAATGCCCGCACCTTTCGCGATCTGCGCAAAATCGGTTTTGCTCAGATCGACGTTGGTGTCGAGATAGCCGCCCGCCTTCAACTCCATCGAGACAAACCCAAGCAGGCTGTTGTTGAACACGACGACCTTGATGGGGAGATCGAGCTGCCGCGCGGTGAGCAGATCGCCGAGCAGCATCGACAGGCCGCCGTCGCCCGAGAGCGACACCACCTGCCGCCCCGGATGCGCCGCCTGCGCGCCGAGCGCTTGCGGCATCGCGTTGGCCATCGATCCATGATTGAACGAGCCATGTAATTGCCGCTTGCCGTTCATGGTCAGATAGCGCGCGGCCCAGAGTGTCGGCGTGCCGACGTCGGCCGTGAAGATTGCGTCGTCGCTGGCCGCTTCGTCGATCATGCGCGTCAGGTATTGCGGATGAATCGACGCGCCGGGATCGGACGGCGTGGCGAGATCGTCGAGATCGCGGCGCGCTTCTTCGTAGTGCGCGGTCGCCATATCGACGAACGTGCGGTCGTCCTTGCGCTTGAGCTTCGGCAGCAGCGTGGCGACGGTTTCCTTCACGGTGCCGACGAGGCCCATTGCGAGCGGCGCGCGTTTGCCGAGCTGCGACCCCTTCCAGTCGATCTGCACGACCTTCGCCTCAGGCGGATAGAACGGCCTGTAAGGAAAGTCGCAACCGAGCAATAGCAGCACGTCGCACGACATCATTGCGTGGTAGCCGGAGCTAAAGCCGATCAGCCCCGTCATGCCGACATCGAAAGGATTGTCGTATTCGATGAACTGCTTGCCGCGCAGCGCGTGGACGATGGGCGCGCCGAGCGTGTCGGCGAGCTTCACCACTTCGTCGTGAGCGCCCGCGACGCCGCTGCCGCACATGATCGTCACGGCTTCGCAGTCGTTGAGCATGGTCGCGAGCCGCGTGATTTCGCTATCGGGCGGCAGGATCGCGGACGGCTGGGTCGGATTCCATATGGGCGGCGTTGAAGGCCCTTCGCTCAGGGCGATATCGCCGGGCAGCACGATCACGGCGACGCCGCGCTGCTCGATGGCCGTGCGCATGGCGCGTTCCAGCACGCGCGGGAATTGCGACGCGTTGATGACCAGTTCGGCGAAGTGGCTGCATTCCTTGAAGACTTCCGTCGGATGGGTTTCCTGGAAGTAGCCGAGACCGATTTCCGTCGATGGAATATGTGCGGCGATGGCGAGTACGGGTTGCTGGTTGCGATGGCAGTCGTAGAGACCGTTGATCAGATGCAGGTTGCCGGGGCCGCAACTGCCCGCGCAGACGGCGAGCTGGCCGCTCGAGGCGGCATCGGCGCCGGCAGCGAAGGCGGCGGCTTCTTCGTGGCGGGTGTGCATCCAGCGGATGGAGCCGACCTGGTCCAGGCTGAATGCCAGGCCGTTGAGGCTGTCTCCCGTCACGCCCCAGATGCGTTTTACGCCTGCGGCGGCCAGGGTTTTTGCAAGGTAGTCCGCGATTGTTGGCTTTGCCATGGGGGTTCCTCGAAAAAAGGGGGTTTCGTGTCTGCGACGCTGGTTTGGTTTGCTAGGTGTTTTCGCTGGCATCCGCGTTTTGTTACTGGTGCTTCATGCGTTGCCCCTGTGCGGGGCGGCACTTACTTTCTTTGCCGCCGCAAAGAAAGTAAGCAAAGAAAGCGGGCTAACACCGCCCGTTCTTGACCACCGCCTGAGGGCCCCCAACAGTTCTTCCACTTCAAACGGCACCTTCTCAGTCACCACCCGTTGCCAACGCTTCGAACTGGCTCATCACCCGCTTCACACTCCCGCGTCACCGCACGCGCGATCAATTTGCCCACGTTCTATAGCGGCAAACTGTGTGTAGGCTTTCGCGCCGTATGCGCTTCACTCCGGACTGAAAAGCGAGGTTGGTGTCGTAAGAGCGTTGAGGTGTGGAGTACTACGACCTACACACAGTTTGCCACCTGGGCGGCATCGACGATTCGCTGCCGCTTGCGGCGCTACGGGTGACTGAAGCGGGTGGTGCGTTTATGCAAGGCGTTGGCAACGGGCAATGAACAGGAGTGATGCCGCTTGAAGCATAAGAACGGTTGGGGGCCCTCAGGCGATGATTAGCGCTGGCGGTGTTAGCGGCTTTCTTTTGCCTACTTTTCTTTGCCGCGGCAAAGAAAAGTAGGTGCCGCCCCGCACAGGGGCAACGCTTGAACAACGAAAACATCACGCGGATGCCAGCGCCAAAACCAGCAAACCACCCAAGCGTCGCAGACAACAAAAAAAAACATCACCACACATAAGGCACAAACCGATACCTAACCCGCGCTGCATACTCAGCATACCCCTCAAGCTGCTCGCAGAGCATCCTCTCCTCAAGCACCGCTCGAAAAGCCAACCCGACAACCAGAACCGGCACGCAAGCCAGCCCAAAAAACGACCCCAGCAACAACGGCATCCCAACAAGAAACAAAACCGCCCACGCATACATAGGATGCCGCACATAAGCATACGGCCCGCTGTCACTTACCTTATGCCCACGCTCAGCCATGATCTTCACAACAGGCGCGGCATAACTGTTAGCACGAAACACAGCCCGTATAGCAACCATGCTAACGAGAATAGCAACTGCGCCCACAACCTGCAGCGATGGGTGCATCGACGACCAGTGAAAGCGCCGCGCATCGAATGCCATCAAAACGAGCCACCCGCACCACGCGATAGCAACGCACACCATGAACACCTTGTCCCACATGCCCTGCCCGCGTTGCACAAACGAACCCAGCCGCTCCGCCAGCAAGGCGGGATCATGGTGCGCAAGCCACACACCCACCCACAATCCAAGTGCGCCCATTTCAAGCAGATAACACCACGCGCCCGGCCACGCGAGCGTGCCCGCCGCACCAAACAGCACGGCGCCCATCCCCGCAAGCCATAAAACCGTCTGGACGATGAGCCGCGCAATCATCATGCTCAGCCTATGAAGCCACACCTTGCGACGACACGCGCCGGTAGATGTCAGCCACGTCGATATCGCCCAACTCAATCAGAAACGTGTCGCGCAGGCAGACTTCAAGCTCGTGCGCGCTTTCGATCCGGCGCTCGATCGCTTCGCCATCTTTCGAACGCGCCGTGAGGCAGTCGTTGAATAAAGTAAGCCGCCCTTCCGGCGTCACGCGGCATACGACGAGGCTCGTCGTGAAGAATGAATCGGGATAGGTCGACGTGTACCAGTTCGACACTTCGTAGTCGACCCATTCGGCGCGCTGCAGATCGAAACGGTACGTCTTGAGCCACGTTTCTCCCGACTGCACTTCGAGATCGAACGCGCCGTGCGATGCATCGGCAAGACGGAATGGTTCGTGCGTCGTCTGTTGCGCGACGCCCGCCTGGAGGCGCAACGGCGACGTCAGCGTAACGGCGCCAAAGCCGACATCGGCGATCCAGGGCTGATCGTCGACAGTGACACGCAGCAGCATGTGCGTGCGCGGCGTGATCGCGTCGGGCTCGCGACCCCACAGCACGCGCGCGATCATCGGCGTCACGTCGAAGCCGAGTTGCATCAGCACATGCGCAAATAGCCCGTTCTGCTCGAAACAGTAGCCGCCGCGCCGCCGCTCGATCAGCTTGTCCACCACGGCAGGCAAGTCGAGATTCACCCGGCGGCCCGTCAGCGGATCGAGGTTTTCGAACGGGATCGACAAGGGATGCAGGCGCTGCAGTTCGCGCAGCACGTCGAGCGTCGCGGCCTGCGGCCCCGTGTAGCCGATGCGTCTGAAATAGCGGTCGAGATCGAGAGTGCTGGTCATCCGATGCTCCTGATAAGCGCGTGGCCGACGGCGATCGCGTCGCCCGCGGGTTGTCATGGTTGTATGCGCGACGTAGGGTTGAGCGTCAGCGTACCGTCATTGACGCGCGCCGTGCGCGATGCCCTTTCCGGCAAAAGCCCATTCGCGTGCTGCCAGACGGACGCGCGCGATCATCGCATCGCGCGCCGCCATGCGCTCGGGCATGCAAGGCACTGCAATGCATTGCGCCCCGCGTCAGAAGCCTGTCAGAAGCCTTTGAGCGCCGACGTTGCGATCGACGGCACGCTGATGCCGTGGCTCGACGCGAACTGCACGGCCGCGCTCAGCGTCGACGCCAGCGACTGCAACTGCCCCGGCGCGGACTGCGCGATATACGACGCGGCCTGCGCCGTCTGCGGATTCATGCCCGACTGCAGCAACGACGACGGATTCATCTGTCCGATGCTGCCAAGGCTCGATTGCAGGCTCGAATACTGGCTTACGCCCTGCCCGAGCGATGTGAGACCGTTGGTGAACGCCTGCTTGTCGACGGGCGTCGACGAGTCCGATGCGCGGCTCGTGAACGCCTGCGTCAAGGTCTGCGACAGGGACTGCTGCGTGTTGCCCACCTGCGACAGCTGGCTGACGGAAGGCGTGCCGCCGCTCAACAGCCCCGATGCCTGCTGCGCCTGGCTCGCCGCGCCCGACAGCCCCATTGCCGACGCAAGGCTCGACTGGCCGCTCAGGACCTGCTGGTTTGCGCCGACGTAGTTCTGCAGCAGTTGCCCAACACCGCCCGACGAAGCGGCCGCGCCCGCGTTACCCGAAGCATTGCCGCCGCCGATGCCGAACTGCTGAAGGTTCAGTTGCGCGAAGCTCGCGCTGCTTACGAACAGGCCGGTGGCGAATAGTGTGGCGGAAAGAATGCGTGTTTTCATGGCTGCCCTCCTGTCATGTGTCCGATGGATGACATCGTCTCGATTCGTTCTGACTCCGTTTGTGTCGGTTCGACAAACGGACGCCGCGCGCGTTCGCGCTTTCGTCAGACGCGATATCGCGTGGCAAGACACGGGCCAGCGGCTTCGGCGGTACGCGGCGATCGCTTACGCCCGCGTATCGCAGGATGCGCACGAAGCATCACGCCCTCGCGCGCGCTTCGCGGGCTTCACGGGCTGGCGCACGTATCGACAGATCCTGCACCATTTGCGCGGCAAGATAGTCGCAGGTCGGACGATCCGACTTTGCGCTGCGCGCGACGACGATATCGAGCGGCTCGATCACGGGCAGTCCATGCTCCGCGCCGAGAATCGCGAGGCGCGACGGCACGCTGCAACGCGCGAGCGCAATCACTGACAGGCCAGCATCGACGGTCGCGACGAGCCCGCTCAGGCTCGCGCTGCTGTACGCGGCGCGATACCGGATGCGCGCGCGGTCGAGTGCGGCGAGCGTATTCGAACGCGCAACGCAGCCGGGCTCGTAAAGCCCGACGGGCAAGGGCGACACGTTCAGCACAGACGTATCTTCCGAAGCGCCCACCCACACCATTGGTTCGCTGCGCACGAATTCGCCGCGCAATTTGCGGTCGCGCGTGACGAAGGCGAGATCGATTTTGTTGTCGGCGAGCATGGGCGCGAGCGCGGTGCTCTGCGCGCAGACGATCTCGATCTCCACATGCGGATACAGATTCGAGAAGCGCCGCAACACGGGCGACAGCAGAGACGACACGTAATCGTCCGGCGCGCCCAGCACGACGCGCCCCGTCACTTCAGGCCGCACGATGGCCGACCATGCTTCTTCATGCAGATCAATCACCCGTCGCGCATATTCGAGCAGCGTGTTGCCGGGCCGCGTGAGCGACAGATTGCGTGTATCGCGAGCAAAAAGCGTCGTGCCGAGCATTCGCTCGAGCCGTTTGATCTGCATGCTGACGGCCGCCTGCGAACGATGCACGGTCACGGCCGCCTTCGTGAAGCTACCCGCTTCGACGACAGCGACGAAGGTGCGCAGCAGATCCACATCGAATTCGGGGTGCATGATTTATCAATCCGGCTTATGGAATTTCTCAATTTTATTCGTTTGTCACGTGAAGGCAACGCGTCGATACTCAAAACCATTCAATGCGATTCTGGGATTTACGGTCATGTCTGTGTCGTCGATGTCGCTCAGCCGAAGCCAGCAAGGCGCGCTCACGCTTGCGGGCGGCGGCCTGTTGATGGGCACGATAGGCGTGTTCGTCGAGGAGGCGCGGCTCGGTGCGCTGACGCTGGTGTTTTTCCGTTGCCTGTTTGGGTTTTTGTCGCTTGCTGCGTATTGCGCATTCAAGGGGTACTTTGCACGCCGCCATTTCACGCGACGCACTGTTTTGCTAGCGGCGTTGTCGGGCGTGCTGATGGTTACCCAGTGGGTCGGGTTCTTCGATGCGATTCATCGCACGAGCATTGCGGTGGCGACGGTGGTATTTCATGTGCAGCCGTTCTGGGTCGTGCTGATGGGCGCGGCGCTTTTCAACGAGCGGCTTGGTGTCGACCGGCTGGGATGGATTGCGACGGCGTTCGTCGGGTTGGTGCTCGCGTCGGGCGTCGCGGCGGCGGGGTCATTGCAGGGGCATACAAGTTATCTGATCGGTATCGGTGAAGCGCTTGCTGGCTCGGTTTTGTATGCGAGTGTGACGTTGATTGCCAAGAGTCTTGGCGATCTTCGGCCGCATTTGCTGACGCTTGCTCAGTGTGCTGTTGGGGTTGTGTGTTTGCCTTTTATTGCGCCTTTGGGTGCGGAGCATATTTCTTCTACGCAGTGGTTCTGGCTGGTCGGGATGGGGGTGTTGCATACCGGGCTTTCTTATGTGCTGATCTATGGTGCGCTGCCTAAGCTCACTACGCCTGTGATTGCTGTTTTGCTGTTTGTTTATCCGCTTACCGCGATTTTTGTTGATGCTGTTGTTTATGGGCGTGCGTTGAGTGTTTCTCAAATGAGTGGGATGGTGTTGATCGTTGTGGCTAGTCTTGGGGTGAATCTTGGATGGCCTTTGGTTTCGGTTTTTCGCCTTCGGCGGGTTTAGTTGTTGATTAAGGGATTTTTTTGTCTTGCGACGCTGGGTGGTTTGCTTGTGTTTTCGCTGGCATCCGCGTGATGTTTTGCCTGGTTCAGGCGTTGCCCCTGTGCGGGGCGGCACTTACTTTCTTTGCCGCCGCAAAGAAAGTAAGCAAAGAAAGCGGGCTAACACCGCCCGTTCTTGACCTCCGCCTGAGGGCCCCCAACGGGTCTTCCGCTTCAATTGGCGTTCTGCCTTTCAATGCCCGTTGCCAACGCCTTGAATGGGCGCCTCACCCACTTTGCTCACCCGTAGCGCAGCCAACGGCAGCGAATGATTGCGGCCGCCCAGGTGGCAAACTGTGCGTAGGTCGTAGTGCTTCACACCTCAGCGCCCCTACGACACCGATCGTGTTTTTCAGTCCGGAGTGAAGCGCGTACGGCGCGAAAGCCGACACACAGTTTGCCGCTATAGAACGGGAGCGATTTGATCGCGTATGTGACGACGCGGGGGCGTGAAGCGGGTGATGAGCGAATTCGAAGCGTTGGCAGCGGGTATCGGGAAGGGAGATGCCGTGGACAGGACGGGGCCGTTGGGGGCCCGTGGGCAAACGTCAAGAATTGGCGGTGTTCAGCGGCTTTCTTTTGCCTACTTTTCTTTGCCGCGGCAAAGAAAAGTAGGTGCCGCCCCGCACAGGGGCAACGCGTGAAGCAGGCAAGACATATCGCGGATGCCAGCGACAACAAAAGCAAACCCACCCCCGCGCCCCCCACCGACTACTGTGGCAAAACCTCCCCTTTAGTCTCTTTAGCAAACGGAATAACCAAAAGCCCAACAACAAAAGCAAGCGCCGTCAGCGCAACTGGCACCCCAAGCGTATGCATACTCAACACAGCGGCCCCGAGCAAAAAGTTCACCCCTGCCCCAACAAACCGCCCAAACGAAGTACAGAAAGCAAACGCAGTCGCCCGAACGCGAGTTTCAAAAAGCTCAGGCAACCACAAGCTAAACAACGCAAAGTTCCCACCAAAGAACCCAAGCACAAACAGCCAGGCAATAAACGGCGCCAACCCGTTAGGCAAATAAAATGCCCACCCAAAGCTGCCGATAATCGCTACCGCCATCCCGGCAAAATACACAGCCAGCGTCTTCTTGCGACCAATCCGTTCAGCCAGCGGCGGCAACGCAAGACAACCCAGAATCGTGCCAATCGAAAGCAATCCCGTCGCCATCGAAGCCATCTTGATCGCATCAGGCTTCGCCATCCCCGCACGCGTCGCAAGCTGAATCACAGCGGACGGTTCATACACAGCGCCAGCCCACAATCCAATAATCGCAATCGTCAGCAAGGCACACATCACCCACGTGCGCCGGCGATACGTAGGCCCAAAAATCTCGCGCATCGGCTTAACGCGCGCCACATCTCGCGCTTCCGCCCGTTGCCATTTGTCCGACTCCTTCACCCGCGTGAGAATCATGATCGCGACGAACACCGGCACCGCGCCCGTCAGGAACATCGCGCGCCAGCCGAAGTGCACGCCCACCGTGTAATTGAGCGCAGCCGCCAGGAAGAAGCCCGCGTAATAGCCCGTCTGCAGATAGCCCGCGCCCATCTTGCGGCGATCCTCCGGCCACGACTCGGCCACATAGGTGCCCGCCAGCGCCCATTCCCCGCCGATGCCCACGCCCGCAATGAAGCGATAGATGCCCAACTCCCACACGTTGTGCGCAGTCGCCGACAAACCCGTGAAAATCGCGAACACGAAGATCGTGCCCGCCAGCACGCGCGTGCGGCCGAAGCGGTCCGCAAGCGGCCCCCAGATAAACGACAACCCCCATCCGACAAGGAACAGCGCAAACAGAATCGAACCGGCCAGCCCGATATTCGCGGGTGTCGCCGCATAACCCGAGCGCGGCAGCAGTTCAGTCAGCGCCGGCGTCAGCACCAGTGCATAGATGAACGAATCCATGCCATCCAGCGTCCATCCCGCCCACGCGCCCCAAAAACCGGCAATCTGTGCCCGGTTTAGCGGCGTTTTCTGCCGCACGGCGCCCGCGCGGTCCGATATCGAAGAATTCAACATGCTCCTGCTCCTCCATGTACTACGGTTGGATCGGGTGACCGTCACGGCACAACCGCGTCCTTGCACGCGTTTCAGCGCATGATCGGGAGAGAACCTGCTACGGCGCCGTGCCTTTATGAAAACCCCGGGTTTGTCCGCTGGAAATTGTTCATTTTTATATATAATATTTGATGTCATGAGCAACGCAACCGATGGTTTTCCCCTGGACAGCGCTCCGCGCGTCCCCTTGCTGCCCACGGCGCACGAGCCGCGGCCCAGTACCTCGCGTGTGATCGCGGAGGCACTGCGCACGGCCATCGTCGAAGGCACGCTCGAGCCTGGCGCACCGCTGCGGCAGGACGCGATTGCGCGTCACTTCTCCGTCAGCGCAATTCCCGTGCGCGAAGCGCTGCGGGCGCTGGAAAGCGAAGGCTGGGTGAAGGTCGAGCTGAACAAGGGCGCGACCGTCGCGCGTCTGACGCCCGCCGAAGCGCGCGAGATCTACGAGATCCGCTCGGCGCTCGAAAGCCTAGCGATTTCGCTGGCCATTCCGAATCACACGCCCGAGTCCGTGCGCGAAGCGGCCGCGCTCTGCGTCGCCGCCGAACGCGAGCCGGACCCCGCGCTCTATGTGGCGCGCAACGAAGCGTTCCACACGGCCCTGTACGCGCCCGCCAACCGCCCTCAGCTCGCGGAGATGATCGCGGCGCTGCACCGGCGCGGCGAACGCTATCTGCGGTTGAAATTCGGCTTGCCCGCCTACAAGGGCGAGTCGGATGCCGAACACCTGGCCATCCTTGCCGCAGTCGAACACAAGGACATCGCCACCGCCCAGTCGCTCATCGCCGCTCACCTGCTGGGCACGGGCGAACTGGTCTATCGTTTCTTGACGGAACGCGCGCTGGCGGAAGCCGCCGCGGCCGCGCCGCGCAGAAAGCGCGGTCGGCCGGCACGCACTCCAACCACGATCGGGAGTTGAAGCACCGATGAATCAGCGAGTCGAATCGGCCAAGCTCGAATTGGCACAAGCAACGGGAACGCAGGCGCGCTCCTGGACCACCAGACGCGACGAGAAGCGACGCAGGCTCGCCGCGATCGAGCCCTGGCTCGAAGACGGTATCCTGCCCGCGCACCGCATCGTCGATGCGCTGGAAACGCTGATCCGCCCCGGCGACCGCGTCGCGCTCGAAGGCGACAACCAGAAGCAGGCGGACTTCCTGTCGCGCTCGTTCGCGAAGGTTGATCCGCAGAAAGTGCACGACGTGCATCTGCTGATTTCGAGCATCAGCCGCCCGGAACATCTGACGCTCTTCGAAAAGAACATCGCGCACAAGGTCGATTTCTCGTTTGCGGGCCCGCAGAGTCTGCGCGTTGCGCAACTGCTCGAAGACGGCCAGCTCGAAATCGGCGCGATCTACACATACGTCGAACTGTATGCGCGCATGTTCGTCGACCTGACGCCGAACGTCGCGCTGCTGTGCGCGGAGAAAGCGGACCGCCACGGCAATCTCTACACTGGCCCGAATACGGAAGACACGCCGACCATCGCTGAAGCCGCCGCGTTCCGGCATGGCATCGTGATCGTGCAGGTCAACGAGATCGTCGATGAACTGCCGCGCGTGGACATTCCCGCGTCGTGGGTCGACGTAGTCGTCGAAGCCGATCGCCCGTTCGCCGTCGAGCCGCTCTTTACACGCGATCCGCGCCATATCGGCGATCTGCAGGTGCTCACGGCAATGATGGTCATCAAGGGCATCTACGAGCCGTATGGGATCACGTCGCTGAATCACGGTATTGGTTTCGATACCGCCGCGATCGAACTGCTGCTGCCGACCTACGGCGAATCGCTCGGACTCAAGGGCAAGATCTGCCGCAACTGGACGCTCAATCCGCACCCCACGCTGATTCCCGCGATCGAATCCGGCTGGGTCGACAGCGTGCATTGCTTCGGCAGCGAAGTCGGCATGGAAGCGTATATCGAGGCACGCCCCGACGTGTTCTTCACGGGCAACGACGGCACGCTGCGCTCGAACCGCGTGCTGTGCCAGCTGGCCGGGCAATATGGCGTCGATCTGTTCATCGGCTCGACGCTGCAGATCGACGGCGATGCGAATTCGTCGACGGTGACACGCGGGCGCCTTGCGGGCTTCGGCGGCGCGCCGAACATGGGCCACGATCCGCGCGGCCGCCGTCATTCGAGCGAAGCGTGGCTCAAGCTGCTGAAAGATGAAGGCCCCGTGTCGCGCGGCAAGAAGCTCGTCGTGCAAATGGCCGAAACGTACAAGAAAGGCGGCGAGCCGACGTTCGTCGATGAACTGGATGCGGTTGCCGTCGGCAAGAAGAGCGGCATGCCGATCGCGCCCGTGATGATCTACGGCGACGATGTCAGCCACGTCGTCACGGAAGAAGGCATCGCGCATCTGCACAAAGCCGAAGGCGTCGAAGAACGGCGCGCGGCGGTTGCGGCAGTTGCGGGCGTGACGCCGATCGGCTTGCGCGCGAAACCGGAAAAGACGGCCGAATTGCGCCGGCGCGGCATCGTCGCGTATCCGGAAGATCTCGGCATCCGGCGCGGCGAAGCGAAACGTTCGCTGCTCGCGGCGCGCAGCATCGACGATCTCGTCACGTGGTCGGGCGGGCTTTACGCGCCGCCGGCACGCTTCCGCAGCTGGTGATGCGATGGCCTTGCACTACGCTATCCCGCTCGATGCGGGCACGTTTGGGCGTGCCAACGCCCGGGGCTTTCTTCGTCACGACGGCGCGCTGTCCGATGCGAAGCTCGCGCAATTCGCCGTCGATTCGCTGATCGAAGAAGCGCAACTGACGCCGAAACCCGCGCTCGTCGATGGACGCGGCAGCGGCGCGCATCGCGATCTCGACCTGCCGCTGATGCTGCGTTCCGCACGCGCACTGGAGCCGACTTTCGCCAAGCTGGCGCGTGCATCGCGTGGACGTATGCCGTCGGCGACGCTGCGCGCGGAACTCGCGCAGATCGGACGCGCCGGCGAACAGGACATGATGCGCGCAACGGACGGCAGCAATGCGCATCGCGGTGCGATCTGGATCGTCGGCTTGCTGGTTGCGGGCGCGGCGATCGTTTTCGACGACGAGGTTGCTGAAGCAGAGCCAGCGCAAACGCACTCGCATGCTGCACGCGTCTGCGAACTCGCTGCGCAGATCGCCTGCTTTCCGGACCGCTTCGCAGCGCCCGCCGACAGTCACGGCGAGCGCGTACGTCAACGCTACAACGTCGGCGGCGCACGACAGGAAGCGCAGGACGGCTTCCCGCATGTGATCGGCGTCGGCCTGCCGGCATTGCGCGCGGCGCGTGTCAAAGGCATCGGCGAAAACGAAGCGCGCGTCGATACGCTGCTCGCGATCATGTCCTCGCTGGACGACACCTGTCTGCTGCATCGCGCCGGTCTCGCCGGTCTGCAAGCGGGGCAACGCGGCGCGCGCGCCGTGCTCGAGGCGGGCGGTTCATCTACAGCAGCAGGCCGCGCCGCGCTCGACGCGCTCGAAGCCGAACTGCTGTCGCTCAACGCATCCCCTGGCGGCGCAGCCGATCTGCTCGCCGCCACCCTCTTCATCGACAAGCTGGCGCAACGCGCGTCCAGCGGGAGCTGAACACTGATGGAACAGATGACTTTCGACTATCCGGCGCAACGCGCCATCACGACGCGCGCGCATGTGGGCGTGGTCGGCTCGGGCGATCTCGAAGTGCTGCTCTCGCCCGCTGGCGCGATGAAGGCGACCGTGACGGTGCGCACCAGCGTCGACGGTTACGGACACATCTGGAAGAGCGTGCTCGACCGTTTCTTCACGCGCTACGACGGGGCCGCGCAGATCGAGATCAACGACTTCGGCGCGACACCGGGCGTGGTGGCGCTGCGTCTCGCCGAAGCGATCGAAGCGGCAGACGAAGGAGCCAGCGCATGAGCACCGTACTGACTCAACACGCGCCGTCGACGCCCGTGCTGCGCGACAGTTTCATCGAACTGACGGCACGCGAGCGCGCCCGCGCGCTGCTCGACGAAGGCACGTTCCGCGAACTGCTCGGGCCGTTCGACCGTATCGAATCGCCGTGGCTGCCGTTGCAGGGCATCGTCTGCCAGGCCGATGACGGCGCGGTGATCGCGCGCGGCACGATCGACGGCCAGCCGGCTGTGGTTGCCGCGATCGAATCGGCGTTCCAGGGCGGCAGTATCGGCGAGGTGTCGGGCAGCAAGATTGCCGCGGCGCTCGAACTCGCGCTGCGCGACTGCGAGCGCGGCAAGATCGTGCGGCCGGTCGTGCTGTTCGAAACGGGCGGCGTGAGGCTTCAGGAAGCGAATCTCGGTTTGGCCGTGATCGCGGAAATGCAGGCGGCGATCATCGCGCTGCGTCGTTACGTGCCCGTCGTCGGCGTAATTGCGGGGATGGTCGGCTGCTTTGGCGGCATGTCGCTCGCGGCTGGATTGTGCTCGTATCTGATCGCAACGAAACAGGGACGGCTCGGCATGAACGGCCCTGAAGTGATCGAGCAGGAAGCGGGTATCGAAGAACTCGATTCGAGCGACCGACGCCGCGTGTGGCAGATGATCGGCGGCGAACAGCGCGTGGCAACGGGACTCGCTGACACACTCGTCGACGACGACGCGCACGGCGTGCGCGCCGCTGTGCGCGACACCTTCGCGCGCGGTGTGCCGGCGGCGCATCGCACGGAACAGGTGGGCGCGTATCTGGAGCGCCTCGCGCGCATGGATCCCGCGAACGTCACGCCCGAAACGATGCGCGACGTGTTCAAGTCAAACGAAGCGGCCACGCCGCGCAAGGAGCAATCATGAGCGATACGGCAATGACGCGCGGCATGCGGTGGTTCAAGGCGCTGGCAGGCGATACGTCGACGGCCGCGCCCGTCTGGTCCGGCGAAGCGTCGCTCGGCGGCGAGACCGCGAGCTTCTTCGCGGTCGTCCCCGATCCCGACAATCGCTTTCCGCGTGCGCGCGACAACGTGGTTGGCCTCGAACAAGGGTGGAAGCTTGCGCAAGCGGTGCGTGAAGCTGTGGCGCGCGATGCGTCGTCGGAACACAAGCGCCCTATCGTCGCGATCGTCGATGTAAAAAGCCAGGCGTACGGTTATCGCGAAGAGACGCTCGGCATTCATCTGGCGTGCGCCTCCGCCGTCGATGCGTATGCAACTGCACGCGATGCCGGTCACCCTGTCGTTGCGCTGATCGTCGGCCCGGCGATGTCGGGCGCGTTCCTCGCGCACGGTTATCAGGCGAACCGGATCGTCGCGCTCGACGCGCCCGGCACGATGGTGCACGCGATGGGCAAGGAAGCCGCCGCGCGCGTCACACGCCGCACGGTCGAAGATCTCGACAAGCTCGGCGAAACGATCACGCCGATGTCGTACACGATGGCGTCGTTCGCGAAGTTGGGGCTGCTCGACAAGCTGATCGAAGGCGTCGACGCCGATGCGCCCACTGCGGAGCAGATCGGAAGCGTGCGCGGCGTGCTGGCTGAAGCGGTACAAGGCGCACGCTCGGATACAACGCGCGGCTTGTCGCGGCGGCTCGAGTCGGATACGGCGAAGAAGACGCGCGCTGCATCGATCGAAGTGCGTCGGCGGCTCGCGGAACAGTGGGATGCTGCGTAATGCGTGTCTGCGCCGCCGCGCCGTTTGCATCGGACGATACGCTTGCTGTCGTCGATTCGCGCTGGCAGGCGCATGACATCGTGCGCTTGCGGCGGCTCGAATCGTTCGACAACGAACCGGTGTGGGTTCGCAATGCGTTCGCGCGTGCGCCGTTTGCGGTCGTGCGACGGGCGCAGGCGGCAGAGCGATGGTTAGCCATTGGGTTGCGCGGCGCAGCGCGTAATGAGCGGTACGGAACGTGGGCACGCCATGACGATATCGAGGCCGTGTTCGCACCGGAAGCATTGGACTCGTCGCGTCTCGAAAGCACTCGCGCCACGTTGCCCGTGTTCGTCGCGCTCGAAGCATTGCGCCGCGACACAACGTGCCTTGGTTCGCTCGTCTGGGGACCGACTGGAAGCGTCGGATTCGAACTTGCGACGGGCAAACCGACAGCGACAGCCACGAGCGACCTCGATCTGTTGATACGGATGCCGAATTATTTATCACACGACGAAGCGCGACGTATTCAGGTCATGCTCGACGAGCACGCAACCCACGCAGACATTCGCATCGACGCGCAACTCGAAACGCCCGCAGGCGGCGTCGCGCTCGCCGAATACGCGTCGGGCAAAGCGCGCGTGATGGCGCGGCATGCGAGCGGTCCGCAACTCGTTGCCGATCCCTGGACACGCTGATGCTCGCTTACCTCTTTCCCGGCCAGGGCGCGCAGACGGAAGGCTTTCTTCATCGCCTGGGCACGCATGCCGCGATCCACGCAACGCTCGACGAAGCGTCGCACGTGCTGAATCTCGATGTGCTCACGCTTGATACACAAACTGCGCTCGAATCGACGGTCGCGGTGCAGACGGGCCTGCTGATCGCGGGCGTCGCGATGCAACGCGCGCTCGCGGCGGAAGGTCTTGCGCCGGAGCTGAATGCAGGTTTGTCGGTCGGCGCGTATGCAGCCGCCGTGAGTAGCGGCGCAGTCGCATTCGCCGACGCGCTGCTGATGGTGCGCAAGCGTGCCGAGCTGATGGAAAACGCTTATCCGCATGGTTATGGGCTCGCCGCGATTGCAGGCCTGACCGAACACGAAATCGAACGGCTTGCCGATGCTCAAAACCAAGACAATGCGGCAAAACGCGTCTACGTCGGCAACGTGAACGCGCCGCGTCAGATTGTCGTGGCAGGTTCGGACGCGGCACTCGACGCCTTCAACGAACGCGCGCTGGCGGCAGGCGCACGCAAGGCGACGCGGCTCGCGGTCAGCGTGCCGTCGCATTGCGAACTGCTCGCAGCCGCCGCCGACGAGCTGACGGACTGCGCGCGCAACGTGCCGTTTCGGGCGCCATCTAGCGGCTACATCGGCAATCGAGGCGGCCGCGCGCTGCATACGGCGGATGCCGTGCGCGACGATCTCGCAACGAACATGCGCTTTACAGTGCGCTGGTTCGACGCGCTCACCGTGATGATCGAAATGGGTGCGAAGGTGTTCGTCGAAGCGCCGCCTGGACAGGTGCTGACGGATATTGTCCGTGAGCAGTATCCGGACGTGACTGCGATCGCTGCAAGCACACTGCCCTTCGAACGCCTCGCGCCGACGCTCCAGCGGCGCATCGAATCGGCCGGTTGAAACCGATTCCTTATGCGCATAAATTTTTTAAAACTTTTAGTGCAGATGTAACGCGAGCGTGCCCGGTTAGGGTCGGGGCGTGACGAAACGGAACGTCAGGTTCACACGTTCGCCCTGCACTTTCGGTTCTTTCGGCACGCGATGCCGCCACTCCGCCTGCGTCCGTCCGCGCATCACGAGCAGGCTGCCGCCTTTCAACGGATACGATTGCACGACGCGCGTCTTGTTGTGCTGCAAATCGAAGCGACGCGTTGCGCCCAGGCTCACCGATGCGATCACGGGTTCCTTGCCGAGTTCGGGCTCGCGGTCCGCGTGCCAGCCCATGCTGTCGGCGCCGCTGCGATATCGGTTGAGCAAGACGCTATTGAATGGCACGCCGCAGGTCGTTTCGACGGCGGCTTTCAGTTGCGCGACGGCGGGCGTCCACGCCGACGGCACATTGCGGATACCCGAATACACATAGACGGCATCGGGTTCGCCTTGCCACGCGGTCAGACGCGGCAGCGGCACGCGACCAGCGGGCGTGAACATCTCGTCCTGTTGCCAGGACACTTCCGCGACGACGCGCGTCAGCATGTCAGTTGCGGCATCGGCAGTGAGCCAGTCGGGAAACCATGCGACATCGGGCGTCGGCACATCGTCGAACAGATCAGCGGACATCGGATTACGATCGTGAACGCGGGCGCTCACGAAACCTCTCTTTTATCGGGAACAGCGGTTATTATCGGCCGCACCGCTGCTGCGGGTCATCCGCGCAGCTTGCGGTTTCATTCGACTTTCCGCATTCAGCACATCATCATGATTCTTTCCGACGACGCTCTCGACCAACTCTTTCGCACCGCCCGCACGCACAACGGCTGGCTGGAGAAGCCCGTCGACGACGCGCTTCTCCAGCAACTCATCGATCTCGTGCTGCTCGGCCCGACTTCCGCCAATTCCAGCCCGGCGCGTTTCGTTTTTGTAAAGACGCCGGAAGGCAAGGCGCGGCTGCGTCCCGCGCTGTCCGAAGGCAATCTGGAAAAGACAATGGCCGCGCCGGTCACGGTGATCGTCGGCATGGACATGGCGTTCTATGACCATCTGCCGAAGCTCTTCCCGCATGCCGACGCGCGCAGCTGGTTCGCGGGCAACGACGCCGCCATCGCCGACACCGCGTTTCGCAACTCGACGCTGCAAGGCGGCTATCTGATCATGGCTGCGCGTGCACTCGGTCTCGATACGGGCGCAATGTCCGGCTTCGACAAGTCGAAAGTGGACGCGGAGTTCTTCGCGGGCACGACGGTCCGGTCGAATTTCCTGATCAATCTCGGCTACGGCGACGCGTCGAAGCTGTTCCCGCGCAGCCCGCGTTTCTCGTTCGACGAAGCGGCACGAATCGTCTGACGCTCGTCGCGTCAGGTAGCCATCAACGCGACGTAGAAAACGATCGCGCCGACCAGCGCGCCGACGAAGCAAAAGCCCTCTTCCGCTTCGTCGCCGCGCGAGCGCAGCCAGGCCGCGGCCACGCCGAACAGGCCGGCCACGCCCAGCGCGACGAACACCATCACCACGTAGAAGAGCGCGGTGCGCCCCAGTTCGGAAAAGTCGATGGACTGGACGCCGTAGTAGACGCCGAGCGCCATCAGCGACAGCACGACCATAGGCAGCATCACGTGACTGCCTTCATGGCCGATGTGATGCTCACGATGCGCGAACTTTGTCGTTTTCATGATTCGTCTCCCCCAAACCGCAAGCTAACAGGCGATCAACCGCGCGCAGCTGCCGCTTGCAGAGGAGTGTCTCGCGCGCCCGGGACGCCAGAAGAAACACGGTAAAACGGGACGCGAGGCCTGCCTTCGGCAGTCACGCTCGATTTCAGAATAGTCCGTTCAGGCGCCCAATTCAATAGCCATTTAATAAGCATTTAATCGGCATGACGAACAACTTACAGCGCCTGTTTGCTGCATCGCAATGCGTCGGTCCGCCCGGCTTCGGCAAGCGCGCGGAACTGCTTGTAGAATGACTGGCCGCCGCTTTGCAACCGGCGCACGCTTCTTGCGACTCTCCTTCCACGCGCGATCCGCGCTCCACTTCCGCCTATGCGCCGCTTATCGTTTTTCGTCCGGATCATCGTCATCGGCATTCTGCTGCACGTGTACGTTGGCATCCGGATCATTCCCGAACTGCCCGTCGATACGGCCGTGAAAGGGCTGTGCGCGCTGTGGCTCGTGCTGTCCGTGCTGCTGATTCCCATCGGCATGGTTGCGCGCTCGCTCCAGCGGCAGCCGCTGGGCGACCGGCTCGCGTGGGCGGGGCTGATCGCGCTGGGTCTGTTTTCGTCGCTGCTCGTGCTGACTTTCGCGCGCGAACTGGTGCTGCTCGCCGTGCTGCTCATCCACGCAGCCTCGCCCCAAGCGGTCGATCCGGCGCGCTGGGAGATCAACAGCGCGATTGCCGTGCCGCTGCTCGCGTTGCTGTCGACGGCCATCGGTTTTTTCAACGCGCGGCGCCGCGCGCGTGTCGTATCGATCGACGTGCCGATCAAAAACCTGCCGCATGCGCTCGACGGCTTCACGATCGTGCAGATCAGCGACATTCACGTCGGGCCGACCATCAAGCGCGGTTATGTCGATGCGATCGTCGACGCTGTGAACCGCTTGCAACCGGATCTGATTGCAGTGACGGGCGACGTCGTCGACGGCAGCGTCGAGCATCTCGCGGATCACACGCGTCCGCTGTCGCGCCTGAGCGCGCGGCATGGCGCGTATCTGGTGACGGGGAATCACGAATATTATTCGGGCGCCCATGCGTGGATCGCCGAGTTTCAACGGCTCGGCCTGCATGTGCTGCTCAACGAGCATGTGGTCGTCGAGCACGATGGCGCGCAAGCGGTGATCGCGGGCGTCACCGATTATTCGGCGGGTCATTTCGATCCCGCGCACGAGAGCGATCCTGCCGCAGCGCTGGAAGGCGCGCCCGGCGACGTGCTGATCAAGGTGCTGCTCGCGCATCAGCCGCGCTCGGCGGAAGCCGCCGCCGATGCCGGCTTTACGCTGCAACTGTCCGGCCACACGCATGGCGGCCAGTTCTTTCCGTGGAATTTCGCGGTGCGGCTGCAACAGCCGTTCGTGGCCGGTCTGTCGCGGCTCGACAATCTGTGGGTCTATACGAGCCGCGGGACCGGGTATTGGGGACCACCTAAACGTCTGGGCGCACCGTCGGAAATCACGCGTCTGCGCCTGGTGGGCAGCAGCGCGTGACAGCCTTCATGCAGGTCACGCGGTGACCTGTTTCTCCGGCAGCATCGAGCCGGTTTCCTGAAAACGCGCGTGCCAGGCGAACGCTTCGCGCAACACGTGCGGCGTCTGACCACCGAAGCGCAGTGCATCGCGATAGTAGTCGCGCAGCAGATCGCGATACAGCGGATGCACGCACCTGTCGATGATCACGGAAGCACGCTCGCGCGGCGCGAGTCCGCGCAAATCAGCGAGACCGATTTCCGTCACGACGATATCGACATCGTGCTCGTTATGATCAACGTGCGGCACCATCGGCACGACGCTCGAAATCGCGCCGTCCTTGGCAATCGATTTGGTCGCGAAGATCGCGCACGACGCATTGCGCGCGAAGTCGCCCGAACCGCCGATGCCATTCATCATGTGCGTACCGCCGACGTGCGTCGAATTCACGTTGCCGTAGATATCGAACTCGAGCGCCGTGTTCAGCGCAATCAGACCGAGCCGGCGAATCACTTCCGGATGATTGCTGACTTCCTGCGGACGCAGCACGAGCCGGTCGCGATAACGCGCGAGATCGCCGAATACCTGCGCCTGGCGCTCTTCCGTCAACGTGATCGACGCGCCCGATGCGAACGTGACCTTGCCGGCATCCATCAGATCGAAGGTCGAATCCTGCAGGACTTCCGAGTAGATCGTGAACGGCTCGAACGGCGAATCGGCGAAACCAGCCAGCACCGCGTTCGCAATCGTGCCAATGCCAGCCTGCAACGGCGGCAGCGGCGAAGGCATGCGTCCATGCGACACCTCGTGCTGCATGAACTCGATCAGATGGCCGGCGATCAACGCCGTGTCTTCATCGGCGGGCAATGCCGTCGACGGGCTGTCGGGCTTGTCCGTGATGACGATGGCAGCGATCTTCTCAGGCGGAATCTCGATTGCCGTCGTACCGACGCGATCGCTCGGACGCACGACGGGCAGCGGGTCGCGATGCGGACGGCGGCCAGGAATCCAGATGTCGTGCAGGCCTTCGAGCGCGAGCGGCTGCGCCAGATTGATTTCGACAATCACCTTGTCGGCGAGAATCGCGAAGCTGGCCGAATTGCCGACCGACGTGGTCGGCACGATGCCGCCCGTCTCCGTAATCGCGACGGCTTCGATGATCGCCACATCGAGCTTGCCAAGCTGGCCGGCGCGCAGCATTTCGACCGTTTCGGACAGGTGCTGGTCGACGAACATCACATCGCCGCGATTGATCGCCTTGCGCAACGTGTTGTCGACCTGGAACGGCAGACGGCGCGCGAGCACGCCGGCATCCGTCAGCAGACTATCGACGCCATGACCGAGCGAAGCGCCCGTCATCAGGGTAATGCGCAGCGGCTTGCCTTCGTTGCGCGCGCGCTCGGCCAGCGCAACCGGCACCGCCTTCGCGTCGCCTGCGCGCGTAAAGCCGCTTGCGCCGACGCGCATGCCGTCTTCGATCAAGAGCGCTGCCTGCGCTGCCGTGGTGATCCTGCCGCGCAACGCGGCATGACGAATCCGATCTTCGTACATGATTGAAAGTCTCTCCGATGTCATCCTCGCGAAAGCCGGAGTGCACGTCTTGTTGTCGGTGTGCGTCGTCCGGCTGTCGCTTCGATTTCGCCTGGTCCCGCTCGACTGCTTTACGTGACTGCGCGATGTCGCTCTGATCAGCTACCGAAATAGATCTCGCAGTAGCTCACGGGACCGACACACTCATTGGCCTTCTTTGCCGGTTTCGCGACGGGACGTTGCGCTTCGGGTTGCGCGACGCGCGCGGCGTTCGCTTGAGCCACCTGCTGCGCGCCTGCGTCCGCCGGTGCCGTCTGTGCATGCGCAAGAGCCGCAGCGGACAACGAACAGGCAATCAGGACCAACTTCAGCGCTTTCATTTCAATCTCTCCAGTTGTTTCAACGACTGCGTTTGCAGTGGTTCCAATATATGACTCGGGACGGCGTGGATTAAGAGGGTCGGCTGGAAGGCATTCTTCTTCGTTGCGACAAGATGGCGCGGTCGACTTGTGTGTATGTGTGAATTGCGCACGCGTTGCGATGCGAGCCAGTGCAATTGACTGTTGCGCCGATTGCGTCGATTGCGCTGCTTCGGTGGTGGGAGCGCTAACGCGCGTCGAACGGCGCGTTTTTGTCGAGCAAGGCCGTGCGAATGAAATGCAGGCAGCTGAGGATACGCTGCTGATCGTGACGCTTCTCGCGATCCGCGTGGACGGCTTCCAGCACTTGCTGCACGACTCGCATCGCCGCACGCACCGAGATCTGCGTGCGCTCCGTATGCGCGCGGTCGGGCTGCTCGAAAAGCTGGGCGAGATCGCGCGTGACACGATCGAGCGATGGTTTCCAGCGGGCGTGCTCGTCGTGCGCGTACGTGGCGCGTTCGATTTCGTTACGCAAATCGATGGTCGCGTGGCCCACTTCGAGCGTGACGAGCATCCATCTGAGGGCATTGCGATGCCGCCGTGAGCGCTTCGGCAACAGCATGCGCAACTGATGCATCAGATCATGTGTGCTCGACTGGAAGCGATGCGCGAGGCCCGTCAGCGGCGCCGCGCATGCCAGCGTGACCTGGCTGCGCAAATCGCCTTCGATACGCGCGATCAGCCACGGCATCTGCACCGGGAACACGATCGCCGCGCCGACGGCCGTCACGAGCATCGATACGACAATCGCGATGCCGTTGTTGATCAGCAGATCCGGCGCGTAGACGACGACGTTGTCGGGCGCCGCGAGCAGGCAGAAAAACACCGTGAAGCCGACGCCGTACCCGGCTGTTTTCGCGCGGGACGCAAAGAAGGTTCCTGCCGCGAGCAACGGCGCGAGCATCACGCATAACAGCGGAAAGCCATCGATCGCGGGATACACATAACACGTGACCACATAGCCCGCGATTGTCGCGCACGCCGCACCGACGCTCATTTGCAACGCGAGCTTGACCGGGTTCGGCGCCGACGACGTCAGCGCGCAGGTCAATGCCGCGCCGATCACGGCCATGCCGCCGCTCGGCCAGTTCGTCGCGATCCAGAACCAGCTAACCGCGCCGACGACGGCCGCCGTGCGCGCGAACGTGCAGGCGACGACGAACGCGTTGGTCCGGCTCACGTAGCGCACGGGCGGCCGCTCGCGCGCCGGATTGTGATTCGTTTCCAGCGACGCATACGTATCGATATAGCGAATGAACTCGACGACGAAGCGATACAGCAATTCGCCCGCCGTGTCGAAATCGGGCAGACACTGTGGCTCGTCCGTTTCGAGCGGACGACGTGTCGCGCGCATTCTCGCGGGCAGCGTCGCCTGGAAGCTTTTGAGTCTGATTGCGATGCGAGCGGCGTCAGATGAATCGAAGCGACGTTCACTGCTTGCGCCGAGCAATTGCGAAAGCTCGTGGAAAAATGGCGCAGTCGCTTGCATGGCCTGGACGGACGGGTTGTCGCGTAAACGCTTTCTCAATTGATGCAATGCATGTAGCCGCGCGCAAACATCCATGAACTCGTGATTCAACCTTGCAAGCACCTGACTTCGCGAACGCATGCCGGGATCCTCGAACGCGGCAAACGCCCGCGTCGCCTCGAAGCCCACCACTTCATCGACGAGATCCGAGAAATAGCGCTCGGACATACCCCGCTCGACCGCCCCATCGAGCACTTTGACAGCGAAGGCAGTAAAATTGAGATGCCTCGATTGCAGTGCATTTTGTAGCGCGATACTCGAGCGGCGCGGCACGATCAGCGCGCTGACTGCCGCCGAGCAGAGGATGCCGATCGCCACTTCCGCGGCGCGCGTCAACGCGGCGAGAAAGAGTCCGTTCGGCTCCATCACGGTCGGAATGCCGATCAACGCCGCGGTATAGCCAGCCAGCACGAAGCCGTACCAACGAAAATGCCGATACCGGACCGCCGCCGCCACGCACACGCCCATCCAGGCCGTGATGCCGAGCATGTAGAGCTCGGGCTGCTGCGCGAACAGTGCGCCCAGCAGCAGCGCGGCCAGCATGCCAACGAATGTCCCGACTATCCGATAAAAGCTCTTTGCGAGCACCATCCCGCTGAACGGCTGCATCAGGACGAACACGGTCGTCATTGCCGTGCGCGGCTGCTGCAGTTCGAGCAGCATCGCGATACCCAGCGCGAGCAACGCAGCAGTGACGGTTTTGAAGAGATGGAGCCAGACGAGGCCGTCGGTGGTCGTCCAGTCTTTGCTGGCATCGACGATCGCCCGCAGCATGCCGTTACGCCATCCGAATATCTCGGACGACACTTGCTTGATCGCATGCTGGGGTTTCATGGATTAATACCGCGCCGGGTCGTGGTCGGAGGAATACGCGGGTTTATCCCGCGCATGCCTAAGCTCAAGGCGCCGATTGTAGGAGCCACCGATGCGAGGATTAATGGGAGGCGTCGGGAACGTCCCTTCCAGATCCCTCAACAATGGCGGCCCGCGACAGGCGGACAATAACGGTTTGATGTCGATCAAGAAGGATTGATGGATACGTTACAAAACATGCGCGTGTTCGTACGCGTCGTCGAAGCGGGCAGTTTTACGGGCGCCGCGCAGTCACTCAATACGACGACGGGCGCAATGTCTCGCGCCGTCTCAGAACTCGAGGCGCATTTGCGGACGCGACTGCTGAATCGCTCGACTCGGCGTCTCGCGTTGACGACTGCGGGTGAGAGATATCTGACGCGATGTCAGCAGATTCTTGCCGATATCGATAATGCGGAAGAGGAAGCGAGTGGCGCGCATGAGCGTCCTTCGGGCGTCCTGCGGATGCATAGTTTTGCGAGCATTGGGCAGCATTACGTGTTGCCCGCTGTTTCGCGGTATCGCGCGCTTTATCCCGAGGTCGCCGTCGAGCTGACGCTGTCGCAGCAGATGCCCGATCTGTTCGAGGGCAGCGCGGATGTGGCCGTCGTGGGCGCGTCGACGCTGCCGAACTCTGATCTCGTGTCGCTGCTGCTTGGGACGACGTTTAGCATTTTGTGTGCATCGCCTGCCTATATCCATGCGCACGATGCACCGAAAACGCCTGCCGATCTGTTGCATCACGATTGTCTGCTGCTCAAGACGCCCGCTTTTCCGACCAGTGAATGGACACTGGACGGCCCTAACGGCAGCGAAGTGTTGAATGTGAATGGGCCGGTGCAGGTGAATATCGCCGAGTCTCTGATCGTTGCGATTCGCGAGGGGATGGGGATCGGAATGTTGCCGCTGTATGCGGCCATCGACGGCTTGCGATCGGGCTCGCTCGTGCGAGTTTTGCCGGAGTACACGCTGCAGAAGATGAACGTTTACGCGCTGTATCCGTCGCGCAAATTTATCGATGCAAAGACGAGGACCTGGGTGGAGTTTTTACGCGGGCATTTGCCGCAAGTCATCGCTCGCGACGTCGCGTTGTTGGGTGAAGTCGGACGTGAAACCGTGGTCAGCGATGCGCTACATGCAAACGATGATGGCGTCGCTACGCGTCGCGCCAAGCAATAAGAGGAGGCGTGCGGCCGGCGGTTTGTTGTTAGTTGGATCGCCGGTTGTGATTTGGATGTCGGGTGCGAATGTACCGGGCTGTGAAGCCTGCATCGCCACGCCGTCGGTTAAGAACACCGACATGCGATTAGCAGAATTAAACACTCAACACGGGAATTCAGATACGCCGGCCATTGCAGCCAGCCGTATGTTCTGGGCACGGCCGTTAATTTCCGGCCGTAGAAACGCCAAGACCCCGCTTTTGAGGGCGGGGTCTTGTCTGGGTAAGGAGCCTGACGATTACCTACTTTCACACGGGCAATCCGCACTATCATCGGCGTAG